>NZ_JBIQXQ010000009.1:0-587 GCF_058231045.1 Sediminibacterium sp. FW305-C-269 | reverse complement strand
CTTGACTGGATATACCGGTACGATTCAGTGGCAGTCATCTACCGATAATAATAGCTTCAATAATATTGCTGGCCAGACAGGTGCAAGTTATACGGCAACGAACTTAACTGCTACGACTTATTACCGTGCAGTGGTGACCAGCGGTGTATGTACCTCTGCGATTAGCTCAAGTACGGCTATCACCGTTACAGCGGTTAGTGTTGCTGGAACGATCAGTGGCGGTGGAGTAACAGTATGTTCTGGTTCGAACAGTACTACATTGAATCTGACCGGTTATACAGGAACAATTCAATGGCAATCATCAAGTGACAATAACAGCTTCAGTGATATTGCTGGCCAGACAGGTGCAAGTTATACGGCATCGAACCTGACCTCGACCACTTATTACCGTGCAGTGGTGACCAGTAGTGTATGTACTTCAGCAGTCAGCTCAAGTACAGCCATCACCGTTACAGCGGTCAGCGTTGCTGGAACGATCAGCGGTGGTGGAGTGACAGTATGTTCCGGTTTGAACTCTAACACCTTAACATTGACGGGCTATACGGGTACGATTCAGTGGCAGTCATCAAGTGACAATAACAGCTTTA
>NZ_JBIQXQ010000008.1:0-665 GCF_058231045.1 Sediminibacterium sp. FW305-C-269 | reverse complement strand
CGTTTACTGGTGAACAAATACCCGGATTACCGGATCATCAACCTGGATGCTTTGACCTATGCCGGCAACCTGGAAAACCTGGCCGATATTGAGAAAGCTCCCAATTATGTGTTCTCCAAAACCAATATCCTGGATATTGA
Source organism: Sediminibacterium sp. FW305-C-269 (assembly GCF_058231045.1). Lineage (NCBI taxonomy): Bacteria > Pseudomonadati > Bacteroidota > Chitinophagia > Chitinophagales > Chitinophagaceae > Sediminibacterium > Sediminibacterium sp. FW305-C-269. The sequence continues at coordinate 525 of NZ_JBIQXQ010000008.1, read as the reverse complement.
TGCGCTGAAACAGGTATTTGAGACCTACCAGGTCAGCGATGTGATCCACCTGGCGGCAGAATCGCATGTGGACCGTTCCATTGTTTCGCCGCTTGACTTTGTATACACCAATATCATCGGCACGGTGAACCTGCTGAATACGGCCAGGGATTACTGGAAAGCCGATTATTCGAAACATCTTTTTTACCATATCTCTACCGATGAAGTGTATGGCAGCCTGGGCGATACAGGTTTCTTTACCGAAACCACTCCCTATGCCCCCAACTCACCCTACTCGGCCAGTAAAGCTTCTTCCGACCATTTTGTGAGGGCTTACCGGGAGACCTATCATATGCAGACGATCGTATCCAATTGTTCCAACAATTACGGTCCGAATCATTTTCCTGAAAAACTGATCCCGCTGTTCATCAATAACATCATTCACGAAAAACCGTTGCCGGTTTATGGAGATGGTCAGTACACGCGTGACTGGCTCTATGTAAAGGACCATGCGTTGGCCATCGACCTGATCTTTCATAAAGGAAA
>NZ_JBIQXQ010000007.1:0-682 GCF_058231045.1 Sediminibacterium sp. FW305-C-269 | reverse complement strand
CCAATCCCGTTACACTAAAGGCACTGCTGCCCAGGTTACCTGTTACACCATAGACCTTGCTCTGGTCATTCGCTGTAATGGTCAATGGTGCTGCCGTTACCGTTAAAGTACCGGACACATAATTGATCGAATAGTTGGATACGGTTGATCCCGTTGCGCTGGAAACGGTAATACTGTAAGTAGCCACTGCAGCGGTTGACAAGGTACCCGGACTAGCCAAAGTAACGCTGCTGATACTCTCACCTGCTGCCAAGCCCGTTACACTAAAGGCACTGCTACCCAGGTTACCTGTTACGCCATAAACCTTATTCTGATCATTCGCCGTGATGGTCAATGGAGCAGCGGTCACCGTTAAAGTACCGGATACATAACTGATCGTATAGTTGGATACGGTAGATCCGGTCGCTGAAGACGCTGTAATAGTGTAAGTAGCCACTGCAGCGGTTGACAAAGTACCTGGGCTGCTCAATGTAACACTACTGATAGTCTCACCAGAAGCCAAACCAGTTACACTAAAGGCACTGCTGCCCAGGTTACCTGTTACGCCATAGACTTTACTCTGGTCATTCGCTGTAATGGTCAATGGTGCTGCCGTTACCGTTAAAGTGCCGGATACATAACTGATCGTATAGTTGGATACGGTAGATCCGGTCGCTGAAGATGCTGTAATACTGTAAGTACC
>NZ_JBIQXQ010000006.1:0-2286 GCF_058231045.1 Sediminibacterium sp. FW305-C-269 | reverse complement strand
ATTGCTACCTTAAATGGCTTGAGTGGCTTGACTACTAGTGGAACAGTATCTGCTGGATCAGTAAGCACAACTACTCTCAGTGGTCTTAATGATCTGACAGCAAGTGGAATTGTAACGGCCGGAACTTTAAGTTCGACCAACGCAACGATTACGAACCTGAATGGCTTGAACGGTCTTACCACCAGTGGCACAGTGATAGCTGGAACTTTGAGTGCATCAACTGCGAATATTGCTACCTTAAATGGCCTGAGCAGCTTGACCACGAGTGGAACTGTATCTGCTGGAACAGTAAGTACTACAACAATAAATGGTGTAAATAACCTGACTGCATCAGGCACAGTAGCAGCTGGAACTTTGAGTGCATCGACTGCGAATATCACAACCTTAAATGGTCTGAGTGGTTTGACTACGAGCGGAACTGTATCTGCTGGAACAGTAAGTACAACTACTCTTACAGGTCTGAATGACCTGACTGCATCAGGCACAGTAACAGCCGGAACTCTGAGTACATCAACTGCAAATATTGCTACCTTAAATGGCTTGAGTGGCTTGACTACTAGTGGAACAGTATCTGCTGGATCAGTGAGTACTACAACGATCAATGGTGTAAATAACCTGACCGTATCCGGCACAGTAACGTCTGGAACAATAAGTTCGACCAATGCAACGATCACGAACTTGAGCGGCTTGAGTGACCTCACAACCAGTGGCACAGTAACAGCCGGAACTCTGAGTTCTTCAACTGCGAATATCACAACTTTAAATGGCTTAAGTGGTCTGGCCACGAGCGGAACAGTATCTGCTGGTACAGTAAGTACAACTACTCTTACAGGTCTGAATGACCTGACTGCATCAGGCACAGTAACGGCCGGAACTTTGAGTACATCAACTGCGAATATTGCTACCTTAAATGGCTTGAGTGGCTTGACTACTAGTGGAACAGTATCTGCTGGATCAGTAAGCACAACTACTCTTACAGGTCTGAATGATCTGACAGCAAGTGGCACAGTAACAGCCGGAACGGTAAGTTCGACCAATGCGACGATCACGAACCTAAGCGGCTTGAACGGTTTGACTACCAGCGGCACTGTAACTGCCGGAACAGTAAGTTCGACCAATGCAACGATCACGAATCTGAGTGGCTTGAGTGGTCTGACTACCAGCGGCACAGTAACGGCCGGAACTTTAAGTTCGACCAATGCAACGATTACGAACCTGAGCGGCTTGAGTGGCCTGACCACCAGTGGCACAGTGACAGCTGGAACTCTGAGTGCATCAACTGCGAATATCACAACCTTAAATGGTCTGAGTGGTTTGACCACGAGTGGAACTGTATCTGCTGGAACATTAAGTACCACTACTCTTACAGGTCTGAGTGACCTCACAACCAGTGGCACAGTAACAGCCGGAACTCTGAGTACATCAACTGCGAATATCACAACCTTAAATGGTCTTAGCGGCCTGACTACGAGCGGAACTGTATCTGCTGGAACAGTAAGTACAACTACTCTTACAGGTCTGAATGACCTGACTGCATCAGGCACAGTAACGGCCGGAACTTTGAGTACATCAACTGCGAATATTGCTACCTTAAATGGCTTGAGTGGCTTGACTACTAGTGGAACAGTATCTGCTGGATCAGTAAGCACAACTACTCTTACAGGTCTGAATAATCTGACAGCAAGTGGCACAGTAACAGCCGGAACGGTAAGTTCGACCAATGCGACGATCACGAACCTAAGCGGCTTGAACGGTTTGACTACCAGCGGCACTGTAACTGCCGGAACAGTAAGTTCGACCAATGCAACGATCACGAATCTGAGTGGCTTGAGTGGTCTGACTACCAGCGGCACAGTAACGGCCGGAACTTTAAGTTCGACCAATGCAACGATCACGAACCTGAGCGGCTTGAGTGGCTTGACAGCGAGTGGCACAGTGACAGCTGGAACTTTGAGTGCATCGACTGCGAATATCACAACCTTAAATGGCTTAAGTGGTCTGACTACTAGCGGAACTGTATCTGCTGGAACAGTAAGTACAACTACTCTTACAGGTCTGAATGATCTGACAGCAAGTGGTACAGTGACAGCCGGAACTTTAAGTTCATCAACTGCGAATATTGCTACCTTAAATGGCTTGAGTGGCTTGACTACCAGCGGCACAGTAACAGCCGGAACTCTGAGTGCGTCAACTGCGAATATCACAACCATAAATGGTCTTAGCGGCCTGACTACGAGCGGAACTGTATCTGCTGGAACAGTAAGTACAACTACTCTTACTGGTCTG
>NZ_JBIQXQ010000005.1:0-214625 GCF_058231045.1 Sediminibacterium sp. FW305-C-269 | reverse complement strand
GCTGGAGCATGTTACCAGCGGGGCCTACCAGCATTATTACCAGTCCATGTACACCAACAGATAATTATGAGAATTGAAGAAACCATTTTGCCCGGCTGCTTCCTCATTCATGATAGCTTTCATGGTGATCATCGGGGTTATTTTTTCGAGAGTTTTAACCGAAAAACTTTTTTGGATAAAACGGGGCTTGACATCAATTTCGTCCAGGATAATCAATCACGCTCACAAAAGGGAGTACTGCGTGGGTTACATTGTCAACTGGGACAACATACACAAGCAAAACTTGTAAGGGTATTACAAGGTAAGGTATTAGATGTAGCAGTAGATCTTCGAAAGGAGTCTCCAACCTTTGGAAAACATATTGCCGTAGAATTATCCGAAGATAGCCATACCCAATTATTTGTTCCTCGTGGCTTCGGCCATGGTTTTGTTGTGCTGAGTGAAGAAGCAGTTTTCTTTTACAAGTGTGACAATTATTATCATCCACCGGCAGAGGCTGGCGTGATCTATAACGACCCCTCCCTATCAATCAATTGGGGGCTACCAGAGGGTGAATTAATATTATCAAAGAAAGACACCATATTGCCCCGTTTACAAGAGGCAGCAAACTCTCTATATTTTACATTATGAAAGGCATTATACTGGCAGGCGGATCCGGTACCAGATTGTACCCCATCACCAAGGGTATCAGCAAACAGTTGATGCCGGTGTATGATAAACCCATGATCTACTACCCGCTCTCGGTATTGATGCTGGCGGGTATCCATGAGATACTGATCATCACCACACCCGAAGATGCTGCACAGTTCCAGCGTTTGCTGGGTAATGGCGCTGAGCTGGGCTGCCGGTTTGAATATGCCGTACAGGCCGTGCCCAACGGACTGGCACAGGCTTTTGTGATCGGGGAGAAGTTCATCGGTCAGGATAAAGTGGCGTTGATACTGGGAGATAATATCTTTTACGGAGCAGGCTTCAGCAAACTGGTGCAATCGTTTAACGATGTAGACGGCGCTGCCGTATTTGCCTATGAGGTGAATGATCCCGAGCGTTATGGGGTGGTGGAATTTGATGAGAAGAACAGAGCTGTCTCCATCGAAGAGAAACCGGCACTTCCCAAGTCCAGTTATGCGGTGCCGGGTCTGTATTTTTATGATAACAGCGTAGTGGAGATCGCAAAAAATATTGCCCCTTCTGCCCGGGGTGAGTATGAGATCACAGATGTTAACAGGGTATACCTGCAACAGGGTAAACTACAGGTGGGCATCATGAACAGAGGCACTGCCTGGCTGGATACAGGGACCTTTGATTCACTGGCTGATGCTTCGGAGTTTGTACGGGTGATAGAGAAAAGGCAGAGCCAGAAGATCGGCTGCATAGAGGAAGTGGCCTACCGGATGGGGTTCATCAACCAGCAACAACTGCTTCAACTGGCCGATTTATATGCCAAAAGTGGCTATGGAGGGTATTTAAGACAGGTTAAATAATGTGGTCTTTGGTTGATTTGGAGTAAGATACTGGAAATTAATGAGTGAATGAGTGGATGATAGAATGAGTGAATGTTTTATTACTGCTAACCGCATGTTCGGGTGAAGCAATGGGGGGATTGTAAATGGGTAGGCTGGATACTGGATGCTAGATACTGGCTACTGGATTCTAGACACTAACGCGTTGTATTAACCACTTCATATAATCGGAGTCGCTCTGCGAAAACGCTGCTCCTCATGTTCTCCGCGGTGAAAAAATACCTCACACAAAGGCTAGCTGCTGGAAATCAATGAGCGAATGAAGCAAGCCCAAACACCCATTCTATCATTCTATCATACTATCATTCTATCATTATCTCCTCCCCCCTGACATATTTCCAGAAAAAAATATCACTCACCCATAGGGAAGTATCAAAAAAGCAGCTATCTTAGCTAAACTCCCCCCGTGATTGTTGGATTGTATGGTTAGATCGGTTTTTTGGGCAGGAAGTCCTGTGGGCTGCAGCCGAGGATCCTGGCGAGGTCGTTGAGGTGGCGGAGATTGTAGTGTGCGGGATAGTTCTTACTCTCCACTTTGCCGATAAAACCAACAGACATACCCAGTTCATAGGCAAGGTCGGACTGAGAAAGACCGTTTTCGATCCTTTTCTCTTTCACCCGCTCTATTACGTAACTGTCTATTTTGGTTTTCAATGCTGTCTGGTATAGGTGATTTAAAATTGAAGATTCTGCAGCTACCACTCAATCACCTATAGGCAAGTATTTGAAAAGACACAGTATTTGATGCAGGCTTATCGGCGGGAAACCGTCTTTCAGCAGCAACAGTTGATAACCGCATCAATACAACCATCAGCAGCGGCCCAGGAACCGCTGCAGGTTAACAGAGATACCGATATACTTTATTGACTATATATACTTTATCAACTTTATATACTCCTTCATGCCCAACCACCAACACCCAACCCCCATACAACTGCCTGCTAACCAGCGCAGGGAAGTACAGTCAGGGGTATTGTATTACCTGTTGCTGAAACGGCATCCGCATAAAGAACGTTTTCCGATACTGCCCAAAGCCATCTGTGTCTATAAAAATCATTGCCTGAAAAACCGCCTCTTACCCTCACCCATCGGACAGGCCCTGTGCCTATTGAAGACACAGTATGCCAAAAAGCCCAAGAACCCGGTGTAAAGCAGTGGTCTAATTGCTGATCCTCAATCTATTGTACAAACCTAAAACTACTGCAAATGATCCGAATTCTTTGCTTACTGTTATTATTATGCCCATTACGGAATGTTGCACAAAAAAGTGTTCTCACTGGCAGCATCCGTTCCGCTGCTGATACTTCATATCCCATAGCAGATAGCTTTTCTAAGGCTTCTGCATGCTGGAACTCAATCCTGGTCGCAGCCTGATGGCAGCTTCCGTTTTAACAACACAAAACCACTACTGCAAAATGAAATACTTGCTTTGCTTATTGGCAGTTTTGTGCCAACAATGGCTGTTTGCGCAAACTGTACAACCACTTACTGTCGGGGATCGGGTGCCGGACAAACTCCTTAGCCCCATCCTCAATACATCTTATTCTTCCTATCAACTGAATGCAGAAACAGGGAAATTGATCATCCTCGATTTCTTCGACACCAGGTGCGGCTCCTGTATCGCTGCCCTGCCCATGCTGGATTCGCTTCAAAACCATTTTGGAGATGCAGTCTCTTTTCTGGTGGTCAGCACTGAACCGGCTGCAGCCATCGGTCGGTTCCTAAAAATCAACCCAAGGGCAAAGCATATTCGCTTACCCTTTCTGGTGGGTGATACTGTTCTACACAAAGCCTTTCCGCACAATCTCTTACCCCATGAGGTCTGGATCAAAAACGGGAAGGTTATGGCCATTACCGAAGCATACGCCATCACCCCTGCCAACCTGCAGGCTGCATTATCTGATAAAGGGATCACCCTTCCGCTAAAAAGAGACCTGCTGGAATTTGACCCCACCACACCGCTACGTAGTCAACTGGCGGCCTCGGATCCTGGACTCTTTCTGCGGCAGAACCTCTTTACCAGACAGGTAAATGGACTGGGTACCAGGCGCGGAACCCAACTGAGCGCGGGGACCAAAAGGGTCTATTATATTAACTGGGGGCTTTTAAGCCTCTTCCAATATGCCTGGAAATTTGAGGCTAACCGGGTGATGCTCGACATACCGGATCCAAACCGTTACCTGGATAGAACAACCGATCCGGATAAGTGGAAACGCAATAATCTCTATTGTTACGAAGGCATATTTCCAGAAAACTGCCCGGATTCTTTGGTATTGGAAGACCTGAGAACCTCCCTGCAATCTGCTTCTCCCCTGCTGGGTTCCTGGCAAAACAGGGAAATGCCCTGCTATGTTCTTACTACTGAGGGGAATGGGCCTGCCCGATCTAAAGCAGAAAGACCAGCTTACAGGAAAGACAATCTTTCAGACAGTGTATTCATGCAAGGGCATAGCATGCAGGCCATTACAGCCATCTGCAATAGTGCATCACAGCCCTCACCGGGAAAAGCCATCATCCTCAATGAAACTGGGATAGACTATCCGTTAGACCTGGTTATTCCATTCAAAGCGCTTTCTGATCCGGACTTATTAAGAGAAGCATTGATCCCTTTTCAGCTAAGACTCTCTCCTGCAAAAAGAAAGCTTGCCGTATTCGTATTGACAGAGAATCCATCCTATCAACCCAAAAACTAAACCGCTATGAAAAAATACCTGATCCTACTTTTTAATTGCCTGCTGATAACATGCAGCGGGTTACAAGCACAGCAGGGCTTCCAGATCAATGGAACCCTTATCGGTTCAGACAGCTCCCTCCTGGTGGGAGCCAGGATCGCCCTGAAGCAATCAAAGAGCCAAACCATTTCAGCTACCGACGGCTCCTTTACGCTTACCTGCCGGTATCCAAAAGATACACTGATCATTGAATACATTGGTTATCCAAGAATGAGTCTCCCGGTAAACGTGTCCCTGGTTCAGCCCATGCTTATCCGGATGACCGGCAACGGCGAGATCCTCCAGGAAGTGATCGTCCAAACCGGTTATCAGTCAGTATCCAGGGACAAAGCCACCGGTTCCTTTGCCCTCGTCAGTAACCGCCTCTTCAATGAACAGGTAGGCACTTCTGTACTGGCAAGGCTGGATGGGATTGCCAATGGTTTAACCATTGATAAAAAAAGAGCCAACTCCTTTTCTACGGGCATCATGATCCGCGGCCTGAGCACTATTGGAGGACCGAAAGATCCGCTGATCATACTGGACAATTTTCCCTATGATGGTGACCTGAACAACCTCAACCCAAATGACGTTGAATCGGTTACCCTGCTGAAAGATGCAGCGGCAGCGGCCATCTGGGGAACACGTGCAGGAAATGGGGTGATCGTCATTACTACTAAAAAAGGGCATTTTAACCAGCCCACCACCATCGAATTTTCCTCCAATCTGTCCCTGACAGCCAAACCGGATATCTGGTATACACGTCCCATCAGTTCCACCGATTATATCGATGTGGAACAGTTCCTCTATGGCAAAGGGTTCTATAACACGAGTATCAATTCAGTAACTAAACCGGCCTTATCCCCGGTGATAGAATTGCTGATCAAAAAAAACAATGGGCAACTAACACCCGCAGAAGCAGATGCCAGGATCAATGAACTGCGTAAGATTGATGTGAGAAATGATTTTCAGAAATACATCTATCAGACCGCTATTCAACAACAATATGCCCTATCGCTCCGTGGTGGGAATTCAAAAACAGCATGGTCGCTTTCCGGAGGCTATGACCGCAATATCTCTGAACTGTCCGCCTCACTGGAACGGATCAGCCTGCGTAGTGAAAATACCATCCGCCTGAATTCCAGGCTGCAGCTCACTGCTGGTTTATCCTATACCCAAAACACCAATGGCAGCGGTCAGAATGGGTATGGTTCCATCACCTCAGGAACAGGCGTTTCCCTGTATCCCTATGCCAGGCTCGCGGATGAAAACGGTAATGCACTGGCCTTGAATAAATCCTATCGCCAGACCTATCTCGATACAGTGGGTCAGGGTAAACTGCTCGACTGGAAATATTACCCGCTGGAGGACTATAAACATACAGTTACTACCAGTAACCGTTACGATCTGATGGCATTTGCCAATCTTACTTACAGGATCTCCCGGGACTGGACAGCGGAATTCCAATACCGGTATGAAAACCAGCGTATCTCAAACCAGACCCTCTTCGACAAGGAAAGTTTTTTTACCAGGAATACTATTAACAACTTCACCCAGATCAATTATACCACCGGCCAGAAAACCAACAAAGTGCCCATAGGCGGGATCCTTGACCAATCCAATATACTGATGGAAGCAAAGAACTACCGGGCGCAGTTCCAGTACAACCGCAGCTGGAAAAACCACCGGCTCAGCGGTTTGGCAGGGGCGGAAATAAGGGAAGTGACTACCAACACCAATACCTACCGGACCTACGGATATAACCCCGATAACCTGACTTCTGTCAACGTGGACTATACGACGACCTATCCGCAGCTGGTTTCCGGGTTCTCCTCATTTATACCCAGTAATAGTTTTCTCTCCAGGTTGAATAAACGTTATGTGTCCGCTTATGCTAATCTGGCCTGGACTTTCCTGGATCGTTATACGGTCTCAGCCAGTGGCCGTCGGGATGCTTCCAATATTTTTGGAGTGAACACCAACCAGAAATGGACACCACTCTGGTCAGCGGGCGTTTCCTGGCAGCTTTCCAGGGAAAAATTCTACTCCGTCAGGTGGTTGCCCTACCTCAAACTGAACATGAGTTATGGATATAGCGGGAATATCAATCCCAATCAATCTGCTTTAACAACCATAACGTACCTATTCACCTCGCCCTATACGCAAACACCCATGTCAACCATCAGCCAGTACGGCAACCCCGACCTGCGCTGGGAAAGATCTGGGCAGTTCAATATCCGACTGGAATTTAAAACACCTGGCAACCGGTTTACTGGCACCATTGAATATTTCTCTAAAACTGGAAAAGATCTCTCTGGACTAACGCCCATAGACTATACCGGTGTGATTGCAAGTACACTAGTAAAAAATACCGCTTCAATGAAGGGTTCGGGATGGGATCTGGAAGTAAACAGCCTGAATATCAACCGGAAATTCAAATGGCAAACCACACTGATGTGGAACATGGCAAAAAACAAGATAACTGAATACTATACCAATACCGCCAGGGCTTCAAGTTACATATTAAGTTCCGGAACCTACGCTCTTTCTCCTTTACAGGGCTACCCGGTGTATTCCGTATTCTCCTATCCCTTCGCAGGTCTGGATCCGCTTACAGGCAATCCACAAGGTATCTTCCAAAAACAATTGAGTACCAACTATACGGCATTGGTGGGGGACTCCCTCCAGAATGTGGTATACAATGGTTCAGCAGTCCCCTTATCACAACTGGCGGTAAGAAACACGTTCACCTATGGACGGTTTGCACTGGCTGTAAATATCGTAGGCAAAACAGGGTATTATTTCCGGCGCAGTACCATTAGCTACTATACGCTATTCAATAATGGAGGAGGCCATGCAGATTTTGCCGGAAGATGGCAGAATCCTGGCGATGAAAACAACACAACAGTTCCTTCCATGATCTATCCGGCAGTATCAAACAGGGATGTTTTTTACCAGGGCTCCGAGCCCATGGTGGAAAAAGGAGATCATATCCGACTGCAATATATTACCCTGAGTTACGACTATACACCAGACAAAAGGACAAACACTGTATTCAGGCGTATCAGGTTATTTGTCAATGCCAGTAACCTGGGTATACTCTGGAGGGCCAATAAAGCAAAACTGGATCCTGATTACCTCGATAACACCATCCCTCCTTCAGCTGCTTTTGCACTGGGATGCAACCTTAGTTTTTAATCACCAAAAACATAACCATGAAACGACAATATAGATATACGATTGGTTTTTTAATGATGACTTCGCTACTGATGGAGGCCTGCACAAAATACCTGGATACCAAACCCAGCCAGGCGCTTTCTGTACCCAGCACTTTGAGTGATCTACAATCTTTACTGGATACCTATTACAAGTTAAATAACACCGATCCTGGCGCTGCCGAAACCAGTGCTGATGACTACTACCTGACTGAGGCAGATTGGAATCCGTTAGCAGAATTCTATAGAAGACAGTACACCTGGCAGGACGACCGCGTATTTTCCAACTACCAAAATGACTGGTCGAATATTTACAGCACGGTATATATAACAAATGTTGTTTTGGATAATATCAGATCCATTGAAAGAAATGCCGGGAACCAATCTGAATGGGACAATGTGAAAGGATCAGCTTTGGCATTACGTTCTCGCTCCTTCCTTCAGGCGGCGATCATCTGGACCCTCCCATATGATCCAGCCAAAGCAGAAACTGCGATGGGAATACCCTTGCGCATGTCACAGGATTTCAATGAAAGATCCGTCAGAGCCTCCCTGAAACAAACCTATACACAGATCCTGCAGGATTTGAAAGAGGCAGCTGAACGCCTGGCACCTTCCCCGCTCCATGTGATGCGTCCATCCAGAGCAGCAGCCTATGGATTACTTGCGAGAACCTATCTCTCCATGGGAAACTATGACAGTTGCCTGTACTATGCGGATAAAACACTACAGATCAAAAACACACTGCTCAACTATAATACCCTAAATTCAAACAGCGCCTTTCCTTTTTCGCAGCTCAATACTGAAGTCATCATGGAAAACCTGATTCCTGTTCCGTCTCCCATTTCTATTAACCGGGCAAAGATAGATTCGAACCTATACAATAGTTATCATCCCAATGATCTGCGCAAAACCTTGTTTTTCAAAAGCAATGGCAATGGAACTTATGGGTTTAAAGGCAGCTATGAAGGAGGAGGTAACCTATTTAGTGGCGTAGCTACAGATGAGGTTTACCTGATGCGGGCGGAAGCTAATGCAAAATTGGGCAACCTCTCACCGGCTATTTCCGATTTGAATACCCTTTTGCAGAACCGCTGGCGGACGGGAACTTATATTCCGGTCTCAAACCTATCCGGGCCAGCCTTACTGCAAATGATACGAACCGAAAGGAGAAAAGAATTACTGATGCGTGGTCTCAGATGGATGGACCTGAAAAGACTAAATATGGAGGGAGCTGGCATCAACCTTACACGAAATCTGGGTAGTCAGACCTATACCCTGCCACCCAATGATCCAAGGTATGCCATTGCGATCCCAGAAGAGATCATTCAATTGTCAGGTATTCCTCAGAACCCAAGATAATAATGAAAGAACACCAATGAAAACAGTTCATTGGTGTTCTTTTTTAGGAGCCCTTAATCCCTTTTCGTAATAACCTGCGCATCCAACAGCACCTGCTTATTAGGCTGTTGATTTAGCCAGGTCATGTAATCTTCTATACTGGAATACCCATCAGGCACCTGAACCTCACAGGCCAGGGTATTACCAGAACATCCACCAGACGGAGGGTTGATGTCATACTTGGTCGGATCGAACTCCTGACCAGCCGCCCCGGTGAAATAGTAGGTCAGCACCAGGTTATTTTTAGGTGCCGGCTTCATGGCAAAGGCTCCGGCCACTGCGATCAGCAGGGCCAGGATTGGAAGGATAGATGATAATTTTTTCATGATGATTTTTTTAAGTGTAAAAAAAGAAACCCATGTGTTGCTCCTTAGGCAACATTGGTGATAGAAATATCGCCTACTTTTTTATACAGGTTTTCGGCTTACTCCCTGCGATGCATGCATCTCTTTCATTTTTCTGTTTTTATGCAGGTACCAACCCGCCACCGATACCACCAACAATACCAGGTTTACCACCAGGTGCTGCCCCCAACCCAAGCCACTCAGAAAACCTCCACAGGCACAGGGTACCCGGTCAAACACACCCAGCAACACGGCCCCCACATACAGGGTAAACGCTCCCATCAGCACCACCGACAACCGAAAACCCCATACAACCCGCTTCGGAAAAAAGAGCAAAGCCGCCACCGCCAACTCCAGCAAGGGCAGCACCCCTATCAACAGATCCGCCAACCAGCGGGCAAAGGGCTGGTTATGCATATCATGCACAAACCGCCCAAAAGCAAACCATTTGCCGAAGGCCACATAACTATACAACCCTATTAAAATCAACCGGATCAACTGTAGTATGCTGTTTTTCATAAAGCCAAATTAGCAGCAGGCAGTTATGAGGGATGCGGTTTTTTGTATGAGGGAGAGAATTAATGAGTGAATGAGTGGATGAGTGAATGAGTGGATGTTTTGATGGGTGCTAACCGCTTGTTCTGGTGAAACAATGATAGAATGATAGCATGATAGAATGAGTGAATGTTTTGATTACTGCTAACCGCATGTTCTGGTAAAGAAATGGGGGAATGGGGATGCTGGATACTAGATGCGTGACGCTCACAGCTCGTGGCTCAAAGCTAGATGCTGGAGTCGCATGCCGCAGGCAGGAACCAAAGACCAAAGACCCAATCCCACTCACGACTGACGATTCACGACTACCCATTCACTCATTCTATCATGCTATCATTCTATCATTCTCTCCTCATCCATCCAAATCATCCAGAGATATCATATTATGCTTAAGTGCATAGATGACCACACCGGCGGGGGTTCTGACGTGCATTTTGCTGAAGAGGCGGGAGCGACTATTTTCGATGGTGCGTGTGCTGAGGGAAAGGGACTCTGCAATTTCCTGGTTGGTATTCTGGTGGCATATAAGGTAGATCAGGTCTCTTTCATGATCCGTGAAGCTGGCTTTTCTTTTATGGGAAAATGGGTTATAGTTGCTTTTGCTAAGTAGTCTCACCATTTTTGCATTGGTGCTGTGGCAGAAATAAGGGAATCCCCGGATGATCTGTTCCAGCGCCGTAAAGAGTTCCTGTTTCGGCATATCCTTGGTGATATAACCACTGGCTCCCGCTTCCAGGGCCTCGATAACGGAGCTGTTGTTTTCGTAGTTGGTCAGCACCAGGCATTTGCAGGTGGGACTGGCCAGGGTGATCTGATGAATGGCCTGTGCGCCGCTGAGCATGGGCATGCGCAGGTCGGTGAGTATGATCTGTGGCTGGTGCATTTTGGCCAGGGCTACCAGTTCTTTACCATTGTGTGCTGCTGCCACCACCTGGTAGACAGACTGGGTCTGGAAGAACCCTTTAAGGCCATCCAGGTACAGCTCATGATCGTCAGCCAACAGGATCCGGATGGGTGTTTTATTCATGACAGCAGCGATTCTAAGGGAATACGAATGGATATATCTGTACCGGTGCCGGGCAGGGAATGGATGGACAGACGGGCTTTGAGGATATTTGCCCTGGACTGTACATGCGATAAACCCATACCCTTCAGCCAGGTAGCGGGCTGCCCGGGTACAAAACCGATACCGTTATCGGAGAGGGAAAGAATAACAGATCCTTTGTTCTCCCTTAGCTGTAAGGAGATACGGCTGCAACAGGCATGTTTCAACGCATTGGTGAGCAGTTCGCGTGTCAGCCGGTACAGGTGCACCGATTTAGGGAGGGAATAGTGCTGATCCCTGATCTGAATATCGGCGGTGATAGAGACAGGATGGTTGCTGGCGATCTCTTCCACCTGATCCTGTATGGCAATAGCCAGGCCGCGTGTTTCCAGGATAGCCGGCACAAAATTATACGCGATCTCTTTGATCCTGGTTCGGAGCAGCTGGGTCTGGTGGTAGATCTTTTCAACAATGGGTGTAGGGTCATGGGGCTGTAACTGCTGCGTCAGCAGGCTGATATTGGCAAGGCCCGTACCTAATTCATCATGCAGATCGATATGTATTCTTCTTCGTTCAGCATCGATCAGTTCTACTTCGCGGGCCAGTTGCAGGTGGTATTGCTGCAGGCGCAGACGGAAACGGCGGATCAGGCTTACCAGAACGATGAGCAATAGTACACTCATAAAACCAAGACTGGTCAGGAATACCTGCTTGAGATCGATGGTTGTTTGGGTATCCATAGGATGGCAATGGTGTAAGTAATATGAATCAGGATATTAATGACAGCCAGGGCCAGCCATAACTGACGGCTGACAACAGAAAAAGGGTGACTGGCAAAAAAGCTGAACAGCAGGATGAAACTGCGGTACGTATGGTATACGAAGAAAGTGAGGCTGAGAGCCAGGTCGGTCTTATGCAGCACAGGGGAGAAACCGCCCAGCATTAATTGCGTAATGGTATCCATACTGAAATACACCATGATCAGCGAAGCGCTGATCCGGAACCAAACATTGGCCTGGTTAATGCCATGTAACCAGGTATTATCGACCAGCCAGATGATCAGTCCGGCGAGTGCGGCAACGGTAAGGATTGTTTTTTCCTGTGCCTGCATCCTTAGCAGTTGCCAGAGCAGGAGCAGGTATTCGATGAGGGTATAGGCGTTGGCATTTACCTGGTTATTATGCCACCAGTGTGCCGCTGTATAACTGATGAGTTCATTCAGTGTACCTGCCAGCAATAAAATGACCAGGGGCAGGTAGCGATACGATAAACGCCGGTACCTGCCTGCGGCCACGATCAGCGGCAACAGGATAGAGCAGGCAGATACCAGCAGGATATCAAAATCGCGCATATTATTCATTTAAGGGCGAAGGTGTTGGACAGATCGGGGGGCATTGAATGGCTTCTTCCAACAGAATACCTTCATCAACTGTAAAGTTTGCCGGCCCGGTGGGGGGAAGGATATCATGTCCGTTGGCATCAACACCTACCAATACGGTACAGATACGCTGGTCGGGCTTTCGTCCTAAATATACGCGAAAAGACCGACAACCCGGTTGGTTCAGCAGCGCCAGAACAGATGCGCCATCATAGACTTCTGAAAAAAACGCAGCAGTAACAGGTGCGGTTCGGTAACGGGAGGTAAGCGCAATGGCTTCCTGCAGAGAGATTTGATTTGGTATCATATGATTAGTTTTCGACAAAAGAAGCAGATAAAAAGTATGTTGCATAGCGTATTTATACGCTAATTCTGGTGGAAAACACTCTATTTTTCCAAAAAATCCTCCCACATAAGTGGACTAAGTTAGATTTACGATTGTTTTACCATGCAGCTGTACCTGAACGATATGCCGATTGTCTGCTCGAAGCAGGTCCCTGATCGCCTGCTTCCCTACCGTTTGCCCGGTACCGAGGCAAGCGTGTGGACCGCGCCCCAATGTGCTATCCTGTTACAAAACCTGGCCATTGTAACAACCGATATCTGGTATGTAGTGGCATCGCTTAAAGAAAATGACAGGTTACAGTTGAGACAAGCGGTATCGGCGCGTTTATTTGGCATCGTTTTTTCCGGTGAATGCAGTGTTCAACTGGAAAACGAATCACCCCTGCTGCTCGACCCCACCCATTTTATTATCGGCAGCGGCAATGAAGTAGTCATCACATCTGAGTGGAAAAATAACCAGTTCCTCCATTTGCTGTTGATCCATTACCCCGAATACACCCAGGATCCGTCATCCAAACGCAATAGCTGCTGGCAAACGATCGGACGGGTAAATACCCGCCTGGTACGTTCCTGCCTGCTATTAACACAAGCTTCCTATTCGCCGAAGCCCTTACCTTTTCACCATACCTGTTTATCCTTTATCAAAGAGCTGATCCGGAATCATGTATATGGCAGAACCGGCTCCGCAGAACTCAGTCTTGACGATATCCAGCAACTGTTTTCGGTAAAACAGTATATACAGCAACATATTCGCGATACCCCCGATACCCAGTGGCTGGCACAACTGCATGGCATGAGTAAACTGAAACTGGAGAAAGGTTTTCATCACCTGTTCCAGACCAGTCCCTACCGTTTCCTGGAACTGCAAAAAATGGAACTGGCCAAACAGGAGCTGGCTTCCTATAAAAGCATCAAAGAAATTGCCCACCGCTGCGGATATAAAAACGCCACCAATTTCAGTACGGCATTCAGGAGGGTTATGGGGTGTTCGCCGGGGGAGTATAGGGCAATGAGTGAATGAGTGAATGATAGAATGAGTGAATGTTTTGATGACTGCTAACCGCATGTTCAGGTGAAGGAATGGGGGGGGATGGAGTTGCTGGATGCTGGATACTGGATGCTGGATACTGGTTGCTGGATACTGGTTGCTGGATGCTGGATGCTCATAGGTGGTTTCTGGTTCGCTGAATCTTTTGGTCTTTAGGAGGAACATTAAATACTCAGGAATTATTATTCCCTTCATCGGCTTCTTGTTCATCTGTGAGCATTGGGCTTTATGTCGTCTGCCTGAGCATAAGGATTAGCGTATTAATCATTCACTCATCCACTCATTCACTCATTCACTCATTGGTTTGTCTTTGGTCTCCCGCAGAACGGGACTGCGATTTGGCTTATTCGGAGTAGTTTGGGGGGCGCAGTTCTTTGATTGATGAAGCATTTAGCATTTGGCTTTAAGTCGTCTGCCTGCGGCATACGGATTAGCGTATTAATCATTCACTCAATCACTCATCCACTCATTGGTTTGTCTTTGGCTTGTTTGGAGTAGTTTGTGGGAGCAGTTCATTGATTAAGGAAGCATTTGGCGGTTGGCATTTAGCTTTGGGCTTGTTCGGAGTAGCTTGGGGGAGCAGTTCATTGATGGGTAGGTCGCATTGGCGAATTAACTTTGGACGGCTGCCTGCGGTAGGCGGTTAGCAGCATTCAGATTTGAGCCTCGAGCAGTGAGCATCTAGCATCTAGTATCCAGCATCTCAATCGCTGATTCATTGCCTATTCACCTTTGACCATTCACAATAATCCCATTGCTTCATCTGAATATGCGGTTAGCAGCGATCAAAACATTCACTCATCCACTCATCCACTCATTCACTCATTGCCCCCTAAAGCCTTGCATCAACGAGCCCTCTATCCAACACACTTTTTGCATCAAAGATGAGTGCGCCATTGTTTCGGAAACCGGGGAAATCGAGTTGTTGAAAGACCTGGTGGGCCACGGCGAGGATCACAGCATCTTGTTGGTAAGAGAAAGTATCCGACAGCTGGATGCCATATTCCTCCGCTACGGCTTCGCTGCTGACACAGGGATCGTATAGGGTAACCTGCAGTCCTGCATGTTGCAGGGTATGGTAAATATCCACCACTTTGGTATTACGGGTGTCGGAGCAATTCTCTTTGAAAGCAAAACCGAGGATCAAAACTTTAGCTCCGGGTAAATGCCCTTTTTTACGTGCCGCCAGAAGGGCAATGGTCTTTTCGGCAACGAATACACCCATGCCATCGTTCACTTCTCTTCCGGAAAGGATCACTTTGGGCTGGTAACCCAGCTGCATGGCTTTATGTGCCAGGTAATGCGGGTCAACGCCGATACAATGTCCACCCACCAGTCCCGGCTGAAAGGGCAGGAAGTTCCACTTGGTGGCGGCGGCTTTCAGTACTTCCTGCGTATCGATACCCATCCGATCGAAGATGAGCGACAGTTCATTCATGAAAGAGATGTTCACATCACGCTGGGCATTTTCGATGGCTTTGGCGGCTTCGGCCACTTTCATACTGGGAGCCAGATAAGTACCCGCAGTAATGACACTGGCATACAGATCGTCGATCGATCTTGCCACAGACTCCGTAGAACCGGATGTTACCTTTCGGATAGAAGTGATGGGCCGCTGTTTATCACCGGGATTGATCCGTTCCGGCGAGTATCCACAGAAGAAATCAATATTATACCGTAACCCACTCTGTTTCTCCAGTTCAGGCACACAATCCTCTTCGGTGCAACCCGGATAAACAGTTGACTCATAGATCACGATATCACCTCTTTTCAAAACACTACCCACCTGCCGCGAAGCCTGTAACAGGAAATGCAGGTCGGGTTCTTTCTGTTGGTTGAGGGGTGTGGGAACGGTAATAATATAAATGGTGCAGCCTGCGATATCCGAGAGCTGGCTGGAGAACTGAAGCTGAACGGCATCCTGTATCGTTTGCCTGTCAACCTCATGGGTACAGTCAATCCCTTGTTGCAGTTCCGATATTCTCACGGAATTGATATCATACCCGGTCACCCGGTATTTCCCCGCAAAAGCCAGTGCCAGCGGAAGTCCTACATATCCCAACCCAACAACAGCAATATGTGGCGATGCACTCATAGGGGCTAAAGGTAATGTGTTGATTTGAGAGAAGGAGGGGGAAGTTAATAGTTAGGAATTAGGAATTGATTGCAGGGGGTGCTGGATGCTGGATACTGGATGCTGGATACTGGATGTTGGATGCTGGCAACTTTCACTGACGACTGACGACTGACGACTGACGACTCACGATTAACAATTCACCATTGCCCATTCACAATTCCCCCATTGCTTCACCAGAATATGCAGTTAGCAGAAATCAAAACATTCACTCATTCACTCACCCACTCATTCACTCATTGATCTACCCTCCAACAAACACACCGCATGCGCCACCAGTCCTTCTTTGCGGCCTACGAAGCCCATTTTTTCGGTGGTGGTGGCTTTGATGGAGATGTCTTTGATGGAGATCTGGAGTATGTCAGCGATCACTTGCTGCATGGCGGGGACAAAGGGTTTGATCTTGGGGGCTTCCAGGCAGAGAGATGAATCGATATTGACAACTTTGTATCCTTCTTTTTGGATCAGTTCATAGGTTCTCGCCAACAGTATTTTGCTGTCGATATTCTTGAATTCATTAGAGGTATCGGGAAAATGCACCCCGATATCGCCCAGGCTGAGGGCTCCCAGCATGGCATCGCAGATGGCGTGTAACAGTACATCCGCATCACTATGTCCCAGTGCACCCATATCATGTGGAATCTGTACGCCACCTATGAACAGGTCCCTGCCTGTAACCAACTGATGAAAATCTATTCCATATCCGATCCGTAAACGCATACAAGTGATTTTAATACTGCTTCAATGTTTATTTTGGTAAATGTAGTGAGAATTGTTGGGGGGACTAGATACTGGATACTAGATACTGGATACTAGATACTGGTTGCTGGATACTCATGGCCAGCAGGTTCTCAGCATTCACTCATCCACTCATCCACTCATTCACTCATTGTCTTCTGCTACTCCCCGCTCCCATTCAGGTTGAATACGATGCCAAAACGAAGGGTATTCGATAAGGGGTTACGTGTAACGCCGCTGCCGGAGGGGACCAGGTAGGAGAAGTTCACCTGCATCTGGTCGATGGAGAAACCGGCGCCAACGGAGAAAAATTTTCGGTTGCCGCGGTTCTTGTTCTCATAAAAATAGCCGGCACGGACAAAGAACTGGTTATTATAGGCATACTCTGCGCCCAATGAGGCCTGCAGCGATTTGAGCTGGCTACTGCCATCACTGAATGATTTCATCCAGCTGGACACTACGCTGGTGGAACGGTAATCGACCAGTCTTGCAGAGTCCACGGAATAATTACCGGTGGCCTGTGGCGCAGTAGGTACCAGCAGTTTATTGATATCCAGCCCGAACGTGATCTTGTTCATTTCGTTGATGGCTTTGGTATAGGTGAGCCCCAGTCCCAGGTTGGCGGGTATGAAATCCTTGTTGCGCGAGTCGTTGGTGTAACCCACTTTGCTGCCCAGGTTAGATAAAGTGACTCCCCAGTTCAATCCCTCCCCTTCTTCATTCACACCATGATAGAACAGCGACACATCGCCTGCCACTGCATTACCGGCTTTGTACACCACGCCAGTACCCACATCGCCCACCACCAGTCTGGAATTGATGTAACGCAATGCCACACCGATACTGAGTTTTTCATTCAGGATACGTGAATAACCGGCATCCATTGAAAATTCACTGGGTTTTACCGTGTTCAGAATATTACCGGAATAATCGGTGAGCTGAATATTTCCCAGACTGAAAAAACGGATGGAGGTAGAAATGGCCTGCCGTTCATCCAGCTGGTGATAAGCAGCCAGGCTGGCCAGGTACACATCTGTCAATCCCAGGTCCTTTAACCAGGGCGTATAGTTTAGGGCGATCGCCGATTTCTTTTTGGCAAAAGGTACTTTGGCCAGGTTCCAGAAAGGCGCATTGGCATCGGGTGAAGTGGCAATGGCCAGATCGCCCATACCTCCTGCCCTGGCATCGGGAGATATACGCAGGAAGGGTACTGCGGTAGATACGATATTAATAGAATCGGCCTGCGCCCTGGCAACACCATGGATACAGAACATAATTGCCAGACAGGCACTGATCTTCTTAAGAATCGAACGCATCAACAATGGTTTTAGACTGCCCCATAAGCCAAAGCAAACAGAACAGTAACAATAAATAGGATTTAGGGATATACCCATCTCTGGTTCTCTGTAAGAGCAGTAAACCAGAGCCAACGCTTGCCGGTGCCCGACAAAGTTTTCAGGCTATTCTTACAAACAGCCCGGGCGGTATACTACAATACTATTAAATTAATGTGTAACGTTAAGAACCAAAAAATGTAGAAATCAAACCATTCAGTCAGTTTTAGAGAAGAATCAGTTGCCGGGCAGTTTCGGCCCGATCGGTTTTGGTGGCAACGATTATTTTGTAAATATAGATACCTTTTTTCAGTTTTGAACCCGACTGGTCGGCCCCGTCCCAATTTATCTGGCAGTTACGGGTACCACCGGTATTGACCGTTTTCCTGATCTGTTTTACCAGCCCGCCACCCATATGGTAGATGCCGATGGTGATATCCAGGTCCGTATCGGGCTGGTTGTGTTCAAAGGCAAAAGTGGTGGCACTGCTGAACGGGTTGGGGAAGTTCCGAACCGCTGCTATCTGCAGGCGGTTCTGCTTCAACACCTGGCAATCCAGGCTCACTTCGCTGGAGTTATTGGCCACATCCCAGGCTTTGATGCGGATGGTATGTTTGCCCTCGCTAAGCGTGGGTAACTGGTACCGTACCCGGCCCCGTTGGTAGCTATCCTGGTCGGCCGTATAAAAATCGTTCAGCACCAGGATGCTTCTTTCCACCCCATCGATCACTGCGGTAATATCATGACCGATACCCGTACCGGAGGTATTGATGCCCGATGAATCGTATAGTTTCAGCAGCAGCACCGGGTTCTCGTGGGTCAGTCCGCCATTCTGGAACTGGTCATCATTCAGGTAAGGCAGGATCTGCGGGCCGGTGCGGTCTGCTAACACGGAAGTTCCGGTTCCGCCAATGGCCAGGTCTGCCTGCACACCATTGGCATCTTTTACGCCATCCTGCGCATACAGGCTGATCCTGGCTTTGCCTGCGGCATAGTTGATGTCTTTGGGAACCACAAATGTGAAACGGAACTTTCCGTTGGTGACAGTGGCGTTGCCTTTGTACAAAATATTCGTCTGCTGCTGAAACGTCACCACTTTACTGCCCGCATCATTACCCAGTGTCTTGACAGTCTGTGCCTGATCGTATACGGTCGAGTAAACGGTTCCGTTAAAACCGTTCTGCAGCCTGCCCTGTGCATCGGTCACTTCACCGGTGAAAGTATATGGCTGGAGCGCGCATAATGTATCGTTCGTGCCGATGGCATGGCCGTTGATGCCGGTGAGCCGCACCCTTCCTTCGGGGAAGGCGAGGCGTAGGGCGGGATCTCCGAGTAAAGTGAACTTGCGGTTATTCAGCAGGTCACCGGTGCTGAGCGAAGTATAGTTCTTAGCCTGTTGCACCGATTCGCCCAGGGTCAGGTAACGACCGTCGGGCAAGGGTTTCAGAGCAATGGACAGGTAGTTCTCGTTCATTTGCCGGTTACTGTACGCAAACACCAGCCTTGTGGTGGTGAGCAGGGCGATGGCGCCATGCGCATTACCGGTAAGGATGGCGGCACCCAGTGAATTTTTGGATGGATCATCATGCGGAGCAAAATCGCAACTGGCAGTGATGAACAGCGGCAGTTTATCGGGATTATTGAAACGGGCCAGTTCTTCCTGTGTGAGTACCGCTTCATCGGCAAGACGCAGGTAACTGCCATGGCCGCTGTAATTCACCAGTAAAGCCCCATTGAAGACCTGCCCAACGATGGCATCATTCACCACCGGATACCGGGCACCCGCACTGGTACTTACGGCCGGGTACGCATCCAGGTAGATCTTGTTGGGATTGAGCAAAGGATTGACCGAACTGGCCACTGTTGTAATGGCTTCCGCATCTTCGAGGTGCAGGTTCTGGTCGCGATCATCGGCCACAAAAACGGTCTGGTTGCGCCAGCTGCCGAGACTGGAGGCGGACTGGTAACGGATGATCTTATCCACCATGGTCTTAGCCTCTGCCAGGTTACGCGCGGGGATCCTGCCGATCCCGATGTCCAGCGTCATGCGCGGATCATTCCGGTTGATATCATCGGTATCGTCCAGCAAGCCGAAAAAATCGTCCGAAGTATGCGTCAGTAATGGCTCAAAAGAATTCACCGATTCATAACCCGGCACCAGGTTACTGTTACCATTGATGCGGTAACGATAATCGTAAGAGGCACTGCCAAAGAGCAACAGGTAGCGGGGCCGGTCGGAGAGATTGGCGCCCGCTTTATCGAAATACATTTTTACAAGATCACGTAATGCTGAAGGATCGGGTGTGCCACCTGAAAATTCCAGATACACCTGGTCGGTATTGACCACCACTGTTCGATACCCATTTCGTTGCTGGTGAAAAGCAGCGAGTCGCTGCGCTTCTGTAAGCAGGGAAGGATGACTGAGGATGATATAATCCACCGCCGTTGTATTGTGAAGGTCCTGGTTGGCTATTTTACCCATGACAACAGGCGTTAACAGACCGGTACCCGAAAAAGCCACATACTCACGCAAACGGGATGCATCCCTGGTAAAAACAGATTGTACGGCAGTATTTGTCACCCGCATGGCCAATGGCTGCAGGGGGTCTGTGACCTCCCATACAGACAAGGCACCGCCATTATTGGTAATACTGAATTGCGCCACCGAACCGTTTGCCACCGATGCCCAGTCGCGGAACAATAACTGTCCGCCGGGAGTGAAGGTCAAAGCCCTTCGCCCATGCAGTTCAAACCAGTTCAGCCATCCCTGGCTGCCTGCCACACCAGGTGTATATGCCAGGTTCAGTGCAAGGCTGTTCTGCGAAACGGTCCAGTTACTGGTATGGGCGGCAGTACTGGCGAATGCGTCCAGGAAATATCCTGATACAGCCGGCAGGTTCACCGTTTGTGCCGTTTGACCGTTCAGCCTGACCGAAAAACGACTATTGCCCCCCACAGAGCGGCTGGCCAGCTCTGTGACCAGTGTAACCGGCTGGCTCTGCTGTAATCCGGGCCAGTCTACCGTAAAAGTCCGGCTGCTGTTGCCGCCCAGCTGGTCATTGAATTCTTCGCCCAGCCATTCTTTTCCGCTGTTCAGCAGGTTCACCCGGTCGTTCTCATAAAAATAGCGCTCCTGGAAACTGTTCACCGTAATGGTAGCCACAGGGGATGTTGCGGCACTGTTGATCCGTTTACCCGTTCCGCCGATGGTGATAAAATAATAGGCAGTATCGGCATACAGGTTTTTCTGGTGCCGGAAGCGCTGGTTGGCACTGTCACGAAGCCATCTGTGAGGACCGGGTGCATAGAACAGGAAATAATCGGAGCCATTGAAAAGTCCGTCCCCCCCATCTACCACTTCAATGGGGTTCTCGATAAGGTCGTCGGGACGGGCAACCGCATTGTTCTCATCCAGCATGGCGCCACCATTTCCATAGAAACGGATGGCGGAAGAAGAAATAGCCGCGGTAGATATACCGAGCGAGGACAGGAAAGGCAGATCGACCTTGTACACCCCCTCGCGGGTAACGGCTATGCGGTACCAGTTGCCTGTGGCCAGCACGGAATGCGGGGTATAGACCCTTTGTGCCCATAGAAAATTACTACCCAGCACCAGGGAAATCCCTACCAAAAAAAAAGACCGCAGGTTCATACAAATCTAAGATCGGTAAATAATGCAGGCAGCAACAAGCCGCCACAGCGAATCAGGTTTAAAATTAGGCTTTTGCTAACATCAAAGCGGATGAGCATATTAGCGGATTAGTCAAAATCTTATATATTCGCATAGACGTATCTTAGAGAAACCCAATATTCCAAATTCAATCTATTGACATGCAGTTATTGAAAACAACCAGAAATGTAGTTTTACTTCTGGCAGTGGCAGGTTCTGTGGCCTCCTGTAGTATGCTGAAAAAGAAAAAGGAGCAGTCTACGGCAACCGGTTGGAATTACAATGATAAAGACCAGGGCAACTTCTCGGTTGCCAAACCAGCGGATGTAAAAACCGCACCGGGACTGGTATTTGTTCAGGGTGGTACTTTTACCATGGGCGCCGCACAGGAAGATGTGATGGGCGACTGGAACAATATCCCCCGCCGTATTACGGTCAACTCCTTTTTTATTGATAAGACCGAAGTGGCCAATGTGCATTACCG
Organism: Sediminibacterium sp. FW305-C-269; assembly: GCF_058231045.1. Lineage (NCBI taxonomy): Bacteria > Pseudomonadati > Bacteroidota > Chitinophagia > Chitinophagales > Chitinophagaceae > Sediminibacterium > Sediminibacterium sp. FW305-C-269. The sequence goes on along the minus strand of NZ_JBIQXQ010000005.1, from coordinate 192,700 downwards.
CGAGTACCTGTACTGGCTGGAGAACGTGTTCGGACAGGCCGGTATGGATTCTGTAGTGGACCAGGCCAAACCGGATACCCTGGTCTGGAGAAGTGAGCTGGCTTTCAACGAACCCTATGTGGAGTATTATTTCCGCCACCCTTCTTACAACTATTACCCCGTGGTAGGTGTGAGCTGGAAACAGGCCACTGAATACTGTATCTGGCGTACGGACCGTGTGAACGAGCTGACCCTGATGAACAAGGGTTTCCTGGACAAGCGCAGCCAGATCAAAAAAGAAATGAATGGTGCGGGTCAGGACAACTTTAACAGCAAAGCCTATATCATGGGCGAATACCAGGCAACCCCTGGCAAGCAGGCCACATCAAAAAGTAATCCGCTGAAAGATGCCCAGGGTCGTCCCAGGGCACAGGTGAAATTTGAAGACGGGATCATCTTCGGTGATTACCGCCTGCCAACAGAAGCCGAGTGGGAATATGCCGCTTATGGTTATATCATGCAGAACCCGCAGAAAAAGCAGAAAGGCAATGCACGTGGCGAGGAAGTGATCTCCAACAAACAGATCTATTCCTGGAAAAACGACGGCTTTGACAATATCCGTTACACCAAAAAAAGCGCGTTCCAGGGAGCTTTCCTGGCCAACTTTAAACGTGGCGCCGGTGACAACATGGGTGTGGCCGGTGGTTTGAACGATAATGCCGCCATCCCTGCAGAAGTGACTTCTTTCATGCCTAACGGTTTTGGCCTGTATAACATGAGTGGCAACGTGAACGAGTGGGTGATGGATGTATACCGCCCGGTTACCAATGATGGCGATGATGATTTTAACCCTTACCGTGGTAACGTGTTCCAGAAAGTGGACATGAGCGGTGGTGCAGGTAACCTGAGAGACGATAAAGGCCGTATCAAAATGATCCCCGAATCAGATTCGGCCCTGCGTAACCGCAGAAACTACCAGAAATCTTATGCCACCAACTACCTGGATGGTGACTCCACCAGCAACGTATTGTACAACTACGGTATCACCACCCTGATCTCCGATAAATCAAGGGTATACAAAGGTGGTAGCTGGAACGACAGGGCCTACTGGCTGGCACCCGGTGCACGCCGTTTCCTGGAAGAGGACCTGAGCACCAAAGAACTGGGCTTCCGTTGTGCCATGAACCATTATGGCCCCGCAGAATCCACATCCCGTAAAGCAAAAACCGGCATTTTCTTACCGACCCGCCGAAACAAACGATAACATCTCTGATTTTTATGATTATTATATGATGACGCAGATGAATATACCTTCTCAACGAAATCATACAAAAATCATAGAAATCTGAGATCAGGAAAAGGTAGAAATACAGCAAAAGCCATCCCGGATTGGGGTGGCTTTTTATGTAATGAGTGAATGAGTGGATGATAGAATGAGTGAATGGGGGGGGACGTTACTGGATGCTGGTTGCTGGTTGCTGGTTGCTGGATGCTCACGGCTCATAGCTCGCCGCTAATTCACCAATATTAAATAAGTTTGACAAATAAAATAGTTACCGTGAACATAGCAGAATTATACAAGATCTTCAAGCAACATCCTTCCGTGCAGACAGATACGAGGAAACTGAAGCCGGGTGATATTTTCTTTGCACTGAGAGGCCCTAATTTCAATGGCAACGAGTTTGCCAAACAGTCACTGGAAGCCGGTGCGGCTTATGCCGTGGTGGATGAGGAGGTAGATCCCTCGGACAACCGACTGATCAAAGTGGCTAACACCTTAGCTGCCTTACAGGAACTGGCCCATTATCATCGCCGCCAATTTACCATACCTTTTATCGGTATCACTGGGAGTAATGGAAAAACCACCAGCAAGGAACTGATCTATGCTGTGCTCTCCTCGCATTACAAGACCTACACCACTCAGGGTAACCTGAATAACCATATTGGCGTACCGCTTACCTTACTCGGTGTGCAGCCCGATGCGGAAATGGCTGTGATAGAGATGGGCGCCAATCACCAGAAAGAAATAGCCGGTTATTGTCTGTATACCGAACCCACCCACGGTTTGATTACCAATTGTGGCAAAGCACACCTGGAAGGTTTTGGCGGTGTGGAAGGGGTAAGAAAAGGAAAGGGGGAACTTTATGATTACCTGTCGGGGCACGACGGCACCGCGTTTGTATATGCCGATTATGATTACCTGCAAACCATGAGCCGGGCAGTACCACATATTGTACACTATGGTAAAAACCAGGGACTGGTACAGGGTGAAGTGCTGTCCAGCCAACCTTTTCTGGAAGTGGCTATCACACAGGGTCTTGCAAAACCCTGCACCATTCAAACACAATTGGTGGGCGATTATAACCTGCCCAATATTCTCTGCGCCGTAGTGATCGGTAAATATTTTTCTGTTCCGGAAGAAAAGATCATTGCTGCCATTGAACAATATGTTCCCTCCAACAATCGATCGCAGTTAGTGCAAAAAGGTTCCAATACCATTGTACTGGATGCTTACAATGCCAACCCAACCAGTATGAAAGCGGCCATTGAGAATTTTGCCAAGCTGCCGGCAACCCATAAAGTATTGATGCTGGGTGGCATGATGGAGCTGGGCAATGAGAGTGTTGCCGAACATGAGGACATCATCCGACTTATCCAACAGTACCCCTGGAAAGAAGTGGTGCTGGTAGGCGGCGACTTCAGAAGAGTGGATCACGACTATACCTTTTTCCCCGATTCAGCTGCAGCCGCTCAATGGTTTGCCCAACAGAATTTTGAACACACCCATTTTCTCATCAAGGGCTCCAGGAGCATGCAGATGGAGAAGATATTGCAGGGGTGAGGGGGGCTGGATCAATGAGTGAATGAGTGGATGATAGAATGAGTGAATGTTTTGATCGCTGCTAACCTCATATTTTGGCAAAGCAATTGGATTATTGTGAATGGACAATTGTGAATTGTCAGTCGTGAGTCGTCAGTGAGGAGTGAAATGCTGGATGCTAGAAGCTCACAGCTCGTGGCTCAAAGCTAGATGCTGGAGCCGTATGCCGCAGGCAGATGTCCAAAGCCAACGCGCCGGATCAATGAGTGGATGATAGAATGAGTGAATGTTGTGATCGCTGCTAACTTCATATTTTGGCAAAGCAATTGGATTATTGTGAATGGACAATTGTGAATTGTCAGTAGTGAGTCGTCAGTGAGGAGTGAAATGCTGGATGCTAGAAGCTCACAGCTCGTGGCTCAAAGCTAGATGCTGGAGCCGTATGCCGCAGGCAGATGTCCAAAGCCAACGCGCCGGATCAATGAGTGAATGAGTGGATGATAGAATGAGTGAATGTTGTGATCGCTGCTAACCTCATATTTTGGCAAAGCAATTGGATTATTGTGAATGGGCAATTGTGAATTGTCAGTCGTGAGTCGTCAGTGAGGAGTGAAATGCTGGATGCTAGAAGCTCACAGCTCGTGGCTCAAAGCTAGATGCTGGAGCCGCCTGCCACAGGGAGGCGCCCAAAGCCAACGCGCCGGATCAATGAGTGAATGTTTTGATCGCTGCTAACCTCATATTTTGGCAAAGCAATTGGATTATTGTGAATGGGCAATTGTGAATTGTCAGTCGTGAGCGCATGCCTCAGGCAGACGACATAAAGCCCAATGCCAAATGCTAACCGCCAAATGCTTCACTAATTAATGACCTGCTCTCCCAAACTACACCGAACAAGTCAAAGACAAACCAATTGAGTGAATGAGTGGATGAGTGATTGAATGAATGTTTAATACGATAATCCGTATGCCTCAGGCAGACGACTTAAAGCCAAATGCCAAATGCTAGCCGCCAAATGCTTCACTAATCAATGAACTACTACCCCAATCTACTCCGAACAAGCCAATGGCCAAAGACTAAAGACTAAAGACCAAATCCCACTCCCGACTGACGACTCTCACCTCTCTACTGACAATTCAGTACCTTTGCACCCGAATCAACAGCAAGTATATGCCAGAGCAGAAGAAAAGGTATTACCTGACCAGTATACTCGGCAACCGTTGTCCCCGGTGCCGTGAGGGAAAGGTTTTTGAGAAAGACAGTGCTTACCAGAAAAACAGCATCCACATGCACGAGCACTGTCCTGTTTGCGGACAACCCACAGAAATTGAAGTAGGCTTTTATTACGGAACCGGTTATGTGAGCTATGCACTCAGTATTGCCGTGCTGGTGGCCACTTTCGTTGCCTGGAAAGTGCTGATCGGCGTTACGTTTTCTATCGACGACAACCGCATATTTTACTGGATGGGAACCGCATTCACCATCCTCCTGATACTGCAACCGGTATTGATGCGTTTATCCAGGATATTATGGCTCAGTTGGTTCGTTAAATACGATCCCAACTGGAGAAACAAACCCAAGCCCAAAGCAGAGAGAATCGTTCCGGAACATATGAAAAATTGGTGATCGCGGCAGGCGTCAATCGTCAGTCGTCAATCGTGAGTAGTCAGTAGGGAGCGGGTAGTTGTTGGCAGATGTGAATAGGCAATGAATCAGCGAGAACCTCATTCACAATTGACCATTGACAATTCACCACTCACCACTCACGTCCCCTACCCCTTCTTCCTGTTAAACTGCGTAGTATCAAACGCATACTTCGTTCCGTTGGTGAAGTCGTAGCGGCTGCGGGCCAGGAAGAGGCTGAATTGGAGCATCTTTTTCATCACCACTTTTTTCTTATCGGGATAGGTAAGGCTGATCTTGTTATCGTCCAGCCGCACAAATTCATACTTCAGCGAATCGGCACCCGCAACAGCAAATACAGCCCTGGCACGTGTGGCACTGGTAAGGTGTAGTTTCTGGCCATTGAACTGCCACACCAATTGATCCTTTTCTGTCTGGATGGCAGCATACTGCACATGAGCGGAGTCTCCTTTTACCAACTGGTAGGCATAGGTCTTAACTACATAATTACCCAGGCGACTTACATAGAGATAACTGCTGTCCCTGGTACCGGGTATGAGCCAGTTATCATTCGTGAACAACTGCTCAAGTGCATTGTAATCGTTCAGGTAAGAAAGATTGGTGCGGATGGACTCAGCCATTTTCACTGTATCTGCCGCTTTGTTCTCTTCCGCTTTTTCTTCCTGGTTACCGCCCTGGCAGGCTGCTAATAAAAAAAGGATGCCGAAAACACTATTCCTGATGATGTTCATGGTAGCTGATTTTCTGTTGACAAAACTATAAAACTACTGGTATACAAAAGCCGCCCCGGGAATACGGAGCGGCTTCGATAGGATATTAATGCCTTATTTAAAAGAGGTCCAGGTTTTCCACCAGGTATCGCCAACTGCGCAGGCTCCTTTATAGGATACTACGGTAAAGTCTGGTTTACCAGTGGTAGAGGTCTTCAATTTAGCACTGCTGAAATCAGCACCGGTAGCTGCGGCTGCAGTAGCTGAGCTTGGGTTGAAATCAGGCGCACTGTAATTGAAAGGTGCTGTGATACCGGCATCAGTATTATTAGCCAGTAACACGTTACCGTAGGCGGTTGTATTTACCCAATCGGTAATAGTGGCTTTGGTAGCACCGGTTGGAGCCGTAGTGCTGGCAGCATAACTAACCGCATTGGTGGTTACCCCTGCAATGATATTGTTCCTGAAATTCAGTCCACCGGCAGGATCCAGGTTTTTGTCGGTTGGGGTTCCTTTACTTGCATCGATCAGTAATCCATTTACCGAACCGCCGTTCCATCCCAGGAAGATAGAGTTCATGATGCTCTGCTCAGAGTTTCTGCGGATCTGCGCACCAGCCAGGAACAGGCTATTTCCTTTTGAATTGGCGGTTTCTTTTGGTCCAACCAGTGTCATGTTACTGAACACAGCATTGGTTTTGGTTGGCGTGATGGCCACAGGATTATTGGCACTAACCGGGATGGTTGTCATGAAAGTAGTCCTGTCAGAACCATTCGCATCGTTATCGCTTTCAAAAGCTTCACTCTTGGAGATATCTGCAATAGCTGAATCACGTAGTGAGATACCGAACTGTACTTTTCCGCTGAAACCGTTATCGGTATCAAAGTCGTCATCCAGGGTACGGAATGAGATCAGGTGTTTACAGTTAACAGAACCACCGAACCACTCGAATGAATCATCGTTGGCATAAGATACCTGTACATAGTCCACGATGGTCTGGTTACCCACGCCACCCAGGGTCAACCCGTTGATCTCTTTATCTGGCAGGAATGCATATCCTGCATATTCGATCCTCACATAACGCAGGATACCGCTGTTATCGGCCAGGTTGGAAGAAGTGGCGCCCAGGCCATACAGACCCAAGCCATCACTGTTATTGATACCACCCTCAATTTCACCGATACCGTCCACGCCATTGAAAGATGAGTTATTAGGTGCCTGACCCAGGATCACCAGGCCGGCCCAGTCGCCACGCTGTGGGGTAGCAGCTTCAGAAGTAAATACAATGGGTTTATCTGCAGTACCATCAGCGATGATTTTGGCACCACGGGTAATGATCAGGGCACCGTTTCTGCCGTTCTCACCCACGATCTTGGTTCCCGGTTCAATGGTCAGGATGGCACCATTGGTTACATACACCAGTCCGCGCAGTTTATATGTGTACGCAGCTTTCAGGGTAAGGTTGTTAATGATACGACCTTCCAGGATAGTGTTCTCTGCTGTAGGAGACGGAGTAGTAACTGTTGTAGTACCACCATCTACTTCGATCTTACGACAACTGGTTGCGAACAAACCAGCCGAAGCAATCAGGATTAGTAACTTTTTCATTGTTGAGTTTTTATTGCGTTTGCTTGTTGTGATTGGTAGATTTATTTGATACTATATGAGAAAGAAAGACTCACATTGGTTCCGTATTTACGTGCGATTGAAATAGCATCCGCACCGCCTTTATCAAACTTGCCGTTGTTATTCAGGTCGTGATAGTAATAAGCTACCTGATTCAGCAGGTCTGAAATATTCAGTTTCAGCTCTCCTTTTCTTTTCAGCACTTTTTTAGCGATCTGGAAATCGATCAGCGCACGTGGATTCTCCCATACCGGAGGATATTCATTGCTGCCCACATACAGGATACGGCGGCCGATCTGGTTGAACAATAAAGTGGTACTTAAGCCATGCTTCTCTACATCATACTGCAAAGTGGCGTTGATGAGGTAAGGACTCTGACCCTGCATAGGACGGTCGAGGTTGGTACCTTCACTGGTAACACGGTTATAGATATAAGAGAAGTTACCCTGGAAAGTGAAGTTGCGTAAAGCATCTGCCACCACATCCAGTTTTTTGCGGAAATCCAGTTCCACACCATAACCAGATGCTTTATCGGCATTGATGTAGTTGAAAGTACTGGAGCTTCCGGCACCTGTCTGGTTAAAGTATAACTCGATCGGTTTGTTGAAATATTTATAGAACACACCCACTGTAAACAGTTCTCCCGCTCTTGGGTAAAACTCGTAACGCAGATCGGCATTGGTTACTTTGGTGCGCTGCAGGTCTTTGTTACCGGTAGTGGTGGCACCCAGGTCAAAATCGAAGAAAGCGAATGGGCTCAGCTCACGGAACTCAGGCCTGATCACGGTTTGTGAACCGGATAAACGCAGGTTGGTCTGTTCATTCAGTTTATACGTGAAATTGGCACCCGGTAAAAAGTCATCTACTTTGGTGTATACATAGCGGGGATCAGACTTTCTCACACTTCCCACCAACTGGTCAAAATTCTCCCAGCGCAATCCCCAGGTAGCACGCAGCTTGCGGCCTAACTGGTTATCGAACTGTAGGAAACCTGCGTTCAGGATGGTGTTGGCTATATAACGGTACTGATCGCCATAGATCTCGTTGAAGGCAAATTTGTTATCGAAACCGGTACCGAAATTTTGCGGACTGAACACCTGGTCTTCACTCAGCAAACGCAGAGAGGGGTTATCAGAAGGCAGGTAAATAGAGAAAGGTCTTGAATCGAACAAACGGTCTTTCACCTGTAACAGGTAGCCCAGTTTGACAGATTGTGTGCGGCCGCCCAGGGTGAAATTCTTGGCAATATCACCACCGGCAGTATATACATAATCGTTCAGGAAACCGAAGTAACGGCTACCGCTGCGCTGTGAGGTTTTGGAAGCGGATACCAGCAACAAATAAGGAGAACCCGGCACTACCACGTTCTGGTTATACTGGATACGACGCTGATCGGGAATATACTGGTCAAGGATGTTAAAACTGCCATACCAGTGAAATTTGGCTTTCAGGCCAGGCAGGTTATGATCGCCGGTTACCTGTGTATTGAAGAAAGTATTAGATTTCAGGGCCAGCTCTGTTGCACGGATATTTTCACCATTGATCGGGTCGTTCTCAAAATCCTTACCGGTACGTTTGGTGGTATAATCCGTTGCATTTACGTTCAGGATCGTTTTCCAGGAGATCTTGTGATTGGCGCCAAGCTGCAGGGTTACATTACCCAGTGCGCCCCATAATACATCCTGGCTGTATTTATCGTTGTAATAATCAAAGTTCAGACTTGCGGTTCCGCCGTTGATAGAATACAAGCGGTTTTCAAAATTGGTTCTTTTGAAGCTCTGGTTATAGGTCAATGCCAGTACCACACCCAGTTTGCTGCTGCTGCCCAGGTTCTTGTTGAATCCGCCGCTTACCTGGAAGGACTTATTGGTCACCGGGAAGAAGTTGGACGCATTTTTGTTAGTGCCCCAGATATTCGCGAACTGTTTGCCCAATTCGGTCTTTTGTGTCTGGTCAAGGCTGTTGAACACAGATTTGGTGGGCATACTGGCGGGCAGGCCACGGGTACCGTCGTCAAAACCCAGGAAATCCAGTTTACCGCCCTGGTACTGGTAAAAATCAGCACCTGCGGTCTGTGTATTGAAACCGGTTCCCAATTGTACGGTAAAGAAATTGCTGGAAGGGATGTCTTTGGTATTCACCTGAACCAGTCCACCCGCCCACTCACCGGGCAATTCGGGAACAAAAGCTTTGTTGATGATGATATTATCAATCATGGGTGCAGGGAACACATCGAAAGAGAAGGTTTTCCTGTCGGGTTCAGTGCTGGTGAGCAATACGCCGTTCAGCATAGCCTGGTTATAACGGTCGGCCAGACCGCGAACGATCAGGTATTTACCTTCCTGTACAGAGGTACCGGGAACCCTTTTCAGTACTTCGCTGGTGTTTTTGTCGGGCGATCTTTTAATGGCTTCGCCAGAGATCACCTGTGCAACGGCTGAGGTATTTTTCTGATAAGAAATAAGTGCATTGATCGTTTCACCCCTGGCGCTGGTATTACGGGCGGAAGCTTTTACCGTAACGGCTTCCAGTGCTTTGCCTGATTCTTCCAGGATCACGTTAACGGTCTCTTCCTCTTTTGCATTGGCAAGGCTGATATCCGCTACCACTTTGGTGGCATATCCTACATAAGAGAAGGTGAGGGTATATTTTTTACCCATTTCGGCAGTAAAAGCAAAACGACCATCCACATCAGTACTGATGGTTCCGGTAACGGCACCTGAGATCTTGATGGTAACGCCGGCCAGTCCTTCGTTTTTGCTGTTAGATACCTTACCGGCCACTTTGGCTTTTTGGGCTGCAGCAGAGAGGGATAGGATAGCAAGAACAACCAGGGTAGCAATTTTCTTCACGAACGATAATTTTAATGATGCAAAGGTGCCAAGGCTATGTTATGAAATTGTTACCGCCATGTTACCTACATATTAACAAAGCCTGAAATGCCCGCTGGTATTGAGTTTAGAAAGATTAAACCCGTCAGACCGATTTGTAAAACTTAACATAACACACTATGCATCAGTATATTAAATTCAAAAAAAATGCTTATATCCCGCAAATTAGGGGGGTGTGTCCTTGTAAAATAGAAGGGCAAGTTTTATAGTACTATACTATTGGAGATCCAGTGTCCGATAGGCTATAACAGGGACGGGGGCCATCAGGATCTTATGAATATTGTCTGCGAGGGTATTTGAGCACAGGAAAGTACCCTGTTTAACATGAGGGCACAGATCAATCAGGAACTTCTACGTTGCGATTCCTTTTATACCCTATCCCCCTCGACTCAGAGGGACTAATCGTTCAACCACCTAAATAATAAAAGCCGGTCTTTTTAGACCGGCTTTGCAGAGAGGAAGGGATTCGAACCCTCGATACGGTTTCCCGTATACACACTTTCCAGGCGTGCTCCTTCAACCACTCGGACACCTCTCTGTGTCTGATTTTCCTTAAACGTTGGTCTCATATGATGGTTTCCTGGACAAACCATCCGTTTAAAGGACTGCAAAAATAGCTTTTCAGCGTTAGCTACCGAATATTTTTTGGGCATTGGCTGTGGTAATGGCGGCCAGTTCCTCTACAGGCAGTTTTTTTACTTCAGCCAGACGATCCACAATATTTGCCAGATACGTGCTCTCATTGCGTTTGCCGCGATAAGGTACCGGGCTCAGGTAAGGAGCATCGGTCTCCAAAACCAGCCATTCTGTTCCGATATTGGCCAAAGCTTCGGGTAATCCGCTGTTCTTATAGGTCACCACACCCCCTATTCCCAGGTAAAAGCCCAGATCGGTGACCTGTTTGGCCTCAATGGCATTACCGCTGAAACAGTGAAAAATACCCCGGAGCCCCTTGGCAGCAAAGGGTTTGACCGCTTTAAGGGTCTCTGACATGGCTTTACGGGTATGGATCACTATGGGCAGGTTCCTGTCCAACGCCCATTGCATCTGGATGGCAAACGCTTCCTGTTGCTCGGATACAAAGGTTTTATCCCAGTAAAAATCCAACCCGATCTCCCCAATGGCCACAAAAGGCCGTTTATTCAGCCATTCTTCGGCAATGGCCAGTTCTTCGCGGTAATTGGCTTTTACATAACAGGGATGCAGTCCCATCATGGCCATACAAACCCCCGGATACTGCGCTTCCAGCGACAGCATACCCGGAATGGCCTCACTATCAATGGCCGGCAAATAAAACCGGCTAACCCCGGCCGCCCTGGCCCGTTCTATCATCTGGTCTCGGTCGGCATCAAACTCTTCTGCATATAAATGGCAATGGGTATCTATCAGTGTCATGCTGCAAAATTCCTTTTTAAAACGATACAATCCCAATGAGGGCTTTCACCAAAGAGGAGGATAGAAGAGATTTTACCGGGTTTTTAGTCGGTAACATACTAAAAGACAAGGGGTTGCCGTTTATATACCCGTGGCCCGACCGTATAGGGCCCGAAGATCCTGCGAAGCAATTAAACGCTGTTTTTATAGGGTACGGATTAAAAAGTGCCGGTGTTTCTACACCGGCATCCCTTTTTCGGGAACGGTCAGCGCAGCAAACCGGTAGCCGGCCTTACTGAAATGCGCCAGTACCCGGGGCAGGGCATATTGCATCCGGCTCCAGGCCTTGGTGCTATCGTGAAAAACTATGATAGAGCCGGGTTTGCTATGGTACAACACATAACCCAAACAGGCTTCGGGACTGAGGTTGGTATCAAAATCGCCACTGAGCACATCCCACATGATAATGTTGAGCCCGGGATGTTGTTGTTGCAGTTTTTGTTGCTGCGTTCGTTTGATACGTCCGTAAGGCGGACGGAACAGAGCAGAGTGGATGAGTTGAGCAGCATCGGCCACTTCCTTTTGATACACTTCATTACTTACTTTCCAGCCATTTACATGGTGCTGCGTATGATTGCCCACAGCATGCCCCTCGGACAGGATACGCAGGTAGATCTCAGGATATGCCGCCACATTTTTACCGATACAGAAAAAACTTGCCCTGGCCCCATACTGCTTCAACTGATCCAATACAAAAGGGGTGGCCGTTTCATGCGGACCATCATCAAATGTGAGATACAAGACCTTTTCCCTGGTCGGGATACGCCAGGTCAACGCGGGATACAACATGCGCAACAACCAGGGAGTTTTCACTAAATACATGGGATAAAGATACAGAACAGGCGGAGGGAATCATGAATATTGAACAAGGAACAGATGAATGTTGAATTAAAAATTATTTAATTGAACAGACGAATCTGCCTGGCGGCAGGCAGGCAAGGAACGGATGACTATTGACGTTAGAGGACTATCTGATTTTGCACTACCTGATCTCCGGCTTCGGGCATCAGCTAGCGTCTTCGGACATCCAATATCCAGTATCCAGTATGTAGTATCCAGTATCCAGTATCGAGCATCCAGTCCCCCCTTCGCCTGTTCCTTGCTCATCTGCTCATCTGTTCTGTATCTTTGTGCTATGAGTAAGAAAGTACGTGTTCGTTTTGCCCCATCGCCCACTGGCGGACTGCATCTGGGTGGTGTGAGGACGGTTTTGTTCAACTACCTGTTTGCCAGGCAGCATGGAGGTGATTTTATTTTACGGATCGAAGATACCGACCAGGGCCGTTTTGTGCCCGGCGCAGAAGAATATATCCTGAACACCCTGAAATGGTGCGGACTGGAACCCGATGAGAGCCCGGTACATGGTGGTCCTTATGCCCCTTACCGGCAGAGTGAGCGAAAAGCCAGTTACCGTCAATATGCCGAACAACTGGTGAAAGCCGGTCATGCCTATTATGCTTTTGACACACCGGCCGAGCTGGAAGAAATGCGCACCCGTTTTAAGACCGCAGAAAACCCTTCACCGCAATATAACCAGACCATCCGCCAGCAGATGCGCAATTCCTTAACGCTGGATGCCAAGGAAACGGAGCAATTACTGGCTGAAAATGTGCCACATGTGGTACGGATCAAAATGCCGGTGGATGAGACCATCCGCTTCACCGATATGATCCGTGGCGAGGTCTCTTTCCACACATCACAGGTGGATGATAAAGTATTGTTGAAAGCCGATGGTATGCCCACCTATCACCTGGCCGTGGTGGTGGATGATCATGCCATGAAGATCAGTCACGCATTCCGTGGGGAAGAATGGCTGCCCTCTGCACCCGTACACCTGCTGTTATGGAAATACCTGGGCTGGGAAGCCGATATGCCGCAATGGGCCCACCTGCCACTGATCCTGAAACCCGATGGCAATGGCAAACTCAGCAAACGGGACGGCGATCGTTTGGGTTTCCCGGTGTTTGCCATGGACTGGACGGACCCCAAGACCGGCGAGACCACGATCGGATTCAAAGAAAGAGGTTTCTTACCGGAAGCTTTTGTGAACCTGCTGGCCATGCTGGGCTGGAACGACGGTACCGATAACGAGATCTTTTCGCTGCAACAACTGGTAGAGAAGTTTTCCATTGAACGCGTACACAAAGGCGGCGCCAAATTCGACTACGAGAAAGCGAAATGGTTCAACCATGAGTGGATCAAACAATCTGCAGCGAGCCATCTGCAACCGGCAGTGAAAAATGAATTCGAACAAAAAGGCATACGCATTACCGATGAAACGTTACTCGCGAAAGTGATCGAACTGGTCAAAGACCGCTGTACCCTGTTACCCGATTTTGTGCAGCAGGGTGGTTTCTTTTTCCAGGCACCTGTTACAGTAGACACGGATGCCATCAAGCCCAAATGGGACGATAAGAAGAACCTGTTCTTTACAGAACTGGTCAGAGCTTATGAACTAAGCAGCACCTGGGACGCACATGGCCTGGAGAACGAGTTCAAAGAACTGGCTGCTGCCAATCATCTGAAACCTGGGGAACTGATGTTGCCATTCCGGGTAATGCTGGTAGGCGGCAAATTTGGTCCGGGCGTATTCGACATCGCAGCCCTGATCGGCAAAGCAGAGACCGTGAAACGCATCACGCATACCCTGAGCCTGCTACAATAACCAATAAGAATTTACCCATGACCGTGCCTTAGTGCCTTTGTGTGACTACATTATCTCCACACAAAGGCACTAAGGCACAGTTTGTTTGTTAAGGGTTAATTTTTATATCTTGTTATAAATCTTTCCTGATGAAGGCCCTGTCCAGACCTGTTTACATCATTGCCCTGTTTGCAGTGATCAAGTTCCTGATCCCCTTTCTGCTCATCCACCCGGCTTTTGAATTGCACAGGGATGAATTTCTGTACCTGGCCGATTCAGACCATATGGCCTGGGGTTATATAGAAATGCCACCGTTACTGGCTGTATTGGGCTGGTTAAGCAAACTGGCCGGCGGTTCCATTGGTACGGTCTATTTCTGGGGTGGTCTGTCGGGAGCGCTCACAATGGTTGTCATCGGAAAGATCGTACTCAGGCTAAAAGGCAACAGCACAGCCGTTTTGTTTGCCTGCCTGGCTTTTCTCTGCTCGGGTTTCCTGAGAATGCATATCCTGTTTCAACCCAATTTCCTGGATGTGTTCTTCTGGACCCTCAGCAGTTATTGTATCATTTGCCTGGTAGATAGCGGCCGTACCAAATATTTTTATTACCTGGGTATTTGCCTGGGATTGGGTATGTTGGGTAAATATTCCACTGCATTTTATATCCTGTCTTTTTCAGTTGCCATTGTCTTGACCGGTCAACGCAAATGGCTACGCAATCCGCATTTTTATGTAGCCATGTTACTGGGCATATTGATCTGTCTGCCCAACCTGTACTGGCAATACACGCATCAGTTCCCGGTATGGCACCATATGGACCTGCTTACCCGGCAGCAGTTGCAATACAATAACCGGAAAGATTTCCTGATAGACCAGTTGCTGATTTTATTGCCGGCGTTCTTTATCTGGATGGGAGGTCTATGGTATATCCTGATGAAGAAAGAAGGAAGGAAATATATGATCATCGGTTTCCTTTATATGGGTATCATCAGCCTGTTATTGTATTTTAACGGGAAGGGGTATTATGCTGCTGCCATCTATCCCACACTGATCGCTTTTGGTGGTATCTGGTTCTCACAACTGGTGAGCCAGAAATATACCGCTTGGTTGCGATGGGTAGCACCGGTTTTCATATTGGGTGTGACCCTGTTGGCCTTACCTGTGCTGATCCCCTATCAGTCGCCTGAGAAACTGGCCAATACCTACCGTGCCATGCATTGGGAGAACAGTCCCATGTTACGGTGGGAAGATCACCGGCAGCATGCTTTACCACAAGATTTTGCAGACATGCTGGGCTGGAAAGAAATGGCCGAAAAAACCGCCAAAGCCTATCACAGTTTACCCGATTCAGTACAACGGCAGACCATGATATACGGAGATGCCTACGGTCATGCTGCCTCGCTGAGCTTTTACAGGAAACCCTATCGGTTACCAGAGATCTATAGCGATGATGCCAGTTTTGTATTCTGGTTACCCGATCAATTTAACTACCGGTATTTCTTACTCGTTACCGATAAGATGCCCGAAGCAGATGATCGTTTTTTCAATCACTGGGGCAAACGGGGGATCCTTGATTCGGTTCAGAACCCGCTATCCCGGCAGCATGGCGACAAGATCATCCTGTACAGTTTTCCGGACGATTCTGTAAAGATCATCGCAGAAAGCAATATCCGCAGGGATAAGGCACAATTCAGGCATCGATGATATGGCAACAACATACCAGATGGTCGCTGTTTATCCCTGTTTCTCCATCATCTCCATCACCGGAAGCCAGTGAGTTTCGTACAGGTTCTGCAAATGCTGTTTATCGGCAGCCTCCAGCGTCACCAGGTGATCCGTATTCAGTCCCACATGTTCGGGTGTTCTGATACCGGGGATCACGGTGGATATTTCCGGGTAGCTGAGAATATAACTGAGGGCCAGTCCTGAGGCAGTTGTATGGTATTTTTCGCAAAGCGGCCATACCTGTTCTTTCAGGACCTGCAATGTAGCTTCTGTAATCGGCGGAACCACACGGTAGCTGCGGTGGTCATCGGCAGTGAATACTGTATCGGGTTTGATCTTACCCGAAAGCAGGCCAAACTGTAAGGGCATACGGGCGATGATCCCATACCCTTTTGCCGCTGCCTGGTGTATGATGGGCAAGGCCCTCTGGTTAATGAGGTTGAACACCAGCTGAAATCCTTGTCCGATCTGATTTGCCAAAAAGAAATCCGCTTCGGGAAAAGGATGGAATGTGATGAGCGAGATACCCCAGTAACGGATCTTGCCTTCTTTCTGTAATTGCTGCATGGCTTCTATGCATTCACCATTCTCCAGGTGCTGCATGCGCGCCACATGCAGCTGGTGAAAATCGATATGGTCACGCTTAAGCCGTTTCAGGCTGGCATCGCATGCTTTAATCACATAGTCCTTGGTATAATCGATCTCAATATTGTTATTAGTCCCCACCTTCTGCCCCACTTTGGAAGCGATCACCACATCATTCCGGTTGCCCAGGGTGTTACCCAGCAGTTCCTCCGAATGCCCAAGACCGTAGAAGTCGGCCGTATCAAAAAAATTGATGCCCGCATCCAGTGCCGTATGTATGGCAGCAGCGGATACCACATCATCAGACGGTCCCCAGCCAATCGGTATCTTTCCTACAAAAGCTGCGCCGCCAATGGCCCAGGTACCAAAACCGATCTCACTTACGGTGAGGTCTGTGTTCCCAAATTTCCGGTAGTTCATATGTTATGTCTGTTAGAATTGTAAACCTAAGTACAATTGAACTAAATTTACGGCATTGTTCCTGTTTAATTGAGCCAAATGAAAAGACCGATCCGAGTTTTAGTTGCCAAAGTGGGACTGGACGGCCACGATCGTGGTGCCAAAGTAATTGCTACCGCCTTGCGGGATGCAGGCATGGAAGTGATTTATACCGGCCTTCGCCAGACGCCCGAAATGGTGGTGAATGCCGCTTTGCAGGAAGACGTGGATGCCATCGGCATCAGCATACTCAGTGGCGCTCATATGACCGTATTCCCGAAAGTGATGGCACTGATGAAGGAAAAAGGAATGAATGACGTGCTGGTGACCGGTGGGGGCATCATACCCGAAGATGACATGCAGCAATTGAACGAAATGGGTGTAGGCAAACTCTTTGCCCCCGGAGCCGCCACAACAGATATTGCGGTGTATATCACCGATTGGGTAAAAGCGAATCGAAGTTTTTAATATCGATATCGGCACTCATCATACTTCCGGTAGACGAACCCGGTTACGTATAGAATAGATCCTGACACCTACCACGATACAGATGCAGATGAACAGGCCCAGATTATATTCAATACCCATTTTCTTCAGCAGGATATAAATGACACCTCCAATGGCACAGGCCGTAGCGTAAAGCTCCCCACGTTTCAACAGGTCTGGTTTTTCACCACAAAGGATATCGGCCAGTAACCCACCGAAGGTAGCGGTGACCACACCCATGATCACAGCATACCCATCATTGATGGTAAGAGCGATGCTCCGTTCAATACCCGTTACGGTAAAAAGTCCCAGCCCGATAGCATCGGTAAAGAAAATGGTTCTGCGGAAACGGATCTGGCTGGAGCGGATCATGGAAATGATGATTACGGCACCTACCACCAGGCCCAGAGCCAGGTAATCATTGATCCAGTTCACCGGATGTGCCCCTATCAACAGGTCGCGGATGGTACCACCACCGTATGCCGTGGCAAAAGCAATCACAAAACCGCCGAAAATATCCATCTGGTGGGTGCGGGCTTTCAGTGCGCCGGTAAGAGCAAACACAAAAATACCGCAGTACATGATGACCTGAATAAAATTCATACCCCAAATTACAGAAGAACAGTGACTAAGCGATAAGTTTTATCACGCAAAGAAACAGTCATTGCTGGCTGATATTTTCGCATAGATAAGCAGATCCGCTTCTGAATATCCATCGTAAAATCAAACGTCACGCGTAACTTTACATAAACCTACAGATCATGTATACCACATTACTCACTTCTCTCGAGAACAGCATATTCACGATTACCATCAACCGACCCGATAAACTGAATGCCCTGAACAGGGACGTATTTGCCGATCTGAACAAAGCCTTGGATGAGGTATACAACCATCCTGATATCCGATCTGTGATCATCACCGGTTCTGGTCCCAAGGCATTTGTTGCCGGTGCCGATATCAGTGAATTCAGCGGATTAACTGTGGAAGCCAGTAAAGCATTGGCCAAAGCAGGGCAGGATACGTTTTTCCGTATCGAGAACTCACCCAAACCCATTGTGGCCTGTGTGAATGGTTTTGCTTTGGGTGGCGGCTGTGAGCTGGCCATGAGCTGCCATTTCCGGATCGCATCTGATAATGCAAAATTCGGACAGCCCGAAGTGAACCTGGGCCTGATACCGGGTTATGGCGGTACCCAGCGACTGGTACAACTGATCGGCAAAGGACGCGCCATGGAATTACTGATGAGCGCCGGCATGCTGGATGCTGCCACTGCCCTGCAATATGGATTGGTGAACTATGTGGTGCCCCAGGAAGAACTGCTGACCAAAGCCAGAACGATACTGGAGCTGATCAATACCAAAGCCCCTATTGCCGTAGGAAAATGTATTGAAGCTGCCAATGCTGTTTTTGATGAAACCAGGAACGGCTATGAAGTGGAAGTGGCCGCATTTGGCCATTGCTTCGAAACCGGGGATATGAAAGAGGGTACCACCGCTTTCCTGGAAAAGAGAAAAGCGGTATTTACCGGAAAATAACCGAAACCTTTATCGGATCACTGACCTGATCTCTTCTGCCACCGGGTGTTCTGCCTGGAAGACCAGCCCCATCAGTTTCGCCATGGTTTGCGCAAACTGTTTCTGGTAAAGCAGCCCCTCGGTCTTTACTTCGCCCAGAGCGGGTGTATTGGGTCCCATGGCAGCAAACCAGATCTCATGTGAATCCTCTACGGATGTACCGTGTGCATTCCATTTCGATTTGGTTTTATCGCCCCTGCCATGATCTGTTGTGAACAGGATCGTGGTCTTATTGCGGTATTGCGGATCGCTCTGTACAAAATCCCAGATCTCCCGTAACCAGCCATCCACCCGGTTGGCTGCATCCAGGTAGGAACGGTATTCGCGCCCGTGCGCAAACTCATCCGTTTCACCGTAACCGATGAACAGCACTTTGGGTTTACGCGTTTTCAGGTATTCCATGGCGCCGTAGTGCGTGAACACATCAAAACATTCTTCCGGCCAGGCCCGGTGCGAATGATCGAGCATGGTATTGAGTAGTTTTTCATTGGCAGTAGGATTCTTTCCGCCAAAATGCTCGTAGGCGGCCACCACCGGCACACCGCTTTTCTGTTCAGGCAAGATGCGGTTGAACACACCCCAAGCACCAAAAGCAGCCACTTTCCCTTTCAGGCCTGGCTGGCGGTTAAAGAATTCCAGGATGGTGGTATTGGGATTATCGGGATAACGGTTACTGTTGATGGCCGTATCCACATACCCGCACATGATCTCAGCGTAACCCGGATAAGAGATGCGGTAAGGATTGGATACCTCCACTTTATTGCCCAACCAGCGATTCCCGTATACCTGTCCATGACTGGCCAGGGTATTCCAGAAAAAGGGCATGAGTTTTTTACGGCGTTCGCCGGCATCCTCCGACCAGAAGCGGGAGAAGATCCGCAGGCTGTCTTTCTGGTTATATGCTTTATCCGCTGCCAATACCGGATCCATGCCGCCAAACAGTTCCTGCCAGCGAAAACCATCTGTGGTGACGATGATCAGGTTCTCTGTTTGCTGTGCACGGGATACAAAAGGGATCAAAACAATTGCGAGGATGCCAAAAAAATGTCTCATAAAACGGGTGGTATGGAAAGAGGTAAGAAAAGCGCTATGCTGTATGCGAATATACTGATCAAACGCAAAAGCCTTTACCCGTTTCACCGGCTGTAAAACCGGATACACCTGTTTCCCCCGCCGGTATGCTGGTAAGATATCTCCGATTTCACAGATTGGGGTATAATGACGCAGATATTTACAGCTATCAGTGAGATCATACCACACTCTGTGAAATCAGAGATACGAGCCTGCGTTTGCCCCCGGGGGCTTACCTTTGCAGGACCAAAGAAAAGTTCTGCAAAATCATCTAAATCTAAGATAATGGACTACCGTATCGAAAAAGACACCATGGGCGAAGTACAGGTACCCGCCGATGTATATTGGGGCGCACAGACCCAGCGCAGTATTGAGAACTTCAAGATCGCACAGGACATCAACAAGATGCCGAAAGAGATCATCAAAGCTTTTGCTTACCTGAAAAAAGCAGCGGCCCTCACCAACCTGGACGCCGGTGTTCTGCCCAAGGAAAAAGCCGACCTGATCGCACAGGTATGTGATGAGATCCTGGCAGGCAAACTGGATGCACAGTTTCCCCTGGTGGTTTGGCAGACCGGTAGCGGCACCCAAAGCAACATGAACGTGAATGAAGTGGTGGCTTACCGCGGTCACGTGATCAAAGGGGGCGCTTTGACCGATAAGGACAAATTCCTGCATCCGAATGACGACGTGAACAAATCACAGTCATCCAACGACACCTTTCCCACCGCCATGCACATTGCCGCCTATAAGATACTGGTGGAGACCACCATTCCGGGCATCAAGAAATTACGAGATACGCTGGCACAGAAAAGCAAAGAGTTCATGCATGTGGTAAAGATCGGGCGTACGCACTTCATGGATGCCACACCGCTTACCCTGGGACAGGAGATCAGCGGTTATGTGTCGCAGCTGGACCATGGTTTGAAAGCCATCAACAACACCCTGGCACACCTGAGCGAACTGGCCTTGGGTGGTACGGCCGTAGGTACCGGTATCAACACACCGAAAGGATATGATGTGAACGTGGCCAAACATATTGCCAACCTCACCGGACTGCCTTTTGTGACTGCTGAAAATAAATTTGAGGCGCTGGCCGCCCACGATGCCATTGTAGAAGCACACGGTGCACTGAAAACTGTTGCTGTAAGCCTGATGAAGATCGCCAACGATATCCGCATGCTGTCTTCCGGACCGCGCAGTGGTATCGGCGAACTGTTCATTCCGGATAACGAACCGGGTTCTTCCATCATGCCGGGTAAAGTGAACCCGACCCAGTGTGAGGCACTGACCATGATCGCTGCACAGGTAATGGGCAACGATGTGGCCATCAATATCGGTGGCGCTACCGGTCATTTTGAACTGAACGTTTTCAAACCGGTGATGATCCACAACTTCCTGCACAGCGCCCGCCTGATCGGTGAGGGCTGTGTAAGCTTCAACGATAAATGCGCCGTAGGCCTGGCCCCTATTGAAGCCAATATCAAAAAACACGTAGACAACAGCCTGATGCTGGTTACCGCACTGAATACCAAGATCGGTTACTATAAAGCAGCAGAGATAGCGCAGACCGCACACAAGGAAGGTACTACGCTGAAAGAAATGGCTGTTAAACTTGGTTACCTGACCGCCGAAGAATTTGACCAGTGGGTGGTGCCGGGCAATATGGTAGGAGAGCTGAAGTAATTAATAATTAGGAATTAGTAATTAATCATTCTCAATTACTAATTGATCCAATACAGGGGCTGCTGTTCTGGTAGAACAGCAGCCCTTATGATTTGCATCAGTTTGACCCGATTAAGGATGATCAGTGAACTTTTTTACCGCCGAGATAGGTTGCCTGCACTTTTACGTTCAGGATCTCTGTTTCCGGCACTTTCATGAGGTCTTTATCCAGCAGGATGAAGTCCGCTTTTTTACCCGCTTCCAGACTTCCCACTTCTTTCTCGAGGAAACTGGCTTTGGCTGCCCAGATGGTCATACCCCGGATCGTTTCTTCGCGGCTCAATGCATTCTCTTTCTGGAAACCCTCAGCTGGGAAACCTTTGGCATCTTTCCTTGCCACCGCTGCCAGGAAGGTCTTGAAAGGAGAAATATCTTCTACCGGGAAATCGGTACCCAGGGGGATCCATCCATTCTGTTGTAACAGTTGCTTGAAAGCATAGCCACCTTTCAGCCGCTCCTTACCCAGGCGTTCTTCTGCCCAGTACATATCGCTGGTAGCATGGGTGGGCTGAACCGAAGGAACAATACTGGCCGCACCAAACAAAGCGAAGTCGGAAGGATGGATGATCTGTGCATGTTCCACGCGCCACCGTTTATCGTTCTTACCCTGCAGGTATTTGTTATAGATCTGCAGGATCGCCCGGTTAGCACTGTCGCCGATGGCATGCGTACACATCTGGAATGGTGTGCCAGACAATACTTTTGCCAATGAGTCGTAATGCGATGGGTTGCGCAACAGGAAACCTGTCCAGCCTACTTTATCCGTATACGGCTGCAACAGGCAGGCGCCCCTGCTACCCAGTGCACCATCCATATACACTTTGAATCCATTCACAAAGAGGCGATCTGTTTTATAAGGACCTGTTTTGACATATTTGCTGATATTCTCATCGTTATCACTCAGCATCACGAACAAGCGCATATCCAGTTTGCCTTCTTTCTGCAATGCATCAATGGCATCCACATCCTGGTAACTGAGGCCGCAATCTGTGATGGTGGTCAAGCCCTGTTCAAAACAATTCTTCTGCGCAGCCTGTAACCATTGCAGGTAGATCTCTTTGGTAGGCTCCGGTATCTGTGCATACACTTTGTTGTCGGCATTATCGATCAGCACACCGGTAAGTTTGCCATCTTTGATCTCAATGGAACCTCCTACGATGGTCTGTCCGGCCTGGATACCTGCCAGTTCCAGTGCTTTCTGGTTGGCAATGGATGCATGTCCATCCACCCGCGTGATGATGACAGGTTTATCGGGGAATAAAGTATTCAGCACTTGATTGGTTGGATAGGTCTTGCCCGGCCAGCGGTTCTGGTCCCAGCCCCGCCCCTGTATCCAGGGCAGATCGGGATGCTGATCGGCAAAAGCCTTGATCCTGGCAACCGTCTCTTCCCAGGTGTTGGTACCAAAGAGGTCGGCCTGGAACAGGGAGCGGCCGTAGCCTACAAAATGTGCATGCGCATCAATAAAACCCGGGTATACAGCTTTACCCTGGGCATCGATATTTTCCGTAGCACTGTACTTTGACAGGATCTCATCATTCTTCCCCACAGCCAGGATCTTACCGTCTTTCACGGCCATGGCTTCTGCAACGGTATAAGAAGAATCCACCGTATAAATGACAGCATGATGAATGATGGTATCCACTTTCCGGTCAGAACAACCGAAGATGAGCGCCAGCAAAGCGATCGAAAGAATTTTCCGCATAATGATCTTTTGAGTAAGATAAAGATATGGGAATATAGAATATTGAATATTGAGCAAGGAATGATGAAGGGAAGGGGAACAGATGAACAGACGAACAGATGAACAAGGAATGATGAATAATGAGTTAATCTTTGACCTTTGCGGAAACTCCGCGATCTCTGCGGCGCTGCGGTGAATGAATGTTGAATATCGAACAAGGAATGATGAATATCGAAGTAAGCCTCCGATCAAGGTTCATCATTCCTTGTTCGATATTCAATATTCACACGGCGGTTTATTTCAGGAGTTCACAGGGTTTCAGGCCCGTGTGTTTTTTGAAGGCTGCAGAGAAATGTGAGATGGAGGAATACCCGAGAAGAGCAGACACGTCTGTCACGCTCAGTCCTTTTTCGTACAGGAGGTATTTGGCGTGCTCCATCCGCTGCTGTTGGTAGAAATCAAATATGGTGGTACCAAAAACTTCCTTGAAACCTTTTTTGAGGTAACATTCGTTCATGGCCACTTTACGGCTCAGTTCCTTGATGGTAATGGGATCACCGATATGTTGCAGCAATATTTCCCTGGCCTGGTAAATACGGTCGCGACCGCTTTCATCTGCCAGGAACTTACAGCTAAATCCTTCTTCTTTTTCATCCACCAGGCACTCCAGGCTGTACAGTAACAGTTCGTGGATCTTGGCGTTGACAAAAATATTTTCCAATGCGCCGGAATAACTATGGTTCAGCAAACCATCCAGCACATTTCTTTTTTTATTGCAGAGCGGGAACACTTTGGTGAATGCATGCGGATGTTTGAATGCCAGCACTTCATCTTTCCGGTTACTCATCTTCACGTTATGCACGAACTGGTGCAGGAAAGTGGAAGTGAAATGGAAAGTGAATACGTCTACGGTCTGGTGTTTGCCGTTGCAGTTCTCGGTTGGCAACTGGTTGCACTGACCACAGCTTCTTTCTTCGCAATAGCGGTTACCCGTGGTGCAATAACGAAGCTCCAGGTAATTTTCGGAAGGCCTTTTGGCATTGTAATGGTATACCAGCATGCCGGTATCATCTGCCACCCAGGAATGCTGGGCGTAGTAGCGACGGATATGGTACTGGATCGAACCCGGGATATTCTGCTCTTTCTCGTACAGCAGATCCATGCTCGGCTCAATACCACCACGCTGCGAAACCTTCAATATGTCCATTACCTGTTGCATGCAGCCGCAAATTTAATGTATAAACATCTATTCTGCAAGAAGGGCCTTTGGCAGCCTGTCACAGAAGCGTCATTTTATCCTCCACAAACGCGTCCAAAATGGGGAAAAATAGGCTTGTTTGGGCCTGAAAAGCCCCTATATTTTCATTAGATTTGCCAACCCTTGAAAAATTGTTAAAACTCAGGATTGACAAGCATTTATGACCCAGGAACAACAGAATAACAATGAGGCCCAGAACAGGAATTACGGGGCCGACAGCATACAGGTATTGGAAGGTTTGGAAGCGGTGCGGAAAAGGCCCGCTATGTATATCGGCGATATCGGTATAAAAGGGCTTCATCACCTGGTATATGAGGTAGTGGACAACTCGATCGACGAAGCCCTGGCCGGTTATTGTAAAAATATCATCGTAACCATTCACGAAGACAATTCCATCAGCGTTCAGGATGACGGGCGGGGTATCCCCACCGGTATCAACACCAAGGAGAAAAAAAGCGCGCTGGAAATTGTCATGACCGTACTGCATGCCGGCGGTAAATTTGACAAGGACACTTACAAGGTATCCGGTGGTCTGCACGGTGTGGGTGTCAGCTGTGTGAACGCACTCAGCACCCGACTGCATGTTACCGTTAACCGTGAAGGCAAAATATTTGAACAGGAATACAAGATAGGCGTACCTCAGTACGATGTACGCGAAATAGGCACCAGCAACACTACCGGTACCCTGGTACATTTCTGGCCCGACAGCAGCATTTTTCAGGAGACCGTTTACCGGAAAGAGATCCTGGAAGGCCGTTTGCGCGAACTCTCTTACCTGAACAAACGCATCAGCATCACACTCACCGACCTGCGTGAGAAAGATGCGGACGGCAACGTGTATAACCGGAATTTCTACAGCGAAGGCGGTATTGTTGAGTTTGTGGAAATGCTTGACCAGAATGGCAACCGCAACCCGTTGATCCCTTCACCGCTGTATGTGGATGGTCACGATGAGGCTTCCAATATTGCAGTGGAAGTGGCACTTACCTATAACGACGATTTCAAAGAGCATATCTTCTCATACGTCAACAACATCAATACCATTGAGGGCGGTACCCATGTTACCGGTTTCCGCCAGGCTTTGACCCGTGTATTCAAGACCTACGGCGACAGGGAAGGCCTTTTTGAAAAAGCCAAAGTGACCATTGAAGGGGATGATTTCAGGGAAGGGTTAAGCGCCATCATCTCTGTAAAAGTTCCCGAGCCCCAGTTTGAGGGACAGACCAAGACCAAACTGGGTAACAGCGAGGTAAGCGGTATTGTACAGACCACCGTGGCCCGTGCGCTGGAAGCCTACCTGGAAGAGAACCCCAAAGAAGCCAAGAATGTGATCTCCAAGATCATCCTGGCGGCACAGGCCAGGGTGGCAGCCAAAAAAGCCCGCGACATGGTGCAGCGCAAAACCGTATTAAGCGGTGGTGGCCTGCCCGGAAAACTGGCCGATTGCAGTGAGAGGGACCCGCAGAAATGTGAGCTCTACCTGGTGGAGGGAGACTCGGCCGGCGGTACTGCCAAACAGGGCCGCGACAGAAGTTACCAAGCCATCCTGCCCTTACGTGGTAAGATCCTGAACGTAGAGAAAGCCATGGAGCACAAGATCTACGAGAACGAGGAGATCCGTAACATGTACACCGCACTGGGTGTGACCGTAGGAACCCCGGAAGACCCCAAAGCATTGAATACGACCAAATTGCGTTACCACAAACTCATCATCATGACCGATGCCGACGTGGATGGTTCGCATATCGCCACCCTGATCCTGACTTTTGTGTTCCGTTATATGAAGGAAATGGTGGAGCAGGGCTATGTGTACATTGCCCAACCGCCATTGTACCTGGTGAAGAAGGGAAAAGAACAGGAATATGCCTACAATGAAGAGCAACGCAAAATGTGGGTGGAAAAACTGGGCGGCGGAAAAGACGACAGTGTGACCATTCAGCGATACAAGGGCTTGGGTGAGATGAACGCCGACCAGCTCTGGGAGACCACCATGGACCCAGCCCGCCGTACCCTGAAACAGGTGACCATTGAAAGTGCCGCCGAAGCCGACAGGATCTTCAGCATGCTAATGGGCGATGATGTGGCCCCACGCCGCGAATTCATTGAAAGTCATGCGAAATATGCTAAAATCGACGTATAAACGGGTTCCTGACCCCTTATACCCTGATCATAGAAAAAGCCGGTGTCAGACACCGGCTTTTTTACGTCCATACCACCCTAAGTTCCTACTAGACAGCCCTTCCCGCCAGAAATTTCACTTTCCTGAAAAAATTTGGTAGATTGTGGCCTATAACCCATTGTTTATCTACTAACTTTTAAATTCTAACAACATGGACACATCAAAAATGATCAAAGCATATTGCCTGAAAACCAAAGAAAAAAACGTTCCTATGCAGGATGCGGTGATCACCAGAACGGCTAAAGGCGGTTACATGGCCGGTGGTCACGACGGAAAAGGAAATAAAATGGCCGCTATCCTGAGCGAAGCCAAAGCTTTACAGGCCATCGCCGACGGCGTTGCCAAAAAAGGTTTCTAAGCCATATCAACAAGAGATTCGGATCCGGTTCCTCACAGGACCGGATTTTTTATGCCTTCTCCGTCTTACCCACCACTTCGCTGTGCATATGGGTAAGGAACCGGTGCATGGACTCCATATCCTTCATGCCATCCACGATCAGCATGAACATGCGGCCGGTCTGTTTCAGGCGGGCTTTGTTGGTTCCGGTTTGCAGGTAGGCCAGTATCTTACGGAACAGGTCCGATTCGAAATACGGTGAGTCGGGGCGGTTGATGAAATAACAACGCAGTGTCTCGTCTTTCAAAGCCATTTTCTCAAATCCCAGCTGTACGGCCATCCAGCGGCAGCGGACCGTGGTGAACAGGTCTTCCACCTGTGGCGGCACCGGACCAAAACGATCCAGCATCTCCTGGTGAAAAGCCAGCAGTTCCGCTTCTTTCTCACAGCTATCCAAACGGGTGTAGAGCGACAGGCGTTCTGTGATACTCTCCACATAGTCATCCGGTATCAGGATCTCCAGGTCGGTGTCGATGGTGCAATCACTCACAAAATCATCCTGTTTACTGATCTCTTCCTTGAACAGGTCTTTGAACGAGGTCCGTTTCAATTCACGGATGGCTTCTTCCAGTATCTTCTGGTACATTTCAAAACCGATCTCGGCCATAAAACCGGTCTGCTCTCCCCCCAACAGGTTGCCGGCACCACGGATATCCAGATCGCGCATGGCTATCTGGAAGCCGCTGCCCAGGTCACTGAACTGCTCCAGCGTTTGCAAACGTTTTCTCGAATCGGTGGGCATCATACTCATGGGCGGGCCCAGCAGGTAACAGAATGCTTTTTTATTGCTTCTTCCCACCCTTCCGCGCAACTGGTGCAGATCGCTCAGACCGAAGTGATGGGCATTATTGACGATGATGGTATTCACATTCGGGATATCCACGCCACTCTCCACAATATTGGTACATACCAGCACATCGTATTTCTTATCGATGAAGTCAAGTATCCTCTCTTCCAGTTCATGCCCTTCCAGCTGACCATGGGCGAAGCCAATACTGAGGTCAGGACAAAGCCCCTGTATCAATGCACACATTTCCGAAAGTCCCTGTACACGGTTATGGATAAAGAACACCTGTCCACCCCTTTCTGTTTCATAGTAGATGGCATCGCGGATGAAGTCGTCATTGAACACATGCACTTCCGTCTGTATGGGTTGCCGGTTAGGTGGCGGTGTATTAATGATGCTGAGGTCGCGGGCCCCCATCAGGCTGAACTGCAGGGTGCGGGGGATCGGTGTGGCCGTGAGTGTTAAACAGTCCACATTTGTTTTCAGCGTTTTCAGTTTCTCCTTGTGACCTACCCCGAATTTCTGCTCCTCATCAATCACCATCAATCCGAGGTTCTTGAACTTGACATCCTTGCCCAGTAGGCCATGCGTACCAATGATGATATCAATCTTGCCTTCCTCCAGTTTCTTGAGGGTCTCTTTTTTCTCTTTGGATGATTTGAAACGGTTGAGATAATCCACCGTTACCGGGAAATCCTTCAAACGCTCCTGGAAGGTTTTGAAATGCTGGAAAGCCAGGATGGTGGTAGGCACCAGCACGGCAGCCTGTTTACCATCCACACAGGTCTTGAACGCAGCCCGAACGGCCACTTCTGTTTTACCGAAACCCACATCGCCGCAAACCAGTCGGTCCATCGGGCTCTCGCTCTCCATGTCTTTCTTCACATCTGCAGTGGCTTTGCTCTGGTCGGGCGTGTCCTCATAAATGAAAGAAGCTTCCAGCTCGGTCTGCATATAATTATCCGGCGTATGCGCAAATCCCTGCTGGGCCTTTCTTTGTGCGTATAGTTTGATCAGGTCAAAAGCAATCTCTTTGACCTTGGTCTTGGTTTTCTCTTTCAGTTTGTTCCACACATCGGAACCCAGTTTATTGATCTTGGGAACCGTTCCCTCCTTACCTGTATATTTCGAGATCTTGTGCAGCGAGTTGATGTTCACATACAGGATATCACTGTCTTTGTAAATAATCCGGACCGCTTCCTGCACTTTGCCGTTGGCTTCGATTTTCTGCAGTCCGCTGTAGGTGCCCACACCATGGTCGATATGCGTTACGTAATCGCCCGGCTGCAGGTCCCGCAATGTTTTGAGGGTGATGGCTTTGTTCTTGTTATAGGCCTGTTTTACCTTGTACTTATGATAACGCTGAAAGATCTGGTGGTCGGTATAGCAGACCAGTTTCAGCTCCTCATCAATGAATCCTTCGTGTATGCCCGAGGCTACCGGCACGAACTGGATCTCGGTATTCAGATCCGCAAAAATGCTGTGCAGTCTTTCCAACTGACGTGCCTGTTCGGCAAAGATATATACACCGAAACCCGCGGCTTCATGGGCTTTCAGGTCCCTAATCAGCAGGTCGAACTGGCGGTTGAAAGAGGGCTGTACACGGGTGCGGAAACCTATTTCCGTTTGGGCCATGTGGGGCTTGTAACCAAACTCCACAATATGTCTTGACCCCAGCTGCTGTTCAATCACACTGCTGCCCACAAAATCTTCGGCTTTTACTTCCTTCAGTATCTTGGTATCATCCTCTTCCTCAGCGGTCTGCATGCGGTAACCATCGGTAAGCAACTGTACAAAACCCTGCAGGTCTTCTTCCTGTGTATCGATCTTTTCCCTGATCACATCCCAATCTTTCAGCCATACCACCGTGTTCTCCGGCAGGAATTCCAGCAGCGACACTTTCTCCCCGCTCTCGAACTGTGTTTCCACGTTAGGGATGATATTCACCTGCAACAGTTTCCTTTCACTCAACTGCGTTTCGGGATCGAAGATGCGGATACTATCTACCTCGTTTCCGAACAGTTCCACGCGATAGGGCTTTTCATTACCGAACGAATAAATATCCAGGATACCGCCGCGCAGGGCAAACTGGCCGGGTTCGTATACAAAATCGGTACGCTCAAAACCATACATCACGAACAGGTCCATCAGGCTTTCAGGATTGATGGTATCATTGGCTTTGATACTGATGATATTGCTGCTGAGTGTAGAGGGTAACACCACTTTTTCGAACAAGGCTTCGGGGTAGGTGACCATGATCTTGCGGTTACCGCCGGCGGATAATTTGGTCAGCGCCTCTGTGCGCAACATCACATGCGAGCTGTTGAGTATCCTGAAATTCTTCCGGTTCTTGAAGGAAGAAGGGAAATAGAACAGGTCCAGTGCATGGGTCAGGTTTTCCAGCGTATTGTGGAAATAGGCCGCTTCTTCGGCATCATTCAATACCACCAGGTGGTTCAGTTGCTGGCAGGAAGGGTGCATGAACACCGCACTCACCACAAATTCCGAACTGCTGCCTTGTAAGTTCTGCAGGAAGATTTTTTGGGGTTGGGCAAAAGAAAGCTTGTCCGCCAGTTGAAAAAGGTGGGGTGATTGTTGGTACAGATCCAGCAGCACATTCAAATTCATATCCGCTTGCTCAATTCCTTCACGAAAAGAATGCAAAGATAATGGGTAGTTCCGAGAATCGGGTTATCGGCGCTGGTTCCAGGCAATCCAGGCAAAGCAATGGTTACCGGCACTAGAAACTCGCCCGGTTGCTTACCGAGAGATTAGCCTGGGTAAGTTTTCCTTCTTCCACCGTGAAGAGGGCGATATTGTTGTTATTGTCGAAGAGATTGGCATAAAAATGGTTTCCCTGCTTCACAAAAAGGGAATAACTGCCCACGGGCAGGGAAACGGTAAAATGGCCGGTACTGTCGGTTTCCACCGAAGCAACCAACCGGGTAGCAATAGCCGTATATACCGGTTCGGTACCTGTTCTGGTTACCTGGCTGATATGGGTGGGTTCATAGATGAAAACAGTGGTCAGTATGGGTTTGGGAAGATCCGGTTCTGCATCTTTCATGGGCATCCGGTTACCGGTGAGTTCGGTAATCCTGCCGGTAATACCCTGGGTGATCGCCGATGAAGAGACCTTTTTAGCCGACGAGCAACCGAGAATGGCCAAACAACCAGCGAAAACTAAAAAAAGAATGTGTTTCATACCTCACTTTGAATGATGAAAGTATCTAATTTAGTGGATATTACGCCTATTTTTCTGAGTTATCGGCGGATGGAAAACATGAAGGTTATGATGAAAAAAATTATATGGTCTATTTGGGGAATCTGCGGATTGGCATGGGTTGCTTCTGCACAGACCGTTACCAATACCCGCATCCTGAAACAGGCCGCTGTTGGTTATAAGCTGGCTTTTAATGCCAATTATGCCAAAGCCATCACACTGGCCAAAAGAAATGGCTGGGACCTGACCATCACTTCCTCCAACGGAAGAAAAGGTGTACTGGTGGGTGTGGATGATTTTGGTTTTCCCAAGTATTACATAACCAACAACAATACCATTGCTGCAGCAACCACACGCACCAATCAATTGTGGCCAGGCGGTTCAACGGGACTGAATCTTTCGGGCAGTTCCGATTACCTCAAGAACAGGATCGGGGTATGGGATGGAGGATCGGTATTGGGCTCGCATGTAGAACTGACCGGCCGGGTAACACAAAAAGACAACCCCTCTTCTCTCAGTGACCATGCTACCCACGTAACCGGCACCATGATTGCTTCGGGCGTGAATACCAGCGCCAAGGGTATGTCTTATGGTGCCAAGGGCATTGTGGCCTATGATTTTACCAGCGACCTTCCTGAGATGGCGAATGAATCCAGTAATCTGCTGCTGTCCAATCATTCCTATTCCATTATTGCGGGATGGAATTACAACAGCTCACAAAGCCGCTGGGAATTCAACGGACGTCCTGACGAAAACGAAGACTATAAGTTTGGATATTACAGCGACGATTCTCAGGCACTGGATTCCATTGCCTATAACGCGCCTTATTACCTGATCGTAAAATCGGCAGGCAATAACCGCGACGAGAATGGGCCTGCAGTGGGTGAGCCTTATTACCGACGCAATTCCAGCGGAACCATGGTTGCTTCCGGGAACCGTCCTGCGGGTATCAGCAGTAACGATGGTTATGATATCATTTCCTGGGACTGTGGCGCCAAGAATATCCTGACCATTGGTGCGGTGAATGGAATCCCTTCGGGATATAGCCGTCCGGGAGATGCGGTGATGAGTGGTTTCAGTTCCTGGGGCCCCACGGATGATGGCCGTATCAAACCGGATATTGTTGCTGATGGTGTGAACCTGTTATCCTCGACCGCTACTTCCACTACCAGTTATGCCAGTTTCAGCGGAACCTCCATGGCAGCGCCGAATGCAACCGGTTCCCTGTTCCTGCTGCAGGAATATTATTCCAAACTCAAAAACAGTAATGGCGCTTTTCTGCGCTCTGCCACACTGAAAGGATTGGCTATTCACACAGCAGATGAAACGGGTAATGCGCCCGGGCCTGACTACCAGTATGGCTGGGGTTTACTGAATATGCAGAAAGCTGCGGCAGCCATGAATGCCGCCATCAGCTCGAACAATGCTGCCAGCAGCAATCACCTGATCTATGAAAATGTATTGGCGCAGGGAAGCAGTTTTTCCACAACGGTAGTAGCTTCCGGTAACGGGCCACTGCGGGCAACCATCTGCTGGACAGATGTAAAAGGCTCCGTAGATAAAGTAAATGTGCTGAACAATCGCGCCAAGAACCTGGTGAACGATCTTGACATACGCATTACCAAGGGAGCACGCACCTATATGCCGTGGACGCTGGATGTGAACAATCCTGCTTCTGTAGCTGTGCCCGGCGACAATATCACAGACAATGTGGAAAGGATTGATATCGACAGTACGGTGCCGGGCCAGACGTATACCATAACCGTTTCGCACAAAGGCACACTGGCCAGAACATCGCAGGCCTACTCCTTACTGGTGAGCGGTGTGGGAGGAACTGCTTATTGCACATCAACATCGGGTGGCGGCGGAGCGAGGATCGACAGTGTATCTTTGAAAAATATGCAGGTAGCAAACACTGCTGGTTCAAAAACCTATACGGACAATACCAGTTATGTAGCCAATATTGAACCCTCGGAAACCATCCCGGTAAGAGTTCGGGTGAGTACCGCCGATGCAACCACCGCGAATCGTATCGTAAAAATATTCATTGACTACAATAACAACGGCATATTTGAACCTTCGGAAACAGTGGCTACCAGCGGAGTACTGAGTGCTACGGCGCAAACCTTTACGGCCAATATCACCACCCCCAGTACCTTAACCATTGGCAATATCTGCCTCATGCGGGTGATTGTGCAGGAAACCAGCCTGGCCAGTGATGTAACATCCTGCGGACTTTATGGAAAGGGGGAAACACAGGACTACCGGGTACGGGTGATCACACCTTCCAATGATGTATCCATCAGCGAGATTGTTTCACCATCCGGCAATGATTGCGCAAACGGTTCGCAATACCTTACGGTACGGATCCGGAACAATGGTGCCACTAACCCGCAAAGTAATATTCCGGTCACAGCAACCGTATCAACCACATTGGGTACAATTGCCAATCTTTCTTTCACCTATCCCGGACCGATTGCACCTCTGACAACAGAAACCTATACGTTCCAGTCGCCCATTGTTACTGCACCCGCTACCGCCTATACCATTGTGGCAGCCACCAATATGGCCACGGACCAATACCCGGCCAACAATTCACTTACGGCAACCATCACCACTGCCGTGAAGCCGGCTGCAGTATCTGCGTCCGCCGGTATTTGCGGCAATACGGTGAACCTGAAAGTAAATGGGCCTGATAATTCCAATTATTTATGGTACACCACTGCTACCGGGAATGCTCCTTTTGCTTCGGGGCCAACTGCCAGTACCAATACTATTCCCGGTGATAAGACCTTTTATGTAGCCAAAGAAGCCAGAACCACCATCGGACCTGTCAATAAAACAGAGCTATCCGCTACAGGTGGATATAACAGTTTCAGAGGCAATTATGTAAAATTCAATAATTCGGTTCCCTTAACCATTGAATCGGCACGTATGTATATTGGCTACCCGGGTAAGATCAAGTTTATCCTGGCCAACCTTCTCTCGGAAACCAGCACTTCTTTCAGCTATCAGCCACTGGCTAACACTACCCTGGATGTATATGCTACCACCCCTACGCCTGCATCGGGACAAGTTAATCTGAACACCGCTGCGGATACAGGTGCTGTGTTCTTCTTAAACCTGCCCGTAACTTCTACAGGTGACCATATTATCATTATACAGTGCCTCGACAAGAACGGTAATGTAGATACCTTGACCAATCTGGGTGCCACTATTTTCCGTAACAATGGTATCACCAGCAGCAGCACTTACCCAATCTCCATTCCCAATATCATGTCAATCACAGGTAACAGTGCGGGAACCACTCAGAACCAGTACTATTATTTCTTCTATAATATGCGGATCAGTACGGGCTGCGTGAGCGACAGGGTACCTGTGATTGCTGCAGCGTCGCCCACACCTGTTATCAGCCAGCAGGCCGATTCTCTGGTGAGCAGTATCAGCTCGGGCAACCAGTGGTACCTGAATGATACCGCCATCAATGGGGCAAACGGGGCCAGTTACAAGCTTACCAAGCCCGGGAAATACAAAACCGTCGTTTCCGATGCTTTCGGCTGCCAGCAGGCTTCCAATGAGATCACAGTGACGGTTACGGCAAGCATTGATGTCATTGCCCGTGAGATCAAACTGAGCACATCTCCCAATCCGAACAACGGCCTGTTCAATCTCTCTTTCGAAGTAAGCGGTAAAGCCGACCTTTCGATAGAATTGCTGAGTGCTTCCGGACAAAGGGTATACAACAGCATTTATCCCGGCTTCTCCGGTAAGTTTTCGAAACAGATCCGGATAGCCCAGGTGAGTTCAGAATTTTACATTTTACGGATTCAGCACAGCAAGAAAACCTATCTCCAGAAGATACTGGTACAACGATAAAAAAGACACTATTTCAGGCAAAAGGCCACGATAACGTTATCGTGGCCTTTTTGCTTGGGAAGCTGGTTATCATTACCTTTATACAACGGTATTGCTTGCTAGCCAAACAGTTCCGAAGACTGGATCTATTTGATGAACATCTAAAAATTATTACACATGGCAGAACCCTGGCGCACCGGCAAGGTGATTAAAATTGAAAACGCAGTTCCATCTGGTTTAACACGCCGTTTCTGGATACAAGTTCCCGAAGTAGAAAGTTTCGACTACCAGGCTGGACAGTTTGTAACGCTTGACCTCCCCATTCATGAGCAAAAGAATAAAAGATGGAGAAGTTATTCCATTGCTTCCGCACCCGATGGCAGTAATGTATTTGAACTCGTGATCGTTCTTCTCGAAGGCGGTCTGGGTACCACCTATCTCTTCAACGAAGTGAAAGTAGGTACTGAGTTCCCCCTTCGCGGGCCGCAAGGTAAATTCACTTTGCCGCAACCAATCGAAGAGGACATCTATCTGATCTGCACAGGTACCGGCATCGCACCTTTCCGTGCCATGGTACATGCCGTACACCAGCAGAAATTACCTCACCAGAACCTGCACCTGATCTTCGGATGCCGTAAACTCACTGATGGCTTGTATGTGGACGAACTCAAACAACTGGAAAAAGACGAACCCGGATTTTTCTTCCATCCCTGTTATTCGAGGGAAGAAAGCGTTCCGGAAGGTGCACACAAAGGTTATGTGCATCCCGTGTATGAAGAGCTGACCGGCAAAGGCTCCAAACCTGCCAAGTTCTTTTTATGCGGATGGAAAAACATGATCGACGAAGCCAAACAACGCATCGTGGATCTGGGCTATGATAAAAAAGCCATCCACCTGGAATTATACGGATAGTAACTATCCTTTCGATACATCAACCTCCTGCAGCATCAGCTTTCAGGAGGTTTTTTTTTGCGACACAGTGATATAATAATCGAAGATAGGCTCCCGCTTATTCAGAAGACTTTTGAGAATATGCATCTTTCTTTCCGTGAGAAAGCTTTCATATTCCCGGATATCCAGCTGAACGGGATGCAGCATATCTCCGGGAAGCAGTTGAAAGAGCTTTTTTAAGAAACCATAACGGTGTGCATCCGTAGAAATAACCAGATACCCATCCGGCTTCAGCGCTTTTACCAGCTTATCATAACACAGAGGGAGATTCCTGACATGATTGATGGCATTTATGCAAAAGATCACATCATATTTTTCCGTTTCATTCAGATCTTCCATTGGCAGTGCCTGGAACCTGGTCCATGGAACGCTTTGCGGCTGAAAATGAGGTAACTGTTCATATTTATCCAGTAAGCTGTCCATACCATCCACCTGGTTGCCTTCCAGCGCCAGAAAGACACCTGCAGGTCCGCAACCAGCATCCAATATCTGCTGATTGCCCGGCAAAGGCAGCAATGGAGATATTTTCACCAGCAGATCCTGCCAATAACGTTTCTTCCAGTCCAGGTAAGCAACCGTGTCTTTATTCCGCAGATAGCGCTGCCACCAGATTAACTCAAGCTTCTGCGCAAGTTTCCATTTCCAGCCCATAGGTGTTTTTTATAATGAGACCAATGAGGATCACATCATTTGCTCCAATACCAGATCTTTCACTTTACTCATCAACACCCTCTCCTGCACCATGCTGTCGCGATAACGGATCGTTACTGTCTGATCCTCCTTAGTCTGATGGTCGATAGTTACACAAAACGGCGTACCGATGGCATCCTGTCTTCTGTATCGTTTACCGATCGCGTCTTTTTCCTCGTAAAAACATTTGAAATAAGGCTTGCATTCATCCATCAGTTCACGGGCCAGTTCTGGCAGGCCGTCTTTTTTGGTCAGCGGAAGCACTGCCAGTTTCACGGGTGCAATCTTAGCAGGAATATGCATGACCACGCGACTATCCGTTGAACCATCTTCTTTGGCAATGGTTTCTTCTTCATACGCATTGGCCATGATCAGCAGGAACATCCTGTCAAGTCCGATAGACGTTTCCACCACATACGGAACATAGTTCTGGTTGATCTCTGTATCGAAGTACTGCATCTTCTTTTTGCTGTACAACTGGTGTTGTGTGAGGTCAAAATCACTTCTTGAGTGAATGCCTTCCACCTCTTTGAACCCGAATGGAAATTCAAACTCGATATCACAGGCTTCTTTGGCATAATGTGCCAGTTTCACGTGGTCGTGATAACGGTATTTGTCTTTTGAGATACCCAGGCTCAAATGCCACTGTAACCTCGCTTCCTTCCAGTACTGGTACCATTCGCCTTCCGTACCGGGGCGTACAAAGAACTGCATCTCCATCTGCTCAAACTCGCGCATGCGGAAAATGAACTGGCGGGCCACGATCTCGTTACGGAAAGCCTTACCGGTTTGTGCAATACCGAATGGGATTTTCATCCGGGCAGTTTTCTGCACATTCAGGAAGTTCACAAAAATACCCTGTGCTGTTTCGGGACGCAGGTAAATGGTATCGGCATCTTCTGCCACGGAACCCAACTGGGTAGAGAACATGAGGTTGAACTGGCGGATATCCGTCCAGTTGGCAGTACCGCTTACCGAACAAACAATCTTCTGGTCAATGATCAGTTCTTTCAATCCGGCAAAATCTTCCGCAGCCAGTAATGCATCCATTGATGTCAGCAGCGTGTCTGCGGCCTGGCTTTCCCCTTTCTCTCTTAGCTGGTCCGCTTTGGCTTCCAGCAGATGGTCTACCCGGTATCTTTTTTTGCTGTCTTTGTTGTCGATCATCGGATCGCTGAAATTATCAACGTGTCCGCTGGCTTTCCAGGTGGTGGGATGCATAAAAATGGCAGCATCAATACCTACGATATTCTCATGCATCTGGGTCATGCTTTTCCACCAGTAATCGCGGATATTCTTTTTCAATTCACTGCCGTAAGGACCATAATCATACACGGCACTTAAGCCATCGTAAATCTCACTACTCGGAAACACAAAGCCATATTCTTTGGCATGCGAAATGATCGCCTGGAACTGATTGTCTTGCTGTATACTCATAACCCCGCAAAAATATGCTTTTACGCCTGTCGGCAAAAGCCGCAGGGAACGGTTTTTCGGGTTTGACCGGTAAAAAACAGCTCATTCATCCAAAACATAGTGAGTAAACCAATAAAAAAATTAGTTTTAGCGGTACTTAAACCATTACTATGCTCAGAAAACTATGCTCTTTTCTGTTGATCCTGTTTGCCCTGCCACAACTGGCGGCAGCCCAACAACACACAGAATATCCCGACGATTACCTCAGTCCCGCCTTTCATGCCGGCCGAAGGGCGGCCGTAAGGGAACTGATGCCCCCAAAAACGGTAGCCGTATTTTTTGCAGCACAAACCCGTAACCGCTCCAACGATGTGGATTTCATCTACGCCCAGAACAAGAACTTTTATTATCTCACCGGTTTAACAGAACCTAACGCCATGTTGTTGCTGTTCAAGGAACCAACAACCATCAACGGCGAAACCGGTACTGAATTCATTTTTGTACAGCCCCGCAATGCCGCCCGTGAAATGTGGACAGGTAAGATACTGGGAGTAGATGGCGTAAAAAAGAAACACCAGCTGGAGCATGTATTTACCCATGAGCAGTTCAACTACAACACGATCGATTTTGGCAAGATTGATTCGGTGATGACCAACCTATACAACGAGAAGATCCTTTCCAAATATTATAGTGGCCGTGGCGGTATGGATCCTTTATCAAGGATGGCGCAGCTGGTAGACAGTGCCATTACCACCTACCACAAACCCAATGCAGCACTGACCCTTGGTAACATACTGCGGAATCTGCGTGCCATCAAACAACCGGAAGAGATCACCCTGATCGAAAAAGCGGTGGCGATGAGCACTGAAGGGCACAATGGTGTCATCCGTTCCATCAAACCCGGCATGACGGAATACCAGGCACAAGCCATCATGGAATACTATTTTAAGAAAAACGGATCAGAGTACCCTGGTTATCCAAGCATCAATGGCTCGGCCGAGAACAGTTGCGTACTGCATTACGAAACCAACCAGCGCCTGATGAAAGACGGCGACCTGCTGCTGAGCGACTGTGCCGCAGAATACCATGGATACAGTGCCGATGTGACCCGGACCATCCCAGTGAACGGAAAATTCTCACCCGAGCAGAAGATCATTTATGAACTGGTACTGAAAGCACAGGATTCCGCCTTTGTACAGTGCAAGGCAGGCAATAACTCCCGGGAGCCGCACAATGCAGCCCTGCGGGTGATCACGCGTGGTTTGCTGGAACTGGGCATCATCAAAACGGAAGCGGAAGCAAGTACCTATTTCCCGCATGGTACTTCACACGGACTGGGGCTGGATGTACATGACCCCAATCCCGGCATCTTACAGGCCGGAGCCGTATTTACGGTGGAACCAGGCATCTACATTGCCCCCGGAAGCAAATGCGACCAGCAATGGTGGAATATCGGTGTACGTATCGAGGATGATATCCTGATCACGGAAGATGGCGGTTACAAGAACCTTTCTGCCGGAAGCCCCAGAACGGTAGCAGAGATCGAAAAAATGGCCAAACAGAAAAGTATTTTCAAATAATTACATCAACACCTTAGCAGAACAGCCGCATACCATGTATGCGGCTGTTCTGTTTTATCCTGCTATCATTTACTTCTATGTTTTTTATCAGCAGGCACCGGGTGATCCTGTACCTGGAGTGATGCTTTATTTTCCAGTTCGATCTCCTGTATCCATACGGCATAGTCAGTGGGATAGATATTCCTTCCCTTCCGCATGGCATATACCCTTGTAAAAGAAGCACCCAGATACAGGATGATAGCAGAATAATATACCCATAACAATATGATCACTACTGCACCCGCGGCTCCATAGGTGGTACTGATATGCGTTTTGGTAAGATAAAAACCGATAGCAGATCTGCCGATCATAAACAAAAATGCAGTAGCAAAAGAGCCCACCACCACATCGTGCCATTCGATACGCGCATCGGGCAACACTTTAAAAATGGTAGCGAACAGGATACTTACCGTTAAAAAAGTAACTACCAGGTTGGCAGTATGCACCAGGAAAAGGGCCGTATCGGGAAATGCCTGCAGCAACTGCTCACCCAGCAGGTCTATCACCGAGTTCACCACCAATGATACCAGCAGGATAAAACCCAGCACCACGATCATGGAAAAACTCAACACCCGGTTCAGGATCAGTTTCAACCACCCCTTCTTGGGTTTGGCCTTTAAGCGCCAGATGAAATTGATGGAATCCTGGATCTCGGTGAACACACCGGTTGCAGCCAGTATCAGGGCACAGACCCCGACAACAGAGGCCCAGCTCACATCTCTCGAAACGGTGATGTTCCGGATGATCTGTTGGATCTGATGGGCCGCATCTGCTCCCACTAACCCCTGGATATTTTCGAACAATTTTCCTTCAATGGCCGCTCTGCCATAAAAGATATCGCACAAACTTATGACCAGGATCAATACCGGGGCGATGGCAAATACCGTATAATATGCCAGGGCAGCACTCATCTGCAGCGCCTTATGGTGCGAGAAATCGTTTATTGATTCTTTGCAGACGGAATAGATGCTTACCATATGCCGTTTCATAAGTTCCCTATTTAACAGATACCTGTAACCTATTGTAATTTGTCATTCTGTTTATGCCTTTCGGCATCACGTATATTCTTCTTCTCAAAATTCTTCTGCAGTGCCTCGGTAAGGTTCACGCCCGTTTGATTGGCCAGGCAGATCAGTACCCATAACACATCAGCCATCTCATCGGCAATTTCTTTTCCCTTATCTGATTCTTTGAACGACTGCTCCCCATAGGTACGCACCATGAGCCTGCTCAGTTCACCCACTTCCTCCATCAGTATCCCGAGGTTGGTGAGTTCGTTGAAATAACGTACACCGACCGTCTTGATCCAGTTATCTACCTGTTGCTGTGCCTGATCGATTGTCATATATGCTGTGTTATAAGATTTAAAATTCGCTGCCCTAAGGTTTACCGATGCCACCATGAACGGTTTTCAGCCGCATGACCATGGCTATGGATTCTGCCCGTTGTTTCAGTTTTTCACTGGTATCTCCCGCAAACAGTTCATCTACCGTTTGTTTAAAGAGCGTTACCCACCGCTGAAAATGTTCATCTCGGAAAGCCGACAACTGGTGCAGGTGCTGGTGTGTCTGCATGACATTCCCCTGGTAACCGCCTTTGTCAAACAGTACCGACTCCCAGAAATTCACGATCACGGGAATATGTTTTTCCAGGTTCACTTTCACCACTTCGGTAAAATAGTGACCGATCAGGTCATCTGCAAAAGCTGTACGGTAGAATTGTTCCATCAACTTTTCAAGATCCGGGCGGGTAGTGATATCAGGCATGGTTCCATTTAATGAGTGAATGAGTGGATGAGTGATTGAGTGAATGGTGAAAAGATCTCTCATCCGAATTGGTTCATAATTCTTTTATTCTTTATTCTTCGAGTCGATCAGGATGGTTACCGGGCCGTCGTTGAGCAGGCGCACTTTCATGTCCGCACCAAAAACACCTGTCTGGATCTTTTTACCGAGATCGGTCTCCAACTGCCGGATCATCTTCTCGTACATCGGTATGGCAATATCCGGTTTTGATGCCTTGATATAAGAAGGCCGGTTCCCTTTTTTGGTGTTGGCATGCAGGGTGAACTGGCTTACCAGCAGGATCTCTCCATCCACGTCTTTGATACCGAGGTTCATCACCCCTTCCGCATCATCAAAAATGCGGAGGTTCACGATCTTGTTACTGAGCCAGACAATGTCTTCGTCTGTATCCGCGTCCTCAATGCC
This sequence comes from Sediminibacterium sp. FW305-C-269, assembly GCF_058231045.1. Taxonomy (NCBI): domain Bacteria; kingdom Pseudomonadati; phylum Bacteroidota; class Chitinophagia; order Chitinophagales; family Chitinophagaceae; genus Sediminibacterium; species Sediminibacterium sp. FW305-C-269. Next base: position 151,076 of record NZ_JBIQXQ010000005.1, on the reverse strand, counting down.
GATCAACACCAATAGACCTTTCTGTATGGCACCTGTTACCGAACCTTCTACGGTAACCGAAGCCTCACTGACCCTTTGTATTACAATTCTCATGATCCTTTAACAGTTTTTATCCGAACTTTAGTACAATGAAGGTAGACATTACGCCGGAGATATGGTTCCAAACCGCCCGCAGCGGTGGCAAAGGAGGACAAAACGTGAACAAGGTGGAGACCATGGTGGAGGGTCGTTGGCATATCGCATCATCCCGGCTGGTGACCGAGGAGCAGAAACAACGGATACGCGAAAAACTGGCCAATAAGATCACTGACGAAGACCAGCTACTGGTAAAGTCACAAACAGAAAGATCGCAACTCGGTAATAAAGGGGAAGTGACCAGGAAAATGAACCAGCTGGTCAATTCAGCACTGGTCAAACAGAAAGTTCGCAGGCCTACCAAACCCACCCGGGCCGCCCAGGAAAAAAGGATCGAGACCAAGAAAAAGAACCGGACCATCAAAGAACTGCGCAGGAAGATCAACAAACACGATTATTTATGAAGTACCCGTTTTATATGATTGTTTTGCTGGCACTCTGTCTCACCGGTTTACACTTAAGGGGGCCAGAACCCGCTACTGCACCTGCCGGGAAATTACGACTGGTCATTCACCACCAGGTTGGCAAAAATCCACTGGAGCTGGGTGCTCTTTGCCAGAACAGCCTGGGCGATAGTATTACGGTCGAAAGGTTCAAGTACTATGTCTCCCATTTCACCCTTACTGACAGCAAAGGCAAACAATGGAAACCGGATCCGCAATATTTTCTCATAGACGAAGAAATACCGGATTCTAAAATCATCACTATCCAGATACCTGATATCGACATCCGCCAGATCGGGTTTTTACTGGGTGTGGATAGTGCCAGAAATGTTTCGGGCATACAGACTGGCGCCCTCGACCCATTGAAAGGTATGTTCTGGACATGGAACAGCGGTTATATCATGGCCAAACTGGAAGGCACCGCAGAACGTTCCCCTTCACCAGGGCACCGTTTTACGTACCATATCGGAGGTTTTCGTTTTGGGATGAATACGACAAGAGCGATCACACTGCCAATTCCGCCAGCCAACCAGCCGCTCCGGGAGATTCATATCACTGCCGATATCAACAAGTGGTTTACCGGCTCCTCGCAGATAAACATAGCAGAGACACCCGTATGTCATTCACCGGGCAGTTTAGCGATGAGATTTGCCGATAATTATCAAAACATGTTTTCCATTCACTCCGTGCGCTGATATGAGGATTGTCAAAAATACCTGGGTTTTGCTGCTGATCCTGCTGACCGGTGCAGGATGGGTTGCGACAGACAACGCGTATTTCAGACCCAGACCCATTGCCTTCAAAGTACCCAAAGGCTGGCCCCAGCCGGTCTATGATTTTTCTAAGAACCCGCTAACCGAAGAAGGTTTTGCCCTGGGTAAAAAACTTTTTTACGACGGCAGGCTCAGTAAAGATGGTAATTTCTCCTGCGGCACCTGTCACCAGCAGTTTGGCGCATTCAACACATACGACCATAGTCTCAGTCATGGCTACAACAACGCATTAACCACCCGTAATGCACCTGGACTGTTCAACCTGGCCTGGCAAAAAGATTTTATGTGGGATGGTGGCATCAACCATCTTGACCTGCAACCGCTGGCACCGATTACTGCTGAGAATGAAATGGCCGAAACACTGGAGAATGTCATTGCCAAACTGAAAGCGGACAAGGAATACCGGAAAATGTTCAAAGCCGCATTTGGCGACGAGACCATCAGCACCCAGCGGCTGGGAAAAGCCCTGAGCCAGTTCCTGCTGCAGTTGGTGAGCAGTAACAGCAAATACGATAAGGTGAAACGCGGTGAAGCCAGTTTCATACTGCCGGAGCAGCTGGGATACCAGATCTTCTTGCAGAAATGTGCCAGTTGCCATACAGAGCCCCTGTTCACGGATTATTCTTACCGCAACATTGGCCTGAAGATGGATGATGTATTGAAAGACCCGGGCAGGATGCGCATTACCACAAAACCTGAAGACTCGCTCAAATTCAAAGTGCCCAGTCTGCGGAATGTAGCTATGACCTTTCCCTATGGACACGATGGCCGTTTTTTCTCGCTGATGAACGTGTTTGAACATTACCGGAAAAATATGGTAGTGAGTGCGACCACCGACTCCCTGTTCCGTAACAAACTGGCCCTGTCGAATTACGAGATCGGTCAACTGACTGCATTTTTATATACACTGACCGATTCCAGCTTTCTGAAAGACCCACGTTTTGCAGCACCTGGAGCCGATAATAATACAAAACCGCCTGCAGATATTCACCGGTAAGCGCACATTTGTTACTTTAGCAATGAGTGGATGAGTGAATGGGTGGATGGTTACAATCAATAAACCAATAGAATTTGAGCGGGATAAAGAAACTGGCAGGACAAACGATGTGGTATGGACTCAGCTCTATAGCAGCCAGGTTCATGGGATACCTGTTAACGCCCTTACTTACCTATTCGCCCCATGTGAGAACGGCCGATTTCGGGAGACAAAGTTTATTGTATTCTGCCATACCGGTATTAAGTGTGCTATTCACGTATGGTTTTGAAACGGCCTATTTCCGTTTTTCGGCAAAAAAGGAGTACCAACAAACGATCTACAGCACCAGTTTCTTATCTATCCTGTTTTCTACCATCATCTTTTCTGGCTTACTCTGGCTCAACCGTGGCCTGCTGGGAAATATCAGCGGTTTTACCGACATACCGGAAATAGCCACACTCACTATCGCAATCATTGCACTTGATACACTGAGCGTGATCCCCTTTGCCAAATTGCGGCAGGAAGAAAGACCTGTCAAATATGCATTTGTAAGGGTGATCGGGATCTTTGTAAACCTGCTGCTGGTCTGGTTTCTGGTTAATTATTGCCCAGCAGAATTACAGGCAAACCCGGATAGCTGGGTCGGTACATTTTTCGATTTCAACCAGAACCCTATTGTATACGTAGTTATCGCCAATGTGGTGCAAAGCCTGTTGACCTTGTTATTACTCAGCAGAGAGTTATCCTTTGTCCGATTCAGTTTCGATACACGTCTATGGAAAGAAATGATGGTTTATTCCCTTCCCCTGGTGATCGTTGGCCTGGGAGGTATTATCAACGAAACTTTTGACAGACTGATGCTGAAAGCCTGGTTACCCGGCACTGTGGAATTCAGGAATGAACAGGTAGGTATTTATAATGCCTGTTATAAATTATCCTTACTGATTACGCTGTTTGTCCAGGCATTCCGGATGGGTGCAGAGCCTTTCTTTTTCAAACAGGCAGAAGGACAAAATCCGCAGAAGACTTATGCCAGGGTAATGAAATTCTTTGTAATTGTGGTCACCACCATGTTCCTGGCCGTAAGCCTGTTCCTGCCGGTCTGGTCAAGACTGATTGGCCCTGAATACCGTGTGGGCCTGGCGGTGGTTCCGATATTGTTGCTGGCCAATATCTTTCTGGGTATTTATTACAACCTCAGTATCTGGTTCAAATTAAGCAACCGCACCATTGCAGGCACTTACATCACATTGATCGGAACGGCCATTACCATTGGCGTCAACTACACACTCATTCCCCATATCGGTTATATGGCAGGCGCCTGGGCCACTTTTTTGTGTTATGGAACCATGATGGTGATCAGTTACCGATGGGGGCAGAAAGCCTACCCGGTTCCCTATGCAACCAAAAAACTGATCGCATACGGAACCATTGTTGTATTGTTATTCCTGGCCCATAAAGCTGTAACGCATTGGTTCCCGCATGTCTATTTCAGTCTGGGACTGGGATTTGTATTATTATCCACCTGGTGCTGGTTCATCCTGCTGATCGAGAAAAAGGAATTCCAAAAATTTCCGGTGATCGGAAAATATATCAGGTAAGATGTTCCAGGAACTCAGGAAATATATAGAACGGTTCACTCCCATCTCGCCAGCTGACTGGGAAATGCTGGAACCGCATCTCTTACAACGCATGATCCCCAAAAACGAGCTGTTTACCAAAGAAGGCAAGGTTTGCGGGGAAATCGGTTTTGTGACTGATGGCAGCATGCGCCATTACTATACAAAAGACGGAGAAGAAAAGACTACTTATTTTTATTTTGAGAACAGTTTCGTTACCGATTATATCAGCTGTATAACCGGTAAACCGGGGGCGTTAAGTATTGAAGCATTATCAGATACTACGCTGATTGTTTTTCCCTATTCTGTACTGAAGGAATGTTATCAACAAAGCCATTCCTGGGAAAGATTCGGAAGATTGATAGCTGAATACCTGGCTGCCGGTCTGGAGGAAAGAATGACCGGTTTACTAATGTTTGGTGCAGAAGAACGTTACCGGCAATTGCTGAACAGCAACAAACGAAAGATCCTCGAACGCATTCCTCAACACCTGATAGCCAATTACCTGGGCATAACACCTGTGAGTCTGAGCCGCATCCGTAATCGGGTCGCAAAAAAACAATAGCGTTGTTTTCTTATCATTTGTTAACGACATCTTCTATAGGTCTGGCGATTTTTGCAATCAGAACCAGACACTATGAAAAAGACATTACAATCAGAAGAACTTGCCCAGATGCTGATAGCCCTGGTCGCTTTATCACAACAGCCCATCTCCTTCAGTTGGTGGATCTGGCCTTTGCTGTTTCTGTCTCCTGATATCAGCATGTTGGGGTATCTCATCTCTCCCCGAACAGGAGCTATCTGTTACAACCTGTTTCATCACAAGGCCATAGCGTTGGCAGTACTGTTATCAGGTTATCTGATGCATACCGATATACTCCTTTTAATAGGCATCCTTCTTTATGCCCATAGCAGTTTTGACCGCGCCATGGGGTATGGATTGAAATATCCGGATAATTTTCATAATACCCATCTTGGCAAAATCGGCAAAGCTACCTAAGATCTCCTAATTTTGTACCTACACATTATTTATGGCAGAAGACCTTACCATCATACAAGGAAGCAAGGAAGAGCAATACCAGGCACTGATACCACAGATCAAAGCACTGATTGAAAGTGAAACTGACATGGTAGCCAACCTGGCCAATATCGCCGGCGCACTGAAAGAACAGTTTGGCTGGTTCTGGGTAGGTTTTTACCTGGTAAAAGGAGAACAACTGGTACTTGGGCCATTTCAGGGACCTGTGGCCTGTACCCGGATCAACAAAGGACGCGGCGTATGCGGCACCAGCTGGGCCAAAGCAGAGACACTGATCGTTCCGGATGTAGAAAAATTTCCGGGGCATATCGCCTGCAGCAGCCTGTCAAGATCAGAGATCGTAGTTCCCCTGATCAATAACGGAACCGTTTGGGGTGTACTGGATGTAGACAGCGAACGGCTGGACCGGTTTGACGAAACCGACAAAACCCACCTGGAAACGATCGTTTCATTCATCAGCAATTGAACAAGGGAACAGAGGAACAGACGAACAAGGAATCATGAATGATGAAGTAATGATGAATATCAAAGAACTCCTCCGATCATACATAATTCATCATTCCTTGTTAATCTGTTCATTATTCATCATTCCTTGTTAATCTGTTCATTATTCATCATTCCCAAGCTTAACAACCCATTAATTATTTTTCCCTTATCTTTGCCTCATTCATATACTCTCTCTACAGACTGATCACTCTTCCGTGACAAAGTTTCATCAAGTCAATTACGGGCAGGTTATATAGCATCTGAGCTATTTCAGGTGTTCATTTATGTAAAATATCTATTGTGTTATTCGAACAATTGAATCTTATCGAGCCCATATTACGTGCGCTCAAGACTGAAGGTTACACTTCCCCCACACCCATCCAGGAGCAATCTATTCCCATGATCTTACAGGGAAGGGATCTTTTGGGTTGTGCCCAGACCGGAACCGGTAAAACAGCCGCTTTCGCCATTCCCATGCTGCAGATCCTGCACGAGCGGAAAATGGCCGGCAGCAACAACAAAGGCATCAAAGCCCTGATTTTAACGCCCACACGCGAACTGGCCATCCAGATCGATGAAAGTTTTGCCGCCTATGGCAAACACCTCAACCTGAAACACCTGGTGATCTTCGGTGGCGTGTCACAACAACCCCAGACCAATGCTTTACGCAATGGCGTTGACATCCTGATCGCTACGCCCGGCCGTTTGCTGGACCTGGTGGAACAACGTTTCATCAACCTGGCGCAACTGGAACTGTTTGTGCTGGACGAGGCAGACCGCATGCTGGACATGGGTTTCATCCACGATGTAAAAAAGATCATCACCAAGATACCAGCCAAACGACAAACGCTTTTCTTCTCGGCTACCATGCCAACAGAGATCGCAAAGCTGTCGAGCACCATCCTGAACAATCCGGCCAAAGTAGAAGTAACGCCTGTTTCTTCCACCGCCGAAACCATTCAGCAGTCGGTCTATTTTGTACAGAAAGAAAATAAGAAACACCTGCTGGTGCACCTGCTGAAAGATGCGGCCATCAGGAGCGTGCTGGTATTCACCCGCACCAAACACGGTGCCGATAAAGTGGTCAAAGACCTTAGCCGCAACGGCATCAGCGCCGAAGCCATCCATGGTAACAAATCGCAGAATGCCAGGCAACGGGCACTGGGTAATTTTAAATCGGGACAAACCCGTGTACTGGTAGCTACCGATATTGCCGCAAGGGGTATTGATGTAGACAACCTCTCTCACGTGATCAATTTCGAATTACCGAATGTACCCGAAACCTATGTACACCGTATCGGCCGTACCGGCCGTGCAGGTGCCAGTGGCATCGCTTTTTCTTTCTGCGATATGGAAGAGAAAGAGTTCCTGCGTGATATCCAGAAACTGATCGCCAATACGGTTCCTGTGGTAACCGAACACCCGTATGCCATGAGCGATACCTCCCTGGCTTCCTACCCTTCACAGCCAAAACATCCTGCACAAAACCAGCGCCAGCAGCACAACAGGCGTTCGTTCCGTGGCGGTGATCCGAGAAGGTATCAGGGGCAGCAGACCGCCAACCGCGGTAAATAATAGAAGTTTATCAAATAGTCCTGCCAGATTGCGATCGTGATCTGCGCAGGACCATTTTCATTTCGGTTATCCCTCATTTTATGGGAGAAATACTATTGTTGTACGTTGCTATCTGCTCAAAAAAAACTAATTTCAACTGTAAATTCGGGACATGAAAAAAGTGCTTATCAGCGGCCTTGTAGCGGGTATTGTTCTTTCTATCCTATCTTATGGCGGGTTGTTTGTAGCCGTCACCATACCATTCATGAGCCGCTTTTTTGTTGAGTACCTTAGTAATGTTTTTATCTCCGACAGGTCAAGGGATTTTTTCTTTTATTCCCATGCTTTACTCATCAGTTTTGCCCTTTCCTGGTTCTGGGAACGTTCCAAAAAAGTATTTCACGGTCATTTTGTGCTTCGTGGACTTGAATTTGGCCTGGCTTATACCATCGCCGGACTGTTACCCATTTTGTGGATGACCTACAGCCAGATAGATGTATCTGAGACCATGGTATTGTCCTGGCTTGGTTTTGGTTGTTTCCAGTCTTGTGTGGCGGGAATTATTTTCGCGAAGATGAATCCTTAACCCAGGGGCTTCAGTTTCAGTTTAAACTCTACACTCAGCTCATCTTTGGCTTTGATGATGCCCCCCAGTTTGCTGGGCGGAACCAGGTTAAAGTCCGAGAAGTTCACCACCCTGTCACCTTTCAGGTGCAATAGCTGCGTATTGTCCTGCGAGAACAGGTAAGAGATCTCAAATCTTTTGGTAACCCCCGCCAGGCTGATATCTACGATCCCCGTGATCTTGGAAGGATTCTTGAAATCGGGAAAACTATTGATGGAAATGAAACGGATGGATAAATGCGGGTAGGCCTTGTATTTAAGTGTTTTACGAAGGTCATTCGTCATCATTTTATTATGACAATCGAATGAAAGGATATCCAGCATCAGCCGGCCCTGCATGGGTAATAACTGCCCCTTGGGGGCTTTGGGTGCACAGGTAATGGTATCAGGCAGGGAATAATTGGTTATCTCGCACTGGAAAGTATTGATATTGGTACTGCCATTTACCGACAAGCTGCTGCCCGGCATTACCACCCAGGTAGCATTGCTGTTCTCCGGGTTGTTAAATCCGGGTAATACGATCAACAGTATCAGGTAGAACCAGTTCTTTCTCATTATGCCCGTGCCGCTTTAAAAAGCTGAAAAACAATAGCCGAATGAAATTAATTCATCCGGCTATTATACACTATAAAAAAACCCAATAATTTAGAATCCTACGATCGCTTCGATCACATATCCGTTGAATTTACCACTTGAGCGATAATCACTGGTTGGGAAATCAACATATTTCTGGTTAACGATCTCAGCTTTCATCAGCACATTTTTGGTCAGGAACCAACCGGCAGCAAAAGAAGTTCTGTTCACTTTCACATCTGCAGTTTGACCGGCCAGTCTGGCTGTTACGGTGTTGTATTTGGCACCTACAAACAGGTTCTCATCTTTACCAAAGCGGTATACACCTTCGATCACGAACTGATTGGCTTTTCTGTCTTCAACTTCTGTTTTGGTACGGCCTTTTGCAGTTTCCAAAGTACCGAACAGTTCCAGTCCATAGGCTTTAAAGAATACGTTGAACATAGTTGCAGCGATCTTTTTGCTGAAGCCTGGGTTAAATCTTCCAGAGAAAGCAACGGCAGTGTATGCTGGTAAAGAACCTGGCACACCTTTTTCCATCACCTGCTGGTAGTTAGAACCGGTACGGTCGCCACCATACAGTGTCAGACCACTACCTGCCTGGCTGGAGTTGGTGTAATGGCTCAAAGAGAAACGGAGTCTTACATTTTTATCCAGTTTGGTATCATAGCTACCTTTGAAGTACAGTGAAGGATTCCTGTTAACATTAGCATCCTGAGTAGTAGCTGCCACTGAATCGATATGTCCTTTGATCATACCATTGGTGATACCCACCATACCAGTGAAACCGCCTTTCTGAACATATACCTCACCACCGATCTCAGTTGCAAACTGGTCCATGATATGGTTATCCATGAATGGGTTATACAGTGTCTGACCACCATCTGATCTGCGGAAGTGCTGATCACCGTAGTTCACTTCAAAGTGACCAACTTTCAGGGTTACCACTTTCATGATATCATCCCATGTTTTGCCTTTGAAAGGAAGCTTATCGAACTGGATATAACCACCTTTTACCCAGTACTCGTTGTGGTGACGAGAAGACAGGTAACTGGTCACATTCAGTTTGATACCATCAGCCAGCTGTGCATCCATGAATAAGTTGGCCTGAGCGGTCATAAAACCTGGAGCAATGGGATACAGGCGGTTAGCACCAGTACCGGTATTGTTCAGGGCAGATGGGTTTTCGTGTTTCAGGTTCTGATACTGTTGTGTAAAACCTGCACCCCATCTGATCGTTAATCCGGTAAAAGGAACGGTGTCGCTTTTTAAGGTTTCAAACTGGTTGATACCGGTTTTATCATAAGGGCGGAAGTTAGAAATTTTAGGTTGTTGCGCGTACAGGGCTACAGGCAGAACCCCGATCAAGACGAAACCAAGCATTGATTTAAACCTGTTGATTTGCATTTTCATAAAAAATAGTTTGGGTTTACAAACAATAGTGTTACTGTTTTAGTTATTGAGTTATTGGTTATTTACTGAGTGTGAAATCAAATTTCAAAGTCACATCATTTCCGGTTTTGATGGTACCCATCATAAAGCTGGGCGGAACCATTCCAAAATCCTTCATGCTGATCTTTTTAGATCCGGTTACGGTAACAGTTTTGTCGGGATGTACCTTGCAGGTAGCAATCACTTCTGCATCCAGGGTAGCGCCGGCAATCGTGAGCTTACCGTTTGTTTTTACCACGTAATCTGTACCACTACCAGAAACGGTAGAAGTAGCAGCTGTGTAAGTGATATTGGGGCTCTTATCGGTTTTCAGAGCTTTGTAGGCATTTTTATCCATGGCACCTTTACCACTTTTCAGTTCAAGTGCATTGGTAGAGAAAGACAGTCCGTTCAGGGCGGTTAAAGCACCTGCTGCATTTAAGGTAATGGTGGCTTCGCAGTTACCCTGGGCAGATTTCATATCCCAATCATGTAAAGTAGAAGTTCCGCTTACTACCAGGCTGGCAGCATTTTTATTACTGTATTTAACCTGTGCAAAAGCGCCTATAAACAACAGAAGAGATACGCCGAGGGCAAGGACTTTTTTTGGTGTGGTTGGTAGTACGAGATTCATAAAAATAGATTTAAGGTTCATTAAGTGTGGTTGCTATTATTCTTTTTGATTTGACGGTACAAACTTAGTCCGGCATTTATCCGCTGAATATGACATACATCAAACGGTAATATGATTTATATCATACTTTAACATGACATCCCTCTTTTTTTGTTAATAATTTCTTCATAATACATTGATAAACATTTTATTACACCGTATTTATTTTGCACAAATACTTCAAATAGCATTGTAATCCCATTGTCATTTCTTTAAGATCACTTATTATAACGACAAAGATTTTAATTAAGTATATAAAAATTAAATATACTTCCGTTAATTTTCGGGGCTCCGGACAAAAGAATATGATTCAGCTCATAACTATTGAATCAGTTTCTGTCCGTTTTACCCGGGTGGGAAGCCTTCTGGTCCTTATTTCTCTTAATTTAGTAGGTATGACAGTTCCCAAAATCATCCTTGCCGGCTGCCTTTGTATCAGCAGCATCGTTTTTAGCCAGAAAAAAAATATTCCGGCAGCAGTCAGCAAGCCCTATTTCCCTTCTGCACAGCATTGGGAAAACAAATCACCCGCCGAACTTGGCGTAAACAGTGAAAAGATCCAGGAAGCTATTACGATTGCCAAGGCTGCCGAAAGCCGGAATCCGAGAAACATGGAACGCAGCCATTACCAGAGTTTCGGCAAAGAACCTTTTGGAGAAGCCATTGGCCCTTTTGCAGAACGAGGTGAGCCTACGGGCCTGATCATCTACAAAGGTTACCTGATGGCCAGTTGGGGCGAACCCCAGCGATGCGATATGACGCATAGTGTCACCAAAAGTTTCTTATCGACCGTTGTAGGACTTGCTGTTGACCAGGGATTGATCAGAAGCGTACACGATACTGTTGCAGCCTATGTGCCACCGATAGAATTGTTCACGCCCGGTCAGGTAAACCGGCCTGCTGAATCGTATGGTCAGCCGCAGTTACTGCGTACCTTCGATACGGAACACAACAGGACCATCACCTGGGACCACCTGCTGCGGCAGACCAGTGATTGGGAAGGCACCCTTTGGGGCAAACCCGATTGGGCCGACAGGCCTGATCCCGATCCCGCCAAATGGTACAACCGGAAAAGGAATGTACCCGGTACCGTTTATGAATACAATGATGTACGGGTGAATGCAATGGCCCTGGCAGCCACCAGTGTATGGCGCAAACCATTGCCACAAGTGTTACAGCAATATATCATGGACCCCATCGGCGCTTCCCATACCTGGCGCTGGACGGGTTACCGCAATGCCTGGATCGTACTTAACGGACAACCCGTGCAATCGGTAAGTGGTGGCGGCCATTGGGGGGGTGGCATGTTCATCAACGCATATGATATGGCACGCTTTGGTCTGCTCACCTTACACAAAGGCAACTGGAACGGCAAACAGCTCCTGAGCGAGCAATGGGTAAAACAGGCACTCACTCCTACCCCGGCCAGAACTGATTACGGGTATATGAACTGGTTCCTGAATACCGACAAGAAACTATTACCTGATGCACCAACAAGCGCATTCATGCATATCGGTAACGGCAATAACCTCGTATACGTAGACCCCGAACATGAGCTGGTAGTGGTGGTACGCTGGATAGCCGATAACAAAGCCATGAACAGTACCATCCAAAAGATCCTGGAAGCATTGGCAACGAATTAAATAAGCTTTTGAGCCGGCAGAAAAACAAATGGACAGTGTATAGCTGTCCATTTGTTTTAAGCGAAGGGTCTAAAAAAGCCGGAGTTTTCATAAATCCACCTATTTTTGCGCCCCTGACGGGTAAGTTACCCGGTTGTTGCGGATGTGGCGAAACTGGCAGACGCACTAGACTTAGGATCTAGCGGGGTGACCCATGTAGGTTCGATTCCTATCATCCGCACACATTGTTCCATCTGCAAAAAGCTCACTATGTGAGCTTTTTGTTTTTCCTGATCTGGAACACACGCGAGAGGTTAAATCCGAAACGGACTTCCCCTTTGGACCAGCTGTTGGTGGTTTCTGTAATAAAAGCGCGTTCATTCATTCCGGCAGCATTCGATACATGCAACTGAAATACATGCCCGCCGGTTTCAATATCCACGCCCACAGAAAGGGGATGATAATTCACACCTGTCTCTATTCCATTCGCTACATAAAAATAATCCCAGGTCAAAGCCATGCGGTTCGAGACTTTAGCACGTCCTCCAATACCTACGGCATATACGTCATTGGGCTGTGTTTGAAGCGGAACCAGGTTATGGTGCACCAGCGTAGGCGAAATCTGCAGGGTAAGTCCTTCAGTTATTTTCCTGCCGATGATGGTTTGGAAATAATAAGCCAGTCTCGACGAAAAATAGTTCTTGATCGTGGGATCGGCCCAGGGCATGGTGTTCAGGGTCATACCGGCAACCAGCGCTACGGTGAATGGAAAACTTCCTTCACCGGTACTTTGCATCAGGGGGGCATATTTGATATACCCGTCCAGTTCTTTTTTAAAATTGCTCCTTCCAACGCCGAACATGAGGTTCCTGCGCAGACCGAAATCAAAACTCAGGCGCATACTGGCCTGGTCAAGGCCAAAGAAATTATCAGCTCCCTGGTTCAGCAGACCAAACCGGTGTAGGATCCGGAAATCCATCGTTCCGGGCGCCAGGAACTCCATGGAGTGCCCGTTGATGACTCTTGGAGATTTGAAAGCATATTTTACATATTCCTTCCGGGGTTTATCCTCTCCCACCAGTTTCAACAGATCCGTTTCCTGGGCATTCATGTTTTGCCCGTACATGCTGAAAAGGCAAAACACAACCATTCTTGTTATTATTTTTTTCATGCTATTCATTGATTAAAGTGGGAGATTATTTCAGTGGCTCCAGTGAACAATCAACCGTGATCTTTACATTTTTAGCTACTTTATCTGCCACCAATGTGGGGATGGCGACCGCATAGTCGGATAGCAGTTCCGTAAAAACAGACTGCACCTGTATCTTGCCGGCTTTAACGGCAATTTTACCTTCCGCTGTTACGTCTTTGGCCTGTCCGTGCATGGTCAGTTTCCCTTTTACCTGCACAGGATATACGCCATCCTTGGCATAGTTCACTGCAGTTCCGGGCAGGATCGCTCCCCGGAATTCCGTCTTCGGGAATTTATGACTCTCCACATAGTTCTCGTTGAAATGTTCCTGCATCAGGGCCCTTTCAAACTCAAAGGCTTTCATCAGTACCGCCATCTGCAGGTTACCGGTTTTGGTATCGAGTACACAGGTTACTGTTTTATTGATGCCGACAATATCTTCCGGCGATTTAGGTGCGGTAGCATCGAAACTGATCTTACCGGTTTTAGTAAAATATTTATCCTGTGCCTGTATGGATTGCAGGGCAATAACAGACAGCATAACCATGATCATTTTTTTCATAAAGGGTTCATTTAAGGTTTTACAGAATTTTGTAAGCTGCAACGGTTCAGGATTACATCGGCTCCCAGGCCCATATCATCGGCATTGTACCCGGCACAGATGCCTTTGATGGTGAGAGTTTTCCCTTCGGCATACGAGGCAACCTCAGAGCTTTTTTCCATGATGCAGCGAACAGATGACATAGATCCGGCATCACCCAATACCAGGGTCTGGGTTCCGGAGCTGTCGCTCTCCACAGATTTTTTCGTACCGCTCACAGCAAGTACTTTACCCAGATACAGGGTATTGGCATTGGCTTCCCCAATTTGGAAAGCCTGTACCAGTTGCATGCCGGTAAGCTCATATGCCGCTGTAAGCTCACTGGTATCAGGTGCTTTCCGGTTGTATTCTCGGTATACATAAATACCCGCAGCCATTAGCACCAAAACAATGGCCAGCAGATATTTTGAGAGTTTGTGTTGTAACATGTGGTTTCTGGTTTTGGATTAATTATTCAAGGCTCCCCCATCGATCCATTTTTTAATAATGGATAACTGGCAGCTGGTCATTTTTGCGGCACCCTGCGGCATGGGAACAAAACCAGCCGAATGATTGATAGAGCCATACAGCTTACCATTCAGGGCAAGCGCCTTGTCATTGGCATAAGAAGACATATTGATCCCTCCGGATCCTCCGGTAGCGGTATGGCAGCCATAACACTGGTTTCTGAGCAGTGGCACCACTTTCTGTGAATAAGACATAACGGTACTGGTATCGCAGGAGGCGGCAGAGCCCGTTGGATACAACAGGTCGGCTTTATCATAATAACACGAATAAAAAGACAGCACCAGAAAACCGATATATACGATACTGATTGTTTTTTTCATAACTAACCTGTTTAATTGTTGGGGGTTCCGGAATCGATCCATTTTTTAATCTGCCTGATCTCGCAATCAGGCATTTTTACACTGCCTTTGGGCATGGCAGAGATACCTGCAGTCCAGTTAACCGAACCATACAGTTTCCCGCTCAGGGCAGAAGTTTTTACACCCGCATAGGTGGAAAGATCAACTCCTCCGCCCAGCGATGCACTGTTATGGCAACCCACACATTTGGTCTGTAGCATGGGCTTGATGGCAGTACTGAATTTGAAATCAGTGGTATCGCATTTATCACATACATTATTCACCGCACCCTGGTTGATCCATTGCTGGATCTTCGCCACTTGGTCAGCAGGCATAGCGGGCATGGGAGGTGGTGGCATCCGGTCTTTATCCGTTCGGATCACTTCCAGATACAACTTACTGTCAGAAGCCTTACGCGGTGACACAATTTTCAGGATACCTGTATAGGTGGTAAGATTCAATCCCTCGGCATGGGTAACCGCATCATGACAACCGCTCATGGCGCAACTGGCATTTACCAGGGGTTGTATCTCATTGGCAAAATAGACAGAATCCGGACTGCAGCTGCGGCCTGAACTACCCGGGTTAGGCGTTTCAGTTATCACAATGGTACCTGCCGGAAAAGGGATCTCATGTTTGCAGGCCAGAAAAACCAATATGGCCACTACAACCAGCAAACTGGCGTTTACGCTCATTAATTTCATAAGATTGATTTAAACAGATCAAGACATTACCTGCACAGGACAGCCATAACCGGCGCCATGCAATAGCAGTTGTCTTTCAATAAATTCTGTTGAACCGGGGTTCAATGCAAGATTGGTAGAGATCAGATCATACGGCAGGGAGGACGCAGGAGGGTATTTGTATAGGGAGACGGTACCGGTTCGGGAATAGGTGTCGGGAACACAGATCCCTCCAGCAGACAATATTCTGTTGTAACGAAATAAATGAACGGCGGCGTAGTGGCCGTAAGCAAACCCGGATGAAAGACCTTCTTAAAAGGGAGTTCACGGTCCTGTGTATCATCGCCTTCTGTTCCATCGTATCCCCCGTAATGTTCGCAGATATAACTCGCGAAACTTTCCTTAGGGTCCATGACCTGGTGAAGGTGGTAATGCTCGAGGATCTTGGGCAGACTCAATAACTGCCGCAATTCTGTATTACCCAGAATATGTATCAGCAACAATGCTATCAGCAGCGTATTCCTCATGCAGGGGGGTTAAAGTCAAAATTGATGCCACTGACCAGTCGATTACCCTTTTTAAGATAATCTTATACAGTTTAAAATATATTGCTATACGTTAACCTGATCTTGCACCAGTTTCGACCCTAAAGAAACTATTTTCTCCAATCCCGCTGCCCGGTGGTAACTAAATTTAACATTAGCCTGCTTTTTTCATGAAAAACCGGCAAGCTTAGCAGGGTTTGCCACAATCCCTTACCTTTGCACCCCAAATTTTAAGAATTCAAAAAATTCCATCATGGCATCTGTTACCAGAGAGAACATTGGTTTATTGAACGACAAACTGACCGTTCAGCTGAACAAAGAAGATTATTATACCGGCTTTGAACAAAGCCTGAAGAAATATGCCAAAACCGCCAATATCCCCGGTTTCCGTAAGGGTATGGTGCCTGCCGGACTGGTTAAGAAAATGTACGGACAGGGAGTTTTCAGCGATGAAGTATTGCGTAAAGTAGAAGCTGAACTGAATGCTTACCTGAACAAAGAACAACTGGAGATCTTTGCCCAGCCCCTGCCCCTGGATAATGATGCCACCAAGCTGGACATGAACAACCCGGGCGAATACAGTTTTTCTTTTGAAGTAGGTCTGAAACCCGACGTACAGGTAGATCCTTCTAAAATAAATGTGACCCGTTACAAGATCACTGTTACCGACGATATGGTACAGGAAGAAGTAGAACGCCTCCAGATCCGCAACGGTAAAATGACCGATCCTGAAGCCGTAACCGGTGATGAGAATGTGCTGAACGTAAAATTCATTGAATCAGATAAGGATGGCAACGAAGTAGAAGGCGGTATCAGCAAGGACAATTCACTGCTGGTGAAATATTTTGAAGCAGGATTCCGCAAAAACCTGATCGGTAAAAAGAACAATGACACCGTTGTATTACAGCTGAACAAGGCTTTTGAAGACAAAGAAAAAGAAGCCATCCTGGCCGACCTGGGCCTGACTAAGGAAGATGGCGACAAATATTTCAAATTACTGATCACCAAAGTGGGCCTGATCGAAAAAGCGGAACTGAACGAAGAATTCTTCCTGGCGGTATACCCCAACAAGGAGATCAAGTCTGAAGACGATTTCCGTGCAGCCGTTAAAGCTGAGATCGAATCACATTTCGACGCACAATCCCGCAACCAGGTATTCGACCAGATCTATCACCACCTGGTAGATCATACCGAAATGGAATTCCCCGAAAGCTTCCTGAAACGTTGGTTACAGACTGGTGGCGAACAGCCCAAGACTGCCGAAGAGGCAGAAGCTGATTACCCAACTTTCGTTAACCAGCTGAAATGGACCCTGGTGAGCAGCAAACTGATACAGGACAACAAGATTGAAGTAGTACCCGACGATATCCGTGATTTTGCCAAACAACAGCTGTTCAGCTATATGGGCGGTCAGTTAGGCGCCTTGGGCGATAACCAGCAATGGGTGGACGACTATGCCAACCGTATGATGCAGGACCGCAAATTCGTGGAAGACAGCTACCACCGCATCAGCACAGACAAACTGTTCACCGTACTGGATGGCCAGGTAATAGCCAAAGAAGAAGCCATCAGTGCCGATGATTTTGCTAAAAAACTGCACCACCATCACCACTAATACCAACAGGGCAAAGAAACTGATGCCGGACCTGGGGTCCGGCATTTTTTATAGCAGGAAGCCTGTTACAGGTCAGGAATGCCTGACTTGTTGTCGCAAAAAACGAATTGCACAGTATTTGCCAGTAGAATGCAGGCTTGAAATAGCAAATCACTTATCTTCAAAGCGAAAATCGTAACACATGAATTTTGGACAAGAATTTGAGAAATACGCGGTAAAACACAAGGGCATCAGCAGCGCCACTTTACACAATTACCGGCAGAACGGGTTTACCAACCTTACCCCCTATATCATTGAAGAAAGACCCCTGAATGTAGCCAGCATGGACGTGTTCAGTCGTTTGATGATGGACCGCATCATCTTTCTCGGGGAAGGTATCAATGATTATGTGGCCAATATCGTAACCGCACAATTGCTGTTTTTGGAGAGCACCGACCGTACAAGAGATATCCAGATGTATATCAATAGCCCCGGGGGCAGTGTATACGCTGGCCTGGGTATTTACGACACCATGCAGTTCATCAGCCCTGATGTGGCCACGATCTGTACCGGTATTGCGGCCAGTATGGGACAGATCCTGCTTTGTGCGGGTATCCAGGGAAAACGTACGGCACTGAAACACAGCCGTATCATGATGCACCAGCCCAGCGGCGCCATTGGCGGTCAGGCCACCGATATCGAGATCACTGCACGTGAGATCAAGAAACTGAAGCAGGAACTGTACGCAATATCGGCACATCATACCGGAAAAGATATCGAGACCATCGCCAAAGACAGCGACCGTGATTTCTGGATGACCGCTACCGAAGCCAAAGAATACGGACTGATCGATGAAGTATTATTCATGAACCCGAGAAAAGAGAAGAAAAGCTAAGAATCTTGAGACGTCAGTCGTGAGTCGTACATAGTCAATAACTTCCCACTGACGACTCACGACTGACGAGTCACAATTGCCCATTCACCATTCACAAAAAAACACAACAATGATCGACCCTAAATACATCAACCCATACTTACAGGAAGAAGGCGAGGAAAATGAGCCCAAAGAAGAAAAGCAGGAACCCATGACCGGTTTTATGATGAAGAAGATCGAAAAACTCTTCTTCGAAAAAAGAGCCGTATACCTGTGGGGCGTGGTGGATGACAAATCTGCCAGAGAGGTGGTTAGCAAATTACTCCTGCTGGATGCCGACAAACCCGGCCAGGAGATTAAGTTTTACATTAACAGTCCCGGAGGTGTGGTTACCAGCGGTATGGTGATCTATGATACCATGAAGCTGATCCAGAGCCCTGTAAGTACCATCTGCATGGGACTGGCCGCCAGTATGGGATCCATTTTACTGAGCGCCGGAACCAAGGGTAAACGTTTTGTATACCCGCACGGAGAGATCATGATACACCAGCCTAGCCTGGGAGGGTATTTCCAGGCCACCAGTGCCGATATCGAGATCCAGGCCAACCAGATCCGTAAAACCAAAGAACTGGGAGCCAAGATCCTGGCAGAGAACTGCGGCAAATCCATTGATCAGGTAATGAAAGATTTTGACCGGGATTACTGGATGAATGCCGATGAAGCTGTGGCTTATGGCATTGTAGATGCGGTTTTGGCCAAGATCTAAGCCCATTTTAACCGTTTTTACACGGTTTTTGTCCAAAAACTACACGAAGACCCCCTGAACTATGGTAGCTTTGCAACACCAGGCTGCCTTAAGGTGTCTGTATTATTATTAAGCGAAGGAAAAGATTATGGCGAAAGCATCACAATTACACTGTTCTTTCTGTGGCCGCAACCGGGATGAGGTCAAGATACTGATTGCCGGTCAGGATGGTCATATCTGTGAGAACTGTGTGGAACATGCACAGGAGATCATTGCGCAGGAATTATCGACTAAACAGGATACTAACAGCAATTCCAACTTTAAACTCAATGTCCGTCGTCCCGCGGAGATTAAGAAATTCCTGGATGAATACGTGATCGGTCAGGATGAAGCTAAAAAAGTGTTATCGGTAGCCGTTTACAACCATTATAAGCGTGTGAACAGCAAAGCCCAGCAGGATGAAGTGGAGATCGAGAAGAGCAATATCATTATGGTGGGCGAAACCGGCACGGGAAAGACCCTGCTGGCCAAGACCATTGCGCGTTTGCTGAACGTACCTTTCGCCATCGTGGATGCTACCGTATTCACGGAAGCGGGTTATGTGGGCGAAGACGTGGAAAGCATGCTTACCCGTTTGTTACAGAACTGCAATTACGATGTGGCTGCCGCCGAACGCGGTATTGTGTATGTGGACGAGCTGGACAAGATTGCCCGTAAAGGTGATAACCCTTCCATCACCCGTGACGTGAGCGGCGAAGGCGTACAACAGGGTTTATTGAAAATGCTCGAAGGAACCGAAGTACTGGTTCCCCCACAGGGCGGACGTAAGCACCCTGAGCAGAAAATGATCAAGGTTGACACCAAGAATATCCTCTTTATCTGTGGCGGTGCGTTCGATGGCATTGATAAAGTAATTGCCCGCAGGGTGAACACCAACGCGATTGGCTTCAGTGTGAACAAGGAGGAACAGGAGCACCAGCGGAAGAACCTGCTGCAGTTCATCAACGCACAGGACCTGAAAAGTTTTGGACTGATACCCGAACTGCTGGGCCGCTTACCCGTGATCACCCACCTGAACCCGCTGGATGCGGAAACGCTGAGGAACATCCTCACCGAACCGCGCAATTCCCTGATCAAACAATTCACCCGTTTGTTCGAACTGGAAGGCATTGAACTGAAGCTGGATGATGAAGTGCTCGATTTCATGGTTAAAAAAGCCCTTGAATACAAACTGGGCGCAAGGGGTTTACGTAGTATCTGCGAAAGTATCCTCACCGATGCTATGTTCGAACTGCCAGGCACCGATATCCGCCAGCTGCATATCACCCTTGATTATGCAGAGCAGATGTTCAGCAAAAGCAAATTAAGCATTTTAAAAGTTGCCTGATCAACACAACAGGCTCATCAACGATAACAGAAAGCGATGGGAATAACTTCTTGTCGCTTTTTTATGCGCAGCAAGTAATATTGCAGGGTGAATCGTGAGTAATAACTCAGGATCAATTTGTAAGTTAGCTATAAAACCAATCACATAAACAGACCCCAACATGAACGAACTCATTGAGCGCCTGGTGAAAGAGGCCCAGCTGAACCCTGCACAGGCACAAAAAGCAATTGAAACCATTGCCAGTTTTGTAAAAGAAAAATTCCCGATGCTGGGTGGCGCGGTAGACCAGATCTTTGCGGCAGGCAACAAGAGCGAAGACTAGGAAATAATGAACAAGGAATGATGAATGATGATCGAAAATGCGGTTAATAATCAATATTCCTTCGTCTGTTCCTTGTTCATCTGTTAATCTGTTCTTCTGTTCATTCAAGATTCATCATTCCTTGTTCATCATTCGATATTCATCCGGCATCTTGATGGTGAATGTACTTCCTACGCCGGGTTCACTTTCGATGATGAGGTCTCCCCCGGCTTTATTCAGCAGATCGCGGCATAACATCAGGCCAAAACCGCTGCCTTTTTCGTAAGAAGTGCCGGTTGTATTGTAGTATTGTTTGGCGTTTACTTTGTCGATCGTCTCTTTGCTCATACCGATACCATTGTCTTTCACTGTCAAGTACAGGAAATGGTCGTCGCCAATATGGGATGATACTTCGATGATACCGTTTTCGTTAGAGAACTTGATCGCATTACTGATCAGGTTACGGCAAACGATTCGTATCATTTCTTTTTCTGTTACAATGGCCAGTTCCTTATCTATCAGGTTACGTAGTTCTATTTTCTTTTTCAGCAAGGGCATACGGTGCTCTTCTTCCAGTACTTTTACCAGTTGGTACAGGCCCACTTTCACTTTATCATCGGGCTTACCATCCATTTGTCCTTTGATCC
Organism: Sediminibacterium sp. FW305-C-269; assembly: GCF_058231045.1. Taxonomy (NCBI): domain Bacteria; kingdom Pseudomonadati; phylum Bacteroidota; class Chitinophagia; order Chitinophagales; family Chitinophagaceae; genus Sediminibacterium; species Sediminibacterium sp. FW305-C-269. Next base: position 129,714 of record NZ_JBIQXQ010000005.1, on the reverse strand, counting down.
AGAATAGCAGGTTATCCAGCAAAGAAGTTGTGCCCAGGTACTGGGTTTCCAGCAACTGTAACAGCCTGTCAGCCTCTTCAGCCGGAACCATTCCCTGGTTTACCAGGTTCAGCACTCCTTTGGTATTGACCAGGGGCGTACGCAGGTCGTGAGAGATGATGGATAATAACTTGTTTTTTGTTTTGTTATCCGCTTCCAGCAGAAGGTTCTGGTGCGAAATCTCTTTGTTGAGCTGATCGAGTGAAGCCGAGTTCTTTTCAATGATCTCATTCTTCTGTTTCAATTCCTTACCAAAAAAGCGTTGCCGCTGATAATTCACCAATGCAAGCACCGCCAATACCGCCACTATGATAAGGATAAAAGTTCCTACGGTGATGATCAGCAGTTGTTCTTTCTGAACCTGTTTTTGTTTCTCCAGATCCTTTTCCGCATTGGTATTCTTGGCATTCTGGCTCTTGATCACTTCGATGTAGTTGAGCGCATATTCTTTCTCATTCTCAATCTGTTTCTTCAGAATATTCACCAGCGAATCCTGCCATACAGAAGCCTGCATAATCTCGCCTTTCTGGCGGTATCCATCAATTACTTTTACCGAGGCTTCGCGCATCAGGTTATAGGCAGAGATATGGTAAGCACTGTTATAGGCTTCTTTTGCCAGAGTTATCGACTCGTCTCTTTTTTGTTGTTGTTTACTGATGGAAGAAAGTTGCAACTCGTTCAAAGCAGCACCAAATTTATCGTTCACTTCCTTGTCGATAGCAAGCGATTTCCGGTAATAGGTTTCCGCCATGGCAAAATTCCTGCGGCGTTCTTCTAATAGCCCAAGATTATAATAGGCTTTCTTTTCTCCATACTGGTGACCTATTTGGGTACTAATGTTCAAAGCCGTTGTAAAATCCTGTGCCGCCTCCGCAAACTTTTTCTGGTCCAGGTGAACCAGGCCGATATTGTTCTTCACATTGGCAATCTGCCGTAAATCCTTCATCTGTGTAAACACCGAGAGGGATTCATCGTACAGGAGTATGGCTTCATCGGATTTACTATCTGCATACAGGGCCGTGGCAATTTCCTTATTGACTATCGCGATATTCAGGGTGTCTTTCAGTCCCTGGAATATCTGTTTGGCCTTGTAATAGGTAGAAAGCGCCTTTTTATCGTACCCATTCTGGTGATAGATACCCGCTTCATAAAAATAAGTTGTGGCGAGTCCTTTGGGGTAATTGGCAGCCAGTGCCAGGTTTTCAGCATTGAAAAGATTGTTCAGCGCTTTGGCTACATCAAACCGTTTCTGATCGAATGCCAGTGCATTCAGGGAATCCACTTTTTTCCTGTCGGCAGCCAGCAGTTTGTTATTGTTACTCTCATTTTCAGCAGCACGCAGGTCACCCGTATTAATGCCCACACATGAAACCAACAAAAAAAGGTATAAGAAAAAATTTCTGGTCACAAGTCTCACGAAATAGATAAAAAAGGAAGATAGCATAAAATACGCAATTACAGTATCAAAGAAGCCCTCCTGGGAGGGCTTCTTTATAAGCAAGCAATCGAAAAGAGACTAATCATGCAGGACTTCGCGAGAGATCACCAGTTTCTGTATCTCTGAAGTTCCTTCTCCAATAGTACACAATTTTGCGTCACGATAGTATTTCTCCACCGGAAAATCTTTGGTATATCCGTATCCCCCGAATATCTGAACGGCTTCATTGGCTGTTTTTACGGCTATTTCGCTGGCGTAATATTTGGCCATAGCCCCTTGTTTGGTCACTTTCTGTCCCTGGTTTTTCAGGTCACAGCTTTGCCAGATCAGCAGATCTGCAGCGGCTATTTCAGTGGCCATATCGGCCAGTTTAAAGCTGATACCCTGGAAACTGGCAATGGGTTTATCGAACTGATATCTTTCCTGGGCATATTGCAGAGCTGCTTCATAAGCGCCTTTGGCAATGCCTGCTGCAAGAGCTGCAATGGATATTCTTCCTCCATCCAGTATTTTCATGGCCTGGCGGAACCCATCCCCTACTTCTCCCAGCCGGTTGGTATCGGGAATACGGCAGTTGTCAAAGATCATTTCTGCCGTTTCACTGGCCCGCATGCCCAGTTTGTTCTCTTTTTTACCGGCGCTGAAACCCGCTGTTCCGCGCTGAACCACAAAAGCAGTGGAATTACCGCTGGTTCTGGGTTCACCGGTTCGGCAGATCACCACGGCCAGATCTCCGCTTTTTCCATGTGTGATCCAACTCTTGGTTCCATTCAGGATCCAGGAATCGCCCTCTTTCACAGCGGTGGTCTTCATATTGCCCGCGTCGCTGCCGGTATTGGGCTCGGTAAGTCCCCAGGCACCGATCCATTCGGCAGTGGCCAGTTTGGGCAACCATTGCTGTTTCTGCTGCTCGCTGCCAAAAGTCAGGATATGGTTGGTGCAAAGCGAATTATGTGCAGCCACACTCAACCCAATGGATCCACAAACCCTGGCAATTTCCTGGATAATGGCATTGTATTCAAAATAACCCAGTCCAGCCCCGCCATACTGTTCGGGAACCAATACACCCATCATACCCAGTTTACCCAATTCTTTAAATACATCTATCGGAAATACCTGCGCCTCATCCCACTCCATAACATGTGGTTTGATGTACTGCTGGGCAAATTCACGGGCAGTCTGTGCTACCTGGCTGGTAATTTCATCAGGTTGAAAATTCATATGTACCGGGTTTATATAGACGGAGGCTGCCAGAGAAACAAGCAATCGTTATCCGGCAACCTCCTGAAAACAAACGACCGTTTGTTAGTTTTCGATGCAAATGTAGTAGTATTTCTCTCTCAGCCAAATAGAATTTCTGTTACTCTTTACTTAATGTACACATGGGGCTCGATGAGCCGGAAAAGAGAGTCCGAGATAAGCACAATCTTTTTCAGATCAGTCACTGCCTGAAAAGGTCCGTATTGTTGCCTGTATACCACAATGGACCTGGCAATCGCTTCCGGGATGCCTGTTTGTCTGCTCAGTTGCTGGGCAGAAGCGGTATTCAAATCCAGCCCCGCAACTACCGCAGGTAATGCTGCATCCAGTCGAAGCAGCGGCAGAATATGGTTAAAAACCGAATCACTGATCCCATATGTCTTACGCACCTGATCCACCGACGTAAATCCTCCCAGTCGATCCCGGTATCTCACAATCCGATTAGCCAGCACTACACCAATGCCCGGCAACGCCTGCCAGTCTTCTACCGTAGCCGCATTGACAGATATATGGTCCGGTACCGGCCGGTCTCTGCCCAGACGCTCTGTTTTTCCATTGCCTGTTCCGGAATATTCTCCTTCCGGTATCCTTACATAGGGTATCAGCCTGTCTGCATCAGCAGTGGTCAAACCCCATATTTTACGAAGGTCCTCCGCCCGGCGAAATCTGCCGCCCTTACTGCGGAAACGAAGAATAGTAAGGCTCGTCCGCTCACGGATTCCCAGTTGCTGCCAACCTGCTGCAGAAAGGGTATTGGGATCGAACACAAAAAGCCGGGAAGGCACTCGATTTTCTTCACTAAGCGCTCCTTTCTTGTGGCGCATCATTTCGGCAGATGGTGTCTGCCCGCCCAGGTATTGCTCCAGCTCCCGGGTATCGACCGGTGGAAGCTGTTCGGGTGAATACAAATAGGGCGCCGCGATAAACAGGCCCATCAGTACCAGCAATAGTACTATCGCCGTTCTCTCTTTACGGGTAAAACTCAGGTATTCTTTTACAATCCTTTTCATAACGAAACAGTTAGGTTCCGTTTTCGAAGGAGGTTACAGTTGCAGGGTCAGGCCATCATGTGCCAGGCGGATATGCCGGGGTAATTCGCGGTTCACTTCTTCATGTTTACCCAACTGGTGACTGATATGCGTCAAATACACTTCCGGCACTTCCAGTTCCATGGCCAACGCCACCGCTTCCGACAGGGTGAAATGCGAGATATGCGCCTCACGCCGCAGTGCGTTCAGCACCAACACACGGGATCCGCGGATCTTATCCTTTTCCGCCTCTTCAATTTTGTTGGCGTCGGTAATATAGGTAAAGTCACCAAAGCGATACCCGAACACCGGCATTTTATGGTGTATCACCTGTATGGGTTGTACCGGTATATCGCCAACAAGGAAAGGGTGTTCATCAATAGTGATCAGGTTCAGCTCGGGTACACCGGGATATTTGGTATCGGTAAAAGCATAATAGAAATCGCGACGAACGGCCTCTTCTGTCAATGAGTTGGCATAAATATTCATCGCTTTTTTACTGGTGAAATTGTAGGCTCGGATATCGTCCAGTCCGGCCATATGGTCTTTATGCGGATGCGTATATACAACCGCATCAAGGTGATGGGTATGCGTGCGCAGCATCTGGTAACGGAAATCAGGTGTGGTATCCACCACCAGCGTAGTGTTGGCGGATTGCACCAGTATACTGCTGCGGAGACGGTTATCATTGGGATCAGGCGAACTGCATACGTCACAGTAACAACCGATCATGGGCACACCCGAACTGGTGCCGGTGCCAAGAAATGTTATGGTAAGGCCTGGATAACTCACTTGTCAAATCTAAGCCAAATAGCAGAAGCAGAAATAAGTATTAACCGCAAAATCAGGCTTCGGTAGCCGATTTTTTGACCACTTCTTCGTATAATTTTTGCGATTCGTGTGTGAGTTTATCAAAGTCAACAGGCACTTGCGGGATAAGTTCCATGAGGGTATTGATACGACCTTCCACACTCAGGAACTTATTCAGTACCACGATCTTTCTTGCTTCCAGCAAACACCAGCCGCTCTGGAAAGTACCCCGTTCATACCGAACCACATAACCACTTTCCTCGAGGATATTGCCTAGTTTGTCTAAGGTTGTTTGTGTGTACTTCATAATCAATCCCCAACCCCCTAAAGGAGGGGCCAGAATGCCTCAAATTTAGGATAGTAGGAAGTTTCAGGCATGTCCAGTTATCCACATGCCCGGAAGGCTTTGTGTCAGCCCTATCAGAGGGTCTTACTCGCCATCTTCACAATCGGTACAATCATCTCTTCCAGGCTCACTCCACCGTGCTGGAAAGTGTTCCGGTAATAGTTTACGTAATGGTTGTAATTGTTGGGGTAACACAGGAAACCGTCCTCACGGGCAAAAATAAAGGAGGAATTCACGTTGGGAACAGGTAGGCCTGCCTCCTTAGGATCTTTGAAAGCCAGTACATCCCGCGCCTCATAATTCAGGTTGCGGCCATGTTTATAGCGCAGGTTGGCGGTGGTCTGTTTATCGCCGATCACTTTATGCGGCGTATTCACCCGTACACTGCCATGATCGGTTGCCAGGATCAGTTTCACTTTCTTATCGGCTATCTTTTTCAGCGCCTGGTGCAGTGGGCTGTGCTCGAACCAGCTGCGGGTGATGCTGCGGTAACTGGCTTCATCGCTGGCGAGTTCCTTCAGTACTTCCATTTCGGTACGGGCATGACTGAGCATGTCCACAAAATTGTACACAATAATATTCAGGTCGTTCTGCAGCAGATTATGGATATTACTCACCAGTTGCTGCCCGTCGTTATGGTTCACGATCTTGTTATAACTGAAGCGTACATCTTCTTTCTTCAGCCGCTTCAGCTGCGCTTTAAAGAACTCTTCTTCAAACAGGTTCCTTCCCCCTTCCTCGTCATCGTTCTTCCATTGCTGGGGGAATTGTTTTTCAATATCAACAGGTAAAAGCCCGGCAAATATGGCATTACGGCAATACTGCGTGGCCGTTGGCAGAATGGAATAAAATGTCTCTTCCTCCAGTATGCGGAAACTTTCCGCAAAAATGGGCTGTATGGCTTTCCACTGGTCGTAACGGAGATTATCGATCAGTACAAAAAAAACAGGAATGCCTTTTTCCAGGTGCGGTAGCACTTTGAACTGGAAAAGATGGTTGCTCATAATCGGTGCCGAAAAGCTTTTTGGATCGAGCCAGGAAGTATAGTTTCTGCTAACGAATTTGCAGAACTCGGTATTGGCTTCCTGCTTCTGCGTATAAAAAACCTCGCGCATTTCAGGACTGTCACTTTTCTCCATTTCCAGCTCCCAGTATACCAGTTTTTTATACAGTTCCATCCACTCGTTATAGTCCGGGTTATTGTTCAATGCCATAAATAGCTCACGGAACTGCTGCTGGTAAGCAGTAGTGGTTTTCTCGGCCACCAGCCGTTTGTTGTCGATGATCTTTTTCAGCGATAACAACACCTGGTTAGGGTTCACCGGCTTGATGAGATAGTCCGTGATCTGGCTGCCGATGGCATCATCCATCAGGTTCTCTGTTTCATTCTTGGTGATCAGGACAACGGGTATCTGCGAATTGGCTTCTTTGATGCGTGCCAGGGTCTCCAGCCCGGTGATGCCGGGCATGGTTTCGTCCATCAATACCACATCCACCGGTTCGGTCTTCAGGTATTCGATGGCATCAAAACCATTGGAAAAAGTCACGACTTCATATCCCTTGTGCTCCAGGAAAAGCTTCTGCGATTGCAGGCTTTCCATCTCATCATCCACCCATACGATTTTTGCTACAGCCATGTTGTTGGTTTGGGGTTGGCGTCGGGATCATCCCCGAACGGCAACCTTTTATTAAAAGTAAGGAACCTGGGTAGAAATGGCGGCGATAACGAATGGGTTTAGGGGTTACAGGCTGTTAAAATAATGCGGTAAATCTATTTCATTCCGGCTATCGGATTTCTTATTTGTACTTTTGCCGACCTGCCCCGGCGGCGATTTAACAATTCAACAACAGGCATGCAGCCCATCAAACGAAAAATCATCAACGATCCGGTGTATGGTTTCATTACCGTGAACCATCCCCTGATCTTTTCCATTATTGCACATCCCTATTACCAGCGGCTCCGTCGCATACAGCAGATGGCCATGGCGCAGATGGTATATCCCGGCGCCGTACATACCCGTTTGCACCATTCGCTGGGCGCCTATCACCTGATGTGCAATGCGGTGGTGGAACTGAGGGGCAAAGGTGTTGAGATTACAATAGAGGAAGAGATTGCCGTAAAAGCCGCTATCCTGCTGCATGATATCGGCCATGGGCCTTTCTCGCATGCGCTGGAACATGTACTGGTAAAAGGTGTGCACCACGAACAGCTTTCCCTGCAGATCATGCACCGGATGAATAAGGAACTGGGTGGACAGTTGACCCTGGCCATACAGATCTTCACCGATCAATACCACAAACCTTTCCTGCACCAGCTCATCAGTGGTCAGCTGGATGTGGACCGGATGGACTACCTGAGCCGCGATAGTTTCTATTCCGGCGTGAGCGAAGGGGTAATCGGTTATGACCGCATCCTGAAAATGCTGGTGGTGCACCAGGGGCAACTGTTGGTAGAGGAAAAAGGCATCTACAGTGTTGAAAAATTCCTCGTGGCCAGGCGCCAGATGTACTGGCAGGTATACCTGCACAAGACCGTACTGGCAGCCGAAAAAATGCTGGTGAAAATACTGGAACGTGTCAGAGATATTTATTCTCCTTCTGATCAGCAACTGATCACTTTGTCTGAGCTCGATTTTTTCCTCGGAAGTTTTGATGGCAATATGGATACTGCCGCACTGGAAAAATTCTGCGCTATCGACGACCATGATGTGATGCATGCCATCAAACGCTGGTCCAAACACAAAGACCCCGTATTATCGCTGCTTTGCCGCCGTTTGCTGAACCGGGAACTTTATAAGGTACGGATACAGTCAGAGCCCTTTGACCCGGTATATATGGCAGACAAAAAGCGATCCGTAGAAAACCAGTTCGGTATAAATACGATAGAAGCCGAATATCTCTGCTTTAACGGGGAAGCATCCAATACACTCTACCAGACCAAAGACGAGCGGATCAATATACTGTTCAAAGATGGTTCTGTGAAGGACATCTCACAGATCGATAATGCATTAATTCATCAAAACCTTTCCGCCCCGGTCAAAAAATTTTACATTTGTTTATTGACGTAACCCTGATGGGTTATGAACCAAGCTGAACCTAAACCCCTTTTTATGCAATTTACTGCCGCACAAATCGCCATGTTGGTCAATGGCAAACTGGAAGGCAACGCAGCCGCTGCAGTGGCTTCTTTTGGTAAGATCGAAGAAGCAAAAGAGGGGCAACTATCTTTTCTCGCCAATCCCAAATACGAAGAATACCTGTACCAGACCCGGGCATCAATCGTGATCATCAATGATTCACTCGAGCTGAAACAACCCGTAGGCGCAGTTTTGATACGCGTACCGGATGCCTATACGGCTTTTGCCACGCTGCTGGCTAAGTACCAGGAACTGAAGACCCAACAGTTGACAGGTATACAGCAGCCCAGTTATATAGCTCCCAGTGCCAAACTCGGCGATAATGTATTTGTAGGTGCTTTTGCCCATATTGGTGAACATGTGACCATTGGAAACCACGTGAAGATTTTTCCCGGGGTAGTCCTGGGCGATCATGTGACCGTTGGTGATCACAGCATACTGCATGCCGGGGTAAAAATATACGTAGACTGCGTAGTGGGTAAAAACGTGACCATCCATGCCGGAACCGTTGTGGGCAGTGATGGTTTTGGTTATGCACCCCAACCCGACGGCAGTTACCAGAAAGTACCCCAGATCGGCAATGTGGTAATAGAAGATTTTGTAGAAATCGGCGCCAATACCACCATTGACCGGGCCACGATGGGCTCTACCATTATCCGGAAAGGGGTGAAACTTGATAATCTGATCCAGATCGCCCATAACGTAGAAATCGGGGAAAATACCGTGATCGCCGCCCAAAGTGGGGTTAGTGGCAGTACCAAAGTGGGTAAAAATGTGGTCATGGGAGGCCAGGTAGGTACCGTAGGTCATATTACCATTGCCGACGGCTCCAAATTCAACGGGCAAACAGGGGTAAATAAATCCCTAAAAGAGCCTAACAAAGCCTATACCGGCAGTCCCGCCATCGAATTTGCGCAATCCATGCGCCTCCAGATCATGACCCGTAACCTTCCCGAACTGGAAAAAAGGGTTAAAGAACTGGAAAAAATGATGGACCAGCTCCTTACCGAAAGGGTAAATGCCTGATAAAAGCAGATAAACCATCCTGAAATCTTATTTTTGTCCGCTATTAATCATTCCATAATCTGGCAGAACCTGCCGGCTCATGGTTTATTTAAACGAGTACCTAAGAATGGATAACAATTTCAATCCCGACAAACAGCATACGCTCAATAGTTCTATCAGCATCAGTGGCACCGGTTTACATACCGGGGTTTTGGTTGATATGACGCTCCGTCCGGCCAACCCGGGTTTTGGTATCCAGTTTCAGCGGGTAGACCTTCCCCAGCAGCCCATCATCAAGGCTGATTGTGACCTGGTAACCGATACCAGCCGCGGAACCACTTTACAGGTGGGCGATGCCAAAGTCAGCACTGTGGAACATGTGCTGGCTGCCCTGGTGGGTATGGGTGTTGACAATGTGCTGATAGAACTGAATGGTCCGGAAATACCCATCATGGATGGCAGTTCCGCACCTTTTATTGCCCTGATACAACAAACCGGCGTACTGGAACAGGAAGCTACCAAAGCCTGGTATAGCCTGGATGAGAATATTTACCATTATGACGAGGCCAAACGTGTAGAAATGGTGGCCCTGCCATCGATGGACTACCAGATCACCACCCTGATCGACTTTAACAGCCCGGTACTGGGTACACAACATGCCGGACTGAAGACCATCAAGGATTTCCAGACCGAGATAGCGCCCTGCCGAACCTTCTGTTTCCTGCATGAGCTGGAAGCCCTGCTTGACAATGACCTGATCAAGGGAGGCGACATCAACAATGCCATCGTGGTGGTTGATAAACCGGTGACCGACGAGGAAATGTCCCGTCTGGCCAAAGTGTTCAAGAGAGACAAGATCGAAGTGAAAAGTGAAGGTTACCTGAACAACCTGGAACTACGTTTCCCGAACGAACCGGCCAGGCATAAACTGCTGGATGTGGTGGGCGACCTTGCTTTGATCGGTTACCCGATCAAAGCGCGCATCATTGCCAACCGCCCGGGACACAGCACCAACGTGGAGTTTGCCAAAAAGATCAAACAATACATCAAAAAGAACCGGCATGTAAAAGATGTACCTGTCTATGATCCGGCCATGCCACCGGTATTCACTCTGGAGAAGATAGAGAAGACCCTGCCGCACAGGCATCCGTTTTTGCTGGTAGACAAGATCATTGAATTAACGGACACCTATATCGTAGGTATCAAGAATGTCACTTTCAATGAATGGTTCTTCCCGGGCCATTTTCCGGGCAATCCGGTAATGCCGGGTGTTTTGCAGATAGAAGCCCTGGCACAGACAGGCGGCATCCTCTGCATCAATTCCATGCCGGAAGGAACCTATGACACTTATTTCTTAAAGATCGATAACTGTAAGTTCAAACAAATGGTAAGACCAGGCGATACCATGGTATTGAAAATGGAATTCACCGGGCCTATCCGCAGGGGTATCTGTGAAATGAGGGGCACCGTATATGTAGGCGGCAAAGTAGCAACAGAAGCCGACCTGGTGGCACAGGTAGTAAAAAGGCCTGCCTGACCTTAATTGACCATTTATCATTGACAACAATCACAAACCCATAAACAGCGATGACGCATCCCTACACCTATATCGACCCCAATGCGAGGGTGGCACCCAATGTAAAGATCGATCCTTTCACCGTGATACATGGCGATGTGCAGATAGGTGAAGGCACCTGGATCGGCAGTAACGTGACCATCATGGACGGAACCCGCATCGGCAAGAACTGCCGTGTATTTCCCGGTGCTGTATTGGGCGCGATTCCGCAGGACCTCAAATTCAGTGGGGAAAGAACAACCGTAGAGATCGGGGACAATACCACCATCCGTGAATTTGTTACCGTTAACCGCGGCACAGAGGACAGGGGAAGGACCAAAGTAGGCAACAACTGCCTGATCATGGCATACAGCCATATTGCACACGACTGTATCATTGGCAACAACTGTATCCTGAGCAACAGCGTACAGGTTGCAGGGCATGTGACCATGGGCGATTGGTCCGTGGTGGGCGGTGTGAGTGCCGTACACCAGTTCGTGAATATTGGCCAGCACAGTTTTATTGCAGGTGGCAGCCTGGTCAGTAAAGATGTACCTCCTTATATCAAGGCGGTGCGCAACCCATTGAGCTATGGTGGTGTGAACAGTGTGGGATTAAAGAGAAGAGGATTCCCTTTACAACAGATCAACGGCATACTCGATGTATACCGTACCATCTACAATAAAGGTTTCAATACTTCACAAGCGCTCGAGTTCATTGAAGAGGAATTACCTGCCACCGATGAGCGTGATGAGATCGTAACCTTCATCCGTGAAAGCGGAAGAGGGATCATCAAACGTTTCGTGAAAGGAGCTACCGACGAGGATTAACAACGCACTTCTTCAGCAAGCATGGCGTTGGCCGCCACCATATTTAACCCATGAACAGCACCACCCAAGTCCCTACTTCGCAAACAGGCTCTTCTGCCAGGAGAGGGGAAGCCCTGTTAGGTGCCATTCAATTGACCGATACCGGTAAACGTTTCAACCGCGACTGGATCTTCCGCCACGTGAATTACCGTTTTGAAACCGGCCGCTCCTATGCCATCACAGGCCCCAACGGAAGTGGTAAAAGTACTTTGTTGCAGGCCATTGCAGGCAGCCTGCACCTGAGCGAGGGGCAACTCACTTATCATAGCGTTACAGAAAACAATCCCCCCGTAGAGCAGGACCAGGTATACCAGTACATTTCTCTTGCTGCTCCTTATCTGGAACTTATTGAAGAAATGACCGCCCGTGAATTCCTGACTTTTCATGGAAATTTTAAACCATTGAATCCTTCTGTCAGTATAGAAGGTATATTGGATACCATTGGACTCTTTAAAGCAATGGACAAACAGATCCGCTATTTCAGCAGCGGAATGAAACAGCGCATCAAACTGGCACAGGCCATTTTTTCGGATGTGCCCGTACTGCTACTGGATGAACCCTGTACCAATTTAGATAAAGCCGGTTACGACCTCTATCATTCCCTTATTCATACATACGGAACTCGCAAACTGATTATCGTGAGCAGCAATGATGCCAACGAAATGGATTTCTGTACAGAGAAGATCAGTATACTGGATTACAAGTAATCTTATCCTCCACTATACAGTTGACTGCTTAATTATTTTTTCACGGTTCTTTTTAGGGAGGTTATCTTCTGCTGGCGATCAGCAGGTTCAGGTCTGTATATTTCAGGTCGAAACGCTGGCTGATATAAAAATCGGTGAGGGCACCTTTGAACATATAAATGCCTTCGCGCAGGTTAAACTTGTGCCAGACCATTTCTTCCAGTCCACCCTCATCACTGATCTCCAGTATCAGCGGCATCAGTACATTACTGATGGCCTGGCTGGCGGTACGTGCAAAACCGCTGGGAATATTCGGTACGCAGTAATGGATCACATCATGTTTTAAGAAAGTGGGATCCTCATAACTGGTCAATTCGCTGGTTTCGAAACAGCCACCCCTGTCTATCGCCACATCAATGATGATGCTTCCGGGCCGCATGGCTGCCACCATTTCTTCGGTAACCACAACCGGTGCCCGGCCATATTCGTTGCTCAGGGCTCCCACTGCCACTTCGCAGGTCTTGAGCTGTTTGGCCAGTATACGGGGCTCCAGCACGCTGGTCCAGATGCGTTGCCCCAGGTTATTCTGTAATTGTTTTAACCGGTAAACATTACTATCGAACACTTTCACCGATGCGCCCAATGCCAACGCATTACGGGTGGCAAATTCACCCACAATACCCGCACCGATGATCACCACTTTGGTAGGCGGGATACCGCTGATACCGCCCAACAGAACACCTTTCCCTTTATTGAAACTGCTCAGGTACTGCCCGGCAATCAGCATCACGGCACTACCCGCAATCTCACTCATGCTCCTGACAATGGGATAGGTACCACTGTCATCTTTGAAATTCTCAAAACTCAAAGCGGTAATCCGCTTCTCCATCATTTTTTCGATATACTCTTTTTTCAGCGCCGAAAGATGTATGGGAGAAATGATGGTCTGGTTCATCTGCAGCAACGGCATATCTTCTTCCACCGGGGGGGCACTTTTCACCAGTATGGGACATTTGAATATCTCAGCACGGTCGTACACAATCAGGGCACCGGCTTCGGCATAATCCTTATCTGAAAAATGGCTGGCTTCCCCGGCCTTGTGCTCCACCACCACCTGGTTACCATTGGTCACCAGCACACCTACCGCATCAGGCGTAAGCGCTATGCGGTTCTCCTGAAAAGCGATCTCCTTGGGGATACCAATATGCAGTTTCGCCCCCTGTGGTTTTACATCCAACACTTCTTCCAGTGTTTCGTAAGTAAAAGAGGTACTGATGGATGGTTTGGTGGCCATAGCAGGTTTAGGTTGATGATGATAAAATTAACTGATTTCTGCGAGTCTGGGCCACCCCCATCACTCACCCAGATCATTCCTCCGGTAACGGGCCGGTAAACAGCCTTCGTGTCTGGCTGTCCAGTATTTCCATATGTATGTGAAACACCTTGTCATCCAGCAATCCAGCCGCATTCTCTGGCCATTCCACCAGGCAAAATGCCCCGCTGTTCAAACTGTCCTCTACCCCGGCATTCATGGCTTCTTCTTCAGATTTCAGGCGGTACCAATCCATATGGTAGATCGTACCCGCCACCGGGCTGCTGTATTCATTGATAATGGCAAAAGTGGGGCTGCTGACAGATGCACTTACCCCAAGTTCTTCGCACAAAGCATGAATGAATGTGGTTTTTCCCGTTCCCATGGCCGCATGAAAAGCCCATACCTTTTTGGTCCTCCCTTCCTTCCACAAAGCGGCAGCCACCTGCCTGATCTGCGCCAACGTAAAGATTGCATCCATGTGGCAAAGATAAAGCGGCGGAGGATAAGGATTTGAAACGATGCTGTATTTATAATCCCGATTTCGAAATATTGCCAATTAACCGGACAGTATCTTTGCAGTAACAAATCGTAAACTTTTTGTTGTGGAAAAAGTAAACTGGAAAGTAGAAGGCATGAGCTGCACCAACTGCGCGCTCACCATTGACAAATATCTTCAGGAGCAGGGGGTACAGCAGGTAAAAGTGAATTTCATTGGTGGTGATGTAAGTTTTGAGATCGAGACCGGCAAGACCAAACAAGAGATCGCAAAGGGGATTGAGGGGTTGGGTTACCATGTGGTCACCGGGGAGCCCAACGGTGAACCCAGGAAAAAACGTTTTTTCACCAATCATTTCCAGCGTTTCCTGTTCTGTTTTGTGTTCACCGCTCCCCTGATGCTGCACATGATACCCGGTGTACACATTCATGTGCTGATGAATCCTTATGTACAGATCGCACTTACCCTACCCGTGTTCATAGTAGGTATGGATTTTTTTGGCCGCAGCGCCATCAAAAGTGTTCTGAAAGGCATCCCCAACATGAACGTACTGATCGCTCTTGGGGCCGTAGCGGCTTTCGGGTACAGCTTATATGGCACCATCATTGGAGAACCGGAACAATATATGTTCTATGAGACCACTGCCACCATACTTACCCTGGTTTTCCTGGGCAACTGGATGGAAGATAAATCAGTGGAATCTACCCAGGCCGCTTTAAAAAAATTAGCCGTCAGCCAGAAAGTGATGGCCAATATGATCGCTTACGACGACCAGCATAACGAACACGTCTTTCCTGTTGAGAGCAGCCATTTGAAAGTGGGTGATATCCTGCTGATCAAAAATGGCGAAACCGTGCCCATGGATTGTAAGGTACTATGGGGTGAAGCAAGTGTGAACGAGGCCATCATCAGTGGAGAAAGTACACCGGTGGAGAAAAAGATGAACGATAAACTGATCGGCGGTAGCCTGTTGGACAATGGCACCGTAAAAGCCTATGTAACAGCTGTGGGAGAAGATACCATACTGGCCAATATCCTGAAAATGGTAAAAGAGGCGCAAACAGAAAAACCGCCCATACAGCAACTGGCCGATAAAATCAGCACCATATTTGTTCCTACAGTTGTGAGTATTGCGGTGGTCACATTTCTTGTGAACTATTTTTTTGCCGATCAACTTTTCAGCACCAGCTTATTAAGGGCCATCGCCGTATTGGTGATCTCCTGTCCCTGTGCCATGGGGCTGGCCACACCTGCTGCCATAGCCGTTGGACTTGGCCGTGCGGCAAGGAATGGTGTCTTGTTCAAAAATGCAAAAAGCCTGGAGATCTTTAAAAGTATCCAACAGGTGGTCTTCGATAAAACGGGTACACTTACCACAGGCCAGTTCAGCATTGCAGGTTTTGCCGTAAGCAGCGATCAGGCAGCCATACAGGAATTGACAGCTTCCGATCCGTCCCTTTCTGCTCAGGATGCTTTTAAACGCATCGCCTATTCGCTGGAAAAATATGCCAGCCATCCCATTGCCAAAGCCATTGCCAAAGAGTGGAAAATCAAAGATGATATCCGCTGGGCTAAGATCGAAGAGATCAAAGGGATCGGCATGCAGGCTGTGGATAAGGAAGGTAACCGGTTCCAGGCAGGTTCCTACAAAATAGCAGAAACCATCACCAGCGACCGGAACCATAACATCTACATACTGAAGAACGGACAGTTACTAGGCACCATTGACACCATCGATGAGATCAGACCTGAAGCACAGCAAGTGATAACACTGCTGAAAGCAAGGAACATCAAACCCATCTTATTAAGTGGTGACCAGCAGGAGAAATGTCAGCAGGTGGCAGCAGTATTAGGCATCAACGAAGTGTATGCCGAACAAACGCCACAGCAAAAACTGGAGAAGATAGCAGAACTGAACCAGCTTGCTCCTACTGCCATGGTCGGAGATGGTATCAATGATGCACCTGCCCTGGCCAAAGCAACCGTTGGCATATCGTTAAGCGATGCTTCGCAAATAGCCATGCAGAGCGCGCAGGTTGTACTGATGAACCACGGATTGAAACATTTACCCCTTTCGCTCGGACTGGGTAAACATACTTATCTCACCATCAAACAAAACCTGTTCTGGGCATTTGCCTACAATATCGTGGCCATACCCGTTGCTGCATTGGGTTTTCTCAGTCCAACATTCGGAGCATTGATGATGGGATTGAGCGATGTGGTCCTGGCAATCAATTCTGTCAGGTTGAACTTTAAAAAAGTGATCTGAGGTCTCAGGTATTTTTACCTGTTTGTTTTTCAGGATTACCTCTTAATTTCACGCGAGGGCGTAGAGATGCGGTTTCAATTTACGCCTCCGCGACTCTGCGAGAAAATTTCCAGTACGCACAACTGAAGACACCTCAATGACCACCCCTCTTTCCATATTACAGCAGTACTGGAAACACCCGCATTTCCGCCCCATGCAGGAAGAGATTATCCAGTCCCTGCTGGAAGGGAATGATACGCTGGCCTTATTGCCAACGGGAGGTGGCAAATCCATTTGCTACCAGGTTCCTGCCCTGATGATGGATGGGCTATGCCTGGTCATCAGTCCACTGATCGCCCTGATGCAGGACCAGGTGAACAGCCTTGAGCAGAAAGGGATCACTGCCGTTGCCATACACAGCGGCATGGCCTATTACGAGGTAAAAAAAATATTGCAGCAAGCCACGCATGGCGATTTTAGCTTTCTCTACCTGTCGCCCGAACGTCTGGAAACAGCTTTGTTCAAAGAATACCTGCCTGCGATGAATGTTTCGCTGGTGGTAGTGGATGAAGCACACTGCGTATCACAGTGGGGTTATGATTTCCGTCCTCCCTATTTGCGCATCGCTCAGCTCAGGGAAGAATTACCGGGTGTTCCGTTGATAGCCGTTACAGCATCGGCCACACCGGTAGTGCAGGAAGATATCCTGGTACAACTGAAATTGCAGCATCCGAAAGTTTTTCGCCAGTCGTTTGAAAGGCCCAATATTTCTTATAGTTGTTTTTGTGTAGACAGCAAGATCAACAAGTTGCAGGAGATCCTGAACAATGTTCCCGGTAGCAGCATTGTATATTGCGGCAGCCGTAAACAAACCAAGGAACTGGCCTACCTGCTGAACCTTCAAAACATACAGGCAGATTATTATCACGCAGGATTATCGCAGGAACTACGTACGCAGAAACAGGAGGCCTGGATACAGAACCGGGTAAGAGTGATGGTCTGCACCAATGCATTCGGTATGGGCATAGATAAAGCCGATGTGCGCAGTGTGATCCATTATGACATCCCCGACTGCCTTGAAAACTATTACCAGGAAGCAGGCCGCGCAGGCAGAGATGGCAAAAAATCATATGCTGTCCAGATCTACCAACCGGACGGATTAGACAACCTGAGAAATTTGCCCGACAAACGTTTCCCCCCTGTTCCTGAAATAAAACGGGTGTACCAGGCATTGGCCGACTACCTGCAGATACCTGTAGGTGTGGGGGAAGGACAATATTTCGATTTTGACCTGCTGGAATTTGTGAAGAATTTCAAACTGGAAAGCATGCTGGTGATCAATACCCTGAAAGTATTGGAACAGGAGGGACATATCACTTTTTCAGAAAGCATCTTCCTTCCCTCACAGGTAAATTTCAACACCACTCGCGAGGCCATTGAACAGTTTGAATACAGTCACCCGGAAACAGAAAACCTCATCCGATGCCTTCTCCGCACTTATGAAGGCATATTCGATAACCGGGTCTCTGTTCATGAAAAACAACTGGCCTGGCTTTGCCGTTTACCGATAGAGGAGATACAGAAACAATTGCTATTGTTACAATCCTTTGGCATCATCGAATACCTGCCGCAAAAAGATACCCCTCAGATCCATTTTCTGCTGAACCGTGCACCGGCACAGTACCTGCAGATCAACCAGGACCGCTACCTGGAAAGAAAACAACAGTTCACCGAACGGGTAGAGAACATGATCCGGTACATATTATTACCAGAACAATGTCGCAGCAGGTATATCTCGAATTATTTCGGTGACACCGAAAGCAAAGACTGTGGCAACTGCGACAACTGTCTTACCCGGAAAAGAAAAGCCATTTCACCCGAAGAATTCCTGCAGATAGAGCTAGGGATCAAACAAAAAGCGGGATCGGGTATCCCTGTAGGTATCCTGATCAGCCAATTAAGGCAGTTCAGCAAAGAAAAAATTTGGACAGTCCTCGACTTCCTGCAGACGGAAGAGATCATCCGCATCGATGAGCAGGAGATCATTCATCTGAAACCCTGATGATTACCAAAAGTTTCGTTTACGGCTCCTGCCACCCAGTCCCAGTGCACCCAGTAAACTGCGGGTGATCACACTGGCGGCAGTCCTTCCCACCTGCTTCACCACCGGATTATCGAAAAAACTTTCTTCTTTGGCAGCACGTTTCCCAGGCTGCGGGGCTTCTGCAGTTTCTGTACGTTCAGCAGCTTCCTGTAATTTGGCATTCAGTATTTCGTAAGCACTTTCGCTGTCTATTTCTTTGGCATATTTGGATGCCAGTTTACTGGCGGATACAAGCCTCTGGATCTCATCCTCACTCAATACATCCATCCTGCTTCTTGGTGGGCAAAGCAGGGTATGTACCAATGGTGTGGGTATCCCTTTTTCGTTCAGCAGGGTTACCAGTGCTTCACCAATACCCATTTGTGTCAGCAACTCATCTGTTTGATAGAACTCTGTTTCCGGAAAATTCTCTGCCGCCTGTTTGATCGTTTTCCGGTCGGCTGCTGTAAAAGCGCGTAATGCATGCTGCACTTTTAAACCCAGCTGACTCAGGATCGGCGCCGGTATATCCTGCGGGTTCTGTGTACAGAAATAGATACCCACCCCTTTCGAGCGGATGAGTTTGATCACGGTCTCTATCTGTTGCATCAAAGCTTCCGTTGCTTCTTTGAATATGAGATGGGCTTCATCGATAAAGAGGATCAGTTTGGGTTTGTCCAGGTCACCTTCTTCCGGACAGGTAGCATACAATTCAGCCAGCAGCTGCAGCATGAAGGTAGAGAACAGTTTGGGCCTGTCCTGCATATCAGTGACACGGATAATATTGATCATGCCCCTGCCATCATCGCTGATGCGCATAAGGTCTTCCACTTCAAAACTTCTCTCGCCAAAGAACACGTCAGCTCCCTGCTGTTGCAGTTCGATCACTTTACGCAGGATGGTTCCGGTTGAAGTGGTGGATATTTTTCCATAGTTTTTTTCGATCTCCGCTTTCCCTTCGTTACCTACAAACTGCAGTACTCTGACAAAGTCTTTCAGATCTAGCAAAGGCAGCTGGTTGTCATCACAGTATTTGAAGATCATGGATACCAGTCCGGCCTGTGTATCGTTCAATCCAAGTATCTTACTCAGCAACACCGGCCCGAATTCACTTACCGTTGCCCGCAAACGGATGCCTTTCTCATGGCTCAATGTCATCAGCTCGGTTGGAAAAGCAGCCGGTTGCCAGTCTACCTGTATCAGCTGGCAACGTTCTTTGATCTTATCGTTCATGGCACCACTGGCGGCAATACCGCTGAGATCTCCTTTGATATCCATCAGCAATACCGGAACACTGTTATCACTCAGGTGTTCGCTCAGCATCTGCAGGGTCTTGGTTTTACCTGTGCCCGTGGCACCGGCAATCAAGCCATGACGGTTCAGCGTACGCAGGGGAAGAAACACATCCGCCCCGGTAACCACTTCACCGTTGAGCATGGCGCTGCCTATTTTAACACGGTCCCCTTTGAATTGGTAACCAGTGGTCACTGTCTGTATAAAAGAACTTTGGTTTGGCATAGAGTCGATTAAACGGTTTGCAGATTATTCTTACAGGGAATCAGAGATCCTCTTCCCTCTCCAGCAACAAGATCGCACTTTGCGGTACTATGAAATATTTTTCTCCCTCATACATCACTTCCGTAGCGCCACCCAGCAGAAAAATGGCAAGATCACCCTCGCGTGCCTGCAGGGGAACGTATTTCACACTCTCTTCTTCCGAACGCCAGGGTTCATCATCCACGGGCATGGGTATGGCATAACCCGGGCCTGTCTTGATCACATACCCCTGCTGTACTTTTTCCTTTTCCTGTACACCCGGTGGCAGGTACAGGCCACTGGCGGTCTGGGCATCTGCCTTTGAAGGACGTATCAATACCCGATCACCGATCACGATCAGTTTCTTCAGCTTATTGTCCGGCGTCAATAACATGTCTATTCCTTTTATCAATACAAAGTAAAACACAATTTTAGCGAATCTGGTTCTGTTTTACCTTTGCAAAATGAAAAAACAGGGCTGCTTTCCCTTTTATCCATAACTGTTTACCTGCTGGTGGCTTTTTCTTCCCCACCGAAGGTCCTGTCCAAAGCAAAACCGGGCGGGCAGCTGTTCCACGAAAAGATCCTCTCAAAAGATTCTTCCATCAGCTGTGCCAGCTGCCATATTCCCCAATATGGTTTTTCAGACACAGTCGCTTTCAGTATGGGTATCTATGGCAGTAACCGGATCTTATATGCATAACGGCATGTTCCAAACACTGGAAGAAGTGGTGGGGTATTACAATAATCCCGGTGCTTTAGTCTTGAACTCCATTAATATGGACAAAAGGGTGGAAGTACCATTGGGACTCACGCGACAGGAAAAGGCAGATCTGGTAGCTTTCCTGAAAAGTCTTACCGATAAACGTTTCGTGCACCTGCTGAAATAAAATGCTCCGATCGGTTCCCGGCTGTGCAGAAATGTTTAACTTTTCATTCAGAATACCGGTCGTTTTAACAAAAGATTGCGTCAAGCGGAAGTGAATTCGCTTTGTTTTATCTTTATTTCACGTTAAATAATTGATTACCATGGAAGACAGAAAGAACAAAATACTGTTATGCGAAGATGATACCAACCTGGGTATGGTGTTAAAGAACTACCTGGAGCTGAATGAATACGATGTTACCCTGGAAAGGGATGGTCGTTTGGGTCTAGCCGCTTTCCAGCGCGAGAAATTTGATATCTGCCTGCTTGATGTGATGATGCCGAACATGGATGGTTTTACCCTGGCAGAAGAAATACGCGATGTAGACCCTGATATTCCGCTGTTCTTTCTCAGCGCCAAAACCATGAAGGATGATATCATCCAGGGTTATAAACTGGGTGCGGATGACTATATCACCAAACCCTTCGACAGTGAAGTACTCCTGTTAAAGATCAAAGCTATCCTGAAACGGAATGAGGAAGAGAACCGCGTAAGTGATAATGTGGAATTTGATCTGGGTAAATATCATTTCAATCCCAAACTGCGCGAGTTGAAACACGATGGTGTTACACAGACCCTTTCGCCCAAGGAGAATGAACTGCTGAAAATGCTGGCAGAGCATAAGAACGACCTGCTTCCCCGCGAACGCGCCCTGAAAAAGATCTGGGGCAGCGATACGTATTTCAATGGCCGCAGCATGGACGTCTATATTGCCAAACTGCGTAAGTACCTGAAGGAAGACAGCAACATCGAGATCGTGAATATTCACGGCAACGGTTTCCGCCTTGTGGCTCCTTAACCGGTTCTGAAATAATAATGATCAATGCCTCACAAACCGTGGGGCATTTTGTTAGCTGAACAGGTTGGGCTGGTTACCTGTTAATGGAGAACGTCCCAGGTGTTCATAGGCTTTGGCAGTCACTTCGCGGCCACGGGGTGTTCGTTGTAAAAATCCTTCCTGTATCAGGAACGGTTCATATACTTCTTCCAGTGTGCCCGCTTCTTCACCAACAGCCGTGGCGATCGTGGTCAGGCCAACAGGACCACCTTTGAACTTATCAATGATGGCTGCCAGGATCCGGTTATCCATTTCATCCAGTCCATGCTCATCAACGTTCAAGGCTTTCAGTGCATGCTGGGTGATACCCAAATCAATTTTACCATCATTCAACACCTGTGCAAAATCACGAACCCTGCGTAAGAGGCTGTTGGCAATACGGGGTGTACCACGACTACGACGCGAGATCTCGAAAGCGGCATCGGTGGTAATTTTTGTCTGCAGAATGACGGCACTTCTCTCAATGATCTTCTTCAGCGTATCTGCCTGGTAATATTCCAGCCTGGATTTGATACCGAAACGCGACAGCAGCGGTGCCGTAAGCAGTCCGCTTCGGGTGGTGGCTCCCACCAATGTGAACGGATTCAGGTTGATCTGTACGCTGCGCGCATTGGGACCGCTGTCTATCATAATATCGATCCTGAAATCTTCCATAGCGGCATACAGGTATTCTTCCACCACCGTACTTAACCGGTGTATCTCATCAATAAATAATACATCATTGGGTTGCAGGTTGGTAAGCAGTCCTGCCAGGTCACCAGGTTTTTCGATTACCGGACCGGAAGTTTCCTTGATGTTCACGCCGAGTTCATTGGCCACAATGCGGCTCAATGTGGTCTTGCCCAGTCCGGGGGGACCGTGAAACAGGATATGATCCAGTGCTTCACCCCTGATCTTGGCCGCTTTGATGAATATGACCAGGTTCTCGATCAGTTGTGGCTGGCCGGAAAAATCATCGATCTCTTTGGGACGTATCGTATTCTCAAACTCCTTATCCGCAGAACTGAGGTTAGAGGGATCCGTATTCAGGTTGCTGTTGGCCATAGAACTTCAAATCTACAAAATCCGGCAGAGCTTACGAATTCTTAAGTATTCCACTTTGTATATGCGGACTGGGACAGTTGCCAGAAAATCAATCACTGGTTTTCGTAATTTTAACCATGCGTTACCCCGATTTTCTTCATGCAGTATCAGCAGGGCAACTTCCCGAAGGGATCAGTGTGCAGCTGCAAAGTTTGTGGCACGATGCCAGGGGCGACTGGCACAAGGCCCACGACCTGGTCAACGATCTGAACGACCCTTCTTCGGCGCATATCCATGCCTATCTGCACCGAAAAGAAGGCGACCAGGGCAATGCCCGTTACTGGTATAGCAGGGCCGGCAAAGCACCCTGTAGCCTGTCTCTTACAGATGAATGGGAGATGTTGGTGAAATTATATGGGGCCGGCTGAAGTCAATTGACCTCTTACCATTACTTCGCGGGAAAAGCAAAACGCAGCAGATCCAGCACCAGGTCCGGATCGGGGCTGTTAGCAAGATAATTTTCCTTTTCGCTGAACTTACACACGCCGGGATAATCACCTGTATTCTCGCCCATTGCTATTATTAGTTGAAAATGCAGGTGTGGCGGCCAATGGCCATTCTCTGCCGGTTCCCCAAAATGAGCGATCAGTTCGCCCGCCCGAATACTTTTACCTTCAGACAAACCATCCAGGTCCTGAACAGACAAATGTCCGTACAGTGTGTGAAACAGGTACCCTTCCAAACGGTGTTGTAAGATGATCGTGGCGCCATAATCGCCGAACCGGTCATTGAAAGCGAAACTGTGCACCTGTCCATCCAACGGTGCATACACATCCGTTCCAGCTTTGCCCCAGATATCGACCCCCAGGTGTAAGCGCCGCGGTTCCTCACCGGCAGGTGCATCAAAGACTTTGCTTCTGCTGTAAACGGTTCGGTGCTCATTGTAACCGCCAATGCCATAGCGCGCAGCCGCCATTTCCAGTTGCTTTGAAACATAAGCAGAGAATATAGCCGTATCTTCTACTACCTGTGCAGTAAGATCGGTATTGGTCTCAGTAAAATCCAGCAATAATAATCGGTCATTTACCGGATCGAATGGAACAACAGGAGAAAAATCCGGCTGATATTGTTGAAGCAATTGTGATAACATGCCGTAAAGTTACTGTTGCGGCGGCAAGAAAAAGATCCGGGGTCTTTAACGACCACTTTAGGAATGTTACTCCCAAAGCGGTCGTGTTATTTTGTTACTGAAAACTGGCCTGTTTGCTGCCTCTGCGGTCGATGACCAGCTTTTTGGTTCTGGTAGCAGGCGCGGCCTCCTTGATAGCGTTTAACTCGGCCTGTTGTGTACGATCAGATTCACGAAGTATTTTCACCTCGGCCTGTAACTGCTGGATATGTTTTTCCATCAACTCCAGTTTGGTCTTCAGTTGTTGCTGCACAGAATCTTTGTTGTCAGCGGCTTTGGCAATGTTCGCAAAAAGAACCGCACAGAGGATGCCGATCAGTGTAAAATTTCTCTTCATTATACGGAGTTTTTGTTTGCTTTTGAAAAGTTCTAAACCTTTCAAAAGTTTAGAACTAAATGACCACGTTGATCATTTTTCCTTTCACAAAAATGAATTTCTTCAGGGCTTTGCCTTCCATCCATTTCTGCACCAGTTCATTGGCCAGTGTAATTTCCTGAACCTGCTCCGCAGTTGCATCTAAAGCAATGTTAATATTGGTACGCACTTTCCCGTTGATGCTGACAGGATATTCCTTTGACGATTCGATTGTATATTTTTCTTCATATTTAGGAAATGCCGCATCCAGCACAGAATTCTCATTGCCAAGTGCTTTCCAGAGCTCTTCACTGATATGTGGAGCATAAGAAGTGACCATGATCACCAAAGGTTCCAGTATTTCACGCTTATGGCATTTCAGATCTGACAGTTCATTTACACAGATCATAAAAGCACTTACAGCTGTGTTAAAACTGAATCGCTCGGTATCTTCCTCGATCTTGCGGATGGTACGGTGCAACACTTTCAGTTCTTCGGCAGTTGCTTTTTCATCGGTCCATATTTTGCCCTTCACTTCATCAAAGAACAAACGCCAGAGTTTTTTAAGGAAACGATGCACGCCTTCAATACCCTTGGTATCCCAGGGTTTGCTCTGGTCTACCGGACCGAGGAACATCTCGTACATGCGGAACGTATCTGCACCGAATTTCTCAACAAGATCATCCGGGTTTACGGTGTTGAACTTGGACTTGGACATCTTCTCTACCTCTGAGCCACAGATATATTTTCCATCCTCCAAAATAAATTCGGCATTGGCGTACTCTCCATTGCGCCATTTTTTAAACGCTTCCAGGTCAAGCTCAACGCCATCTACAAAGTTCACATCCACACGGATCGGATCCATCTGGTCAAGCTCATAGGTCTTGTTATTGATAAGACCAAGCGATACAAATTGCTGTGTGCCTTTCAAACGATACACAAATCGCGAACTACCCTGGATCATTCCCTGGTTCAACAGTTTCCGGAAGGGTTCATCAAAACCGATATGTCCCAGGTCGAACAGCACTTTGGTCCACATGCGGCTGTACAGCAGGTGTCCCACGGCATGTTCCGTTCCGCCGATATACAGGTCTACCTGGTTCCAGTAATCACTCAGTGTACGGTCGCAGAAAGTTTCGGCATTGAGGGGATCCATATACCGCAGAAAATACCAGCTGCTGCCGGCATAACCGGGCATGGTATTCGTTTCCAGTTCTTTGGCTACCCAGGCCGGGATATTGGCCAGTGGGCCCTCACCTTCCGGTCCCGGACTGTAACTTTCCACGTCCGGAAGCAGCAAGGGCAATTCCGTTTCATTCAGCGGAACGGCCACCCCGTTCTTCCATTGGATCGGGAAAGGTTCACCCCAATAACGCTGGCGGCTGAAAGCGGCATCACGCATCTTGTAATTCACTTTCTTTTTACCGATCCCCATTTCTTCCAGCTTTGCATTCACAATGCCGATGGCATCGCGCATCACCACCCCATTCAGGAACTCACTGTTCTCCAACTGGGCATCTTTGGTAGGGTTGGCATCCACGCCATTATAGTGTTGCCCGATAATATTGGTGATCGGGATATTAAAATGTTTGGCGAACTTATGATCGCGTTCATCACCACAGGGCACTCCCATGATGGCACCGGTTCCATAACCGGCCAGCACATATTCAGAGATCCAGATCGGGATCTGTTTTCCGTTGAACGGATTCACCGCATAAGCGCCGGTAAAACAACCGCTGATCTTTTTCTCGGCCTGTCGCTCGCGGTCGCTGCGGCTTTTTACATAAGTGATGTATTCCTCCACAGCCTGCTTTTGTGCAGGCGTAGTAATACTCTCAATCAGTTCATGCTCGGGCGCAATGACCATGAAATCTACACCAAAAATGGTATCGGGACGGGTGGTGTAGACGGTGAGTGGTGAGTGGTGAGTAGTGAGTGTTGCATTCGCGTCTGAAGACTGGGTAGTCACGATCGCAAAATCGATCTCGGCTCCATACGATTTACCGATCCAGTTGGTCTGCATCTCTTTCATGGCTTCGGAGAACTCGATGGTCTCCAAACCTTCCAGCAAACGATCCGCATATTCAGTGATGCGGAGGTACCATTGGCGCAGTTTCTTTTTCACCACCGGATGTCCGCCACGTTCGCTCACCCCATTTACCACTTCATCATTGGCCAGCACGGTTCCCAGGGCCTCGCACCAGTTCACTTCGCCGTAACCGCAGAATGCCAGGCGGTAGTTCATCAATATATCCTGTTTCTCTTTCTCTGTATACTGCTGCCATTGTTCAGCGGTGAAGCTGATGAAGGCGTCGCCGGGACATGCATGCCCCGCATTGCCGTTCTTGTCAAATTCGGCTGTCAGTTCCGTAATCGGTTCTGCTTTGCGTGTTGCCCGGTTGAAGAAACTATTGAAAAGTTGCAGGAAGATCCATTGTGTCCATTTATAATATCCCGGTTCGCAGGTACGCACTTCACGGTCCCAATCATAACAGAAACCGATATTATCCAACTGTTTGCGGAAGGTATCGATATTCTGCACGGTGCTTTTGGCGGGATGTACACCGTGTTCAATGGCATACTGTTCTGCAGGTAATCCGAATGCATCATACCCCATGGGATGCAACACATTAAACCCTTTCAATCTTTTGTAACGGCTATAGATATCCGAAGCGATATAACCCAGGGGATGTCCCACATGCAAACCAGCGCCACTGGGGTAAGGGAACATATCCAGCACATAACATTTCGGTTTGCTGAAGTCATTCTTTACACGATAGGCACCATTCTTTTTCCATTGTGCCTGCCATTCTTTTTCAATTTTCCTGAAATCGTATTCCATATTCTTTGTCCGTTAACGGGAGTTTTAGGTAGTTGTTTGCTGATTTTGCTGGATATTGAACCGTTTGCCTGCCGGCAGGTACAACAACAGCGGCTGCAAGCACCGGTATCGGGCAGGGGAATCCTAACAATTCTTTAACCCAATTCCGGCAGGAATGCGCTATTTTCCAACAGCAAATTGATCGTTAGGGTGGCTGCAAATGTAAGTCTTTAGGCTTCAAAACCGTACATTTGTCCCGGTACGGTCCCTGTTTCCCGACCCAAACACATTAAATTTTTTATAAGAATGTCAGTTATCGGAAAATCATCCATGAAACGGAGTAAGCCCAATTACCTGTACAGCATTATCGGCGTGGCGCTGGTATTGCTGATCATGGGTATCATGGGTTGGTTTTTTCTCAATATCAACTCAGTAGGAAATGCTTTTAAGGAAGATATCCGCCTGAGCGCTTATCTCCGTACACAGAACAAGGATACGATCGGCCAGATACAGCAATACATAGCCAACCAGTCTTTTGCCAAGAATGTGACCTATGTTGACAAGACCATGGCCCGGCAGATATGGAACAGTGAGAACAATGAGGACTGGGCGCAGATCCTGAAAGACAATCCCCTGCCCGAGAGCATTGATTTTTATGCCAAGGCCGATTACGTGAACAACGATAGCCTGGCCAGGATCTCAGCCAACCTGATGGCCGTGTATGGCAACCAGATCACCGACCTGAAATACCCACAGAAACTGGTGAATAACCTGAATGAAAGGGCATCTAAGATCGGGCTGGTATTCCTGGTGGTGGCGATCATCCTGTGCCTGATCGTGACTTTCAGTATCGATAACACGATCCGACTGGCCATGTTCAGTAATCGCTTCCTGATCAAGACCATGCAGATGGTGGGTGCCACCCGTGGGTTTATCGTAAAACCCTTGAATATCCGGGCGCTGATCAATGGACTGATCAGTTCCGGGATCGCCATCGTGCTGCTGTTCTCGATCATCAGCTGGGCAGAAAGCCAGTTCGAGCCGCTGAAAGCAGTGCGCGACACCAAACTTACCCTCATTCTCTTTGGCGGACTGATCGTTCTGGGCATCGGTATCTCCGTTTACAGCACACACAGGAGTGTGATGAAATACCTGAAAATGAAACTGGACGATTTATATTAGTGGCTGGGATCTATCAATAAATATCTTCCAATCCCCAACTAAAAATCTATCTTACACTCTTACAAAACAATACCATGAGCGAACAAAAGCAAAACGTAAACTCTACCTTATTTACCAAGGACAATTATACCTGGATGCTGATTGGCGGTGCAGTGATTGCTTTGGGCATGTTCCTGATGAGCGGCGGCAAAAGCACTGATCCCAAAGTATTTGATACCAATCAGGTATATGGCACTACCCGTATCACCATTGCTCCTATCCTGATTGTGCTGGGTCTGCTGATAGAGATCTATGCCATTTTCAAGAAACAAAAAAGCGCCTGAACGGCAATAAACTGAATAACCAGCGGTGCGTGCACCGCTTTTTTTATTGATTGCCGGGTTTGATTCGATCCGCCAATCCCAAACCAACCTGTTATGACGATATTTGAAGCGGTAGTAATTGCCATTGTAGAAGGCCTTACCGAGTTCCTGCCCATTTCTTCCACCGGGCATATGATCATTGCCAGTTCTTTCCTGCAGATCTCCAGCGATCCTTTTACCAAGCTGTTTGAAGTGGCCATCCAGTTCGGCGCCATCCTTTCTGTGGTGGTATTGTATTGGAGAAAGTTTTTCCCGCTGAACCGTTTCAAATTCTATTTCAAGCTGATCGTTGCCGTAATACCGGCACTGGCACTGGGTGCTTTTTTCTCGGATAAGATCGACGAACTGCTGGAAAGTCCGTTAACGGTTTCTATTACCATGCTGGCAGGGGGTTTTATCCTGTTGTTCATCGATAAGCTCTTTCAACAGCATACCATTGAAAAAGAAGAAGACATCAGTTTTTTCAAAGCTTTCACGATCGGTATCTGGCAATGTGTGGCCATGATCCCCGGCATCAGCCGCAGTGCTGCCAGTATCATCGGGGGTATGCAGCAGAAACTGACACGCAACCTGGCCGCCGAATTCTCATTTTTCCTGGCGGTACCTACCATGGCAGCCGCTACCGGTTATAAACTATTGAAAGCGTATAAGGATAGTCCCGAACTATTGTTCAACAAACATAACCTGATGACCCTGGCAGTAGGGAATCTGGTGGCGTTTATCGTGGCACTGCTAGCCATCAAGTTCTTCATCGGTTTCCTGCAAAAACACGGCTTCCGCCTGTTTGGCTGGTATCGGGTGATCGTTGGTGCAGTTCTTCTGGCGTTGGTGCTGACAGGATACCTGAAATAAACAGGAATTGAACAATTAAGAATGGATAATGCGGACCAAGCATCCGCCATGTATAGTGATGAACAGGAATACCTGGCACCATATCCGGAATAATTCTTAATTTTTAATTCTTAATTCTCAACTACTGCTATATGAAGACTGCCCCAAAGAAAGTCATCAATGGCTGGGCTATGTACGACTGGGCCAACAGTGTATACAACCTGGTTATCACATCCACCATATTTCCTGCCTACTACGAAGCGGTGACCGGCGATAATAACGATGCAACTTCTAACGATACGGTTCAACTATTCGGGAGGGAGTTTGTGAACACATCCCTGTACCAGTATGCCCTGGGCATCGCTTTTTTGGTGGTCGCTTTTATTTCTCCTTTGCTTTCTTCCATAGCCGATTACAAGGGTAATAAAAAACAGTTCCTTTTCTTTTTCTGCACCATGGGAAGCATTGCCTGCGGTGCCTTGTTCTTCTTTGATTCGCATAATCTCTTTTATGGCTTGGTTTGCCTGATCATCGCCTGTATCGGCTTCTGGGGCAGCCTGGTATTTTATAATTCCTACCTGCCTGAGATCGCCGCACCGGAAGACCAGGACAAGGTAAGTGCCAAAGGATTTGCCATGGGGTATATCGGCAGTGTGATCCTGCAGATCATCTGTTTTGTGTTCGTACTGAAGCCCGACCTGTTTGGCATCACAGTAGGCAAAGCTTCTCAGATCTCTTTCCTGCTGGTAGGTATCTGGTGGTGGGGGTTTGGGCAGTTTGCACTGAACCGTTTACCCAAGGGCACGCCGCTTGCCAAAAAAAGTGACCATGGAAGTATCTTCACCTATGGCTACCGAGAGTTGAACAAAGTATGGAAACAACTGAACCATATGCCCGTACTGAAAAGGTACCTGGGCGCTTTTTTCTTTTACAATATGGGGGTGCAGACAGTTATGCTGGCAGCCACATTGTATGGCAAGAGCGAATTGAACATCCCCACTACCAATCTGATCATTGCCATCCTCATCATTCAGCTGGTGGCTATTCCGGGCGCATATCTGATCGCAAAACTATCTGACACGATCGGTAATTTCCGGGCGTTGATGGTCACGGTATCCCTCTGGATCGTGTTATGTGTGATCGGTTACCTGTTACCCAGGGATGGCATCAATGAATTCTATGGCCTGGCAGTAGTGGTGGGTTTTGTGATGGGAGGTATCCAGTCGCTCAGCCGCAGTACCTATGCCAAATTAATGCCTGAAACACACGATACCACTTCCTTTTTCAGTTTCTATGACGTAACCGAGAAGATCGCGATCGTGATCGGTATGTTCAGCTTCGGCTATATCAACGAGATCAGCGGCTCACAAAGAAATTCAGTGCTGGCGCTGGTGGTTTTCTTTGCCATTGGTCTGGTATTACTGATCTTTGCTTCTGTAAGGAACCACAAACAAGGACAAGTCAACTAACATGCAACTCTATACCATCAATACCGGTTATTTTAAGCTCGATGGCGGCGCCATGTTTGGCGTGGTACCCAAGAGTATCTGGAACAAACTGAATCCATCGGATGAGAACAACATGTGTCCCTGGGCGCTACGTTCTTTACTGATTGAAGACGGCAACCGCCGCATCCTCATAGATAATGGTATGGGCGACAAGCAGGATGCCAAATTCTTCGGACACTATTACCTCCATGGGAACGATACACTGGATACATCACTGGCCAGGCATGGTTTTACCAGGGCCGATATCACGGATGTGATTCTGACCCACCTGCATTTTGACCATTGCGGGGGCAGTATTGTGCGGGAAGGCGACCTGCTGGTACCGGCGTTCCCCAATGCGGTTTACTGGAGCAATGAGAATCACTGGAAATGGGCCACTACGCCCAACGACCGGGAAAAAGCCTCTTTCCTGAAAGAAAATATCCTGCCCATCAAAGAAAGTGGGCAGCTGGAGTTCATAGAGGTCCCGGAAAAGGGCCTGAACGCCAATGGCTTGCTAAGTAGTATCCCTTTTACCGACAACATAGTTATCCGTTTTGTCAATGGCCATACGGACAAAATGATGCTGCCACAGATCAGCTTCGGGGGAAAAACGCTGGTGTATATGGCCGATCTGCTGCCCTCCGTGGGTCATATTCCCCTGCCCTATGTGATGGCCTATGACATGTTCCCGCTAACCACACTGCAGGAGAAAAAAAGCTTCTTACAGGAAGCAGTGGACAAGGACTATATCCTCTTCTTCGAACACGACCCTGTGAACGAATGCTGCACCCTGCATAACACTGAGAAAGGGATCCGGCCAAAGGAAGTATGTAAGCTTTCTGAGCTGTAGTACTACAAGCCGTAGAATTTGTCTACAGCTTTTTTCCGTTATAACACCGGTCAAATTCGGTGATTTTAATTGTTTTTTGAAGAATGGGATCGCTAATTTGGGCTGAGGAATTGTTCTCAACAAAACCGATATCCAATGTCCAAGAACCAGATAGCATGCTGTCCCGGCTGTGGCGGGCGCATACCTTTCAAAAAATTCGTTCAGCTGAATAATTATTCAGTTACCAATTGCAGTACCTGCAATGCCCGTATTGAAATTTCCAACCGAACTGCCAACGCCATCATTGCAGCCATCTCAGGGGTGGTCTCAGCTGCATCAATCATCATGGGTGCCTATATTGGCCAGAAGGATTATGAATCTTTGGTTGGGGGATTACTTTTCGGCACAAGTATTGCCACATTGATCATTATACTGATCTGCCGGTACGCTTACAGACATTCACAGCTAAACCGCATACAACTCGAATAACTCTTTGAGAGGAAATTACCGGAAACTGATCATGGAACTCAGTGGATAACGAAGGTTCCGATATTGCATCATATCTACTTTTACGCTACCCACCACTATCGGGCTTTCAATCCGTAATGGGATGCGGTTGGCGTCATCACTCACCCAAACCGTCATCTTCTCGCCCCCCTCAAACATGGTTCCCTTAACCAGCAAAGGTTTGAATTTGATGGCCCTGAATTTTCCATACTTGGTCTTGATCACTTCCTTACCCAGGTATTTGATGTAGAGATTAAAGACCTCATTATCGAGGAACATGGAGAATGGGATCTTGTCCTCGGGCTTGTATTTGCTGTAATCAATGTTACGTGCGTAATAGATAGAACTCAGCACATCCTGTATACAGGCGGGAATCTTATACACGCCATCTGTGGTTACTGCCGTATTTGCCTGATAATTGAATGTGATGTTCTCGTATTTCTTAAAACCGCCCTCTTCCACATGCCGGATGAATTTCATGGGTTTCAGGTTAGCCGTGTCAATATAACTTTCATAACGATCCCTCACTTTGAAGATCCAGTCATAGCTCGGGTTTGAAGTGCCCGTACCCACAACATGGTAAACGGGCTTATTATTCAGGTATGTCTGTGTAACCGTAAACTGCGCTGTACCGGCATTGATGTAAAGGCCCACTACCGAATAAAATACATTGTACGCAATGTTTTCTGCATCCTGGAATGCCAGATTACGGATACCGCCACAAAATTCTGAAGAGGGGGGAACAGCAGGCGTCGCCGGTTGCCAGCTTACTGCCGGGATCAACAAAAACAGAAGGACAAACTTTTTCAAAGCCATACTATTTATTTCTGAACAATCTGATTCCCAGGATAAACAAACTGCCCGCAATAGCCGGAACAATCAGGTTGATAATCCAGATACCTGCAGCCGTAGCAACAATACCAAGGGTATTGGTACTCAGCAAGCCGAACAACTGCAAACTCACTTTACCCCGGAAGCCCAACTCCGCCAGCGTTATAGAAGGTACAATGGCCAGCACCAGAAACATGACTGCAATCAGACAGACAGCATCCTGCCAGGGAATATGCACCTCGAATACCTGTAACAACAACACATACTGGATGACAAATACAACGTACCTGAACAAAGAAAGAGACAAAATCCTTGTTAATTCTTTCCAGTGAAAATCTTCCAGCTTCTGCACAAAGAACTTATGCCTGGCTATCCAGGGTATTTTTTCAAGCAATTGCACACACCAGGATAACCTGAAATACAACAATATGAAAAGCAGCATACCGATACTAACAACATACAGCAATCCATCCAGCCAGAATACAGAAAGTCCCTCCAACTGACTGCTATGGCCCAATATATATATGCGAAGGTACAGCAGTGCCGATAAACCTGCCACAAAAGTCACGATGATCTGGCTCATATTGCCCACTACCGATAAAAGGATGCCCCGCAGACGGTTTCCCTCGTCCAGGTACAGCACCCTGCCGGCAGTTTCGCCCACCCGGTTCACCGTATTGAAGCCCACCGCCTGTCCGGCAAATACCGCCCGGAATGCACGACCCAGCGATACTTTCTGTACTCCTTGTACCAATAATTGCCATTTTCGGGCTTCGATTCCCCAGTTCAGGAACATCAGGACGATTACCACTACCAGCTTTGCCAGCTGGGGGCCATAGAAAGCGGCCTGTATCAGGTGCCAAGACTGCTGAACATCGCCCTGTTGCTGTATCTGACGGTAAATGGAATAAGATAACCAGATAAAGAGCACCGGCCCCACAAAATAGTTCAGGAATATTTTCGTTCGTCTGTTCAGGAGATACGGTATTGGTTATGTGTTGCAAAGAACGGTGATCAGTAGCAGATAGAAAAGTCGGGGATAATTGTGAGTAGTGAATCGTCAGTGGTGAGTCGTCAGTGGTGAGCAAAGATCCTACCTACCTACTCACGACTCACCACTGACGATTACCAACTGCCTCATTGCCCATTCCCTCCAACACCGTATTTTCACCTGTGAGAATGAAAAAGACCGATA
Organism: Sediminibacterium sp. FW305-C-269; assembly: GCF_058231045.1. Classification (NCBI taxonomy): domain Bacteria; kingdom Pseudomonadati; phylum Bacteroidota; class Chitinophagia; order Chitinophagales; family Chitinophagaceae; genus Sediminibacterium; species Sediminibacterium sp. FW305-C-269. The sequence continues at coordinate 95,484 of NZ_JBIQXQ010000005.1, read as the reverse complement.
TCATATTAGGCATTGACCCGGGTACACAACTGATGGGCTATGCCTTGTTACGCATCCAGAACGGGCAGCCGCAGGTTTTATTGATGGACGTATTAAAGCTGACCAAAGAGAAAGACATTTATGCCCGTTTAGGAATGATACACAGTAAGGTCTGCGAACTGATCAAATTATACCAGCCCTCCAGTTTTGCCATTGAAGCACCCTTTTTTGGCAAGAACGTACAGAGTATGCTGAAACTGGGAAGGGCCCAGGGAGTGGCGATTGCTGCCGCCATGCAGGCCAGCATCCTGGTAACGGAATATTCTCCCAAAAAAGTCAAACAATCCATCACCGGCAATGGCAATGCCGATAAGGAACAGGTGTGGCGCATGCTGCAGCGCATCCTCAATATTGAGGAAAAACCCCAGTATTTTGATGCCACCGACGCACTTGCCGTAGCCCTCTGCCATTACTACCAAAGCACATCAGTACTGGGCAAAGCCGTAAAAGGCCTGAAAGGGTGGGATGATTTTATCGCCAGAAACCCGGATAGAGTGAAGAAATAACCCATATTCAACACATAGCCGGAATGGCCGCAAGTATTGCTGCGAAGAATTTATAACATCTAAAACGCTATAAGGCGGCTAACAGCTTCGCCTGAACTGCCTGCAGCTCTTCAGCAGACAATTTCAGTTTGGGCCTGTTAAAATTCAGATCGTCTGCACTGTTAATGGGGATCAGGTGCATATGGGCATGGGGCACTTCCAGTCCTACCACGCTGATACCACAACGGTTACAGGGAAAAGCCCGTTCAATGGCGTGGGCAATGGGTTTAGCGAACAGGAGCCATTTGGCCAGGTAATCATCGGCCACATCAAAGAACTTATCTGTTTCGGTTTTGGGTACAACCAGCACATGGCCTTCTACCAGAGGAAAAATATCGAGGAAGGCAAAGAATTGCTCATTCTCAGCGATCTTATAAGAAGGGATCTCACCCGCAATGATCTTTGAAAAAATGGTCATATCAGAAAGGACTTTGAAACAGGGAAATTGAGAAATTTTGACCGGACTGCAAAAAGAAAGCGCCAACAAAACTGTTGGCGCCTGAATCAATTGGTAGTAAGTGATATTGCTGCCTTACTACACGGTTATGTCTTCTACTTTAAATTTCATGATACCATTCGGCGCCTGAATTTCGGCGATCTCACCTTTTACCTTGCCCATTAAACCCTTACCAATAGGCGATCCTGCTGATATCTTACCCTGTTTCAGGTCGGCTTCTTTTTCACCTACAATCTGGTAGGTCACCGTTTTTTTGGTAGCCATATTGGTGATGGTAACCTTGGTCAGGATGGTTACTTTACTGGTATCGATTGAACTGGTGTCTACGATCTTCGCATTGGCAATCGCTCCTTCCAGTTGCTTGATTTTGGCCTCAAGCATGCCTTGCGCCTCTTTGGCCGCATCGTATTCAGCGTTTTCCTTCAGGTCGCCTTTTTCGCGGGCTTCCGCAATGGCGCGGGAAGAGGCCGGACGGTCGACAGTTTTCATTTTTTGCAACTCTTCGCGCATCTTGTCAAACGTCTCCTTGGTCACATACATGGTAGCTTCACTCATAGTCTTACTGTTTAAGTAGAGTCAAAAAAAATACAACGCCACATTTGACTGCGGCGTTGCATAATATCAAAAATAAGAATTTCGGTCAAGATTTACCCGAAAAAGCGATTTTTTAACGATTTAAAGTCTGTATAAACAGGCAAAAAGCAGAAAAAAGCCAGGGATCTGCCTGTTTAGCCCCACAACTCAGATAGCCAGCTTGTCTACCACCACTTTTGCCATCTTATAAAAAGCCTCTTCACTGTAACCGGCAATATGGGGAGTGATGATCACATTGGGCTGACTAAGCAGCCAATCCAGATCGGCCTGTTCATCAGCAGTATAGGTTTCCAGTTTTTCATTCTCCAGCACATCCAGTCCCGCCCCCCTGATCTTTCCCTGTTTCAGTGCCCGGATCAGGGCTTTGGTATCAACTACTTTACCACGCGATGTATTCAGGAAATAGGGTTTCTGCTCCAGTGAATCAAAAAAAACATCATTGGCCAGGTGCCTGGTTTCTTCGGTCAGGGGTAAATGCAGGCTTACCACATCTGCATACCTGGCTACCTGTTCCAGACCCGCTTCACGGATATGGTCTTTGGCAAAACCGGACCTGTACCGGTCATTGGCCAAAACAGTCACTTCAAATGAGGATAACAGTTTAGCAAAAGCGCTGCCGGTATTTCCACAACCGATAATGCCCACCGTTTTACCCGAAAGTTCTTCCCCGCGATTGGCATCGCGGATCCATTTGCCCGATTTTATTGCAAGATTACTGCTGTTAATCCGGTTCATCAGGCTTAGCAACATACCCAATGCATGTTCGGCCACCGCATTGCGGTTCCCTTCCGGACTGCTTACGCAACGTATGCCGCGGCTTTCCGCAAACGCCGTGTCAATCAGTTCCATGCCACTGCCCAAACGGCCAATCCATTGCAGCTGATCGGCTTTTTCCAGGAGGTTACGATCAATCACCAGGCGGGTGGTTACAAACAAACCACTTATTGTACCTATCTGCATCAGCAACTCATCATACGTAATGGCAGGCTGATGGATCACCTCATACCCTTTGTCGGCAAGCGTTTGCAAAAGCCAGGGATGCACATTAGCGGTTATCAGGACTTTGGGTTTCATGTTTCTGTTTTATACAGGGGTTACTTTTACCGCATGTGAAAAGTCAATTCGGCAAACTGTTCTATGCTCAGCTGTTCTGCTCTTTTATCAAATAAGGGGTCTTTCAGGAATGCTTCTTCAAACAAACTCTTCAGGGAATTCCGCAGCATTTTACGGCGCTGGTTAAACGCAGCTTTTACCAGTGTAAATAAAGCCCTTTCGCTCTTCATCGGTACCAGATTCGATTTTCGTTTTAACCGGATCACACCACTCATCACTTTGGGCGGGGGATTGAAACTTTCAGGCGGCACATCAAACAGGTATTCCACTTCGTAAAAAGCCTGAATCAGTACACTGAGTATGCCATACACTTTACTGCCGGGTTTGGACACCACCCTTTCCGCCACTTCTTTCTGGAACATACCGATCATTACCGGTACCTGCTCTTTCCAGTCAAGCACTTTAAAGAGTATTTGTGATGAGATATTGTACGGGAAATTACCCACCACCGTAAAAGTACCTTCAAAAGGAGCTTCTATATCGAGTATGCTCTGGTGAATGATCTTACCCTGGATGGCAGGATAGGTTTTTTCGAGATACGCCACTTTCTCATCATCCAGCTCCACCGCACGGAAACTGATATCCGGTAGCGGCAGCAGGTACTTCGTCAAAGCTCCGCCACCAGGCCCTACTTCCAATAGTTGGGTGAATCCATCCTGTTCCAGGGCGGCTACGATCTGTTTACAGACCGACTCATCCTTCAGGAAATGCTGGCCCAGTGATTTCTTTAACGTGTACTGCATCGGAGCAAATTTAGGGCATTTGCCGTGAGTGGTGAGTAGTGAGTAGTGAGTGGGGGGCTTGATTTACAATTACGCACTCACGACTGACGACTCACCACTCACGATTCACTACCCACAATTCTCCCACCCCCCACTTTTCCTCCACTATTCTTCTTATTTTTACCCCACAAACAACTGACATGAGCAACGAACAGCAAAAACCAGTTATCGGCTTCACCTGTGGCGATCTGAACGGGATAGGGATGGAACTGATCATCAAAACCCTTGCAGACCATCGCCTGCTCGATATCTGTACGCCGGTAGTTTTTGCCAGTAATAAAAGCCTTAATTTTTATAAGAAAAGTCTGCCTGAACATACATTTAACTATGCCAATGCCCGTGAACTCAACCGCCTGAACCCCAAACAGGTGAATGTAGTGAACTGCTGGGAAGAAGAAGTGGCCATTACACCGGGCCAGTTGAATGAAACAGGTGGTAAATATGCGCTGATCTCCCTGCAGCAGGCCACACAGGCACTAAAAGATGGGTTTATCCAGGGATTGGTCACAGCCCCCATTCATAAAAAGAATATCCAGTCAGAGGCGTTCCAGTACAGTGGTCATACCCCTTACCTGAAAGCTATGTTCAATGTTCCCGACGTGGTGATGCTGATGACCGCCGAAAATATGCGGGTGGGACTGGTCACCGAACACGTACCCCTGAACGAGATCGCCAAACATATTACACGTGAGAATATCCTGAGCAAACTCAGGATCATCCACAGCAGCTTGCAGAAAGATTTTGGTATTGACAAACCACGTATCGCCGTACTGGGATTGAACCCGCATGCAGGTGATGAAGGATTGATCGGCAACGAGGAAGAGACCATCATCAAACCTGCCATCAAAGAAGCCAAACACAATATGCTGGTCTTCGGACCCTATAGCTCGGATGCCTTTTTTGCCCGCGGACAGTTTGAACGTTTTGATGCCGTTCTGGCCATGTATCACGACCAGGGACTGATCCCCTTCAAATCACTGGCATTGGGTGAGGGTACCAATTACACGGCGGGTTTACCGGTGGTGAGGACCAGTCCGGACCATGGAACCGCTTTTGATATTGCCGGAAAAGGAAAAGCGGATCACAGCTCCTTCCTGGCTGCGGTGTTCGAATGCATAGAAATCATCCGGATGCGCCTCGGATACGCAGATATGCGCCGTAACCCGCTGAAAAAGATCAGTGCCCGCATGATCGCCAATGCAGTGGATGAACGAATTGAAGAGAACGAAGGATAAGAACCGTCGACCATGTACCAGATCTCCAACGATCAGTTAACCATCAGTATCAGTGCCAGGGGTGCAGAGCTGCAGGGTATTTACCACAGAGATACGCATCAGGAATATTTGTGGAGCGGGGATCCTGCCTTCTGGGGCAAAAAAAGTCCTGTATTATTTCCCATCGTAGGCGGCTTAAAAAACGGCAGTTACACCTTTGAAGGCAATACCTACCTGATGGGACGCCATGGTTTTGCCCGTGAAAAAGATTTCACCGTTACCGAGCAAACAGCCCATCATATCCGTTTCACCCTGTATGCAGATGAGGCAACCAAAGCCATCTATCCTTTTGATTTTTGTTTTTCGATCCTGTACTCATTGAAAGAGAATACGCTTACAGTGAGCTATGAGGTAGATAACACGGGAGACAAACCATTGTGGTTCTCAGTGGGTGCGCATCCGGCTTTTGCGGTGCCCCTGGTAAAAGGCACTGAATTCTATGATCACTACCTCGAGTTTGGCGAAAAAGAGACTACCGGAATCTGGCCCCTCTCACCCGAAGGACTGATCAAAACAGAACCCGAACCCTACCTGGAGGATACAGATCACCTGCCATTGCAAAAAGAGTTATTCTATAAGGATGCACTTGTTTTCAAATCGCTGCGTTCAAATACCATCGCCATCCGAAACCTGGTAAATGATCACGGTATCAAATTACAGTTCGATGGTTTCCCCTACATGGGAATCTGGAGTGCGAGAAATGCTGATTTTGTCTGTATTGAACCCTGGTGCGGTATTGCAGACACCGTAAATGCTTCCGGAGATATCACCCAAAAAGAAGGTATCCATTCTTTGGAGCCCGGCTACAGCTTTCAACGCAGCTGGCACGTAAAAATATTCTGATCCTGTTAACGGTCTTTGGTTGCGTTATGCAGAGGGAAAGACCAGCATGATCCGTCTGTCTTATTTGAAAACCGCATCCGGAACACCCTTGTTCACCACATAATTAGCATAACTGATCTCAACCCTGCCTTTTTTATTCCTGATCTTTTCGGCTTCTGTCAGTTGCTTTTCCGTATCATCAAACTCGAGTGTGATGCCCTTGGGTAACTTATAGTCTTTGGTATTGAAGCTGAAGACCACTTTATCCGGAAGCCCGTAATTGCTGAATTGTCCATAACTCATCTCTATCTCATAGGTTCCGTTCTCTTTGGTGGTGGTGACCGCTTTTCTTACCAACAGGTTCGCCTCATCAATATACATGGTAGTGAGAACGATATCGCTGCTTTCATTTGCAGGCAGCAGTTTTACCACTTTCGTCTTTGTACCTCCTACATTTGCCTCACCTGCGGCCAGTGCAATGAAATCTGCAGTTGCGATGATCGAATTCATATTCACCGACACACCACCCCTGGGCAACAGCGAGATGCCTCCATCTTTTTTCAGGCGAAACTTATTGGGTTTCTTATAATACACTTTCACTTTGCCTACCGGCGCCTTGATAAACGCAACATCTGTTTTCATCCGGCCATCTGCTTCATAATCGTTGACCTGGTCAAGTTTGGCCTTCACCTTGTTAATCAGTCCTGTCATATCCTGCGCCTGTGCGGATACCCTTAATGAAAAAAGTAGAATAAGGAGAAAATATTTTATCAATCGAAACATATACATATCCTTTAGATGGTTACAGCCATTATTGAATCACTAACTCAGAATATCCTTTTTACGGAACACCCAGATGGCCGCTGTTACAAAGCCTACAATATGTACCACCAGCACAATGGCCGAACGCAGGATCCTGTCCGGGTTTTGTATGCTGCCTACGATGGCTTCGTTGGCTTCGTTCACCCTGATATCAAAAAATTCCTTCCACCCGATCATATGTGTAGTGAAAAGAAATGGTTTTACGGCATTGAATACCGGAATATTAAGCGTACTCAGAATGGTGAAGAAAATGATCACACTCATGGTTGCCACAATGGGTCCGATGGAATTTTCTGCGAATAGTGAAAAAAGAAAACCCAGCGATGCAACTGTGGTCATGGCCAGTGCTGCAAAACCGAACGCCCATACATAACGCCAGAAAATATCATTCTCCTTCAGAAGTACCACGTATTGTGATTTCATCAGGAACAGATCGTCTGTACCAAAGATGAGCATGTTCACGAACAAAGCCATCACAGCCAGCCAGACCAGCAACAATAAAGTATATGCCACAGTGGCCAGGAACTTGGCCAGCAGGAAACGGGTACGGCTGATGGGTTTGGTAAGCATCAGGCGGAGTGTACCCATATTGGCTTCGCCTGAAATCATATCTGCTGCTACCAGTGCAATCAACAAGGGTACGTGTACCAGCAGTATCTGTAAAACGATGTAACAAACCTGGTAACCATTCAGGATTTTTCCCTCTACGGTGATAGACGAATTGATATCCCGCATCATAAATTCCACATAGGATTCCCCATCCAGTTTCAGGCCAAACTGGATGATCCCGATGAGTGCCGTGATCGCCGCAAATGCGATATAGGTCCGGGGCCTGCGGAAAATCTTGAATAACTCAATCTGTATAAGTGTCCACATGTTGGTTGCCCGATGTTACTTGTAAAAAATAATCTTCCAGTGAATGCCTGGGTTCCAGGGATACCAGTTCAATATCCATGGCTACCAGATCCCGGTGAAACTGTGGGATCTGGTTACGGTCCAGCTTCAGCAAAATGACTGTCCCCCTTTGCTGCTGCAGGTTTTCAGACCATCTGCTGTTCTGCAGTTTTTCCAATGTATCCGCATGATTCAGCGTTTGTAATGCCACAAGGGTCTGTGATGGATCGAACAGTTCCAGCGCAGTTCCTTCCACGATCTTTCTTCCCTTGTCGATGATCAGCACGCGTGTAGCCACTTGCTCTATCTCACTTAACAGGTGCGAGGACACAATCACCGTCTTTTTCAGATCACGGCTCAGGTGAAGGATAAGATTCCGGATATCGGCAATGCCCTGCGGATCCAGGCCGTTGGTAGGTTCATCCAGTATGATCAGTTTCGGATCATGCACCAGCGCTATGGCAATACCCAAGCGCTGTTTCATGCCCTGCGAGAAAGTCTTAACCGTATCTTTTGCACGACTGGCCAGTCCTACCTGTTCCAGCTGCTCCATCATACGGGTTTCAGTTGCCCTGATCCCACTGAGTTTTGCAAACAGTTTCAGGTTCTCATAGGCCGACAGGTATTTATAGACATCCGGTTTCTCAATAACCGCTCCCACCTGTGTCAATATCTCATTCCGGTAATGCTGCAGGTCCCGGCCAAATATCTCGATCTTCCCGCTGCCAGGCCTGATCAGGCTCAACAGCATACGGATGGTGGTACTCTTACCTGCCCCATTTTGTCCCAGGAAACCGTATACATCCCCTTCATATACTGAAAAGGAAAGGTCCTGAACAGCGGTCAGGCTGTTGAATTGTTTGGTAAGCCCGGTTACGTTTACAATGGGTTTCATGAGATAGTATAACACCAAAGGTAGACAAGAGGTTCAGAAAAGAAAGCCTAATGTGTTCTCGTGAGTGGTGAGTAGTGAGTAGTGAGTGGGGAGTTGGTGTGCCCATTCACAATTCACAATTGCCCATTCACTCCCTATTCGCCACTCACCACTCACGCCTCCTGAAAATATTATCGGCCAGAGGCCAGCTGATGCAAAAAGCCCCGGCTTTACCGGGGCTTTTGTTATGATTACCTTACACATGTAAGGATATGATCACTTATTTGTACTGAGGCATCAGACCTTTGGCAAGGTTCACCATTTTGGCCAGGCTCTCATCATTCAATTGTCCTTTCTTGAATTCAGCCAGTACATCAGGCAGTTTGTTCTCCATATCGGTGAGGAAATGGGATTCGAACTCTTTCACCTTGCTTACTGCTACTTCCTTCAGCAGACCCTGTGTACCCAGGTAAATGATCGCTACCTGTTTTTCCACGGTCATGGGTGAATACTGCGCCTGTTTCAGCACTTCCACGTTACGGGCACCTTTATCGATCACGTTCTTGGTAGCAGCATCCAGGTCACCACCGAATTTAGAGAACGCTTCCAGCTCACGGTACAGGGCCTGGTCAAGTTTCAGGGTACCTGCCACTTTTTTCATGGATTTGATCTGCGCGTTACCACCCACACGGCTTACAGAGATACCCACGTTGATCGCCGGACGGATACCAGCGTTGAACAGGTTACCTTCCAGGAAGATCTGACCGTCGGTGATCGAGATCACGTTGGTTGGGATATAGGCAGATACGTCACCCGCCTGTGTTTCAATGATCGGCAATGCGGTCAGTGATCCACCACCTTTTACCAGGTGTTTGATGGATGCAGGCAGATCGTTCATATTCTTAGCCACGTCATCATTCGCAATCACTTTCGCAGCTCTTTCCAGCAAACGGCTGTGCAGGTAGAATACGTCACCAGGATAGGCTTCACGTCCCGGAGGCCTTCTCAGCAACAGGGAAACCTCACGGTAAGCCACCGCCTGCTTAGACAGGTCATCATAGATGATCAGTGCAGGACGACCGGTATCGCGGAAGAACTCCCCGATAGCAGCACCGGCGAAAGGAGCATAGAACTGCAGCGGAGCAGGATCAGAGGCAGAAGCAGATACAATAGTGGTATATGCCATTGCACCGTTGTCGGCTAAGGTCTTCATCACACCGGCAACAGTAGATGCTTTCTGACCTACGGCTACATAAATACAGTATACAGGATTCCCTGCATCATAAAATTCTTTCTGGTTGATGATGGTATCCACACAGATAGCGGTTTTACCGGTCTGACGGTCGCCGATCACCAGCTCACGCTGACCGCGGCCCACAGGGATCATCGCATCGATCGCTTTGATACCGGTCTGCAGCGGCTCTTTTACCGGCTCACGGTAGATAACACCCGGTGCTTTACGCTCCAGCGGCATCTCATACAGCTCACCAGTCAAAGGACCTTTACCATCGATGGGTTCACCCAGTGTGTTGATCACACGGCCAACCACCCCTTCGCCCACTTTGATAGAAGCGATCTGTCCGGTTCTTTTTACTTTGGCGCCTTCTTTGATCTCACCGCCTTCACCCATCAATACCACACCCACATTGTCTTCTTCCAGGTTCAGAGCAATGGCTTTTACACCATTCTCAAATTCTACCAGCTCACCACTGCGTACGCCGTTCAGGCCATACACACGGGCGATACCGTCACCCACCTGCAATACGGTACCCACTTCTTCCAATTCAGCGGAGGCATTGAAGTTGCTGAGCTGCTGCCTCAGTATCGCTGATATTTCGTCGGGTTTAATGTCTACCATGATTCTATCTGCTTTTAAATGTTATCGTGAATTAAATATATCGCTTATCGAATATTCTGTACGAACAGGTTCTTCGAGAATTGCTTCTTAATGTCCTTCAGGTCGCGGAGGATGCTCGCATCTACCAGCCTGTTATTGAACTCCAGTACAAAACCGCCGATCAGTTTCTCGTCCACGGCTGTTTCCAGTTCAACGGTTCCAAGTCCCTGGGCCGATTGCACTTTTTGTTCAATGGTCTTTTTCAGGTCATCGCCCACGGCAACGGCAGTGGTCAGTTTAACCCTGTGTATGCCTTTGAGCTCGTTGTACTGGTCAACAAAGGCAAACGCAATCTCAGGAAGGTCGCTTTCACGTCCTTTTTTTACCAGCAGCGTATTAAAAGCTGCGGTAAGCTCGCTCACTTTACCCTTGGTCACCGCAGTAACGATGCTGTTCTTCTGATCGTTCTTGATGATCGGACTTTTCAGCAGGGCAACAAACTCCTTGCTGGCTTTACACACAGCCTGTAAATATTTCATATCCGCATACACCTGTTCCAGCTGACCTTTTTCTGTGGCAAGATCAATCAGGCTTTTGGCGTAACGGGCGGCTAAACGTGGATTGGGCATTTATTTTCAATTTGAAAATGTGTCAATTTGAAAATTTGAAAATGGAGAGAACCTGATCAATTTGAATTTGCCTGTTGGAACTGCATTTTCAAATTTTCAAATTCCCAAATTCTCAAATCAATTTAGTTTTACTACTTCGGCCAGGTCATTGATGTATTTCTCCTGCTCAGCCTTATTGCTCAGTTCCCTGCGCAGCACTTTCTCACTCACTTCAATGACCAATGCACCTACCTGGTTCTTTACGTCGGTCAGAGCGGCATTCTTCTGCTGGGTAATAGCAACCTGTGCATCGGCAACAATACGGTCATATTCCGCCTTGGCCTTGTCTTTCGCCTCACTGATCATTTTAGCAGCCTGTTCTTTGGCTTCTTTGATCATCACTGCGCGCTCTTCACGTGCCTGGTTCATCATGGCTTCGTTCTCATTTTTCAGAGCAGCCATTTCAGACCTTACCTTATCTGCAGTGGCGATAGCGTCTGCAATACCGGTTTCCCGCTCTTTCAGAGAGGAAAGGATCGGTTTCCAGGCAAAAGCCTTCAGCAGAAAAAATACGACCACAAATGCGATCAGAGTCCAAAACAACAAACCTAACCCGGGTAATAACAATTCCATAAATTATATTTTGTTCTAGGTAAAGTTGATAAAGATTACTGCACCGTTTGCCCTTTGCGCACAGTGCAGTAATGATTTTGTGCTACTAGGCTTTCAATACAGCCAGGATACCTGCGATAACCGCGAACAGGGCAACACCCTCTACGAAAGCGGCAGTCAGGATCATGTTCGCACGGATGTCGTTAGAAGCTTCCGGCTGACGGGCGATGCTTTCTACAGCACCTTTACCGATCTGACCGATACCGATACCGGCACCAATTGCAGCTAAACCTGCACCGATAGCTCCACCCAAATGGCTCATGCTAACATCCAACAACGTGTTAATTACTGACATACTGTTTGTTTTAATGAATAAAAAAATTAATGATGCGCTTCCTCATGGTGCGCACCTTCCCTAGACTGACCGATGAACACGGCTGTCAGGTTTGTGAAGATGAACGCCTGTATGAACGCAACCAATATCTCGATGAAATAGATGAAAATGGTGAATGCCAGTGACACCGGCGTGAAACCGATACCAGCCACTTTGCTCATTGCGCCGAAGATGAATATCAGCATGATGAAACAGGTAATGATGATGTGACCCGCCACCATGTTGGCAAAAAGACGGACGATCAATGCAAAGGGTTTGGTAAAGATCCCGATGAACTCAACCGGAACCAGGATGAACTTCACTGGGAAGGGCACCGGCGGGTTGAAGATATGTCCCCAGAAATGTTTGTTGGTACTGAACAGGATCACCAGGAAACTGATGAAACCCAGGATCACGGTGAATGCGATATTACCCGTTACGTTGGCCGTTCCGGGGATCAGACCGATCAGGTTATTGATCAGGATAAAGAAGAAAACCGTCAGCAGGTAAGGCATGTATTTTTCATAAGCATGACCCAGGTTGGGTTTGCCCACTTCATCCCTTACGAAAGTGATCACAGGCTCAACAGCATTCTGGAATCCGCTGGGGGCCACTTTGGCACCGTTCTTCTTATACTTATTGGCCACACCCACCATCAGCCAAACCAGCAGTAACAGGGCCAGGAACATCTGTACCACATTACGGGTAAGACTGAAATCATATACCTGAACCGCTTCGTCCACTTCGCCGGCAGCATTCACCGCCACGATCTTGCCTTCTTCGGATTTATAACCCTCGTATACTTCATGCCCATGGTGAAAACGGCCATAGGAGAACACAGAAACACCTCTTTGCGGCGAATACAGGATAACAGGCAGGGGAATGCTGATATGTTTTTCGCCCAGGGAGAAAAAATGAAACTCATGGGCATCCATGATGTGCTCCATGATCAGTTTTGCCGGATCGAAAGCGGCTTCCGAATGCGCACCCGCCGTCTCCCCCTCTTTCTGGGGTGTTTCATTGGCGAAAACCACCGTAGAAAAAAGTATCGCGATTGTGCTGAAAGTCGCTACCAGTAAAGATTTTATGCGTCTACGAGCCATACCTGTTCCGAAATTTGCGGCAAAGATAGGGGGTAAGGGCTGAAAACCGGGCAGGAAGGGGTAGAAAATGGAGAAAAATATCAAGTCGTTCCGTCGACCCCATTTTCCAGTAATTCTTTAATTTTTTCCAGATAAATAACATCTATCTGGTCTTTGGGCCGATTGGCTGCTTTCTTGGAGGCAATCAAATGATTTATATGTAAAAATCTAACCAAAATACCGTCAATTTCTCCTAATGCGGCCATTTCCATACATTCATTAAAAGTATATTGTTCCAACCCCTTAACACCCACCATTACATCCAGACGTAATCCGTTATTCAGGTGAAAATCGGTCCATCCGGGGATAAATTCAAGCGTTGCCAGCATAGGAAAATCACCCAACCCGTATGTATTAAAAGCCTTTCTTAGCATTTCTCTGTTTTCCAGGCTATCTTCAATCCAGATGTCCATATCACCTGTAAATCGTTGATAACCATGCATATTTGTAGCGAATCCCCCTATCATGATATACTTTACATTTTCATTCTGGAGTGCTTTCCAGAATAGAAGAATCTCTTCATCAAAAATGTCCATGGTAGTGCGGCTATTTAGCTACAGAATAAGGTTTATGTGTAATTCTGGCTTTCTTGAGGGTCTGTTGAATTTTGTATAAAGTAGTTGTCATTAAAAAACGTTCTTTCAGACTTCGGTTTAAGCCAGCGCGTAATAAGTCTATTTCAGCCTTTTCATAAAGGGCATCCTGGTCTTCTTCTTTTAATAGGTGCTTATTGTCTGACATCATTTTATACCAATACAGCCCGCTTTTTATCAAACTGCATCTCATGCAATTTAGCATAAAATCCGCCCATATTCAATAGCTCTTCATGGGTACCCATTTCTTTAACTTCTCCTTTATCCAGTACAATAATTTTATCTGCCTTACGGATGGTGGATAACCGGTGCGCGATCACGATGGAAGTGCGACCTGAGATCAGCGCCTCGGTGGCTTTTTCGATCAGCATCTCACTTTCCGTATCTATGGAGGATGTGGCTTCGTCCAGGATCAGGATGGCCGGATCGTAGAGCAGGGCCCGGATGAACGATAATAACTGCCGCTGGCCCAGGCTCAGGGTACTACCCCGCTCCATCACATTATAATCGTACCCGCCTGGCAGTTGCCTGATAAACTCGTCCACACCGATCATTTTGGCCGCTTCGATCACCTGTTCACGGGAGATCTCAGGGTTCCGGAGCGTAATATTATCCATCACCGACCCCGAAAACAGGAATACATCCTGCAATACCACCCCGATATTCTTCCGAAGGCTATCCAGCTGATACTGCTCAATATTGACCCCGTCTATCCGGATCTCCCCTTTCTGGATATGGTACAACCGGTTCAGCAGACTGATGATTGAGGTCTTGCCACTGCCCGTATGCCCTACCAGCGCCACCGTTTCGCCGGCTTTCACCGAGAAATGGATGTCTTTGAGCACATAATTGGGTTCGGCATAGGCAAAAGAAACATGATCGAAATCAATATGGCCCTCCATTTGGGTGGGATAATAGGCATCTGCCGGCGATTCGGGTGTAACATCCGGGTTATCCAGCACTTTCAGTACCCTTTCTGCGGCGATCATGCCCATCTGCAGCACATTGAACTTATCTGCAATCACCCGCAACGGGCGGAAGATCTGGTTCAGATATAGGATGAACGCTACCAGCAGACCCGCATCCAGCGACTGACCGGCGATCCACCAAACCAGTAAACCGGTACTCACCGCCAACACCACTTCTACCACCGGGAAGAATACCGAATAGGCAAAAATGGCTTTGATATTGGCATTCCGGTGTTCTGCATTGATCTTCTGAAACTTATTGAACTCACGGCCCTCGGCCGCAAATGCCTGCACCACCTGCATACCCGTTATATGCTCCTGCACAAATGCGTTCAATGCCGCTACCGCATTGCGTACACGGATAAAACTCTTGTTCACACTCTCCTTAAAATAATACGTGGCAATGATCATCACCGGGAAAGGCACCAGGCTGATCAGCGTCAGGCGCCAGTCGATCCAGAACATCGTAGCCAGCGTAATGATGATCGTGAGCAGGTCGGCAATGATGGGGATCAATCCATCCGAAAAAATATCGTTGATGCTTTCAATATCATTGATTGTACGGGTGGTGAGGGTGCCGATCGGCGTCTTATCGAACTGCCCGAGATTCAGGCTTAGTATTTTCTTGTACACTGCATTACGCATATCCTTTACCACACTCTGCCCCATCCAGGCGGTCGCAAAACTGAACAGGAAACGGATAGCGGTCTCAATGAACAGGAAGATGACCTGGAAAATGCTTACCGCAATGATGAACTGGGTAGCATCCGAAAGATCAGCCCGGAACAGGAAGTTTTCCAGCCAGCCCGGAACCGTTACGCTTTTACCCGTAGCCTTATCCAGCGTCAACTGTATGAGAAAAGGACGGATGGGCGCAAATGCCGCCATCACAATAGCCAGCAGCAGGCTGACATAAAAAATTGAGCGGTATGGCTTCACAAAATGGAAGACACGGCCTAACAACGAAAAATCGAATATCTTCTTTTTGGGCGTATCACTCATGGTAAGGTACAAAGGTAAGGGGTCTGACTACAGGGTATTAGCCGATTATGGAAAAATCACGGGTGGTCAGGCCTGAGTCGGCAGTCGTGAGTGGTGAGTGGTGAGTAGTGAGTCGGGGGTATCCCCGTGCACATCTCACCACTCGCGTCAATGGGCAATTGTTAATGGTGAATGGTCAGCAGGTTGACCCGCCATTACCCATTGCCAGCTCCCTACTCACGGCTCACGACTCACAGCTCACCTTCCTTTCGTATCTTTGTTACAGACTATGGAGCAGGTACCGGAAACCATTACAGAACCAGTTGTACCCAAATACAACCTCAATCCCGAGCAGGAAAAGAACGAGATCGTAAGGCATTACCGTGCCCTGTTACGAGGGCTGCGCCCCAAGCTCAAGAAAGGCGATAAGGAACTGGTGCGCCAGGCATTTGAGATGGCTGCCAATGCACACAAAACCATGCGCCGGAAAAGCGGCGAACCCTATATCCTCCATCCCATTGCCGTAGCTATGATCTGCGTAGAGGAGATTGGCCTGGGCGTACGCAGTACCATCTGTGCCCTGCTGCACGATACCGTGGAAGATACCGATATCCACCTGGAAGATATACAACGGGAATTCGGAAGCGAGATCGCCAAAATCGTTGACGGATTGACCAAGATCTCTAGTGTAATGGACACCAATACCAGCCAGCAGGCCGAAAACTTTAAAAAAATCCTGCTCACACTGACCGATGATCCCAGGGTAATTCTCATCAAACTGGCCGACCGTTTGCACAATATGCGCACGCTCGACAGTATGAAACGCGAAAAACAGCTGAAGATCGCCTCAGAAACGGTTTGGGTATATGCTCCACTGGCACACCGGATGGGTTTGTACAATATCAAGACCGAACTGGAAGACCTCTCCATGAAATACATGGAGCCCGAAGCCTACCGGGAGATCGCACGCAAACTCTCTGAGACCAAACGGGAACGTACCCGCTACATCAACGAGTTTATCCGCCCGTTAAAAGAAAAACTCAGCCAGGGAGGATTTAATTTCGAGATCTACGGACGCCCCAAAAGCATCCACTCCATCTGGAACAAGATCAAGAAAAAATCTGTGGCATTTGAAGAAGTGTATGACCTCTTTGCCATCCGCGTGATCCTGGATTCTCCGCCCGAAAAAGAAAAGGAAGATTGCTGGAAAGTATATTCCATGATCACCGACGAATATACCCCTTCCCCGGAGCGACTGCGTGACTGGCTCAGCAATCCGAAAAACAATGGTTACGAGGCTTTGCACACCACCGTAATGGGGCCGCAGGGAAAATGGGTGGAAGTGCAGATCCGTACCAAAAGGATGAATGAAATCGCCGAAAAAGGACTGGCAGCCCATTACAAATACAAAGAAGGCAGCAGCGACGAAGACCGTTTTGATAAATGGTTTGGACAGATCCGCGAAGTACTGAGCACACAGGATACAGACGGCGTGGATTTCCTGCAGGATTTCAAAACCTCCTTCCTGGCAGAAGAGATCTATGTGTACACACCCAAAGGAGAAGTGAAAATGCTGCCCACCGGCAGTACCGCGCTGGATTTTGCTTTTTCCATCCACTCGGCCATCGGCACCAAGTGTATCGGGGCCAAAGTCCACCACCGGCTGGTTCCCATCAGCCACAAACTGCGCAGCGGCGACCAGGTGGAGATCATCACCAGCAATAAGCAAAAACCATCTGAAGACTGGCTCGGCATTGTGGTCACCGCCAAAGCCAAAAATAAGATCAAAGATGCCCTGCGCGAAGAGAAAAGGAAAATAGCGGAAGATGGTAAATACACCCTGCAAAGAAAAATGGAAAGTATGGGTGCCGCCTATTCGCAGAACAATATTGATGAATTGGTGCAATTCTACAAACTGCCTTCACCGTTAGATCTGCACTACAAAATCGCCACCAAAGCCATTGACCTGCGCGAGTTGAAAGAGTTCCAGGTGCTGGGCGACAAACTGGAAGCACCCAAACCCAAACCCGTTGTTCACGAAGTGAATCCGGAACAGCTGCAGGCAAAACAACTGAAACCCAAGGATTCCGAACTGATCATCTTCGGCGAAAGCAGCGATAAGATCATGTACACGCTGGCCAAATGCTGTCACCCCATCCCTGGCGATGACGTATTCGGTTTTGTGAGTACGGGTAAAGGACTCATCATTCACCGCACCAACTGCCCCAATGCCGCACAACTGATGGCCAATTACGGACACAGGGTAGTAAAGACCAAATGGGCCAAGAACAAGGAGATCTCCTTCCTGACCGGTCTGAAGATCGTGGGACTGGATGATGTGGGTGTCATCAACAAGATCACGAATGTGATCAGCGGTGACCTACGCATCAATATCGCCGGTCTTACCATCGAATCACGCGAGGGACTGTTCGAGGGAACGATCAAGGTATTCGTTCACGATAAGGAAGAGCTGGAAGAACTCGTACTCCGGCTGAAAGAACTGAATGGCATACAAACGGTTGATCGTTTTGAAATGGAAAATATTTCCTGACCCTTTTTACACAATGCTTTTACCGGCCGCTAAGATTTAATGTTGCGTTATTAGGATTTACTGATAGGCTTGGCTTATTTTTGCCACTGATTCAAAATCATTTTATGGTTGACGTTATTTTAGGTTTACAATGGGGAGATGAGGGAAAAGGTAAGATCGTGGATTACTTCGCCCCCCAATACGACATCATTGCCCGTTTCCAGGGCGGCCCCAATGCCGGGCACACTTTGTATGTGGAAGGAAAGAAAATGGTATTACACCAGATCCCATCGGGTATTTTTCACCAGAACAAAGTGAATGTGATCGGTAACGGCGTGGTGCTGGACCCCATCATCCTGAAAAAAGAATGTGAAGCGGTTGCCGCACATGGTGTGGATGTAAGAAAAAACCTGTTCATTTCAGAAAGGACCAATATCATCATCCCTACCCACAGGGCTTTGGACAAAGCATCTGAGTTATCAAAAGGCGAGGGTAAGATCGGATCTACCCTGAAAGGTATCGGACCTGCCTATATGGATAAAACAGGCCGTAATGCCCTGCGCGTTGGCGATATCCTGAACCCGAACTTCAAGGAACAATACAACGAACTGCGTGCAAAACACCAGGTATTGCTGAACAATTTTCATTTTACCGAAGATATTTCCAGCTGGGAAGAGGAATTCTTTGAAGCCCTCGAATTCCTGAAAACACTGAATGTGATCAACTGTGAATACTTCCTCAACGACCAGATCAGCAAAGGCAAAAAAGTACTGGCCGAAGGTGCCCAGGGAAGTATGCTGGATATCGATTTCGGAACCTTCCCCTTCGTCACTTCCTCCAATACCATTTCTGCCGGTGTTTGTACCGGACTGGGTGTGTCACCTAAACAGATCAATGAAGTGATGGGTGTTACAAAAGCCTATTGCACACGCGTGGGCGGCGGACCGTTCCCCACCGAACTGGAAGATGCTACCGGCGAAGAACTGAGAAAGATCGGTAATGAATTCGGCGCCACCACCGGCAGACCCCGCCGCTGCGGATGGATTGACCTGGTAGCCCTTCGTTATGCCTGCATGATCAATGGCGTTACCCAGGTCATCATGACCAAGGCCGATGTGCTGGATGCATTCGCAGAATTGCAGGTTTGTACCGCCTACAGTATCAATGGAAAACAAACCAAAGAAGTTCCTTTCCAGATGTCGAAGGTCACCATCGAGCCTGTACTGCAGTCTTTTGAAGGCTGGAACACCGATACCACACAGATCAAGGAAGCAGCTGCCTTACCCGGCACAATGGGTAATTATATTAACTTTATCAACAGCGAAATCGGTGCACCGGTAAAATACGTTTCCAACGGACCCGGACGCGACCAGATCGTTCCTTTATAAGGTTAATTGGCATTTCATTTGATACGGAAAAATTTTTTTGGTTAATATTAAATTGCGTTGAAATTTTACGCACATAATCTTATTAGAAATATGGCAGCGAAATCTGATAAGGATCCCAAATCCAAAGCAAAGAGTGCACCGGCAAAAAATGCCGAGGCGAAGCCTTCTCCCAAAAGTAAAAAACAACTGGAAGAGGATGATGATGATTTAGACGAAGAGGAGGAGGACAGCAAACCTTCCAAAAAGACTGCGTCAAAAGCTACCGGTAAAAAAGCCGCAAGCGATGATGATGACGACGAGGACCTGGATGAGGTAGACGACGATTGGGACAAGCCAGAAGAAGAAGACGAATGGGATCCCGACTTCGATGAATTTGACATCCCTAAAAGCAAAGGCAAAAAAGCCGGTGGCAAGAAAAAAGGGGATGAAGAGGATGATTTTAAACTGGACGAAGACTTCAAGGAGTTCGACCTGTTTAACGATAAAACCGGTGGATTTGATGATGATGAAGAGGATGATTTCTGATCATCGCCCCTTACAACGGTGAAAAGAATAACCGCATCTTTCCCTGTACAGAATCTGGATACTTGTAAACAACAAATGTTGAGCTGGGTTAACCGGTTCAACATTTGTTGTTTTCTGGATAACCACCAATATGGCTCCCTCCACACTTCAGTAGAATGCCTGGCCGCTGCAGGTGCCGTGGAATGGTTTTCGCCAGAACAATCCATCCTGGCCCGTTTACAAGAACGTTATGCTGAAAACCGCGACTGGCTTTTTGGTCACCTGGCTTATGACCTGAAGAATGCACTTGCACCGCTGCAATCACAGCACCCCGATCCCATCGGTTTTCCCGATATTGGTTTCTTCCGGCCCGAAACAGTGTTACAGTTGCAGGAGGACCGGTTAACCATCTCTTCCCTTACCCAGGATCCCAAAACCATCTTCCACGAAATCCAGGCCTGCGGATCAGACACCGGGAAGCAAGGATCGCGTGCCGTTCACATCAAACCCCGTATCACCAAAGAAGCCTATATCCGGATGATCGAAACTATCCGGAAACATATACAACGGGGTGACTGTTATGAGCTCAATTTCTGCCAGGAATTTTATGCAGAAGAGACACAGGTTGATCCACTTACGGTTTACCGCAGGTTAACAGAACTATCACCCAATCCATTTTCCTGTTTTTACAAACTGGAAGACAAATACCTGTTATGTGCCAGCCCGGAAAGATACCTGCAGAAAAAAGGGAACCGCCTGTTATCACAACCCATCAAGGGAACCTTGCAACGGAACCTGGCAGATAACGCTGCTGACGAAGCTTTAAAGCAGGCTTTGCACCAAAGTGAAAAAGACAGGAGTGAGAATGTGATGGTGGTAGATCTGGTGCGCAACGACCTGAGCCAGGTATGTAAAGAAGGATCGGTAACAGTAGATGAGTTGTTCGGCATCTACAGTTTTCCGCAGGTACACCAGATGATCTCTACGGTTTCGGGCGAATTAAAAGAAAATACAGGACTTGCAGAAATCTTTCAGGCCAGCTTTCCCATGGGTAGCATGACCGGTGCTCCCAAACGCCGGGTAATGGAATTGATTGAACAATACGAAAGCACCCGTCGCGGCATCTATTCCGGCGCGGTAGGATATATCAGCCCGGAAAACGATTTTGATTTCAATGTGGTCATCAGGAGTATTTTATACAATGCCTCCCAACAGTACCTGAGTTACCTGGTTGGCGGAGGTATTACTTTTTACAGCGAGCCGGAAAAAGAATACGAAGAATGTTTACTGAAAGCCACTGCCATCAAAAAAGTGTTGGAAACATTATCAGACCGGTAATATCGGCGATATTGACAGCCGCTTACCTGGATGCGGTACTTCTTCCCTCCAGCAAAGCACGAACAGATTCCATCAGCAGACTGTTTTTGCGGGCCTCAAATACGGGTACCGTTTCTTTGGGTAAACGCATGGGGTATTTTTTACCTTCCGACAAGGTTTTGTCGAAACCGGGATTCCATTTATTAAACCGGGTAATATCCAGCGCCAGGGCGTTGGCGATGATGACGGAATTGTAACGGCCACCTATTTCCACAACCGCAGTACTGGCCAGTTCATCGGAAGAAAGCTGCACTTCCTGCGGTTTGGCTGCCAATGCTTTCTGTACCTGTGTCTCACTGGCCGTCATAGTGGTCCAGCCGCCACTTCCTTCAAATACGAAATGGGTGCCAATGAATTTTTTTACGTGGTTACGGGTTTCTTCCGGTAAGTAATATTGCAGATCCCAGAAATCCCGGCTACCGGCTCGGCGGATCGCCTGCCTGACCCTTCCGGGACCTCCGTTATAAGCCGCCACAACCAGTAACCAGTCTCCAAACTCCCCGTACAATTCCTTCATCAAGCGGGCGGCCACATGGGTGCTTTTATAATAGTCGGTGCGTTCATCCACACCCCGTGTTTGCAAACCAAAACGGCGGGCTTCATAATCCATCAGCTGCCAGGGTCCTACGGCACCTGCCCAGGATACGAGCCCGGAATTCAGGTGACTTTCTATCACGCTCAGGTATTTCATCTCCCGGGGAATACCGTACAGGCTCAGCACGTTATCGTACAGGTCAAAATAAGGTTTACCCCAGAATTTCATCCTTTCCAGTTCCTTACCCTGTTTCCGGATATATTCCTGTACAAAAGACACGGCCCTCGGATTCAGCTGCGCCACATAAGGGCGGGAAGCATCGAAATGGCTGCTGCTGAAAAGGCTTTTAAAACCCGTTTTACCATCATTGAGCGTAGAGTCAGCCGTCTGATCCTGGCTATCGTACTCAGTAAACGACATAGTACCCAGGCTGCCTGCCACAAAAGCAAAACCTACCAGGGTTAACTTGGCGATAGAGAGATGCGAACTGATACTGATTCCAAACCACTGCATGTACAAAGGATTATTTGAAGGGATCACTTCTACGGTTATACCGTAAGCCGTTTTCCCACCTACCCGGGGATAGCGGTAAGCTGCCGGGAAAGGCGCAGCAAAGATACCTCATCAAAATGAGAAGTCATTACCTGCAGGCCAAAGGGCAGGCCATTGGGGTGTTTGAACAGGGGAAGGGAGATCCCGGGAATACCCACCAGGTTGGCAAATACGGTATAGATATCCGCCAGGAACATTTCAACAGGGTCATTGCTCTTCTCTCCGATCCGGAAAGCCGTAGCCGGAACCGTGGGGGAAATGATGGCATCGTATTCTGCAAAAATGGACTGGGTACGCTGGTGTAGAATTTGTCTAACTTGTTGAGCTTTAGTAAAATATGCATCAAAATAGCCCGCACTCAATACAAAGGTCCCCAGCATGATGCGGCGTTGGACCTCTTTACCAAAACCCTCGCTCCGGGAAGCTTTATACAGCTCGGTAAGATCCCCACCGGCTATATCGGCGCGATAGCCATATCTGACCCCGTCGAAGCGGGAAAGATTGCTGGAAGCTTCCGCAGTGGTCAAAACATAGTAAGTTGGAACAACATACTCAAGTAGCTCAAAATCAATGGCTGTAACGGTATGACCCTGATCTGTTAATTTTTTGATAAACGCTTCCACTGATTCCCGGATAGCAGGGTCAAGGCCGGGATGTTCCAGGGCTTCCTTAAAATAGGCGATCTTATATGTTTTATCCGGTGTCGCCAGTTCCTGACTGTATGCAGGCACTTCGCGGGGGGAGACGGTACTGTCAAAATCATCTGCGCCGGCAATCACTTCCAATGCCAGGGCGGCATCGTCTACTGATCCGGCAAAGATTCCGATCTGGTCAAAAGAAGAAGCATAGGCAATGAGTCCGTAACGGGATACCCGGCCATAAGTAGGTTTTAATCCCACTACCCCACAAAAATCGGCGGGTTGCCGCACAGAACCGCCGGTATCACTACCCAGGCTGATCATACAAAGTCCGGCCTGAACGGCTACCGCAGACCCACCGGATGAACCACCGGGAACGCGGCTTTCGTCGATGGCATTTCTTACCGGACCAAAAGCGGAATTCTCATTACTGCTGCCCATCGCAAATTCATCACAGTTCTGCCTGCCGATAATGATGGCACCTGCTGCCAGTAATTTTTCAACAGCAGTGGCATTGTATACAGCGGTAAAATTTCCGAGAATGCGTGATGCCGCGGAAACAGCATGGCTTTTATAGCTGATCACATCTTTCAGGCCTACGACCACACCATGCAGTTTGCCCAGAGCTTTCCCCTGCTGGCGCTCCTGGTCCAGTGAAGCGGCCCTTTCCAGGGCTTCTGTTTCATAAACTTCCAGAAAAGCATTCAGCTGCGGGCGCTCCCTGATCAACTCCAAATAACAACGAACGGCCTCCAC
The DNA here is from genome assembly GCF_058231045.1 of Sediminibacterium sp. FW305-C-269. Classification (NCBI taxonomy): domain Bacteria; kingdom Pseudomonadati; phylum Bacteroidota; class Chitinophagia; order Chitinophagales; family Chitinophagaceae; genus Sediminibacterium; species Sediminibacterium sp. FW305-C-269. The sequence goes on along the minus strand of NZ_JBIQXQ010000005.1, from coordinate 71,874 downwards.
GCAGGTGGTTTGGCCGTTCTGTAATGTTGTATGATAGTCTTTGATTGTACTGAAGCGAAACAAAGCCTATAATGCTTTTGGTGGGAATAATTACGGTTGCGTAGTGGTGGTCTGATCTTTCTCTTTCATGCCCTCTTCTAATTCTTTCTTCACGTTGTTCTTTGCATCATTGAACTCACGGATACCTTTACCCAGTCCTCTCATAAACTCGGGTATCTTTCTTCCCCCGAATAAAACGAGAACCACCACTGCGATCAGTAAAATTTCCTGAAAACCTAAATTGCCCATAAAAATTGTTTTAAGAGTTGTAAAGTTAAGGTAAAACAAATGTCACACAACTATAAATAATTCTCTGCTCAGACGGCATAAAAAAGCGGAAGTTTAGTGTAGCCTAAACTTCCGCCTGAATTTATTACACAGAAAAACAGCTTAGAAGCGTTTTTCCTTGATACGGGCACTTTTACCGCTGCGCTCACGCAGGTAGTACAGTTTGGCGCGGCGTACTTTACCTGACTTGTTCAATACGATGGAATCGATATTGGGAGACAGGATCGGAAACAGACGCTCTACACCAACACCATCAGAGATCTTACGCACTGTGAAAGATGCAGTTGCACCATTTCCCTGCTGCTTGATAACATCTCCACGGAAACTCTGGATACGCTCTTTACCACCTTCTACAATCTTGTAGTTAACGGTAATATTGTCACCAGCTTTGAAAGCCGGATGGGTCTTTTTAGTTGTCAACTGATCGTGAACAAACTGAACTGCTGCGTTCATAACTTTTCTTTTTTGCGGACGGCAAAGGTAAGGGGAAAAATTAATAATTAGGAATTAGTAATTAGTAATTTTTTTACCTGGCTATGTTAATGGCTCTTTTTTCACGGATTACGGTTACTTTGATCTGCCCCGGATAGGTCATTTCGGTCTGGATCTTCTGGGCAATTTCGAAGCTGAGCTTGTCGCTGTCAACATCCGTTACCTTATCGGCTTCTACAATCACCCGCAGCTCACGGCCGGCCTGGATGGCATAGGCTTTTTCCACACCGGTATAGTTAAGTGCCAGATTCTCAAGGTCTTTGATACGCTGCAGGTACTGCTGCATGATCTCACGGCGGGCTCCCGGACGGGCGCCACTGATGGCATCGCAGGCCTGGATAATGGGAGAAATCACATATTGCATCTCCATTTCATCGTGGTGGGCGCCAATGGCATTCACCACGGCAGGATTTTCACCGTATTTCTCCGCCAGTTTGGCTCCCAGCAGTGCGTGGGTCAGTTCGGTCTCCTCATCGGGCACTTTACCAATATCGTGCAGCAAACCGGCACGTTTGGCCAATTTGGGGTTCATGCCCAGTTCGGCAGCCATGATGGCGCAGAGATTGGCGGTTTCGCGGCTATGCATCAACAGGTTCTGTCCATAGGAAGAACGGAAGCGCATTTTACCTACGATACGCACCAGTTCCTTGTGCAGGCCATGGATACCCATTTCAATAACCGTTCTCTCACCGATCTCAATGATCTGCTCTTCCAGCTGGCGACGGGTCTTTTCCACCACTTCCTCAATACGGGCCGGGTGAATACGACCGTCGGATACCAGGCGCTGCAGGCTCAAACGGGCCACTTCCCTTCTGAGGGGGTCAAATGAGGACAGGATGATAGCTTCCGGAGTATCGTCAACAATCAGGTCAACACCGGTGGCTGCTTCAATGGCACGGATATTACGTCCCTCGCGACCGATGATCTGGCCTTTGATCTCATCTGTTTCCAGGTTGAACACGGTAACGGTATTCTCGATAGTCACTTCCGCTGCGGTACGCTGGATGGATTGGATGACGATCTTACGGGCTTCCTTATTGGCTTTGAGTTTGGCGTCTTCGATGATCTCCTGCTGCAGGGTGAGGGCCTGAGAATTGGCTTCTGCTCTCAGGCTTTCCACCAACTGGGCCTTGGCTTCTTCGGCACTCAATCCGGCAATTTTCTCCAGGCGGCGGATATGCTCTTCCTGGTGTTTTTCCAGCTCGGTACGTTTATGGTTCACCACCTCTATCTGGCGATTGAGGTTCTCTTTGATAGCTTCGTTTTCTTTGATCTGTTTGTCGAGGGCTGCTTCTTTCTGGTTGATGCTGATATCCTTCTGTTTGGCCCTGTTCTCCAGTTCACCCAGTTTCCGGTTCCTTTCCAGCACTTCGCGGTCGTACTCGGATTTCAGCTGTACAAACTTCTCTTTGGCCTCCAGTTGTTTCTCCTTTTTAATGGTTTCGGCCCGGAGTTCAGCCTCTTTCAGGATATTTTGAGCCTGTTGCTCTGCTTCCTCGATCTGTTTTTTCGTGTTTTTAGCGAAAAGGAATTTACCCGCTATAAGCCCTACAATTAGTGTGCTGGCACCAATTATTATAAAGACTACTGTCTGGTCCATGTTGTTGGCAAGTTTTAAAATAGTTCACAATATAACGTTGTTCACATCTCATTTTCCTATAATAAGTAAATGATACCAGACGAAGATACTTAAATAAGTACGAAGTACGAGCGGGGAACTGGGAACTTATGCGGAAAAGCAGATCCAAAATGCTGGTTTACGATTTGCGGGAGCCCCGATATATCTACAGCCGGGCAAGGTCACAAAGGGTTTTCTGTCAAAGCCTTATCAACCATTTTTTCGAGCGAAGCCAGTTTTTCGGAAGCTTCCTCCCATTTTACCTGGTCAATACCGGATCGGTTCTGCTCTGTGGCGAACCAGAGTAACACCATCGAAACATAATCCTGCATATCCTTACCGGCAAACTGGGTCTTGAACTCAGTGACCTTATCATTGATGAGGGCAGCGGTCTTACGCACCATTTCCTCATCAGCTGCCTCTATTTTCAGGCGGTAGGTCCGGTCGGCGATCAGGATATTAACGGGAATGAGTTCAGCCATGGGTCAGGTTAAGTGTTTAACAGTGCCAGGCACTGGTCAATTTCTTTCAGGTATCCGTCGATCCGTTTACTGAGGGCCGCTTTTTCTGCTTCATTCAGTGAGCCCGAGCCCAGTTTTACGGCATCCACCTGCTGCTGCAACGATACCACCAGGTTTTGTTTCTCTTCGTTCAAAGCCGTGGCTTTCTCCAGTTCCTTCTTCAATTGCTGGTTCTCCTTTTGCAGCAAAACCTGTTGCTTCAGCAACTGCTGAAGTTTATCCTGGATGCTTTTTATCTGTTGATCAAGGTTAACCATCTGATTAAAGATAAGGTCAATGCAGAAGAGTTATGCAATTTTACTACACTTATTATTCACTTGGCTTCTGACAATTAGGTACTTGTAAAAATACAAGCCGTTTATTTCCGGATTTCTGCCGCCAGATCTTTCTCAAAACCCTGAACCAGTTTGGCAATCATGGTATCTACTTCCTTGTCCGTAAGGGTTTTTTCCTCATCGGCAAAAAGGAAACTGATGGCCATGGATTTTTTATCGGCACCCAGTTTTTCGCTTTCAAACACATCAAAAAGACGCATTTCCTGTAAACGGGGAAGTTTTAGTTTTTTTACCGTCTGCTCTATCTGGTCAAAACTGATGCCACGACTCACCACCATGGCCAGGTCGCGCTGCATGACCGGGAATTTGTTCACTTCCCTGTAGCGGATCTTGTTCTGACTGACCAGTTCCAGCAAACTGCCGAATTCGATATCCAGTACACATACGGGTTGTTTGATATCGAATGCCTGTAATTTTCCAGCCGGCACCTGCCTCAGTTTTCCCATCTGTTTTTTGCCGCTGACCAGGTTCAGCACCAGGCCATCTCCCTCTGCTTTTTCAAATTGCAGGTTTCCGATGCCGGATAATTGGAACAAGGCAGTGGCCAGTCCTTTCAACCGGTAAAAATCATTGGATTTGCCTTTTTCACGCCAGCTGTCTTCGTGATCGTTACCGGTTATGTACAGGCAGAGGTGTTCTTCTTCCACATATTCCCCCACTGCACGGGTAAAATACGTTTTCCCGATCTCAAAAAAGCGGAGGTTCTGGTTACGCCGGTTCAGGTTATATGCAATGGACTCCAGGCCTGTTTCCAGCATGGATGGACGGAGTACATTCAGCTCCTCACTCAGGTTATTGATCATCTTCACCGTTACGGCCAGTACTTCTTCGTCAAAATATTTGCTATTGGTGATGGAGTTGGTCAGTATCTCCGTAAAACCCTGGCCCACCAGGTAAGTGGCGATCTTATCCTTCAAAGCTTCTTTTTGCCCCAGCGCCTCTACTGCCGGACTGATGGTGATGGTAGCGGGGATCTCGATATTGTCCAGCCCGTCGATACGCAGGATCTCTTCCACAATATCGGCCGGTATGCTGATATCCGGTTTGCTGTAAGGCACAGCCACACGCAATTCATCCAGCCCTTCCCGCACGATCTCGAAACCGAGACTAACGAGGATGCGTTTGATGGCATCGGCATGGTAATTCTTACCGCTCAGTTTTTTGAGGTAATGGTTTTTGAGCGATACTTCCGCCTTTGGCCTGGGATCAGGATATACATCCACGATCTCACTGGCAATGGTTCCACCGGCAATTTCTTTGATCAGCAGTGCCGCGCGCTTCAGTACATTAACGGTATTGGAAATGTCTACCCCTTTTTCAAAACGGGTAGCCGCATCTGTACGCAGTTCATGGCGGACCGATGTTTTACGGATACTTACGGGATGGAACCAGGCGCTTTCCAGGAAAATATGCTTTGTAGCAGCCGTCACGCCACTTTTCAACCCGCCAAATACACCGGCAATACACATGCCTTCTTTGGCATTACAGATCATCAGGTCTTCGGCATCCAGTTTTCTTTCTTTTTCGTCAAGTGTTATAAATGGCGTACCGGAAGCCAGGTTCTTTACAATCACTTCTCCACCGATGATGGCATCCGCATCAAAAGCATGCAGCGGCTGACCGGTCTCATGCAGGATGAAATTGGTGATATCGACAATATTGTTGATAGAACGCAGTCCAATGGCCACCAGCCGGTCTTTCAGCCATTTGGGCGATTCACCAACAGTTACGCCGCTGATGCTGACACCGGCATAACGCGGGCAGGCTTCTGTATTCTCGATCTTGACCTTGATCGGCAAGGAAGTATTGTCTACGGAGAATCCATTGGTAAAAGGCGTTTTTACCTTGGCCTCTGCGATATGATGTGTGAGATAGGCGCAAACATCCCTGGCAACACCATAATGGCTCATGGCATCCATCCGGTTGGGGGTAAGACCGATCTCGTAGATCCAGTCTGAATATGGTTTGAAGTAATCTGCTGCAGGTGAGCCTACTACTGCGTCTGCGGGCATAACAAGGATTCCTTCGTGACTGGTACCCACACCAATCTCATCTTCGGCACAGATCATACCCTGGCTTTCCACACTTCGGATCTTGGCCAGTTTCATGGTCATGGGATCACCGGTAACAGGATAGATCGTGGTTCCGATAGTGGCTACCACCACTTTTTGTCCGGCGGCCACATTGGCTGCCCCACAAACAATCTGCAGAGGTTCTGTAGCACCAATAGTCACTTTGGTCAGTTTTAATTTATCGGCATTGGGATGCTGGCTGGTTTCCAATACCTCACCGATCACCAGTCCTGCCAATCCACCCCTGATGCTCTCATATTTTTCAAGACTTTCCACTTCCAGGCCGATGGAGGTCAGGATCTTCGATAATTTCTCTGGCTCAATGGCTTCCGGCAGGTAATCACATAACCAATTGTAACTGATCGTCATATTTGCTTGCTCTTTACGGGCATCAAAAGTAAGCGATAAAGTTCAGTGAGGCGCGAATCGGGAGTGGTGAGTGGTGAGTAATCAGCCAAAAACCTCTTATTCACCACAGTCAGGGCCTGGGATCACCTGCAGATCCCGGGGAATAGCCAGTCAACCTCTCCCTACTCCCTACTCACCACTCCCGATCCCTGCTTATCAGTTACATCTTTTCCCCTGAAAGCCCCCATTTTTTCTAAGAATTCTTTCTGCACAGGACCCTGTGCATTACCGGGTAGAGATAGCGGAAAACTTTTGATTTTAGTGGATAAGCTTAGTAATTTGTGTGGATAGAGGGCAGCTAACTGTGGATAGCCTTGGGATTGACTGTGGATGAAAATTGCCCGAAAAAATTTTCTGAGGCCCCTTTCTAACCCATATATTCGCTCCCCTTTACTTCCCGGATAACAATTCCTTAACATGGAAACCGTTCCTGGGAAGAATGGAAAAAAAGTTTACTAACTCTTTAAAGAACTGAAGATACATGGATCTCACCAGCCTGAACAAAGACCGGAAAAGAAGGAAGACTTCGATAGATATGAGCACCATGCTGTATGGCAAAGTACCGCCACAGGCAAAAGAACTGGAGGAAGCGGTACTGGGTGCCGTAATGCTGGAAAAAAGCGCTTTTGATACCATCTCCGAGATCATCAAACCAGAATGTTTTTACGTTGAGGCCAATCAGCTGATATACAAAGCCATGCAGGGCCTGCAGCAGAAAAGTATGCCCATCGATATCCTGACCGTGGTGGAAGAACTGAAAATGCGCGAACAGCTGGATGCAGTAGGTGGCCCTTATTACGTTACCAAACTCACCAACTCGGTGGTATCTACCGCCAATATTGAAGCGCATGCCCGTATCGTACTGCAGAAATTCATCCAGCGCGAACTGATCCGCATCAGTGGCGAGATCATTGGCGACGCTTATGAGGACAGTACGGACGTTTTCGATCTGCTGGATGAGAGTGAGACCAAGATGTTCAACATCACCAACAATTACCTGAAGAAGAACTTTGAAGATATTCAGAACGTACTGGCCAAGACCATCAACCGTATTGATGAGCTGCGTACCAAGACCGAAGATATTTCGGGGGTACCCAGCGGTTTCCCTACGCTGGACCGTATCACATACGGCTGGCAGCCTACGGACCTGATCATCCTGGCAGCACGTCCTTCCGTGGGTAAAACCGCCTTCGCGCTGAACCTGGCCCGGAACTCGGCCCTGCACCCTACCAAACCGGTGCCGGTGGGTTTCTTTTCGCTGGAGATGAGCGCCTCACAGCTGGTACAGCGTATCCTGAGTGCAGAGAGTGAGATCAAGATGGAAAAGATCAGCCGGGGTAAACTGGAGAACTACGAATATGAACAATTGCTGAGCAAGGGTATCAAAAAGCTGGAAGTAGCCCCAATTTTCATCGATGATACCGCCGCACTGAATATTTTCGAATTCCGCGCCAAAGCCAGAAGGCTGGTGAACAAACACAATGTAGGTATCATCATCATCGACTACCTGCAGCTCATGAGCGGCAGCGGCGACCGGAACAGCAACCGGGAGCAGGAGATCAGCAATATTTCCCGTAACCTGAAAGCGCTCGCTAAAGAACTGAACGTACCCATCATTGCATTGAGCCAGTTAAGCCGTGCGGTTGAAACCCGTAAGGAAAGTAAGATGCCGCAGCTGAGTGACCTCCGTGAATCGGGAGCCATTGAACAGGATGCCGATATGGTCATGTTCATTTACCGTCCGGAATACTATGAAGTGATGAACAATGAACACGGCGAGAGCACCCATGGTGAAACGCATATACGCATCGCCAAACACCGGAATGGTTCACTTGAAACCGTGAAGCTCCGTGCCAAACTGGAGATCCAGAAATTTGAAGAGTGGGACGATAACGGCGGAATGCCCGGCCTGGGCAGCAGCTGGAAACCGGTTGGCCCATCAGTGCCCCCGGCAGCCGGTGGTGCCAGCGACAGCAAACTCTTTATCCAGAAAGGCAGCAGGATGAATGGTGGCGATTTTGATGAAGGCTTCGACAACGACGCACCCTTCTAGGAAGTCCAACCAAGGTACGGTACAGGAACCCGTACCTTTGCAGAAATCCCATTCCGTACTGCTAACCCTGTACTTTTCTGATCATGTCATCGCTCCCTTTTTTCTACGAACAGGCCATACCAGGCATACATGCTCAGGTTACCCTGAGTGAGGAGACCAGTAAACACTGCACACAGGTATTACGGATGCAGGCAGGTGCCAAACTCCAACTGACAGATGGGCGGGGAAACCTGTACAAAGCCAGCATCATCAGTGCAGACAAAAAAAGAACGGTGGCGCTGATTGAAGAGCACAGTACACAACCCGCTTCCTCCCCAAAAACAAGTATCGCCATTTCCCTGCTGAAAAATGCCAGTCGCTTTGAGTGGTTCCTGGAGAAAGCAACGGAGATTGGTGTTACTGACATACAACCACTGCTTTGTCAGCGAACAGAGCATAGCCGATTTCGCCACGACAGATTGAACGGCATACTGATCGCCGCCATGCTGCAAAGTCAGCAATCCTGGTTACCCATACTGCACGAGCCTGTATCCCTTACCGATCATGTTACCAGATCCGGCGGGCAACAGAAACTGGTGGCGCATTGCGAAGAAAGCACCAAACAGCTGATCAAAGACCTGCCCGTTTTTCCGGAGACAGAGATCCTGATCGGTCCGGAAGGCGATTTTACCCCCGCAGAGATCAAAATGGCATTGGAGCATGGTTATAAACCTGTCAGTTTGGGAGATACCCGCCTTCGAGCCGAAACAGCCGGGGTTGTGGCATCTGCTTTGCTGGTGAACAGGTAACAACCATACCCCAAAGGCCCGGTAAAGGAAAAGTTCATTTAGTATATTCATAACACCATGAGACGCATTTTTTTGGGTATCACTTTCTTATTGCTGGTATTTTGCTCCTGCAAATATTTCACACCCAACCATGCGGTGGCCAGAGATACGACCGTTACTCCCGCCAATTCCTTTAACCCGGTATTCCTGGATAGTGCAACTGTAGACAGCTTCCTGGCAAAACATCCCGAATTTGCTGATTTCACCACGCAGTTCCGGAACTTCTACCATCAACGCAATTATGAATATGCCTGGTTCGATACAACCGGTCTTGCCGAGCAGGCGCATAACTTCCTTAACCTGCAAAACAGTTATATCACGGATTTTTCGGACAGCTCTTTCTACAACAAACTTTTAGAGGAGCTTTTTGAAGACATGCATATCCGGAAAGCAAAACCCAGTATGGGCGAGCCCAAAGTATTGCAGGCAGAACTATTGCTGACAGGCCAGTTTTTCCGTTATGCGGCCAAAGTGTTTAAGGGAAGCGACCTTGATGCCAGACAACTGGGTTGGTATATCCCCAAAAAAAAGATCAACCTTACGGCCTTACTGGATTCTTCACTCAAAACAGCCCAGGCAGAAGGTGCGCAATTTGTCATCGTAAACCCACAGTATCATAAATTACAGGAGCAGTTGGGGAAATACCTGGCATTGGAAAAACAATATCCGAAAGACAGTATTACCCCCCTAAAAAAACCACTGAAGACCGGCGACACCGCTTATCGCATCACCCAGATCAAACAAAGGCTGCAGTTACTGGGCGATATGCCTGCAGGCAATACCAGCCATCTCTTCGACAGCTCACTGACAGCAGCGGTAAAAATATTCCAGCAAAGAATGGGGCTTGCCACGGACGGTGTGATCGGCAGCAGGATGATCGCCGAACTGAATGTTTCTCTTTCAGACCGCATCAGGCAGATCCTGGTAAATATTGAAAGGGTCAGGTGGATGCCTGCTGAAAGGGGCAGCAATTTTGTACTGGTGAATATTCCCGAATTCAAACTGCATGTGATAGATAGCGGCCGGCAGGTAATGGAGATGAATGTGATTGTGGGAAAAGCGGCGAATAATACGGTGATCTTTACCAGCAACCTGAAATACGTGGTGTTCAGTCCCTACTGGAATGTGCCGCCCAGCATCACCCGCAACGAAATATTACCCGCCATCCGCAGAAACAGCCATTACCTGGCAAGGAACAATATGGAGATCACATCCTACAGTGGCGGATTACCCGAGATCAGGCAGCGGCCGGGGCCTACGAATGCATTGGGACTGGTAAAATTCCTCTTCCCCAACAATTATAATATCTACTTGCATGATACGCCCAATAAGGAACTGTTCTCCATGGCCAACCGGAGCTTCAGTCATGGCTGTATCCGCATCAGTGAACCCAGGAAATTTGCGGAATACCTGCTGCGTGATGATCCCAGTTGGACCAGCGAGAAGATCGACAGCGCCATGCATTTATCAAAAGAAAAATGGGTGAACATCAACAAACCCATACCCGTTTATGTTGTGTATTTCACTGCCTGGGTTGATGCGGAAGGAAAACTGAACTTCCGCAACGACCTCTACAAACACGACGAAAAAATGGCCGAGAAATTATTCGTTAAATGATCCGGACAGATACCGGGAAGCCAGCTACGGAGTTTTCGTGAAGATATATCCAAACAGTACATTTGTAAAAACAGGGTCCGCTATGCAACTGGTAGAAGTAACCAACACAAAAACCGCCAGGGAATTTCTGGAAGTGAACGCACTGATGAACCGGGAAAACCCCGTATACATCCGTTCGTTAGATAATGAGGTGAACGATGTGTTCGACACTGCCAAGAACAAACATTACAAATATGGAGATACCAAACGGTGGGTCCTGAAAGACGATAACGGCCAACTGATCGGCCGTATCGCAGCTTTCACCAATTCCAAATACATCAATAAGGGAACCGATTTCCCAACCGGTGGTATCGGTTTTTTTGACTGTATCAACGACCAGGAAGCAGCCAACCTCCTGTTTGATACCGCCAAAGAATGGTTACAGAGCAAGGGCATGCAGGCCATGGATGGGCCGATCAACTTTGGCGATCGTGATAAATGGTGGGGACTGATGGTGGAAGGATTTGACAGCGAGCCCATGTATGGCATGTCATTCAATCCCGCGTACTACGAGAAACTGTTTGAGCAATACGGTTTTCAGAAATATTATAACCAGTATTACTACTACATGAACGTGGACGATCCACTGCCGCAACGTTTTGAAGAAAGACATGCCAAGTTCAAAGCCAAACCGGGTTACGAGGCCCGGCATGTGAAACTGAGTGCGCTGGAAAAATATGCGGGTGATTTTGCCACCGTGTACAACGCCGCCTGGGCACAGCATGGAGAAAACAAAGAGATCACCAAAGAGCAGGTGATGAAACTGTTCTCAAAAATGAAACCCATTATGGATGAGCGGGCTGTATGGTTTGCCTATTACCGTGAGGAACCCATCGCCATGTTCATCAACATACCCGACCTGAACCAGTACTTCAAACATTTTAACGGTAAACTGGGTATCCTTGAGAAACTGCGTTTGTTATGGATGAAAAGAACAGGATATAACAAACGGCTTACCGGCCTGGCCTTCGGGGTGGTACCCAAGTACCAGGCGTTGGGCATCGACAGTTTTATGATCTACGAATGCGCCCTGCTGTTACAGGGCAAGGGCTGGTATACCCAATATGAAATGGGCTGGGCAGGCGACTGGAACCCGAAAATGATCAATATCTATAAAAGCCTGGGAGGCAGGCAGAGCCGCCGTATGGTCACTTTCCGCTATCTGTTCAACCGGGAGCAAATCTTTGAACGTCACCCGGAAATGGAATATTGAACCCGTGCAGGCGGGCCGGCTTCTGAAAATTGTTCACATTGACCAGAAGCCTGTTGCCAACCGCCTGTAGCTGACAGCTAATCTGTATCTTGCAAGCTCGCTATGGAGAATAAGTTTATTGTTTCGGCACGAAAATACAGGCCACAGAATTTTAATACGGTGGTAGGGCAGTCGCATATCACTACCACATTAAAAAATGCGATCCGCAATAACCAGCTGGCGCATGCCTTCCTGTTTTGCGGTCCGCGTGGCGTAGGTAAGACCACCTGTGCCCGTATCCTTGCCAAGACCATCAACTGCACCAACCCAACACCCGATGGCGAAGCCTGTAACACTTGCAACAGCTGCGTATCGTTCGATGCGGGCACCTCGCTCAATATTCACGAGCTGGATGCCGCCAGCAACAACTCGGTGGACGATATCCGTACGCTGGTAGAACAGGTTCGGTTTGCACCACAGGCGGGTAAGTACAAGGTATATATCGTGGATGAGGTGCACATGCTGAGTGCCAGTGCCTTCAATGCCTTCCTGAAAACGCTGGAAGAACCTCCTTCCTATGCCATTTTCATCCTGGCCACCACTGAGAAACATAAGATCCTGCCAACGATCCTGAGCCGTTGCCAGATCTTCGATTTCAAACGCATCACCAATAACGATACAGTAGACCACCTGCAGGAGATCGTTGATAAGGAAGAGATCAAGGCCGAGAAAGCCGCACTCCAGGTGATCGCCCAGAAAAGTGAAGGTTGCATGCGCGACTCATTGAGTATCCTCGATAAGATCGTCAGCTTCACCAACGGAACGGTCACTTACCAGAATACGCTGGAACACCTGAATATCCTGGACGAAGATTATTATTTCAAATTACTGGAAGCCATGCAGCAGCAGGATATGGCAGCCGCTATGTTACTGTTCGATGAGATCAACCGAAAGGGTTTTGAAGGCGACCTGGTATTGAATGGTTTTGCCGAATTCATCCGTAACCTGCTGGTATGCAAGGATCCTAAATCCGCTGCCTTACTCGAAGTGGTGGAAGGCATGCGCGACAAATATGTGGCCACTGCTTCCAATACAAGCATGTCTTACCTGGTCAGCGCATTGAATATCCTGAACGAATCTGAGATCAACTATAAGATGGCCCGCAACAAAAGGTTGCATGTGGAGCTGACACTGATCAAGCTCAATTTCCTGCAGCAGGCCATCGACCTCTCCGTAGAAAACGGGCAGGTGGTTAAAAAAAAACGACTTGACGGACCGGTAGCGTTCCGTACCAAACCCGTTACCCCGGTTCAGTTCAAACCGGCCGGTATCGCCGTACCAGCCACCGAAGCCCGTTTATACATAGAGCAAAGACCGGCACCGCAGGCCACAACAGCTGCGACTCAAAAAACAGCAGCACCGGTTCAGGCTGCTCCTCAACCAACCGCACCCAAACCAGCACCTCGTAATATGCCACCTGCAACCGGTGGTATTAAGAAGAATTTACTGGACACTTTGCGCGAAAAATATGGGGATCAGTATGCCATTGAAGAAGTAAAGGAGGCCGAGACACTGAATATGGAGAAACTGCGCGAATGCTGGGACAGCTACACCACACAGCTGGAAAAACAACAGAAACACTCTTCTGCCGGCACCTTCAGATCGGCAAGGCTGACAATAGAGAATGATATCCGTTTTACCATTACCGTTTCCGCACTCACCTCCCAGAAATTTGTGGAACAGGAACGGATGATGCTGACAGACCACCTGCAAACCAGTTTCAATAACCGCACCATTACCTTCGATGTATTGGTTGAAGCTTCCGAAAGAGAGGACATACCCGTACACATGCGCCTCAACAGCAAGCAGAAATTTGAACACATTGCAGAACAATACCCCCTGGTGAAGGAACTGAAAGAAAGATTGAAACTGGAGATAGATTATTAAAGATCTCTCTTAGACCACACCTCACGATCAGTATTACCTGATACACCAGTAAAAAATCACCCGATCAGCCAATGGTCACGATCGCCCGTATTCATAACCCTGCCTGACCAACGACCTTCCCATTTTACCTACGTTCCTGCTGTCCCGTCTTTTCGGATCCGATGGTATCTTATTTATCCGATATACTGCCTATGAACTACAGATAACCTGCTTATGATTCGTCTCTTTAAAGAGGCGGGTTATCTGCGGGTCATAGGCGGGTTATCTGCGGGTTATCTGCAGGTCATCTTTGAATAAAGAACGGATAATCAATAGATTACAATGAGTTAAACTAGCGATCGAATATAAATCACTGATTATCAATGGCCGTTCTCTAGAGAACTGATGGATTACAAGGGGACACAAATACACGCAGCACCCAAGTCTGGAGGTGAGGTTATCAACAATACAACACATAAGTATGCTTATATTTAAGTGGTAATTACCCCGTATGCCTGTTAAAACCTTGAAATACACCAATGGCGAAGTGACGGTTGTCTGGAAGCCGGACGCCTGCATACACAGCCGTATCTGCTGGACCGGTCTGAGAGAAGTATTCGATCCGTCCAAACGGCCCTGGGTGAATATGCAGGGCGGTACTACCGAACAGATTATTGAACAGGTGCGGAAATGTCCGAGTGGTGCGCTGAGTTATTTCTTAAACGACCCGGAGGCTGCCAATGAGCCACAAACAGCGATTGTTAGTGAAGCTGCAGAGATATTGAATATACAGATCAAACCAAACGGCCCGATCCTGATAGAGACCGATTGCCGCATCACACACAGCAATGGGAACGTGGAAGTCAAGAAAGGAAGAACAGCCCTCTGCCGCTGCGGCGGGTCGGCCAATAAACCGTATTGTGACGGATCACATAAGACCAATGGTTTCGAGGGGTGAATCGTCAATCGTGAGTGGTGAGTGGTGAGTAGGAAGTGAATGGGCAATGATGAATTGTCAATTGTCCTATTGGCCATTCACCATTGCCCATTGACACGAAAGGCAGGGATCCATTACCCATTCGCAAATACTCACTACTCACCACTCACCACTCACGCCCTCTTCGATCCCGAATACCCGTTCTTGAGCAGCCATTGCAATACCTTGTCCCGCTGATCGCCCTGCACAATGGCTTCGCCGTCTTTTACACTGCCACCGGTACCGCAAAAGTTCTTGAGTTTTTTTCCCAGGTCTTCCAGGTCCTCGTCTTTTCCAACAAAACCGGTGACCAGCGTTACTGCTTTGCCTGCTCTTTGTTTGGTATCCAACCGGATGCGCAGTTTTTGCTGGTTGGCGGGTAAAGTATCCTGCGTTTCCGCTGCCTCCTCTTCAAAACGGAAAGAAGGATCGGTGCTGAACACAAAACCTCTGGTATCGGGTCTGTTTTTTTTGCTCATTGCGTTTTGAATAAAATTTGATCAATAATTCGGGTTACGTGAGGGTTGCATTATTTGCTCGCAAAGGCGCAAGGGCACAGTTTTACAGGAGTATGGCTTTCAGGCTAAGATCGATGCTTTGTGCCTGGTGTATCAGGCCGCCCACACTCACATAATCCACACCGGTTGCGGCATAGGCCTCGATCGTGTCTAAATGAATGCCGCCGCTGGCTTCCGTCTCAAATGCGCTTTTGATGATCTGCAAAGCTTCCGTGATCAGAGCCGGTGTAAAATTATCCAGCATGATACGGAACACTTTACCCTTGCCCATTTCGCAAACCGTTTGTACATCTTCCAGACTGCGTGTTTCCACTTCTATGCGAAGGGGGTTCGCCATTTTCTGCGTATAGGCATACGCCGCCTCAATGGCCTGCGTTATGCCGCCGCAATAATCAATATGGTTGTCCTTCAGCATGATCATATCATACAGACCGAAACGATGGTTCACCCCTCCGCCGATCTTCACTGCTTCTTTCTCCAGCAGGCGGAAATTGGGTGTGGTTTTGCGGGTATCCAGCAAACGGGTATGATAGCCCTTTAGTTTTTCCGTGTAGCGATGGGTAAGGGTAGCGATACCGCTCATGCGCTGCATACAGTTCAGCACCAGTCTTTCGCAGGTGAGGATGGTATGTACACTGGCTTCCACCTCGAAGGCTTTTTCGCCGCTTTGTACGGCGTCACCGTCTTTCTGAAAAGCAGTGAAGACCGCACCGGGCTCTTGCATACGAAAGATCTTTTCGGCAACAGCCATACCGGCCAGTATACCATCCTGTTTGATCTTTAATACGGCTTTGCCTCTTTTCTGCGGTGGTATACAGCTGAGGGTGGAATGGTCACCATCGCCCACATCTTCCTGCAAAGCTTCATTTACCAGGTGTTCCAATTGTTCGTCGAACGATTTCATGTTGTAAATGTAGGGGCTGCTAAATGAAAATCCCGCTCGGGGTTTCGAAGCGGGATTTTTTAGTGTTTTTCTATCGCTTATCAGCTGATCCGCAAAGTGATGATCTGCCTTTTACCATCTTTTACCTTGAGCATGATGGTGATATTATGCCCTTTGGCATTGTTCAACAATTTACCAGCCAGGTACATGGTGGTGCCGATCTCACGTTCGGAGGTCTTTTCAAAGCCCTTGATGCCATTTTCTGCAAAAAAAGCCTTCAGGGTAAGGGTAGCCTGGTTACGGCCTATGTTTTTTACCTCATCTTTATCAAGTAGTTTGATATCAACATAATCATCAAAATAATTGCCCACCTGGCCTGCATCGGCCGATCTGAACGCATTCACAATGGCATCTACATCGCCCTGGGCGGTAAAGGACATCAATCCCACTACCAGACCGGTCAATAAGAGTAACTTTTTCATAATACACGATTTGTTACACCCCACCGGTTGCCAAAAACATGCCAAACTCAGGTATACAGGGTATTGGGATAAAGTTAACATCTATTCATCAATTGTAAATGCAGTAATTTTATCCCATGAGCAAGAAAGTCATTTTAGTTATTATGGACGGCTGGGGCCTGGGAAAGGTCAAATCAGCCGATGCTATCCAGAACGCGAATGTTCCGTTCGTAAGTTCTTTGTATGGGAAATACCCCAATACCACCCTGGTCACCTGTGGCGAAGAAGTGGGTTTACCCGACGGACAAATGGGTAACAGTGAAGTAGGACACCTGAACCTGGGTGCAGGCCGTATCGTTTATCAGGAATTACAACGCATCAATGTAGCTATACGCACAGGTGAATTTGCTGAGAACAGCCAGTTGCTGGGATCGATCCGTTTTGCCAAAGAGAACGGCAAACCCTTACACCTGTTAGGACTGGTGAGTGATGGTGGTGTACACTCTCACCTGAACCATATCAAAGCCATTTGCGATGTCTGCAAAAAAGAAGGCCTTCATGAAGTATATATTCACGCATTCACTGATGGCCGGGATACCGATCCCAAAAGCGGACTGGGTTTTCTGACCGAATTGCAGCAACACCTGAACAACTCGGTGGGAAAGATCGCATCGGTAAGTGGCCGGTACTATGCCATGGACCGCGACAAACGCTGGGAACGCGTAAAACTTGCCTATGACTGTCTGGTAAAAGGTGTAGGCCCCAAAGCAACTGATGCGCTGGCGGCCATTGAACAATCCTATGCAGCCGATATCACCGACGAGTTTATCAAACCCACCGTTATTGTTGATGAAGCGCAGCAACCGCTGGCAACCATCAAAGACGGGGATGCCGTTATCTGTTTCAATTTCCGTACCGACCGCTGCCGCGAGATCACAGAAGTGCTCACGCAAAGCGATAACCCGGAATTTGGCATGGAGAAGCTGATCCTGCACTATACCACCATGACGATGTACGACCAGAAGTTCCAGAACGTACATGTGATCTTTGAGAACGATAACCTTAGCAATACCCTCGGCGAAGTACTGGCTGCCCATGGCAAAAAACAGATCCGTATTGCCGAAACGGAAAAATACCCACACGTGACTTTCTTTTTCAGTGGCGGCCGCGAAGAACCTTTTGCAGGTGAGAGCCGTATCATGGTGCCATCACCCAAAGTAGCCACTTACGACCTGCAGCCGGAGATGAGTGCCGTAGAGATCACAGATAAACTGGTTCCGGAAATCGAGAAGGAATCGGCCGACTTTATCTGTCTCAACTATGCCAACACCGATATGGTGGGACATACCGGCGTTTTCAGCGCCGCTGTCATTGCAGCTGAAACCGTAGATGCCTGTGTGAACAGGGTGGTAAGCGCCGGCCTGGAACATGGCTATACCATTTTCCTGACAGCTGACCATGGCAATGCGGACTACCTGGTGAACGAAGATGGCAGTCCGAATACCGCGCATACCCTGAACCCCGTTCCCTTCTTTATCATCGACAAAGAATGGAAAGGCCAGGTAAAAGCCGGCAAACTGGGCGACCTGGCTCCCACTATTTTAACAGTTATGGGATTACCCGTTCCGAAGGAAATGACGGGAAATATCTTAATTTAAATGTCTAAACCTGCTTATATGAAAATGCTGAAAAAGGTTCTGATCGTATTACTGGTGCTATTTGTGGCGGCTCAGGCATTTCGGCCGGCCAAAAACAATTCGAACGACACCAGCAAGGATATTTCCAAGAGTTATGTAGTTCCGGAGAATGTGAAAACCATTCTTGCCAAAGCCTGTTATGATTGTCACAGCAACAACACGAAGTATCCCTGGTATGCAGAGGTACAACCTGTGGCCTGGTGGCTGAATGACCATATCAAGGATGGAAAAAAACATCTGAACTTCAATGAATTTGATGGCTACCGCATTGCACGCCAGTACAAAAAACTGGAAGAATGTATGGATGAAGTAAAAGATGGAGAAATGCCAATGACATCCTATACCATCATCCACAAAGAGGCCAAACTTACCGACGACGAGAAGCAGGCGCTTTTTACCTGGTGTGAAATTGTAAGAGACAGCATCAAGGCAAGATACCCGGCCGACAGCCTGGTTCTGCCCAAAAGAAAATAACACTACCGGCTAAACTGAAGTCTGGTATCGGGATTGGGAGTTGTAAAAAAACTTCGGGCTCCTGATGCCAGACTTCTAACTTTACACCCATGCAGATCAACTCAGCCAAATACCTTATTTCTTCCGCTTTGGTAAGTCAATGCCCCAAGCCCGACAAGCCGGAATATGCATTCATTGGGAGGAGTAATGTGGGTAAATCATCGCTGATCAATATGGTTACCGGTCAGAAAAGTCTGGCCAAAACATCGGCCACGCCCGGCAAAACCCAACTGATCAACCATTTTGAAGTGGAGAGCAGTTCGGGAGATAAGAGGCCGAAATCCAGGTGGTTCCTGGTAGACCTGCCGGGTTATGGATACGCCAAGAGATCACAGACCGAACGGAAAAAATGGGAGGAGATGATCAATGGTTACCTGCGCAAAAGAGAGAACCTGGTTCAGGTTTTCGTGCTGATCGACAGCAGGCATGCACCCCAGAAGATCGACTTGGAATTTGTGAACCAGCTGGATCACTGGAAAGTGAATTTCAGCCTGGTATTCACCAAATCAGACAAGGAAAAACCCGGTGTTGTGGCAAGAAATGTACAGGCTTTTTTAGATAAGTTGAGAGAGACCTGGCAGTTCCTTCCCCGCCATTTCGTAACCAGCTCAGAGAAAAAACTGGGTCGTGATGAGATCCTCCGGTTCATTGATGATTGTAACCGAGAAATACTGGAGAATAACAGGACCGCATAAGGGAGACGGTGCCACTTTCATAGCCGGACGGCTACAAATCAACGTTATCAAACAACAACGGTCTAATTCACGGCCTTATCGGCACAACAGCTGCTGGCGAATGCTTCCGGTTTAGCCTTGAATGCAAAACCCATACCCAGGATATAACCCATGGCTTCCCGCAGGGCATCATTGCTTTTGAACTGAGGGTTGGTGTTGATGTCGGCATGCACTTCCATATCCACCTGGTGCTCAATAAAAAGATTACAGAGTTCGTAGGCAATTTCGATGCTCTTGGCTACTTCCACCAGCATGCGTTCCTTGATGTGATACTTCTGTTTTGTCTTCTCATTGTGAATGTACATGAACCCGCCATTGTGTTCCCGGAGGAATACGATAACGGTGGCGAATTCTGTATCCTCGCCCTTTACCTGGCTGTCGGTACCAATACAGACTTTCAGTTTGGTTCCCATGGCACGCTCCCGCTCAATGGCTTCTTTCACCGCATCTTTGATAGGAAGCTGAATGTGCTCTCCGTTGAATTTTCTCCAATGCATATGTTATGAGGTTTCCCTAATTTACCGATTTGTAGCCAGCTTATCCCTTTTTACAGATGATGTTATTATTAACATGCGTGGAAAACGAGAGAAAGGCGACAGTTTGTGGTTTGTAGTTTGGGGTTGTTGACGGTTAAAATAACTACAGACCACAAACTATAAACCACAAACTGCCTTACATAGTATATTTGTTGCATGAGAGTGGCCGGTTTTACCTTTATTAAGAATGCAGTGCAGTTTGATTACCCGGTGGTGGAGTCGATCCTCTCAGTCCTGCCGCTATGTGATGAGATGGTGGTGGCTGTGGGCGATTCCTCGGATGCCACAAGGGAGCTGATCCTTTCAATTCCCTCTGACAAGATCCGGATCATTGATACCGTATGGGATTCTACCCTTCGGGAAGGTGGCGCGGTACTGGCCGATGAGACCAATAAGGCTTTCCGTGCCATCAGCGGGCATGCGGACTGGTGTTTCTATATCCAGGGTGATGAAGTGTTGCACGAACAATACCTCGAGACCGTCCGGCAGGCCATGTTACAATGGAAAGACCTTCCGGAAGTGGATGGACTGCTGTTCAAATACAAACATTTTTATGGATCCTTCGACTATGTGGCCAGTTCCTCTGACTGGTACCGGAACGAGATCCGGATCATCCGTCACAATACTAATATCTATTCATACCGGGATGCACAGGGTTTCCGGAAAGACAATGACCAGAAGCTGAAGGTAAAAGCCATGGATGCGTTCATCTATCACTATGGATGGGTAAGACCCCCACAGACCATGATGGATAAGAAACGAAATTTTGGTAATTACTGGGGGGGCGACCGGGTAGACG
The DNA here is from genome assembly GCF_058231045.1 of Sediminibacterium sp. FW305-C-269. Taxonomy (NCBI): domain Bacteria; kingdom Pseudomonadati; phylum Bacteroidota; class Chitinophagia; order Chitinophagales; family Chitinophagaceae; genus Sediminibacterium; species Sediminibacterium sp. FW305-C-269. The sequence goes on along the minus strand of NZ_JBIQXQ010000005.1, from coordinate 51,330 downwards.
AGACCTTCCTGAAAACCTATTCAGGTGAATTTGATTACTCGCAGATAGATGCGCTGGAAAAGTTCACCGGTACGCATCCCCGGGTGATGAAGGAAAGAATTGACAGGATGAACTGGCAGTTCACCTACGATCTCTCTTACAACAACCTGAGCCTGAAAGACCATTTCAAGAACTTCATGGAAAAATGGACAGGTGTCCGGCCTTTTGATTACAAAAACTATATTCTACTCAGGTAATACATACACCATGACAACACCCTGCCTGCTTTGTGGCAACACGGAAAACAACCAGCTGTTCAAGGTAAAAGAACTGCAACTGGGTCTGGATGAATATTTCAACTACCAGTTATGCGGCCATTGTGGCAGCATGCAATTACAGGATGTGCCTGCTGATCTTGGAAAATATTACCCGAACGAAGATTACTATTCCTTCAAGCTCGATTTGAACATCCGGAAAAAAGCCGACACGCTCCGTAAGATCAAAGCCGATTATTTATTGTTCGGAAAGAACAAAGTGCTGGGTGGCCTGCTTTCGATCGGCTACAAATTACCCGAACAGTTCCAGTGGATGAAAGACCTGGGAGCCCGGTACGATGACTCCATACTCGATATCGGTACAGGGAATGGTAGTCTGCTGGCGCGTTTGTTCCAGATAGGTTTCACCAACCTAACCGGCATTGATCCTTTTATCAATGAAAGTCATGACTATGGTTCTATCCGTATCCTGAAAAAGAATATTTACGAGGTAACTGAACAATATGATATCGTAATGATGCACCATTCGCTGGAGCATATGTTCGAGCCGGGGAAAGTATTGACACAGGCGATGAAGATTACCAAACCTGGTGGCGCGGTGATGGTCCGTATCCCCATCATGGGCAATTATGGATGGCAAACTTATGGCGTGTACTGGTGTGGCATTGACGCACCCCGGCATATCTTTATCCCATCGGCCAGGCAAATGCGGAAACTGGCAGAAGAAGCAGGCTTCACCATAGAAAAATTCTATTACGACAGCAGCGATTACCTGATCTGGAGCAGTGAACAATACAAAGTGGGTATGCCGTTACATGATCCCAAAAGCCATATGTTCAATAAAGATGGCAGCAGTATGTTCTCAAAGGAAGATATCAAGCGATTCCGCGCCATCATGAAAACCCAGAACGAAAAAGGGAACGGAGATACGGCAGTGATCTGCCTGCGGAAACCTGCGGTATAAATTAACTGTACTACGCAAACCTTCAGCCTGTCGTTTTAAGAATTGTTATTTGCGCTCACCCCTGCTCAATTTCCTGATCTCGATCAGGCGGCTGAGGGAAGATTTACGGGTGAAAGAAAATAATTCTTCCTGGTACTGCAGCAAAAAGGCAAACAACTTCCAGACAAACCTGCCCTTGGCTTTCAGTGAATACAATTCGTATAACCTGGCATAAAATAATTTCCGGTTACCATTTTCAGAATCCCTGATCAATCCGATCCAGTTCAGTTTGTCTTCAAAATCACGGTATCGTTGCTCATGTTTACGGGTAACCGCTTTCTGCGCAAGGGTGGTCGTCACCGTTTTTGCATGCTGTCGATATAAAGTCAAGGGTTCATCCAGATAACGAATACCCGTATAAATAGTGGCCCGCATAGCGAACCAGATATCATGGGGTACTCCAGCCGGAATGGGCAATACATGCGGCATCAGGTCACGGATCACCAGCATGGCATGCCCCCAGACCACATTGCTGAAAACGAAACCCCGTGTATCAGCCCCGCTATACATATTGCGTAACTGTGAAAGATTTTTCTGTAAACTCAGACCATCTTCATTCACAAGGATACTGTCGCTGTATATCAGCCAATGATCGCCGATGGCCCTGTATAATTTTTCGATCTTCTCCGGCAACCAGATATCGTCCTGGTCGCAAAAAGCGATATAAGCGCCAGTTGCCTGCCTCGCAGCAAAATCAAAATTAGACACAGCTCCCAGGTTCTGCGGCTGGTAAGTGATGCGAAAACGCGGGTCTGTTTCATATGCCGCCAGGATCTCCCTTGTCCTATCTGTAGAACAGTCGTCGGATACAATGATCTCCAGATGGGGCCAGGTCTGTTGCAGCAAAGAATCTAGCTGCGCCTGTAAAAAACGTTCACCGTTATAGGTGCAGAGTACAATGGAGATAAGGGGTTCTATAACAGCATCTGTTTATACACGTCAATATATTCTTCCGCGCAGCGGTCCCAGCTGAAGCGTGCCGCCTGTTGTTTGATCTTGTCGATGGGCTGATAAGTAGCATAATGCTGCATTCCTTCCGCAAATACGCTGCGCATGTGTTCGGGATCGAACTGGCGGAAATAATAGGCTGCATCGCCCCCAACTTCCGGCAAACTGGTTTTATCAGAACTGAATACGGGTTTGCCATGGTACATAGCTTCAATGATCGGCAGTCCAAAACCTTCTGCATAAGAAGGAAACAGGAAGGCTTCACAATTTTTATAGTACCAGTATTTTTCTTCTTCTGTTGCGGGGCCGATCAGTTTCACCCTGTCTTCCACACCAAATTTTTTGGCAGCTTCCACCACTTCCTTACCATAGTCGAATTCATTGAGCCCTGCGATGACCAGTTCGTAATCATTACCCACGAGCAATGGAGGCAGCGCATGAAAATTCTTACGGGGCTGTACCAGGCCAATGGTAAACAGGAAGGGTTTGGATGGTCTGTATTTGGGTGAATCAAAACCCGGAAAGGTAGATACAGTGCAGCCCAGGTGAATGGCTTTGGCAGGTTTGTTACCCAGGTTCAGGTGTTTGCGTGCCTCATCAATGGCAAACTGCGAAATGCCGGTGATATAATCGGCCCTGTTGATTCTTTCCTGTGTCTGCTGCAGTAGCCGTTTGTTGCGTTTCACATTACCCGCATCTTCGATCAGGTAACTGAAATCGTACAAAGTGTACAATACTTTGGTCTTACTATTAAAGGGCCGGTACCAGGAGAGCTGGGTGGTCACATGCCAGAGATCATATTTGCGGGTGCCGAAGCGGTAATATTTATCGATGGAACGATGTTCGGTATAACGGGCATCAGCGCCAAAAATGCCGAAGTCTTTTTTGGGAACATAATATACCAGCTCCATATCCGTCAGCGGGATACGCGACAACGCCTTGCCCAGGTTGATGCATGTACTGTACAAACCATTGAACGGGTTATACTTCAAACGATGCATATCTACCAGGACCTGCTTCATAAAACGTCAGTTTGCTGGCAAAAATAAGCTTCCGGTCACGGAAATCGTACGCTTATCCGGTGTATAATGGAAACTTTGTCAGTTTTCGGAAAAATGTACGGAAATTGACAGCTATTCACTTTCCAAACAACCAACCACATGAAGATACTCTTGCACTACCTGCGTCCCTATAAATGGCTGATCGGCCTGGCACTGCTGCTGGCGGCCATCAACCAGTCCTTTTCGATGTTGGATCCCTATTTTTTCGGGAAACTGATCGACCGGTATGCGACCCATCCATTTCAAACCGGTTATTTTGATGCGAAAAAACAGTTCATCGTGACCGGTACCCGTAGCGAATCAGAATTCCTGCTGGGTGTCATGGGTTTTCTGGGTATACTGATCAGTGTGGCCATGGTATCCAGGATCGCCAAAGCTTTCCAGGATTATTTCAGCAATGTGATCGTTCAGAAATTCGGCGCAAAGATCTTCACGGATGGGCTCAAACATTCCATGCAGTTACCTTACCAGGAATTCGAGGACCAGCGCAGCGGTGAGACCTTATCGATCCTGACCAAAGTGAGAACGGATACGGAGAAATTCATCATTTCCTTCATCAACGTACTGTTCAGCATCATTGTAGGTATTGTCTTCATTTCCATCTATTCTTTCCGCCTGCACTGGTCCATCATGCCGATTTATGTGGTGGGCATCATCTTCTTATCATTGCTGACCAGTTTTCTCAGCAAAAAGATCAAACTGATCCAGAAAACGATTGTGAAAGAAACCACGATGCTGGCCGGCAGTACCACGGAAAGCCTGCGGAACATAGAACTGGTAAAAAGCCTGGGCCTGACTGACCAGGAGATCAGCCGGCTGAACAAAAACACCTATAAAATATTAGGACTCGAATTGCGCAAGGTAAAAAGTATCCGTACCCTGAGTTTCATACAGGGAACTTTTGTGAATTTCCTGCGGCAGGTGATTATGTTCACCTTATTGTGGCTGGTCTTCCGCGGAGAGCTAACGGCGGGTGAAGTGATGACGCTCACTTTTTATTCTTTCTTTATTTTCGGGCCCTTGCAGGAGATCGGAAACATCATCCTTTCTTATCGGGAAGCAGAAGCATCGCTCAACAATTTCCATAACCTGATGCAGAAGCCATCCGAACCAAGACCCGTATATCCTGAGCACCTCGGCGATATCCGGCACCTCAGTTTCAAAAATATCTCTTTCAAACACCAGACCGCACAATACAAGGCGCTGGACGATATCAGTTTTGATGTAAGTCTTGGAGAGAGTATCGCCTTTGTAGGTCCAAGCGGCGCGGGTAAGAGCACTTTGATGAAATTGCTGGTAGGACTGTATCACACACAGGAAGGAAGCATTTTATACAACGGCATCGACAGCAAGAATATCCTCTTCGATGAACTGCGTAACCAGATTGGTTTTGTAACACAGGATACGCAGTTATTTGCCGGAACGATCCGCGAGAACCTCACGTTTGTTTACCCCGAAGCCACTGAAGCAGATGTACTGGAAGCACTGCACAAAGCCAGTTGTGATAACCTGTTGGCCAGGGCAGAGAACGGACTAGATACCATGATCGGCGAAGGTGGACTGAAACTCAGTGGCGGTGAGAAACAGCGTTTATCCATCGCCCGGGCCCTGCTGCGACACCCACACCTGCTGATCTTTGACGAAGCCACCTCTGCTTTGGACAGTATCACCGAAGAAGAGATTACCAACACCATCCGAACCATTTCGCAGGAGAAAGAACAGATTACTGTAATGATCGCTCACAGGCTGAGCACCATCATGCATGCCGACAGGATCTATGTGCTGGAAAAAGGCCAGATCGTAGAAACAGGCACACACCAGGAATTGCTTGCTGAGAAAGGATTGTATTATGCGATGTGGAGACAGCAGATCGGAGAAAGAAAAATAATGGCGATGGCTTAGAATAGTTAAAAGGGTTAAAATAGTTAAAAGGGGTTAGGATCATGCTTTACATACATTTTAACCCACTTTAACTATTTTAACCCTACTCCTTATCAAATTTCTTCTTCAAATATTCGATCACCGAAGGATCTTCCAGGCCTTCCATATCACTCAGTTCCAGCTCCAGGGCTCTTGTACTGAGCTGTATCTCCAGTAACGACAAAGCCAGCGAAGTTGAAAAGCTGATCAGGCTGAAGGCAAAAGTGATATGTGCAAACGACATTGCTTCGATGTAAATGAAGTACATGCAGAAAATGCAACTTAAAAAAGTGATCACGCCAAGTGCCTGCATATTCTTGATCAGTTTCAACCGGTAACGCAGGTTCCTGATCTGACCATGGATAATATGGCTCTGCTCATGGTTCTGGTATTTCTCATGCAGACTTCTTACCCGGTTTGACAAAGCCAGGAACCGGTTGGTATAAGCCAGCATGATCAGGCTGATGGCCGGAAATAACAGGGCGGGCGTATTGATAGAAATATCCATGCCGCCAAAATACAAAATATTCAATACCAGCCGGGATTCGTTTTCCCGACCTTCTCTAAGCCACTGTATTACAATTAGTTTAAAAATTATTTTATATCAATCAAAACATATTTTTAGATTTGTCTAAATTTAATGTTTGTTATGAAAACCCATGGATGGATAAGGCTGGCATTTGCAGCGCTTAGTTTCTGTACAAATGAGTCGAAGGGGCAGGTATCCGGTCTGACATCCAGAACCTGGAATAACCGTGACACATTATCGCTGGACCAGGTAGTGGTCACTGCCGTAACAGGGGCCACGCGCATACGCAAAACTCCGATCTCTGTCGCTATCGTATCACAAAAAGAAATGAACAGGAGTACCAGCACCAATGTTATCGATGCATTGCTGAAATCGGTTCCGGGTATTACGGCCATCACAACCGGCCCCAATATCAGCAAACCATTCATCCGTGGGTTGGGTTATAACCGTGTACTCACACTATATGACGGACTTCGGCAGGAAGGCCAGCAATGGGGAGATGAACATGGAATAGAGATTGATCCCTATGGTATCAGTCGCGCAGAAATTGTAAAAGGTCCCGCCTCCTTACTCTATGGCTCCGATGCCATTGCCGGTGTAGTGAACCTGATACCCGGTGTGCCTATGAACACAGATGGTGTCATCAGGGGTGATGCTGCAACAGAATACCACAGCAACAATGGCATGATCGGTGTTACCACCGGACTATACTACAAAAAAAAGCAGTTTTCCTGGAGTGTCCGGGGTTCGATGAAAACAGCTATGGATTACCAAAACCCGATAGACCATCGTGTGTACAATACGGGCTACCGCGAAAAAAATCTCTCCCTGTTGCTGGGATGGGAGAACAGCAAAGCCAAAAACCATCTTCAATTCAACCTTTACGATAATCTGCAGGAAATCCCAGATGGCAGTCGCGATTCAGCAAGCCGGGCTTTTACCCAACAGGTGGCAGAAGCCGATCAGGATGATATCAAACAAAGACCGATTGTTCACCCGACAGAATTATCCACCTACCGTTTAGCGTCGCTGCACCAGCATATCCAGCATTACCGTGTATATCACAAGGGTAGTTACTCCCTGGGAAAAGGAGAGCTGAACATATTAACCGGATTTCAGCAGAATATCCGGAGAGAATACAATCATCCCACTGCTTTGCAGCAGGCGGGCTTATTTGTGGCTTTGAATACTTTGAACTACGAGGCGCGATATCGTTTTCCCAAATGGGCAGGACCGGATATTCATATCGGGGCAAACGGCATGTACCAAAGCAACCGCAACAGGCAAGCCACTGATTTTCCGATACCCGATTATCACTTATTCGACATCGGCAGTTTCCTGATCCTGACGAAAGATTTTCATAAGACCCTGGTCACTGGAGGTATCCGCTATGATAACCGCAGCATTCAATGGCAGGATTTTTATATAAGGAAAAACAACAACAGTGGTTTCATGGAACAGGTATCCTTTCCGGATACAGCAGGTGCCACCCGGAATTTCGCGGCTTACCGGCATCATTTCAGCGGGATATCCGGCAGCGTGGGTATCGTACACAATTTCTCTCCTTCGCTGACACTGAAAACCAATATTGCCAGGGGCTACCGGAGTCCCTCCATACCCGAGATCGGTTCAGACGGTCTAGACCCAGGCGCGCATATCTATTATATCGGCAATCGTGATTTCAAACCGGAATACAACTGGCAGGCGGATATCGGTTTGTTCCTGACCCATACCGACTGGGATGCCAACCTGGAATTCTTTCATAACCGCATCAGCAACTATATCTTTTTCCAGAAACTGTTTGATGCCAATGGACAGCCCCTGGAGCTGGTTCCGGGTAATTTCACCTATCAATACAAACAGGGAAATGCGGTGTTATACGGAGCGGAAGCCAATATCAACCTGCACCCGAAAAAAATGGGCTGGTTCCGGTTGCAACACAACCTGTCAACCATTACCGGCATCAACAATGACCCGGAAACCAGGAAACTTTTTGGTGATGATGCAAAATACCTGCCGCTGATCCCCCCATTCCGGACCGTGACACGCATGCGCTTTCAGCTGCCGGATCTCAATACCCGGTTAACAGATATTTACCTGCAAACCGAAATAGAGACACATGCCCGTCAGAACCGTTTTTATGCAGTAGACAATACCGAAACAGCCACACCGGCTTATACACTGGTCAACCTGGGTGCGGGTATCAGCTGGCAGAACAGGAAGGGAAAAGACCAATGGCAATTATTGATCAATGCCAATAACCTGTTCAACAAGGCTTACCAGTCGCACCAGAACCGGTTGAAGTATTTTGAATATTTCCAGTCATCACCCAATGGCCGTTCCGGTATGTATAATATGGGCAGGAATATCGCAGTGAAGCTGCTCTTCAGTTGGTAGAACCCTTATCCTGCTTTAAATTCCAGCGGTACGTTTATCTTGATACTGAGGTTCCTTCCCATATTGAACACACCCATGCGACCTGTGAGCACATTCACGTCGGTATATTTTAACCGGCTAAGGTGGTTCTGGTACGCAACATCGAATATATTGTTCAGCGAAAGGTTAACAGAGAACAAGGTCTTGCCTTTGCGTACAAATTCAGTTCCTGTACCCACATTGAACAGAGTGTACCCTTTAGTAACGGTCTCTGTGTTGTAGGCAGAGAATATGCGGTTCTGTGTACTTACCTGGTCCATTTCCAGTTTGCAGTAAAAGTTCCGGATCGACTTACCATTCTTAGCAAGGTCGGCCCTTAATTCACTTTGCAAACGGGGCGCAGGAATAAAAGGCAAACGATTGGTGCCTTCCAGTTTTTCGCTGAAATGACCTGCCACCATGGAGAAGCTATTCTCAAAATGTAACCAGTCGAGCGGGTGTGGGTGCAGATCGAACTTGACCTCAAAACCTACCAGGGTAGCGGCCGCCTGTTTGAAGGTAAAAGCCGTGAGGTCTTCCCCATTCACTGTAACCAGTGAGTCACCACCACCTGCTGCTTCCAGTTTGCTGTAGAAGATATAATTCTGGATATGGTTATAGAAACCATTCAGCGTAAAATTGAAATGCTGCGTATTCACTTCTATGCCCGCATCTGCCTGCAGCGACGTTTCTGTTTTCAGGTTCTTGTCACCGTACTCGTAACGATTGGTCCCTTCGTGTGCACCGTTGCTGGCCAACTCACTGACACTGGGTGCCCGGTAACCGCGTGCAAAGTTGAACCGAAGCGTAACAGCATCGTTCACATTATATCCCACTCCAACACTTCCGCTGATATTACCGAAAGACTGATCGAATGCCGCAAACCTGAGTGTGCCGTTTTCCAAGTAGCTTTTCCCGTTGACTTTCCGCATATCCCCACGTAAGCCACCACTGAGGGTAAGGTTATTGTGAAAGGTTTTTTTGGTGTAGACGAATGCACCCAGATCAAACTGGTTGTATTCAGGTATCAGCACTTCTTCCGCGCGATTACGATTCTGCTGGTACATACCGGTTGCACCCACGGAGGTCTTCCAGCCATTCTTTTCAGAGAAATTATACTGCAGGCTGTAATTAATGGTCTGCAGATCAAAAAAGAGTCCCGGTGTTTGATAGGCGTCGGGATCACCGAACTCATAGCGTTTGTTTCGCTGGTAGCCGATATTAACGGCGAGCCTGTCTTTACCCACCGCAAAACTGTTATCCAGTGCCACTTTAAAATGGTTGATTCGCTGGTAAGGCGTAAACAGGTCGCGGCTGTTCAGTTCATCATTATTGGCCATACGGGCATGCACGGTTTCCGGATAGATCAGGAATTTACCGGTAACCGTATCCCTTGCCCCTTCTACCATGCCCAGTTTCTGGTTAAAGCTGGTGACCACCAGGTGGCTGTACCCCCAGGCTTTGTTGATACCCACATAACCGCCAAAATTCTTTTCTGAGAAACGGCTGTTGAATACTTTTCCATCATACGCATTACTGTAATCCGCCGCCGATTTGGAAGTACCATACACGTTCCAGTTAAAACCATTCTTCAGGTGACCGGCCAGGTTGGCGCTTGCGCCCCATAACCCATTGTTATCGGTATGTGTGGCCAGGATATTTCCTTTGATGGTACCCTGCTCTACCGGCGCGTTGGTGATCAGGTGCACCACACCGGCCATGGCATCACTTCCATAGAACAGGGATGCCGGGCCTTTCAGCACTTCCACTTTCTGGATGCTGTATTCATCGATCTCAATGCCATGTTCATCACCCCACTGCTGTCCCTCCTGCCTTACACCATCGTGAACGGTCACCACCCGGTTATAACCCAATCCTCTGATAACGGGTTTGGTCACTGCCGGTCCCGATGACAGACCTGACATGCCGGGAACGACCTTACTTAATGCATCTATCACGTTGGTAGCACTGGTCTGCAACAATTCACTTTTTTTAACGATCGATACCGGTTGTGCCGATTGACGCACTTTGGTGGCAGAAGCCACACCCGTAACGGTAACCGCTTCGTTCTCGATATAAGTTATTTTCAAAGCAAAATCCCGGGTCGGGTTACCGCTGATATCGACCACTTCCAGCTGTGAGGTGTAACCGATAAAAGAAACTTCCACCAGATATTTCCCATCAGGAACAGCGGGTGTTTTATAAGATCCGTCGCTGGCGGTCAGCGTTCCGGTTTTGGCTTCATGCAGGTAAATGACCGCTCCCACAAGCGGTTTGCCTGTTTTGGCATCGGTGACCTTACCGCTGAGTATACTATTGGCAACATCTGCCAGAGGTTTGGCCTTTGCCTGTAAAGAAACAGATAAGATAGACAAGAGAAAAACGGAAACAATTTTTATCGGCGCTAATGATTTCATACAATAGTAAATGAGGATACATGATGATCGTACATCGGAATAGGTTTCATGAAAAAGTGCAGGAACTTACCTGCCCATGCAGGTAACGATCAACAGGCGGGGGGACCGCGTAAGGAATGGCCCAATACAACCGACGAAAAAACATCCGCAGCAAACGCATCAGCGAAAACAGGATACACCGGAACGGGAGGCGTCACTACCAATGGCGTGACCTCTGCCACAAAGGGCGACTCGATGATCAGGTTATCACACTGGCAATTAAAAGAAGCTTTGCTGAGCTGGGTAGAAAAAGGATCCGGCAGTGCACATCTGGTTCTGCCATCTTTATGCGTGGCAACCAGGTTGTGCAAAGTGATCTTTGGCGTAATACCATACGCAAACAGCACCAGGAAAATGGCTGCCAATATCTGCCGTATGGTGATCGCTTTTGCCAGGATTAATTTTGTTACGTTGTTGCAAATGTAGGGGCTTTTGGTTCACCACCTAATTCTCCTGGCAATTTTGAGATTTTTTTACAAGTCTACCGCACTTTGAGCATGGCTCGTACCTGCTGGGTGGCCAGGTTCTGGAGCCTGGCATAATACACGCCGGTGGGCAATATCTCCCCGTTAAAGGTGACAGTATAAGTGCCTGCGGCATATTCCTTATCCACCAGGTTGGCCACTACCCTGCCCGTGGTATCAATGATCTGGATCAGGGTATGTCCGCCCGCCGTGGTGAATGTAATGATAGTAGAAGAAACAAAAGGGTTGGGATAATTGCTGATCAGCATATCGCCTGAAAGGTTCACTGCTTTTTTGCAGGCGCCTGCATTCACCAATGGCAATACCTGGTAACTCCTGAGCATGATCTGCTGCAGATCGTCATCATTCACACATAACCAGTTGGCCAGTATGGTAGCATACACACTCCTGAAATCGTACTGGAACGGAAGGTTCGCACTTACCGTAGCGTTGGCGGGTATGGATGGCGTATCGCCCAACACACCGCCCAGTACATTTTTACCGAACACGAACAAGGGAGCAGCCGAACCATGATCGGTACCATCACTGCCATTGCTTTTGATACGGCGGCCGAATTCAGAAAAAGTCATGCCCACTACCCGGTCATCCACACCCAGGAACTTCAGGTCATCCTGGAATGCTTTGATGGCATCGCTCACATTCATCAACAGATTGGCATGGTAACCCTTGGTAGTATCTACGCTGTCTACCTGCGCCGAATGGGTATCAAAACCGCCATAGTTCACCATGTAGATCCTTGTCTTCAAGCCCCCCTTGATCAGTCTTGCCACGATCTTCAGCTGATCACCCAGTGAGTTTTTGGTGGGATAACTTACCTGTTGCACGGTATTGCTAGCAGCTGCTTTGATAACCGTAGCATATTGTTGTGTCTGCTGTGCTATCTGCCGGATAAAAGTAAGCTCCTTACCCGCAGGTGTATTGGGTGCAGGATCCTGTACACCATTGACGAGGTTATAGAAATTACTCGTATTGCTGATGCTCATACCCATACTCACTGCCGGTCCCTGCAGGGTAAGCGAAGTGGCAGACCCTATCTGTATGGCCAGCGGATCGGTCATGGTGGCATTGGGATATCCGTTGGGAAAATTCGGGTACTCATAATTCAGGTAACGTCCCGCCCAACCCGTATTCACGAGCTCATTGCTGTCGCTGCCACTCATCCAGATATCCGTTGCCCGGAAATGAGAGAAACTGGGTTGCGGATAACCGACTGACTGTACCACTTTCAGATGCCCTTTATCATACATGGCTTTTAAACCTGTCATAGCGGGATGCAGGCCCGCTTTGCCATTCAACGCCAGCAGGTTATTCTCCGGTATGTAGATGTTCTGCCTGGCATTGGCATAATTACTGAAGTTCTCGATCGGCACCACCATATTCAAACCATCATTCCCTCCATTCAGCTGGATAATCACAAACACATGATCCGTTTCCGTCACCGGCAGCATCAATGATTGCATGATATCCGAATCGGCACTGAAAGCCCTGAACGAGAACCCACTCACCAGGGAAGGCAGCAAAACACCGGCGGGTATGGATTTGCGAAGGAAGTCTCTTCTTTTCATCCTTTCTGGTTTAAGCCAATTGGTATTCGGCCAGGTTCATGAAATATTTTAACAGGTCTCGTAAGCGGTTTTTGATCGTGGTGGTATTCGATGTATTACCGGGATTGCTGATGAATACGTTCCAGGCATCCGTCCAGTAATGGTCCGACGACTGCCCGCCCAACAGAATATCTGTCTTCAACTGCAATTTGGATGCGGTAGAAAGATCGATCCGGAACAGGATCTTCAGAATATCGTCTATGAGTTGATTCGGATCACCCGGACGTGAAAGTGTTTTGGCAAACTCAGCCGCATCGATCCATAATTTTTTCCCATTGAATGTATACCCGCTCTGTACCATCGTATCAGTGAACTGGTTCCGTTTGGGCAGGGTATCACTGGTGATCCAGACTTCATAGAACTGCGGTTCCTGGTAATATGCTTTCCAACCGCTTACATCCGGCGGATCGCCAATACTCTGCTGCATATTGTTGGCCCAGTTTACGAGATAACTGTAAAATCCGGAATTGGTGATATACTCACTGGCAGGCTGGAACTTCAGTTCCAGTTCTCGGCAGGTGCCTACTACCAGGTCTACCGGACTTTTGATCTGGCAACCTTTGGCCAGCACATCAAAAAAATGTTCACTTTTCAGCAATACATTCAGCACCGGTTTTATTTCGTAATGATGGGTTCGTAAGACATCGGCCAAGGGAGTAATGATATTGGCTTCTACAGTACTGTCTATATCATAGTACACGAACCAACGGTATAATTTTCGACAGAGGTATCTGGCTACTTCTTCCGTTGCAAAGATCATATCCAGTAAAGCATCCAGCTCTTCATCACCGGCGGTAGCCGTATTCTTTCCCTTGATGACCGTATTCCCGTAAAATGCAGAGAAAGTCTTGTCACCGGTATGATGCCGCTTCAGGTCGAAGGAAGAGGAAATACTCGCGGCATCATTGCGCCAGCCGGTCAACACCTGTGCTGCTGCTCTCACGTCTTCTTCCGTATATTGGGAACCAGGTCCTTTGCCGCAACAGAACAGTTCCTGCAGTTCACGGCCGTAGTTCTCATCAGGAGCCGTTTTGGTATTCCGTTCCCCATTCAGGTAAACCAGCATGGCGGGATCGATGGTGACCGCCCTTGTCAAAGCCTTAAAATTACCCAGCGCATAGGTTCTCAATAATAAGTGGTGTTTATACACATACTGGGCATTACCAATCGTTGCTGTTTCGGTAGCAAAATGGTTGTGCCAGAAAAGGGTCATTTTTTCACGGATACTTCTGTCCTGGTTGATCATGACCCCCATCCACCATTTTTTGAAGGAGCTGTTGCGCAGGCTGTTCACGGTACCATCCGTACTGGGATCAAGCACCCAGGTGCTGCCTTGTGCAATATGACCGTCGGGTTTCTGTGCGTTGGCAGGTGTATTGTATTCTTTTACAGGAGGATCCGGCAGTGGTGCCACAGGGTTCAGCAGCTCATCAACCGCCTGCTGCAAATCCAGCTTGCTGAAATACGCGATATCGGCACGTGTAGCGCCAAACAAAGTTCTTTTTAACAGATGGATGACCTCATTCTCTGTCCAGGCACCGGCATAAGCCGCTAACCCACCATTGGGTGGTGGCGCAGGCATGACTTCTACCCTGCCCGGACCAGAAGAGGGAATAGTGGATGTTAAAAAGGATCTTCTGTCCATAAAACGCAGTTAACAGGTGTTGTTAGGATGCAGGCAGGCCCGAAATTGCAGCCCGGTGCTCAAAAAAAGCCTATTTATTTCATTCAGGAGCATTAAAAAATGCCTAAAGCAGGCCCTGTTTTGTTGGGCATATGCAGCATTTGAAACGGAATAATGTCCTATATTTAGGGTAAACATTATCCCCTACATGACGGAACAAGCCATCATTACAGGCTGTTTACACAACGACCCTGCAGCGCAGCGCGAATTGTACAACCGCTATAGCCCCAAGATGCTGAGCGTTTGTTACCGGTTCGGGCAGAGCCGTGAGGACGCCGAAGACATGTTACAGGAGGGGTTCATCAAAGTTTTTACCCAGATACATACCTTTCAGAACAAAGGTGCTTTTGAAGGCTGGATCAGGCGGATCATCGTACATACCTGTATCAATTTCCTGAAAAAGCACAAGAAGTTCAACGAGAGCGTTGACCTGGCTTATGCCAATTCATTACAGGTGAAAGAGGAGACCATCCCTTCCATCATGCAGGCAAGGCAGATCGTGGAATGCATCCGGTTGTTACCGATCGGTTATCGTACCGTATTGAACCTGTATGCACTGGAAGGTTATAGCCACAAAGAGATCGGCGAAATGCTTGATATTGAAGAAAGCACCAGCCGTAGCCAGTATACCAGGTCAAAAGCTATGTTGGAAATGATCCTGATCCGTAAAAAGATCATTGAAAAGCCAAGAGAAGAGTTTAACTGGCTGGCAGCTTTGAAAAACAAGTAGTGTTGATTGCGATTGCACATGGATAACAAAATGTACCACGACGAGTTTGAGCAGTTTTTACAGGATGAGGTAAAACAGCACCGTATGTATCCTTCCGACCATATCTGGAAGAACATACGTACAGAACTTCATGGGTATAGGGCATGGCCGGCATTAACCTTCATGTCGCTTTTTATCATTACAGCTTTAACGATTTCCACTTTACTGAATAATCACCCAGGCAGACAATTGCCACTACAGCATAGGTCAGCCGGGGCATTCAACAGCCAGTCAGCGAAAAATCACCCTGTTCATAACAGCAAACCGGTTAAAGATTATTTCCAGCAGATCGCTCCGGAACAGATCACTGCCGAAACTTTTGCTGACCTGAACACACCCGCCATTCCCGAACAGGAAATACTGGTTACCCGCAACAGAGCAGCGGATCTGGCTGCCGTACCGGTAAAAACGGGTATACAACGTAGTACTTTTATTGCTAAAACAACTCATCCAGCTCCCGGTACTATCGCCACCATAGATCCGGCTATCCTGGAAAGCAGTGTAATACGGCCGGTCATGACGGTTACGGAAGAGCAAAGCATTGAAAATCCAGAGACCGCGAAACCTGTTACCCAGCCTAAACAGACCGATGCCCACAGCAGTGCCGATGAGTTCCTGAAAGACTTCAATTATATCGCCACTACAAATGCCAGTCGCAGAAATTCGAAATTCGGGATACAGTTTTACATTACACCTTCTACCAGTTATCGCAAGCTGTCAGATCAGAAAGTAAAAGAAATCATACAACCGGCAGTGGCGGCTGCTTCGGCCTCCGCTTCACAGAATGTGCCGTTGAGTCCCAACCTGGCGGCAGACGTGAACAATGTGGTAAGGCACAAACCTGCTATGGGCTTTGAGCTGGGTTTTGCCGTATTGTATAACATGAGCCCACGCCTCAAATTCAAAACAGGGGTACAACTGAATATCAGGCAGTACTATATTGAAACTTTCCAATCGCTCACCAATGACCTCACTTCTTTATCGCTGATCAATTATAGCGGTATTGAAACCATCAATTTCTATTCGCCCTGGAACAACAATACCGGCTACCGAAAAACACAGCTGGACAATAAGGTATACCAATTGTCTATACCGTTGGGCATACAGTGGGACCTGATCAGGGGTAAACGTTTTGGCTTCAATACAGAAGCTTCTGTACAACCCACCATGACGCTGAACAACAATACCTACCTGCTTTCAACCGATTACAAACATTATACAGGAGGTGGCAGTTTCATCCGCAAATGGAATATCAATACAAGTGTTGGTTTTAACCTCACCTACACTACCGGTTCTTCTTCCTGGCAACTGGGACCGCAGATCAGGTACCAGCACCTGCCCACTTATTCTAACCAATACCCCATCAAAGAATACCTGATGGATTATGGGGTTCGTCTCGGATTTACCAGACAGATCAAATAAATCTGTTCCACACAGGCCGATACTTCTATTTAACAGGGAATAAAGATGGCTTTGGCTGATTATTGCGCGGGTTTGGATAATTTTACCGCATGAAACCTGCACTGGCGTTATCCTGCCTCCTTTTGATATTAATAACAGGCTGTCAACCCAAAAAAACTGCTTCCGGCAAAAACGAGGTACAGGCTTCGGATACTGCCAAATTCTATCCTTTGCACCAGTTCTTTACAGACCAGATACAATACGTTGATCTCCGGAACTTTCCCATCTACCAGATCAGGGAGAAAGATGGTAAAAGAGATTCATTACCACTTAGCAAAGAACAGTTTATCGGGCTATCACAGGTGTTTCTTGCCCATTCGCTGACTGATCCGAAAGTGAAGATATTGTATAAAGAATCTGTTTTCCAGGACCTGAGTACCGGCAGTGTTACCCTGAATTATACACCTGCCGATGACAATGCGGAAGTGCAGAACATAGATATCCTGCTGGAGGAATCAACCAACCTGGTAAAACGGGTATTCATCCGTTGCCTGCATACCAAAGGGGACACAACCATTGCAGAACAATGTAACTGGAAGGCCAATAAAAGCTTCCAGATCAACCGGACCGTCACAACCGGTAATGGCTATTCCGCCACCGAACTGAATTATATCAACTGGAACGATAAGCCTTAGGATGTTTTATGACCGCCGCAGCATTTCAGCAGATCGCACATACCATTCCGCTTTTACCGGGTATCTATAAATATTATGATACCGGGGGCACCCTGTTATATGTAGGCAAAGCCAAAGAACTCAGGAAAAGAATCAGTTCTTATTTTTCCAAGACCTTCACTTCCTATAAGACGCATGAACTGGTTCAGCGGATACACCGGATCGAGTTCACGATCGTAGATTCAGAACAGGATGCATTCCTGCTGGAGAACTCACTCATCAAAGAATACCAGCCCAGGTATAATATCAACCTGAAAGACGATAAGACCTATCCCTATATCGTTATCAAAAAAGAGCCTTTCCCACGCATTTTTCTTACCCGCACAAAGATCAATGATGGTTCTGAATACCTGGGCCCCTTTACATCGGCGGGTAAAGTGCGCGACCTGATCGGTTTCATCAAACAGTATGTGCCCTTACGTACCTGTAAACTGAACCTGACCGATAACAATATCCGGAAAGGTAAGTTCAAAGTATGCCTGGAGTACCACCTGGGTAATTGCAAAGGCCCTTGCGAAGGTTTACAGACAACAGCAGATTATCTGGAAGGTTTACAACAGGTACGCAATATCCTGAAAGGAAACCTGGGTTCTGTGATCAGTCATTTCAAATCCGTCATGCAGGAACAGGCGGCTGCCCTGGAATTTGAAAAAGCGGAAACCACCCGCAAGAAAATAGAACACCTTGAGAATTACCAGGCGCGTTCTGTCATCGTCAGCAGTCATCTTTCCAACCTGGATGTATTCTCTATCATCAAAGAAGATAACCTGGCATATGTGAACTACCTGATGGTACAGAACGGTACCATTGTTCAGACACATACGGTACCACTGGAATCCAAACTGGAAGAAACGGAAGAGGAAGTACTGGGTTTTGCCATCGCCCGTCTCAGGACTTCTTTCAACAGCCTGGCTAAGGAAGTGATTGTTCCTTTTCCTGTTGAGTACCCGGATGACCAGCTCATTTTCACCATACCAAAAGGAGGCGATAAAAAGAAATTACTGGATCTTTCCCTGAAGAATGTGACCTATTTCCGTGAAGAACTGAAGAAAAAAAGAATCCTGCACCTGGAAGGCAAAACTGATATGGAGAAGAAAAAAGTATTGTATGAATTACAACAATACCTGCACCTTCCCGAAGTGCCCGACCATATTGAATGTTTTGATAACTCCAATTTCCAGGGCAGTTACCCCGTATCGGCCATGGTCTGCTTTAAAAATGGTATGCCCAGTAAGAACGATTATCGCCACTTCAATGTAAAGACCGTATCCGGCATCAACGATTTTGCCACCATGACCGAAGTGATCCATCGTCGATACAAAAGGGTATTGGCGGAAGAACAGCCACTGCCCAAACTCATCATTATCGATGGCGGCAAAGGACAACTGGGAGCAGCCATGATCAGCATCCGCGAACTCGGACTGGCCGGTAAGGTTGCTGTTGTGGGTTTGGCCAAGAATGAAGAGGAATTGTTTTTCCCTGGCGATAGCGAATCCTTCAAACTGCCTTGGGACAGTGACAGCTTAAAACTCGTAAGAAGGATCCGTGATGAAGTACACAGGTATGGCATCACATTTCACCGCAATAAACGGTCGAAAGGCACTTTTAAAAATGAGCTGGAGGGCATCAGTGGTATTGGAGAACAGACCATTCAGCAATTGCTGACCACGTTCAAATCCGTAAAACGGATCAAAGAGAGCAGTGAAGAAGAATTGGCAAAACTGATCGGAAAAGCAAAAGCCAGGATACTGAGGGAGCACTTTGCAAAAGGAGCCTGAAATAAAAAGGGGCCAGGATAAAAATCCAGCCCCGTTTTAAAATCCAATATCCTATGAAAAACCAGAGCGAAGATAGGGATTGTAATGAAATTAACAAACAATGTGGCATTTAATTTTCAAGCTGTAGTATAATCACTAAAAAGAGGCCCCTCGGGGCCTCTTCAAGATATCACTTTAAATATTTTATTAATATTGCCAGAGATCCTGTTCGTAGTTGAAGATCCTGTTCTTGATATTCTCTCCTTCCAGTAAACGGAACAAAGGATCTTTAATAATAGCATTCAGGTAGCGGTCACCAGGATTATTAGCACTGGTCTTGATCAGGTAACTGTTAAAGAAGCGGCTCTCAAAAAGTTCCTCCCAGGTCATTCGACTGGAATTGTTCTTGGGATTGTATACGTCTACTTTGGCCAATGTTTTGCGCAAATCGGGGTAATAAATCCAGAAAAGAATACGGGGTTGTGATTTTCCGCCGATTACCTGTTTGGCTATTGGCGCAATACCGATGATGCGGGTGAACATACGGCTGGCTTCTTTATCAAAGATCATCTGCTCCTTGATTCTGAAAGTATAAACAGAATCCGGGCTGAACTTTGGTTTCTTGGTGATATACCGCTCTACAGTACCCGAAACCGGATCCGGAACATCCACGGTATCATACGCACCTGCTGTCTGATTCAATACCTGGTCGGTCGTCAATGGGGTAGAGAAACGGTCATTATCCGCAGAAAAAGCCGTTACGCTATCATTTTTGATGGCATTTAACAGGATCGAAAAGAAGCGGCGGTCATCACCATTATCATCTTTACCGGGATACATGAACGACTGGTTGAATTTTTCACGGGCATCGATCTCTCTCCACAGGAATTCACTCCAAACATTGTCATCATCGCGCAGGTGTTCGTATTCCAGCGGTTTACGGTCACGGATCGCACTCCTGTCTACCGCAGAATTGTTACGCAAAGGCATTTCCGGTTTGGCATCAAAACCACCCGGGTTGGTGGTATCATACTTTACCGTAACAGCAGTTGCGGGATTGGTAACCGCCGGCGTAACACCAGCAGGTTGCTGGCTAGGTTGACCTGCTGTTCTGGGCACAGTGTCTCTTACGGCTGTTCTGGTGGCGTTAGCGGGACGTCCATAACGTGTCTGACCCTCAACCTGTGCTGAGGCAGCCACGAGTAACACCAGACAAACAGCTTTAACAAACATCTTTTTCATACACACATTTATTGAAGAGTAAATGAAATATTCTGGTCAAGCATACGGGTACCGCCGGGACCGGACACTTTGATCTCATCGATCACAATGGTGGTTCCGGGCTGGCAACGCCTGAGCAATGCCTGCGCTTCCGCATTGAAATACGGACCGCTTACTTCAGCCAGACCGATATTTTCTTCGAATCCTTTACCGGTGCAATATATGGTGAAAGAAACCACATCATATTTCACACCTTCGAATACAAAATCCCTTAATTCGGCAGCAACCCCTTTCTGTACGCGGAATGCATTGGCTGCAATAGGACCACCCGCTTTACCACCTACAGTTGCCAGTGGATTAGGTACCCTTTTGATCGGAATGGTGATGCGCTGCGTATTCTTACCATCGGAAGCAGTTACCACAGCACTGCCGAGGTTAGCACAATTGATGATATACTGACCGGCACCTGCCTTGCGGGTACTTACACCAGCACCTTCTACATTCACATTCACTTTTTCATCGCCACCACCGCCGGTAATACTTAACTGGTTATCCAGTCCCTGGTAAAACACACGTGTTTTATCGGTAGATACCACCAGTCCGGAAGGAACACCCACGGTATATTTCACTTCTTTTTCTACAGTGGCGGTGGTTCCGTCAGGTTTTAAGAAAGAGATACGTACGCGTTTGGTATTGGCTCCTGAACCGCCTACGGTTGTTTTGTATTCGGCCGAACCATCGGGTTTCAAAGGCACATTGGCGCCATCAATGGAGATCGAAGGTTTGGCAGCTTTACTGAAGGCGCCCACACCTGCCGTGATCACCAGTTCTTCACCGGGCATCAGGTAAGTTGCATTGGTTCCGGCAAAAGCCTGGAATTCGTCGTATACAATCTCCACTTCACCGATCTCTTTATGGCAGTATTCCACCACCTGTGCCTCACTGTTCCGGATATCGTTCTGGAACTTGCTCAGGATGGTGATACTGGCCACAGCCGGCGTCATATGAAAATAACCATAGGCCCAGTCGTCCTGGCTGGCCTTGTTATTACTTTTGGGAATCGACAGATCCAGCGGCAGGTTGGCACCGATATCGGTTTTGATCGAAGGATCGATACCCAATAACTGCTCTTTGAATTGTTTCAGTTTTTCATACAGTTCCTTTCCTTTCCCTTTTCCTTCGGGCGGATTGGAGATGAACAAACGGGTAGAGGATTCCAGGTCATCTTCTTTGTATTGCTCTTTCCCATCTACGATTCTCCCGTCAGATTCTTTTTTCAGTTCAGCCTTCAGCGATTCAACATAGTTATACATTGCATCGGAAAGTTCTTTTGCTTTCATTGCCTTGGGCAACCATATTTCTGCTTTCTCTTTGGTTTTGGGATCTTCTATCTTACGCTGAAAGGATTTAAATATGTCGCTGTTCTTCTGCTCAGCAATCATGCTGGCATTGGTAAGGCTTTGGTCAACTGTTTTGAAGGCGTTCAATATTTCGGCAGATACATTCAGTGCCAGCAGTGCGGTAAGCACCAGGTACATGATGTTGATCATTTTTTGCCGCGGCTCCTTGGGTAGTGACATTCTCGCTTATATTTTTAAAACATCGGTTTTACTAATTGGATTTCTTCATAGGTTTTTCGGTAAATTATCTTCCCTGCATAGCAGTAAGCATATTACCATACAGCTGATTCAGTTTACCCAGGTTATTGGCCAGTGCCGCTATCTGCTCTTTGGCTTTCAGCGCATCATCCGCACTGCTGGCCATGGCAGTAGAAGCCTGTGTTAATTTACCATAGAACTGGTTCAGCGCTTTCAGGTGGTTATTTCCTTCCTGCAGCTCCAATTCATAAATCGTATTCAGGGAAGCAAGATTTTTATTCATCGCCATCATCTGCTCATGAAACTGTTTTGAGCTGTCTGATGCACCATGGAAACCAGCCAGCGACTGCGTGGCATGTAATGCGGCATCCTTGATACCGGCAATGGCAACGGTGGCTTCTTTGGTCTTGGCAGAAAAATCACCTGCAGACTTAGCTATCTCAGAAACATCGGCCAACTGGCTGACCGTGGTATTCAACTTCTGGAAACCGGCACTCAGTTTACCCAGGGTATCTGCATTGATATTGGCATCTTCCAGCATCTTATCCAGGCTGTCCAGTGCAGTATTCTGTTTAGCAGCTTTGGCACCGCCGGGAAGATGTACTTCATGATCGTCTATAGCCGGGTATATCAGGTACAATACGCCGTATCCGAGGAAAATGACAGCTTCCACTGTCAAACCAAGTTTCAGCATGAAATCGGCAATTGGAGAGTGCAATAATTTTTGCAGGGCGCCATAAATAACCACCGCCGCAGCGATAGATACAAATACGTCAAACCATTTGGAAATCTTAGGAGGAATCGCAGCTGCCATTGTTCTTTTTTTTAGATTTTTGAATGACACTGAAGAAGCGCTGAGTAAACAGACCTGTTCAATGCGGGGTTATCATTAGGATTTGGAAAACGGATGGATTATTAGGAAAAGTTATTTTTTCATTTTCGGTGCCAGGTCTATTACACAGCGGAATCCGATATAGGATTTGGCCGTATCCTGATACTCATAGTTACGGGTACTTACCTGCAGGAAATAAGAAACATCTTTCCAGCTTCCGCCGCGAACCACTTTTCTTTTCTCCCTGGGACGATCGGAATCCTTAGCCTCATAACGGATATCCGGACTCATATCATGCATGAAATTGTAGGCACCTTCGTAGTAATAGGAACCGGTCCACTCTGCCACGTTACCCGACATGTTATACAGGCCATACTGGTTAGGCCAGTACATTTTGGCCGGAACGGTATAAAAACCACCGTCTTCCGCATAGTTACCGCGGCCGGGTTTGAAATTGGCCAGCAAACAGCCTTTTTTATTCCTCAGGTAAGGGTTACCCCAGGGGAACATGGAGTTGGTAAGACCACCCCTTGCGGCATATTCCCACTCGGCTTCGCTGGGCAGGCGGTAGTCACCGTCAACAGCAAATTTCTTCCTTTCCAGGAAAGAGTTCTGGAGATGGGTTCTCCAATGGCAGAAGGCAACAGCCTGTTTCCAGTTGATGCCCACCACGGGATATTTTCCGTAAGATGGATGTGAGAAATAGCGCTTGGTCATGGGTTCATTGTAGGAATAAGAGAAATCCCTCATCCACACCAGGGTATCCGGGTAAACTTTCTGATCGGACCTGCGGATAAAATTGCTTCTGGGTAAACCTGCATTCTCTCTTTTGGCTGCAGCACCCAGGTCAAAGTATTCGATTCTGTAAACGAGTTTGTCAGGATCAATCTCCGGTTTGCCGTAAATGCGGTTATCGGGTGCCAGGTTCAGTTCATTCATCTTTTCAATGGTGTTCCTGTCCCATTTGATGGTGGCCACTTTTTTCCAGTCAACCGCCATGGTATCATCTGTTTTGTTGATGCCCTGTCCGAACAGGATCTTAAACGCTAAGGAATCCCTGGTCCAGTTCACAAACTGACGGTACTGATCGTTGGTGATCTCCGTAGCGTCCATCCAGAAACCGGGAATAGAGACCTGGCGGTTACGGGTGGTATAGTTGAAACTGATATCCTCATCACTCGGCCCCATATGAAAGGTTCCTGGTGGGATATAGACCATGTTCAGGGGAGGATTCATGCTCTTATTGGCCGTAGGTGCCACGCCATGCAACTGACCATCATCAGGCAGGCCTTTCGACTTCGAATTCTTTTTCAGAAAACAGGATCCGAGGCTCAGACAGAATGCGACCAATACTATCTTACTTAAATACCCTTTCATCGTATCAAACGGATTTTTATGACAGTGACAAATATAAGTTTTCCATCGGCAGTTGTGCCGATTTTGCAATTTTGTTACCAATAAAATTTACTTCGCGGGTAAAATTGGGCAGTTACTACAAAATTAAAAGTATGATTACTACAATTGAGGTTTCTAACGATGCATAGGGCGTGAAACCACTGTCATAAAAGGCAATTTACTTCAAACTTTGTTACATTTTTGCTAAAAGCGCATCTATTGTAAGAAAAGGCGTTTGACAGGCATAATTCTTACAGAGATAAAAGAGCGTGCCTCCATTTTCAGCCCCTGTTTTCCCAGCTAATAACGGAAAATCTGAGGAATTAGTTTCTTGGGACTGAAGAATTTTATTCGGCACAAATTTCTCCAGTACAGGACACAAAAAATCCTTGGCCTGCTGCCCCACGATGGCGACCTCCAGCATGCCCATCGTCATCAATTGCGCCAGCATGGCCCATACCCCGAAAGAGCCGGGATATTGGCTGACAGCCTTACCCAAAGAACGCAGCATGACTTCACTTCTTTCTGCCCATCCGGGCTGGTTAAAAACAATGGAGAGATAGTACAGGTTATGTGCCATCACAGCATTCCCACTGGGTACGGCACCATCATATACTTCTTTTTTACGGACGATGACATCCGTCTGGCTGCTGTGCGTGTAAAAGAAGAAGCCGGTTTCCGCTTCTTCAAAATGAGCGATCACCCATTCGAGCAGGTTTCGGGCTTTCAGCAGGTAGGATCCTGTTCCGGTGATCTCCTGCAAGTGCAGGTATGCCTGTATCAGGTAAGCGTAGTCATCCAGGAAAGCAGGTATTCTGGCTTTGCCGTTTTTGTAGGTATGGAACCAGCCCCCGGCATTACCCGACATGTTTGTTTCCAGGAAAGCCATACTGTTCACAGCCCGCTCGCGGTAAGCTTCCTTACCCAGCGCCGCAAAAGCTTTGGCATATGCCGTGATCATGAGGGCATTCCAGCCCAGCAGTATCTTATCATCCAGTTGTGGCCGGATACGTAACGAACGCTGCTCCATCAGGCGCTGGCGACATCCCGCCAGCCGGTTTTCCAGCTGGTCGGGGTTAATGCCCATTTCAGCAGCGATCTCCACTACCGGGCGGGTGATGCGGAGGATATTGGTATGCTCCCAATTACCTTTTGCTGACATA
Organism: Sediminibacterium sp. FW305-C-269; assembly: GCF_058231045.1. NCBI lineage: Bacteria > Pseudomonadati > Bacteroidota > Chitinophagia > Chitinophagales > Chitinophagaceae > Sediminibacterium > Sediminibacterium sp. FW305-C-269. Next base: position 26,101 of record NZ_JBIQXQ010000005.1, on the reverse strand, counting down.
TCGTAACAGGCGGCAAAGACCTGGGCCTCCTCTCCGAGTATATCCCCGACCTCCTGCAGCGACCATGTATAAAATTTTCCTTCCACGCCTTCACTGTCGGCATCCAGTGCACTGTAAAAGCCCCCTTCCTCATCCAACATTTCCCGTTCAATGTAGGCAAGGGTATGTTCGATGGTTCTTGCATATAGTGGTTTCCGGGTAAGCTGCCAGGCTTCGGCCAGTACGTTGATGAGCAGGGCATTGTCGTACAGCATTTTCTCAAAATGGGGAGCCAGCCACTCATTATCGGTACTATAACGGGCAAAACCTCCCCCCAGCTGGTCGTAAATACCCCCCTCGATCATTTTATCGAGACTTAACAATGCCTGCTGTAAAGCAGTTGCCTCCCTGGTGAAATGATAATGGCGCAGCAGGTACTGTATGGAAAATGTTTGTGGAAACTTGGGGGCTTTCCCGAAACCGCCCCATTCTGTATCAGCCGTAGACAACAGATTGGTCGCAATAGTGACTAACTGTTCGGGGGTGAAGAGCTGGTCAGACGCTCCCGGCTTACTGATCCCGAAGGCATTGGAGCCCATCAGGTGTGATGTAAGGTTTGCTGCCTGCTGCAGGATCTCCTGTTTTTTATCCTGGTAGGCACTGTGTACCCCTTCCAGTATTTCTTTCCAGCTGGCCCGGTTGTATGCCCGCTGTGGCGGAAAATACGTGCCCCCATAAAAAGGCCGGGTATCTGGTGTCAGAAATACGTTCAGGGGCCATCCGCCACTGCCTGTCATGGCCTGTACAGCATCCATGTAAATATGATCCAGGTCGGGGCGCTCTTCCCGGTCTATCTTGATATTGATGAAATATTCATTCATTATCGCTGCCGTCTGCTCATCTTCAAAACTCTCACGCTCCATTACGTGGCACCAGTGGCAGGCGGCATATCCGATACTGACCAGGATGGGTTTGTCTTCTGTCCTGGCCCTTGACAATGCTTCTTCGCCCCAGGGATACCAGTTGACCGGATTATGAGCATGTTGCAACAGGTAAGGGCTGGTTTCGTGTACCAGTTGGTTGGCATGGGTAGTTTTCATGTGGCTGGCGGCGTAGGTTAATAAGCAAGATTCATCGGCATTTGCCATTCTCTACGGCTATATTACAAAATAAACAGCCCCCCGGTTTGGGAGGCTGCAATATTTTACAGGCGGTATGCTATTTTTTAACAGCAGCAGTGCTTTGCAGGTATTGATCCAATGCAGCTACCATACTGGGTTTTTGGGGAGAGGGTACTTTGATTTCCAGTTGCAGTCCGGCATCTTCCACTGCTTTAGCCGTATTGTTGCCGAATGCACCGATCACGGTTCCTTTCTGCTGAAAGCCCGGGAAATTATCGAAGAGGCTTTTGACACCACTAGGGGTGAAGAAACAGATCACATCATACTCCCTTGAGCAAAGCACGTCCTTAATATCGCTGCTGATGGTACGGTACATGAACCCCAGCTGGTACTCGCACTTATTTGTCTTGAGCCAGTTCACAATCTCGTTATCCTGCTGGTTTTCACTGCACACATACAGGAACTTTTCGTTCTCCTTGTGTTTATTGATCACATCGAACATGCTCTTGTTGGTACCATCGGCGCCATAGAACACTTTCCGTTTGCGGTAAAGGATGAATTTCTGGAGATACAGTGCAACAGCTTCAGTGATGCAGAAATACTTGGTATCCTGGCCGATGGTCACTTTCATTTCTTCACACATGCGAAAAAAATGATCGATGGCATTACGGCTGGTGAACATAACGGCCGTGTAATAAGTGATATCAATCTTTTGCTTTCTGAACTCTCTCGCAGGGATACCTTCCAACTTGATGAATGGATGAAAAAACAATTCCGCATTGTATTTTCTTTCCAGGTCAAAGTAAGGGGATTTATCACTCTCCGGACGGGGTTGAGAAATCAGAATCTTTTTGGCAGCCTTAGCCGTACCAGAATTTTTTGAGCCGTTCTTTAGCATGCGTCTTGTCTAAGATTGTGCAAAATTAAAGACTTCCGTTAAAATAATTCATCAATATCTTATATATCAATGCCAACGGAAGTAATTCAACGGCACAAAGGTATAGTAAAAAATGTAAGGCGTTTACTTTCAATTTATTCCTGATAGCTGTAAATGAAACCCAGTAACGATAACCCAGCAACAACAAAATGACTCCCAACGATATTGTAACCGCCACCTGAACAATGCCGGGGTCTGCAAAAGCCAGTACCAGCAGAAAAGGAATCAGTATCACACCCAATACTTTGTTTACCAGGAAAACAACGAATACATATGAGCCGGCCGCTTCCTTTGAGTTAAAGACCCAGCCGGTAAATACCAGGAACAGATATTTCACAAGGTATACCGCCAGCAACACCGATGCGGAGCCGGCTGCCAGCCACCAGAAAGGGATATCGGTCCAGTTCTTATAACGGATCAGTAATGTGATGTACAGTCCGGCGCTGATCACAAATAAAAAATTCATCAGCAGGGAGGCCAGGTTATCCTGCAATAGCTGGTCGCGGGTCTGTTTCTGCCGGAGGGATGTCTGGAAGAATAACAAGAACAGATTCCGGAAATATTTGGAGAAAGCCGCACGTATAAATGCCACTATAAAAATGATACCTGCCATCAGGTAAAAAAGCTCATCCTTCGGCTCGCGCTGCCGGTAATCGATCAGCATATATAATGCCGGCTTATGCAGGGGCAGGTAGGGATGGGTTGCGTATATACGATAAGTAGACGTATCGTATATGGGCAGATCCGCTTTTACCGCAGACAGTTTGCGAACAGAGTCGGCCCGCAAGCTATCCCTGAGGGTCTGCGCCAATACGAGGCTATCATTCTGCAAACTGGAGTCAGCCGGCACAACCTGTATGCTGTCTCTTGCCACGGGTTTACGTTGCAGGGGCGTGGTCACTTTACGGATACGGCTGGTTTCCGCACGATTACTGCTATCCGCCTGGCCAAAACCACATACAGACAAACACAGCAGCACACACGCCACAAAAAAATACTTGGAACCAGACATGTCACAAAAATATTGAATTGGTTTGATGTTTCGGATGAAAGCGGGAACAGAAATGACCGGCCGGAAAAGAGTATGTTTGCACAGAATCATTTATTGTTGTATGGCTGGCATTTATATACATATTCCTTTCTGCAGAAAAGCCTGCCATTACTGCAATTTTCATTTCTCCACCACACACCAGCGGATACCGGACATGGTGCAGGCGATCGGTAAAGAGATGTTTTTGCAGAAAAGTTATCTCAGCGAAATAGTTGAAACGGTCTATTTAGGTGGTGGAACTCCTTCCCTGTTGCCTGTGACGGATCTGGAACAACTGCTGACACATTTGTATAAGCAATATACGGTCAGCACCCATGCAGAGATCACGCTCGAAAGTAATCCGGATGATATCACTGCAGCCAATCTTGCTGCCTGGCGCAGATTAGGCATCAACCGCTTGAGTATTGGCATCCAGTCATTTTTTGCACAGGACCTGCAGTGGATGAACCGGGCGCATACAGCTCAACAGTCCATCAATAGCATCCGGATGGCACAGGCTGCAGGTTTCAGCAATATCACCATCGACCTGATCTATGGTACACCGGGCCTGACCGATGAAAACTGGGAACAGAATATTGATACCGCTTTATCCTTACAGATACCACACCTGTCCTGTTATGCTTTAACCGTTGAACCCAGAACTGCGCTTGATAAGATGATCCATACCGGGCAATTACCCGATGTAGATGCTGAACAACAGGCAAGGCAGTTCAGCATCCTTACCCAAAAAACAGCAATGGCAGGAATGGAACATTACGAGATATCCAATTTTGCACTACGGGGTTTCAGAAGCAGGCACAACAGCAGTTACTGGCAGGGGAAACCTTATCTCGGACTGGGACCTTCTGCCCATTCATTCAATGGTGAAAGCAGGCAATGGAATGTTTCGAACAATAGTTTGTACCTGGCTGCACTGGCAAAGGAAGAGCTGCCTTTCGAAGTTGAAATACTTACTGAAACGCAGCAACTGAATGAATACATTATGACAGGGCTACGGACCATCGAAGGGGTTTCGCTGACACAAGTGGCAGAACGGTGGGGCGATAACAAAGCACACAGCTTACGGAAGAGCGCAGAAAAATATATCCGGAATGGACAGGTCCGCCTGAACAACGATCATTTACAACTGGAACCGTCAGGCAAATTCTTTGCCGATGGAATCGCAGCAGACCTGTTTCAGTAAACAGTTACCTGCCGCCGGAATGCCCGAACAATCTCTTACCAATCTGCACAGCAATGATGCCCGCGATCAACAGTAACAGTAGTTCGGGATTCAATATGAAGAACGAGAAAGGCATACTGTAAGTTACGACAATCCTATACCAGAAATGTTTCTATTTTCTTAAATCCTTCCGTAGCGGGCAGTTGCTCCCAGAGAATCTCATAGATGGCTGAAGCGATCGGCATTTCTGCCTGCATCTGCCTGTTCATCAGGTGAATACACTTGCTGGCATTGTATCCTTCGGCCACCATGTTCATCTCCAGCTGGGCTGCCCTTACCGAGTAGCCCTTTCCGATCATATTACCGAAAGTACGGTTACGGCTATAGAGGGAATAACAGGTCACCAACAGGTCTCCCAGGTACACAGAGGCCGAATAATTATGCGTATCCGGCACACAGGGATCCGGCTCATTGATCTTTTTCAGGAAACCCACCATTTCGTTGGCACTGTTGGCAATGTACACACTCAGAAAATTATCACCATACTCCAATCCATGTGCAATACCTGCACCCAGGGCATAAATATTCTTCAGCACAGCGGCATACTGTACACCCAACACATCATTGTTCACTACTGTATTGATGTATTCTGTCTTGAAAAAAGCAGCAATGGAATGGGTAGCTGCCAGATCCGTTCCCGAGAAAGTGAGATACGATAATTTTTCAGCAGACACTTCTTCTGCATGACAGGGACCGAGCAGTGTGAAATAATCCGTCAGTGGAAGGTTAAAATGTTTGTCCAGGTAATAATTCATCAACTCATTTTCCGAGGGCAGGATACCTTTTACGGCAGATATCACCTTCTTTCCTTTTAATGACGCAGGTGGTATTTGCGCAAATGTCTGCTCCACAAAGGCAGAAGGCACAGCCACGATCAGTACTTCCGAATCCGCGACTACTTTCTGTATATCACTATTGAGTTGCAGCAGGGATGGGTCGAAATAAGCGCTGTGCAGGTAATGCGGGTTATGCCGCCTTTTTTGCATAAAAGCGATGCTCTCTTCATTCCGCATCCACCACTGTATCCTGTTCCCGTTATCTGTAAGTATCTTAGCCAGGGCCGTTGCCCAACTGCCGCTTCCAATAATTCCAATCTGCATGGCAATCGCATTTGATGATACTGCAAAAATACGAACACCCGTTCTTCAAAAGACAAACGACAGGCAGAACCTGTCGTTTGTACGGATATACCTGTATGTTGTTACCGCTTAATTCGATTTCTTCTCTTCAAAGAGTTTGTCTTTCGGAACCACCGTTACCAGGTTACCATCTTTCAGCGTTTTACTCACGATGGAATAAGGTCCTGTGATCACTTCATCCCCTGCTTTCAGGCCTTCCAGTATTTCAATATAGTTCAGGTCCTGGATGGCGGTCTTCACTTTTACCTTTTTCACTTTATTGTCTTTCTGCAATACAAACACCACTTCTTCAATACCATCATCTGCACTGGTGGATTTGGTTTCCTCCTGTGGTTTCTTCTCATCTTTTTTATCGCCAGGAGCCGCATCCCCGTTTTTATCGCGTGTGGTAACCGCATTCAGTGCTATGGAAAGCACGTTCTGTTTGGTACGTGTCTGAATATCTGCACTAGCACTCATTCCGGGACGGAAAGGGAATCCCTTACCTACCGCAACCAGGTCTTTGTAGCTTTCCGGCAACAGTCGTATATGCACCTTATAGTTCGTCACTTCCGCACTGGAGTTAGATGTGGTCAAACCGCTGGTGCTCGGGTTAGCGATCTTATACACCAGGCCTTTGAATTTCCGGTTGGTATAGGCATCCACTTCCACGACGGCTGTATCGCCCAGTTTCACTTTAGGGATATCATTCTCGCCTACATCCACCCGCACTTCAATACTGCGCATATCGGCCACACGCATCATTTCGGTTCCCACGTTAAAACTGTTACCGGCAACACGCTCCCCTTTTTTCACATTCATCAGGCTGATCATACCATTCATCGGAGATACGATCACCGTACGGGAAAGGTCCTTGTCTGCTTTCTGCAACTGCGCCTGTGCACTCTGGATAGACGCTTCACTGCTCTTCAATCCTTCCCTCGCAGCATTGTAGTTGGCCTGTGCTGTAAGGTAATTCTGTTCAGACGTTTCGAATTCGGCACGGGAAACTACTTTTTCGTTGTACAGTTTCTTTTGTCGCTCGTAAATGTTTTTCAGGTTATCCAGGGTCGCTTTTAAACCGCCAAGACTGGCCGTTGAGTTAGACAACTGCGCCTTGCTCTGGTTCACACCTGCCGCCACCTGATCGCGTTGGGTAAGATAGATATCGGCATAGATACGGGCAAGCACCTGTCCTTTTTTTACGCTATCGCCCTCGTTCACATTCAGTTCCACGATCTCACCGCTGATATCCGGACTCACTTTCACCTCGATCTCAGGATATACCTTTCCGCTTGCATTGACGGTTTCTATGATGGTTCGCAGTGCGGCTTTTTCAGAAGTCACCTTGATCCCTTCCTCTTTCCCAATGACACCTGCTTTTTTAAGTCCGATCAGTGCAACGATCAGAACAACCAAAGCAATAATGATCCAAAGCAATTTTTTATTCATACAATGTTTTTTCTTTTTGTCAGCCAGTTAATAATGGGTGGTACAATATCGATTTATAATTTCATTCCCTTGCCTTTGTAAAATTCAAGCAGCTTCATCTTGAATACATAGTCGTATTGGTTGGTGAGTTGTGTGATCTTGGCCCTCAACAGGTTATTCTGGTTGGTGATCAGGTCGAGTGAGCTCAGCAGACCCACTTCGTATCGCTTCATAGCAAAATCATAGGCTTTCTGTGCGCTTTCCACCTGTTTTTTGCCGGCATTGAATTTCTGTAACGCCGTAACCGCATTGGTATAGGCCGTGTAGATATTCTGACGCAGGGTAAGATCCGCCGATTCTTTCTGCAGCTGGGCTGCTTTCACATTCAGTTGGGCTGTCTGGTAGCTTGTACGTGCAGAGAAATTGTTGAAAATAGGTATGCTCAGGCTGATACCTACGTTCTGACCGAAGTTATTGCTCAGCTGGTTGCTCCAACCGTTCCACAGATCGCCGAAACTTCTGGACTTCTGGCTGACTTTATATACGGGGCTCTGAACATAGTAGTTTACATTACTGATGTTTACGATCGGTTCGGCTCCGGTAATCGGGCCGTATCCGAGGAAAGAAACTCCTGACACCGTTTTAAAAGAATTCGAGAAGTTGGTCGACAGGTTACCACCCAGGCTAAGGGTAGGATACATCAGGGCCCGGGATACCTGCACATTCTTCTGTGCCGCTTTGATGCGGAATTCATTGGCTTTCTGCTGCGGCTGAAGCTGTAAGGCGCTTTCATACACCAGGTTCGGCTGCAATTCTGCAAATGATTCGATAGGGATCTGGTCAACCGAAGGGGTTTCAATACCAAAAAGTGTGTCCACATCCAGGTTTAGCAGACCGCGAAGATTCAGCAGGTTTGTTTCGTAATTACCTTTTGCAGTATAATAGTTGCTGCTATCCGTAGCTAATTGTGACTCAACCTCGGCCAGGTTCAGTTCGGGCAATACACCTGCATCTACCCTTTTGCGGGTGATCTCTAACTGATTCTGTGTTTGCGCCAGCTGTACTTCACTGATCTTTACCTGCTCTTTGGCTGCCAGTACCTGCAGATAATAAGTGGCCACATTGAAGGAAATATCGTTGGAGGCTTTGGCCACATCCTGCAAAGCAGCCTGGGCATTGAACTCGGCCATTTGTACAGAGTTCCTGAGCTTACCATGATTGTACAATTGGAAACCGGCATTCACACCAAAGTTCTGGTACAGGAACTGGGAAGTGGAGAACACGTTGGTGGTAGGATCAATGGAGCGACCGAAACGCACACCGGTACCTGAATTGGCATTGATACTGGGATAGATATTGTATTTGGCCTGTTTTGCCTGCAATGCCGCGATCCTTGCCTGTATATCGGCCTGTTTGATCGAGATATTGAATTGAAGGGCATGTTCGATACAATGGCGCAGGTCCCAGCTATCGGATGCCCGCTGTGCAAAACTTTGGGCAACGATTGTGCAACATATCAGGGTCAAATACTTTCTCATATATAACAAAAATAACAGTTTCCCTACCACTTGCCTAAATTTTGGACAGGTGGAAAGGATAGGGCCTAAACCGTTGAAAATATGTTATGAAAGGTCAGCAATGGCCTCAAAACCCCTCGAAAGGTCGGCCAAAAGGTAATCCGGCTCTTCCAAACCCACATACAACCGCAGGGAACGGTGTGTGGGATCGGCAGCATCGAAGGCATCCGGTGCCATACCGGCACATTTAGGCAGTATCAGCGATTCATAACCACCCCAGCTTACCGCCATCAGTATATGCTGTAATGATTCACAGAAAGTCTCAATGGTAGTTCCTTTTTCTGCCTTCAGATAGAAAGTCAGAAGTCCGCAGGCTCCTGTCATCTGCCGCCGGGCCAGTTCGTACTGTGTAAAAGAGGGATCGAGCGGGAAGATCACTTTTTCTACCCTCGGGTGTTGTTGCAGGAAACGCACCACCTCCCAGGTGGTGCGGGTGATCCTTTCCAGCCTGGCATGCAAGGTTCGGAGACCACGGATCAGGAGCCAGGCATTAAAAGGCTGGATACCAGAGCCTATGTTCATGTATTCGCTGTTGAAGATCCGCTCTATCATAGCACGGCTTCCGGTGAGCACCCCTGCTACCGTATCGCTGTGCCCCGAAATGTATTTGGTGGCAGACTGTAACGACAGGTCAATACCCATCGTAATCGGTTTTTGATAAAGAGGTGTACAGTAGCTGTTATCGATAATGGTAACAATACCGCGCTCTTTGGCCAGTGCTGCCACCGCCCGCAGGTCCTGCAGGTCATAAAACCAGCTGTTGGGCGATTCGAGATAAATCAGCGTGGTATTGGACTGAATAGCTTTGGCAAAATTTTCTGTAAGGGTTCCATCCACATAGGTAACCGTTACGTTGAACCGCGGCAGGATGACTTCAAACATCTTCACCGCCCAGGTATAAGGATTTTTAACACTTACGATATGGTCGCCGCTTTTTACATTGGCCAACACCGCTGCGAAAATAGCGGCAGCACCACTGTTGAAAACCAGGCAGTCCTCGGCTTCATCGAGGGCGGCCAGCTTTTTCCGGAGGATCTCCACGGTGGGATTCAGGCCCCGGCTGTACAGCCAGGTGGCATACTCATCCTTAAAGGACTTCCGCAGATCCGCCACTTTTGAAAAAGCAAAATTGCTGGTCTGCACAATAGGTGGCGCCACGGCGCGAAAATATTCGTCGCGGTGTTCGCCCAATTCATTCAGGATATAGGAGAGTTCGTCCATACTTATTGGTCTTTACCCGACAGATCGGTGCCGATCGCGGGATTCAGTTTCTTTGATATAAAATAGATCACCATAAATGCCGCCAGCACGGCAGCGCCTACCACTGCGGTATCAGGAGTTTGCATGGCAATGCTGATACCCACAAAAAGATAGGCACTCATGAAGATCAGCGGTATCCAGGGATAGAATTTCATTTTAAAAATACCTGTTCCATCCAGGTGCCGGGTCCTCTTACGCAACACGAAAATAGTAGCACTGGATGCCACCATACCGAAACAATCGAGAAAGATGGTGAAGTTGAGGATCTTATCGAAGGTCTGTGCAAAGAACAGGATGATGATACACATGGCAGCGAATACCGTCAGGGAAATGGTGAGTACTTCGTTCTTTGGATTCTGGCGGGAGAAGACCTTGGGCAATACACCTTCGTTGCTCATGGCATACATCACCCTCGGGTTACTCATCAGCAGGGCATTCACATAGGCCAGCACACCAAAGAAGAGAAAGAAAGCAAATATATCGGCGCCTGTTTTGCCGAATACTTTTTCCATCAGCACATACGCGATCTCTTTTTCTGCTTTCATATTATCGAACCCTACGATCGAATAGTAACTGAGATTGGCGAGCAGGTATAAACCGATGATGATGGCGATACCGATGAAGATACCCCGCGGAATATTTTTAGCCGGCTTATCCACCTCATTGCCGAAGTTGATGGTCTGCTGGTACCCGCCATAGGTAAAAGATACAGCGATAAGACTGACACCCAGGCTCTGTATCCAGCTCATTTCAGGAACCGGCGTACTGGCTGCGGCGACAGTAGTTGTAATATCCTGGTGCGGGAAAAACAACGCTAAGATCAATACCACGATCATGCCGATCTTGATCAGCATCAGCATATTCTGGGCACGGGAGCTCATTCGCAGCCCGCGCAGGTTGATCAGGTAAAAAAACAGGATAGCCGCACAACTGAGCAATGCTTTATCGATATCTGTCTGAATAAAAGAAGGGAAAAGTTTGGCAATATACCCGCTTCCGATCAGGGCTACACCGCTTAAGCTGGCGGCATTACTGATAAGAATGATGCAATTGATGGCAAATGCGATACTGGGGTGATAGGCATATGAGAAAATCTTATAGTAACCGCCCGTTACAGGATAACGGCTACCGATCTCGGCATAGGTCAATGCACCGCATAAAGCAAAGAATCCGCCCAATAACCAGGCAGTAAAATATACAGAGGGTTCAATGGCATGTTTGGCACTGGTAGCGGCCGTTCTAAAAATACCCATGCCAATCACCAGGCCCACCACGATCATGGTGAAACTAAAAAGATTGAGTTTCTGTTTTCCGTGCATACAGTCTGATATGGCTTTAAATGTAGGAAACTTCAGGGAAACGGCCGGTGTGAATCGGCGATCGCGTTACTGAAAGGGTGAAAGAAGAATAGCAACAGAACTTTGCACAAAAAAGGATTCCTGCTGTTATTTTCTGAAGATGCCAACCTGCACATTCATTTTGATGAAATAAGTTTTCAACTTAGCGTGCAAAACTTAAACAAGAATAAATCGCATTCTTCCGGGCGGCCCTTTACATTTGCCCCGTATTTGGTTCCCGCCTCAAACGGGATTAAAAGGGAAGTCCGGTGTAATTCCGGCGCTATCCCCGTAGCTGTAAGCTGTAAACGTGAGCGCCCGTTGGTAATGATTTCTAATAATCTTCACTGACACACTCACGGCTGATGAATCTGCAAACCACTTTTCCGGAACACGGAATGGGAAGGTTCTCATCAAGCCAGCAAGCCAGAAGACCTGCCAGGTACCCATTTATCATTCACGGCTTTCGGGTGAAAAGCATGGAATGTAAAAGGCCTGCTGCAGCGGCCGTTTATATTTCTCCGTTTTTTTATTTTCCTGAAAGCTCATTGTTCAATTCAAAAACAACAACAATGAGCAAAACATTCACGCTCCTCACTGCCCTGCTTGCAGGCAGCACTGCCTTTGCGCAGAAAGACACGGTAAGTACCAGAACCCTCGACGAAGTGGTAGTAACTGCCAATAAACTGGAACAAAAACAAAGTACCACCGGTAAAGTCATCACCGTGATCGGCAAAGCGCAGATCGAAAAAAGTCAGGGCAGAACCGTTGCCCAGGTATTGAACGAGCAGGCCGGCATCACCATTAATGGTGCACTCAACAACACCGGCGCTGTACAAACCGTATATATGCGGGGCGCTTCGGCAGGCCGCACCCTGATCCTGCTCGATGGCATTCCGATGAACGACCCGTCCACCATCACCACGGATTTTGACCTGAACCTGTTTTCCATCAACGATGTGGAAAGGATCGAAGTATGCAAAGGCGCACAATCTACCCTGTACGGCAGTGATGCTATCGCAGGTGTGATCAACATCATCACAGTAAAAAAAGATGTGCAAAAACCCTTTAACATCAAGACCACGGTGAGCCAGGGAAGTTTTGCCACTTCCCGCATCAATGCGCAGGTATATGGCAAGAAGGATAAGCTCACTTATTCGGCCAGGTTTGCAAGACTGAACACAAGCGGTTTCTCATCTGCCTATGACAGCACCGGGAAGAAGAATTATGACAACGATGGTTATAACGGCACCGTTTCCAACGCACAGCTGCTGTACCAGTTGAGCCCGGCCTTATCGTTCAAAACCTTTGCCATGTTCAGCCAGTACAAAGCAGGTATTGATGCCGGGGTGTTTACGGATGATAAAGACTACAACATTCACAACACTTCCTTCACCAGCGGAGCCGGTTTCCAGTACCGGAAAAACAAATTGAGCCTCAACGGTAATTACCAGTTCAGTGAGTTGACCCGTACCTACCGGAATGACAGCCTGGACCGCACCAGTACCATTTTTGAGAACAATACGTATTCAGGTAAATCACAGTTTGTGGAACTGTATGCCAGTCTGCAGGTTGTCAAAGGATTCACGTTGCTTGCAGGGGGCGACTACCGTCACCACTCCTATAACCAGCAATATTTTTCCATCAGTATGTTTGGACCTTACAGCAGCCAGTTCCGGGATACTTCCTTTAACCAGCAAGCCCTGTATGGGTCTGTCCTCTTCAACAGTGAGGATAAAAAATGGAACATAGAGCTGGGCGGCAGGTACAACCATCATTCGCGTTATGGCAGCAATAGTACCTACACTTTCAACCCTTCCTACAGCATCAATGAGCAGGTTAGACTGTTTGCCAGCGTATCCAGCGGCTTCAAAGCGCCCTCGCTGTACCAGCTGAGCATTAACGACAAACTGGATGCAGAGAAATCCGTGAATTATGAAGGTGGTATCAGCTTCGACAAAAAAGCAGTGAGCACACGTATCGTGTATTTCAACCGCCGCATCAATAACGGTATCGATTACAATTATATCAGTTTCAAATATTTCAACTACATCAAACAGACCGTGAACGGACTGGAATGGGAATTCAGCGTCAGACCTAACGACAGGCTCAGCATCACCGGTAATTACACGTTGCTGACCAGCGAAGAGGTTACCCAGAACCGGGTAACGGTAAAAGATACAGTCATCTACCAGTACCTGTTACGCAGACCCAAACATTCGGTTAACCTGTCGGTGAATGTGAGTCCTGTTAAAGGGCTGAACATAGCCCTATCCGGAAAATACGTAAGCAAGCGGTTTGATATCGGCGGGTATAAAAAAGCGGATATCAGTCTCGACAGTTATGTGATACTGGGTGCCTATGCCGACTATACCCTGAACGAACATGTTAAGTTTTTTGCAGACCTGCAGAACCTTACCGGTAAAAAATTCTTTGATGTACGGGGCTTCAATAGTATCCCTACCCTGTTCAATACCGGTGTCACTTTTAACTGGTAAGGTCATGGCACAACACGAATCCAAACCCTGCCCGCGCTGCAAACGGAGTTTTGAGTGCAAAGTGGGCAATATAGCCGAGTGCCAGTGCAGCCAGGTAATATTGACCTATGAGGAACGTGTGTACATAGAAAACAAGTACCAGGATTGTCTTTGTGCGCAGTGTTTACAGAGCCTGCAGTTCGAATACCGGTTATACCGCAACCGCATTTTCCGGTTTTAGTCACCAGCCACAGATTTCAGGATACCTGACCGGATCTTTGAAATCTGTGGCTTTCTTCTGTTTGTTTCACAATAATTCCGGTAATTCGCAGCATGGAGATATACCTGATCAGGCATACCACCCCTGCTGTGGAGAAAGGCATCTGTTACGGACAAACAGACCTGGATGTTACCGATAGTTTTGCTGCTGAGGCAGACAGCATACGCCCCTGGTTACCCACCCGTATGGGAGCTGTGTACAGCAGTCCTCTGCAACGCTGCCGCAAACTGGCTGAGACCCTCTTTCCCGATCATACCCCGGTCCTTCACAACGACCTGATGGAGCTGGACTGCGGCAACTGGGAAATGCAACCCTGGAACGAAATACCCAAGACAGAAATGCAACCCTGGCTGGAAGATTTTGTGAATGTGGTGGTGCCTGAAGGAGAAAGTTATGCTTTGATGCATGAGCGGGTGATCAACCGTTTTAATGAGATCAGTCAACACGCATCTCCCGCAGTGATCGTGGCCCATGGCGGTGTGTTAAGAAGTATCCTGGCGCATATCACCGGCACCCCCATCAAAGAGTCGTTTGACCTGTTTACCTGCCACTATGGTTGCGTGATAAAACTGACGCAGGAGGAAAGTGGTTTCCATCACGAGTTCCTCTACAATATTTCCCTTGCCGGAAAAGAATGGCATAGGCCGACGGTGTGAGGCGTCAGTGGTGAGTAGTTAGTAGGCAGTCAGTTGAATACTCATTGACCATCCACTACTGACAATTCACGACTCACCATTCACGTCTCACGACTCACCCCCACCCATTGCCTATTCACAAAACTATTATTATCTTTAAACAAACCTGCTTTATGACCTTTCACCTGGACCAACTGCTCACCATAACTTTCACCTTATTTGCGGTGATCGATATTGTTGGTTCCATCCCGCTGCTGATCTCTCTGAAAGATAAAATGGGCGCTATCCGGTCTATCCAGGCCACATTGGTGTCAGGTGCATTGATGATCCTTTTCCTGTATGCCGGCCAACCATTCCTGAGCATTCTCGGACTTGATGTCCGCTCTTTCGCAGTAGGCGGTTCGGTGGTGATCTTCCTGCTGGGACTGGAAATGGTGCTGGGTCACGAGATCTTCAAGGGCGATACCAATGCTCAATCCGGCACCGTGGTACCGATCGCTTTTCCCATCATTGCAGGTAGCGGAACACTAACCACCATCATGTCGCTGAAAGCCAACTTTGAAGAAAGTTATATCCTTTCAGGTATCCTGATCAATCTGGTGGTAGTATATATCGTATTGAAATCATTGAAGTTCATCGAACACCTGCTGGGACCTGCGGGTTTGCTGGCTGTCCGTAAATTCTTTGGGGTGATATTGCTGGCCATTGCAGTAAAGATCTTCAGTACCAATATTGCGGCATTCGGCAAATAAGGATCTGCCGTTACCGGTAAGAAAACCAAATTCGATGATCAGTTACACAACACGTATGCTGAAATGGGGGCGGCAACACCTGGAACTCCTTTTCCTCCTGGCGGCCTTACTCTTATTGTTTTTTCTTCCTGTAGAAAAAAAGCAGAGCTCCCTTTGCCTGTTCAGTCTGCTGGGTATTGGCCAGTGCCCGGGTTGCGGACTGGGTCATTCTATTTATTATGCCTTACACCTGAAACTGGCAGCTTCTTTTCAGCATCATCCCTTCGGAATCTTCGCTGTATTGGTTATATTTAGCAGGATCAAACAACTCATACACCTTAAATAACCAACCCATGAAACCCAACCTGATCAACATGATCCCTTCTATCGAGGGGGAAGAACTGGTTTATCTGCAGTCGCTCACCAACGAACTCCGGGAAGATGAACTGCTCAGCTTTATTGCCGTATACAACGGTAAACGCCGGACAACTGACCAGATATTGATCGGCTGCGTATTGGGTTTTGTTTGTGTGGGTGGTATACAACGTTTCATGATCGGTCAGAATGGGATGGGTATTTTATACCTCTTCACCGGCGGACTCTGTTTGATCGGAACGATTGTTGACCTTGTCAACCACAAAAAACTGGCTTTCGAGTATAACCGGAAAATGGCTAATGAAAGTATGGCCATGTTATATGCGAACCGGTAGGTTCACATATATTATCGGGCTTATCAAGTGTATGCAAACAAAGATGACGGGCAGGATCAATACCATCAATGCCTGTGCAAGGCAGAATCAGAGATAATTGTGTGGCCTTGCCAGGAATCGAACCTGGATCAAGAGCTTCGGAAACTCGCATACTATCCATTGTACTACAAGGCCAAGGCTGCAAATGTAATAGAAAGCCGTTAACTTTCAAGAGCCCAATTCCTGAATGGCGGCGGGGAGAAAAATACCTGTAGGTACGCTACGCATGATCTGGAGGTCTTCCCATAAGGTAGTTTCATTATCAAGGAATCGCAACACCCGTTGTGGGGGATTGTGCTGAAAAATACGGGCAAAGACCTCAGACCCAGCCATTTTCCTATGATGCAGTACGTGCAATAACACACTGTCGTACAAACGGAATTTCTTATCTGCCAACGTTTCCCTTAGATCAACACTGTTTTTGTGCACCAGTGAATCCACGATGGCGGCCGCTCTTTTTTGTATGAACCGGAAAGCATACCCACTGCTGCCTTTGGCCTGACCGCCAGCAATTCCTGTAAATACCACCCGGCCCTCCTGTGATGGAAATCGCAGGTTGGTCATGGGTATCACACCAAATTCCGTATGCTGCACTGAATAATCAGTCAGTTGCAGATGTGAGGAGATATATTCGCGCAAAGCAACATCATACATTTCTTCGGGAAGCAGTTGCTCTGTGAACAGGGTGTATTCCACCAATGCCTGACGGGGAGAAACGGGTAGTACATAAAAAAAAGCAACTCCATTCTCCTGACTCACGCGAAAATCCATGAAAGTGGCTTTGTCGGGATTGAAACGATCCCCGGGCGTTTCGATCAGCCAGCCTTTAAAATGCTGGAGGAGATAATAGGCTTTGCTGTTCTCCCGTGAAGGCGGTCTCAGAACATCTCTGAACGGTATGCTGTTGAACACATATTCCGACCGGTACTCATTCTGATCTGTGACCACACGCGCATGATCCGAACCTGTTTCAACCCGCTTTACCGTTTCGTTTCTCCATTCGATATTGGCATGCTGTGCCGACATCTGCCTGATATGATCATATAGATCGATACCCCGGATCATCTTGTATTGATAGGGTTCAATGTTGAGCTCACGGAAAAACGAATCGGAATAGAACTGAAGGGTGGGCCATCGGTGATGAACAATGGATTCAAAAAGCCCCGCTTCCTTTTCCCAGAAACACCAGGTGCGGTCGTTGCTGTTCTTTGCTGAATGATCCAGTACAAGGATCTTTTTATCCCGGAAGAAATCCTCCTGCATTATCCGCATCAGCAGACTGGAACCTGCGCATCCGGCTCCCGTGATGATATAGTGATACTGATTGGACAATGGCGAATGGTGCGTAGTGAATGGTGAATATCCCCCAAGGTTTTCAACAACCTGTTACGTTATATACCTATTTACTTTATCTACTTATTTACTTTACTTCCTCCTCCACCCTGCAATAATTCGTCCTGTTTTACCTTATCCCAGTATTTTTTGGCAACCAGCAACATACCGAAGCTCTCTCCCTCTTCTTTCCCGATATGTTTATGATGCATTTTATGCGCCCAGCGGATGGCTTTGATATAACGGTTATTGCTGCGGGTAAATAATTTAAACCGCTGGTGAATGATGATCTCATGTACCAGGAAATAAGCAAATCCATACAGGGCAATGCCTGCGCCGATACTTACCACCCAATATACCTGGTTCATACTGCCCAGCATGATGCATAACCAGCTGGGAATGGCAAAAATGACAAAGAAAGCATCATTTTTTTCAAAAAAACCAGGTCCTTTCTGGTGATGATCCTCATGCAGGTACCACAAAAAACCGTGCATCACATAACGATGGGTGAGCCAGGTAATACCCTCCATCAGAATAAAAGTAATGAGTGTGATCAATAAATACAGCATATTATAAAAAGGTTCTGAGTGCCAGGAAAAACAATGCCTGTATGATAAACAAATGTACCGCAAAATGGTTGGCCTTGTTACAACGGAGCCATCGCAGCACAAGCTGCAAAGCAACACTGATCAGGAACCAGCAGACATAATTATAAAGAGGGATATCCTGACCGGACCATTTCCAGAATCCCAGTTTCACGGCAACAGGCTCCATCAGCCAGTCGAAAAAAGTGGCCAGCAGCGCTCCGTCGATCACCATGGACAAAGCCGCTATCCGGGGAGGCAGGTCAAAACCATCTTCCCCAATTTTGGTCCGGAACCAATCCTGAAACTGCTGCATCACCGCCGCGCTGCAGAACATCACCACAAACCAGTTAAAGCCTATCAGCACAGGTACTTCGTTGAATTTGGGACCCAATACAGATCCGTACTGATACGTCCCGAAAAGATGGCCGGTGTGTACACCGATCATTTCTGTACCCATCCCTACCAGAAATGCGGTCAGCAGGAAAAGATAAAAGGAAATATTCCTGCCTTTATGGCTCCAGATCAGCAACAGGGCCATCAAACCCAGGTTTAGTGGCGTATTTTGTATGAACCAATCTTTATAAGGCGTGAAGAGAATACCAACCAGTCCGCTCACATGAAAAAGGATTGCCAGGAAAGTAGCAATATGTTGTTTCTCTAATCTCATTTTCTGTCTTTTTCAACCATTTCACTCATGATCTTCGCACTCTGCAAACACAAGGGTATTCCACCACCCGGATGTACACTCCCTCCCACAAAATACAAACCCCTGATCATACTGCTAAAGTTGGGATGCCGTAAAAAAGCTGCCATCCGGGAATTGGAACTGGTTCCATACAAAGAGCCCATATAAGAAGCGGTCCTTGATTGGATCAGCACAGGATCCAGCACTTCTTCCGCTTCGATGAGTGGTTCAATATCTGTCTGCAGGATCCGGTTAAGTTTTGCGATAACAGCACTGCGGTACTGTTCGCGGTATAACGCCCAGTCCTGGCCAACATTTGCGGGTGCATTCACCATCACAAACCAGTTCTCTGCACCTTCCGGTGCCTGCAAACCCGGTTCGCATTTACTGGTGATATTGATATAGACGGTCGGGTCGGGATACGACTGTTTTAAACGGAAAAGATGGTCGAACTCTGCCTGATAATCCTTCGCGAAAAAAATATTGTGCAGGCCCAGCTGCAAAAATTCTTTCCTGATGCCCCAATAGAAGATGAGCGCACTACTGCTCCGTTCCTGTTTCAAGATCTTTTCTGACCGGTATGTATCGCGCAGCAGATGACGATAGGTGAAATATACATCCATATTGCTGACCACGATATCAGCCGGTATATTCTCTCCATTTGCCACGACTCCCTGCACCACTCCTTCGTTATGGATGATCCGCTCTACTGGGGTGTTAAAACAGAAGCGAACGCCTTTTTTCTCTGCAAGCCGGTACAATGCATGGGTAATACTGATCATGCCGCCAGCGGGATAATAACTCCCTTCAGTATGTTCCAGGTGAGGTATCAGGCTCAGCATACCAGGCGCCTGGTAAGGATTGCTGCCATTATACGTAGCATATCGGTTAAATAACTTTACTGTTTTGGGATTGCGAAAATGTTTCTCGTTCAGCTGGTGCATGGTACGAAACAGGTAGGGCCAACGGGTAGCTTTCAAGGCACGTAAGATATCCGCTTTAAACAGCGTTGCCCTTTTATGCAGCGAATGATTCAGAAAAACGGAACCAATATCCCGATAAATATTTCCTGAACGCTGCAGGTAACGCTGCAAGCTTCCGGGTTCTTCAGCCAGTTTCTCCACCAGCTCGCGATCG
This sequence comes from Sediminibacterium sp. FW305-C-269, assembly GCF_058231045.1. Taxonomy (NCBI): domain Bacteria; kingdom Pseudomonadati; phylum Bacteroidota; class Chitinophagia; order Chitinophagales; family Chitinophagaceae; genus Sediminibacterium; species Sediminibacterium sp. FW305-C-269. Next base: position 6,455 of record NZ_JBIQXQ010000005.1, on the reverse strand, counting down.
AACAGGTCATGGTCAGCAAAAGCTTTTACCTGTGTACCATCTTCGTAAAAATAATGGCAGGAAACGGGCATCTTTCTGTAACGTAAATAGTCCTCGACCGGCTCTCCGGCCAGGGCAAACAAATCCTCTATATGACCCGGCTGTGTAAACAAACTGGGACCGGCATCAAACTGGTAAGCACCGATCGTAAAATGGCTGAGTTTACCGCCGGGATATGCATTCTTCTCATATATCGTAACCTGCATACCCTGTACGGCCAATCGTATAGCGCTGGCCAGGCCGGCTATTCCGGCGCCGATCACAATAGCGGTGGGGGTTGATTTCATACGGCAGGATGGGATGAACTTTTACGAAAGGTTTTGTCGTGACTGTCTCCACCAATGCATCACTTTTGGAAAGGCAATATGGAACCAGGCAGTAAATCTCTCCGGGGTTTTTCGCAGTGCCTCTTCGATATCGGGCATGGACATGAATGCAAAATCATGCACTTCTTTACTATCGGGCAGGACCTTGCCATCGTAATGGCCTACAAATACGTGATCGAACTCATGTTCGGTGAGTCCATTAGAAAAATCCGCCTTGTATACAAAATCGAAGATCTTCGTAAGAGCTGTCTCAAACCCCATTTCTTCCCGTAAACGGCGCATTGCCGCTACCTGTGTATCCTCTCCGGGACGGGGATGGCTGCAGCAACTGTTCGTCCACAAACCACCGCTATGGTACTTTTCAAAAGCCCTTTGCTGTAATAACATTTCCTCCCGGTCATTAAAAACAAATACACTGAAAGCCCTGTGCAAAAGGGCTTTTTCATGTGCCTCCATCTTTTCCATGGTGCCGGTTAACACATCCTGCTCATCAACTAAGATCACTTGTTCCATGTAGGGTAAATAAGGACTAAGGTCGGTAATTACAACAAATTCAACTGGGCACGTATCCCCGCTTTTGCCAGGATCATCATTTTGCCATAATCCGGTATACGGATCCTGTTTTCAAGGATCCGGTGAGGATGCATCTTTTTGATCTTCCTGAACAGTGAAACATAATATTTATATGCCACATATACGCCAAACCGGGCTTTTACGGGAAGTTTCAGGATGCCTTGATACGCGTGGTCGAAATCACGTTGTATGTCCGTTTCAATGGCCGATTTATCTCGTTCGGTAAAATTAGAGAAATCGCAGCCCGGGAAATACATCCGGTCTAACCCTTCCACATCCGCTTTCAGGTCGCGCAGGAAATTCACTTTCTGGAACGCTGCTCCCAGGCTACGGGCATAGGGTTTTAGATCTTCGTATAAGTCTTTGTTACCGTCGCAGAAAATATACAGGCACATCAGGCCCACTACTTCTGCACTACCATAGATATATTGTTCGTAACCGGCCCTGTCATAATTTCTCTTTTCCAGGTCCAGTTCCATGCTATACAGGAAGGCATCGATCAGTTGCCTGTCGATACCGTATTGATTCACTGTGAGCTGAAAACTATGCAAAATGGGATTCAGACTAACGCCGCGATCAATGGCCTCATAGGTTGCTTTCTTAAATTCATCCAACAGCAGGGATTTGTCGTGCTGGTGAAAAGTATCCACGATCTCATCCGCAAAACGTACAAAACCATACACATTGAAGATCGGCACACGCAGATCCTTGTGCAACAGCTTGATGGCCGAAGAAAAACTGGTACTGTATTTCTCGGTGGCAATCCTGCTGCAATCCTGACTCACTTCATGAAACAGGTTCATCATAGTGTTATTTTTTTGAGATTTTTGGGTATCTGACTGCTATGTTCGGATTTTCAGATCGGCACGCATGAATGCTACTCTGCCCCTGATCCGCTCATCATTATTCCTTCCCGAAAGTCTTGACCACTTCACCGGCCACCACTTCACCACTGATCAGGCTGGGGGGAACACCGGGACCGGGAACGGTCAGCTGACCGGTATAAAACAAATTACTCACTTTCTTACTTCTGCACGAAGGTTTTAAAACAGCTGTTTGCTGCAAAGTGTTCGCTAAACCATACGCATTTCCCTTAAATGCATGGTATTCGCTGATAAAATCGCTATGGGCAAAGGATTTTTTATAGATCACCGCATCCTTGATCGATTGACCCAGGTGTTTCTCCATCCGGGTGACGATCTGGTCAAAATATCTCTCACGGAGTTCCTCGGTATCATTCTCAAGTCCTGTTGCCACCGGTATCAGGAGAAACAGGTTCTCACAGCCTTCCGGCGCAGATGAAGGATCGGTAACAGACACGGCACTTACATAAAACAAGGGGTTGCTGGGCCATTCTTTGGTATCATAGATCTCTTTGCCATGTATGGCAAAAGAGGTATCGAAAAACAGAGAATGATGCTGGATATTCTTCAGTTTCTTATTCAGTCCCACATAATACAGAATACAACCCGGCGCCATTACACGACTGTCCCAGTAAGCATCTGTATAACTCCGGCTGGCAACGGGCAGCAGTTGTGTTTCGATATGATGATAATCGGCCCCTCCGATCACCACATCCGCATCATAGCTAACAGCAGTACCCTGCGGGGTTTGAGCCTGTACGCTTTTTGCCCGGTTACCTGTTATATCGATCGCGGTCACTTCCTGTTCAAAATGAAACCGAACCCCCAGTTCAACGGCCAGGTCGTACATCGCCTGAACAATCTGGTACATCCCTTTTTCTGGGAACCAGGTACCGCCTTTGATATCTGCATAGTTCATCAAACTATAGAGAGCCGGTGTTTTTTCAGGCAAAGCCCCCAGGAACAGAACGGGAAACTCCATCAGCTCTACCAGCCGGGGATGTTTGAAATATTTGGCCACATGGGCTTTCATGGAACGGAACACATCCAGTTTGAAGAGTCCTTTGGCAAGGTCCCAATCAAGGAATTCCTTTACCGATTGGCCGGGTTTGAACACCAGTTTATTGATTCCAACTTCATATTTATAGGCTGCTTCTTCCAGGAACTTTTGCAATTGTTTGCCCGCACCCGGTTCCAGGGATTCGAACAGTTGTTGCAGGGCTGTGAAATCAGCCGGAACATCCATCGGGCCATCCGGGTAGTATACACGATAAGAAGGATCCAGACGGATCAGGCGATAATAGTCGGAAACTTTTTTACCAAAGCAGGCAAAATAACGTTCAAATACATCCGGCATCCAGTACCAGCTGGGGCCCATATCAAACGTAAATCCTTCGGCTGTAAGGTAACGGGCACGTCCGCCCGGAATGGCGTGTTTTTCAAGCACGGTCACATCCCAGCCCGCTTTGGCCATGAAAGATGCAGCCGAAAGGCCTGCGAAACCACTTCCAATAACAACAACTTTCCTGCTCAAGCCAGTGATTTAAAAAGTAAAAAATTAATGACGCTGAATCTGTGATTTCAGCAGCTTGCGTGCAAAGTGGATCCTGCTTTTGATAGTTCCTAAAGGCTCACCCAGCATGTCTGCGATCTCGTTGTATTTATATCCATCAAAGTACAGGAGAAAAGGATTGCGGAATATCTCTGGCAGGTTATAAATAGCTTTCTGCACTTCTTTGAGGTTGATACCCGCAACCGCCTCATTGGAAACAGCGCCCTGGTTCAGGTTCAGCAGATATTCGTTCGGAGTGCTGTCGAAGATGGTGGACTGCTTTGCTTTACGACGGTAGTTATTGATAAAAATATTGCGCATGATGGTGTACAACCATGCTTTGATATTGGTGCCCACATGGTATTTATCCTGGTTGGCCAGGGCACGGTACATGGTTTCCTGGAGCAGGTCCTTGGCTGCTTCTGTATCATGCGTAAGTGTAACCGCAAATGGCTTCAGAAACTCTGCATTGGATAAAAGCATCTTGTTAAATTCTACAGTGGACATAAAACTGTTTAATTTTTTATACATCAAAGTTAAACAAAATAAGGGCGCCTACAAATTTATCTTTCCGAACTTGGTATTTGATTGATTATCAGCAATATATCTATTGATTTTTTAGAATCCGCTCTTTTTTGTGGATAGATCAGAGAGAGGATATGTACTCCAGTACTTCGCCCAGGGTCTTTTTAAAACTAAAATTAGCCGGAACCCGTTTTTTATAATTCTGGGTAAGTGCCCCTGATACGATGACTTTCCGATCCGGCATACGGTTATGGGTATTCGTCAGGAATTTCTCAAAATTGAAATTATGCGCAACCGAGGTAATATGTGTATATAAGAAGTCCGGATTCTTTAAAGAAGCTACATAGTCCACATCTTTTAACGGCACATTGGCCCCCAGATACATGACTTTTACGCCACGGCTCTTAAGCAGATAATACACGAAAAGCAGCCCAAGTTCATGGTGTTCAGCCTCTGGTAAAAAAAGCAATACCGATTTCCCGGTGTCCAATGCAGGGCGCAAACCGTCGATACCCACAATCAGTTTCTGACGAACCAGGTTACTTACCAGGTGCTCCTGTGCGGGATTAATATGATTGGTGAGCCATAAAATGCCAATCCGTTCCAGGAAAGGAAAAATGATCTGGGTAATGGTTTTCTCAATTCCTTTTGCTTTGATATAGGCATCCAGTACTACTTCAAACTCATCCATTTTTACATTGACCATATAACGGATCAGGTCATTCACAATCCGCTCCTGTTGGGCCTGGGCTTGTGAGAGCGACAGTATCTTGTCATTGATCTCCGAAGCCGTCATGCGGTCTATATGCGAGATCTTATACCCATACTTGTTCAGCAGGGCAATGTTCAGGATCTTCTGTAATTCGTCGTTGGAATAATACCTGATATTGGTTTCCGTTCGTTGCGGATTCAGGAATGAATAACGTTGTTCCCAGATACGGATCGTATGAGCCTTAATACCTGAGAGATTCTCCAGGTCCTTGATGGTAAAAGCATTCATGCAAAAATAACAGGAGGCACCCTATTTTGTTTAACATTCCGGTATAAATATTTGACATTATTGATAATCAAATAGTTACATAAAAATTTTTACTTCCTGATCCTGCGCAGGTATTCTCCATAGCCACTTTTAGCATATAAATCGGCCAGTTGAAGCAGTTGTTGCTGGTTGATGAACCCCATCCGGTAGGCCACTTCCTCTATGCAGCCGATCTTCTGGCTCTGCCTTTTCTCTATCACCCGTACAAACTCCGAAGCATCAGCCAGTGAATCAAAGGTTCCGGTATCCAGCCAGGCAGTGCCTCTATTCATGATGCCCACCTGTAGTTTACCCTGTTGCAGGTATACCCTGTTAACATCTGTGATCTCATACTCACCCCGGGCAGAAGGGGCAATATTTTTTGCGATCTCCACTACGCTGTTATCATAAAAATACAGACCCGGCACCGCATAACTTGATTTGGGAAGCGCCGGTTTCTCTTCGATGGAGACAGCCCTGTTCTTCTCATCAAATTCCACTACCCCGTAACGCTCGGGATCATTCACCTCATAGGCAAATACGGCTGCTCCGTCTACATCGTTAAATGATTGCACCAGTTTGCTGAAGCCTGCTCCATAAAAGATATTATCTCCCAGTATCAACGCCACTTTATCCTGACCGATGAACTTCTCCCCGATCACAAAAGCCTGCGCCAGTCCGTTGGGCACGGCCTGTACGGCATATTCAAACCGGCAGCCCAGCTCAGCGCCATTACCCAGCAAACGCTGGAACTGTGCAGCATCTTCGGGTGTGGTGATGATCAGTATCTCATGGATACCCGCCAGCATCAATACCGAGAGCGGGTAGTAGATCATGGGTTTATCATACACCGGCATCAGCTGTTTGCTGATACCCTTGGTGATGGGGTACAATCTGGTACCGGATCCGCCTGCCAGTATAATGCCTTTCATATGTTAGAATTTAAGTGCAGGCATGGCTTCCCGCAACGTAGGTAATGATTTGTCTTTCCCGGATAATAATAATTCCGATTCGGGTAATTTCCAGTCGATCGCCAGCTCCGGATCATTAAAAATAATACCTCCTTCCGTAGCCGGATCATAATAGTTGTCACATTTATAAAAGAAAACAGCTTCCTCACTCAACACCACAAAACCATGGGCAAAACCACGGGGTACGAAAAACTGCGTATGACTGTCTTCGGAAAGTTCCACTGCCACATGTTTCCCGAAAGTTGGTGAGCCCTTGCGAAGGTCAACCGCCACATCCAGCACTTTGCCCTTCAGTACCCTTACCAGTTTGGCCTGTGCCGCATCGCCCTGCTGAAAATGCAGACCCCGCAAAACACCTCTCTGCGAGAGCGACTGGTTATCCTGAACAAAATTCATATCAAGTCCTGTGTGCTCCAGAAACCTTTTGCGGTTAAAACTCTCAAAAAAATAACCCCGATGATCTCCATGGAAAGTATCCTCTACCAGGAAACAACCGGGTAATATCGTCTGCTCAATTCTCATAATTATCTGTTGGTGTACATGGACTGGTAATAATGCTGGTAGGCCCCGCTGGTAACATGCTCCAGC
>NZ_JBIQXQ010000004.1:0-241258 GCF_058231045.1 Sediminibacterium sp. FW305-C-269 | reverse complement strand
CTGTTCCACTAGTAGTCAGGCCACTCAAGCCATTTAAGGTAGCAATATTCGCAGTTGATGCACTCAGAGTTCCGGCTATCACTGTGCCACTAGTGGTCAGACCGTTCAAGCCACTCAGGTTCGTAATCGTTGCATTGGTCGAACTTACCGTTCCGGCTGTTACTGTGCCGCTGGTAGTCAAGCCACTCAAGCCATTTAAGGTAGCAATATTCGCAGTTGATGCACTCAAAGTTCCGGCCGTTACTGTGCCTGATGCAGTCAGGTCATTTACACCATTGATCGTTGTAGTACTCACTGTTCCAGCAGATACAGTTCCACTCGTACTTAGGCTATTCAAGCCACTCAGGTTCGCAATCGTTGCATTGGTCGAACTGACCGTTCCAGACGTTACTGTACCGGATACGGTCAGATTATTGACACCATTGATCGTTGCAGTACTTACTGTTCCAGCAGATACGGTTCCGCTAGTAGTCAGGCTACTCAAGCCACTCAGATTCGCGATCGTTGCGTTGGTTGCACTCAGAGTTCCGGCCGCTACTGTGCCGGATGCAGTCAGGTTATTGACACCATTGATCGTTGTCGCATTTACAGTACCGGCTGTTATTGTGCCGGAAGTACTCAGGTTACCAATAGTAGCTGTTGTAGAACTCAGATTACTGGAGTTAACTGAACCACTCACCGTCAGGTTGTTCAAAGTTCCAATACTGGTGATATTAGGTTGCACGCCTGTTGTCAGTGTACCAGCCAACGTAGTCGCACTGATAGCACCACTCGTTGTCACAGAAGTTGGTGTAATGTTCCCTAAACTCATCGTAATGGCAGGCGTAGTGGTGGAATTCGCCACTGTTGCAGATATGCCGTTAGCCTCCACAACAGATACCGAAGTGACACCCGTAACTGGAACATTTCCAGTACGCACGTAGCCGCTTAACATGGCAGCCGTATCCGAATACTTAACAACTTTCGACAACATAGCGGCCGTATCACTCACACGCAGAAGGTTCTTCAGCATGTTGGCCGTATCCGTTACAAAAATAAAATTATTGGACGCTATCTTCCGTAAACTGCCATTCAGCGTAGTAACTACCGAATCTGTCCTCAGGCCTGTGCCAGACAAACTGATCTGCGAAATAGACCTGGGCTCCCACATGGCTGTTGCTGCATTCCATTGTAATACCTGGCCCGATGCCGGCAAAGTTCCGGATATCGCCCTTCCTACCAATTGGTTAGCATTCCAGATAGCAGCTGTATTATCCGCTACAATCGTTAAAGTATTTCCATTTTTCGTGACTGAAATCCCGTTATTATCACCGTTCACCGTAATATCGCCCAACTCTCCGTTCAGCGTAGTTACACCGCCGCTGAAAGTTCCAAAGGTGATCCAGGTTCCTCCCTGGCGAACATAGAATTTGTCATTCCCGGTCTGATATACCAACATACCATTTACCGGCTGCAGGATCAATGCGGTGTCAAATACACGCGGTATCAGTAAAGCTTTATTGGATGCATCGATCTGTAAGGCCACACTGTTATTCAGTACAGTAGTGTTACCAATAACAATGCCCTTGGCATTTACAATAAAATTATTGGTCATCCGGAGGGTGTCGGAAGCACGATGCGTTCCCAGGTTATCTCCTAAGCGCTGCGCATTGGTTACTGTCACCAATGAGAAAAGCATGACGCAGATAACTAAGACATGCTTGGTAAAATTGCTTCTCAACTTAATCACGATTAATTTGATTTCTCAGTTAGTCTATACATTATTAAATAGATCTGATAACATCCGGCAAAACAATTATCTCTGAAATATTCAATACTTATTTAATTACTACTATTTTATACTGACTTCCCAACACCGGTACCGGCTGGGCAGTAAAATTGGCAAACCGGATCCGTACCAGATCATCCTGCGCCACCCAGGCACTGTATATCGACCAGTCCGGATAATCATCCTGTGGCGTAACGATAATAGGATCTCCCTTCCGTACTCCCGGAACAGCTACAGTAACCACCGCAGTCGTATTCGGAGGAATATTCACATTGGTTCCACCAAAAACATCCAGTTTCAGATTGAGATTCGTAATGGTTGTTACCGATTGATTCGCAGCCTGTGGTGTTTGCCAGTTAACATTACCTAAACTATCTGTAATCAGAAACGTATTGGGTGGTCCCGCCTGGATACTCGTATTCACATTCGTAACACTCGCATTACCCGCAAATAAAGCATAGGGTACACTCAGCATCTGCGTGGTACCCATATCCAGATAATTATCAGTAGCCACCCACCAGGCAGCAGGAACTGATGGCTCAACTGCTACTTTGGTATTCAGAAAGAAGGGACCATTGGCCCAGGGTATCTCTCCTATGTTTTGCAGGGTTGTTGTGGCCGATTTGGTGCCCTGACCAATCACAACCGTGAATACACCATCATCATTCGAATTCGTCACATGCGACTCTTCCCATACCTTGGGACCATTGGTAGGCGAAGACTGGTAGATGATGATTTTTGTATAAATTTTGCGGTTTTTAGCCACATTCCCCAAAGGATCCTTAGCCACCAGTTGGTAGTTCATAGCAGGAGGAGGTTGCGCAATGATCGTTCCGGCAATAAAAACCAGAGAAGCAATCAGCAAAGTCCTGACTAAAACGAGTTTCATAAAATGAATTTATATGAACTGAATTTTATATAAAATAGAATTGATAGACATTATATTATACATATGCTATCACTTTATAGAAATAGTTTTTCATAGGATAAGCATTCCAAAAAATGGTTTTTCATAGGATATATGGGGAATCAGAAATAGTTTTTCATAGGATATATGGACTATTACCCCCCAGTAAATAGATATTCAAACTTTCGAATCACAATTTTCGATAGGCCTTAACTGTAGTTGCGTTACTACAAATGTACCGATTAAGGTCTAATCCTTCTCCCCGGTGCTATTATAATTTTATCAACTTCAAATTATAATGCTGGTTCATAAAATCAACGCTGATCGCATAAACACCAGCAGCATAAGCACCCACATTCAGCGTGTACCCCGACTGCAGCTCCTTCATGGGTACCATCTGGTTCATCATCACCCGGCCTTCCATACTCATGATCCTAACCTGGCAAAACAGATTCGCATCAAACTGACCCTCACATTTCAGGATACTGGTGCTTCGGGTAGGGTTTGGATAAACGTTCAAAGAAGTCATGCTCACGAGCACCGTAGCCACCGGCGGCACTTCTGTACAGGATGCACCAAATACCCCCTTGGCATTGGTAGCCTGCGACAACGTGGCTAATCCGGAAGAAATATTCAAACACTTTCCTTTACCATCCCCCACGAACGGACTACCGCCTGCAGTGGTCACAGAACCAGCAGACATAGCAAATGATGAAATGCTGAAAGGAGTCTGTGCCTTGCCCGTTGCGTAGGTAAGCATCAGCACTATAAAGAGATATATGATCTTCTTAATAGGCATAATACACTTCGCGCTGGGTTTTCATGTTCAGGGTATACTCTATATCCAGTTTATCAGAAGAAACATCATTGATAATAAAAGAGATCGCAACAGGTCCTGCAGGATTATTAAGGAAAGTCTCATACAGGGTTTCACCGCCACCGATCAGTTTCCAGGTGCCATTATACCCATCAGAATTCACGAAACTGCCACGGGGTCTGGTAGGGTCTGTATTGGTGGGATCAATGGTATATGTCTTGGTGAAACGTAGCTGCGCATCAGTGAGTACCTGCTTTACGGCATTCACATAGACTTCTTTCAGGTGCCAGTATTTGTTACCTGCACCGGTGAGATAAGCGACCACTTTTTCTTCTCTTGTTTCCAGAATATCGGAACTCTTGGTACAACCCGTTACAAGGAAAATACCAAGCAAAATGAATAAAGTGGTTAGTCTTGTTTTCATAATAACTGATCAAAAGCTGTCTTACTAAACTTTTACTTACCATCCAGGTGCATACAGGCAACCAGGGTTGTTTTTCAGAAAATATCTGAAGTAAGCAGGTTAACAGAGGGGATGATTCTTTAATAATGCGAATAACACGATCCGGGGTCCGATTTCGGCAGGAAAACCGATAGATTCGGAAGGATGTAGCGTTGAACTTCCATTAAAATCAAAGAATCAGAATAGATTGGATTGTAAAGACTAGCTTTTACAAGGACTTGGATTGGATTTGTCACTACTTCAAATAGGTCAGTAGTAATTACACTACAAAGTTATAGATAACTACAGAATTTTGTAGTGATTTACCAAGTTTTTTTTCAAAAAAAATCTACAAAATAAAAAAGGCCCTGATAACCAGGGCCTTAGAAAATAATATGGAATTAATTAATTTATACCTTAAAGTGAGAGAAAGCTTTATTAGCTTCTGCCATACGGTGGGTATCTTCTTTCTTCTTGAAAGCAGCGCCTTCGCCTTTGGCGGCAGCCATGATCTCATTGGCCAGTTTGTCTGCCATAGTACGACCATTCCTTTCGCGGCTGTAGCGGATCAGCCATTTCATGCTCAGGGAGATCTTACGGTCAGCACGAACCTCAGCAGGGATCTGGAAGGTAGCACCACCAATACGGCGGCTACGTACTTCTACAGAAGGCGTAACATTAGCGATCGCCTTTTTCCAGGTCTCATATCCGTCCTCACCAGTGGCTTTGGTTACTTTATCAACCGCATCATAGAAAATATTGATAGCGGTACTTTTTTTACCCTGCCACATCAGGTTATTGATAAAACGGGTAACCAGTTTATCATTAAAACGTCCGTCCGGAGCGAGAGGTAATTTTTTGGCTTGTGCTTTACGCATGTTCTAATTTTTACTTTCGGCTGAATTTCTTCAAGTATTAAAACTTTACTCAGCCTTTTATTGAGAAATTATTTTTTCGCTTTTTCTTTCTTAGTACCGTATTTAGAACGGCTTTTCTTACGGTCTTTTACACCAGCAGTATCCAGGCTACCACGTACAATATGGTAACGTACACCCGGTAAGTCTTTCACACGACCACCACGGATCAGTACGATAGAGTGTTCCTGCAGGTTATGGCCTTCACCCGGGATATAGGCGATCACTTCTACCTTATTGGTCAAACGCACTTTCGCAACTTTACGCAGCGCTGAGTTTGGCTTTTTAGGCGTAGTAGTGTACACACGGGTACAAACACCACGACGTTGTGGACATGCATCCAAAGCCCTGGATTTACTCTTAGCCCTGATAATTTCGCGACCTTTTCTTACTAATTGCTGTATTGTAGGCATTCTAAACCGTTTAAAATTTCGGACGGCAAAGGTAATGGCTGGATCGGAAAAACCAAAATGTTTTCCAAAGTTTTCCTGCCAAATGTCCAAAAACCGGGTATCTATACCCAAAACAGGCCTTCCGGGAAACCTTTTTTGTGGATAAGAAAGTTTCTCCAACCACTTACCCCCGTATTACTACCTGACCGATCACCCGTTTTACCACCCAGTTTTTCCAATGATATTGGATTTGGCTCCTGCCCCTTCTAATTTTACCCCGTAACCCTTCCCAACTGGATCATTGTTCATCTTCAAAGATAACCAGATGAGAAGCTTTTTCCTGATCCTGACCAGCCTCTTTTATTGGGGAACCTCTCTTTGCCCGGCCCAAACCGGCCTGGTACCGGTACCCTACACCACGGTCGGATCTACCTACACACAGAATTTTGACGGATTACCTGCTTCAGGCAGCTTTTCCCTTATGGGGAAGGGCCCTTTTACCCTATCTGACCCCCCTATCCGCTCCCTGAACCTCGCTGGTTGGCAGTTGCTGATGACAGCCGGATCCAATGCAAATGCCAGTTTTGCCACCAGCACGGGAACTTCTACCGGAAATGGCGTGTACAGCCTGGGAAATGCCGGCTCAACAGAGAGGTCATTGGGTTCACTGGCTTCCAGCACCGGCATCTATGCTTTTGGAGTGATCCTGACCAACCAGACCGGATCCATTCTCAACAGTTTCACCGTGAGTTTTACGGCAGAACAGTGGCGAAAAGGGGGCTCCACCAATAAAAATACCTGGACCTTCCGGTATAAAACCAGCCAGGCAAGCCAGTTATCAGACAGCGGACTGATAGCTGAGCCTCGACTTAATTTCCTGTCCCTCATTACCACCAGCACCGCCAGCAGCCTGAACGGCAACCTGCCAGATAACCAGCAGCGGATCTCTGTTACCCTTTCCGGCATCAGCTGGAAAAACGGGGAGCAGCTGTTACTCCGCTGGGACGATGCCGACGAAAACGGTAGCGACGACATTATGGCCATCGACGATTTTGCTTTCTCAGCCAGCCTGAACAGCGGCCCTCCCCTGCTCAGTAATCCGGGAGCAGATTCCATAACATCCGGCTCCGCTTTACTGTCCGTTTTAGCAGATGATCATTTCCAGAACACATCCATCCGGTTGTATTACGATACCAATGAGACTTTTAGCAACCCTATCATGTTACATCCTGTGCCGGATATATTGCCAGGTGGCAGCGGAAATACGGTTATTACTGCAAAATTAAGTGACCTTGTACCAGGCAGATCTTATCATTATTATTTTACTGCAACCAACCTGCATGGAGAAGACAGCAGTACCATCAAAAGTTTTACCACTGCCATTACAGCTCCCTCTGTAACTACCCTGGTTCCTTCCTCCGTCACATCATCCACTGCAGTATTGGGAGGATCTGTTTTGGATGAAGGAGGCGCCCCGGTTACAGACCGGGGTATTAGCTGGAAGATTCTGGGCGACAGTACTTCAGAAGAACGGCTGATCAGCATGGGATCGGGTTTGGGCAATTTCTCGCAAAACATCCGTCAACTCCCTGCGGGAACGCAGATCGAAGTCAGGGCATATGCCATTAACAGTGGCGGTAAATCGTATGGCCGGGTATATCCATTTGTGACCCCTGTCACCATCATCTCACTCGGCAGTTTATCCAACACAACAACCAATGCCAGCCAGGTTGTCTTTCTCTTTCGAACCAGCCACACGATCAGAGGCTTGCGCACGACACATTTTATACCAGTCAGTGAAACCATCACAGGAGCAAGCATCAGGTCTGTTACGGGTGACACATCGCATTATACCATCACAGTTGCCACAGGCAATGGGGATGGCACCTTATCTATCCGCCTCCAGAACGACAGCGGCATTTCCGTTCCGATTGATAACACGCCATTTACCGCAACAACTTCATATCAGATAGACAAAACCCCACCACTGATCAGACAGATCCGTATCCCGGATACTAGCTTCAAGATAGGTGATACCATTGGGGTCAGTCTCACCGTGGTTCCGGACAAAGAAAACATCCGGCTATTATCTGGAACAATCGCCAGCTTCCCGCTGATGGGTTTTACAAAAGTGAACGACAGCAGTTATAGCGCACACAGTAACATAACCAATAATGGAAAGGAGATCGCTGCAGCAGACAGTATCCCGGTACTGATTTCCTTGCAGGATGAAACTGGCAATACAGCCCAATACCAGCTGGACATCCACCAGTCTTCCGACGGGATCGATGCACGCAAACCCAGTATTCTTTCTGTCAAACATCCACCCGGGAATCTCTACAAAACGGGAGATACGCTGGATTTCCATGTGCGATTCTCTGAAAAAGTATGGCTCAGTAACGGCAGTCCCTCTCTTACGCTTACCATCGGCACCCGCTCCCGGCCAGCCATCTATGTCAGCGGATCGGGTACTGACAGCATCGTATTGCGCTATATCATACAACCGGGCGATGCTGATGCAGATGGTATCAGAACAACTTCTTCGCTCAACATGGGAAGTTCGGTACTGAAAGATGCAGCGGGCAATACGGCCAGTACCAGCTTTACCAATACCTTACCCGCAGGGTCCATTCTAGTGGATGCCATTCTGCCCGTAGTTACATTTGTCAATCCCCCTGAGCCTAATACCTACCTGACTGGCGATACCCTGTGCTTCCGTATCAGCTTTAGCAAAAAGGTATGGGTAGATACTACGCTTGGTATCCCGTCCATTGAACTTTCGTTCGGTAGCAAAAAAAGATCTGCTGTCTATCTATCAGGCAGTGGCAGTAATACGCTTCTTTTCCACTACTGCATCCAGCGGATCGATACGGAAGCAAAAGGCATCAAACTGTCTGCCTCCATCTTTGACAGTGCAGTATCCCTACATGATGCTATCGGTAATCCTGTAAACGCTCTCTTACGCAACATCGGGAAACTGGATAGTATTTTCATTAACCCGCTTAGGGCCACCATCACCGGATTCCAGGTTCCTGTAGAGCGGGTATACCCAGCGGGCGATTCTTTGGTTTTTGTGGCAGATTACTCAGAAACGGTATGGGTTTCTACACTTACAACAGTTCCCTACCTCGATCTCAATACCGCATCAGGCAGCCGGAAAGCTACCTATGTTAAGGGGTCGGGTACAAAACAGCTTTACTTTGTCTACAGGATCCAATCCCGGGATACGGATAAAAAAGGCATCAGCCTGCCAGCTATGATCAGTTTGGGTCAGGCAACTATTACAGATGAGAACAACAATCCCGTACCCCTCAACCTGCCCTTATCAAAAAAAGATACCCGCATCAGGCTGGATGGTATCGCACCACAATTTGTTTCAGTGGAAACGGATACGATACAGGTCTGCGGGAGCAGTACTTCTGTTTCCTTATCCTCCTTTCTCACAGTTACAGACGATGAGATCAATGACACACTTAGCTGGGAGATCAGGCCCGGCTCCCAAACAGCAATGATTACCGGCAATCATTGCTCTGCAACAACAAAAGGAAAAATCATGCGGCCGGAAAATATCCACTACCGGGCATTGGAGAATGCATCAGGTTTAGACACACTCACCGCAATCATCAGCGATGGAATTAACCGGTCCGTCAAAAAGATCCTGGTTCAGATCACCCCTGTTATCCGCAACAACTTCATTACCGGTCCCGAGATGATCTGTGCCGGCGAACCCACTTCTGTCTTGCAGGGATCTTTTCCAGAAGGGGGTAACGGAACATACACATTCACCTGGGAATGGTCTGTGTTGCCGGATAAGAAGCAGTTCAGCAAAATCAACGGTCTTGAAAAAAATGGCATGCTGCCCATATTTACCGATATCAAATGGTTCAGAAGGATCGTGGAATCGGGCGCCTGTTCGGACATATCTATTCCCATCCGGATTATCGCGGTCAATAATGGCCTCTGGTTGGGTAAAGAAAACAACAGCTGGCATCAGTCCGGCAACTGGTGTGGAGGCAGGATACCCGGACCCGTTACATCTGTACATGTATACCCCGACACCCGCTATCAGCCGGAGATCCGGGATACTGCCAGCTGTGGGTATTTGTTCATGCACGATAACAGCAACCTCAGTATAGCGCATATATTACGCATCAGCGGCGGGATCGTTGCCAACAGGCAACAGATTGACGCCAGCAAAGGATCACTCGTGTTACAGGATACCGTACAACAAGTGATCTCAGGAAGTTCTTTTTTTCTAAACAGGATACAAAGGCTGCAGATCAACAACCCTGGTGGAGTAAAGCTGACAGATACCCTTTTCATCAGCAGGGAACTTAGTTTACAGAAAGGTGTTTTGTCTACAGGAGACCGTTTGCTGATGCTAGGGGGTGCATATATCGGTGCATCGGCAGCCGGTACTAATCTATCAGGAAAGATCAGCACTGTGCAGTCCATTACAACAGGGAGAAGAGTTTTTCATTTCCTGAGTCACCCCTTCACACACAATATCGGCCTCTCTATGATCACAGACAGTGTGGACATCACCGGGGAAAACGGAAACCAGAACGGTTTTACCAACAGTCAGACACAAGCTGCTTCCGCCTTTTATTATAACCCGCTGAAAGGCAACGATTCTACCGGCGTAGAAATCGGATGGACTGCCTTCACCAATACCAGTGGACTTGCAGCAAACAGTTGGGCACCAATGCAGGGTATCCGGTTACTGGTCAGAGGCAAACCCGGCCAGGGACTTGATGGAAAACCCGCCGGTGACGGCACAAATGGCACGTATCTGCCTTTACCGGTGAATCTGCACTATACAGGCAATATGGCTACAGGCGACCAGGAACGGCTGCTCAATGGTTCACAGGATAACGCATTCCATGTGATCGGAAACCCTTATCTATCCAATATCGATCTGTCAAAGATCAGCAGAAGCAGCGGAGTGAGCAGGCATTACTGGTTATGGTATCCGGGTATGGGCAAACAGGGTGGATACAGCAGTTTCCCATTCGCAGTGAACAATATACTACCCTCTTTTGGCGCTTTTATGGTTGAAACAGCTGCAGGTACCCGGCAACAGATCCTGTTTACTGAAAACAGTAAATCGGCAGATCCGGCCAGCGATCCGCTAATACCGGTCCGGATCGACGACTGGTACCATATTGAACTCAGGCTCGAAAGTGACAGCATTCTCTGGGACCGTTTGTTATTACTGCAAATGGACAGCGCCCGTTTTGGTTACGACCGGAATGATGCATCCAAACTGCTGAATCCCGATGTGAACTTCTACAGCCACACTTATACCGGTAAACAATTGTCGATCGATGCCAGGCCTTTTACCAACGAATCAACGATACCACTGGGCCTGCAATGCCTGCAGCCGGGAATCTTCCGGATACGGATATCGGCAGTCAATCTTCCTGCATCCAACACACTGATGCTGCATGATAAATTGCTGGATAAATGGATACCCTTACAGCAAGACAGCAACTATCGTTTTCTCGTAAGAATGGATACCCTTACACAGGGAAACGATCGTTTTGAGATCTGCAGCCGTAAAAAACAGGAAGATCCATGGCTTTTACCCGAACCAATGGAACTCAGCTTATCTCCGGTACCCGCCACAGACCGCCTTCGCATTTCTTTCCGGGCAAAAGAAAAAGGGAATACTACTGTACGGATCCTTGGTCTGTCAGGCAGGCTTTTGCAAACCATTTCACTGGGCATACAGAAAGAGGGACAGGCATGGATACCGTTGGGCGGACTGCTCAGGGGCATCTACCTGCTTGAGCTGCGTTGCGGGAATTATCGCAGCAGCAGGATAATCATGAAAGACTGATGTAAAAAAAAATCGCCACAGTATTACAGCAAACCTGTAACCTGTGGCGATCAATTATGTTTAGTGATCTATCAGATCCGGAACATCCAGCCGTGGGTATCCGGAGCTTCTCCTTTGCGGATGGCATCCAGACGTTTTTTCAGCTCTTTGGATACTTCCCAGGTATCCGTGTCAAAATGCATGATATAATCCTTGTACTTCAATTCCTTGATCAGTGAAATGGTAGCCGCTGTGCCGGTACCGAACACTTCGCGCAGCTGGCCTGCTTTATGGGCCGCAATAAGTTCATCTACACTGAATTTCTTTTCCACCACTTCCAGTCCCATTTCTTTTAAAACTGCAATGGCACTGTCGCGGGTAACACCGGCCAGGATGGTTCCATCTTCCAGTGAAGGAGTGATAGCCTGGTTGCCGATGATGAAAAACACGTTCATGGTGCCCACTTCCTGCAGGTATTTGTGTTCAAAAGCATCCGTCCATAAAACCTGGTCATATCCCTGTTTTTTGGCCAATGCCGTTGCGTGCATACTGGCGCCATAATTACCCGCATTCTTCGCAAAACCAACGCCACCGGGTGCTGCGCGGGTATAGGTTTCTTCCACATAAATCTTCATCGGCGCTGCGTAGTAAGGGCCGGTTGGACTGAGAATGATGATAAACTTATACGTTTCAGAAGGTTTTACCCCGATCACCGGATCTGAAGAGAACATAAAGGGACGGATATACAGGGAATGCTCCGGTAAAGAAGGCACCCAGTTCCTGTCGAGATTGATCAGCTGGCGCATTCCTTCAATAAAAATTTCTTCGGGTACGGTGGGCATTTCCATCCTTTCCGCAGAGATATTAAAACGCCTGAAATTGTCATAAGGACGGAAAATAGCCACCTGTCCATCCGCTTCTTTATACGCTTTGATACCTTCAAAAATCGCCTGTCCATAATGCAAAGCTGCCAGTGAGGGCTCCATCAGAAGAGGCTGGTACGGTTTGATCTCCACATTTTTCCATTGCCCGTTCACATAATCCGCTTCCAGCATGTGGTCTGTAAAATACCGGCCAAATGGCAGGTTCTCCAATGAGGTTCCTGTTAACTTACTCGTCTCAACTTTCGAGATCTTTATGCCTGCTGCTGCTACCATAGTTTTATATTTGACGCAAATAAACAAAAAATTCAAAACTAACGACTGTTAATATTTTAAACGGTATGAGTGAAGAAAATACACGGTTACCCGATTTCCTGCTCGCGGATCTGTACAAGAACAGTCTGGTTATAACCGAAGATGAACCGAAGGCGGAGAGGAAGACGCCCCAACCAGAGAACCCGGCTAGTGAGCGTCAGTGGTATCTGGGCAGCAATTTACGAAAAATTACGCTTTTGGTGAGCGAAAAAGATGCCGTATACCTGAAAGATGAGTCACTCAACTTCCTTTCAGCCATCCTGGGCGCCTGCAAACTGAACCTCGGGGATGTTGCTATTGTGAACTGCCAGCAGGAACCTGTTTCCTATCCCCTGTTAAAAGAAAAACTGCAGCCTGCTTTTCTGCTTTTGTTCGGCGTAAATGCCCGCGATGTGGAATTGCCTTTTACGATACCGAATTACCAGGTGCAGAAATACGATCACTGTCAGTTACTGCTGTCACCTGCTTTGGATACCATGCTGGGCTCTTCACAGGAAGCCAAACTGGAGAAAAGCAAACTCTGGCTCTGCCTGAAAAAAATGTTCAACGTGTAAATGCGCCAGTCCCGTGCCGTAAAAAGAAATCAGTATGTCAACACTTATTTTTGCCACGAATAACCAGCACAAAGTAGATGAGATCCGTTCCGTAATCGGCTCCTACTTCGATATCATTACCCTGAAAGAAGCAGGTATTGATATAGATATTCCTGAACCACATGATACGCTCCAAGCCAATGCTTCCGAGAAATCACAGACCATACATCGGTTAACTAACCAGGATTGTTTCAGCGAAGACACCGGCCTGGAAGTGGAAGCACTGCAGGGCGAACCCGGAGTCAAAAGTGCGCGTTATGCAGGCGAGGGCAGGGATTTTCAGCAGAACATCGATAAACTGTTACAGAAACTCGGCAATAACCCCAACCGGAAAGCCCGGTTCAGAACGGTGGTATCACTGATTCTCAATCATCAGGAATACCTGTTCGAAGGCATCTGTACAGGAAAAATAGCGGAAGACCAGAAAGGTAATCAGGGATTTGGTTATGATCCGGTTTTCATACCCGACGGAGCCACCAAAAGTTTTGCTGAAATGAGCCTGGAAGAAAAGAACCAATACAGCCACCGGCAGAAAGCCGTTACCCAACTGATCGATTTTTTACGCAAGACAAGCTTATGAACCGGATCAAACTGAACTTACCCGATCAATTTCCCTTTGCCACTACCCTACACATACGGGTCACAGACCTGAACTATGGGGGTCATGTTGGAAACGATAGTTTTCTTTCACTGATACAGGAAGCCCGGCAACAATACCTGTTATCCTTCGGTTATCGTGAATTATCAGTGGGGAGTGTGGGACTGATTATGGCCGATGTTGCCATCGAATTCAAAAAAGAACTCAATTATGGTGATGAGGTGAGGATCTCTGTAAAAGCAACCGATTTCGACAAACTGGGATTTGATCTTTTTTATAAGATGGAAGTCATGCAGGATGCGGAATGGGTTCTTGCCGGAAAAGCAAAAACGGGTATGATGTGTTACGATTACAATGCAGGTAAAAAAGTATCGGTACCCGAAGAAGTGATTGCCAGGTTATCTGCCGGCTGATCAGCTGTTCCAGATGCGCCAGCTTTCTTCTGCCTGCAGCACCAGCATTTCCTGTCCGTTCTGAATGGTTGCGCCTTTTGCCTTGCCATTTGCCAGGAACCGCGTTTCAGCCGGATTATAGATCAGATCGTACAAATGATGCAGGGGCGTTAAGAATTGATAGGGTAACGGCGGACAGTCTTCCACGTTCGGGTACATGCCCAATGGCGTTGTGTTTATGATGAGTTGATGGGAAGACAGCAACAATTCATCCACCTGTTCATAAGCAATGGCCTGATCTGAAGCGCTACGCGAAACATATTGAACAGCAATGCCCATTTTTTGCAGCACATATACCACTGCAGCAGAAGCGCCACCGGTGCCCAACACCAACGCCCCGGTATGATGGGCTTTCAGGAAAGATCGTAATGACTGTTCAAAACCTACCACATCGGTATTATGTCCAATGCGCTTCCCTTCTTTTATGTTCACACAGTTGCAGGCGCCAATGGCTTTTACCACGGGAGAAACCTCATCTACAAAAGCCAGCACCTGTTTTTTGTAAGGGATGGTAATATTAAAACCACGCAGGTCTTTCTTCGATTCCAACACATCGGAAAGGGCAGCGATATTGGGCAGGGAAAAATTCTCATACACGCAATCGGTCAATCCCAGTCTGGCAAACTTTTCAGTGAAATATTTCTGTGAAAAAGAGTGTGATAAAGGATATCCCAGCAATCCGAAACGGCGCATGTCTTATTTTTTATTGAGATAAAGATCAAAGGTATCTCCTCTCAGTCCAATACGCATGGCTTCCAGGGGGATCACTTCATTCGGAGCAATATTACCCAGGTTCACATTACAACCAATGAGTTCAAGGAAATAGAGTTGTTGACCTTTCTGCGGAGCTTCCCAGATGATCTTTTCGGCAGGGATCTGGGTCAGAATCTCCTGTACCAGTCCTTCCCGCACTTCACCAGTGCCGCGGTAAATACCCACATTACCTGCTTCCCTGGCTTCTGCAATCACGTAAGAGGAACCGGCTTCCAGCTCTGCACGCATCAGTTCTATCCATTTGTAAGGGGGAATGATATGTGCGGCATCCTTACTGCCCACTTCACTGAGCACCGTTGCGTGTTTGGTCAGTTTTTCAATGTAGCCGCATTTTTCTGCGTGGGGAATGCTCACAGAGCCATCACTCACTTCCACATAAGTGATCCCGTAATCCTTACACACGGCGATATAATCGTCGAACTGGTTACGGATCAGGAATGCTTCAAACAAAGTGCCCCCGAAATAGATAGGAATGTTATAGGAATGATATACTTCTATCTTCTGTCGCAGATTGGGCGTTACAAACGATGTACCAAAACCCAGCTTAACAATATCCACATGCGGACCGGCCACACTTACAAAATCATGTACTTCGTTAATGCTAAGTCCCTTGTCCATTACCATGGTCAGTCCTGAGGTTCTTGGCTGAGTGGTACGTTCGGGGATCTGGGTGAGGTTAAAATTCATAGTTCATTACATTTTTCCGGCGCAAAAATACAAGAAACGGATGAGTGTAGGATTCACGGATTGGCATCACTGCAAAAAACGTTCAGATCTTTCTGCCTTTTTTGTAACGTGCCACAATATCTACCACCAGATTATTCTGGAGAATGGAAGGATTGAGTTCGATGAATTTCTTTAACTGGCGCGGGGCTTTCTCCATAGCCATTTCCAGTTTCTGCAAAGCGTCTTTGGATTTACCCTGTGCAAACAATATGGTACTGTAGTAGAACAGGAATACCGCTTTCCCATCGGTCGCTTTCATCGCTGCGAGGCACTGTTCAATGCCTTCCTCATACAGTTCCGCTTTGATGAGGCAACGGATCAGCGCTTCCCATCCCGCCACATTCTTGGTTTTGTGGCGCACCACCGTACCAAAATACTGAATCGCATCCTTGTACTGGTGCAGGTGCATCTTGCATTCGCCCATGGCAAGGTTATACTCCGGTATGGAACGATGGATCCGCATGGCATTCTCCAGTTGTTTCACTGCAGACTGCCATTGCTCCTCCAGCATATAGGTTACGGCGATCTTATAATGCAGTTTGCTGTCGTCGGGGTTCAGGTGCACCGCTTTCTTGTAATGGAACCTGGCCTGGGCATAGTTGCCCATCCGGTGGTAACAGTGACCGATGGCTTCGTATATCACATCTTCCGGACGGGTAAGTTCCAGCACTTTCTCCAGCACTTCGATTGCTTCCTTGTATTTGCGCAACCGCAGATAAGCATCACCCATATTGCGGTAGGCATAGTCGAACTTTTCGTCGATGGCCACCGCATACTGGTAGGCATCGATCGATTTTTCATAGAGTTTCAATCCCTGGTAAGCAGCAGCCAGGTTAAACCAGGCCAACTCGCTGAAAGGATATTCCTCAATGATCTGCTGGTGTAACCGGATACTTTCCTCGTTACGGCCGGTAAAATCCGTCCAGAAACAGATTTTGTACAAGGCTTCTTCATTATTGGGCTCTGCTTCCAGTACCAGTTTCAGGCAGTCGAACACTTTATCAAACTCCTCATAATCATCATATACATCCGCCAGTTCGAACAGGAGATCGATCTTTTCCTCTCCTTCAAACAGGTCTAAGGCAGCTTCGAGCAGTTCTACCGCTTTTGCCTGTTGATCCAGCGCCAGGTACGCATCTGTTTTTAAGATATATAAATTCAGGTCACGGCTGTCATAGAGTTCTGCCATTTCCAGCACATCCAGTGCTTCGCGGTATTTGCGGGTAGCCAGCAGCAGGTCTGCCTTTTTGATCATCAGTTGGGAAGAATAGGGAAACTGCGACAAACCGGTCTCCGCGGCTTCCAACGCCTCGGGAAGGTCATCTTTTTCGTCAAAATAGTCGATAATGCGCTCAAAAGCATCCTCTTCCAGGAAAGCATGGGTTCTGCCATTCTTGAGATTCTGGTACTGCCTGAGTAGTTCTTTTAGCTCTTCGCGGTCTTCGCGATACGGATTTTCTCGCATTGGCTATTAGGTTGATACAATTTATGGATAAAAAATCAGCTTTTTCAGGCTTTTTTGTAACTTTTTAGGGTTGTTAACGTTTGTTAATAAAATGAGAATTGTGTTGGTGTTAAGAAAAATAATACCTTTGTAAAAATGAAACGTACCCAAAACATCAAAAAACTTGGTTTTTGTGCCCTGCTGCTTCTGGGCATACAAGTGGCTTATGCGGCGTTCTCATTTACAGGAATCGCGGATGAAAAGATCAGGACCAGCAAATATTCCTTCAAACACCTGAGCTCCTTATCGCACAAAAGCCTGTCTTTTTCTTCTCTTAAATCAAGCCTGCAGTACAAAGGACCGCAAACATCTGTCTCCAAAGAGAACGGCAATGGTACGGAAGTAAGTTCAATGCTGCGTTTCGATAATGGGAATACTACCTATGTATACCCTTACAAATTCAAAGTAAAGGCGCCTAAGTTCAAAACGCCAGCTCCTCCACAACATTAATTCAGGATACGATATCCACTTACCGGAATATCAAAACGTGAGGCCTGCACCGGGCTGAGATTTATTTTAGTGGCAGTATATCTGATCTTTTTGCCATTGGTTTCCTGCGCTTCAAATTCCAGCACGAAACCCGGAATATCTTTGAACTGGTATTCAAACTCTTTTACAGAAGGAATAATGGCCGAAGCATAGTACAAAGTGAGCTCTGCCCCATCTTTCAACTGTATCAATGCTTTTTTACACTCATACCCCAGAATGGTTTTGGTATCTGAGTTGACCAGCGACACAGTCATACCCTCATATTTTTTATTCTCTGCCAGCCATTGGGCCCTGTCAAGCCTCGTCATGAATTTATTGTTCCCAAACTCCCGCAGGATCACTGCAGCACCGGTTGACTTATTGTAGATCAGTGACTGGGTAAAGGAGGGGCTCACCAGGTCTGTGCGACTATCATTCCCTTTGATATACACATTCTTGGTACTTGCTTTCAGCGATTCTGATACGTCGTTATCCATAGCGCCATCCTCGGCGCTGATCGCATAACTGATGGTGCAATCTGCGATGACCCTTTGCGCCTGCACGCTGGTAAACAGCAGGCAAACTGTGATTACGGAAAGAAAAAAATACTTCATGTGTGCTTGTTTTCTGCTATCAGGTTCTTCCTCAAGATACTCAAAATATGATGCCGGCACGGCCGCATACTGTTAAAAAAATTGGGGAACTCCTGAGCAGATGTACCACCCGGAATTCCCCAATTCAACCCATGGCTGGTTTATTTCTTTTTCTGTGTTTTGTCTTTCAGGTCCTGCAGTTTTTTCTGGCTCTCCATCATCTGCTCATAACGCTCCTGCCATTTGCTCTTGGTTTTCGGGGCTTTCCGTTTCTCATCTATCTTGGCCAGTATCTTATCGTGATTGATGATATAATTCTGGATCACGAACTGTAAGCCCAGGGTTACCACATTGGAAACCGTATAATACCAGGTCAGGGCCGAAGGCAGCTTGTTGAAGATGAATAACAGCATGAACGGGAAGATATACGGCATGTATTTCAGTGCCGGATTATCCTGGGTGGGCGTCATGCTCATGTTGTAGATAGAGATCAGAAAGCTGGTTGCCACCGCAGTGATGGTAAACAGACTGATATGGTCACCAAAAGCCGGAATAGTAAACGGCAGATGGGCGATAGAGTCGTAAGATGACAGGTCATGGCTCCACAGGAACTCCTTGCCCCTCAGGCTGATATTTGAATTAAAGAAGCTATACAAGGCAAAGAAGATCGGGATCTGCAGCAAAGCCGGGATACATCCACCCAAAGGATTCACACCCGCTTCGCGGAACAGTTTCATCTGCTCCATGGCAAATCCTTGCTGGTCACTGCCGAATTTCTTTTTCAGCTCATCCAGTTCAGGACGCAACACTTTCATTTTGGCTCCGCTCAGGTAACTGCTGTAGGTCAGCGGCGCTGTTACCAGGCGAATGAACAGGGTCAGCAACAATACCACCCATCCATAATTCTTCACAAAACCCGCGAAGAAGTCAAACACATTCATGATGATGTATTTGTTGATGGGTCGCACAAAAGAGTACATATCCCGGCCCAGGTTCACGATCCTGTCCATTTCCGGGGCCTGCTTCCTGAGTATTTTGTAATCACTGGGACCATAATACAATTGCAATGGTACACTCACCGAACTGCTTACCGGCAATTTTGCCTGCAGACTTACATCGGCAGTGGCCAGACCTTTACTGGAATCGGTTTTACGGGCCCAGTTGATCTGTCCGCCGGTAAAATTATTCTTGGCCACCAATGTGCTGTTAAAGAACTGTTGCACCACGCTCACCCACTGCACGGGTTTCTCGAATTTCCATTCGTTCTTGGCTGAGATATAGTCAAAGTCGTTCCCTTCTGAAAAACAGATATTCGACATCTGCCTTTCATAATCATGCGCATGTTCCACCTGGAAAGTCTCTGCGCGCCAGCTCATATTCAGCAGACCCTGACTCAACAATTTATCCGCACCATTCATCGAAACGTTCCAGTCGATCATATAGTCATCTTCTTTCAGGATGTACTGGTGGGTAACCGACTCCCCATTGGCACCCGTAAGCGTAAAGCTGATGGTCTGGCTTTTATCCGCATTGGTAACAGGTGCAGATGCGGCAAAGAACAGGTTGCTGGTTTGCGCTGACTGGTTGGCTGCGGTATTGATAGTATAACCCAACTGGCTGTATTCGCCCAGAACCACTTCCTTTTGATCTACTGAAGACTGGTAATTCTTCAACTGTACTTTCCTTACCTGTCCGCCTTTGTTGCTGAAAGTGACTTTCATCACTTTGTTCTCAAGCGTAACCAGTTGCTCTGTCCCCATTCCTGCTGTAGTGAAATCACCGGCAGCAGATACGCGGGTTACAGAGTCCCTGTGTAAAGAATCCATCCTGGCCACGAGGGTATCAGCTGCTTTGATACTGGCAGCCTGAACACGCCTGATAGAATCTTCCTGTTTTTGTTTGGCAGCCAGCATTTCATTCTGCTGTTTATTGCTGAACCAGAAATAGGCAAAAAACAAAAGTCCCAGTAAAACAAACCCAATGACCGTATTCTTGTCCGTCTTCATACTAGATTTTATTGAGCGGCAAAGGTAGTATTTGGAACGAAGATTGGGTATACCAAGTTGCCAACCCGTTAAAATAGCGATAAATCGGACGGAAGGGTTGAAAATGCGGGTTTTTCATCGTTTCTTTAGGTCACTTCAACCCAGGGTAACACCCAACTTCTACCGGTCATTCATTACGAAAGCTTTTTTTATGCAGGAAAAGACGATGCCTTTTGCCCAAAGGGAGGGGTACGTACCGGACAGATGGACCCGTTTTCTCTGGTGGCTTTCCACCGCCGAACCCGAAATACTGGCAGGTTGTGCAGTAGACCGGAGCCGATATGCCATTGTGGGCATGACCGTTCTCGGCACCTGGGCCTTTGCTACACTGGCCTGGTCGTATTTTTTCAGTACGGTAGTGGGTAACTGGCTGATTGCCATGTTACTGGGAGTGTTCATGGGTAGCATTATCCTTACCATCGACCGGGCATTGATCAAAGGCATCAGCCGTTCGAACAAGAAAAGATTTTTACCGTTAGCTTTCAGGGCGGCCCTGGCACTGGTGATCGGTCTGTTCATGGCCCAGCCGGCTTTGTTGTACCTGTTCGACAAAGAGATCCATGTGCAGATATCACTGGACAATGAGCAACGCAGGCGTGATAAACGGAATAGGCAGGATACTGTATACGCATCCCAGAAAACAAGGCTGCAGCAACAAAAGAACAGCCTGCAACAGGAACTCAATTCACGGTATGCGGAAGTAAGTGCCGCGAGAGATGCTTTTATCAGGGAGACAGACGGGACCGGCGGCAGTAAAAAGATCGGCCTGAAAGATATTGCACAGGCCAAACAAAGAGAGTACCAGAAACTGGATGCCGATTACCGTTTAAAAGAGCAGCAACTGCTTCCGCAGATCAAAACCAGCGACAGCCTGGTTGCAGCAATAGACGCCGCTATACAGAAAGAGCAAAATGCTTTTGAAACTTTGCTGAATGACGGTTTCATTACCCGGATCGAAGCTTTGAATCACCTGGTACAAAACAATGTTTCTGTGGCATTCCGGTATTATTTACTGGTGGTCATCCTGCTGTTGATAGAGCTGATGCCTGTGATCACCAAAACCATTTTACCTGAAGGGAGTTACGATAAAAAACTGGAGTTACAAGAAGCACTTGAAAAGGAACTCGCACAAAAAAATCACGAACGTGAACTGGCCATAAAAGAGCTGTACAACCAGACGGCATTTGAGCAGGACAGCGGTTTTATCAAAGAATTTTTTGTGCAGGCAGAACAGGAAAGAAAACAGAAACTAAGCACCAGGATGCAGGAATGGAAAGGAAGTGATAACCAATCCTTTGACGAACTCTGGGAAGATATGAAACGGAATATGCTGACCCGACAGGAGGATTAATCATGAATAATGAACAAGGAACGCTGAATGTTGAAGTACTCTCCGATCAACATTCAGCGTTCCTTGTTCATTATTCATCATTCAACGTTCTCATCTTCCTCCCGGAGGACAATAGGTTCTCAGATAATTGGTATACAGCTGGTTCAGATGCGGAATGGTTCCCTTACCTTCAGAAATACTATGGGTACGGTTGGGATAACTCATCATCTGGAATTGTTTTCCGTTAGCGATCAGTTCGTTGATGAGCTGTTCGGCATTATTGTAATGCACATTATCATCACCAGTGCCATGGATATATAAAAGGTTACCACGCAGGTTCTTTGCATGGGTAATGGGTGAGCCTTTCACAAAGTCTTCGCGGTTTTCCTGTGGCAGTCCCATATACCTTTCCTGGTAAATATTATCATAAGTCAGCTGGTTACCCACTGCAGCGATCGAGATACCTGTCTTATAGATCTCCGGATACAGGAACATTAGTCCCAATGTGGCTGAGCCACCACCACTCCAACCCCAAACGGCTATACGTGAGGTATCCACAAATGACCATTTCATCACTTCTTTGGCAGCCATGGCCTGGTCGCGCAGGTTGATCTGTCCGATCTTACGGTAGATGGATTTGCGCCACTCCCTTCCTTTCGGTGCAGGTGTACCCCGGTTATCCATGGTGATATAGATGTAGCCATCTTTCGCCATATTTCCCGTATACATACGGTTCATACCAGCGCCCCACTGGTCCTTAGCATTTTGTCCGGCAGGTTCTGTGTACACATAAAACACAACCGGATATTTTTTGGCCGGATCAAAGTTCTCCGGCCTGGCCATCCAGCCATCCATTTCAATGCCATCCACTGTTTTCACCGTGAAGAACTCGACATTCGATTTTGACTTATCGGCTTTGGCTACAGCTGCATTCACATGGTCGCCATTGAATGCCTTATGATCGGGCAGACTTACCCACTCACGGGAAGGCTGTGTATAATAATTGGAGAAAGAGTGTTGTGCAAATTTAGCGCCGGGCGATACTGTATAACTATGTGTACCATTCTGGTTCATTGGTGAGATCCGTTCAGCCGCTGCAGAGCCATCCAGTCTGGCACGATAGAGATAACGCTGCGTGGCATTACCCGGTGTGGCGTAAAAATACACATATCCGCCAGCTTCATCCAGTGCAGTAACACCCATGATATCATAATCGCCGCGTGTGATCAGTGTTTCAGATTTACCGTCCCTGCTGATACGGTACAGGTGGCGCCATCCGTCTTTTTCACTGGTCCACAAAAACTCTTTACCGCCATTCAGCCAGAACTTATCGCTCAGGGAAGCTACTGCATCTATCCAGGCCGCATCAGTCTCCTGGTAGATAGAAGTGGATTTACCCGTTACAACATCACTCAGTAAGATAGTACTCTGGTTCTGTTTACGGTTCAGGTGCTGCATGATCAGCTGGCTGCTGTTGGCGGCCCATTCCATACGGGGCACATACGACTGAAGTACCGGGTCTGTAGGTATCTGCATCCAGTTGGTTTTAGCAGTGCTGATATCCACTACACCTATCTTATAAGGTGAAGGTGCTTCACCCGCAACCGGGTATTCCAGCGGAACGGGGAAAGGATAAATGGAATCCGTCATGTTCACCATCAGGTAATTCTTTACGGTAGACGCATTGATCTGCCAGTAAGCAATTTTTTTGCTGTCCGGACTCCAGCGAAACCCATCCAGGCAGCCAAACTCCTCTTCATAGGCCCAATCGAACGTACCATTGATGATCTTCCGGTTACCGCCTTTCGTGAGTGCTGTGATCTTGCCGTTGGCGAGATCTTCCAAGTATATATTGAATTCACTTACATAAGCCACTTTCTTACCATCCGGCGAAAATTTGGCAAACATCAGCGAGGAAGCAGGGCGCCCCCTGCCCAGCTGGCGCAGCGTTTTATCTGCCAGGTTCAATACCCAGTAATCGCCACGACTATCCTGGCGCCATACTTTTTTGGTGTTGGTATAAATCAACACCTGCTTATCATCGGCTGAAAAACTGAAATCACGGATCGCCAACGGTGCGGTATCCTGTTTGGGTGTCACCAGTGTTTTGGACACCAGCACTGTTTTAGCCAGCGAAGGCAGTTCATTCTTAACGATCTCTCCATGTTCGATCGAATAAAAAGCATTACCGTCGCGTGTCCAACGTAGTCCCTGCGAACGTGCCGGCACAGAAACAGCGACCAGCAACAGCAGGCATACAGAAATCATCCAATACCTTCTCATAGTTGTCATTTTAGGACATTGAAAGTACTGAATCCGGTTTATAATCACGAACACGGATCCGCCTTTGTATTCTGTCCCGACCACCCTCCATGACTCCGGAAACAACAATGCCCCGGACAGGTTATCCGGGGCATTGCCAGGTATTGCAATCAGTTATCAGATCAAAGCATCCTGCAAAGAACTGCTCTTTACCGTGCTCTTATTTTCATTATACTTTTTAGCTGCATCGATGAAACTCACGAATAGCGGAGCTGGTTTTACTACCGTGCTTTTTAGTTCAGGATGATACTGGACACCGATAAAGAATGGATGGGTTGGAATTTCCATAATCTCAACCAATCCCGTTTCCGGGTTTCTTCCGCTGGCGATCATGCCTTTGCCTTCAAACTGGTCCAGGTACTCGTTATTGAATTCATAGCGGTGTCTGTGACGTTCGGTTATCATTTTTTCTCCATAGATCTTATGTGCCAGGCTATTGTCTTTGATCTCACAGGGATAAGAACCCAGGCGCATGGTACCTCCCATCATCCTGATCTTTTTCTGCTCTTCCATCATATTGATCACAGCATGCTGGGTATTGGTATCCATTTCAGTGGAATGTGCATCTTTCAGTCCCAGTACATTTCTTGCATACTCGATCACCGCCATCTGCATACCCAGGCAGATACCGAAGAAAGGCAGTCCTTTTTCGCGTGCGTATTGAACCGCCACTATTTTTCCTTCAATTCCCCTATGACCGAAACCGGGTGCCACCAGCAGGCCATCCAGGCCATCCAGTTTTTCTGCTACATTTTCAGGGGTAATGAATTCACTGTGTACATTCACCACCTGCACTTTTACCTCATTCATGGCGCCGGCATGTACAAAACTTTCGAGGATGGATTTATAAGCATCCTGCAGTTCGATGTATTTTCCGATCAAACCTACGGTCACCTTACTTTTAGGATATTTCAGCTTATCGAGGAATCCTTTCCATTTATCCAGCTGCGGCTCGCCGTAGTTGGTGATCTTCAGTTTCTTCAAACAGATCAGGTCCAGTTTTTCGCGCAGCATTTCCATGGGCACTTCATAAATGGTTGGGGCATCCAGGGCTTCTATCACCGCTTCCTGTTTCACATTACAGAACAGGGCAATCTTTCGCTTGATATCATTATTCAGGGGTTCTTCCGTACGACACACGATAATGTCAGGATGTACGCCTGTCTCACTCAGCATTTTCACACTGTGCTGCGTAGGTTTCGTCTTTAATTCCTTGGCCGCTTTCAGGTAGGGGATCAGGGTAAGATGCACCACCATCAGGTCTTCTTCGGGCAGTTCCCACTGCAGCTGGCGAACAGCTTCAATGAAAGGAAGGCTCTCAATATCACCCACGGTGCCTCCGATCTCTGTCAGGATGATATCGTATTGATCATCCTCTCCCAGTAATAACATTCTCCTTTTGATCTCATCGGTAATATGGGGAACCACCTGTACGGTCTTACCCAGGAAATCACCCGCACGCTCCTTGTTGATCACCGTCTGGTAAATACGGCCGGTGGTTACATTGTTGGCCTGTGAGGTATAGATATTCAGGAAACGTTCATAATGGCCCAGATCAAGATCGGTTTCGGCACCATCTTCGGTAACATAACACTCCCCATGCTCATAAGGATTCAGTGTACCGGGGTCCACATTGATATAAGGGTCAAATTTCTGGATCGTCACCCTTAATCCTCTTGCCTGCAGCAATTTTGCCAGCGAAGCAGCAATGATCCCTTTTCCTAAACTACTGGTTACCCCTCCGGTAACAAAAATAAACTTGGCCATAATATGGTTATTAATTGATACGTATATATTACAATTAGTATTATTCTGTTAGTGTTCTTCCACTTCCAATGTATACAGCAACCCCAATCCCATAGCTACACAAACCACAGGCCACCAGAAAGCAATACCTGCTTTTTGCGACCAAAAAAATCAAAGAATATTGACCCTGGAAAATAACTGTGTGAGGAAAATTTCGGAGGTCATACAAACCTACAGCAAAAAACTTATTCTAAAAAATAGCAGCTTCGGCTACAACCATTTTTTATCCTAAAGTGTTAATTTGACGTGTACATCTTTATCTCTTAAAAAACGAATATGAAAAAAATACTGCTCTTAAGCCTGGCTGCATTGGGCACGGCTGCTATGTTGAGTCACCGTTATAAAACACCCGAACCTGCCATATTGAGTCCGGAATGTTATGTCAGCTGTTTCAACGGCGATATCCGGGAACAGTTCAGACAGGAAGCCGGCACCCTGGCATTTGCCGCCATGCACGAAACACCCCGGTCTTACCAACTGGAAAATCCAACCGGTAAGACCGTCAGTTTTACCGCTGCCGACGGATCTGCAGCTATGGGATATGAGATCAAAAGCAAGACCAAAAGTAACCAATGGGTATTTGTGATACAGGAATGGTGGGGCCTGAATGATCATATCAAAAGGGAAAGTGAAACCCTTTTTAAAGAGCTGGACCATGTAAATGTAATCGCCCTGGACCTGTACGACGGAAAAGTAGCGGCCACACCCGATAGTGCCATGAAACTGGTACAGGCAGCCCAGACAAACCGTCTTGAGAACATCATTAAGGGCGCTATCGCTTATGCCGGAAAAGATGCCCGGATCTATACCATTGGCTGGTGTTTTGGCGGTATGTGGAGTTTACAGGCAAGTATGCTGGCAGGCAAACAGGCTGCCGGCTGCGTGATGTATTATGGCAGACCCGAAAACAATAGGGAAAAGTTACAAAAACTGAACTGTGATGTGATCGGTTTCTTTGGCAACCAGGACCGCAGTCCATCCCCCGAGCTGGTGACCAAATTTGAAGAGGACATGAAGGCCGCGGGTAAAAAGCTGACCGCCTATAAATACGAAGCTAACCATGGTTTTGCCAACCCCAGCAATCCGAGCTTCAATAAAGCCGCCACAGAAGATGCACATGCCAAGGCGATCGCCTTCCTGAAAGAACGGATGAAATAATGAATATTGAGCAAGGAATGATGAACATCAATCGGAGTGCCACTTCAACATTCATCATTCCTTGCTCAATATTCGATATTCCTTCCCTGGCGTAACTACATATCGTTCACAATTTTCCGGTAGCTGGTCACAATCCCTTTGATCAAAGAAGAACTGAAGCCCTGGTGTTCCATTTCGTTTAAACCGGCGATCGTACAACCTTTGGGTGTGGTCACTTTATCGATTTCCTGTTCAGGGTGGGTATTTTTCTGCAACAACAGTTCTGCAGCACCTTTTACCGTTTGTGCTGCAATCAGAGAAGCCGTAGCAGCGCTGAAACCAATTTCGATGCCTCCTTGTATATTGGCACGGATATAGCGCATAGCATACGCTGTTCCACAGGCGCCCAGCACGGTAGCGGCATCCATTAGTTTTTCTTCTATGAAGACCGACTTACCCAACTGGTCAAAAAAGTCGGCAACAAAAGACAACTGGTCCTGATTAGCGCCATGTGAGCAGATACAGGTCATACTTTCCTGGATGGCAATAGCGGTATTGGGCATGGCACGGAACAAGGCAAAATCGTTGCCTACCATCTCCTGCATATCTTTGATCCATATACCGGTAACCACACTGATCAGAGAATGTTTCTTTTCATCCAGGTGTGGTTTGATCTGGGCAAGCACTTCCTTTATCTGAAAGGGTTTAATAGCCAACACAATCCAGTCGGCGTATTTTACCGCTTCCACATTATCATTGCTGATCATCACTCCTTTTTCTTCAAGTGATTTCAGCGCAGAAATGTTACGACGGGTAACGATCAGGTGTTCCGGCAATACAAACCCACTGCTGATCAAACCTTCGGCCATGGCAACACCCAGGTTACCTCCACCAATGATGGCTATTTTCTTGCTCATAACGATTGCTTTGCGTGAAGATAAGAAATAGTGAACACACGCTGCCGGCAGCACATTGCAGCAGAAGCAAGTCCACAATACTACAGGTATTGACCAGTACGCAGGTAATGACGGACATAATCATCCACACCCGCTTCCAGTGTATAAAAGGCCTTTTGGTAACCAGTCTCCCTGATCTTTTTCATGTTGGCTTCTGTGAAATACTGGTATTTATCACGGATATCTTCAGGCATATCAATGAAAACAATGTTAGGGGCCAGGTCGAGACCTGCAAAAGTGGCTTTTACCAGGTCAATGAAAGAACGTGCTGTTCCGGTACCCAGGTTGTATAAACCGTTCCTGTCAGCCGTCCAGTTGCCATTGAGTATGGTTTCCCTGATCCAGCCGATCATGGCTGTCACATCCTTTACATATACAAAATCGCGCAGCTGTTCCCCGTCTTTGAACCCTTCCTTGTGACTCCTGAATAATTTTACCACCCCATCTTTTCTGATCTGATTGAAGGAATGCCAGATAACACTTGCCATACGGCCTTTGTGGTATTCGTTAGGACCGTATACATTAAAGAATTTCAAACCTGCCCAACAGGGAGGTGTACTGGTTTGTGTGAGTGCCCATTTATCAAACTCGTTCTTGCTGATGCCATAAGGATTCAGCGGTTTCAGTTTCTCCACCACCGCATGGTCATCGTTGTACCCCAGCTCACCTGCACCATAAGTGGCTGCAGAAGAGGCATAGATCAGCGGGATCCTGTTGGCTGTACAGTACAACCAGATATCTTTTGAATACTGCACATTCAGCTCTTCGTGAATGGCATAGTTGAACTCGGTGGTGTCGGTTCTGGCACCCAGGTGTATCACGATTTCTACTTTGGGCCGATGAGCGTCAAGCCAATCAAACAGGTTATACCGTTCTACGATCTCTGAATATTTTTTCGACTCCCAGTTCTTTCTCTTTTCTTCAGATCCAAAATCATCCACCAGTATCAGGTTCTCATAACCTGCCTCATTCAGGTACTGCACCATGCAGGACCCGATAAAACCGGCTGCTCCCGTAACAATAATAGCAGCTGAATCGGATGGTCTATTATGTGAATGATGGTCTGTCATAAGAATACTACCTGTGTTTTATCAATCCGGATGCTGACAAAAGATTTAGCGCAACAATTTTTCTATCGCTGTATCATATTTTTCTTTCCAGCCATCGATGGTACCCCAGTTCTCACCGTTCACTTCTATGTTGCCTGAAGTAACTGTACCTAATCTGTTGACCTCTATTCCGGCATCTTTTGCCAACTTCATTATACGGTCTTCCTGCGCTGCCGTACAGGATACCACCACCCTGCCTTGTGCCTCACCAAACCAGTAAGCATCTTTACGCAATGAACTTTGTGCAGACACACTGAATCCCAGGTTTCGGTTAAATCCACTTTCCAGCAAAGTAATGGCCAGTCCACCCTCGCTGATATCATGGACACTCTGCACCTGTTTTTCTTTGATGAGTGCTGCTACCAGTTGCTGTACGGCCAGTTCTTCATCCAGGTTGAAATAAGGAGCCGGTGAATATTCCACCTGCTTCAGTTTATGCAGGTATTCTGATGAACCGATATCGTTCTGCTGTTTACCGATGAGCAGGATCACATCACCTTCAGATTTGAAATCCAGTGTCATACGGTTAGCGAAATCATCCAGGATTCCTACCATACCGATGGTAGGTGTAGGATAGACAGGACCTTCGGGATTCTGGTTATAGAAACTTACGTTACCACCTGTAACCGGTGTATTGAATTTACGGCAGGCATCACCCATACCGGTCACTGCTTTCACAAACTGGTAATATACTTCCGGGTCGTAAGGGTTACCGAAATTCAGACAGTTGGTCACACCAATGGGCTCGCCACCACTGCAGACAATATTACGAGCTGCTTCGGCAACAGCGATCATACCGCCTGTGTAAGGGTCGGCGAATACATATTTGCTGTTACAATCCACCGTAATGGCCAGTGCTTTTCCGGTTCCTTTGGCCAGCACGACAGACGCATCGCTGGGCTCATTGGTAGAGGCATTGGCAGCGCCTACCATGCTATCATATTGCGTGTACACCCAACGTTTGGATGCAATATTCGGGATCTGTACCAATTGCTCGGCTACCGGTTTCAGTTCAGTGATATCCTGGATACTGTTTGCGTCAAAAGCTTTGATCTTTGCGAAATAAGCGGGCTCTTTGTAATCACGGGTGTATTGTGGGGCGCCGCCACCCAATACCAGTTCGTGTGCGGGTATTTCGGCTTCGAGTGTGCCGTGCATGTAAAATTTCAGCAGCCCATCATCGGTCACCTGCCCGATCTCACTGCAGCTCAGGTCCCATTTTTCAAACACTTGTAAAACTGCAGCTTCCTTACCTCTTTCTACCACCACCAGCATACGCTCCTGGCTTTCGCTGAGCAGCAGTTCCCAGGCTTTCATATTTTTCTGGCGGGTAGGTACCTTATCCAGATCAATACGCATACCCACACCACCTTTGGCACTCATTTCTGCCGTTGAACAGATGATGCCGGCCGCACCCATATCCTGCATACCGATAACAGCACCGGTTTCGATCACTTCGAGACAGGCTTCCAGCAGTTTCTTTTCCTGGAAAGGGTCGCCCACCTGTACAGCAGGAAGCTCTTCCACGCTGTCTGATGTAATATTGGCCGAAGCAAATGATGCTCCTCCAATACCATCTTTTCCGGTAGCACTCCCTACAAAAAACACGGGGTTACCGGTTCCTGCAGCAGTAGCGCTGACCATTTTATTGGCCTGCATAATACCCACACTCATGGCATTCACCAAGGGATTGGTATGGTAACAGTCTTCAAAATACACTTCACCGCCCACAGTAGGCACACCAAAGCAGTTACCATAATGGCCAATACCGTGTACCACCCCACTCAGCAGACGTTGTGTTTTTTTATCTTTCAGGTTACCAAAACGCAGGCTGTTCAGAGAAGCAATGGGACGGGCGCCCATGGTAAAAATATCGCGCTGAATACCACCTACGCCGGTAGCAGCACCCTGGAAAGGTTCAATGGCGCTGGGATGGTTATGACTTTCAATCTTGAATACTACGCCGAAGCCGTTACCCATATCCATCAGGCCGGCATTCTCTTCACCTGCAGCTACCAGCATACGGCCACCGTTGCGGGGCAGGGTCTTCAACCACTTGATAGAGTTTTTATAACTGCAGTGCTCACTCCACATGCCGCTGAAAGCACACAACTCGGTAAAGTTGGGGGTGCGGCCTAATTTCTGTTTGATGAGTTCAAATTCTTCGGCCGTAAGACGAAGTTGTTCGGCGGTTTGGGCGGTTATTTCCATGATGCCGCGAAGGTAAGAAAGTAGCCGTAAGAGGCAAGATGAAGTTTTGTAAAATGGGTATCAACAACCTGATGAAAGGCTATTGCAGGAACCAGTCAGCCGGTTACCCGATAGCCAGGGTCAACCATTTTTCCCACCAAGCTCCTGCACAGTTTTTTTTGTAACCCATTCCCATATCCCCCATTCACAGGTTTGTCTGTGTTTCTTATCCAATATACTATCCATAAACCGTACCTGTACCATAGATAACCCGTCTCTTTAAAGAGGCGGGTTATCTGCGGGTCATAGGCGGGTTATCTGCGGGTTATCTGCAGGTTATCCTCCTGTTATGTACGGATAATCAATGAGTTAACCCAGTTTCAACAGCAGAACATTATGTAAGTAACTGATTATCAAATAATTTGCAGGAAAACAGGGATAGTTGGCAGAGACGCTATTGGCCTATACAGATGATAAGGGGAAGGCTTATTTTCGGCCTGCTTGGTTTGTTAAGCAAATGGGGTAATCAGCCCTGGCTTCAGACCCATATTGCATATCAGCCGGGGCAGTTCGTTTTTCTGTCACCAAATATGTTTCTTGTTCTTACCCTGTTTGTTTATACACTGATTATCAGGTTAATCAAGGTTGGGTATCCGGGGTGGGCGGGAACTGATGAAAGCGTTTTCAGCAAACAGCCTGAATTGGCTTTTATTTCCCGATAACTGAGGTTTTTCGTTAGTCAATGACTGAGAAATTACATCACTGACAAACAAATTAAAATTATATCTATGTTTAAATTTTTCCACATTTTTATCATTTTATAACCCATCTAAAAGATAAAAATTACATTTTCCAGAATATTCTGCTTATTTTTGATCAGTCAAAAAAAAATAATCTTATGTCATTACGTTTTTCAGCAATCGAAAGTATCGCCAAAGAAACTGGTGATGCACCGGCTCCAGCCAGCCCAAAGATCACTGCCATTTTCAATGAAAATGTGTTCACACTGAAAACTGCCCGTGAATATTTGAGCGACGAAGCTTATAAAAGCCTTGCGACCAGTATCCGTGGTGGTAAGAAGATCGACCGTACCGTGGCTAACCAGATCGCCAATGGGCTGCGTGCCTGGGCAGAAAGCAAGGGTGTTACCCACTATACACACTGGTTTCAGCCGCTGACAGGAACCACTGCTGAAAAACACGATTCTTTCTTCACCCTGAAAAGCGATGGTACCGCTATAGAAGAATTTGATGGTGCCGCGCTGATCCAGCAGGAACCGGACGCTTCCTCTTTTCCCAGCGGTGGTATCCGTGCCACTTTCGAAGCCCGCGGTTATACTGCCTGGGATCCTTCTTCTCCTGCATTTATCATTGAGATCGGCCATGGTAAAACATTATGTATTCCAACGATCTTCATTTCCTATACCGGTGAATCGCTCGACTACAAAGCTCCATTGCTGAAAGCGGTAGAATCCCTGAGCAAAGCAGCTGTGGATGTTTGTAATTATTTCGACAAGAACGTTACCAAAGTAACTCCTACCCTAGGTTGGGAGCAGGAATATTTTGTGATAGATGAAGCTCTTGCCACTGCACGTCCCGACCTGATCCAGTGTGGCCGTACCGTATTTGGCGCTTCCCCTGCCAAGGGCCAGCAGCTGGAAGATCACTATTTTGGTTCTATCCCTGAAAGGGTATATGCTTTCATGCGCGACTACGAGCAGGAAGCTTACAAACTGGGAATCCCTTTACGTACCCGCCACAATGAGGTAGCCCCTGCGCAATTCGAGTGTGCCCCGATCTTTGAAGAAGTGAATATTGCTGTTGACCATAACACCCTGCTCATGGATGTGATGAGCCGTGTGGCCAAGCGTCATAAGCTGGTGGTTTTACTGCACGAGAAACCTTTTGCCGGTATCAACGGTAGCGGTAAACACAATAACTGGAGTATGGCCACCGATACCGGTGTGAACCTGCTGGCTCCAGGAAAAACGCCCAAGACCAACCTGATGTTCCTCACATTCTTTGTGAACACCATCAAAGCGGTACATGATTACGCAGATATTCTGCGTGCAGCCATTGCTTCTGCACCGAATGACCACCGCCTGGGTGCCAATGAAGCGCC
This sequence comes from Sediminibacterium sp. FW305-C-269, assembly GCF_058231045.1. Taxonomy (NCBI): domain Bacteria; kingdom Pseudomonadati; phylum Bacteroidota; class Chitinophagia; order Chitinophagales; family Chitinophagaceae; genus Sediminibacterium; species Sediminibacterium sp. FW305-C-269. The sequence goes on along the minus strand of NZ_JBIQXQ010000004.1, from coordinate 208,277 downwards.
TCCGGCCATTATCTCCGTATTCGTAGGACAATACCTCGCCAAAGTGCTGGCAGATGTGGAAGCCAGGGTGAACACCAAATTCGACGAGCAGGATGAAGCCATCCTGAAACTGGACCTGCACCGCAGCATTCCTGAGCTGATGCTCGACAATACCGACCGTAACCGTACCTCTCCTTTTGCCTTCACCGGTAATAAGTTCGAGTTTCGCGCAGTAGGTTCATCAGCCAACTGTGGTATTTCCATGACCGTTCTCAATACCATCGTAGCAGATACGCTGCGCAAATTCAAGAACGATGTGGATGCTTTGATTGAGAAAGGCGACAAGAAAGAGATCGCCATCATGCACGTGATCCAGAAATACATTGTGGAAAGCAAAAAAGTATTGTTCGAAGGAGATGGTTACAGCGACGAATGGCATCACGAAGCAGAACGCCGCGGTCTGCCCAACCTGAAAACCACACCGATTGCCCTGGACGCTTTACTCACTGACAAAGCCAAAAAACTGTTCGAAAGCACCGGTGTTTACTCTCATACAGAACTGGAAGCAAGACACGAGATCGAACTGGAGAAATATATCAAGAAAGTGCAGATCGAGGCACGCGTGATGGGCGACCTGGCCATTAACCACATCATTCCTGCTGCAGTTAAATACCAGAACGAACTGCTGAGCAATATCAATGGATTAAAGGCAGCCGGTTTACCGGAAAGCGCTTACAGCAGCCAGCTGGAGATCCTGAAAAAAGTAAGTGAACATATCCAGGTGATTCACACCAAGGTACATGCCATGGTAGAAGCCCGTAAAATTGCGAACAACATCGAAAACAGCCGTACCAAAGCCATCGCCTACGAAAGCCAGGTGAAATCTGCTTTCTTTGATGAGATCCGCTATCACGTTGACAAACTGGAACAACTGGTTGACGATGATATCTGGACCTTACCTAAGTACCGTGAAATGCTGTTCTTACGTTAAGACTTTTGACTTGCGTTATACCGCCCTGCTCCTATACCCGAGCAGGGCTTTTTTTTAGCGGATTAAAGAAACGTTAAGTACCCGTTGCTGCCGACTACCGACCGCCATTGACCGAATACCTGTTGTTCTGAAAAAGATTTGCAATAATTTTCTATACTAAACTCTTAAAAAGAACTGTATGAAAAAATTATTTGTATGCATGGCTATTGTATTGGGTTGTTCCATGACAACCGTAATGGCCCAGGGACCAGGTGGTGGTCAGCAAATGACACCCGAAGAAAGAATTGCCATGATGAAAGAAAGGCTGAAACCATTGGGTCTTACCGAGGTTCAGACAGATTCTGCTGTAGCGGTCATGACCGACCGTTCATTTATGGCCAACATGGGTAATTTCAGGGAAATGGCTCCGGAAGAAAGACAGGCTAAGATGAAAGAAGTTGCCGAAGCAAGGAAAAAAAGACTGGTAAAGGCCGGATTATCCGAGGAACTGGCTACCAAAGTAATCGAAACCATGTCTATGCGTCCAGGTGGCGGCAGAGGTGGTGGTGGCAGATAATCACTCCGGATCAAAATAAGAAAGGCGCTCCATGGGAACGCCTTTCTTATTTTAACGAATCCATGTTTCGAATTGTTGGTATTTTAGACGGTACAATTTTATGTTTATGAAAGCGCAATACGTAACCACCGTTATCTTATCAATCCTGTTATCAGGCAATCTCTCCGCACAGGAAAACAGCATCAAACGTTCTTCTGAAGAAATGCGGGAACTGTTCGGTTATTGCGATAAACCGGCACTTATCAAAGAATGGAAACTATCTGCAGCACTGGCCGATAAGATCGGGGATATCGATCACTGGGCCAGGCAACAACAGGCAGCCATTGATGCCAATACAAATGAAGTGTACGCTACCCAGGGTGAGCTGATGCAGGATGTATCTAAAAAGTACAAATCACTGGGTCTGGCACCCGACCAGGTAAAAACCCTCTCTGATCCCAAACGGATCTTTGAAATCAGCACCCGGGCCTGTCCAGTGATCACCCTGCAGGCGAACCCTGTTTTTGATACCCTGAATGCGCAAAAAGCCCTACTGCTGTATAAAACAAAATATCGCAAACCACTGATCGAGAAATTGGGCGTCAATGGCAGACAGGCAGATATGCTACTGGAAATAGAAGTGTGGAAACAAAAAGAAGCGGCAACCATTGCCGCCATTCCGGAAGCTGATTTCAACCGTATCCGCAAAACGGTGGCCATGTATGCAGAGAGGCAGCGCAGATGGAAAGTAGTGGGTATTGGTGAAGAACAATTTGAACCAATGGCCCAGTTCTTTAATCAAAATACCTTGTAAAAAATCGTTTTCAAAGTAAAAGCCCCATTTTTCAATGGGGCTTTTATTATTTCATCTTGAATGATTCCAGGAACTTGGTGGTGAAGTTTCCTTTCCGGAAATCCTCGTTCTGCATCAGTTGCAGGTGAAAGGGAATGGTCGTTTTCACACCTTCGATCACATATTCGCTCAAAGCCCGATACATGGTATCGATGGCTTCCTCGCGGGTCTGTGCTACGGTGATCAGTTTGCCGATCATGGAGTCGTAATAAGGTGGTATCACGTAACCGGCATATACATGGCTGTCTACACGAACCCCATGCCCGCCGGGCGTATGCAATACCGTGATCTTACCAGGTGAAGGGCGGAAATCATTATACGGATCTTCGGCATTGATACGGCATTCGATGGCATGCATCTGTGGTTCGTAATTACGGCCAGAGATCTTTTCGCCCATGGCGATCTTGATCTGTTCCTTGATCAGGTCAAAACTCACTACTTCTTCCGTAACGCAGTGCTCTACCTGGATACGGGTATTCATTTCCATGAAGTAGAAGTTGCGGTGTTTATCTACCAGGAACTCAATGGTTCCCACACTTTCGTAATTGATGGCTTTGGCCGCTTTGATCGCTGCTTCCCCCATTCTCTGGCGCAGTTCGGGCGTCATGAACGGTGAAGGCGATTCTTCCACCAGTTTCTGGTGACGACGCTGGATGGAACAGTCACGCTCGCTCAAATGACACACATTACCATACTGATCACCGGCTACCTGTATCTCAATATGCCTGGGTTCTTCCACGAACTTCTCCATGTAGATTCCATCGTTCTTAAACGATGCGGCAGCTTCCTGTTTCGCAGTGCTGTAGGCTTTTTCGATTTCATCTTCATTCCATACCACACGCATCCCTTTACCACCACCACCGGCAGTTGCTTTCAGGATCACAGGATAACCTACTTCTTTGGCAAGTGATTTAGCCTGCTCCACGCTTTCCAATAAACCTTCTCCGCCGGGTACTACCGGTACACCTGCACGGATCATGGTGTCTTTTGCGGTGATCTTATCACCCATCTTATTGATCATCTCGGGTGTAGGCCCGATGAACTTGATACCATGATCGGCACAGATCTGCGAGAATTTGGCATTTTCAGCCAGGAACCCGTAACCGGGGTGTACGGCATCTGCATTGGTGATCTCTGCAGCAGCCATGATATGCGGAATATTGAGGTAAGAATCTGAACTGGCGGGTTTACCGATACAAACGGCTTCATCGGCAAATTTTACATGGAGACTGTCTTTATCGGCTGTAGAATACACGGCAACCGTTTTGATACCCATCTCACGACAGGTGCGGATCACCCGGAGTGCAATCTCTCCCCTGTTGGCAATTAATATCTTCTTAAACATCCTGTGAATTTGAAAATTTGAAAATTGGAGAATGTGAAAATACCGGCATGAGCTGAGAAATTTCCGAATGAGGTGGTCACCCCATTTTCAAGTCTCAAATTGCCGCATTTTCAAATTTCCTAAGCCGGCTCCACCAGGAACAAAGGCTGGTCATATTCTACGGGACTGGCATCTTCTACCAATACCTTTACAATAGTGCCTTTGATCTCTGCTTCAATCTCATTAAAGAGTTTCATGGCTTCGATGATACAAACCACTTTACCCGGTGCAATTTCAGTACCTACTTCTGCCAGAATGGGTTTATCCGGTGCAGAACGACGGTAGAAGGTTCCGATCATCGGGCTTTTGATGGTTACCAGGTTATCGGCTTTGGGAGCTGCTGCGGCGGGTGCCGGTGCAGCGGCGGGTGCAGCAACAGGAGCTGGCTGAGCTGCCGCCGTAGTATATACCTGCTGGGGAGCTGCAGCCACGGTTACCACTTGTTCCTCTTTCTGTTTGATGGTTACCTTACCATCCTTATCTTCTATACTTATCTCACCAATATTACTTTTATTGATGATTTTGATCAATTCATGAATTTGCTTTAAGTCCATAAATGGCAAGTTTTAGGGGTAAAAACAGTGATTTTTGCTCAAATAGGGGGGCAAAATAGCCCTTTTTTGACAAAATCGGGTATTTTCTTTATTTGCGGGTTTGCGTATTTTCTGCCCCCATACCCGGTCAGAGGGTTAAAAAAGGACAGCCTGGGCTGTCCTGATATTATTGAAATAGGCTGATTGACCGTTCCGGTCTGTCAGTACCTTATTTTTCTTCTTTAACCCGCTCTACATATGAACCATCCTTGGTGTTCACGCGGATCAGCTCACCATCCTCCACAAAAAGGGGGACCATTACGGTTGCACCGGTTTCAACGGTTGCTGCTTTCAGCGCACGGGTAGCGGTATCACCACGCAGACCCGGCTCGCAATAAGTGATTTTCACCACAATCTTCTCGGGCAGTTCCGCACCGATAGGCAGCTCTGTTTCTGTGTTGATGAAAACGAACACTTCCGCACCTTCCATCAGGAACTGCGGAGACTCGATCATTTCTTCACCTAAAGCAATCTGCTCAAAAGTCTCATTGTTCATGAGATTGTAGCCGGTATCGTCTTTATATAAGAACTGGAAAGCTTTTTTCTCTACACGAACTGGAAAGATATTCTCTCCGCTGTTCCATGTCTTTTCAATAGAACGTTTGTTGTCAACGCCTTTTAATTTGGCCCACACTTTCGCAGCGGCACGGGCTGTTTTGTTCTCTCCAAATTCCACTACAGAATATAAACTGCCGTCTAATTTCAGGATCATACCACGGCTGATGTCGGATGTTGTTGCCATTGTGTTTGTTTTTAAATGAATCGTCTTCTCAGACAGCGGCAAAAGTAGGGATTGGCGACCAAAAACAAGAAAGCTTGTTTGGGGAAAGTTCCCCCCTAATCCCATGTTTTGCACGAATACAGCGTCCTGGGAGGGCCTTTGGCAAGGTACACGATCAAAATTCCGGCCCGGATAAGCTGCAATCTGCCATATGGCAGTATCTACTACACAGATAACCACAGCTTATGAAAACAACTCTACGCCTTGTTTTGCTCAATTTACTCCTGTTGACCACCCATTATGTACTGGCCAACACCGTTATCGTAAAAGGAACATTGAAAGATGCCACTAACCTTCCTGTTGCCAATAAAAAAGTAAAGATCTACAGTATCGACAGCACCAATGGCGGCTGCGCCCTGGTACATACCACACTGAGTAATACCAACGGATACTATACGGATACCCTCACCTGTAACGGCGATATCCGGAAACTCCTGATACAGGTGGAAAACTGTGATGGCACTACGCTGCAACGCGATCCTGCCGTGGGCACCAACAATCTTGTTGAGGTGAATTTTGTGCTTTGTACCAGCAAACCGACACCCGTTTGTAAAGCCACATTCTCATACACATCGGTTGCCACCGGTATCAAATTTAACGGCGCTGGAGCCACAGTCTCTACGGGTGACAGTATCATCAGCCGTACCTGGGCCTTTGGGGACAGCAGCGCCGCCCTGACCGGCAACCGGGTAGATCCCACACATGTATATGCCAAGGCCGGTATTTATACAGCCTGCCTCACTATTACCACCAAACTGGGATGTCAGAGCAGTTACTGCCAGCAGGTGGTTTTCACACCGGCATCCAACGATTGCCAGGCCGTTGCTGTTATTACAGTGGAAAAGCTGGCTCCAAAAAAATTCCGTTTCAACAGCGGCCAAAGCAGTACCTTACCGGGAGACAGTATTTTTCAACGCATCTGGAAATTCGGCGATGGCAGTTCACTTGACGGCAACCTTATTAACCCCATAAAAGAATTCCGTGATACAGGCAGTTACACCGTTTGCCTGAGTATCCGTACAGTAAAAGGATGCGGAAAGCAGATTTGTATCAGTCTGCTGGTGAAAGACAGCACCGCCGGCACAACTGTTCCACCCACCTATTGTAAGGCACAATTCGGCCTTGCCATTGAAGGTAAAACTGTAAAATTCAATAGTGCCAGTTCCTACGCGGGAAACAGTGGCGACAGTATCATTGACCATACCTGGATATTCGGGGATGGTTCTGCCCCACTTACCGGCAACCGGATAGACCCTTCGCATAATTACAGCAAAGCGGGCAGGTACACGGCCTGCCTGTACATCAAAACAAAAAACGGCTGCGAAAGCAAGACATGCCTGGAATTGGACATCAAAGACAGCACGGCCATTCCCAATACCTGTAAGGCCTATTTTACCTGGACTATCAAAGATTCGCTGGTCATGTTCAACAGTGCAGACGCAAAAGCAGCCGGTGACAAAGACAGCATTATCAGCCGCACCTGGTATTATGCAGACAGTACCAACTCCGTATCACTGGGAGGCAATGTGATCAGTCCTTCGTATCCATACACCCTGCCTGGCTCCTATACTGTATATCTCGTCATTAAAACAAAAGCAGGCTGCGAAAGCAGGTATGCATCTATCGTTGTGATCAAACCACGCATAGCTACTGGCTGCCAGGCGATTGTGAAATACAGTGTACAAAACAATGTTGCGTATTTCAACAGCGGACAGTCACGCGGCGCCAGTATTACCGATAGTATTCTCAGCCGTACCTGGTTCTTTGGTGACGGTTCTGCTGCATTACAGGGCAACCGTATAGATCCCTCACATACCTATCTCAAACCCGGGAAATACCTTGTCAAACTATACATCAAAACCCGGAGTGGTTGCGAAAGCAACTATTCTGACACCATTACCATTGGCCTTGTTAACTGTACAGCAGATCTAAAATTCACTGCTGAGCGGGTAAGTCTGAAGAAAGTAGTATTCAACAGCAGCCAGAGTAAAGCACTGCCCGGCGACAGCATTATTCAGCGGGTATGGAAGTTCGGGGACAACACGATACTTTCAGGCAACGAGATTAAAACAGTGAAAGAGTACACTTTACTGGGAGCCTATACCACCTGTCTGCAGGTAAAAACAATGAATGGCTGTGAGGCACAAGTCTGTAAACAGGTTGTGATCGGGGACACCCTCAATACACCACAATCGAGCGTAGACTATATCAAGATTCTCCAGATCAACCCCAACCCTGTGGTTACCCGGATGATGACCATCCTGTATAGCCGTAACAGCAATATAGAAGCAGAAATCACCGTCTTTGATATTTACGGAGTGGCAAAACTCAGACTGAAGAGAATACTGCAACAGGGCAATAACCAGGTAGAGATAGGCTGCGAATCATTGTATCAGGGCCCCTATTTTCTGAAAGTGACGACTAAAACGGGTAAAGACAGCAAGCTGTTTTACAAGCTGTAATACCCGTTCAAAATACTGGAGATGGTAACTCCGTCAGGCATATTATAGTCTCTACTTTTATCTCTTAAAATAAACTTAAAAGGAATTTATCATTAAACCCATCAGAAATAAAGGGGTCTTTAATTCATTATCAACTAAAAAAAACATCATGAAAAAGATCCTGTTTGCTTCTGTAGCATCCTTACTGCTGGCAACAACTGCCATGGCCCAGGCCACCGCCCCTACTGCAAAAAATGCCGCAACAGAAAAAAATGCGCCTGGAAAAGAGAAAAGTCAGCACCACAAGGAAATGAAAGAAGCTGAAAAAGCCACCGCTAAAGCCAGCCATGCCGAAAAAAAAGAGGCGAAAGAAGAAGCTAAGGAACAAAAGAACGTTTCGAAAGCAGCTGCAAAAAAAGCAGAGAAGGAAACGCCAAAAGAAAAGAAACACTAATAACAACTACCCCATAAGCGCCGGATATAAGCCGGCGCTTATTTTTTCCGGAAATAGCCCCGATTCTGCCCAATCTATCGGAATAGGGAGCAGAAACACCATCCCAGCTCCCCTGTTTTTTCTGGGAAAAAACCTTCGCGTCGGGCCCTGCCGTTAAAAAATCAACAAAGTTTAGCCTTCAAATAGGGTCGCCTTGGCTGTTTTAACCTATTTTTGCCGCGAATTTCAAAACCACAGAAATAATTTCCCATGGCAGTATTAGTAAATAAAAACTCGAAGATCATTGTTCAGGGTTTTACCGGTACAGAAGGAACCTTTCATGCAACCCAGATGATTGAATATGGAACCAATGTAGTAGGCGGCGTTACCCCTAATAAGGGTGGGACCATGCACCTCGACAAACCCGTATTTAACACTGTGGCCGATGCCGTTAAACAAACCGGCGCAGATGTAAGTATCATTTTCGTACCGCCGGCTTTTGCCGCTGATGCCATCATGGAAGCTACCGATGCAGGTATTGCACTGGTGGTATGTATCACAGAAGGTATTCCTGTACAGGACATGGTAAGGGTAAAGAACTATCTGCTGGGTAAAAACACCAGACTGGTTGGGCCTAACTGCCCGGGTGTGATCACTGCCGGTGAAGCAAAAGTCGGCATCATGCCGGGCTTCATCTTCAAACCGGGTCGTATCGGTATCGTTTCAAAAAGTGGCACCCTCACATACGAAGCTGCCGACCAGGTAGTAAAAGCTGGTCTGGGTATCAGCACTGCCATCGGTATCGGTGGAGACCCCATCATCGGAACCCCCACCAAAGAGGCAGTGGAATTGCTGATGAACGATCCTGAAACCGATGGTATCATCATGATCGGTGAGATCGGTGGAAGCATGGAAGCTGATGCAGCCCGCTGGATCAAGGATAACAAAAGAAAACCTGTGGTAGGTTTCATTGCCGGCCAGACAGCACCTCCCGGACGCCGTATGGGACATGCCGGAGCCATCATTGGCGGTGCCGACGATACAGCTGCCGCTAAAATGAAGATCATGGCAGAATGTGGCATTGAAGTAGTAGCCAGTCCCGCCGATATCGGTATCACTATGGCTGCCGCCCTGAAAAAATAAATTGAATACCCGCTTATATCCGAATCCCGGTCAACCTCTGACCGGGATTTTTTTGCGCTTATACCAGTCATAGGTATAGTATCTTTAGAATCCCTCCGGAGATGTACAATCTTTTGTTAATCGGCACAAACATGTGTGAATTAATCAGCATGTTTGCATCCTAACCTGAAAGGAATGGTTTCATTGAAATATACATACATGAAGCTCAGAAAACTATTGGTTGTTGGTACTCTTTTCCTGGCTGCATCAGCATCTGCGCAAAATACAGATACGGTTTTTCAAAAAGAATGGCTCCAGATCGATACACTCATCGTACAAAAGGACCTTACCAGGACGGCTCTAGATAAAATAGCCACTGTTTACAGGAAGGCCAAACAGCAAAAGCTGTCTGCACAATCCATCAAATGCCTGATCTACCAGTACAGTTTACAACAAAAACTGACCGACAGGACCCCGAATCTGTTTCTGAAGCAGGTTCAGGATGAACTGGCACATACCCGCAATGAAACAGAACGGGCCATCCTGCATGCACTGCTGGCCAAGCTATACCTGCAATACCGGAACAATGCGTTCTGGCAGATCAGTCAAAGAAAAAAAACGGATACTCCCGGAACAGATATCACTACCTGGGGATTAAGCGAATTTTCCCAGGCCATTGACCAGCATTACCTGAGTTCTCTGAAAAATGCACTACGGCTGCAGCAGGTTCCGGTATCGGCTTACGATGCCGTGATCAGAAAAGGCAACAGCCGCTTTTTGCGCCCCACACTTTACGACCTGCTGGCGCATGAAGCACTGGATTATTTCAAGGCAGGCGAATATTCCGGAGGACGTGTTGCCCCGATTCTGCCTGCCAATCGTTTCCTGATCCCCGTTCAGCAGGCTCTGGCACCCATGGATGCGTTTACCGGCCATCACTTCGTGACCAGGGACAGCAGCTCATCACAATGGCAGGCTTTGCAGCTGTTCCAGCAGCTAATGCGTTTTCACAGGAATGATGTGAACAAAGAAGCACTGCTGGAGTTAAACACAGAACGCATACAATGGGTATACCAGCAGACAGACATACCCGGCAAAGAGAGTTTGTATACCGCCGCTCTGGAAGAAATGACGAGACTGTACCCTGCATCTGTCAGTACCTCACAGGCCTGGTATCTCCTTGCCAGGAAAGAAGCTGACAAGGCCGGCAGTTACCAACCCTTTCAGGATACAACGAATAGATGGTCCTACCGGCGGGCAAAAGACATAGCAGAAAAAGCGCTGTTGCGGTATACAGAAAAAATATCGCACCCGGGTATCAGTAACCTGCGTAACCTCCTGGCAGAAATAAAGCAAAAGGAACTGAGTAGCCGGACAGAAGCCGTAAACCTTCCTGGCAAAGCCTTTCGCGCATTGGTAAGTTACCGGAATGTGGACACCGTCTATATCAGGATCATCCGGCTCAGCAACAAACAGGTAAATGAAAAAGCAGGCGATGTGCACAGACCCTGGCAAAAACTGCTGGAACAGACGCCCGATCACCAGCTACGGTTGACACTGCCTGGTTCCGATGACCACCAGCCACATGCAACCGAGATCATGCTGAATAGTTTACCGGTGGGACAATACGCTTTACTTTGTTCAGATAACAGGAGCTTTAACGATAGCCTGCATAAAATAAGCCTGCAGTATTTCCAGGTATCGCAATTGAGTTATATCCGCAACGGCATGGATTATTTTGTCCTGAACCGTGCCACGGGCCAGCCCATTCCCCAGGTGCGTGCAACCATTTATGAATATCGTTATTCACTCGGAGAAGGTGAATACACCAAAGCAGCAGAACTGATCACGGATAAGAACGGACATTTCAGACATGCCAATAACCAAAGAGCCGGCAACACGAGGATAGAACTGACACTGAAAGAGGACAGACTGCTGCCAGCCATTACAGAACGTATTTATTACAATTACGAGATGATGCCTGTGAACAGGGACAGCATTTCTTACGAGATCAATAACAGCAGGGTTTTCTTTTTTACAGACAGGAGTATTTACCGTCCCGGGCAGACGGTTTTCTTCAAAGGCATTGCCGTTACAAAAGACATACATACCAGGAACAGCAAACTCATTACATCAGCCGAAAAACACTGGGTGTACCTGAACGATGTTAACGGGAAACACGTAGACTCGATCCAGGCAGTGCTCAATAGCTATGGTTCGTTCAGCGGCAGCTTCCGTATACCGGCGCAGGTACTTACCGGCCGCTTCAGCATTACAGTACAATACATACCTGCTGAAGGCAACACTTTCTCCGTAGAAGAATACAAACGGCCCGCTTTCCAGGTATCTTTTGAAAAAGTGAAAAAAGCTTACCGCCTGAATGATCCCATCACCCTAACCGGGAATGCTGTTGCATACGCAGGCTATACTATCAGCGGAAGTAAAGTGGTATATAATGTTACACGTACCAAACACTATCCCATACCATGGGGCTACCGCTTTGATTACGACCGTGGCAGTGAGGAAAGACAGATCGCCAATGGCGAATCAGTTACGGATGACAGCGGGCATTTCTCCATTTCCTTCAAAGCGCTGGCAGATGATATTACTGACCGTTCGAACAATTCCTATTTTTCTTACAGGATATCAGCAGATATAACTGATATCAACGGAGAAACCAGGAGTGCTGAAACAACGATCCATGCCGGATATTCATCGCTGTTACTATCGCTGAATACTCCGGAAAAAGTTGGGGTGGACAGTCTGAAAAAAATAAATCTGTCAACCACCAATCTCAACAACGAAAAGCTGCCAGCCACTGTACAGATTCAGATCTATTCATTGCAGGAACCAGGCCGTATCATACGAAAACGTTACTGGGATCGGCCAGACCAGTTTATGATGCAGGAAGCGGATTTTATAAAAAACTTCCCTTCCGATGAATACCATGCAGAATCCGATTATCATACCTGGCCAACACATCAATTGGTGCATACAGGCAATATAGACACAAGAGAATTGGATGCATATCCCGTCGCCGCAGGAACACTTGCTCCGGGATTCTACAGGATCGAAGCCTCCGCCACCGATCCTTATGGAGAAAAAGTCAGCACATCCAGTTACCTGCAGGTATACCATACCAATACCCATGCATTCGGCAACCATACCCTTGTATTCCATGATTCCGAAAAACAATCCATACAACCCGGAGAAACGGCTCAGTTTGTCAGCTACACCCAGCCCGCAGACGTGTTTGTCATCAGGCAAAAACGACAAAACAACCTGCTACAGGAGAATTACCAATTCATTCAAAAAACAAAAGGAGTAGAAAACATCCGTTTCACGGCTACTGAGGCAGACAGGGGCGGCATAGGAATTACAGAAGCATTTGTATGGGATAACCGGGTATACAGTTTCCTGTACCAGGTTGAAGTGCCCTGGCGCAACAAAGAACTTACCATCCGTTATGAAACCTACCGTAACAAAACAGAACCGGGCAGTAAAGAAAAATGGACACTGACCATTGAAGGCAACCAGGGAGAAAAAACAGCTGCCGAGTTACTCACAGCCATGTACGATGCATCTCTTGACAAATTCTCCCGACATGAATGGAACATTCCTTACCTATGGCGTAACAGCTGGATACAGAATGAATTTAACGGGATCAGCAACTTTACAGAAAATATCTCTACAGGCAATTACCTGCCCCAGAACATACCTTCTTTTTCTGAGCTCGTATTTGACCAACTGGCTGATGACGCATCCCTGTTATGGAACCAGAATCTGGCTCGTTTATTGAATGATCCCCACCACCGCCTCTCAAGATCACTGAGAGAGAAACTGGACGAATTGAATGATGGCATAGTGGCCGGGTATACTAATACCGGGAAGAAAACAATGGCACAGAAGGTTGCTGCCCTTCCAGTCAGCAGCATGCATGCCATGCGGGAAAATGAATCGTATAGGACTTCTGATAATGCTGCGCAAAGAGTCTTAGCCAAAGCTCCGGCTACCGATAAAGAGGAAGATATAAAAACACAGCAAACACAGGCGGCAACAGGTATCGATCTCTCCAATATCATACCCCGCAAAAATTTTCAGGAAACCGCTTTCTTTTTTCCGCAGCTCTATGCTGATTCAACGGGCAAATACAGTTTTAGTTTTACCATGCCCGAAGCGCTTACTCAATGGAAATGGATGAGTTTTGCCCATACCCGGGAACTGGCATTCGGGTATACAGACGAGTCTTCTATCGTTACCCAGAAAAAATTAGTGGTTCAACCCAATACCCCCCGTTTTTTACGTGAGGGTGATCATATTGAATTGAGCGGTAAAATTGTGAACCTGGGCGAACAGGAACTGACCGGACAGGTAACACTTGAATTACTTGACGCAAGTACCAACACTTCCGTAGACGGGTGGTTCCAGAATGTGTTCCCTTCTCAATACTTTACCGTAGAAGCCGGAAAGAGCAGTATCGTCAAATTCCCTATACAGGTGCCTTTCAATTTCAACAGACCGCTTACCTGGCGTATCAAAGCGGGCACAGGTCTGTTAAGTGACGGGGAAGAGAACACTCTGCCGGTGGTCACCAACCGGCTGCTGGTAACCGAAAGCCTGCCGCTATTCATCAAAAGTGATACTACGCAAACCTTCAGGTTCAACAAACTGCTCCACAACACCAGCGAAAGCCTGTCGCAGCAGGGTTTGACCATTGAATTCAGCAGTAACCCAGTCTGGAATGCGGTACAGGCGCTACCCTACCTGATGGAGTATCCCTATGAGTGTGCCGAGCAGAGCTTTAACCGCGTGTATGCCAACCTTCTGGCGTCATGGATCATGAACAGGAACAGCAGGATCAGGAAAGTGCTGGCGCAATGGCAGCAAGACAGCAGTTCACTGCAAAGTAATCTTCAGAAAAACGAGGAACTGAAACAGTTGCTGTTGCAGGAAACACCTTGGGTATTACAGGCAGAAAACGAAGAGGAGCAAAAGAAAAACATAGCCCTGCTGTTCAACCTGGTAAAACTTGAGAACCAGGCATCCATATGGATCGGCAAACTTGCACAAATGCAATTGCCCAATGGCGCTTTCAGCTGGTTCGGGGGAGGATATGAAGACCGGTTCATCACCAATTATATACTTACCGGCATCGGCAAACTGAAGCGCCTGGGAGCGCTATCACCCGAAATGGCAGGAAAAATGCGCAATATTACGGTGAAAGCCATCCGTTTTCTGGATGCAAAGATCCAGGATGATTACCGCCTTCTGCAAAAAGCCGGGCTCAGCAAAAGCACGGAACTCAATGGGACCCATGCCGATTATCTGTACATGCGCAGTTTCTTCCGGGATATTGCACAACAATCTCCGGAAGCTTACCAGTTCCTGCTGGCACAAGCCAGAAAATACTGGACAAAACAGAACAGTTTTTACAAAGCAAAACTGGGACTGGCATTGTATCGTACAGGAAATGAGCAAACTGCCACTAAAGAAATACTTCCTGCATTACTGGAAAATGCCATAACCGATCCACAACAAGGCATGTATTGGAAATCGGCCTACGCCGGAAGCTGGTACCAATCCCCCATTGAACACCAGAGTATGCTGATCAGCTTTATGAGTGAGATCAACCAGGACACCAAAAATGAGCGCCTGAACAAGCAGATCTATGACATGAAGACCTGGTTACTACTGAACAAGCAGAGCAACCACTGGAAAACGACCATCGCAACAGCCGATGCCTGTTATGCACTACTGGCAAATGGTACAGACTGGCTGAATACAGACAAACAGGTCTCCATACGACTTGGTCAGACAGAGATCAATAATGAGACGCAACCTTCAGAAACGGCCACAGGTTATTTCAAAAAGAGGATCGATGGTAAAAAGATCAGCACCGACATGGGCAACATCACCGTGACCGTTCAGTCAAAGAACAGTTTCCCGCAAACGAAAGAACCGCAAGGGTCGCCTTCCTGGGGCACTGTGTACTGGCAATATTTCGAAGACATGAACAAGATAACGCCAGCAAACACGCCCTTATCGCTTACGAAAAAACTGTTCATCGAAAAAACCAGTGACCAGGGAAAGACACTGCATGCAGTAGCTGAAGGAGAGACATTGGCAGTGGGCGATAAGCTGATCGTTCGTCTGGAACTGCGCAGCGACAGGGACATGGACTACCTGCACCTGAAAGACATACGGGCAGCTGGTGCCGAACCTACCCATGTACTCAGCGGTTACAGATGGCAGGATGGGCTGGGTTATTACGAAAGCACCAAAGACATCAGCAGCCATTTCTTCATCGACCATCTGCAGAAAGGCAGTTATGTATTTACGTATCCTATGTTCGTTACGCATAGCGGCGAGTTCTCTGCCGGGGTAGCCAGTATCCAATGTATGTATGCACCGGAATTCACCAGTCATTCAGAAGGTATCAGGATCAGGGTAAGTAATCCCTGATGCTGATGGCACTTCTGCGGCCAGAGATCATTTTTTCAGGGAGTCAATATTATTTTATCTACGGATCCGGTTCTTGCTGGGTGCGGGCTTTTTATTCATCTTTGCAGGTATGCAAGTGGATTATATCATCGTAGGCCAGGGTATCTGTGGTACGTTTTTGAGTCACGAACTGATCAAAGCCGGTAAATCCGTACTGGTGATCGATGAAAGCAAACCCAATTCCTCCACCAAAGTGGCCAGTGGCGTCATCAACCCGATCACCGGCAGAAGAATGGTGCGCACCTGGGAAATCGAAAAATTGATGCCTTATGCCGTTCAGGCATACCGGGAATTTGGCGAAGAGCTGGATCTTCCTTTGATCCGGCAGTGTAACATTCTTGACTTTCATCCAACACCGCAAATGGTGATGGCATTCCGTGAGCGGCTTCCCGAAGAGCAGGAATTCCTGCGCTACCCGTCAGACCCGGATCATTGGAAGCAATATTTCCATTTCGATTTCACAATCGGCGAAATAAACCCTTGCTGGCTGATAGATCTGAATGCACTATTAGCCAGTTGGCGGACAAAACTGCAAAGCCAACAGCAACTGCTGGAAACTTCTTTCCAACTGGAAGATTGTACCATTGGTCAGGATGAAGTACGCTACCAGCAGATACATGCAAAAAAAATATTGTTCAGCGATGGCGTGGCGGGCTTCGATAACCCCTACTTCCAAAACCTTCCTTATGCAAGAAATAAGGGGCAGGCTTTGATCGTACGCATACCCGGCTTACCCCGGAACCATATCTTTAAACAGGGGTTTGTGTTGGTTCCCTGGAAGGAGCCTGACCTGTTCTGGGTAGGCTCTACCTATGAATGGGATTTTACAGATACCCATCCATCCGCAGATTTCCGGAACAAAGCAGAAGCGCACCTGAAACACTGGCTCAAACAATCCTTTGAAACTGTAGATCATCTGGCCGCTGAGCGGCCGGCTAATATGGAAAGAAGACCCTTTGTGGGCCTACATCCGCTTACACCTACCGTTGGCGTATTCAACGGAATGGGAACCAAGGGATGTTCACTTGCCCCTTATTTTTCAAGGGAGTTCGCGAATTATCTTGTTCAGGAGAGTCCCATTCATCCCCAGGCTGATGTGCGCAGGTTTACTAAGATTTTAAGCCGTTGATTGCTGACAAAAAATTAATATTGTATCCATCAAATCACTGCTAACGTCATTTCAATGGATACGCTGAAAACCCCTGTCATCAGCAATGCTGACAACAGTTATATCATCCCGCTACGCTACCGGAAAATGGAGAACCTGCATATTGTTTTCTGGCTTTTCAAAGACGTGGCCTGGTGTATGGTATGGAAACCGCTGGGTATTGTCATGATTATTCCAACCCTGGTGATATCAATCATCATTGCCTGGCGTACCAGGCAGTATATGTCGGAACTCTGCCATAACCTGGCCATCACCATCTGGATCAGCGCCAACTCTTACTGGATGGTGAGCGAGTTTCTCGGTTTTGACCATTATGCGTTGATCGGTGAACTTAGTTTCAAACACCTCGCATTGATTCCTTTTACGATCGGGATACTGATACTGGGCTTCTACTACCTTGTCTGGAAGCCCCGACACCCGAACGAACTTGAAACCATGTAGCAAAAACGCCGGGAAAACAGCCATTTTACCGTTCATCAAACATACTTTACCACTTGTGAAACCGCAAGTCCCGTTTAACCCGGATCCGCTTTATGGTGTACTACGCTTCACCATATCTTTACGCCATCAAAGTAAATGGAGCCTCGCTCCCATGTAATATGAACCACTTGCCCGAATCTCTGCTTTTTAGATTTCGTCAGCACATCAAACCACCAGGATTCTAAATCCTCCGTTCCACCCACCTTTCCGGACAAAGAAAGCAAGTAACACCCGTCTTTACTGCAGTTGGTGACAGCCACCGGTATATGCTGTATCATACGTGTTACCCATCCTCCTATCTCAGGGTACCGCAGTGCGGTAGTGGAAGCGTATTCACCCAACCACCTTAACTACTTATGTTTTTATCAATGAAACCAATCGTTCTCGCGATTCTGGGAGGTGCTATCCTGCTTTGGTTATTCTCCTCTTCAGCTGTGTCTGACAAAGGCACAAAAGCAGCTGCACAACATACTGCTTCACGGCCTTTTCTTCAACAGACCTCCCGGCATTAATATCTACGGAAGGTATAACGGGCAATGGTATATCCATCATAATTGGTAGCGATGAGGCGGCTTCCGGTATAAGTAATATCATCAAACAGCAGATCCGCAGAGCCTGCAGTAACCGGATCGTATACATGGATCTCGAACGAATCATGCAGATCGTTGTAATAGTTACCATACTGATCGTAATAACCGGATTGAATAGTACGGATGCGCCAGTTGCCGCGCATTAAATTGTATCCATCATCATATTCTGCTGAACCGTTGTTATAAAAACGGAATACCCCGTTTTCAAGTCCGGTATTAAAATAGTACCAGCCATTACCACTGTTGCGCGAGGATTCGCTCAACATCCAGGATCCGGCCACAGATGGCTGCGTGCTGCCAACCACCGTTTTTACACAACTCTGTGTCAGGAACAACACAGCCAGTAATATCAGGTAGTGTATACTTGTTTTCATAACATGGATTTTGGTAACAGATCTTATTTCTGTTACCTATCCAATTCTGTTACCAGAAAACAATTTCTAAGAATTAAGGCGGGCTTTTATCGTTTTTTTAACAGAGCCCATCATTCATCCCATTTGATCTGGGATGCAAGAATGGTAGTGCCCAGTCCCAACACGGCGATCAGCGTGAACGACCAGCGGAGACTGAACGCCTGTGCCATAAAACCCACTACCGGCGGCCCCAGAAGAAAGCCCAGGAACCCAATGGTGGATACAGCGGTCAATGCTACGCCCGGCGACAGGGTCTTTGACTTTCCCGCAGAACTGTATACCAGGGGTACTACCGACGAAACGCCGATACCGACCAGCAGGAAACCGATAGTTGCCGGTACTATGTAAGGGAACAAGACCGAGATCAGTAAACCCGTAGCAATGGTAATACCACTGCTTTCCAGTACCAGTTTCTTGCCTATTTGGGTAACCAGCCAATCGCCCAGGAATCTGCCTCCTGCCATGGTGCTCATGAAAGCGGCATAGCCCAGTGTGGTCATTTCTTTGGGAACAGCCACCACTTTTTGAAAATAGACACCACTCCAATCGAACATGGTTCCTTCACAAACCATACAACTAAACGCAATCAGACCGAGTTTTAATAAATGTTCATCCGGTTTTACAAACAGGGGTTGATCAGGATGGCCGGCATCTTTGGGCAAGGCATAATTTCGGACAAGAATCACACTGACAATACAGGCGGCAGCAACAAAACAGAAGTGAAGCCATGGTGTGATATTATTAGACACCACAAATGTGCCGATAGCCGCCCCCGTAAAACCGGCCATACTCCAGATACCATGAAAGGAAGCCATGATGGAACGACCATATAGGGCTTCTACCCCAACGGCCTGGGTATTGATGGCGATATTGCAGAGGTTGCCCAGCAATCCGAAAGCAAATACCATGGGGACCAGCTGCCAGATGGTTCCTGCCCAGCCGATCAGCACCAGGCTGGCGGGGTAAGCAATGGCCGCCACTGAGATCACCCGTTTACTGCCAAACCTGGCCACCAGCCATCCCGCGAAGGGCAGACTGATCATGGAGCCCACCGGCAAAGCAAACAGAACACCACCCAAAGCAGCATCGCTCAGGTGCAGTTTGAGCCTGACATCAGGTATACGGCTGGCCCAACTGGCAAAATTGAGCCCGGCAATAAAAAAGAAAGCCGCCACCGCCAAACGATGGGCTTTTCGCGATACAGTGCCTGGTTGCATGATACAAAGATGCTATCTAAATCAACATTTCCCGCTTTTTGGCCCCAAAATCCCCGGATGGGCCATTTCGGTTATATTTGCGGTCCGGGCGGGGATCGTGAGTGGTGAGTAGTGAGTGGGAAGTGAAATACTACTCACTACTCAACACTCAACACTCACCCTCACAAATCAGCAATCGAAAAATCAGCAATTCTATGTATCGTTCACACACATGTGGAGAGTTACGGATCAGTGACGTTAGTAAAGAAGTAACCCTGGCAGGATGGGTACAGACCGTAAGAAAATTTGGCGCAATCACTTTCGTTGACCTGCGCGACCGTTATGGCATTACCCAGCTATTATTTGGAGAAGAACTGAACAGTTTGCTGGACAGTAATCCGCTAGGAAGAGAATACGTATTACAGGCAACCGGGAATGTATCGGAAAGAAGCAGTAAAAATGCCAATATACCCACCGGCGAGATCGAGATAACAGTTACTTCTTTCAAAATACTGAACAAGTCAGCAGTACCCCCGTTCACCATCCAGGACGATACGGATGGCGGCGATGACCTGCGCATGAAATACCGCTTTCTGGACCTTCGCCGTAATGCGGTGAAGAGAAACCTGGAACTGCGTTATGCGGTAAACCGGTCTGCCAGAAACTATCTCCATGAAAATAATTTCATGGACATTGAAACACCATTCCTGATCAAATCCACACCCGAAGGAGCCAGGGACTTTGTGGTTCCCTCACGTATGAATCCAGGTCAGTTCTATGCCTTACCACAATCACCACAGACCTTTAAACAATTATTGATGGTAAGCGGTTACGACCGTTATTACCAGATTGTCAAATGTTTCAGGGATGAGGACCTGCGTGCCGACAGGCAACCCGAATTCACGCAGATCGATTGTGAAATGGCGTTTGTGGAGCAGGAAGATATCCTGAACATGTTTGAGAACCTGATTAAACGCATTTTCAAAGACGTAAAGAATATTGACTATACTGAGAAAGTGGAACGCATGAGTTGGGAAGATGCCATGTGGCAGTTTGGCAACGACAAGCCCGACATCCGCTTTGGCATGAAAATCGCCAACCTGAAATCGGCTTTCCTGAAAGGTGGTAAAATAGAAGCCTCCGGTGAATTGATCAATGGCGCCGGTTTTGGGGTATTTGACAATGCCGAGACCGTACTGGCCATAGCTGCACCCGGCTGCAGTGAGTATACCCGCAAACAAACCGATGAGCTAACCGAGTGGGTAAAACGTCCACAGATAGGGATGCAGGGCCTGGTATACATCAAATGCAACACAGACGGCACCTATAAGAGCAGTGTAGATAAATTCTATTCAGAGGACAAGCTGAAAGCTATTGCCGATGCTGCAGGTGCCAAAGCAGGTGACCTGGTATTATTATTGGCCGGCCGAGAAGAAAGGACACGTAAAGCCACCAGCGAACTGCGCCTGGAAATGGGTAAAAGGCTGGGCTTCCGCAAAGACGATGAATTCAAACTATTGTGGGTACTTGACTTCCCACTCTTCGAATATGCGGAAGAAGATAACCGCTGGGTTGCCCGTCACCATCCGTTCACATCGCCCAAGCCAGACCAGATCGAAGTAATGATCCAAAACAACCCTCTGATCGAAAACGCAGATAAATACCTGGAACACCCTTACTCCAATATCAAAGCCAATGCCTACGACATGGTATTGAACGGAAATGAGATTGGCGGTGGTTCTATCCGTATCTACCAGCGTGAACTGCAGGAAAAAATGTTCGCTGCCTTAGGCATGAGCGAAGAAGAGGCATTGCATAAATTCGGTTTCCTGCTGGGGGCTTTTGAATATGGCGCACCACCCCATGGAGGTATCGCATTCGGATTCGACCGTTTGTGTTCCATCCTTGGCGGAAGTGAAAGTATCCGGGATTTTATTGCGTTCCCCAAAAACAACAGTGGTCGCGATGTTATGCTGGATACACCCAGCAGCATTGACGATAAACAGTTTGATGAACTGCAGATCAAACTGAATCTGAAAGGATAATCCAGTAACCGTACATACCCGTCGACAGTTATATACGGTCATACAAATAACAGGCAATATGAAACAACTGACCATTTTCCGCATACTCACTTTTATATTGCTGCCCATAGCGGCCATGTTCGGTTTTATGGATCTCCTGTTCCTGTTCAGCGCCCTGGTGAATCCCGCATTGTTATTGATGGTGTTCGTATTAGCCGCTTTTGTGATCTATACTTTTGCCAGCATGAAATTCCTGACCAGAAGCATTGACGTGGAACAACCCTGCAAAGCATCACTGCGCGACTGGATCCGGGTGAATGCTTTTGTATCGCTGTTCATGGGCATCATGTTCTTCCTGAATGCGGCCAGCATTATTTTCATGGGTGATGTGAGTCTCCGCCAATTCGTGAACCAGTTCCGGGAATCACAGCCCAATATTCCTGCTATGCTCACCACCGAGCTGTTCATTACCATCATGAAAGCCGTGGCCTACTTCATGCTCTTTGTAGGCGTGGTACTGGTAAGCCATATTCTGCTCAATTTTAAGATAATGAAGCAGTACGGCTATCTTTTTGAAGCTCCCAGACCTGAATAAGTTTTTCAGGCAGTCATCCTACCCAATTCCGTTCACACCCCCGATTTTTTGTACTTTTCCGGTGTGAACAGCAGCACCCCACTGGCAGAAAGAATGCGTCCGTTTACACTGGACGACCTGGTTGGACAGGAGCACCTGACCGGCAGGAACAGTATTCTACGGAAATCTATAGAACAGGGTCGCATCCCTTCCATGATCCTCTGGGGGCCTCCGGGTGTGGGTAAGACCACCATCGCCAATATCATTGCGCACAGCCTGCAGTTGCCATACTTCCAGTTGAGCGCCATCAGCAGCGGTGTGAAAGAAGTGCGGGAAGTGATCGAAGAGGCCAAACAACATCCGGGAACCATCCTGTTCATAGACGAGATCCATCGCTTCAATAAAGGCCAGCAGGATGCTTTGTTGGGAGCGGTAGAAAAAGGGATTATCACACTGATCGGTGCTACAACGGAAAATCCTTCCTTTGAGGTGAACAGCGCGTTACTAAGCAGATGCCAGGTATATGTTTTGAAGGCTCTACAGGAAAAAGACCTTATAAAACTCCTGCAACAGGCGATTGAGAAAGATGAAACCATCAAACCTCTCGGCATACAGCTAAAAGAGACAGAAGCCCTGCTCACCATCAGCGGTGGCGACGGCAGAAAACTATTGAACCTGTTCGATCTTGTGATCCAGCATCAATTATCGGCGAATACGGCAGCTCCATCCCAAATGGTGATCACGGATGCACTGGTCATGGAAGTTGCCCAGAAAAAGATAGCGCTGTATGATAAACAGGGTGAGCAACATTATGATATCATTTCCGCTTTCATCAAAAGTATGCGTGGGAGCGATCCCAACGGGGCATTGTATTGGCTGGCCAGAATGATCGAAGGTGGTGAAGACGTGAAATTCATTGCCCGACGTATGCTCATTTTTGCCAGTGAAGATATCGGCAATGCCAATCCCAATGCCTTATTACTGGCCAATGCTACATTCGATGCTGTTTCCAAGATCGGTTACCCGGAAAGCCAGATCATCCTGTCGCAATGCGCTACTTACCTGGCTTCTTCCGCCAAGAGCAATGCGGCAGTGGTGGCAATCGGAGCCGCTTTAAGTACCGTACATAAAACCGGCGACCTGCCCGTTCCACTGCATATCCGTAATGCACCCACCAAATTGATGAAGGATATGCAATATGGCAAGGGATATCAATATTCGCATTTGGGCGAGGGAAATTTTATTGAACAGGAATACCTTCCCGAAAAGATAGCCGGCACTAAATTTTACGACCCCGGCAACAATGCAAGAGAAAACGAACTCCGAAAATTCCTGCGTGAACGGTGGAAAGACAAATACGAATACTGAGCCCCTCCCACTCATAATTAACCAGTTCCTGAATAACCCTGAGAACAGGATCCGTCTTATCCTGCTTTTGCCTGGGCTATGAAATATATATTGACAGCCACATAGATCACCAATATCATCTGTGCGGCAACCATGTCGAAACGGTTGGCTTTTACCAGGTTGTTCTGTTTTACCAAACGAAGTGAATACACAGATGAGGCTACCACCAGGAAAATGAAAAACAGGGTTATGCCATGTAACATGTCTACCAATGTAAAAGTGGTTGATTCTGGCAGAGAGGAATCAATAATATACTTATTACCGATAGCTGCGAATAACGAACCGACACTCAATCCGAAACGGGAATCAATATTATCAGCATGGATGTAGAAACAGATATACGAGATCAGGAATGCCACATACATTCCCAGAAACATTTTCCAGAACAGTTCGGATGCATCTCTGGCTATCGATATACGTACACGGTAAGCCCCATAATCCATATGCGGCTTCAGTACACTCCTGTCGCCGAAATTGGTTTCATAGGCTTTGATACCGGGTGTAATGACAAAGCTGTCGATATTCCATCCGCGCAGCGTAAAACGGGGATCATAACTCTTACCAGCCGTATCAGCTGCAAAGACCAGTGATTTTGCATCGTACTGTGAGTTTTCTATCGACAACCGAAGCTTCTGTTTATCGAAAGGAAAGTTCCCGATCTTCCAGGAATCCTTCATCACACACTGCAACTTCATCAATACATATACACCACCCTCACTGGTATCTACTGTGGTATACAGTTTGGTGAAGGATTTCGCCTGGGGGATCTCCAGGTTCTGTGCAAAATCGAACTCTTTTCTTTTATACCGCATCCACAACCAAAGATTGGTCGTGTACTCATTCTGTTTAAAATCAATATCGTGTATACTGGTGATATAAATACCGGTATACACCGTATCGGGCTTTTCATCCTGGGCCTGCACCATTACAGTCAGCACAAGAGAAAAACAGAGCAGGCAGATACAACGTAAGATCGGTTTTTGCATAAAATTGCCCTTTATATACAGGAAGATAAATCATTTTCAAAAACCATGCCCGACGAATCCTATACAAACAAAAGCCGCAGAACTATTCTGCGGCCTTTGTTTTATTACTGATTATTTACTACTGACCTTTTCAGGAACCTGCCTGCCCAGTACTTTCTGGGTCTCTTCTGCTCCCCTGTCACCCCCCTCATGGTATTCCGCATCCTCATTCACTTCCCAGAGATCGTACAACTCTTTACCCGCAACAATATTCTTGGCTGCCAGCATTGCCGTCATCATGCTATGATCCTGGTTATTGTATTTATGCATACCGTTACGACCAATCAGGTACAGTCCAGGGTATTGTTTCAACGCCTCCCGTACATCATTTACATGCTCTTTATAACTATGGTCATACACGGGGTATGCTTTGGGCTGGCGAACCACATAGCCGTCCACCACGGCACTATCTTTGGTAAGGCCGATCTGTTGTATCTCTTTTTTGGCAAGATTGATAAGGGTCTCATCGCTGCTGCTCCACAAGCCATCCCCTTCAAAACAGAAATACTCCAACCCATAACAGGCCATATTCTGATCCGGCACCATATAAGGGCTCCAGGATTTGAAGTTCTGAATACGCCCGACTTTTACGCTCGGGTCATGGATATAAATCCAGTTATCTGTAAAAGCATCTTCATCCTTGCAGATCAATACCACCGTTAAGAAATCCCGGTAACCCAGTTCTCTTGCCGAACCAAATGCTTTCTCCGGAAACCGTGGTGTTACTGAAGCAACCAGTTCACGCATAGGTGCAGTTGATAATACATAATCAAACCCATCAATGGTTTTGCCCTCGGAGGTACGTACACTCCATTTACCGTTCGATGTGCTGATCTCCTTTACCCCACAATTCATTTCTATCTGAACACCCATAGCTTTGCTTTTGGCAGCACAGGTCTCCCACATCATACCAGGACCATACTTGGGGTAACGGAAAGAATCGATCAGTGTTTTGATCACTTTGTCCTTATCTCCACCACCCGCTTTGGACTTGAAGAGTGCATTCCAGATAGCACTGCTCAACGACAGGCCTTTGATCCGTTGTGCGGCCCAGTCGGCAGAGATCTCTTTACAGGGTATACCCCATACTTTCTCGGTATAGGTCTTAAAGAAGATATTGAACAAACGCTGTCCGAACTGGTTCACCACCCAATCTTCAAAATTGGTCGGGTTCTTTACCGGAAATGCTTTTGCTTTGAGATAACTCATTACACATAAACCGCTTTCAATCACACCCAGTTTATTCAAGGCCTCAAAAGCCACCAGCGGGTAAGAAAAAAATTTCTTGTTGTAATAAATACGCGAACTGCGTGGACGCTCCAGCATCTCATCGCCCAGGATCTCGGTCCAGAAATCCTCCACTTCTTTCGATTTGGAGAAGAAACGGTGCCCGCCAATATCGAAGTGATATCCTTTGTACGATTCCGTACGGGAAATACCTCCTACATACTGGGGATCTTTCTCAAAAACCGTTACTTGCTGGTTTTCCTTACCCAGTAGATAGGCCGCCGTTAACCCTGCCGGACCTGCACCGATGATGGCTACTTTTTTTGACATATCAGAATGTTAACAGGAACGTATTCCCGATTAGGTGGCAAAGGTGTGAAATTATTGTGGTTCTACCGCTATTTTTGTACCGCAATTGAGGCCTGAACGGGCTGTTACAACATAAATCCCTGAAAATGTCCAATCATATCTTCACCAGCAGATACAAATTCTTCGATGATCTTTCCGCACATGAACTATATGCAATTATGCGTCTGCGCAGTGAAGTGTTCGTGCTGGAGCAGCAGTGTATTTACCAGGATGCCGACAATAAGGACCTATCCGCCTATCACCTGATGATACAGGATGGGGATACCCTGATCGCCTATGCCCGTTTACTACCACCAGGGATCTCTTATGAATACATGTCCATCGGACGTGTCATCAGCAAACAGGATTATCGCAGAAAAGGCGCCGGCCGTTTGCTCATGAAAGAGGCGATCAAAGCCTGTCACGAACTATTTGGCGAAGGCCCCATACGCATAGGTGCACAGCTATATCTCAAAAAATTCTACGAGTCCTTTGGATTTGTACAAACGGGAGAAGTATACCTGGAAGATGATATCGAGCACATCGAGATGACGAGACATTAATACAATGATAGAATGATAGGATGATAGAATGATAGGATGATAGAATGAGTGAATGGAGACATTATATCATTCACTCATTAATCTGCTAGTTCCATTTTCAGGAATCTCGCCGTATGACTTTTGGTGAGATTCACCATTTTTTCGGGTACCCCCTCGAACAGGATCGTTCCTCCACCATCACCGCCCTCCGGGCCTAGGTCAATGATATGATCGGCCACTTTCACCACATCAAGGTTGTGTTCGATGACCAACACGGTATTCCCCCGGTCCACCAGTTTGTTCAATACATCCAACAGATGCTGGATATCCTGGAAATGAAGACCGGTAGTGGGTTCATCGAGAATGTAAAAAGTTTTGCCGGTATCTTTTTTGCTCAGTTCAGTTGCCAGTTTCACGCGTTGTGCTTCACCCCCGCTGAGAGTTACAGCCGACTGACCCAATGTGATATAACCCAGTCCCACATCCTGTAACACTTTGATCTTACGGTACAGGTAACTGATGGGCTGGAAGAATTCACAGGCTTCATCCACGGTCATATTCAGGACATCACTGATCGATTTACCTTTGTAACGGATCTCCAGTGTTTCCCGGTTATAGCGCTGCCCATTACATTTTTCGCAATGCACATATACATCCGGCAGAAAGTTCATTTCAATCACGCGCATCCCGCCGCCTTCACACACATCGCATCGGCCACCTTTCACGTTAAAGGAGAACCTGCCAGCGTTATACCCGCGTATCTTGGCCTCCGGAACAGCGGCGAACAATGTGCGGATCTCTGTAAAAAATCCACAGTAAGTGGCAGGATTACTTCTTGGTGTACGACCGATGGGCGACTGGTCTATCTCGATCACTTTATCAATATGCTCCAGCCCTTTGATGCTTTTGAAAGGCATCGGTGTTGTTTTGCTGTCATAGCAATGTTTGGAAAGGATCGGATATAAAGTTTCATTGATCAAAGTGGATTTACCACTGCCGCTTACGCCACTCACGACGATCAGTTTACCCAACGGAAAAACAACATCTACTTTTTTAAGGTTATTTCCGGTTGCCCCCTTCAGCTCCAGCTGTTTGCCATTACCCTGCCGGCGTTCCTTAGGCACTTCGATACTCTTTTTACCACTGAGGTACAGTGCCGTGTCGGATTTACTTTGCAATACCTCTTTGGGTGTACCGGCAGCCACAATGGTTCCACCATGGATGCCCGCTTTGGGGCCAATATCAACCAGGTGATCGGCAGCCATCATGATATCCTTATCGTGTTCCACCACCAATACGCTGTTACCGATATCGCGCAGGTTCTGCAATGCCAGGATCAGCTGGTGATTATCGCGCTGGTGCAAACCAATGGAGGGCTCATCCAGTATATAGGTGATCCCCTGCAACTGTGAACCTATCTGTGTGGCCAGGCGTATCCGTTGCGATTCACCACCACTCAGGCTCCTGGAAGGGCGGTTCAATGAGAGATAGGTCAATCCCACATCCAGCAGAAACCGGACCCTTTCGCGTATCTCTTTGAGGATATCCTTTGCAATCACATTCTGTTTTTTGCTGAGCCTTTTTTCAATATCATTGAACCAGTCATGTAACTTATCCAGGTTAAGGTTACTGAGTTCAGAGATATTTTTCTCGTCCACTTTGAACCAGAGACTTTCCTTCTTCAGCCTCGCACCGTTGCAGGTAGTGCAGGTTTTCAGTTCCATGAATTTTTCCACCCATTCCCGGAGAGATTCGCTGCTGTTGGCTCCGGAGAACCATCTTTTCAGCATGGGAACAATCCCTTCAAACTCACCTTCGTAGGGATGTCCTGTTGTTTCATCATCCATATCGGTGACCTCAAGAGAAACTCCCTCAGCATTGCTATACAAAAGCATATTCAGCGCGGCAGGTGACAGGTCTTTGATGGGTTTATCCAGGCTTATCTTGTTCTTTTTGGCCAGCACTTCCACACTACGGTACATATGCGCATCGCGCTGTTCGCCCAGTGGAACAATCCCGCCCTCTTTTACACTGCGGGTCTTATCCGGGATGATGGCTTCAAGGCTGACACTATACACATTACCCAATCCTTTGCAGGTAGGGCAGGCTCCATAAGGTGAGTTAAAAGAGAACGCATTGGGAGAAGGTTCCTCGTAACTGATACCCGTATCCTCGCACATCAGTTGCTTGGAATACTGTACGGTCTTGTTGTTTTCGTTCAACAGCAGAAACATGAGATCTTTCCCCATTTTCAGGGTTTGCTGCACGCTCTGGCTTAGCCGTACCCGCATATCGTCCGTAACCTGCAGGCGGTCTATCACCACTTCTATATCGTGTATCTTATAACGATCTACCTGCAGTTTCGGGGTAAGGTCCAGCACTTCACCATCTACCCTTACTTTTAAAAAACCTTTTTTACGGATATCTTCAAACAGCTCCCGGTAATGTCCCTTACGGCCACGGATCAATGGTGCCAGTAGACTGATCTTTTTGTTCCTGAACCTGCTGAAAATGTTTTCAACGATCTCTTCCTCGCTGAATTTGATCATTTTTTTCCCGGTGTTGTAGCTATAGGCTTCCCCGATCCTGGCATACAGCAGGCGCAGAAAATCGTACACTTCCGTAACTGTTCCAACGGTTGAGCGGGGATTTTTATTGGTGGTTTTCTGCTCAATGGAGATCACCGGAGATAAGCCCGTGATCTTATCCACATCAGGCCGTTCCATATCGCCCATGAATTGTCGCGCATACGCGCTGAAACTTTCCATGTATCGTCGCTGACCTTCGTTATAAATGGTATCGAACGCAAGGGATGATTTACCACTGCCGCTGACACCAGTGAAAACAACCAGGCTGTTCTTGGGAATGGAGATATCTATGTTCTTGAGGTTATGCTCGCGGGCACCAAATACTTCGATCCGCTCTTCAGTAGGTATTCTGATATCCGATTGTTTTTTTCTGCTTGCTTGCTTCGCCATGCCCATAATTGATAAGGATCAAATGTACTAACAATCAAAAAGTCGGCAGGTTTAAATTATATCAACCACCCATCAAAAAAAGCAGACCGTGGCATCATATTTGATATATTTACAATGTAAAAACATCCTATGAAAAAACTCATTGTATTGGGCATGGTGCTATTGTCCCTGCAATCAAAAGCACAACTGGAAAAGGGTGCGAGACTGGCAGGATTGCAGACCAACCTCATTCTCGGCGATATCTACGCTACCAATCCGGACCTGAATTTCAGTCAAAACATCAAACGATACGGCTTGAACCTCGTACCAACCCTGGGATGGGCCATCCAGCGAAACTGGATTGTGGGTGGGCAGGCCACGCTTGGCTTTTGGCACGAACGCAGGGTGCCTCCTTATTCGCCAGGCATCAACTACAACGCCGATAATTACTACGATCTGGGCATTGCACCTTTCACACGTTTGTACCTCGATATTACCCGAAACAAAAAATGGAAGGGATATGGCTTGGCTTCCATAGAATTAGCCACCGTTCAGCGAGTCTATAAAACCAGCTATCAGAACGGTACCACACAAAGCACCAAAGACAGTTTTGTTGATCTGAGGGGTAGTTTGGGTGCGGGATTAGCCTATTTCGGGCCACAATTGTCGATTGATCTGAATGCAGCAGTTACAGGTCTGCGGCTGGGTGTGTACAAAACCATCGCTCCCGGCAAAAAAATATTTTAACAACCGAAATCCTTTCCAGCAAAGGAATACAGCCATATTCCAACTGCTAAAAGAGACTTTCATTTTGGAAATATGCGAATCCCTCCCTTATCTTTGCACCAGTTCTTTAGATCACTTATCAAGAAAGGCAGAGGGAATTTGGCCCGATGAAGCCTTGGCAACCCATACAAACCACTCAGTTGTATGAAGGTGCCAACTCCGATCCCGCCGTATGGCAGGAAAAGATAAGTCAGAGTAACAGTTTGCAAATGCCCACGAAGGTGGAATATCATATTCAAGCTCATCTGACTTACCGGATGAGCTTTTTTTATGCAACAGACCGTAAGGTATGGCTGAGCATTAAAAGCTGATCAGGTAAGTTTCACTCGCTTCTCTTGTTAAGTTTTGAAAAGAATTTTTACAAAATTCCCAACCGCTTCCGGTTCCTATAGCAGGATCGAAGCACAAAACTGATTAACAATGAGCACAGCAACAGAACTGATCCACAGCATTCCCGTAGACCCATTAACCGGAGCGATCTCTGTTCCGATTTACCAAACTTCCACTTTTGTGCAGGAAGCCCCTGGTGTAAACAAAGGATATGATTATGCCCGTACCGGCAACCCTACCCGCGCCACACTGGAGCAGCTGATCGCACAACTGGAAGAAGGCTCTGTTGGTGTGGCTTTCAGCAGCGGTCTCGCTGCCATAGATGCCATTGTAAAATTATTAAAGACAGGAGATGAGATACTTGCTGTAGATGATATTTATGGCGGTGCCTTCCGTCTGTTTACCCAGGTATATGAGAAGTTTGGCATTAAAGTAACCTATGTAGACTGTTCAGATGTAAACAACCTTGTTGACGCCATTACACCCGAAACCAAACTGATCTGGCTCGAAACACCCACCAACCCAACTTTAAAAATTGCAGATATCGATGCCATTGCCAGGCTAGCAAAAACGCATCAATGTCTGCTTTGTGTGGACAATACTTTTGCATCTCCCGTATTACAACAGCCGCTTGCGTTGGGAGCAGATATCGTGATACACAGTGCCACCAAATACCTGGGCGGGCACAGCGACCTGATTGCAGGCCTCGTCGTTACCAAAGATGCCGATCTGGGTGCCAGGATCAAATACCTGCAGAATGCCTGTGGTGCCATCCTTGCCCCTTTCGACAGCTGGCTGGTGATCCGGGGTATTGAAACCCTGCACCTGCGCATCAGGCAACATTGTAGCAGTGCATTAAGCGTTGCAAGATACCTGGCGCAACATCCTGCCGTAGACAAAGTGTTTTATCCAGGCTTACCAACGCATCCAAACCATGAAATAGCCCGAAAACAATCCAGTGGATTTGGCGGCATCATATCCTTTACACTCAAAGAAGATACCGAAGAGGCCGCGGTAAGCCTGGTTACACAAACCCGATTGTTCAAACTGGCAGAGAGTCTGGGCGGCATCAAAAGCCTGGTATCACATCCGGCGAACATGACGCATAAATCTATTCCTGCAGAAAAAAGGAGAGCAGCGGGAGTGCAGGATAGCCTGATACGGCTGTCGATAGGTCTGGAAGATGCAGAAGACCTCATCAACGACCTCGAAAAGACTTTCCTGCTCATCAGTAACCAACAACAGGCAACAGTTTCAGCTGCCTGCTAAATCATAACAATTGTATGACATTGATCAGCAGCAACGGAAGTAATTTTGCAGACCAAAACAGGTATCCGCTTCGGATGCCTGAAATCCGTTTTGCAACCAAACCTGCTGTTCAGCCAACTGTTTTTTGACCCCCATATAATAATTAACAAGTACGAAATGGAAACACACAAACAATTGACGATCGGTTTATTTGGATTTGGCGTAGTAGGTGAAGGTTTATACAGGGTTTTACAGCAAACACCTTCCTTAAAAGCAACCATCAAGAAAGTATGTATCAAGAACCCGGGCAAAACAAGAAATGCACCGGCATCCCTGTTTACAACAGACAGGGATGATATCCTGAACGACGAAAGCATTAATGTAGTAGTAGAAGTGATCGACGATGCCAATGCTGCTTTCGAGATCGTTTCGATCGCACTTAGAAATGGCAAAGCCGTAGTAAGTGCCAGTAAAAAAATGATTGCTGAGCACCTTCCCGAAATACTCGCATTACAACAGGAGACCAACCTGCCTTTTCTTTGCGAAGCAGCCGCCTGTGCCTCTATCCCTGTTATCAGGAACCTGGAAGAGTACTACGACAATGACCTTCTGCATTCCATCAAAGCCATTGTGAACGGATCCACCAATTTCATTCTCACCAAAATGTTCGAAGATAAACTGGATTTCCAGGAAGCCCTGTTACTGGCACAACAGCTTGGTTTTGCGGAAAGTAATCCCAAACTGGATATAGAAGGGTACGATGCAGTGAACAAGTGGACCATCCTGCTGAATCACGCATATGGTATTGTGGAACATCCAAATAACCTTATTTTTAATGGCATACAGAATATCCAGCTGAGCGATGCGGTAGTGGCGAAAGAAAAAAATCTCGATATCAAACTGATCGCCCAGGCGCAGAAACTGAAGAATGGAAAAGTGGCTGCATTTGTATTACCTCAATTTGTAAAACTGAACGAGCCCCTTTCTTTTGTCAAAAATGAATACAACGGCGTGGTAATCGAGAGTGGCTTCGCCGACAAGCAGTTCTTCTACGGAAAAGGCGCAGGAAGTTTTCCCACGGCATCTGCCGTATTGAGTGATATCGGAGCTTTGCGCTATGATTACCGCTACGAATACAAGAAACTGTACCACCATCAACCCAACGAACTGACCCACGATTATTACCTGAAAGTATACGTAAGTTTTGACGATTGGAAATATATACCCCGTGAAAAATTCGAGTGGATCGAAGAATGGCATGCCGAAGCTGAAAGGAAATACCTGATAGGTGTATTGCATGTGAAACACCTGAAAGAGAACAACTGGTGGAGAGAAAATGGCAGTTCACTCATCCTGACCAACGAACCCATCATAGACAACCTGGATATTGTGAACCTGAAAAAACGCAGTCTCGAACTGGCTGGTATTGCTTAATCATACCATTGTTTGAGTTTTTAATGAGTGCCCTGCCAATACTGGCAGGGCTTTTTCATCTTATTTACGCCCGGCAATCTGTAGATTTGTGCAAAGACCCATACATGTTTACCAGATCTCCTTTTCCGAACCGGAATTTTGTGATCGGATTCCTGCTCACACTGATCGGCGCCCTGTTCCTGCTTGTCAACTCCTTTGTCATTGGCAGAACCCCATTTTTCCTGATGTTGAATACAGATCTTGGTGCAACTGGTGATATATTTTTCAGCTACTGGACCAATCTTGGCGATGGGGCCATATGGATATTGGTAGCGATCCTGTTCTGGTTTTTCAGGAGAACACAATTCCCTTTATTGTTGGCTGCCATTCTATTTTCCACCCTGATCGCCCAGGGAGCCAAACGATTCCTCTTTCCGGGAGAACTGAGACCCACCGCCGCTATTACAGACCAGAGTTCTATTCACACCGTGACAGGCATTGAATTACACAGTTCTCACAGCTTCCCTTCAGGACATACCACTACTGCTTTCACCATCTTCCTGCTTGGCTGCCTGCTCATCAGGAACAGATGGTTTATTCCTGTTGGTTTTATCTGTGCATTACTGGTGGGATACTCCCGCATTTACCTGGCGCAGCATTTCCCCCAGGATGTAGGCGGCGGTATGATGGCGGCTCTACTAACACTCTTGGCATCCATAACCATACAACAACAATGGGAGAAAAGAAAGACAGCACATTGAATCTGCTATATAAACAAAGAAGCCGCAGTAACACAACTGCGGCTTCTTTGTTCAAGTAATCCATATTATCAATCCTTCCATCTCCAGTCACCCGCGATCTCCAGGGGTTCCTTCAAGTTGTTTTTGATCAGAAAATCCCGTGTTTCAGCATCCGTAAGATGCCTGGCTTTGATCTCTTTCGCATCAGCGATGCCATACAGTAACATAGCGTTGAAACGGACTGTATTTTTCATTCCCATCTCATCCACGAGATTGAACCCATCACAGTCGGCATGGTAACAGGGGCCTGAGTTATTCGGTAAAGCACCACCAGCAGCTCCTCCTGTCGGAACACCATGCAGCATAAAGGGCTGGTGATCGCTATGTAAACCTGCACCGCTGCGGAAGCTATTCTTAAATGAAGTATCAATGGAATGCGCAATAGCTCCGATTGCCTGAAACAGTTCTTTACTTTCATCAGAAGAACTGGAATAGCCTTTGGGGTCATTGGTCATATCATAATTAAGCATGTAACGAACCTGGTTAATGCTTTTATCTTTGATAGCCTGGTCAACATAAGCCCTTGAGCCCAATAGTCCCTGCTCTTCCCCCATGAACAGAACAAATTCCACAGTTCTCTCCGGACGAAGGCGTAATGCCTGAAAGGTCCGGGCCATATCCAGTACCGAAAAAGAGCCGATACCATTATCAATGGCGCCGGTTGCCAGGTCCCAGCTGTCGAGGTGGCCACCCACCACTACTTTTTCATTAGGCAGGCTCTTTCCTTTGATCGTAGCGATCACGTTCCTGGCTTTGATCATACCGGAGAAATTGGTAAGTGTTATGTGGCTGTATACTTTACCGGCCTTCAATTTTTCTTTCCACGCCATGCCGTCTTCCTTACCGATACAAACGGCAGGTATCGGGATCAGCTTGCCCGTTACAGAAGCCGTACCCGTTAACAGGATACCTCCGGCCGCCGTATTGAT
The DNA here is from genome assembly GCF_058231045.1 of Sediminibacterium sp. FW305-C-269. NCBI lineage: Bacteria > Pseudomonadati > Bacteroidota > Chitinophagia > Chitinophagales > Chitinophagaceae > Sediminibacterium > Sediminibacterium sp. FW305-C-269. The sequence goes on along the minus strand of NZ_JBIQXQ010000004.1, from coordinate 173,207 downwards.
GATGATCACTCCTTTGGCCCCATATTTTGTAGCGATAGCTGTTTTTTCAGAACGATGTAATGATTTGGTCCCGGGTTTGGATCCGGGCAACACACCCAGGTATACAAGGGCTATTTTTCCTTTCACTTTATCCGGATCGGTCGCATAATCTTCTTCCAGACCATTTCCCATATCCACCACTTCCAGTTTCACGTCCGCTTTTACCGGAGAATGCGCCAATGATACCGATTTTACCTCCTGCATCTGGTTGACATCGGTTCCCATCTGCACATGGATGGTCCCGCGACTCCAGCTTTCTACTTCAAAAGGCTGATAACGCAGATCGGTGAACCCATAGGACTTCAACAGGTCGAACGCGAATGCTTCCGCTTTTTTTCCGTTGGCAGAACCGGTCAGACGATGTCCTACGGTTTCAGTAGTTTTTTTAAGACTGCTATACGCCTGTGAATGATTCAACACTTCCTGGTTGATCTTGCCGAATACCGACTGCCATTCAGGTTTGTCCTGCGCAGCAACAGGCAACAGACCCGCCAGGGAAAAAAGGGCAACCATGCCACTGATTTTTTTCATATAGTACCGTTAGTTTGAGTTGCCAATTTATTCAATAATTCCCACACATCGTTCATTCTAGAAGTAAACAGATACAACTATTATGAGCGGCAATAAGCAAGATGATAATTAATGAAACACAAAGGAACTCCTATGCTGCATTACTTCTTTCACATCCGCTTCATTACCACAGAATGGCCCGGAAGCTTCTATTTTGGAAGTGGCCATGGCGGCTGCAAAATTGCCGGCTTTTTCTGCAAAATCGCCTTTATACCGGCGGAAAAGGTAACCGGCCATATAGGTATCCCCACAACCGGTTGCATCAATCACCTGCCTTGGTACAAAAGCCGGTATCGGATGTAGGCCTCCATCGTAATAGATCACAGAACCTTTACTACCCAGTGTAATGATCACTTCAGGCACACCCCAGTTAACCAATTGCTGAATGCCTGCCCTGATATCAGCAGTACCGGTAAGTTGCTCCATTTCCGTTTCATTGGCTTTCAGGATCGAGATATAAGGAAGTGCTTCCCGTTTTTCAGACCAGTCAACCGGGTACACCTGTTCATCCCTTACCTCACGCAGAAAACCCTGCACATCAAGTGAAACTTTACCCCGAGAAGCGAGGTGGCGGATCAAGTCAACCGGGATATCATCTGCCAACAGTGGCCCCAGGTGAAATATGCTGGCAGTAACCGTTTGCAGTTGTGCTACCGTAAAAGGGTCTGATTTATGCAATACACGCTGGGTACGATTGTCCTGGTTTTCTCCATAGATATTCTCAAAATAAACAGTTTGTCTGCTGGGAAATACTGTAACGTCAATTTCTGTATCACGCAGTGCCTGTACATAGGGCATTTCTGTTGCTGCTACGGCCGTTATCAGCTGGTAACGGAGGGGCATCTGCCTGATGGCATTGGAAAAATAAAAAGAGGTTCCTCCAGCCATGTGCACCACCGATGCAGGGGTAACGATCTTATCATGGGTAATATGTCCTATGCAACAGATATCGTACTTCATAACTCCTTTCAGGCAGGCTTTTATAAAACAAGTTGTTGAAACAGGTGGTCCAATGCTTTTTGCGGATCACCACATAAACCAGGGTGTACTTTAGAGGTCTGTAATACAGTACTCCGGGCCGCCGTTAACCAACGAAAGCGGGAAGCTTTATCCAGTGTAGCAATGGGCCCGCCTTCTGAGCTGCCTTTGCAGATCTTTTCGAAACTCAGCAGGTATTGCTTCAGTTCTTCCGTATTCAACATCTCACAAAACAGGCGGATCTTTTCTTCGGGTAACACGTATTTCATTTCCAAAAAATCCTGCCGCTTGCAAAACAGCACTACCCCAACGTTGAAGAATTCTTCACGCTCCACTTTCGGCACAATGCGTATGATGGCATACTCAAATATGTGGTTCTCGGGCATATTTTGCTTCTTTTACAAAATTGTCAGCAAGACGTATCCTCGTGTTCAGGAAGCTGGCATATACGTTTCTGCGTTCTTCAGGCGACAGGTTCTCCTCGCCTGGCTGCAGCCATTCATCGGGCAACAAAGCCACAATGGCGTTGATCAGTTCCGGTGTCAATATAGCACTGGCTTCCTTTTGTGCTTCCTCAAGTGCAGATGCCCAGGGCAACAGTACATGATCTTTTACCTGTACAAAAGGTCTTTCCGCATACGATTCCCAATCCTGCCAGGAATGATGAAAATAGAGCGCCGCACCATGGTCTATCAGCCAGAGCTCTTTTTTCCAGATCAGCATATTGGTATTCCGTACCGTCCTGTCAACATTCATTAACAGGCAATCCAGCCAAACGATCCTGGATGCAAGTTTTGCATCGATCGGTGTAACGTTAGGGTCAAAAGTGATGGCACCTGAGAGATAGTGTAAACCCAGGTTCAGTCCTTCGCTGGCTTTCAACAGGTCCTGGATCTCCTCATCGGGCTCTGTTCTGCCAAATACGGTATCCAGGTTGGCGAACACGATCTCCGGAACCTTCAATCCCAATGCACGCGCCAGTTCTCCCCCGATCAGTTCTGCGATCAGGGCTTTCACTCCCTGGCCCGCTCCTCTGAATTTCAATACATACAGGAATCCATCATCGGCTTCAGCAATAGCCGGCAAAGAACCACCCTCGCGCAGGGGTGCTACATAACGGGTTACCGTCACGGTTCTTATTTCGGGTAAATACTGAGCCATGGCTATTATTGCAGATTAAGCAGTGAAAAGGATAAATATACCGCAAAAAAAGAGTCTTTCATTGCTGAAAGACTCTTTGTGGTCGGGAAGACAGGATTCGAACCTGCGACCCCCTGGTCCCAAACCAGGTGCGCTACCGGCCTGCGCTACTTCCCGAAACCTCTACCGGAATGGATGCCGATACTTTCTTCCAGATAAGGAACCCAAAAGAAAGCGGTGAGGGAGGGATTCGAACCCTCGGTACAGTTTGACCCGTACGGCAGTTTAGCAAACTACTGGATTGAGCCACTCTCCCACCTCACCGTTCCTGCTCTTTTCAGAGAGGGCTGCAAAAATAGGATGCCCGTGCTTAACTGCCAAAAATGTATCGTAAAAACCTAAAAAATAAACCTCCCGAACGGGATGCGTCCGGGAGGTCATCATAATCTCTTCGAATAGCAGGGGTTACATGGCAGCTAACTGTACTTTCTGGGTCAGCTCCATCACATTCTCGCGGAAGATGGAATCCGTATCCATCAGGTCTTTTACCGTCTGGCAGGAATGGATCACGGTGGTGTGATCACGTCCTCCGAAATGTTCGCCGATGGTCTTCAGCGAGTTCTTGGTAAAGGCTTTGGCCAGGTACATGGTGATCTGCCTTGCCTGTACGATCTCGCGTTTACGGGTTTTTTGTAACAGTTTATCGTAAGAAACATCAAAATATTCACAAACCATCTTCTGGATCGCATCAATGGTGATCTCTTTGCTGCTGGTCTTAACAAAGTTGCGGAGCACTTTTTTGGCCAGTTCCACATCAATGTCCTTTTTGTTCAGGGAAGACTGGGCCAGCAGTGAGATCAATGCGCCTTCCAGTTCACGTACATTGGTGTTGATATTATAGGCAACATACTTCACCACTTCTTTGGGCATATCCAGGCCATCGTTCTTCATTTTCTTTTCCAGGATCTCGATACGGGTCTCATAATCGGGGATCTGGAGGTCGGCGCTTAATCCCCAACGGAAACGGCTCAGCAAACGCTCCTGCATACCATCCAGGTCTTTGGGTGGCTTGTCAGAAGTTAATACCAGTTGTTTGCCGCTCTGGTGTAAGTGGTTGAAGATGGCAAAAAATGCATCCTGGCTTTTTTCTGCGCGACTGAAGAACTGCACATCGTCGATGATCAGCACGTCGATCAGCTGGTAAAAATGGATAAAGTCATTAATAGCATTGTTCCGGCTATGATCCTGGAACTGGTTGATGAATTTTTCGCTGCTTACGTACAGTACCACTTTCCCGGGATGCTGTCTTTTTACCTCATTACCAATGGCTTGTGCCAGGTGTGTTTTCCCCAGACCTACACCACCATAAATCACCAACGGATTGAAAGAATTGGCCCCGGGTTTCTCTGCCACGGTTTTACCGGCACGTCGGGCCACACGGTTGCAATCGCCTTCTATAAAAGATTCGAAAACATACATGTGGTTCAACTGCGGATCAATCTGCATTTTCTTGAGCCCGGGAATGACGAAAGGATTTTTTACCGGATTATCGATCACCAACGGGAAGTTCATCTCGTTGTTGTTGTAAGTTTTCATATTGCTGGCAGGAACATCCATAGAACCATTTCGTCCATTTGTATTGCCACTGTCAACCATGATCCTGTATTCCAACCTTGCTTCTTTCCCCAGTTCTCTTTTCAGTGTTTTGGCAAGCAGGTTCACATAATGTTCTTCCAGGTATTCGTAAAAGAACTGACTGGGAACCTGAATCATTAAAACATTACCTTTCAATTCTACAGGGGTAATCGGCTCAAACCATGTTTTAAAATGTTGCCATTCTACAATGTCTTTGATGATCTTTAAACAATTGCTCCAGACTGATTCAGCGTTCTTAGCCATACAAAAAGAAAGAATTTATAATGAGTTATATTATTCTGCTTTATTACTTATCCCAAGCCTTCAAGTTATCGTTTTTTTTCCACATGTGGATAAGTAAAAAAAATAAATTGGGGTTGCGAATATGTAGACTTTATGTTGAAAAAAAAATTTTTTATTCCCTTGTTTTTTTCCCTATTACCACAGTATGGGCATTTGCCAGATTTTTCTTTTTTGAGCCCGAAAAACTATAGTCCAGCCGCCCCAGCTGGATCCCCGCCCAGCCCACCTGGTTCACTACCGTATCTGCACCCCTACGATTAGGGTATTTTCGGGGTTGCTCAAAAAAACGATGGGTATGTCCGCCTATGATCAGGTCAATATCGTAACTCTCTTTGGCCAGTATCTCATCGCTCACCTTGTCGTCATCGTACTTATCGCCCAGGTGTGATAAACAGATTACCATATCGCAACCCTGTTTCCGCAAGAGGTCCGCAGTCCGGTTGGCGGATTCTATTGGGTTCAGATACACGGTCTTACCGTAGAGATGCTCAGGCACCAATCCCCGCAGTTCAATCCCCACCCCTAACACGCCGATCTTCAGGTCACCTTTCTGGAAAATTTTATAAGGTTGAAACTTTGATTCCATGACCGTTCCTGAAAAATCGTAGTTACAGATCAGGATAGGAAAGCTGACATGCGATAACTGCGCAGCAAAGTTTTCCAGTCCGGCATCAAAATCGTGGTTACCCATGGTAGCGGCATGATAGCCCATTTTTTCCATGGCTTTCATTTCCGGTTCACCTTTGTACAGGTTAAAATAGGGAGTGCCCTGAAAAATATCACCTGCATCCAGTAATAAAACCTCTCCCCCTTCGGCACGGATTTCTTCGATCAGAGCAGCCCTGGCGGCTACACCTCCCAGTCCCTGGTTACGGCTTCCATCCATCGGGAAGGGATCCAGCCGGCTATGTACATCATTGGTGTGTAAAATCGTAATCCGCCTTACGGCTGCAGCAGCTTCCGCTTCGGAAGAAGGCAATACCGAAGACAGGGCCAGTGCTCCACTGGCAAGCGCAGATTGCTCTAGGAATTTTCTTCTGTTAATTAACATATACCACCCTATTTTCAATATGATAATCCAATGGTTTGCCCTGGCGGGTCAGATCCGACACAAAATCGATCAGCGCATCCCGCATCAGGTACCCTTTGTTCTGCTGGGGAATCCTGCGCAACATCTCACAATCGCTGCCCCCATTGGCCACATAATCAGAATTGGCGATCACATACACTGCGGCGATATCCAGTGGTTTACCATTGATCTGAACATTCACCGCTCTTTTATCTTTGATACCCATGGTCAACCCCGCCGATACCGGCCATCCTCCATCCGAAGCCATTTTATCCAGGAACTGCTGCAATACGGCGCCTTTTACTTCCTGAATCACCAACAGGTTATCGAAAGGCATCAGTTCAAAGATCCTTCCCGCCGTAATGTTCCCTTTGGGTATATAGGACCGGATACCGCCCTGGTTCATAAATCCGGCATCTACCTTCCTGCCAAATTTTTTCTCAGCCATGATACGCATACAATCGGCCATGAAGTTTCCCAGACCACTTTCGGGCTGTTTGGCTGAAAGCTGGTTATTGGAGAAGCCGATGATTTTGTTCATGGACTCATTCAGTGCCGCACTATAAGGCGTCAGCATGCTGATCATGGCAGTATCAGACCGGCCTGATCTTTCTATGCGGTAATCCTTGTATTGAACAGTGGTAACAGGCTGAGTACTGGTGCAGGAACTGATACAGATAATAAGGGTCCAGAATGAAAAAAAACTCCTGTTCATGGGTAAGCTGACTTATGATACGAAAGATACAATATTAATGATCCTTTAAAAGCCCTTTTTTGAAGAGCGAGCAGATTTTAATGCTACTTTTGACCACTTTAAACAAAGAAGTTATGTCTTACGAAATTGTTGGAAAACTGGTGGCTGTATTTGAGATCGTACAGCGCAAAGAAACATTCAAAACACGCGAGTTTGTTATTGAAAAAACAGAAGATATTGGAGGGCGCACTATTACCAATTATGTAAAGTTCCAATGTGTGCAGGACAGGACTTCCATGCCCGATAGGTTCAACCTGGGCGACGAAGTAAAAGTCCAGTTCAACATCAAGGGAACCAAATGGGTGAAGGATGGCAGGGAGAACTATATCACCAACCTGGATGCCTGGCGTATGGAGACCGTTAAGCTGGGACAAAACAGTAATGGCGGCGATTCTGTGGATTATCATGATATGCCCCCGGCATCAGACAATATAGACGACCTGCCATTTTAAAGAAGCTGCCCTATCAGGGCATATTCCTTAAAGTTTCTTTTTAGGATAAACACCTAACGGAATGCAAAAAGACATCCAACTCAAATTAAAACCGGCTGAAGCTGTCAGTGACAATGCCATCAGTCAGCATATCGCGGCTTCTATCGGTAGTAAGGAACAGGAGATCACCGGTTTCCGGAAACTGAAGCAATCGATCGATGCCCGGAGCAGAAGCCAGGTATGGATCAACCTTACTGTGAAGGCTTTTGTGAACGAGCCTTTTGAAAAGAGACATTTTCTGCCGATACATTTTCCGGATGTAAGTAAAGCCCAAACAAAAGTCATCATTATTGGCGCCGGTCCAGCCGGACTTTTTGCCGCACTCCAGCTTATTGAAGCCGGTATACAGCCCATCGTACTGGAAAGAGGCAAGGATGTAAAAGCCAGGCGCCGGGACCTTGCCGCACTGAACAAAGCAGGGGTGGTAAACCCGGAAAGCAATTATTGTTTTGGAGAAGGGGGTGCCGGTACTTATAGTGATGGCAAATTGTATACAAGAAGCAATAAACGGGGAGATATCAATCGTATCCTGCAACTGTTCTGGCGATTTGGGGCTGACGAACGTATCCTGTATGAGGCCCATCCGCATATCGGCACCAACAAACTGCCTCACATTATCACCGCTATCCGTGAACAGATCCGGTCCAGCGGTGGACAATTTCTCTTTGAGAAAAAAGTAACTGACTTTGTGATTGAAGGTGACCGGCTGACGGCGGTTATCACTGCTGACGGGGAAAAAATAGCGGGCGATGCGGCCATACTGGCCACGGGACATTCGGCGAGGGATATTTTCCATCTCTTAGCGAATAAGAAACTACAGATTGAAGCCAAACCTTTTGCCATGGGCGTGCGTATTGAGCACCCGCAATCGCTGATCGATTCGATACAATATCATTGTACGGTAAGAGACGGAGACCTGCCCCCCGCTTCATACGGATTGGTAGAACAGGTGAACGAGAAAGGGGTTTTCAGCTTCTGTATGTGCCCGGGAGGCATTATTGCACCCGCTGCCACTGCGCCCGGTGAGCTGGTGGTAAATGGCTGGAGTCCGAGTAAAAGAAACAATCCCTTCGCCAACAGTGGCATGGTGGTTCAGGTAGAACTGGCCGATGCCCTGGCCTACTTGAACAGGTCTTCCCGGAAAGAAAAAATTTCGGAGAAAGATCCACTGGCACTTCTCTATTTTCAGCAGGAAATTGAGCAGGCAGCTTTTAGGGCCGGTGGCGGACAGTTGCGGGCGCCAGCCCAAAGAATGGCGGATTTCTGCACCCATACAATATCACAGGACCTTCCTGACTGCAGTTATTTACCCGGGGTAGTGACAGCTGATCTGAAAACGGTATTGCCTGGCTTTATACACGAGCGCCTGCAAAAAGGATTCCAGGCTTTTGGTAAGAAGATGCGGGGATACCTGACCAATGAAGCCATCGTGGTGGCCACAGAAAGCCGGACATCTTCACCGGTACGTATTCCAAGAGATCCGGATCTTTTATCACATCCACAGGTACAGAATCTATACCCCTGTGGCGAAGGTGCCGGTTATGCCGGAGGTATTATCAGTGCCGCAATGGATGGGGAGCGTGTAGCGCAGATAATCATAAAAAAAGAGAGATGATAACCATCTCTCCCCTCCAAAAACAATTGAACAGTCACTTGCCAAACTGAAGAATTGCCTCCTAAAATGTTAGAAAAGAGGCAGAAATAGCGGGACCAAATTCCCCCCGGTATTGGGCCGCTACTTCTGCTTAACAAGCAAACCTTTCAGTCTGCGTTGTTAATCCTCTTTATATGGTAAAGCTACATGGTCAGATCCAACCGGCATACGGGAAAATTCCCGTTTTTTTGAAAAAACAGCCTAAACCGAATTAAACCTGAACAAATCCATTACGGATAGCATATATCACAATACCCACCCTGGAAGTCACTTTCAGCTTCCGGAATAGGGAATCCCGGTAACCATCAACAGTTCTTGGGCTAACCTGCATTTCTACGGCAATTTCTTTATGTGTAAGGTCTGTACAGGCCCATCGCAGGAAACTTATCTCCTGTGTGCTTAAAGGCGCATCATCTTCTGAGATATTGCTGGTTCGCATACCAGGGGTAAACAGTTCATTATAATAATATCCGGTTTCATATACAGAGGTAATAGCATCCTGCAATTCAACTGGTTCACAGTCTTTCAATATATAACCCCTGGCGCCTATCTTCACCATCTGCAATATTACCGGGTCACTGCGGAGCATGGTTACCACCAGGATTTTTATAGCCGGATATTCCTGTTTTAGCCAGCGGGCCGTTTCAGCACCATCCATTCCGGGCATGGTGATATCCAGTAATACCAGATCGGGTTCTGCATCCGTCTGCAATTGTTCGATCAAATGCAGCCCATTATCGGCTTCTAACACTACTTTGAACCCTGGCATATTATCCAGCATGATACCAAGGCTTTTCCTTAGCACCACATGATCATCTACCAATGCAATTCTGATCATACATTCTTTTGCTTGAAACTAAATTGAATAGTGGTACCAACCCCAAGTTTACTGCTCAGTTCCATATGAGCATTGATCATGGCGGCCCGTTCCTGCATACTCACCAACCCTATGCCTGGCTTAAAAGCACTATCTGCCATATCGAAACCCAGACCATTATCCTTCAAGGTAATGCAAACTTCGTCTCCTCTCCGGGAAATATTCAGATCTATTTTATCTGCCTTTGCATGTTTCACAATATTATTCAACGCTTCCTGAAGCATCCGGTATAAAAAAATAAGGGAGTTTTTACGAATCTGTAACCTGTCATATTCAGAATAAAAAGTCGTGCTGAACATGCCTGTTTTCTGCAGTTGCTCCAACTGTTGTTTTAGAGCATCAATCAGCCCCTGTTCAGCAAGGCGATCAGCATGATAGGAATTACCGAGATGTCTGAGTTCCGCCATCGCTTTATTGGTCTGTTCACGCAAATTCTCAACAATCTCATTGTCTTTCAATGTCAGAGCAAGCAGGTTGACATTCAGTTTCACCAATCCGAGTATCTGTCCTACATTATCATGGATCTCCTGGGCAATGGTACGGAATGTATGCTCCTGCATTTCCAGTTGTGCCTGCAACAATTCTTTCTGATATACGATCTCACGCGCTTCTTTTTCCTGCAGGAGTTTTCGTTTATGACGCACATAACTAACGACTACCAGGAAACTGATAAATCCAAATAGCAGTACAAACAGAGTGCCGCTAATGATGGCTATAATGATATCCTGGTTTTCTTTTTGCATTGGATAATTGCGATTGAAATACTGATATATAATATTACACTTAACACTCGAGGAACAATATGATGTAATTTGAGCCCAAATACCGAAAGATTGTTCTTAACAATAATATCGTGCAAAGAAAAAACAACACAAACACCAGAGAAGAATATCGACACACCAAAAGCGATCCAAAACTCAGGCTCTTCAATAAGATATGCAGTATCATCATCAAGAAATCTCGAATATAGATATACTAAGGATATAAACGAAAGTATCAAACCTGAAAGAACTAAGTTAATGTATAATAAATCAGGATCAGATGGAAATAGAATCAAAGAGACACTATAGCTAAAAATACTTATCGTAATCAGTATCTGAGTCAACTTCCTTAAAAGCCTACTACGCCCAAGAGTATAAAAGACATAACCATAAAAAACAGATTCTATTATTCCTATAATATAATTAGGCGCAATTGTTGTCCCACCCAAAACGTGGCCTATATATTTTGTATATAATTCGCTCAAAAAAATAAAGATCATAAACGGCAACACCCATTTCATAAAAGTTCCTTTCAGATAGGGATAATAGACGATTGCGATTAATAAGCAGGCTAGTTCTGCCAAATTATTTAAATACCATTTCATCAATTCTCAATTAGTTTTCTCAGGATATTTTTAAAGCTGCCCCCAAAATAAAAAAACGGTTATCTCCAGACAACCGTTTTTACACCCTATTTTAATAAGTAGTTATACCTAATTGGCATGTTCTTCCTTTTCATCGCTCCTTTTAGAAAGTAACCATTTGTTTTCCAACAGCTTATTCTCCCTGAAAGCTTTCAATTCTCTTTCCAGTTGTTGTTTTGCTCCAGCTGTCCAACCCTTTGCGATGGCATTGAGATCCGGCTTCCCCGCATCTACCCAGCTGGTATACCAGAAATCAGCAATCAAATCTACAGAATTACGCAACTGATCATTAATACCTGGTGCCAGCGCTGCAGCGTACGCCCGGGCAAATGCGGCTGTATAACTCTTTGATTCCCTGCCCCTCCTGATCTGCACCCTGAACTTCTCCTGTTCCGTGAAACCCTTACTCACCTCTTTTTCCTTCTGTAACATATCCGGAACCAGGCTTGCCGCCCTGCGAAGCGCTTTCCAGATAGCCCGTGCGGGTTGTTTCAGATAAGTGGCTTTATGCGCCGAGGACAGATCATACTTACCTATCTCCAGTTCTGGAATCATCGATTCCCATAAACTATGTATCCCTTTCTGATCAGTCAGCTGTCCGTCATAATTGACTGTGGTATGCAAGGGCACATGCGCATCCGCAATGTAATGACCCATATCCGTTGCATAAAACAGGATACTGTCCCGGTCGCCGCTGCGAAAAGCCTCGGTTAATTTGTCTTTCATGTACATAACATGATAAGGCACATATCCATATTTCAAAAGGCTGTCCTTGGTATATTTTTTTACCGCCCTGTTCCAATCCATAGGCATTTTGGTTGCCGCCTTTTCTCCAAACATTTCAAAGTCAATAAAATGCCTGGTGGCTTCCATACTATCCTGGTTTCGACGCATATCCGGCCGGGTGGAATTGCTTACCAGGCTTTCCATGGCCGGGTAAAAAACCGGCATCATCTCATCAGGCAACTCATATACTGCCAGCTGATGAATGGTCCTATGCGCCAGGAAACCCCAGCTGGTTGAAATAATCCCTATTCCCACTATCAATGCCGTAAATCCCAACTTTCGTAACATAGTTTCTTTGTTGACTGATAAAAGGGCAAATGTATTATTTTTTCCATCCTGACTGTAAGAATTAGGTGAATAGCGCTACTAACCAGCCAGAAAAATAAACCTACATTTGAGAACAACCTTTGGCTTATGAATACGCTACTTGAACTCAGTCACCTGAAAAAACACTACGCTACCCAGAAAGCGGTGGACGATATCAGTTTCTCCATTGAAAAAGGAAGCATTTTTGGCTTATTGGGACCTAATGGCGCAGGTAAAACCACTTTGCTCCGGATGATCACAGGTATTTTTTATCCCGACAGTGGTCATATCCGCTTCGACGGAAAAAATTTTGATCCGGCCAACGACATCATCAAGATCGGGTATATGCCCGAAGAGCGGGGTCTGTATAAGAAAATGAAGATCGGTGAACAGGCGCTCTACCTGGCCCAGCTGAAAGGCCTTAGCAGAAGCGAAGCCATGGACAAAATCCGGTTCTGGTTCAAAAGACTGGAAATGGAGACCTGGTGGAACAAAAAGGTAGAAGACCTGAGTAAAGGCATGAGTCAGAAACTTCAGTTTGTAACCACGGTTCTGCATGAACCCAAGCTGATTATCCTGGATGAACCGTTCAGCGGACTGGATCCTGTTAATGCCAACCTGATTAAAGATGAGATCTATGGACTGGCGCAAAGAGGCAGTACCATTATTTTCAGCACACACCGGATGGAACAGGTAGAAGAGATCTGCGACCATATTGTACTGATGAACCTGGGTAAAAAGATCCTGGACGGCACTGTCAGCGATATCAAACAGAAATTTAAGGAAAACAAATTCGCCATCCAGCTGGCAGAAATACCCGCCAGCCTTACAGCAGCCTCTTTTGAAATAACAGAACAGAAAGCCAACCGCTTGACCGTGAAGATCCGGGATGGGTACAGGAGCAACGATGTTTTACAACACCTGCTGCAGCAAAACCTGACCATCGAAGCCTTTCACGAAGTATTACCCTCTCTGAACGAGATCTTCATTAACCTGGTAGAAGGCACACGGGCCACCAGTCGCGCTTTTCAAACTGTTCAATCCTAATACCTCCTATTTTTCAAACTGCTTATATGAACAAGACCTTACTTATTATACAACGCGAATACCTTACCAGGGTTAAGAACAAAAGATTCGTACTCACCACCATTCTTATGCCCCTGCTGATCGTGGTACTGATTGCCGGGACAACATTTTTATCCATCAAGGGCAAGGACGAACGTAAGATCGCTGTTATCGACAACAATGGTTTCTTCAAAGGCAATATCAAAAGCTCTCCACAACTTACTTTTGAGTTCCCAGACAAGGTAGACACCAGTAATTATCTGCAGAAAGGTTATACCGACATCATACTGATACCCAAACTGGGAGATACGGAAAAAACAACCTACCTCATCCGCTCCAAAAAAAGGATCAGCATCACAACGGAATCGCAGATTTCGGAAAGGATCAATGCCGCTATTGAAGACCATATGCTGCAGACCGCCGGAATCGACAAAGCCCAACTGGATTCGATCCACAAACAATCGCAATTTGCAGAGCTGAAAGCCGTAGAGGAAAGTGAAGGTAGTGTCAAAGAAAGTAGTGCGGGATTATCGTATGGTATTGGTTTTGGCAGCGGTATGCTCATTTACATCACCATGTTTATTTATGGAGCCATGGTGATGCGGGGGGTGATGGAAGAAAAGACCAACCGTATTGCAGAAGTGATGGTCAGCAGTGTAAAACCTTTTCAGCTCATGTCGGGTAAGATTATTGGTATCGGTGCAGTGGGTTTGACTCAGTTCCTGATGTGGATCGTACTGATCATTGGACTGACAACAGCGGCTCAGGCTTTTGTTCCGCATGACGTAATGGAACAGGTAAAGACACTGCAACAGGCCAATGGACAATTACCCGGAAGCAATATGGCCCAGGCCGGTGAGGCGGCACAACAGATCTATAAGGTGCAGCATACATTCAGCACTGCCAACTGGCCGGTAATCATTGCCTGTTTCATCTTCTATTTCCTTGGCGGATATTTATTCTATGCGGCATTGTTTGCTGCAGTAGGCAGCGTAGTTAACGAAGATCCCCAGGATGCGCAAAGTCTGATGCTGCCCATCACCATGCCCATCATCTTCTCATTCATCATCATGACGAATGCCGTTCAGGATCCCAGCACTCCCATGGCCGTTTGGGCCAGTATCATTCCCTTTAGTTCACCTATGGTAATGATGGCAAGGATCGCCTATGGTATACCCGGCACCGTACCTTACTGGCAATTGGGAGCAAGTATACTGTCGTTGATCGGCGGCTTTTTACTGACCACCTGGCTCAGTGCCAAGATCTACCGGACAGGTATCCTGATGTACGGGAAAAAAGTAAGCTGGAAAGAAATGTTCAAGTGGGCTTTCCGGAGTAACTAAACTAAACAATGTTCTTATACAAGAAAGCCTGAGCTATTCCTTAATAGCTCAGGCTTTTGTTATTACTATTGAGCCAATGATATTCTAATATTGATACCCGCCTTTGTATTCGTGATCGGTGCAGAAGTGGAGATATACGGGATCACTTTCCGCTGATCGAAGAAAAACTTGATATTGATCCGGTTGTTCAAGACATAATCGATAGACGGCTGTATGGAAATCTCTTTCTGCCCGCCGGTTCCATAAGCATTGGCCTGATCAAGCCGGCTATTGCTGGTAGCTACATCCCGCATGGAAAGATCAAGACGTATGTTCAGATCATTCTGCAGTTTCTTACCTTTTGCTCCCGGCAGCCTGAATGGAAGATTCACCCCCTTTTTCCGAAGACCAGCCCCAAAGATCCATTCTGTACTGCGACTCTCACTCAGCTGGTAGTCGATCAAACTCAGACTCAGCTGTCGGCTCTTACGGTATTCAAATTTCACATTCAGTTGATCTACAGTAGTGACGTCTACCCCAATCAAAGGCTCGAAACCTTCTTTGATAGTGATATTCGGCACCAGGAAATACGGAATATAATTGCCGCTGATCGTATCAATAAATCCTGGCGCATTAAAGCGGAAAGGATCCTGGTACAACAGTGCGCTGTTAAAACTGTTCATACTAAGGTTACCATTGTAGCCATGCGTAATAACGATATTACTGAAGACAGAAGCCAATGCAGGATACTTACTCAATCCCGTATAAGTCATCTTCCAATTCGGCTTAGGCAGAATTCCGCTAAAAGGATTGGAACTGATCTTTGCATTAGACTGGCGTATCAACGGAATCGTATTGGGATCTTTTTTCGTATACGCTGCCAGGAATGCCGGAACCAGCACATCCTGTGCATACCTGCCATAACCTGCGGCATACCCATCGGCAGTGAATTTCTGTCCTGTCGGCAACTGCTGCCAGTAAGGATTCTGCTCGGCTACCCGTTTACTAACGATCAGACGATTGTCTTCAAACGTCCGGAAGGTCTGCGATATCTCGTTGGGATTATGTTGTCCAAATAGCGTATTAAAGGATATATAAGAAACGCTGAATCCACCGCTAGCCAAAGGATTGAGGTGACGCAATCCTGATTTTCCGGTAGTGTCTTTATATAATTCTGAATATTCTTTGGTAAAGGTTTTGTCAAGATTGATATCGATCACCAGTTCACGGATAGGCTCCAGTTGTGCCGTTATCCTGAACTGTTGTTCAAAACTCTGCCGGAACAGGAAATTGAAGGTACTGTCGCGTGTGATCAAACCCTGCGCAGCTTTTTTATTGAGCCAGTTACTATCAGGTTGTTTGCCAAATACATAATCCAGTCCCGGCGCCATGGAACTCCAGTTCTGGCCCATAAAACGGGTACTGTCCATATAACCCGGCAAGCGGCTTCGGTAGTTCTCTGTATACTGAACATTCACATTACGCACCATGGTGATCAGCTTACCCACAGTTCGTGTAAAGCCATTCAACTCGATCGATTCATTAGCTTTCAATAAACGGTCTGCTATCCGGGCATCGCGTTTCATCTTACGCCACTTCTTCAAAGCTTCCCTGCGTTGTTTACCTTTCAGTCCTTTTACCACTTCCGCCTTGGTAGGTATTTCCGTACCCAGTGCATTCTTCCTGGTGTCTTTCACATCAGCTGATCGGGTCGGGTCGGACTTGGGTTTGGGGGTCGGAATATTATCGAGAGCACGCAGCCACTTTGACTTATTATACAAACTGGCAAAATTGAACTGCGCAGTAAAGCTGTTCTCCTGCGAGTTCTCGATGGTGTTACCCAGGTTCAGGGCCAGCCTGCTGGCGCCTATCCAGTTATAGGAAGTACCATATGTGTATCGTGCATTGATCCAGTCGGTAAGCGGAAACTTACTAAGCGGCAGTGTATATCCCAGTGTTGCTTTCTGCTGGTACAAAGTATTTCTTCCGCCTTTCAACAAGTTATTGCGGACGGTATCTTTTTTGGCCTGAGTATTCAACCTGCCATAAGGCTCATCAATACGGGCATTGTTGGTGGCATTAAAGTCCAGGTTCAGCGAACGGGAAAGGTCCCAGCGCAATCCGTAATACCTGTCGAACGTAAAATATTTGTCATAGGTCGTGTCTACGCGTTCTACTTTGCTGTCAATGGTATTAACGATACGCGGGATGAACTCTCCGAACTGCCGGTTGATATCAGCCCTGAAACTTAAGAAGGAAGGTTTCAGGTTAAAATTGAATTCGCGGAATAAAGCCAGCCATGGGGTTTGCGTACGGATGATCTTTCTGAAGGGCTCGATATAAGAAGATGATCCCACATAGGTATACCCCAAACCACCTCTTTGTCTGGTCACTGAATTCTGCAGGATCACCGGGTTGGTCTGCGTGATCTGCGAATACGAATAACTGAAATCAAAATTGCTGATATTCAGTAAACCCGGTTTTGCTTTTCCCGGTAATATGCGCACATTGGTAAAGTTGATGGTCTTGATGGTTGTCTGATCCAGGGCAGCATTTCGTATAGAATCCCGTTTATCCATAGAAGCTGCATTCAGCTTGTCTTTATAACGAACATCCAGATCATACGGATCGAACTGCGGAGTTAGTACTGTACGATTGATACTTGCATAAACAGGCAATGATATCCTTGCCTGTTTGGGCATTAGTTTTCCCGCATCAATGCTTGCTGCCGCATCAAACTGCAGCAGGTTCTCTTTGGCACGTTCGTTCACCCTTTGTTCGATGGTGCCAAAACCCTGCGTATGTGTATTGGCCGATACAGTGAGCGCACCCAGATCGGCCAGGGTAAGGTCTACCCTGCCCAGTGCAGCCCATCCACCGTTTTCATCGAGTTGGGAGAGCCTCAACTCATTGGCCCATACTTCCGTGTTGATAATAGCTCCATCCTGCTGCAGCGGATTCTCTATTGCAAACAGGATACCACGCACTTCTCCCAGGTTGGGATTACCCATGATAGAAACAATCTTATTATCCAACACGGTCCGGAATATCCTGGTAACAGAGGCACCGGAATTGTTCCGTTTCAGTTTTAGATCGATCAGTGATCGCAGGCTGATGTCGAGATTATTGGCTGCAGGCCATACTTTATCCTCCTGTCCGCGTGTATAGGTTCCCGGTGCAGTGATTTTGAGTGGTATCTTGATCTCATAATAGTTGTTCAGGAAATCCTGGCCGATCCGGATAACGGCATTCATCTCATTATCTTTCAAAGGTCTTTCTCCCGGAACGGATTCGGCATGCACATACATGGAAAGTTTCCCGAATTGGCGGATATCCAGGTTCATGGTCTTGAATACACCACGCGAATCACCTGATAACAGGTTCCGGATTTTCAGACTCATAGCCTGCTCATTCTGTTGCAGGTTCACCCCATTGTTACTGAGCAATTGCACCCTTTCCACACCGGGCGGCATCAGGTAGTTCACCGGCTGGCGACTGCTGTTCTCCTCCAGGTTCACGGCCAGTGTATTCAGGGAAGTACCTCCTGAATTATTGATCGGCGTATAGGATCCGGTGGTATCAATATTGTAAATGAACTGGCGCCATTGGTTACGCACCAGGTCCAGGCGTGCCAGACGCAACACCACCGAATCTTCAAAATCGGTGAGGTACAGACGTGCAAACCGGATCGATTTAAAATCAGGTATACTACCGATCTTCCTGGCATATCCCTTAATCGGAATACGAAACAGGAACCAGTCTTCTGTACGACGGATCCCATCTGCAGAATTCACACTCACCGTTCTTTTATCCGTGATATAAGGTGTGGCGCCCACAGCCATACCAGGCTTTAGTTCTATCTGATACTCATAATATGATTCCGTTTCATTCAGTGTATTATCCCTGTTCAGGTCCTCGTTGTCAGGGTATAAAGTGGCAGCAGAAGTAAACTGCCCGCCGGTAGTGGCAATGGGCGAGTTGCCCTGTGGGTTATTGAAATTTTTGTAACGACCGAGAATACCAGTACCCAAAGGATCAAAGCCGGGATCACGATACCATTTATAATTATCGCCTGCGGGATCTATAAGTGCTTTCTGGTAAACAGGTGAAGCAGTGCCGAAATTAGTGGCAAGCTTATTCAGTACATACCCTTTCTTTCTTCTCTCCGCATCGTCATCCAGGCCATCCAGTCCCACGTCCTGGTATGGACGGTCATTGGGGTCATTGCTGAAAGCCTGGGTGATCTGTATCGGGTTCACAGGCGTTTTACCCCAGGTATTCGTACTGTCTACCGCCGAGGGGATATTCGGCGTATTCATCCCGTTCTCATAAAAACGTTTTCCATCTTTCAGGATATCCTCGCTGATATTACCCAGGTTCAGGAACATTTTACCACCCTTGCTGGTGGGGTTCTTGATAAAAGGATTCTGCATCCAGAATTCGATATACTCAATATTTCCGGTTTCAAAATCGGTCTGGTCGATAGAACGCATCAGGCCACCCCATCTGCTGGCAGGTCTTACCAGGTTGCCATTGGCATCCAGTTCCGTTCTTCGCGTTTCAAAATTGTATGGACCTTTTTCTGAAGGATAATAGGCCAGGTCAAAAGTAGACGCCTGTACATCCGTAATATTGGTGGTACGCTGTGGAAACAGTTCATTGGTGAACACCTGCCGCACGCGCGGATCGCTCAGTTCTGCCAGGTTCCTGCGCAAGGGGTTATTCGGACTGTTCTTATCCTGCAGATTAGGTTCAATATTGTACCAGGCAAGTTTGGCACGGTTATAATTATAATCCACCGAATCGTTCAGTGAGGCCTCCGGAAATTTAGGATTGCCCTGTGGTGTGGAAGCCAGTGCCCAGGCCACCAGTGGAAAACGAAGATCGATGCTGGTGCGCGTGCCTTCGAAATCATCCACAAAGATCAACCCGTTTTCCCCGCTTCCGATCTGTGAAGGGTGACCCGGTTTCAATACCGCCGCTTCTCCATAGGCTGTGATACTCGATTTGGCCTTAGTGGAATAAAATGGAAGTTTATCCAGCAAACGGGTAAGTCCAGGCAACTCCGAACGGTAACTTACATCAAATCCATACATGCTGTTCCGGATAGGATCATCTCCATAACCCATTTTGGTAAAAAAGGGCCGTTCCGACAAGCGCATGAATGTGGTACCCAGTGTGAGTTTCTTATTAGCCACATAATCTAACCTAAGCCCGGTAAAATTCCGCTGCTGTATACCAAATCCTGCATTGTTCTCGTATGACACTTTCACCGGTATATTGGAACTCAGGATGCCTGCATTCAGGATCTTGACCACGCCAAGATTATAATCGATCGAATAATCCAGTCCTTCGCGTAATATTTGTCCGCCAGCAGTTACCGTAACTGATCCCGGTGGAATATTAAAAGCATTCAGGTTGATCTCCGATCCGCCGGCGCTGCCTTTTACCTGGCCCTGCATCACAAAACGGTTCAGGTTGGCATAGGTCTGTGCGATGGCTTTGATGGAATCGTACAACTGGTAATACACATACTTCTTCTTCATAGCCGTACTCTGTCCGGCAAATGCCATGGTATCCAGGTCGCGGCCAAAAGGCTCCAGCACCGGGAAGACGACACGCCCCATTTGTGGCAGAATGGTGAAGCCATCCACATAGTCGAACACACCATCGGGTTGGGGATCGTTCCGGTTATTCAGCCGGTCGAGATTCAGGATGCGCAATAAGGATTTACCATCCACCGCAGGTGAAGATTCCGGCAGATACCTTTTCAATCCACCACTGGGTTCTTCATACAACACGTTCAACTGAAAACCGTCGCGCTGGATACCGCCAAACAGGTCCAGCGCATACACGTTCTTCATCATCCAGCCCCAGGTAGGCAGTTCAACCCGTTGCGAGGTCGCTTTCAATAATTTCAGGAACAATACTTTCTGTACACCACGCGTTGAATCGAGCGCCACATCCTGCGTCAACTCGCCTACCTGGAATACCTGTCCGTTATAGGTGTATTGATAGGCAACTGCCAATACCTCATCCGATTGCAGCTGCACGTTCACCGAAAGGAACCCAGCCTGGGGGTTGAAATAATATTCTGAAGGATTGAGTTTTCTCGCAAAAGTCTTTTCATAATCATCCACCGGCCGCAATCCCTTTGCCAATAAAAGAGCATTGATGGCAGCGGGATTTCTTGACATGGGATTACCCGCCAGCGAAGCGTACAGGTCATTCACACCATTGGCAGGTAATGGGGAAGTAGTTAAAGAACGTACCGATGGATTATAGGGTTTTGATTCCGCCAGGTCCATCAATCCCACAATATCCCGGGCATCGGTGGTAGCCCCGGTCCGGTTGGTCACCCATACTTCCATTTTCTGTATCTGTACCTGCGAGTTAACCACTGGCAGGTTTGACATGGTTTTGTTATACGTATCCCGGAAATATTGCCCCAACAGGAAGTGCCGGTTCTCCTCATAATCGTCCAGCCGCTTCTGGAAATTGGTAGTGGCGGCACCTCCTTGCAATCCCACCGACTGGCGTGTTGACCGCTGATTGGCAATGGCTCCTGTAACAAATAATTTACCGAACTGCAACTGCGCTTTGATACCAAACAGGTTCTGTGCACTGGGCATGAGCGTGCTTCTCGACTGGAAAGAGATATTACCTGCTTCCAGACTTTTGATGATCTCATCGTCCATACCTTTATAGTCCAGCTTCAGCTGGTTATCAAAGCCGAAATTGGACAGCGTATTATAGTTGATGGGGAATTTGAGTTTCTCGCCGATATTGGCATTCACATTAAGTTTGGCGTTCATGTCAAAATCAAACCCGCCATTCCTTCTCGCCCGTTCGGGCAGTGTCGGGTTCTTGATATTCTGGCCCTGGTATCCCGCCATAATGTTTACTTCACCGGTTGGCCTGATATCAACCTTCAGTCCATTCCCTGAAGTCCCAAATATGCGATCAAACAGTTTGTCATAGACCTGCATTTTAGGTCTGGGTGATTTCAGGTTCAGCGTGGTCAATGCCGCAGCCCTTTTCTTGAAATAATCCGTTTCAGCTTGTCGCGACTGGATACGCCAAAATTCATCGTAGCTAAGGGAAGTAGGCGTACGGTAATACTTGTTGCCGATCTTTTCGATCACATAGTATTGCCTGGTTTTGGGATCGTATTCGATCTCGCGCTTAATCAGTGGGCTTTCGCGGAGATCAAAGGGGTTTTTGCTCTGGTTAGACAAGGGATCGCCTCTTCTGTCACTGATGGGATAGTGCACAGAATCTTTCTGCTGCGCAAAAACGCTGGTCGCAGCTTGCAACAGCAACAGGGCTATCAGTAGATGACGAATAACTCTCAAACAGTTATGCTTGGTTAGGTAAAGATGGAACGATACTAGTAAAACTGGTCAGGTAGAAATAGGAACGATAGACTATAAATTTTTGAGTGCATGTTTAATGATATCTTCCAGCGACATATCCTGTGTTTCTGCTGCAAGGGTCTTTTTCACGGCCTGTTCTGCCACTGCTTTGCCAATACCCAGTGCCACCAATGCGTTTACCGCATCTGCATCCACCGACTGGAAACCGGTCATCGGCGTTGCTGCAGGATCCAGCGACAGTTTACCCAATTTATCCCTCAGTTCCACGATCAACCTTTCGGCCGATTTCTTTCCAATGCCTTTGATACCTTCCAGTTGCCGGGTGTTGCCTTGTACAATGGCCCTGGCGATTTCATCGGGTCGCATTCCGGACAGCATCATACGGGCGGTAGCTGCGCCCACACCGGATACGCTGATGAGGTGCAGGAACATTTCTTTCTCAGCCCATTCAGCAAAACCAAACAGGGTCTGAGCATTCTCCGTAATATGCAGGTACGTGAACAGCTGACCACTTTCCTTATTACTGATGGCTGAATAGGTATTCAGGCTCACCTGTAACTCATATCCCACCCCATTTACGTCCACCACCACCCGGGCGGGGGTTTTTACGGCAAAATTTCCTCTTACAAAAGCGATCATAACTGGCTCAAAAATATGTTAAAAAACCTTGTTACAACTAACTTTATTGCTCCCGAAATACCTTCTCCTGCCCCATTACCCCACCGGATCGGCCCGCTAATAGTTGTTAGAATCCGGTGAATTTCATTGGCGAGCAGCTCCCTGTGTAAGATAATTTGGAAATCTTATGGATATTTGCGCCAATCTTAGCAAAATCTATGGACAAAATCAGAGCAGCGATTACCGGCGTAGGCGGTTATGTTCCCGAAACCAAACTCACCAATTTCGATCTTGAAAAAATGGTGGATACCAATGATGAATGGATACGGACCCGAACCGGTATTGAAGAAAGAAGAATTTTAAAAGAGCCCGGCATGGGCAGCAGCGATATGGCTGTACCAGCTGTACAGGAACTTCTCCGGAAAAAAGGTCTTGCCCCAACAGATATAGACTGTTTGATCTGTGCCACCGTCACCCCCGATATGGTTTTCCCGGCTACAGCCAATATCATCTGCGATAAGATCGGCGCCACCAATGCCTGGGGTTACGATATGAGTGCCGCCTGCAGCGGTTTCCTGTTTGCGCTCACCACCGGTGCCATGTATATTGAAAGCGGCCGATACAAAAAAGTGGTGGTGGTAGGTGTTGACAAAATGAGCGCCATTGTAGACTACACCGACCGTGCCACCTGTATTATTTTTGGCGATGGGGCCGGTGCTGTGCTGCTGGAACCTTCTACCGACGAAAATGGTATCCTCGACAGTATCTTACGTACCGACGGAAGTGGCCGCCAGTACCTGCATATGAAAGCAGGAGGCTCCGTAAAACCCGCTACCGTAGAAACCGTTCTGGCCAAAGAACACTATGCTTACCAGGAAGGGCAGCCTGTATTCAAATTTGCCGTAAAAGGCATGGCCGATGTAAGTGCGGAACTGTTGGAACGAAACCATCTTACCGGCGATGACATTGCCTGGCTGGTACCCCACCAGGCCAACCTGCGCATCATTGATGCCACCGCCAACCGGATGGGCCTGTCAAAAGACAAAGTGATGATCAATATCCAGAAATACGGTAACACCACAGCTGCCACCATACCCCTTTGCCTGTGGGAATGGGAAAGCCAACTGAAAAAAGGCGACAACCTGGTATTGGCCGCTTTTGGCGGAGGTTTTACATGGGGTGCTACCTGGGTAAAATGGGCCTATTGACCGTTCTTGACAAACCTGACTAACTGAATGTATGTACAACATCCTCCTATAAGGGGGATGTTGTTTTGTTATAGGTGAGACACCCAACAGTTTAGATCCTGCTGAACAGTATATAATCCGTTTGGGGTATCGTGGATACTCCAACCTGCCGGAGCATGGTGACCAGTTGTCCGCGGTGATAAGTACCATGGTTATTCAGGTGTAACAGAATATCCTTTACCGGCTGCTGGTAATGTTCACCTTTCATGTTCTTGTAAGGAAGGATGGTTTCCAGTTGCGCGTCTGTGGCAGCTGCTATCCAATCGATCCATTGGTCATTCTGGTGCAGGATGCCATTCTCAATATCTCTCATGGAAGGATGGAAACTCAGACTGGGTACCACCACCTGCTCATGACGCTGTAACCGCTGCCACCAGATACTGGAAGCATCCCAGAGATGCAGCCAGGTTTTCTGTATGGAAGGAAAACTGCTGACAATCTCCTGCTGTTGCTGGGCTTCGGCAAGCGTTACCGATACGTCGAGGAGTTTTTCATTGGCCCATCTTTCATAACGGGCAAAAGAGGTTAATAATTGCTTCATGTTTAATCCTACTTTTGAGGTGGCCGGTCTGGCCGGTTTTGAAAACAATCCTATACCAATTTAAATATAATGAATAAAAAATTCCCATTCACCGGTATCAGTTCCGTGGCCATGCACGCATCCGGACAGGAGAATGCCGATTACGCGCACCTTACACCGATCTATGCCACTTCTACCTTTACTTTCGACTCTGCCCAACAGGGCAGCGATCGTTTTGCCGGCGCTGATAAAACAAAGATCTACGGCCGCTGGGGCAATCCTACTTTTACCGTTGCCGAAGAAACCATTGCCGCACTGGAAACCTTCGGGGTCAAGAATGCCGATGGCAGTCAACTGGAAGTAAAAGCCCTGCTGCATGCCAGCGGGCAGGCTGCTATGAGCACCTTGTTCCTGAGTACTTTGCAGGCAGGCGATTCGGTTCTCTCCCATTATTCGCTGTACGGAGGCACACACGAAGTGCTGAACAAGCTACTGGCAGATACAGGCGTAAAAGCCACCATCATTGACATGCGCAACCTGGAACTGGTGGAAGATGCCCTGAAAAAAGATCCGAAGATCAAACTGGTCCATATTGAAACACCGGCCAATCCCACCATCCAATGCGTGGATATTGAGGAAGTGACCAGGATCGCCAAGCGATACAACAAACTGGTATCGGTTGACAATACATTTGCAACCCCCTACCTGCAACAACCTTTCCGGTATGGTGTTGATTTCGTCTTTCACTCAACCACCAAATTCCTGAACGGGCATGGTACCGCCATTGGTGGTGTATTGCTGGGCAGAGACCTGGAATATATGCGTACCAAGGTATGGAAATGGCATGTTTTACTGGGCGGCAACAGCAATCCCTTCGATGCTTTCCTGTTAACACAGGGCATGAAAACGCTCGAGATCCGGATGGACCGGCACTGTGCCAATGCCATGGAAGTTGCCGCATTTCTGGACAGGCATCCCGGTATCGCGCATGTCAATTATAATGGTCTCTCTTCACACCCAGACTATGTCATCACCAGCAAACAGATGAAACACCCGGGTGCACTGATGAGCTTTGAACTCAAAGGCGGGCTTGACGCAGGTCGCAAATTCATCGATGCTTTACAAATGTGCGTAAGGGCCGTATCGCTGGGAACCGTGGATACACTGTTATCACACCCTGCCACCATGAGCCATGCAGGCCTGAAAAAGGAAGAAAGGATCCAGTTCGGCATCACCGACGGGCTGATCCGCCTGAGTGTGGGCATCGAGAACATTGCCGATATTCTGGCTGATATGGAACAGGCCCTGAAGAAAGTATAGGGATTCACATAAGATTATTGCTTTTAGCCCGGTAACTGTTTACATTTATCGGGCTTTTTTATACCAAAACTTGACAAAATGAGAAAATTCATATGCGTTATCTGCATGATGGCATTGATCTTACCCGTCGTTGCACAGAAGAAAAAAAACACAACAGCCAATGACCGTTTCGCAGGTTTGGATACTGCTTTTGAAAGGGTGCTGAAAGACTGGCACGCTGCAGGTTTTGCCGTAGCGGTCGTGGAAAAAGACAAACTCATCTATGCCAAAGGATTCGGCTACCGGGATCTTGAAAAGAAATTACCTGTAACCACCAACACCTTATTTGCCATCGGCAGCTGCACCAAAGCCTTTACTTCCTCGATACTGGGTCTGTTGCAGAAAGACGGCAAACTGCAGTACGACAAACCGGTGCGCGATTACCTATCCGAACTTAAGTTCTACAACGATGAAATGAACAATCTCGTAACAGTTCGTGATATGATGAGTCACCGCACAGGCCTGCCCCGGCATGATTTTTCCTGGTATGCTTTCCCAAGTTCCTCACGCGACAGCCTGATGAAGCGTATCCGGTTTATGGAACCTACTTTCCACGTACGCGAGAAATGGCAGTACAACAATTTCATGTTCCTGTTACAGGGGATGATTGCCGAGAAGCTGATGAACAAAAGCTGGGAGAATGCCGTTCGCGATAATTTACTCAGACCACTCGGTATGAACCGGACGGTCTTCACCATTGGCGAAATGGAAAAAAGTGACGATGCCGCGATCGGATACGGGCTCAAAAAAGACAGCATCATCAAGAAACTGGATTATTACCATATCGATGCCATGGGCCCTGCCGGCAGCATCAACAGCAGCGTAACGGAAATGGCCAATTGGCTGCGCACCTGGATCAATGGCGGAAAGTTCAATGGGAAAGACATCTTACCGGCCGCCTATGTTACAGAAGCCATGAGCGCACAAATGGTGATCAGCGGCGGAATGCCCAGCAAAGAAAAACCCGACATGCATTTGGCCAACTATGGCTTCGGATGGATGATCAGCTCTTACAAAGGCCATTACCGCGTTGAACACGGCGGTAATATCGATGGTTTTTCTGCCAGCACCAGTTTTTATCCTACCGACAGTATCGGCATCGTGGTACTGGCCAACCAGAACGGCTCAGCCGTACCATCTATCGTAAGAAATCTTGTATCAGACAGGTTGTTGAATTTGTCATATTTCGACTGGAACACGGACCTGAAACGCAGTTCCGACAGCGCCAAAGCAAAAGCCAAAGAAGCGGAAAAACTCAAAAGCAGTAGCCAGAAAGCCCATACCAACCCTTCTCATCCGTTAAAAGATTATGAAGGCATCTACCAACACCCGGGTTATGGAAGTTTTGAGATCAGTCTCGTGAACGATTCTTTGTTCGCTCAGCTGGGCAAAGACCTGATGTGGTTAAGACATTATCATTACGATATATTCGAACCCTTCGGTAAAACACCCGGTGAAGCCATTGATACTACTGAAAAAAGTCCGTTCAGGCTGCAGTTTCATATGAATGAAGCCGGTGATATCTCTATGGTGACACAACAGCTGGAAGCAGGCCTGGAACCTTTCAAATTCCTGAAAACACCCAAAGCCAAAGCCATCACCAAAGAAGAACTGGAAAAATATGTGGGCGACTACCTGCTGGGAGGTGCTACAGTAAAGGTCTATATCAAAGACAATAAAACGCTGTATGTGCTGGTACCGGGCCAGCCCGACTATGAACTGCTGCCCGTTGAGAAACACAAGTTTGCCCTCAAAGTGGCCAATGGCTTTTTCCTGCAGTTCGAGGTGAATGAAAAAGGCGAATCCGTGAATGCCACATTCATACAACCTAATGGGAATTTCAAAGCAACCAGAAAACAATTGTAACCCACTCAATCAAATAACATGCATAAACTCGCCTGTTTACTGATCTGCGCCGGATGGATCGTATCGTGCAGTCATAAAAAATATGATACCATCATCCGCAATGGCCTGGTATACGACGGCAATGGCGGCAAACCCTTCAAAGCCGATATCGCCATTCAGAATGATACCATTGCATTTATTGGCGACCTGTCTAAAGAGTCCGCCAACAAGGAAGTGGATGCCAAAGGGTTGGCCGTATCGCCCGGTTTTATCAATATGCTCAGTTGGGCGCCGGTATCGCTGATCGAAGATGGGAGATCACAGGGAGATATCAGGCAGGGGGTAACACTGGAAGTATTCGGCGAAGGGGAAAGTATGGGGCCACTCAATGCAAAAATGAAGGCGGACATGCAGCATGACCAGTCGCTGATCAAATTCGACGTAACCTGGAACACGCTCGGCGAATACATGCGGTATATGGAGAAACGAGGTATCAGCACCAATATCGCTTCATTTGTTGGCGCCACCACCATCCGAACCCATGTGATCGGTGAAGACAACCGCGCTCCTACAGCAGCCGAAATGCAGCGCATGAAAGCCCTCGTAAAACAGGCCATGGAAGAAGGCGCGCTCGGAGTGGGCAGTTCCCTTATCTATCCTCCTGCATTTTTCGCCAAAACACAGGAACTGATCGAACTCTGTAAAGCTGCGGCACCTTATGGCGGCAGTTATATCTCACATATGCGCAGCGAAGGCAATCAACTGTATGAAGCGGTGGAAGAACTGATCACTATTGCCAAAGAAGCGGGAGTTCATGGAGAGATCTATCACCTGAAAGCGGCTGGCATGAGCAATTGGGGAAAAATGGACAGCGTAATCAGGAGAGTGGAACGCGCCCGTAAGGAAGGCATTGACATCGCCGCCAACATGTACACCTATACGGCAGGCGCTACCGGTATGACGGCAGCTTTGCCTCCCTCTTTGCAGGACGGCGGTTTTGGTAAACTATGGCAGCGGCTACAGGATCCCAAAACGCGGGAACAAATGAAAAAAGCCATGAAAACAAACGCAGCCGATTGGGAAAATCTCTATTATGGTGCCGGCTCTGCCGAGAAAGTACTGCTTCTCGGTTTCCGCAGGGATTCCCTGTTCAAATACACCGGAAAATCGCTGGCCGAAGTTGCCAGGCTCAGGAACACCACACCGGAAGATGCGGCCATTGACCTGATCATCCAGGATAGCAGCCGGGTCGAAGTCGCCTATTTCCTGATGAGCGAGGAGAATGTAAAAAAACAGGTAGCCCTTCCCTGGCTTAGTTTCGGATCCGATGCAGCATCCATGGCTACTGAGGGCAATTTTATCAAACAAAGTACTCATCCACGTGCCTACGGCAATTTTGCCAGGGTGATCGGTCATTATGTGCGGGACGAAAAAGCACTTCCGCTGGAACAAGCCATCCACAAACTGGCCAAAGTAGCTGCCACGCATCTTAACATCAAAAAAAGAGGCGAACTGAAAACAGGCAACTATGCCGACATCCTTATTTTTGATCCCGCCAAAGTAAAAGAAAATGCCACTTACGAGAACCCTCACCAGTATGCAGATGGCATGCTGCATGTTTGGGTGAACGGCACACAGGTGTTGAAAGAGGGCGAACACACGGGAGCGAAACCAGGAAGATTTGTGAAAGGAGCAGGAGCGGGACAATAAGACAATGAGTGGATGAGCGAATGAGTGGATGAGTGAATGCAGAATTGTAAAACAGCTATATGGAAATATTGATCAGGCGTGCGGAAAGAAAAGACTGTGCGCGTTTACTGGAACTGATACAGGAACTGGCAGACTATGAGAAAGCACCGCAGGAAGTGACCGTGACACTGGCACATTTTGAAGATAGTGGCTTTGGTTCAAATCCTGTGTGGTGGGCCTTTGTAGCTGAAATAAATGGACGGGTGGAAGGTTTTGCACTCTACTATATCCGTTACAGTACCTGGAAAGGACAATGCTTATACCTGGAAGATTTCCTGGTGACTGAAAAACTACGTGGTTTAGGGGCGGGCAAATTGTTATTCGACCGCATTATCCAGGAAGCGAAAGACAAGGGATTCAAACGAATGGTTTGGCAGGTGCTCGAATGGAACGAACCCGCTATCAACTTCTACAAAAAATACCAGGCAACACTTGATCCCGAGTGGATCAATGGCATCCTTGATTTTGAGTAATGAATCAGCTGATCAAGAAGCATCATCCAATGCATTGATCTGCTGATTCGTAATTCGCTGATTACTTAATTCACACCCGCCACTACGGCGTCTTTGTGGATCTTCTGTACCAGTCCCTGCAATACTTTGCCAGGGCCTGATTCCGTAAAATGGGTGGCCCCATCGGCTACCATGGCCTGTACGCTTTGCGTCCAGCGAACGGCGCCGGTCAACTGGTCTATCAAATTCTGTTTTATCTGAGCGGGATCGGTCACTGCTTTGGCAACCACGTTCTGGTAAACGGGGCAACTGGCCGCATGAAACACAGTTGATTCAATAGCTGCCGCCAGTTCCTCTTTGGCCGGGGCCATCAGAGGAGAATGAAAAGCACCACCTACGGGCAACACTAGTGCACGTTTGGCACCAGCCGCCTTCATTCTTTCGCAGGCTATCTCAATACCCTTAACAGAACCGCTGATCACCAACTGTCCGGGACAGTTATAATTGGCAGCTACCACCACTTCTCCGGTCTCTTTACTTACTTCAGCGCAGATCTCTTCTACTTTCTCATCGGCCAGCGCCAGTACGGCTGCCATGGTAGAGGGTTGCAGCTCACAAGCTTTCTGCATGGCTTTGGCGCGGATACTCACCAGTTTCAAGGCATCTTCAAACTGTAATACACAATTGGCTACCAGCGCAGAAAATTCTCCCAGTGAATGTCCTGCAACCATATCGGGTTGTGCTGCATCAAGGGTCTTAAAAGCAATGACAGAATGGAGGAATACCGCTGGCTGTGTAATATTGGTCTGCTTCAACTCTTCATCCGTTCCACCGAACATCACATCGCTGATACGGAACCCGAGGATATCGTTGGCTTTCTCAAACAGGTCTTTCGCAAGCGGGTTGGTCTCGTAAAGACTCTTACCCATTCCACTGAACTGTGAGCCCTGGCCGGGGAATATATATGCCTGTTTCATCAGTAATTCTTTTTTGCGAAAATAGCTATAAACCACTAATACCCGGCAACAGAAGAAATCAAAGTTTAGGTATGGGCAGTTTGTATTTCACCAGCAAAGCTTTAAACGCAGGCGTCTGCCGAACTATATCCAGATCCCTGTCGGTATGCATATGGTCATAATCGTCGAATCCTGCCAGCAGTGCCTGGTCCAGATACTGGAGCCCCCTGCTGCTGTTACCGGTCAGAATATAGATACAGCCAGCATTATACAGTTCCCATTTCAGCCTTTCGGGATTCGCTGATTCCTGTTTCAGGAGTTTCTCCATCATACGAATCGCATCCAGACGATCTCCCTTAATCGCTTTGGCATACGCATAGTTTACGGTTGTATCGGGCAGCGAAGACAGGTCTGCTGCTTTTTGCAGGTGAATGGAAGCAAGGTCATTTTGTTTCAGCACTTCTTTATAATACCATCCGAGATCATAATGAGGCCGGTAAGAAGCCTGGTTCAGCTGTACCGCTTTCTGCAGATCCTGCAAGGCCCCACCGGCATCTTTCATCTGCATTTTCACAACTGCCCGTTCTCCATAAAGTTTCCGGAGGTTAGCACTGTCATCCTGGTAGCGGGTAATCGCATTTTCGTAGTCAATCAAAGCTAGTGCATATTCTTTGGTAACCCGAAGTACATACGCTCTATTCCAGCGATACGTACTGTTATCGGGGTTCAACCGTACTGCTTCCGTAATATGCACCACGGCCTGCCGGTAATCCAGTTGGGCTCGGTCTGTCCAGTACAGGTCTGCGTAACAGGATGCCCGGTCTTTTTCTTGCTGCATCAGAGATACTGCCATCAAATAATACCTGGTGGCATCCTGATAACGATGCATTGCCGCCAGCGTTCTCCCCATGTTCCAGTTGGCATAATCGTAGCCAGGATTCAGTTTGAGTGATTCTCCCAGGTCGGCCAGCGATTCTGCATAATGCTTCAACTGATAATGGTGCAGTCCCCGGTTATTATACAAGATCACCAGGTCTGCAGTGCCGCCTGCTTTATCACGGTCCACAAAACCAATAGCTGCCGTATAATCGCCAATAGCGAGTTCGTACTGCAGTTTTTTGGCACGATAATACCCTCTTTGCCAGAAGGCCCGCACAAAACGGGGATCGTATTCCAATGCCTTTGAAAAATCAGCAATCGCTTCATCATATTTATATAAATACCCTTTCGCATCACCACGGTATTTATATAGCTTGGACAGGTCTTCGGCCTGCGACGCAACAGTAATGGCAGAAGTATAATATTCTTCCGCCCGCTTAAAATTTCCATTACGGTAATACGCTTCCGCTTCGCTCCAATACAGGTGCAGTTTGTTTTCAAAACCATATGACAAAGCCAGTTCATAATCCCGTATGGCATCGTCGTTCAACTTTTGGGCCAGTCTGCAATCTCCCCGCCACGAATACAGGTTTCCAAGTGATACCCTGTCTGAAGAATAATAAGGAATGGCATTCCCGAAATCATCTGACGCGTCTGAATAATTGTTCAGGTAATACCTGGCCATACCCCGCCACCAATAGGCTTCTCCGTTCAATTTGCTATTAAGCGATCGGGTGGCATAATCAATCGCACTATAATATTTTTTGTTGTTGTACTCTTCCTTGGCCAGATTGTTATAGTAAGTATGATCCTGGGCCTGAACCGAAAAAGAAACAGACAGCACACATAAAAGCAGTGTCAATAAGACTGTGTTTGGGTTTTTCATATACAAGATTTTGTCTTTAAATTACAAAATCCCGCTCCTGCTATCCTGTCACAGATTTCAAAAAACAAAAACAATGGCAGGCCTTCACAATGATCTGTATAAAAAAAAAGCCGCAGCTTAACGCTGCGGCCCTAAAAAGGGAAGTTTGATAGAAAATGATAAATTTTTAAATTTTCAGCCTGTTAATCAAGGTTTTTGCTGATCAACTTCAGGAATTCACTTCTCGTGGTATTTTTCAGGAATTCCCCGTCAAAAGCAGAAGTGGTGGTCACAGAGTTTTGTTTACCCACTCCCCGCATCATCATACACAGGTGTTTGGCTTCGATTACTACCGCTACACCTACCGGATTCAGTGATTCTTTAATAGCTTCCAGTATCTGTGTCGTCAACCTTTCCTGCACCTGCAACCTGCGTGAATACACATCCACTACACGGGCCAGTTTGCTCAAACCGGTAATCCAGCCATTGGGAATATAGGCAATATGCGCTTTACCGAAGAACGGCAACATATGGTGTTCGCACATGGAGTACAGCTCTATATCCTTTACGATCACCATCTCACTGACAGATTCTTTGAACTTTGCTGAATTGATGATCGCAATGGGATCCTGGTGGTACCCTTGCGTCAGGTACTGCATGGCCTTGGCTACGCGCTCCGGCGTTTTCACCAGCCCCTCCCGTTCCGGATCCTCTCCAAGTAATGACAATGCTTCGTGATAATTCTTGATCAGTCCGGAAGTAACGTCTTCATCGTACTTCTCAATTTTGGTATACGCCATAGCGCTGTTTTTGTGTTGGTGAATTATGCAGGATATTCTACAAAATTTCTTTCAGTCTCATACAAACGGATCTGCAGCTCCAGCTTCGCATCGATCTTCGGGCGCAGCAAACCATAAATCACGATGGCAATGTTTTCAGCAGTAGGGTTCAGGTTGGCGAACTCTACGGTATCCAGGTTCAGGTTCTTGTGATCAAAACGGGCCATCACTTCCTCCCGAACCAGGTCGCTCAGCAGTTTCAGGTCAATCACATAACCCGTTTGCGGATCGGGTTCTCCCGCCACTTTTACCACCAGGTCATAATTATGCCCATGGTAATTGGGATTGTTACACAACCCAAACACACGGTCATTTTCGGCTTCTGTCCACAAAGGATTGAACAGCCTGTGAGCCGCATTAAAATGTTCTTTCCGGTAAACCGCTACTTTGTTTGCCATGAAATCATAATTCATTGTCCAGCTCCTGTGCATACCTCCACACCGGTTGCGTCGCACACTTGGGCAGCACAATACCGCTGAACTTTATGTGAAACAATTTTCAAGTGATTCTGTCATTGACTGCCGGCACTGTTTCAGAAGTGTGCTGATCAAGTGGCCGGACATCAAAGGGGCCAGGAAATCAATGACTGAGCTTGAATATCTATTCCGATCATCTCCTTTAAAGTTACACAGGATACTAATAACCCGTATACCCTTTAATTTGTTTGCAAACCGGAAAATTATTCTCCAAAATACTCTACGTAGATCCGATGCGTCTCGTATAATTTGATGCAATGCAGTTTCACCTCGGCCGGCAGATGGGGTATCAGCTGCTGCCAGATGGCGATGGCCAGGTTCTCCGTACTACACATCTTGTCTTTCATGAAATCCACATCCAGGTTCAGGTTTTTATGATCCAGTTTGTCTATTACATACGTTTTGATCAGCTTGCTCAGTTGCTTCACATCGTATAAAAAACCGGTATCAGGATGGGGTTCTCCCTTTATTGTCACAAAAAGGTCATAATTATGCCCATGCCAGTTCTCATTGGCACAAACCCCGAAAACAGCCTCATTCTGCTCCTTGCTCCACCCGGGATTGAAGAGCTTATGTGCTGCATTAAAATGTTCCTGTCTGGTTAAATACACCATTCGCCTCAAAAATTTCGGCAAAGGTAAGAAATGAGGGGGAATCGTGAGTGGTCAGTGGTGAGTAGTGAGTGGGGGGCAAATTTACCTCCTACTCACTTCTCACTACTCACCACTGACCACTCACAATTGACAATTCACAATTGCCTACCTTTACCCCATGCGAGTAATGATCACTGCCGCTACTGTTGCCGAATGGATGCCGGGCTTTCTGTCATTGGACCCCTTGTATGCCGGTGAAAGTCAACGCTTAAAAGTGCAATTTCATCAGAGTGGCGTGGGCATGCTGGCATCTGCTGTTTCACTGACCAGAATGGTGCTGGAAGACAAGCCCGACCTGGTTATACAGGCAGGCATTGCCGGCAGTTTCGATAGCAGCCTGCCATTGGGGAAAGTGGTGGTCATTTCAGAAGAATCCCTTGCTGATATGGGCGTACAGGAAGATGGCAAGTGGAAAGATATTTTTGACCTCAAACTGGAGAAAAGCAGTTATCACCCTTTTGAAAAAAGAAAACTGCCCAACCCCTGGCTCTCTGCGTACAACCTGCTCAAATTGCCAGAAGTAAGTGCCATTACCATTAACGAGATTAGTACTGATCCGGAAAGAATCAAACAGCTCGTTAAAAAATATAACCCGGTTATCGAAAGCATGGAAGGCGCCGCATTACACTATGTATGCCGTGAAGCACAGGTACCATTCCTTCAGATCCGCGCCATCTCAAATTATATCGGTGAACGAAACAAAGCCAACTGGGCCCTCAAAAATGCCATCGAAAATCTCAACCAAACCCTGATCAAATACATCGACAAACTCTACAAACTCAAATAACCCCAATCATTCTATCATTCACTCATTCACTCATTCACTCATTAAACAAATGACCCTCGCTTTCTCCCCCTGCCCCAATGACACATTCATCTTCGACGCGCTGGTGAACGGTAAAATCGATACGGAAGGCATTTCTTTCGATGTGGTACTGGAAGATGTGCAAACCCTGAACGAATGGGCCAGGGCAGGCAGGCTGGATATTTCCAAGATCAGCTACGGCGTTTTGCCGCTGGTGCTGAATGAATACAAAGTGTTGAACAGTGGTGGTGCCCTGGGTATGGGCGTTGGGCCTTTATTGATCTCTAAAGGCGAAACGAAGAAAGCCGTAAAAGATATGCTGATCGCCATACCCGGAGAGAACACAACGGCACATATGCTGTTCTCACTGGCCTACCCGGATGCCAGGAACAAACAATTCCTGGTATTTCATGAGATTGAAGAAGCGGTGCTGAGCGGACGGGTGGATGCAGGTGTCATCATCCATGAGAACCGTTTCACCTACCAGGACAAAGGCCTCAGTAAGATCCGCGACCTAGGCGAGTATTGGGAAGGAACTGTAAAAGTGCCGATACCACTGGGCGGCATCATCATCAGGAAAGATATGGATGCTGCGCTACAGCACAGCATCGACAGACTGATCCGTAAAAGTCTCGAATATGCTTTTGCCAACTACCCGCAGCTGCCCGACTACGTTCGACAGCATTCACAGGAAATGAGCGAGCAGGTAATGCGCCAGCATATTGATCTTTATGTGAACCAGTATTCATTGAACCTCGGCGATGAGGGAAAAAAAGCAGTGAACACACTACTAGCCGTATATCAAAAGATCAACAACAGCCCCACCATAGATGCTTCGGGCATTTTTGTTGCATAAAACATTATGGCTTCAAAGCCTTCGCGTAAGCTTTCAACACGCGCTTGCGCGCCAGTTCATGCTGGACAATCGGTCTGGGATAGGTCAGTTCCTGAAACTCAGGCACCCATTTCTTGACATACTTCAGATCCTTATCGAATTTCTCCATCTGCAGGCTGGGGTTGAACACCCTGAAGTACGGAGCGGCATCACAGCCACTACTGCTGGCCCATTGCCACCCGCCATTATTGGCCGCCAGGTCAAAATCAAGTAGTTTCTGTGCAAAATAAGCTTCTCCCCAACGCCAGTCGATCAGCAGGTGTTTCACCAGAAAGGAAGCCACAATCATACGAACCCGGTTATGCATGAATCCGGTGGCATTCAGTTCGCGCATACCCGCATCTACAATTGGGTATCCTGTTTTGCCTTCGCACCATTTCTGAAATTCCTCTTCATTATTCCGCCACTCGATCATTTCATAAGCAGGTTTAAAACTTTTACCCCTGCCCACCTGTGGAAAATGCCAGAGGATCATATGGTAGAAATCACGCCAGATTAATTCGTTCAGGTAGGTCTCATTGAGGGCTTTGGCGCGACGGGCCAGTTCCCGGATACTGACGGTGCCAAAACGCAGGTGTACCCCCATTTTGGATGTACCGTTCTCCAATGCCGGAAAATTTCTTCGCTCGGAATAATGCCTGATCACTTCATCCGCCAATTGACCTGGAGGGAAAGGCTGACCAGCTTTGCTGAAACCTATGTTTTCCAGCGCAGGTATCGGTAAAGCAGGCTGCCGGTAAAAATGACTGAAATATTTTTCGGCAGGATAAGCAACCAGGTCAGCATCTTTTAGCTTTGACTTCCATTTGTTCGAATAAGGGGTGAATACTGTATAAGGTTTGCCATCGTCTTTCACCACTTCATCCTTTTCAAATATCACCTGGTCTTTGTATGTATGTAAGGAAACATGCTTCGATGCAAGCAACGCAGTGATCAATGCTTCCCGTTCAAGGGCATAGGGTTCATAGTCGTGATTGGCAAACACGGTCGATACCTGGTATTTCTCCATCAGCATCGCAAATACCTGTTCCGGAAAACCATGATACACTTCCAGACTGCTACCCAGTTGCACCAGTTGTTGCTGCATTTCCGTGAGAGCCGCATGTATGAATTCTACGCGCCTGTCCGCCTTCTCCTCCAGCTGATCAAGGATATTCCTGTCGAAAATAAAGACGGGCACAATTGGCAGTCCCTGTTGCAGGGCATGATACAGGGCCGCATTATCCGTTAAACGGAGGTCGCGCCTGAACCACATGATGTTCACTTGGGGTTTCATACGGCTATGAAACAAGTCTGGGAAGAAAAGGTTTATTGGCCAACAGGTTGTTTATGGGTCACGGCCAACTTTTCGGCCTGTAACGGAAGAATGAAAGTCTTGTATAGATGGGAGGCCAGCTGGTGGGTATAACCGCTCTTGCCCAACTGCCTTACCCAGCGGATGCCATAAATGGAGTTGGTGAGGAACAATTCAGATGCCTGTTCCAGCTCTTCCAGGGTCAGCATACCTTCTTCAACGGGTATATTTTCTTTACGCATCATTTCAAGCAGGTAGCGGCGCATGATGCCATTGATGGGGCCTTCTGTCAATGCCGGGGTCTTTACCATCCCGTCCTTAACCACAAAAACATTGGCGATGGTGGCATCTGCCACCCGTCCGTAAGGGTTCAGCAGGATCACATCATTATATTTTTGCTGTTTGGCCCATAAAGCGCCCATGGCATACCCCAGGTAATTGTTACTCTTTACAGGGGAGAAAAGGTCACAAACCTTTTTAGCATCCGGGTAGATACCGATCACAAGCCCGTTTTCGTTCAGGTGGTTGTTGGCGGGGTTCAATTGCCAGGTTTGTATGAGGTGATGTGGAAAATGGTTCTCCACATCGTATAACCCGCCATCGCCACGGAAAATAGTGATACGAACCCTCGCCATTTTATGGTGGTAATTCTTTTTGGCCAGCAGGCTGATATGCTCGTACAGGTATTCCGGAGTAAAATAAGTGGGCTTCTGAAAATGCAGGAGGTCCAGTGAGGCGAACAATCTTTCGAAATGATGGTCGGCCAGTATGATTTTCCCATTCAGCAGTTTCAGCGTTTCAAAAAAACCATCCCCATACCGGAACGAACGGTTATCCGGGGAGATCAGGGGTTTACCCGCTTTGCTTATCCGGCCATTGTAAAAAAGGAAATTGCCCGCCGCCATAGGCTCAAAGATAGGCTGCAAAACAAGTTTCCCGATCTCTGTTTAAGCTTTTCTTCTATTTTTACCACTCCCCTTTTCAACCACTTTAACCACTTTAACCACTTTAACCACTTTAACCACTTTAACCCTGTTTAACCCTTTTAACTACTTTACCCTTTTTAACCCCATAATCCCCTCCCATGCAAATCATCGATATCATCCGCGAACTGGAAAAAAAAGCTCCCCTTTCCCTGCAGGAGAGTTATGACAATGCCGGTTTGCTTACCGGAAGTTCCGATTGGGAATGTAAAGGCGTGTTATGTACACTGGATGCAACAGAAGCCGTGATCCTGGAAGCCCGGGAGCGGGGTTGCAACCTGGTGGTGGCGCACCATCCGATCATCTTTGGCGGACTGAAAAAACTGAACGGAAAGAATTACGTGGAGAAGACCGTGATAACCGCCATCAAGAACGATATCGCCATTTATGCCATCCATACCAACCTGGATAATGTGCTGGACGGAGTGAATGACCGGATAGCCGACCGACTGGGGTTGATCAACCGCCGGATCCTGTCGCCGAAGGCCGGCCAGCTCATGAAACTATACACTTTTGTGCCCCATGCCCAGGCCAACCAGGTGCGGGAGGCACTTTTTGCCGCCGGGGCCGGACATATTGGCGAATACAGTGAAACCAGCTTTAACGGCGAGGGTACCGGTACATTCAAGGGATCTGCAAACACCCATCCTTTTGCGGGTGAACCCGGCAAACGACATGAGGAAAAGGAGGTGAAGATAGAAGTGATACTGCCAGCCTACCTGCAGCAATCCATTGTAAAAGCCCTGTGGGATGCCCATCCTTATGAGGAAGTTGCCTATGACCTGGTCAGCTTATCAAATGATAATCAACTAGTTGGGAGTGGATTGCTGGGAGAATTGCCTGAGGCCTTGGACGAAACCGGTTTTCTGCATATGCTGAAGACCTCTTTTGAGCTGAAATTGGTAAAACATACCCCATTATTGGGTAAAATGATCAAAAAAGTGGCCGTTTGCGGCGGTTCGGGCAGTTTTTTAAGCGGAAAAGCACTGGCTGCCGGTGCAGACGTATATGTGACATCCGACATCAAATACCACGAGTTTTTTGACGCCAATGATCGGATACTGCTGGCCGATATCGGTCACTGGGAGAGCGAACAATTTACCGCCGAGCTTTTGGTTGAGATTTTACAGGCGAAATTCCCTACCTTTGCCGTCCTCAAATCAGGCGTAAAAACCAATCCGGTTCACTACTTTCTGGGCTGAGGAAGGTTCGGAACCCTGAAGTGAGTGACACAACCGGCGATGCCAGAAGCACCAGGCCCGGACCATCACCACAAACAACAAACCACAAACAATAAACTAGTTATGGCCGCAGTTAAAGATTTCTCTGTTGAAGAAAAGCTGGTAACCCTGTTACGATTACAGAAGATTGACAGCAAACTGGATGAGATCCAGATCCTGAAAGGTGAACTTCCGATGGAAGTTAGCGACCTGGAAGATGAGATCCAGGGTTTGACCGCCCGCCAGACCCGTATCGAGGAAGAGATCAACGGTATTACAGAGTTCATTGATGGAAAGAAGAACGCCATCAAGGAAAGCGAAGCCCTGATTGCCAAATACGAGAAGCAGAGCGAGAACGTAAAGAATAACCGTGAGTTTGAAGCCATCAACAAAGAAATCGAGATGCAGCAGCTGGAGATTAAGCTGTCTGAGAAACATATCCGCGATGCCAACGAAGAACTGGCCGAGAAAGTAAAGAACCTGGAAGCTGCTAAAAAGCAGGTAGCCGTTAAAGAAGGCGTGCTGAACCACAAAAAAGGCGAATTACAGAAGATCATCACCGATACAGAAAAAGAAGAGACCGCTTTCAACAAACTGAGCACAGAAGCCCGCGGCCATATTGACGAGCGTTTACTGTACAGCTACGATCGTATCCGCAAAAGCTACCGCAATGGCCTGGCCGTTGTACCGGTTGAGCGTGATGCCTGCGGTGGTTGCTTCAACTCTATCCCGCCACAGCGCCAGAGCGAGATTCGCCTGCACAAAAAGATCATCGTTTGCGAGAACTGCGGACGTATCCTGGTTGATGCAGATCTGAACGATAGCGTGGAAGCCAAGTAATATCGCTGATTACGCAGATTGAAGTATGATTTTATGATAGTTGGAAAGGCTGCCGATGGCAGCCTTTCTTTATGTAGATACAGGTGAGGCTTCATTATATTAACAAGCCGGTATATCATAGTTGTCTTATTTTCGGGGTATGGGTAAATGGCTGATCATGTTTATTTTCTGCCTTGGGTACAGCTCACTGTGCAGTGCAGAGAAAGTATACGATTTCAACAGCACCTGTTTACAGGCTTACCAGGAGATCACCAAACTGAAGATCAGCAGCGGACTGGCACTGGCAGAAAAAGCCAGGCAACAGAATCCCGACAACCTCATCCCCCTCCTGCTGGAGAGTTATGCGGACTTTTATGTACTATTCCTGAACGAAGACCCTAAAGAATTTGACCTGCGTTATCCGCATTTTGCAGAACGCTATGCCCTATTACAGGAAGGGCCCAGGAACTCACCATTTTATCAGTACTGTTTGAGCATAAGCAAACTGCACAGAGCCGGGACCGCCATTAAGTTTGGTAAATTCTGGGATGCAGGCTGGGATTTTCGTAAATCTTACCAACTCATCAAGGAAAACAGGAAACAGTTCCCCCATTTTGTTCCCAACGAACTTTTATACGGATCATTACAGGCAGTAGTGGGCACCATACCTAAGGGATATAAATGGATCGCCAGCCTGTTTGGTATGCGGGGTTCCCTAACAGAAGGCATGCGCATCGTGCGGGGTTTTATCAACAGCAACGATACCTGGGCCAAAACATTCTTTAATGAAGCGGCTTTCATGTATCCCTATCTCCTCTTCTACCTGGAGAACAAAAAAGAAGAAGCTCTTGTATTTACCCAGCAACGCAAATTGGATCTGGTCAATAATCATCTGCACGCATACATGGCCGCCAACCTGGCTATCAACAACAAGCAGTCGGAATATGCAAAGAATGTGATACTGAACCGGAACAGATCAGACGAATACCTGAAAACCGGTATCTGGGATTTTGAATTGGGCTTCACCAAAATATACCACCTGGAGACCCAGGAAGCCGCCCGGCACCTGGAAAATTTCCTGGCCGTTTTTAAAGGTAAGTTCTATGTAAGGGATGCTTACCAGAAACTGAGCTGGTGTTATTACCTGCAGGGTAACCAGGCCAAAGCAGAAGAAGTGAGGAAAAACATCCTGAAAAGAGGAGGTACGGATGCAGATGCCGATAAGCAGGCATTAAAAGATGCCAAGTCGGGTAAATGGCCCAATAAACTCCTGCTAAGAGCCAGGTTATTAAGCGATGGCGGATATGCCATTGATGCAGCGGCCCTGCTGCAGGGAAAAACAGAAGATGATTTTGACCTGGAAGAAGAGAAGCTGGAATTTGCCTACCGTGTAGCGCGTATCTATGACGACCTGCATCGTGAGGATGATGCTATCCGCAATTACCTGATCGCGATACGGCTGGGTGAACACCGGCAGGAATACTTTGCTGCACGTTCCGCCCTGCAGATAGGTCAGATCTATGAAAAAAGAGGACAGAAAGCGCTCGCCATCACTTATTACCAAAAATGCCTGGACATGGATGACCATGAATACAAAGATTCGCTCGACCAAAAAGCCAAATCAGGCATTGCCCGGTGTAAGGGGGAATAATCCGTATTTTCAACAGGTATTCATGACAGGCCTTTGCAAAACAGGCTTAGTAACCTAAATTGCAGGCACAGTCGTGAATCGTGACTCGTCAGTAGTGAATAGGCAAAAGTTCCCAAAACTTACCACTTACTACTCCCCACTGACGACTCACAATTCATCATTGCCCATTCACAACCATGCTTCGTAAACTGATCATACAGAATTACGCCATCATCGATGAGATCGAAATCGATTTCTCATCGAAGCTGAACATCATTACCGGCGAGACAGGTGCGGGTAAAAGTATCCTGATGGGAGCACTGAGCCTGATACTGGGCGAAAGGGCCGACAGTTCCGTACTGGTGAATACCGAAAAGAAATGTTTCATAGAAGGCTATTTTGCGGTGAACCATAAAAAATCGGTGGTCCGCTTTTTAGAGGAAAATGACCTGGATGTGGAAGAAGAGCTGGTATTGCGGCGGGAGATCGCTTCCAATGGAAAATCAAGGGCGTTCATTAACGATACCCCTGCCACACTGCAACAGTTAAAGCTGCTGGCATCTCTGCTGGTTGACCTACACCAGCAGTTCGACACACTGGAACTGGGCGATGCTGATTTTCAACGCGAGGTAATGGATGCACTGTCGGGCAATGAAAATACGCTGTTGGGTTACCAGAAATTTTTCCGTCAATGGCAGGCAGCCTGCAAGGAGCTGGACCTGCTGCAACAGCAAAAAGCGGCTTTTACCAAAGAGCTCGATTATAACCAATTCCTGTTCGATGAGCTGAACGAGCTTGATCTGAAGGAAAATGAACTGGAAGACCTGGACAATGAGCTGAAGTTGCTTTCTAATGCGGAAGGTATTAAAACCACTTTATCAAAAGTATATTTTGATCTGAAAGAAAGTGAACAACCCGTGGTGCAGTTACTGAAACAGCTGCTGAACCAATTACAGGGCTACGCTTCCTATCATACCAACTTACCGAACCTGATAGAACGCCTGCAAAGCTCACAAATAGAACTGCAGGATATTGCTGATGAAGTGGAACGCATCAACGATTCGGTAAACTACGATGAAAAGAGGATTGAATGGATCAACCAGCGTTTGATGGATGGCTATAAACTGGCCAAAAAACACAATGTACAGACAACAGCCCAACTGTTAGAACTACGCAACCAACTGGCAGAGAAACTGAAGGCCGTGCTGGATATGGATGATGCCCTTGCGGCCAAAGAAAAACAGACCGGTCAGTTATTGAACGAAGCTAACGAACTGGCAGACCTGCTCTCCAAAGCCCGCCACAAACAAAGTCAACCGCTGGAAGAAAAAGTGAATCAGCTCCTGGCACAGGTGGGTATGCCCAACGCCCGCATGAAAGTGGAAATGAAAGACAGTGCATTGACCCTTTCAGGAAAAGACCAGATCGACTTTTTATTCGACGCCAACAAGAGCAACCGTTTTGAACCCATACGCAAAGTAGCCAGTGGTGGCGAACTCAGCCGTTTGATGTTATGCATCAAATCGCTGGTAGCGCAATCCATTGACCTGCCTACCCTGATCTTCGACGAGATCGATACCGGTATCTCAGGTGAAGCCGCCAAACAGGTTGGCATGATCATGCAGGGACTGGCCGCCAGCAGACAGATCATCTGCATCACCCACCAGCCGCAGATAGCCGGCAAGGCCAATGCGCATTTCTTTGTATATAAAGAGATCAAGAACGATGCGGTCAAGACCAATATCCGCATGCTCAATGAAGACGAACGGATCACTGCCATTGCACGCATGCTGAGTGGCGAGAAACCAACAGCGGCAGCACTGGAGAATGCCCGTGAAATGATGAATTGAGCAGATTCCTGATTTGACAGTTTTGGATTCCTGATGGCTCATCCATCT
The DNA here is from genome assembly GCF_058231045.1 of Sediminibacterium sp. FW305-C-269. Taxonomy (NCBI): domain Bacteria; kingdom Pseudomonadati; phylum Bacteroidota; class Chitinophagia; order Chitinophagales; family Chitinophagaceae; genus Sediminibacterium; species Sediminibacterium sp. FW305-C-269. Next base: position 129,435 of record NZ_JBIQXQ010000004.1, on the reverse strand, counting down.
GCCAATTGGCCAATTGTTCCAGATATTGTATACTTTTACCCCGTAATCATTCTAAACCAACGAAGACTATGGCTTACAACTTATTAAAAGGAAAACGCGGTATCATAACCGGTGCTTTGGATGAGAATTCCATTGCCTGGAAAGTAGCAGAGAAAGCACACGAAGAAGGTGCCAGTTTTGTATTGACCAATGCCCCGATCGCTATGCGCATGGGCGAGATCAAGAAACTGGCAGAAAAGACCGGTTCAGAGATTATTCCGGCTGATGCTACCAGCGTTGAAGAGTTGACCACTTTATTTACAAAATCCCAGGAGGTACTGGGTGGCAAAATAGATTTCGTGCTCCACTCCATCGGCATGAGCGTGAACATCCGTAAGAATATCCCATATACAGAATCCAACTACGATTTCTTCATGAAGGGTATCGATGTTTCTGCCATGTCATTACACAAGATGCTGGCCGTAGCCAAGAAATTAGACGCCATCAATGAATGGGGAAGCGTAGTGGCACTTACCTATGCCGCTGCCCAACGTACTTACCCGTTCTACACCGATATGGCCGATATCAAAGCCCTGCTGGAATCCATTGCCCGCAGTTTCGGGTATCATTACGGACTGGAGAAAAAAGTACGTATCAACACCGTATCGCAATCACCCACCAAAACCACTGCCGGCACCGGTATCAAAGGTTTTGGCGATTTTTACGATTATGCCGATGCGATTGCCCCGCTGGGTAACGCTTCTGCTGAAGATTGCGCCAACTATTGCATCACCCTGTTCTCCGACCTGACCAGGATGGTTACCATGCAGAACCTCTTCCACGATGGCGGTTACTCCACCACCGGCGTGAGCAATGAAGTCATGCAGAAACTCGGAATTTCTTAATCATACCTTTACGCTCTGCGTAGACTGTCCAGTCCCGCATGGACACAACAGGTCAGTTTACGCAGAGCGTTTTACTGCAAACCATACCCATGCCTACACTACTGGAAATCCCTGCCAACCTGGTTGAGTATATCGGTTATTTCGGATCTTTTCTTACGGCGATCACTTTCATCCCGCAGGTATATAAATCCTGGCAGTCGAAAAGTGTGGGCGATCTGAGTATCTGGATGATACTGATCGTGGTCACCAGTACCATCGTCTGGCTTATCTATGGTTTTGCCATTCACAGCGGACCGGTAATCGTTGCCAATACCGTGGTATTGTTACTGACCCTGGTTCTGCTTTATTTCAAATACAGTTTCCCTAAACAAAACTGATCATCGAAGGTGACCCCGTTCGCCTCGGACAACAAAAAAGCCATCACGCTGCAAAGCATGATGGCTTTTTCATCATATCAGTTACCCGGCATAGCCAGGATAGGGATCAATACTCATCTTCATTGAACATAAAATCTTCCTGGCTTGGATAATCCGGCCAGATGTCTTCGATGCTCTCATATACTTCCCCTTCGTCGTCCAGTTCCTGCAGGTTCTCCACTACTTCCAGCGGGGCTCCGCTACGGATAGAATAGTCAATCAGTTCGTCTTTGGTTGCAGGCCAGGGAGCCTCTTCCAGGTAACTTGCCAATTCTAATGTCCAGAACATATTTTACCTTTTAATTTTTTGCAAATGTAGCCGTATATACGAAACCACCAAATGCGAGTTTTTCAGCCTGTGCAAAGAAATGTTTAAAAATTGCCCGTTAACCCGCCCCCTGTTGTAGGTTTGTAGCTAAAACAGGACCTATTCCGGATGCTGAAAGCAGAACATATCACTAAAAGATACGGCAGTCTACAAGTGCTCAAAGGCGTTGATATTGAGGTAAAAACCGGCGAGATTGTCAGTATTGTAGGCTCATCTGGAGCCGGGAAAAGTACACTTTTACACATATTGGGCACGCTTGACAGGGCAGATGAAGGCCAGATCTGGCTTGACGGGCAACGGGTAGACCTCTTACAGGGCAAAAAACTGGCTGCTTTCCGCAACCGGCATATCGGTTTCGTATTCCAGTTTCACCATTTATTACCTGAATTTACCGCCCTGGAGAATGTTTCCATCCCCGGCTGGATAGCGGGCCGGAAAAAGAAAGAAGTGGCCGAAAGGGCGGTAGCATTGTTAACAACTTTAGGGCTGGCCGACCGCATGGAGAACAAACCCCAGGAACTTTCCGGGGGTGAGCAGCAACGGGTGGCTGTGGCCAGGGCCCTGATCAATCATCCTTCCATTGTATTTGCCGATGAACCCACCGGCAACCTCGACAGTATTCACGCCAGGGAACTGCACGAATTATTTGTACAACTCCGCAACGATTTCAAACAGACTTTCCTGATCGTAACCCACAACGAAGAACTCGCTGGGATGAGCGACCGGCTATTGCATATGAAAGACGGGAAAATAATTTGAGAATTAATTAATTTGAAAATGTGGCAATTGGAAAATTGGCTAATAATCTTCTTTGAAAAGCCATTCTCAAATTTCCAAATTGACCAATTCTCAAATTGATACAACTTCGGTTTCCAACAGCTGATCAGTATAGTGCTGGCAAGCATAAATAATCATGCAATAGTTCAGGGTAATTTGAAAATGTGGCAATTGGGAAATTAGCTAATGACCCTCTCTAAAAAGCACTTTTCAAATTTTCAAATTCACCAATTCTCAAATTAAGATACTCTTGGTTTCCACGGGATTTCCGCCACCTGAAGCAGGTGACCTATGTAACGGGAGAGTACGAATAAGTAATCGCTCAAACGATTCAGGTATTTGATCACGAGTGGGTCTACAAAAAGTTCATGCTCCTGCATGTTCACACACAATCTTTCCGCCCTCCGGCAAACGCAACGCGCCACATGTGTGGTAGATACGGCTACATGACCACCGGGAAGTAAAAAGGATTTCATGGGCGGCAACACTTCATTCATCGCATCGATCTGTTTTTCCAGGAGGGTGATATCCGTTTCCTTCAGATCGGGCATTTTCATGAGGGGCTCTTTGTCCGGATCGCAGGCCAGAGAAGAGCCGATGGTGAAGAGGCGGTCCTGTATTTCTTTGAGGGTTATCCGGGAATGATTATCACTGATATGGTCGCTTACCAGTCCGATATATGAATTCAGTTCATCCACAGTTCCGTAGGTCTCAATACGGATATGACTTTTAGGCACTTTGGTTCCACCTATCAGAGAAGTTTTGCCCAGGTCGCCTGTTTTGGTATATATTTTAAGTGCCATGTATGCTTGTCGTAAAATTGAGTAACTGCTATGAAACAAAATCAGATCGGAAAAGTTCGGTCACCCACCAAAAACGAACCAAGGCGGTCAATGGTGTATGGCGGTGAATGCCTGTTCTTTATCGCTTTCGATCAGTCCATCCCGCAAACGTACCACGCGGTGGGCATAGTGTGCAATATCTTCTTCATGTGTTACCAGCACCACGGTATTACCGGCTTCCTGTATCTTACCGAAGATCTCCATCACTTCCACCGACGTACGGGAGTCGAGGTTACCGGTAGGTTCATCGGCCAACAACAGCGAAGGATTGTTCACCAGCGCACGGGCAATGGCAACCCGCTGGATCTGTCCACCGCTGAGTTCATTCGATTTATGGTGACTTCTTTCTTCCAATCCTACTTTCTTCAACGCTTCCATAGCACGTTCATATCTTTCCTTTTTCGGAACACCGGCATAGATCAGGGGCAGTGCCACATTCTCTGCAGCGGTCAACCTTGGGAGCAGGTTGAATTGCTGGAACACGAAACCGATCTCCGTATTACGGACTTCGGCCAGGTCATCATCCGGCATTTTACTCACGTCTTTACCATTGAGGATATACCTGCCGCCAGTTGGAGAATCCAGACAGCCCAGGATATTCATCAAAGTGCTTTTACCACTGCCCGAAGGGCCCATCAGCGCCACGTATTCATTTTTAAAAATATCCAGTGTGATCCCTTTCAGTACCGGGATGGCCTGGTTACCCATGAAATAACTTTTCTGGATATCTTCTAAACGGATGATCGCATCACTCATAGAAAGGGTTTTGGTAATCGTGTCGGATTTATTTCTTGATCACTTTGGGTACTTTAAAAAATTCCGGGTCAGCCACCGGCGAATTCAACAAAGCTTCTTCGCGAGGGATTGAGCCGCGCACCACATCTTCCCGCAAAACATTGGCGGCATCACTGATATGGAGCAGGGGTGCCACGCCGGAAGTATCCACCGCCTGCAGCTTTTCTACAAAAGCCACCATTTTCTCCAGATCGGTACGGATGGCTTCCTTTTCCTCCTCTGCAAATCGCAACCGGGCCAGGTGGGCCAAATTGTCTACCATCTTAGCGTCAATAGTCATATAAACAAAAATAACAGAATCAACGGCAAAACTGCAGCGTAATTTTTAAAAGGTCATTAGGCTTAAAGGACGGTAAATCAGCGCCATTCCCGGTTAAAAAGGGTTGAAAGCGAGGCAGATAGGGATTTAACAGAACATTCGCGATATTTTAACGAACAATATCGCTATCCACAGGTCTTAATAAATAGTGTTGCAGTTGAAAATATTTTCTAAGTAAATTGACTTAAATTAACATTAAATCCCCCGCATATGTTAGTATTTGTACTGGTTGTTGTTTACCTGGTATGCCTGTATATGGCGTATAAAGGTGCAGCAACAGCCGAAGAATGACCAACCGCTGTATTCACCGAATGAGTTGAGTACTCACCCATAGTTAACTGTATTGCCCCCCAGGTAGCACAGTTAACTATTTTCATTTTAGGCCCTCCCTATCCTTTTACGACAGTTATTATTCAATTGCCCCCCGCGAAAAAAAATTAGGTCAATTTGCACAAATTAGTTGCATAACTAACTATTTTTACACAAAGCATTGTCTTATGAAACGATCTATCCGGAAAGTGGCTGTTTTAGGTAGTGGCGTAATGGGCTCGCGTATCGCCTGTCATTTTGCAGGCATTGGTGTGCAGGTATTGTTGCTGGACATGGTACCCAAAGGTGCTGAAGAAAGTACCCGACCCAACGAACGTAACCAACTGGTGAACGACGCCTTGCAGGCGGCTGTCAAAAGCAACCCCTCACCCGTATTCACCAAAGATGTGGTAAAACGCATCACTACAGGCAATTTCGACGATAACATGAAAGATATTGCGGGCTGCGACTGGATCATCGAAGTAGTAGTGGAACGCCTGGATATCAAACAACTGATCTACGAAAAAGTAGAGAAGTACCGTAAGCCCGGCACACTGGTCACTTCCAACACTTCAGGTATACCCATTCATATGATGGCCGAAGGCAGAAGTGACGATTTTAAAAAACATTTCTGCGGCTCCCACTTCTTTAACCCGCCGCGTTACCTGCGGTTGCTAGAAATCATTCCCACCCCGCATACGGATCCTGAAATTGTTGACTTCCTGCTGCATTACGGTGATCTGTACCTGGGTAAGACAACCGTACTATGTAAAGACACGCCTGCATTCATTGCCAACCGGATCGGTGTGTTCAGCATCATGAGCATCTTTCATATCATGAACAAACTGGGCCTGAGCATTGATGAAGTGGATGCATTAACAGGCCCCATCATCGGCCGCCCCAAATCGGCCACATTCCGTACAGCGGATGTAGTGGGTATCGATACTCTCGTGAAAGTGGCCAAAGGAGTTGCAGACAACTGTCCCAATGACGAAGCCAAAGCTATTTTTACCATCCCCGCATGGCTTGACACCGTGGTGAACAATAACTGGCTGGGCGATAAAACAGGCCAGGGATTCTTCAAAAAAACCAAATCAGCCGCAGGCAAAGAGATCCTGACCCTGAACCTGCAGACCATGGAATATGGCCCGAGAAGCAAACCCAAATTTGCCAGTATCGATGCCGCCAAACCCGTGGAGGACCTGAAACAGCGTATCAAGATGTTGTCAGCTTCTCCGGATAAAGCAGGCGAGTTCTACCGTCAGTTCCATTTTTCCCTGTTTTCCTATATCTCACACCGCATCCCTGAGATCAGCGACGAGATCTATCGCCTCGACGATGCGATGATGGCCGGTTTTGGCTGGGAGATCGGCGCTTTTGAAAGCTGGGATACACTTGGCGTGGCAAAAACCGTAGCAGCCATGAAAACTGCCGGTTACTCCGTGGCAGCCTGGGTAGATGAGATGCTTGCCGGCGGTGCCACCAGTTTTTATAAAGTGGAAAACGGCAAACGGATGTATTATGATGTGCCGACCAAAACCTACAAAGCCATGCCGGGTGGCGATGCATTCCTCATCCTCAATCACCATGCAGACAAGCTGGTATGGAAAAACAGCGCCTGTCGCCTGTATGATATTGGAGACGGGGTTGCCGGTTTTGAGTGGAGTACCAAGATGAACAGCATTGGCGGTGAAGTACTGGAGGGATTGAACAAAGCCATTACAACAGCGGAAGAAAAATTCAAGGGACTGGTGATCGCCAACGACGGGCCAAATTTCAGTGCGGGCGCCAATGTGGGCATGATTTTCATGCTGGCCATTGAACAGGAATACGATGAACTGGATATGGCTATCCGCATGTTCCAGAACAGCATGATGCGGGTGCGTTATTCATCAGTACCGGTGGTTACCGCACCGCATGGCTTATCATTGGGTGGTGGTTGCGAGATCAACCTGCATGCCGACAAGATCTGTGCAGCGGCAGAGACCTATATCGGACTGGTGGAACTGGGTGTTGGATTGATACCCGGCGGCGGCGGAACCAAAGAGTTCGCATTACGCGCCGGTGATGAGCTGCACGAAGATGAACCCGAGACCGTGACCCTGAAAAACCGGTTCTTTGCCATTGCTACGGCCAAAGTAGCCACATCGGCACAGGAAGGTTTTGATATGGGCATCTTACGCAAAGGACATGATGAAGTAGTGATGAATACAGGTCGCAGGATCGCAGAAGCCAAGAAATCGGTGATCGAGATCTATGACCAGGGTTATTCAATGCCGCAACCACGGAAAGACATAAAAGTAATGGGCCGCCAGGGCCTCGGCGCCATGCTGGCTGGCATCAACGGTATGTGGCGGGGCGGTTATGCCACCGATCACGATGCTGTGGTGGCACGTAAGCTGGCCTACGTGATGTGCGGCGGCGACCTGAGCAGCCAGAGCCTGGTAAGTGAGCAATACCTGCTTGACCTGGAAAGAGAAGCTTTCCTGAGTCTCTGTGGCGAAAAGAAAACACTGGAAAGAATCCAGAGCGTTTTAAAAAGCGGCAGACCTGTCAGGAACTAGCACACAACAGATTCTTTATTCTTATTAGAGGGCATACCAACAGACAAGCTGGTGTGCCCTTTCTGTTTACACAAGTGTCATATCATGCCGCCAATAACAGTTTCAAACTGAAATAGGTGCCTGCATGCCCGCCACCGGTATACACCAGTTCACCGTTCATATCCTGCAGCAGCTTTTGGCATAAGGTAACGACAGAGGCAGATAATATTGTGCCGACAACAGCAGTCGTTTCAATTTCGATGATGCATTTTTCCTCTCCACGGGTAAGGTATATGCTGACCGCATCGTCCCGAAGCTGGCCAGCCAGGTAATGAAAGATCAGCAGCAGTATCTCTTTCAGGAAAAAAGGATCGGCCTGTACCACTGTTGTTTCCGGAGGCACATGCAACTGAACGTTCAAACCGGGCTCTCTGTCAAACAACAAGGATACCAGTAACGCTTCGAGCAAGGGTTTGATAAGAACGGGTTGACTATCATAACGAAATACCCTTTTGCCGTCAGCATATTCACTCTCCACCCGTTCCCCGATATTGTTCACCAACAACGCCTCGTAAGGTAAAGTGGCTGACTGTTTCAGATCGTTCAGTATCACAACCAGGTCCTTATTGTAAAAACAGTTATCCATGGAAAGTAAGATACAAAATAGCGATGTACTTGCAGGAACCTGTCTTTTTTTACCGCTTGTATACAAGGAACAGATACTTATCAATATTGCTGACATTTTTCTGGTAACTGAGTATCTTCGGAATACATCCTTAAACAAGGTTATATGCAACCTGTACTAACGCTAAATGGCATTTCCAAGTCTTATGGTAAGATCCAGGCACTGAAAAACGTTTCTTTTGAAGTACCGGAAGGTGCTGTGTTTGGCATCCTCGGGCCCAATGGCAGCGGCAAGACCACCATGCTGAGCATTGTCCTCGACATCCTGAAAGCCGATGCCGGCAGCTTTGCCTGGTTTGGCAAACCCGGTTCTCCTGAGACACGCAAACAGATCGGCTCTTTGCTGGAAACACCTAATTTTTACCATTACCTGTCTGCCGTTGATAACCTCAACATCACCCATGCCATCAGCGGGCGCGGCAGTGCAGCAGATATAGACCACGTATTGGAGATCGTAAAATTATCCGAGCGGAAGCGAAGCCGCTTCAGTGCCTACAGTCTTGGTATGAAACAAAGGCTGGCCATCGCCGCCGCCTTACTGGGCGATCCGCAGGTATTGGTATTTGATGAACCTACCAATGGACTGGACCCGGTAGGGATTGCAGAGATCAGGGAATTGATCAGGGAACTGGCAAGGCGGGGCAAGACCATCATCATGGCCAGCCACCTGCTGGATGAAGTAGAAAAAGTGTGCACCCATGTGGCCATCCTTAAAAAAGGAACCCTCCTAACTGCAGGGCCGGTAGATGAGGTTCTGACCAATGAAGATATTGTAGAACTCTCCTGCAGTAACCCGATACACCTGCACGATCTGCTGATCGGTTTTCCGGGGCATACCCATATCAAACTGGAAGGGAACAAGGTCCAGCTGTTCTTCCCCATCGGCACTGCGCCCATGGAAGATATTAACCGGTACTGCTTTGAGAAAGGTATCACACTGAACCTGCTTTTTGCCAAGAAGAAAAGCCTGGAAACCAAATTCTTTGAATTAACCAACGACTAAAACACTGCTCATGTTTGCCCTGATCAAAATCGAATGGCTTAAGATAAAGAAATATCCCGCTTTCTGGTGGATGCTGGGTATTGTGGCGCTCACCTACCCCGGCACCAATTCCATGGCCTATGTCGGGTACCTGAAAGCCACTACCGGAAAAGCACTTAGTAATAACCTGGCAAAAATGTTTTTGGGCAACCCTTTTGCCTTCCCGGATGCCTGGCATTCCGTTGCCTATTTTTCTTCTTTTTTCATCCTGTTGCCTTCGATTCTGGTGATCATGATGGTGACGAATGAATATACTTTCCGCACCCATCGTCAGAACATCATTGATGGCTGGAGCAGGTCGCAGTACATCACCAGCAAACTATTTGATGTACTGATCATTGCTGTTATCGTTACACTGGTATATGTGTTAGCGGCTGCAGGGTTTGGCGTTTATGCAGACAGCAGTTCCGTAAACCGCTGGACAGAAGGCCTGCAGTTCATCCCCTTATTCCTCTTACAAACCTTTGCGCAGTTATCTATCGCATTCCTGTTAGGTTACCTGATCAAAAAAGCATTTATTGCATTGGGTATCTTCCTGTTTTATTATCTCATTATAGAGAACATTGCAGTCACTTATGCCCGGTTTAAGATGAATGATATCGGCAGGTTTCTTCCTTTTGAAATGTCGGACCGTTTAATACCCGCGCCGCCATTCTTCAGCCGGATGGGCAAGGATGCCAAAGAAGCTTATACCCGTTTAATCGATTTGATTCCCGAGCATGTGGTGTATACGATCGTCCTGACGATCCTCATCTGGATCATCTGTTATGCAATACACAAAAGAAGGGACCTGTAATTCTTTTACCTGGCAAGCAGATTATCCAATGCCTGGTCGATAACCGGGTAGCTGAAGTCAAAACCGGCCTGCTGAATTTTCCGGGCACTTACATTGGCGCTTTTGAGCACTTCAATGCTCATTTCGCCCAATACAATCTTCAATACAAACACCGGAACATACACCGGTATATAAAAACGACCACGAAGTTTTTGGGCAATAGTCAGCGTGAGGGTCTTATTGGTCACAGGATTCGGCGCTACAGCATTGTAGGCCCCATCCAGCGAATGGTTCTCAACGGCAAACAGAAACATGCTGCAAAGATCCTCTACATGAATCCAGCTAACCACCTGGTTACCGTTGCCCAGGATGGCCGCCACACCACCCATGACCGGTTTACGGAATTCTGCCAGTGCACCGCCCCGATTACTTAATACAATGCCTGTTCTTAATTTCACCAGGCGTTTGCCTAAACCGGTCACCGGCTCTATGCTGGCTTCCCATTGGCGGCAGGTTTCACCCAGAAAAGCGGTATCGGCTGGTGCATCTTCCGTAAAACCCTCTTTCAGACTTCTGGCTGTATCTGGCCCGTACCAACCAATGGCGGAACTACTAATCACTGACTGGACCTTATTAGGATATTCCTTCAGTGCTTTTACGATCAGCGCACTGCTTTCTGTACGGCTACGCATGATCTCTTGCTTGCGCGCCTGGCTCCAGCGCTTATCTGCAACACCAGCACCTGCCAGGTGAATGATATGATCTGCTTTCCCGATGGCATCCCGGTCAATTGCCTGCGCATTTATATCCCAACTTGCATAACTAACACCTGGCGATGGTTGATGTTTTGTTGTATCTCTTGTAAGGATGATCACGTCATATCCCCTGTCTGCCAGCATTTCCGTTAAGCGGGTACCGATCATACCTGTGCCACCTGTAATCAGTATAGTTGCCATTCTATTGATTTTTACAGCGCTTTTCGTGCTTTGGCGGGGAATCGATCGCGAAGGCGCAAAGGCGCGGTTATTAAGCAGCAAAGATCAGACTTATCGATCAGAATCAACACAGTGTTTGCAGATCTGTTGGCAATACCCTTTATCGGTGTTCAACAAAAACCCCCGGTTATTCACCGGGGGCCACAACTAAAATCACCATTTTAAAACACAACTATCGAAAACAAAGGGTTAGTCTGGTTTTTTACCGTCCAGGAACGTGTTGATCGTTGAGATCTGCGTCTGGTCGTTCTCATCCTTACCCACCGTGTATTTGCTGTAGAAATTCTCTACAGAAGTCAGCGTATTACCAAACAGTTCCATATTACGGCGCACATAGGCTGGCACGGCGTCAAACTCATTATTGGCATCGGCTGCATTGTTCATGTTGAACGACAGATTACGGAGCTTCTGGATCCTTTCTGCTGCCCTTTTCTTCTGCTCTTCTGCTTCATCAAAACTATCTTCCTGGAAAGCAGCCTGCATAGCAGGGTGCGATACTGGCGTCTGCGTAACCGTCAGTTCTTTCTCCACCAGTTGAAATTCCATATCGGGCTCCTCTGCTTTGTTTACAGGTTCTGGCTGGGGCTGTGGTTCCGGCTGCCGGTTCTCCATCGCCGGAGCCGGCATGGTTTGTTGCACCGGCATCTCAGGCTCGGCATAAATATTCACCGGTTTACTCAGAAAACTCATGGTAGTGATGGGAGCCTGTGGTTCGTCTTTCTCCTTTACCTCGAAACTGGTCAGCTCTTCCATAACTGTTTTGGGAACATGTACTTCTTCAACAGGCTCTTCCACTTTTATTTCCTGCGTGATCTCAGTGCTCAGCTCAAACTGCAATACGCTGGTTTCTTTCTCTTCGGCCACTTCTTCATATACCTGTATTGGGCTTGACGTGAACTCGGGTTTGCTGAATATGGTCAGCATATCTTCCAGTGGCATTCTCTCCTGCATACTGGGGGCCAGCTGGTCCTGGGGTTCTTCCACCACCGGAGCGGGCGCCGGTGCTACCGCTTCCTTTACAGGAGTCATTGCGGCTGGCGCTTCTGTTTCCAGTACCATTACGATCTTCTCGGGCTGCGGTTCCACTTTTTTGGCCTGTACGGGTTTGGCAAAAGGATCTTTGTGCTCAAAACCGGTCGCGATCAAAGTGATGCCGATCTTCTTATCCAATGTAGGGTCATAACCCATACCCACGATCACATCGGTATTTTCACCGGCCTGCATACGCAGGTGGTTATTGATGATCTCCAACTCGTCCATGGTGCACTCGTGTTCACCTTCAGCGCTGTTGATATTGATCAGGATCCATTTGGCTCCGCGGATATCATTATCGTTCAGCAAAGGAGATGACAGAGCCTCTTCAATGGCACGTTGCGCACGATCTTCACCTTCCAGTTCCGCTTTACCAAGAATGGCTACGCCTCCGTTCTTCATTACGGTGCATACATCGGCGAAATCGACGATGATGTGTCCGCGGCTGTTGATGATATCCGTGATACACTTGGCAGCAGTGGCCAGTACATTATCTGCCTTGCCAAATGCTTCCTTCATTTTCAGGTTACCATACTGCATGCGCAGTTTATCGTTGCTGATCACCAGCAGGGTATCCACATAGGGCTTCAATGCCATGATACCTTCTTCTGCCTGTTGGTGACGGCGGGGACCTTCAAATCCGAAGGGTGTGGTAACAATACCTACCGTAAGAATGCCCAGTTCTTTACAGATCTGTGCAATGATAGGGGCACCACCGGTACCGGTACCACCGCCCATACCCACGGTAATGAATGCCATCTTGGTATTAACTTCCAGGATACGTTTGATCTCTTCCAGGGATTCTTCTGTTGCTTTTTTACCTACTTCAGGATTGGCTCCGGCACCCAGCCCTTGAGTAAGGTGTGGTCCAAGCTGAATTTTATTGGGAATATTACTTTGTTCGATGGCTTTCGCATCCGTATTACAGATGATGAAATCTACACCTTCGATATTCTGTTCAAACATGAAGTTTACGGCGTTGCTTCCACCTCCGCCCACACCCAACACTTTGATGATGGATGATTTCTGTTTGGGAAGATCGAAATGAATCATAGCGTACTTTTTAAATTGAATTAACGGGTTTTCTTAGAGGGTGTTTGGGTACTAACGATGATCAGCACCGTTTTATTTTATCACCTGGTCTTCTTCTTCCTTGAAGAGATCGATCAGGTTGTTCTTGAACTTGTCCCAGAACTTCCCTTTTCTTCCAGATACATCTACAGATGCAACAGGAGCAACGGGTTCAGCCGGAACCTCTGCCTGTTCAACCGTGAGTTTCTTAGGCACTTCCACCTTTCTGAATTTTTCGGTGAACTCTTTGTGTTTGTGATCGAAATCGCTGTACCCTTTCAGGATCAGTCCCAAACAGGTAGAGTACATCGGTTTCTTCAGTTCTTCAATATGATTCGGCGCCAGGTGCTCATTCGGGTATCCGATACGGGCATTCAGGCCTGTGGTATATTCGGTCAGCTGGATCAGGTGTTTCAGCTGCGATCCGCCACCTGTCAGAATGATACCGCCATTCAGCATGCGGCTGTCGAGCCCCACTTGTTTCAGGTGATAGGTCACAAAATCCAGGATCTCGCTCATTCTTGCCTGGATGATGGCTGCCAGGTTCTTTACGCTGATCTCTTTGGCAGGCATACCCTTCAGGCCAGGTATGGTGATATAAGCATTGGCTTTTGCCTCATCTGCCAGGGCTGAGCCGAACTGCACTTTCATGGCTTCGGCCTGGCTCTTCAATACGCCCAGACCCATACGGATATCATTGGTAATGTTCTCACCACCAAAAGGTATTACGGCAGTATGTTTCAGGATGCCTTCATAAAATACGGCCAGGTCACTGGTACCACCGCCGATATCGAGGATGGCAACACCCGCTTCCATATCAATATCGCTCATAACAGCGCTCGCAGAAGCCAGGGGCTGGAGAACCAGGTCTTTGGTGGTCAGCCCGCTTCTTTCAACAGCACGGTTGATGTTACGGATGGCGTTGCGGTCACCGGTGATGATATGGAAATTCGCGCCCACTTTCACCCCGTTGTACCCGATGGGGTCCTTGATGTTCTGTATATTATCCACATGGAAATCCTGAGGGATCACATCGATGATCTGATCACCGGCAGGAATGAAGGTCTTGCGCTGGTTGTTGATCAGCTGTTCGATCTCTGGTCTTTTGATCTCGATATCTGCGTCCTGGCGAACGATATCGCCGCGGGTCTGCAGGCTCTTGATATGATGTCCGGCAATACCCACATATACTTCATTGATCTCCAGATCCGGGTTACTTTCATAACAATTTTCCAGGGCCTGCTGTATGGCTTTGATGGTCTGGTCAATGTTCAAAACCTGGCCATGCTGTACGCCATTGCTGTTGGCGCGGCCAAAACCCAAAATCTCCAGCTTGCCATATTCATTCTTACGGCCGGCAATGGCTGCGATCTTTGTTGTACCGATGTCCAGGCCAACAATGATGGGTGATTCGTTGTGATTCATGTGTTGTGTTTTAGTTGTTTTTAATGGGTAGTTGTTATGTTATCGTTCGTGGCAGGTCGTGAACAGCGGCGAAAACCTTCCCCCGATCCACAACCGCCGGTCACGGTTATTGATTTCTGGTCATCACGGCTCTTGGTTTTTTGTTCTTTACCACAGGTTTCTTTTGCGTTGCTTTTTTGACCCGGGTCTTCTTCACATTCGTTAACGATTTATTAATCACTTTATTGTTTGTAACCGTTGCAGAATTTGCTTTTGCAACAGGTTTTAACGCCGTGGTAACTAGCGGCTTTTTAACCACTGTATCTTTTTTGATAACAGGCGCCGGTTTACTTACGCGACTGCTATCCTGGAAATCCGGTGCGGACTGACGCATCATTCCCTGCATCAAAGCATGTGCTTTTGCTGAATCGATACGGGCCTGGGAAGCACCTTTGCGGATAGCGACTACCTGATTATCGTATTGGATATCGAGTTTTTCATAAGTATTGATCCCGTTCTGCAACCAGGCTTTGTGGTAGAAAGTGTTGAGTTTTCGGAACTTCCTGTCCAGGTCTTCCACATTTCCTAACATGACCGTATGATCGCCCAATACCGGCACCAGTTCAAAACCAGCACCCGACGTGATATCTACCTGAGCCACCTGCGCCATCCAGAAAGAATCTGCCAGTATATACTTCCCAACCTTCACAATGTCATTCAGCAGTGCACTGTCCGGCTTAGCCAGTTTGGATTTATCCGATGGGAAGCCGGTAAAAACAGGCACTCTTGCAGACAGCTTATCACTCAATGGTAACCGAAGTGCATTGCTATCGAGGTAAAACGAATTCCCTCCCAGTGTAAACACCCTGGCTACGGGCTGGCGTTCTTCTATCTTCACCTGCAATACCTGGTTGTTATCGATGAACATTTCAGCATTCTTCACCCAGGGATCTTTTTCTACCAGCGATTCCATCTGCCGAAGGTTCAGTGATCCGATACGGCTGCCGGCCACCTGGCCCACCGAATGCAACATTTCCATCACATCCTTTTCGTCAATGAACATATGCTGCTCAACCCCGGTGATCTCAATGGTAACATTGGTACAGGTTTTCTGGCTTTTCTGCTGCATGGCAGCTCCCAGCAGCACCATCGTTCCGATGCCAGCCAGGATCCAAAGACCATTCAACAGTATTTTTTTCCAGTTGTACTTCCGCATGTTTATCCTTTCAACAACAATTCTTTTACGGGTTGCACCAGCGCATCAATATCACCGGCTCCGGCCATGACCAACAGGCTGGGTTTGTTTATAGCCACCCAGTTCTTCAATTCTTCTTTATCCAGCACCTGGCGTTTGGCCACATTCATCTTACTCATCACCAGTTCACTGCTCACACCCCGCATAGGCAGTTCACGGGCGGGGTAGATGGGTAACAGTATCACTTCATCGGCCATATCCAGGCTCAGGGCAAATTCATTGGCCAGGTCGTTGGTGCGACTGAACAGGTGCGGCTGAAATACCAGCGTCAGCTTCTCCCCGGGGAAAATGCTTTTCACACCGGTGATCAGTGCGCGCAGCTCCTCTGGATGATGCGCATAATCATCGATCAGCACCTGGCCTTCTGTCTTCAATGCATATTCGAACCTTCTTCTCACACCTTTGAAATCGGCCACGGCCGCTTTGATCTTATCATCGTCGATGCCCAGGTGTTTGGCGACCGTGATCGCAGCCACGCAGTTCTCAATATTATGCAAGCCCCCCATGTGCAGCACCACATTCGGTATGGTCCAGTTCTGACTCACTACATCAAATACATAACTGCCATTCAGCACTTTGCGGTTAGCAGCATACACATCGGCCCGGGTATCTTCAAAACTGTAAGTATACAGGTTGCCAGCGGTCAGCTCCTCGCCACGTTCCAGGTCGTATTTGGCAATCAGGCAACCGCCGGGTTTCAGCTTCTGGGAGAACTGGATGAAGGCATTGACCACTTCCTCCGGTGTACCATAAATGTCAAGGTGATCCGGATCCATGGCCGTGATCACCGCCACATCGGGAAACAGTTTTAAAAAACTGCGGTCATATTCGTCGGCCTCCACCACCACCACATTCTTCTCGCTGCTCCAGAAATTCGTGTTATAATTAGCGGCAATACCTCCTAAAAAGGCATTACATCCATAACCTGTGTGGCGAAGCAGGTGCGCCGTCATAGAAGTGACCGTGGTCTTTCCATGGGTGCCCCCAACGCAGATATTGAAAGAACCTTCCGTGATCCACTGTAACACATCGCTTCTTTTCACTACGGTATAACCCTTCTCCTGGTAAAATACCAGCTCCGCATGCTGTGCCGGAATAGCAGGTGTATATACAACCGCATCCACATCTTTGGGAACCAGGTCTACCCGCTCCTCGTAATGAATGGCAATACCAGAAGCTTCCAGCTCACGGGTAAGCGGCGTCGATGTCCTGTCGTAACCACTCACATCAGCCCCCTTGGCCTTGAAATAACGGGCCAGGGCACTCATGCCAATTCCACCGATACCGATGAAATATATCTTTTGTATGTCGTTCAATTTGCTCACCTGATATGTTTCAATATTTCTTTGGCGATCACTTCGTCCGCATTGTTTACCGCCAACGCTTTACAATTGCTATGTAACTGTTGCTGCAAGGCTTCGTCCTTTGCCAATGCGATCACGGTTGCCACCAGTTTTGTTTTCGCTTCCTTATCATTCACGATCAATGCGGCCTGTTTATTCACCAGGTTCATGGCATTGGAGGTCTGGTGATCCTCTGCAGCCAGCGGGAACGGAACAAACACCGTTGGTTTGCCCACCACACAGATCTCCGTTACCGACATGGCACCTGCCCTGCTGATGACCACATCGGCTGCCGCATAGGCCATTTCCATTTCTTTGATAAAATCATTCACCCACACATTCTTTCTCCCACTCCCCTTCATCCTATATTCTGCAGCAGTGGTTTTTCCGGTCTGCCAGATCAATTGCAGGTCATTCTGCGCCAACTCATCCAGATGCAGCGCCAGCGACTCATTGATGCTGCGTGCACCAAGGCTTCCGCCAATAGCAAGCACCGTTTTTTTATTGGGATCCAGACCAAAGAACCGGAGTGCTTCTGCGTGGTCGATCTTTGACTGGACAATGGTCTTCCGCACAGGATTGCCTACCACAAAAAGTTTTTCTTTGGGGAAGAACTTCTCCATTCCATCCGTTGCTACAAAAACAGCTGTGGCTTTTTTACCCAGCAGGATATTGCTCTTGCCCGCAAATGAATTGCTCTCGTGGATGAATGTGGGGATCCTTTTCGACTGCGCATACCGCAACACTGGGAACGAAGAATATCCTCCCACACCTATGACCGCATCGGGGCGAAACTTATCTATGATCAGCCTTACCTGTAAAAAACTTTTTACCAGCTTGATGGGAAGACTGAGGTTCCTCCATAAGGATTGCCTATCGAGTCCTGCTATATCCAGTCCTTTGATTGGATAACCGGTCTGCGGAACCTTTTCCATCTCCATCTTGCCATTGGCTCCTACAAACAGGATCTCGATGGCGTTATGTTCCTGCTTTAAAGCGTTGGCAATCGCGATCGCCGGAAAGATATGTCCACCCGTTCCTCCTCCGGCAATGATCACACGGATCGGCTTCTGCCCTGCGGCAGCATCGGAATGCAACATGGTATGTGTATGCTCATTCATGATTTCTGTTCAACAGGTTTAACAGATTCGTCAGGTATTGGCTGTGTTACGGCAACCGGTTCAATCTTTCCTTCCATCTGTTCCACATTTCTTGCCACACTTAATATAATTCCAATAGCACCACAGGTAAACAGGAAGGAGCTTCCTCCCATACTTACCAGCGGAAGCGTTACCCCCGTAACCGGCACCAGGTTTACATTCACCGCCATATTCGCAACTGCCTGTATCACGAGCGTAAAGCTCAATCCCAATGCAAGAAATGCGCCAAACGCATAAGGGCATCTCCGGAATATCCGGATACACCGGAACAGAAAAACGAGGTAGATGAATATCATGAACGCACCACCCAACAATCCATATTCTTCTATGATGATGGAATAAATAAAGTCGTTATAAGCCTGTGGCAGAAAGTTCCGCTGACGGCTGTTGCCAGGGCCCAATCCCACCAGTACGCTGCCGTTGGCAATGGCGATCTTGGCCTGCTGCACCTGGTATGGCGTTTCATTGTCTTTGGCGTACATAAAATCCTGTACCCTGCGTACCCAGGTACCGATACGGCCGAACGATTTGGCTTTTTCAGCAATACCTGCTTTTTTGGTCTCGTCGCTCTGTTTGCCATCATACGTGAACACGGCCACCGTGATAATGAGCGCCACAGGTATCAGCGCCACACCAATGGTCATCAGAATATGTTTGATACTAACCCGGCCAATGAACATCAGCAATAGTGCAGTGGCACCGGTCAATAAGGCATTCGACAGGTTAGCCGGCATGATCAGCGCACAGATGATCAGCACCGGTGTAACAACAGGAAGAAAGGCTTTCTTAAAATCTTTGATCATTTCCTGTTTCTTACTCAGCAAACGGGAGATGTACATGAACAATGCCAGTTTCGCCAGGTCGCTGGTCTGGATGGTCATGTTGATGATGGGCAGTTTGATCCAGCGGCTGCCATCGTTGATCTTGGCACCGAAGAACAAGGTATATAACAATAGAGGTATCGAGATCAGGAACAGGATCGTAGCCACCCTGGAAAAGATGGTATAGTTGATGCGGTGCAGGAAGTAGATCACCAGTAAACCCACCAGTGAGAAAGAGACCTGCTTAAAAAGGTACACATTGGTATTACCTTTATACATTTTATAAGCCAGCGATCCCGTTGCACTGTATACCACCAGGATAGAGATCAGTGATAACAATACCACGATACCCCAGATATATTTGTCGCCCCGGGTACGGTTCACCAGCTGCCCACGCATTCCACCAATGCTGGGTATCTGTGAAAACAAGGTATCTCTGATCTCTGACATTTCGGTTTTGGATTATGTGGTCTAAAGCACAAAACAGGGTTCTTGCCTCATACCACAGACCTGCCTATTTACAATTCTTTTACTGCATCTTTAAACTGACGGCCCCTGTCCTCATAATTTTTGAAGAGGTCAAAACTGGCACAGGCCGGACTTAACAGAACCACATCACCTTTAGCTGACAATTTAAAGGAAGCATTCACCGCCTTCTTGGCCGAATCGGTCTCTACGATCGTTGGCACAATATCTTTGAAAGCCTCTATGATCTTTTTATTGTCCACTCCCATACATACTATGGCTTTCACCTTCTCTTTTACGAGGTCGGCGATAAGACTGTAGTCGTTTCCCTTATCGGTACCACCCAATACCAATATGGTCGGCTTGTTCATACTTTCCAGGGCAAACCAGGTACTGTTCACGTTGGTTGCCTTACTGTCGTTAATAAATTCAACTCCCCTTACCATGGCCACAAACTCCATACGATGCTCAAGGCTGTGAAAGTTCTTTACTGCCTCGCGGATCTTCTCTTTGCGGATGCCGAGCGTAGCGGCTGCGATTCCTGCTGCCATAGTGTTGTAGTTGTTGTGTTTACCTTTCAGAGCAAAGTCATAGATACTCATGCTTACTCTTTCTTCCTGGATTCTCAGCATCATCTGGTCGCCCTTGATGTAGCCGCCTTTTTTTACTTCTTGTTTCATAGAGAATGGTAATGGGTTAGTATGAATGGTTAGTAATGGGATTTTTTGCATGATCACTTCATCATCCAGACAATAGATGAAATGATCTTTTTCTGTTTGGTTATTGATGATCCTGAACTTACTGTTGATATAGTTCTCGAACTTGTACTCATACCTGTCGAGATGGTCTTCGGTAATATTCAGTAACACCGCTATGTCTGCCCGGAACTCTTTGATATCGTCCAACTGAAAAGAGCTCACTTCCACCACGTAGACCTCTTTGGGATCGAGTGCCACCTGTTTGGCAAACGAGATCCCGATATTGCCCACCATGGCACAATCCAAACCGGCTGTTCGGCAGATATGGTAGGTGAGTGCCGTAGTGGTGCTTTTTCCATTGCTGCCCGTGATGGCAACAATCTTACTATCACCCTTGAAACGGTACGCCAGCTCTATCTCACTGATCACCGGTATACCTTTGGCCCTGATCTGTTTCACCATCTCGTTCTTCTCAGGAATACCCGGACTTTTCATCACTTCATCTGCCGACAGTATCTTTTCAGCTGTATGCTGTCCTTCTTCAAATGCAATTCCATTATCAAAGAGCTCTTGTTTGTAGGATGTTTTCAGCTGGCCACCATCGCTCAGGAATACATCGTAACCTTGTTTTTTTCCCAGGATAGCTGCACCGATGCCGCTTTCTCCTCCGCCCAGTATCACCAGTTTATGCGCCATCTTTTACCTCATTTTCAGTGTTACAATGGACAGTACCACACAGATGATGGTAATGATCCAGAACCGCACTGCTATTTTACTTTCGTGAAATCCCTTTTTCTGGTAGTGATGATGCAGGGGACTCATCAGGAACACCCTTTTCCCTTCACCATATTTTTTCTTGGTATACTTGAAATAGCTCACCTGGATGATCACGCTCAGGTTCTCGATCAGGAACACACCGCAGAAAATTGGGATCAATAATTCTTTACGAACAATAATGGCAAGCGAAGCGATGATACCGCCCAAAGCCAAACTGCCGGTATCGCCCATGAAAACCTGCGCCGGAAAGGCATTGTACCATAAGAACCCGATGCAGGCTCCCACAAATGCACCCACAAAAATGGATAACTCACCCAGATTGGGGATATACATTACATCAAAGTAGTCTGCGAAAATGTAGTTACCGCTCACATAGACGAACACCCCGATACCCGCACCAATGATCGCACTCACACCGGCTGCCAGTCCGTCCAGCCCATCCGTTAAATTGGCTCCGTTCGAAACGGCCGTTACGATAAAGGTTACTATCAGGATATACACCACCCAGGTATACTTCTCCGCACCCGGACCGATCCAACTGATCAGTTTGCTATAGTTGAACTGGTGGTTCTTTACAAAAGGGATTGTTGTAATGGGGGTTTTCACTTTCACGAACTTCTTTTCAATACCGTTCAGCTTCCTCACAACAATGTTGGAATCCTTTGCCAGGCGCTCCCCCTGCTGCAGTTGTGCCTGCGGACTGGTGATCACTTCCCTCTCAACGGTCACTGCATTACTGAAATAAAGGGTCAAACCAATGATAACACCGAGACCGATCTGCCCGATGATCTTTGAGATACCGGCCAATCCATCACTGTCTTTCTTTTTATAGGCTTCCCCTCTTTCCTGGGCAGCTTTCCTGGCTCTGATCTTGAAGAGGTCATCCAGGAATCCGATCACACCCAGCCATACAGTGCAGAGTATCATCAGGCGGATGTATACTTTATCCAGGTTGGCAAACAGCAGTGTGGGTATCAGGATACTAAGCAGGATGATGATGCCACCCATGGTAGGTGTACCTTTTTTCTGCGCCTGCCCTTCCAGTCCCAGGTCGCGTACACTTTCACCGATCTGTTTTCTTTTCAGCAGCAGGATGATCCGTTTACCATACACTGTTGCCAGCAGCAATGACAAAATCACAGCCATCGCAATACGGAATGTAAGGAACTGGAACATGCCCGTACCCGGAAGGTGAAACTCTTTGTTAAGCCAGCTGAATAAGTAGTATAGCATAGTTAAAGTTGTTAGTGTTAGCTGTGGCTGTGCACATTGTCTGCCAGCCATCACCTGTCATCTATTTCACTTTCCTAATAATTCAAACATTTCTTTTAAAATCTCCTTGTCATCAAAAGGATGTTTCACCCCGTTGATATCCTGGTATTTTTCGTGTCCCTTCCCCGCCACCAGGATGATATCATCCCGGTTGGCAAAACTCACCGCCGTTTTAATGGCTTCCTTCCTGTCTGTTATCGAGATATATTTTCTTTTGGCAGAACTGCTCAATCCTGTTTCCATATCGCGCAGTATCTGTGCCGGATCTTCTGTCCGGGGGTTATCGCTGGTCAGTATCACCCTGTCACTCAGGTCACAGGCAGTTTGCGCCATGATGGGGCGTTTTGTTTTGTCCCTGTCGCCCCCACAACCCACAACAGTGATGATCTGCTCATGCCCTTTGCGTAATTTTTTTATGGTCATCAGCACATTCTCCAGTGCATCGGGCGTATGTGCATAATCCACGATACCGATGATCAGTCCACTGCTGATGCTATAATCAAATCTTCCTTCAGCACCACTGAGCAGGCTGAGTGCCGTTAATACCTGTTCGCTCTCTTCACCCAGACAAACAGCTGCACCGTAGACCGCCAGCAGGTTATAGGCATTGAACTCGCCGATCAGCCGGAAATGCACTTCCTTATCATTTACCAGCATCACAAGGCCGGTCAACGCGTTCTCCAGGATCTTTCCTTTGAAAGCTGCTACCGTTTTCAGGCTGTACAGGTATTTTTTGGCATGTGTATTCTGCAGCATCACTTCACCCCTTTTATCATCGGCATTCGAGATCGCAAAAGCAGTAGAAGGCAGATGATCGAAGAAACTTTTCTTCACACGGATATACTCATCGAAGGTTTTGTGATAATCCAAATGATCATGGGTAATATTGCTGAACAACGCCCCGGTGAACTGCAAGCCCGTAATTCGGTGCTGGTGTATGGCATGACTGCTGCATTCCATGAACACATGGGTACAGCCCTCATCCAGCATCTGTTTCAACAATGCATTCAGGCTGACCGCATCCGGTGTGGTATGCGTGGCCGGGATGATGGTCTCCCCTATCTGGTTCTGCACGGTGCTCACCAATCCACAACGGTAACCCAGCTTGGTAAACAACTTAAACAAGACCGTTGCGATCGTGGTTTTACCATTGGTTCCGGTAACGCCCACCAATTTTATTTTGGCGGAAGGTTCTCCATAGAACTGGTGTGCCATATACGCAACAGCTTCATTGGTATTATTCACCTGCAGGTAGGTAACACCTTCTGTAATCAAAGCAGGCATTTCCTCACAAACGATCGCTGCAGCACCGAGCGATATGGCTTTATCGATGAACTGATGCCCATCAGACTGCACGCCGCGGATCGCCACAAACACATTACCGGGAAGCACTTTCCGCGAATCGATCTGTATGCCGTTCACTTCAATACCCGTAGCCCCCTGAACCTGCTTCAGGTGCACTTTGTATAATATGTCTTTAAGTATCGCCATTATTTTATGCCGGACCATTTGTGTCCTGCAATTATTTTATCGTTATCAATTCAATGCAACATTCACCAACTGCCCTTTCACCACTGGCTGACCGGGCAGGATCGACTGTTCGGCCACTTTACCTCTTCCCCTCGCATTCACTTTCAAGCCCATGTTCTCACAGAGAAACACCACATCTTTCAGTCCCATACCCTTTAACTGGGGCATGATGTTTTTATCAACCGTTTTTTTATTCAGTACCACCACCGCATCTTTTCCTTTCATATCGATCCATTCATCCGTCCTGGTTGTGGAATCGGAATAGGATAACCTCAGTTTTTGTGACAGGTACGCGATATCTTTCTTATTACCGGCATAGTTGAATGCACTACTGTCCTTTTTCGCCTGCGCTATAACTGTATTGGCCTGCCTGATATAAGTACTGTACAAACGGTCAGCGATCTCTTTAAAAACAGGTCCCGCAACTGCAGCACCATAATATACCGGTGCATGTGCTTTGTTCTTGATGATCACCACACAGGTATACTGAGGGTTCTCTGCAGGAAAATAACCGGCAAAGGAAGACTGGTAGATCTTATCGGCATACCCCCTGTTACCGTCTGCCACGAGTGCTGTACCGGTTTTGCCAGCCACCTTATAAGGAGAACCTTTGAACAGCTCTTTCGCGGTTCCGGAAATACAAACCCCTTCGAGACAGGCTTTCAACTGTTGTAAGGTCTGGCTGCTGCAAACACTTTCATCGATCAGTTTCGGGCCAAACTCCTGTAACAGGATGCCTTCTTCTTTTACCGCGCTCACCAGGTAAGGACGCATGATCTTGCCATTATTGGCAATCGCATTGTACAATACGGTTGTCTGCAGCGGACTTACCGACAGGTTATAACCAAAAGCCATCCAGGGTAACGTGGTAGGCCCCCAGAATTTACCGCCAGGCCTATAGATCACCGGTTTTCTTTCACCGGAGAGATCAACACCGGTAAGCGTATCCATCCGCATTTTCTTCAGGTGCTTCAGAAACTGGTTCGGGTTGGAAGAATAATGCTGTGCTGCCATCTTGGCCATCGCCACATTGGAACTCAACTCGAACGCATGTTGTACGGTCACATCATTTTCTTTATGCACTTCAGAATCATATACCGTCTGACCCGCGATCTTCCAGGCGCCATGTTCCAGGGTGATCATCTGATTCAGCGATACTTTCTTGTCTTCCAGCAAGGCCAGCATGGTAGCCAGCTTAAAGGTTGATCCGGGTTCTGTAGGACTGATCGCGTAATTGAAATCTTCCCAGTAGCTTCCGTCGCTCCTTTTTCCAAGGTTGGCAATAGCTTTGATCTTTCCGGTCTTCACTTCCATCACAATTGCACAACCGGTCTGGGCCTCATTCTTCATCATCATCTTCATCAGGGCGTTCTCCGTTACATCCTGAATGAACACATCGATCGTACTCACAATATCTTTACCAGTTTCAGGTTCTATCTCATAAGTATCATCAACAGGAACATTCACCCCTCCTGCGATCCTTCTTACGAACTGTTTTCCGTTCCTGCCCCTCAGTATCGAATCGTAGGTCATTTCAAGTCCGACTTTATTGGAGTCCCGCGCCAGACCGATCGTCCTGAATGCCAACATCTGGTAAGGATTCAACCTGATGGTCTTTTCCTGCGCTATCAACCCGCTTTTATATCTACCCAGCTTGAACAGCGGAAAATGCCGCAATTGCTCGTACTCACGGAAAGAGATCTTTTTCTTCAGCGGAAAATATCCTTCTTCATTTTTATATCCTTCCCTAAGCAAGGCCTTGTACTCTCCGGCCGACATATCCTTGAACAGTCCTGCCAGGCTCTCACTCAAAGAGTCCAGGTTCTCGCGAAACAACCGGCCATTCTTTTCACGCAAAGCATCCACCCTGAAATCGATGTACAGATCGAACTGGGGGATACTGGTACTCAGCATCTGCCCGTCTTCACTGTAAATGGTTCCCCGCTCCGCTTCTATTTCATCCAGCTTCTGGTGCAGGCTATCACTCATGCTGCGCCAGTGGCTTCCCTGCACCTGTTGTATATAGATGGCTTTCCCGAAAATGGCCACACAGGCAAGCACCACCAGTATGTAACTGAGGTAAACTCTCCAGAGTATGTCGCGTTTTACGTCCACCTTTTATTGAATAGTTAAGTTTCGTTTTAAGGTTTTTCAGTTTGTAACCGGCGGGGCATATCCTTACTCACTTTCAATCCCAACGGCTCCGTCGATTTTACGATCTGCCCCTCTTCGCTCCTGAACATCACTTCGCTTTTCAGCGTCTTGTATTCATACTGCAGATCCTTCAGTTCAGATGTTGTACTGTTGATCTTACGTATGGTCTTATCTGCCCTATGCCCATTGGCGATATACAGGATCGTTAACACAGATAAGAACAGGAAGAACGGAATGTTCTTCACGATCCACTGGTAGTTAAACAAACCTTTCAGCGGATTCTTTGTGGTCTTATCGGTCAATGATTCGGACACTTTCTGTTAATTGGTTTATTGACGATCAGTTGCAAGTCTATTGGCATCCGGCCTTGTTACACAGGCTCCATCCACCAACACACCCGGCTCTTTATATTTTCTCCGCAATCCTCAGTTTTGCGCTGCGGCTCCTGGTATTCCTTTTCAACTCTTCCTCTGAAGCCGTTACCGGTTTTCGGGTAACGATCCTGAACACTTCTTCCTTAACCACAGGCAATAAGGGGTTATCAGGTGTTTCGTCGAAACTACCCTGGCGGAAGAAATTCTTCACTACCCTGTCTTCTATAGAATGGAAGGTGATGATGGCAACACGGCCACCGGGTTTCAGCACAGCAGGAACCTGCTGCAGCATGTCTTTCAAAGCACCCATTTCGTCGTTCACCTCAATTCGCAAAGCCTGGAACACCTGGGCTAAGTACTTATTAGGATTTCCCTTCACCACGGGACTGATCAACGCCTTGAACTGCTCAACGGTCTCGAATTGCAGGTGCTTGCGCTCATGCACGATATGTTTCGCCAGCGTTTTGGAGTTGGTGACTTCGCCATATTGCTCAAACAGTTTATGCAACTGTTGCTCACTATAGGTCTTGATGATATCAGCGGCCGTAGCGCCCTGCCTCCTGTCCATCCGCATATCCAGTGGTCCGGAAAAACGGATAGAGAAGCCGCGCTCGCCTTCATCGAACTGGTGACTGCTGACGCCGAGATCGGCCAGTATACCATCCACCTGCGTGATCTTGTGCAAACGAAGCATCCGCTGCAGGTGCCGGAAATTCTGTGCTACAAAGATGACACGGTCATCCTCCGGCAGATTTCGCTGCGCATCCGCATCCTGGTCAAAAGCGATCAGTTTCCCTTTAGCACTCAGCTGTTCCAGAATCCCCTTACTATGACCACCACCGCCAAATGTGCAATCCACATACACACCATCGGGTTGAATGGCCAAACCGGCAAGGGTTTCATGGTATAATACAGGTATGTGATAATTCATTGAATTTGACAATTTGAAAATTTGATCCCGCCACCGGCGGGATGAAAACGAATGAAGCTGAGACCGGTAAAATTTGATCGTCGAGCTGGTCGCATTCTCAAATTTTCACATTGTCTCATTTTCAAATTTTTTCAGTCATCACTTCCTGCGCCAGGTTACTAAAGGCCTCGGGTGAAAAATCCTCAAAGAGCTGTTTGTACTTACTAGCATCCCAGATCTCGAATCGGTCCAATGCGGCGGCAAGAACAATATCCTTGCCTAAGCCGGCAAATTCCCTCAGTGTTTGGGGAAGCAACATACGGCCGGCAGAATCCAGCTCTATTTCCGTTGCCCCGCCCAGAAACTGGCGGCGAAATTGACGTACCTTGGGGTCGAAATCATTCAACTGGCTGATCTTGGCAATAATCAATTCCCAACTTTTGATCGGATACAACGTGAGACATTTTTCAAAACCACGGCTGAGGATGAAACGTCCCTCCCCTTCAGGCAACTGTTTTTTCAGTCCGCCCGGAATCAGGAAGCGACCTTTCGCGTCAACCGTTGCTTCATATTCTCCGTGAAATCCGTTCATTTGGGTATAAATATTTTCAAGTTTACCACTTGTTGACACAAAATAACACCTTTTCCCACTTTTATCTCCATTTTGGGGCATTTGTATTTATCCACACAACAGATTGACCTGTAATGCAATGCAGCAAAGCGTTTGAAGCGATTTTTCGAATCCTATTCTTTAATGACTGTGAATTACTGTGGATAACCAGTGAATACAGGAGATCGAACTGTGAATTATGGGTGATCCTGATCTATATCTACCTAAAAATCAATCATATCGGCATGAAGGACTTTTTCAGGCAAAGTCAGTCGGAGAAGCCTTTTCAGGAAGGTAGAGATGTCCTTTTTTTGATTCCGGAAGGCTTTTTATGACTTTATGCAGGGATGAACCCATGGGAGTGGTAAAAAGTGGTAATGCGGGCGGATAGTACCCAGGACCTATCGATGAGACTTTATATTTCCCAGGCTGGAAGCCTGGAGATAGGCGTCACTCGGCGGAGCCGAGCGACTGCTCCGATGCATTTGCCTGCAGGATTGCCCCGATTAATGGCACCTGAATTTGAACAGTTGCTTTAGCTTCGCGCTGATCATCCAGCAATCATAACAAAAATCATAAGCATCCGCGATCATGCACCCCCAGGAACTTTCCATCAAAGATTTCAGTTACGAATTACC
This sequence comes from Sediminibacterium sp. FW305-C-269, assembly GCF_058231045.1. Taxonomy (NCBI): domain Bacteria; kingdom Pseudomonadati; phylum Bacteroidota; class Chitinophagia; order Chitinophagales; family Chitinophagaceae; genus Sediminibacterium; species Sediminibacterium sp. FW305-C-269. The sequence goes on along the minus strand of NZ_JBIQXQ010000004.1, from coordinate 101,212 downwards.
GGACCATCGCATTGCCAGGTATCCTCTGGCAGAAAGGGATCAGAGCAAATTACTGGTTTACCGCAAGGGTACCATCCAGGAAGACCTGTATGCCAACCTTGCAGATCATCTACCAGCCAATAGCCTGTTGGTATTCAACAATACCAAAGTGGTGGAAGCCCGGTTGCTCTTTGAAAAACCCAATGGCGGTAAGATCGAGATCTTCTGTCTGGAGCCACATGAGTCGTACGGTGATATCACCAGCGCCATGTTGCAAAAAGGAAAGGTACTCTGGAAATGCCTGGTAGGTGGAGCCAAGAAATGGAAAGAGGGATCGCTGATCGCGCAGATAGAAAGATATGATTCAGCCAAGGTTACCCTAAGCGCCCGAAAAGTTGAACAGCTGACAGATGCTTACCTGATTGAATTAAGTTGGGACGATCCCCATCTGAGTTTTGCGGAATTACTGCATATGGCCGGCGTGATACCCCTGCCCCCTTATCTGAACCGACAGGCCGAAGAAGCCGATCAGGAAAGGTACCAGACCATCTATGCCAAACACGATGGCTCTGTGGCCGCACCCACTGCGGGCCTGCATTTCACCGAAAGTCTGTTTGACAAACTATCGAAAAAGAATATCGGTCACGCTTTTATTACCCTGCATGTGGGCGCTGGCACATTCAAACCCGTGAAGAGCGAAACCATGCAACACCATGAAATGCATGCAGAGTTCATTGATGTAACCGCTGCATTCATCCAGACACTGTTACAACAACTGACTGATCCGGTGATCGCTGTGGGAACCACATCACTTCGTACGCTGGAAAGCCTCTATTGGCTGGGGGTAAAAACGCTATTGCATCCTGCCATCCGTCCGGAAGCACTCACTCTTACACAATGGGAAGCTTATTCACTGGCCGAGAAGCATATCAGTACTGCAGATGCATTGAACGCATTGCTTAGCTGGTTGCAGCAGCACCATACAGACAGGCTGATCACACGGACCCAGATCATCATTGCTCCCGGTTATGTGTTCCGGGTGGTAAAAGGACTTGTCACCAATTTTCACCAGCCACAGTCCACCCTGTTGTTATTGGTTGCGGCTATTACCGGAAACAACTGGAGAAAGATCTACCAGTACGCACTGGATCACGATTTCCGTTTCCTGAGTTATGGTGACGGGAGTTTGTTATGGCTATAGCAATGCTGTCAGGCTTTGTCTTCCGGCAATAAGGTCATATCAATGGTAAATGTGGTGCCTTTGCCCAGGGTACTGTCTACCTTGATCTTGCCTTTATGTGCATCGATCACGGTTTTCACATAACTCATACCCAGTCCGAAGCCTTTTACATTATGCAGGTTACCGGTATGTGCCCGGTAGAATTTTTCGAATACCCTTTTTACGGATTCCTTGCTCATACCGATCCCATTGTCTGCCACCCGTATCACAATATGGTTCCTGGTACTGTGTGTCGATATCACAATGCTGAGCTGCTCCTTGGAATATTTGATCGCATTATCGATCAGGTTGGAGAAGAGATTGGTGAAATGTACTTCATCTGCCTTCACCAGGTCGTTCCGGGCATTCAGCAGCAACTGTACGTTTGCCCCTTTCTCCTGTAACTGCAATTGGTAATTGTCCAGCACTGCCTGTATCACCTCATGTACATGCAGTGACGTCAGATTCAGCTGCAGTTCCTGTTTCTCCATGAACGCAGCCTGAAGAATGGTTTCCACATGTTTGTTCATGCGTACATTCTCCTCCTTGATGATATTGCTGAAATATTTCGTTTTCTCTTTATCGTTCTGTACCTTCTCATTACGCAAAGCATCCACCGCCAGCGATATGGTGGCCAGAGGTGTTTTGAACTCATGCGTCATGTTGTTGATGAAATCACTCTTGATCTCACTGAGTTTTTTCTGGTACAGCAAAGACTTTACGGTCACATAGAAAGCTGCTACGATCACCAGCATGAATACAACAGCCCCAAAAATGACCCAACGCAATGCATCCCAGATCTGTTTGTCAAAATCGGGTACCACAATGATCAACATTTCCGGAGTACCGATCTCTAAGTCCTGGTTATTGATCGGGATGATCGGGAAATAACGGCGTTTGTTGTTCAACGTATCAAAATATTCCTGGGAAAAGTTCTTGCTGCCCAGTTCATATTCATCTTCCGCATTGGTCACGGCAAATTCGAATTCCAGTTTTTTCAGGTTGTACCTGTCGAAATTGGCCCGGATCTTTTCCTGCACTTCCTGGGCAGTGAATTTTTCACCGACCAGCGTAGGTTTCAGAAAATGGAAATGCGGGTCTGAGTTAAAGGTCATGCCCCCCCTGCGTGGAAGCCTGAGCATGGGTTTGGAAGTACTGTTGAAGAGTTCATCCGCAACGGTGGCCCCCACCTGCGTATAGTTATTATCGTACTGGTTCCGCGTGGTTTCCAACAGGTTATGGAACCATGAGATCTGAAGCAGGATCAGACCGAAAAGTGAGAGGGAGATCAGTATGACGATAGCGGGGAAAGTTCTCTTCATCCTTACAAATATACTGGGAAGCCGAGATACCTGTTACGGAAGCAGGCGCTTTATCAGGATTTTAACTGCTGTATTTCCCCCGGGAATTGCGTAACTTTCTATCCGATTATGACCGATCTGTCAGTTGGCATATTACTCATCTCGAATCCTTTCCTGAAGGACCCGAACTTTATCCGTTCCGTGATCTTTATCTGCGATTACCGGCAGGATGGAGCTATTGGCTTTGTCATTAACAAGACCTTCGACCATGATATCGGTGACCTGATCGAAGGTGCCGAAGGTATCCGTTTCCCGGTATACGAGGGTGGACCTGTACAGAAAGAGACCCTCCATTTTCTTCACCAGCGCCCGGACCTGATCACCGGCGGTATGGAGATCACCAAGGGCATCTACTGGGGTGGCGACTTTGCCGAAGTACTGAAACTGCTTAGGGAAGACAAACTGAGCAAGACCGATATCCGCTTTTACCTGGGTTACAGCGGCTGGGACCAGGGACAACTGGAAGACGAGCTCAAAGAAAAAAGCTGGATCACCCGGGATACTAACCCCAACCTGGTTTTTACCAAGGACCCCTATCAGCTCTGGCGAACCGCCCTGGAGGAATTAGGCGGCGAATACAAACAGATGGTCAATTATCCGATAGATCCGCAGCTGAATTAATGATAGAATGATAGGATGATAGAATGAGTGAATGGGTGGCGTTTAGAGATACAAAAAAAACGACCCCGATTTCTCGGAGTCGCTAATTTTTTCAACCCTACAAAACATTCTATCATCCTATCATTCTATCATTCATTCATTGATCAGATCGCTTCCGCCCCTTCTACCAGTACGGTGACTTTGTTATTGAGGACTTCTACAAAACCGCTCTGGATGGAGTAACGTTCTGTGTCGTTTTTGGCTTTCAGGATCTTCAGGGTTCCTTTTCCCAGCGCACTTACCAGCGGTGCGTGTTTGTCGAGAACCTCGAACAGACCAGTAATACCGGGCAACATCACACCGTATACTTCGCCGCTATAGAGCTTTTTTTCGGGAGTTAATATTTCTAATGTCATTGGGTCAATTTGAGAATTTGGGAATTTGAAAATTTGAGAGCGTTTCTGATGCGGGATGGTTGTATCCATCATCACATTATCACATCTTCAAATTGTCAAATTGATTATTTCGCTGCTTCCATCATCTTCTTACCCTTCTCGATCGCATCTTCCAGGGTACCTACCAGGTTGAAAGCCGCTTCAGGATATTCATCCACTTCACCGTCCATGATGGCGTTGAATCCGCGGATGGTATCGTTGATGTCTACGAATACGCCTTTCAGACCGGTGAACTGCTCAGCCACGTGGAAAGGCTGACTCAGGAAACGCTGTACCTTACGGGCACGCTGTACGGTCATCTTATCTTCTTCGCTCAGCTCATCCATACCCAGGATGGCGATGATATCCTGTAACTCCTTATAACGCTGGAGGATCAGTTTTACACGGTTGGCACAATCGTAGTGTGCTTCACCCACAATAGCCGGTGTCAGGATCCTGGAAGTGGAATCCAGTGGATCCACCGCAGGGTAGATACCCAGGTCGGCGATCTTACGGCTCAATACCGTGGTAGCATCCAGGTGGGCGAAAGTAGTTGCCGGAGCGGGGTCAGTCAAGTCATCCGCAGGTACGTATACCGCCTGTACGGAGGTAATAGAACCATTTTTGGTAGAAGTGATACGCTCCTGCATCAGACCCATTTCTGTAGCCAGGGTGGGCTGGTAACCTACCGCTGAAGGCATACGTCCCAACAGCGCCGATACCTCAGAACCTGCCTGGGTGAAACGGAAGATGTTATCTACGAAGAACAGGATGTCCTTACCTTTTCCGGTACCATCTCCATCACGGAAATATTCAGCGATGGTCAGACCGCTCAGTGCCACACGTGCACGGGCTCCCGGTGGCTCGTTCATCTGTCCGAATACGAAAGTCGCTTTAGACTCTTTCAGGCCTTCCATGTCCACTTTGCTCAGGTCCCATCCGCCTTCTTCCATGCTGTGTTTGAAAGCATCACCGTATTTCATGATACCCGCTTCGATCATCTCGCGCAACAGGTCATTACCTTCACGGGTACGCTCACCCACACCGGCAAATACTGACAGACCACCGTGGCCTTTTGCGATATTGTTGATCAGCTCCTGGATCAATACGGTCTTACCTACACCCGCACCACCAAACAGACCGATCTTACCACCTTTTGCATAAGGCTCGATCAGGTCAATTACTTTGATACCGGTGAACAATATCTCAGCAGAGGTACTCAGGTTCTCGAACAACGGAGGTTTATTGTGAATAGGACGACCATTCTCTTTGCTCAGTTGTGGCAGACCATCAATCGCATCACCTGTTACGTTGAACAGACGACCGTTGATACCTTCACCGATTGGCATAGCGATGGCTTTACCGGTATCGATCACTTCCATACCACGCACCAGGCCTTCTGTTCCGTCCATCGCAATGGTACGTACACTGTCTTCACCCAGGTGCTGTTGTACTTCCAGTACCAGCTTTTCACCGCTCTCCCTGGTAATTTCCAGGGCGTTATAAATTTCAGGAAGGGTATTATCGTCGGGGAAGTGAACGTCAACTACCGCACCGATAATCTGTTTGATCTTACCTTTCGTAGCCATATCAGGAGATATATTATGGTTTTAAAATGAGCTTTTTTGCGTCGGGAAACCGGGGTTTTCCAACTTGGCGGCAAAGGTAAGGGGATGCACCGTTAATTGAGAAAAAACAAGGGGAAAATTGGAAAAATGTGGGAAAGAAAAGGATTTGCGGGGCATAGGGATGCACAAGTACGCAAAAACCTAAGCTTTCACTCCTTATTTGACTGGCAGAAGGGGTTTCTCGCGGAAGCGCAAAGGCGCGGGATTGGGGTTATTTGCCTTTCCAGAGGCCGAAAAGCAGTTTCAGGGCACCGAAAAGTCCCAGTTTTCTGGCGCCGCCCAGTAAATCCGCTTTCCAGTCGCCGGCACTGGCTGCCTGGTCGCCGGATTTCCGGCTCCGGATCAGCTCAAATGCCCCCTTAGCCAGTTTCCAGGCCCCGGTGGCCAGTTCGCCACCCAGGAACAGTGGAACAACACCCGCGGCTACCGATTTGACTACTTCACCGGGCAGGCTCTGCAAGCGGGTAGCAAGGCCGGTCTCGCGTTCTTTGATCCGAAATGTTGTCTCCTGCATCTCTGCCTGCAAATCGGCCAGTGACCGGATCGTTCTATTCGTCTGATTAAGCATTTTTTTCGGGTGTTTTGTCAAAGAGGGTACGGATCACCCTATCGATCACTCTCGCCTCGATCCGCTTCCGGCCCAGTATGATGGCCACCAGTAACAGGATATACAAACCGGTGATGATGCCAAAACCTGAGAACAGGCTACCGGTAAGCTCTGAAAAATAATAACCGGCCATGATGCTGAGGAACAGCAGCACAAAAAAGGAAAGTAACCCTATCAGCAGGATCGATACCATTAAGGCAATGATCCGGGATATCTTTTCGCCTGCCTGCAGTTTGAGTAACCAGATCCTGTCCTGAACATATCCTTCCAGGTCTTTTTTCGAAGCCGCAAAAAAGCTTTCTGTATTCTCTTCCATTCTTCAGTTTTTAAGCACTGGTTTGCTGGGATTTCTGTTCCAGGTCGTTGATGAATGCCTTGCCTTTTTGCAGCAGGTCGTTCACCGCGGTATCAAACCCATGCAATTTCTCTTTCAGTTCTTCCTGGACTTTATCGGCACCTTCCTGTACGTCGCTCACCAGCTCCTGTCCTTTCTCCGTTTTCAGGAACAATGCCAATGCGGCGCCGGCCACTGCACCCAGCAGCAGACCCGCCATGAATTTTTGATTGTCTGTCATAAGATCAAGTTTATAGGTCGAACAACAGGTGTCCGAAACAGGGGGTAACATGCAGCAAAACTGCTTTCAACATCTGCTATTCTGTGAATGAAATCTAGCGTTTCTTGGTTATCTTCACGATACGATCGGATTTCATTATACAAGTTACATGGAAAACGCGCAAGAACATAAGATTAACCGGTATTTTTTCCTGGCGGGCATCCTTTTGTTCGCCTTGTTTTTACTGTACAGTCTGCTGGAATTCTTTACCGCTTTCCTGGCAGCCATCATGTTCTATGTGCTCAGCAAACATTCAGTAGAATGGCTCATCAAAAAGAAGGGCTGGAACAAATCTGCCGCCGCCGTGCTGGTGATCGTCGTATCGTTCTTCATCATCCTGCTTCCCGTTTCACTGATGGCCGCTCTGCTGTTCAAAAAGGCACAGGCCATCGGTACCGATATACAGACCGTAGTGGTTCAACCCCTGCAACACCTGGATGCGGTGTTACAGGATCATTTCCATGTAAAACTGATCACCGAAAAAAATATCGCCGAAGCGCAGGCTTTCATCACTTCCTTCATCTCATCGCTGCTGAACCAGGGACTGAACCTGCTGGGCACGATCACGATGATGTATTTCTTCCTGTATTTCCTCATCGTAAACATCAACCGCGTGGAAGCGGCCATTGTTTTTTACCTGCCCTTTAACCGGAAAAAAATTGAACTGTTCGGACAGGAATTGAAAGCCCAGACCTTCAGCAATGCCGTGGGAGTACCCCTGGTGGCGCTGGCACAGGGAACGGTGGCCTATTTTTCTTACCTGATCGCCGGACTGGATGAACCGGTTTTCTGGGCTGTATTCACAGGTTTTGCTTCTATCATCCCCATCGTGGGTACGGGACTAATCTGGGTGCCGATGGGCATCTATGTACTGGCCAATGACCAGGTATGGCAGGGTATTTTTCTACTCGCCTGGGGACTGATCATCCTGAGCAGCGTAGACAATGTGGTACGTTTTATACTGGCCCAGAAAATGGCAGACGTACATCCGATCGTAACTGTATTGGGTGTGATCGTGGGTATCCGTTACTTCGGCATTACAGGGCTGATCTTTGGGCCGCTGATCATTTCTTATTTCATCATCCTGTTACGCATCTATTACCTGGAATACCAGAAACCGCATCCCGCAAGGAAAAAGAGAACCCATGTTACGCCGTATTTCAACATGCCTTTCCTGAAGAGCAAAGAAAAACACAGCAACCCGAATCCTTAGCGGTTAACGTGTTGTTATTAAACCCTCTGCGTAAACTCCCTGTTCTCATGTTCTCTGCGGTGAATAACATTCCGAACATTAGCAACCAGGCATTTTTTAAGTTTTTTTCACCGCGGAGAACATGAGAGGCAGAGTTTACGCAGAGGGTCTCCGATTATAGTAGAGGTTAATACAACGCGTTAGATTGTATGCATCATACACCCTACAACAGCGGTCCTTTTAAATTAGGATCATTGTAAATTACCAATAACAAAAATGATAGCACTTAAGCGATCCACCGGTACACAAAAGCAGCGAGTACGGCACCTGCTAAAGGACTCATCACCGGTATCCAGGCATACCACCAGTCGCTCCCGTTTTTATTAGGGATAGGCAACAATGTATGCATGATACGGGGTCCCAGATCACGAGCGGGATTGATGGCATAACCGGTGGTCCCACCAAGACTTAGACCGATACCCAACACCAGCAAAGCTACCGGTAACGCATCCAGTGCCCCCAGCGAACTCTGCGATTTGGTGATGAACAAGACTGCCAGTATGAATACAAAAGTTCCGATAAGCTCGGAAAGGATATTATCGATCGGATTTTTGATGGCAGGACCGGTGCAGAAAACGGCCCTCTTGGCGTCTGCATCTTCGGTAGCGTTAAAATGCTGGCGATACACCAGCCATACGAGGAATGCGCCCAACATGGCACCGAGCAACTGCGCCAACAGGTAAGAAGGCACCAGTGCCCAGTCAAATTTTCCGATAGACGCCAACGCCACGGTTACCGCCGGATTCAAATGTGCTCCGCTCACGGCAGCAGTGGCATATACCGCCACGAATACCGCAATGGCCCAGCCGAAAGTGATGGAGATCAGTCCCCCGTTGTTTCCTTTGGTCTTATTAAGTACCACATTGGCCACTACCCCATCGCCCAGAACAATGAGCAATGCGGTACCGGTCAATTCTGCAACAAATGGCGTCATAGTAACAATCGTTTAGAAGTAAAAGATAGGGAAATTATAAAAGCAACGTATTGCGGTAGTAAAATCGATCATGCTGTTATGTGTGAATCTTTGTCGCTCTGGGTCCGCAATTGTGAAAGCCTTGTTCCTGCCATCATCATCTTGAAGCCATACATTCAGGACGCATAACCGCTAACTGATAGTATACCCTCTATTTACTTTTTTGTCTTGACACAAAAAAAGTAACAAAAAAAGTCAAGGCTCCTGAAAAAAAGCTAAAATTTATTGCATTCCGCTAAAATGAACGAAGTCTAAAGCTCGTCTATTCCGTCACAATTGAGCTGACCTGCCCTTCAGCCAATGAACTAAGCCAGGCATCGTTCATTTCTTACGCTCCATTCCATAAATTTCTTAACGCTTTTTTTCAGATGCCGGGGAAAGCCAATATATCCGGATACCCAGTTGAGTAGTACTGTATCCCATTATGCCCATTCTTTTTTCTGACAGGAGCAAACAAATCACACCAGCAAATACTGCTCTGCCAGTTCAGTGGCCTGCTTCACCTGCTGGTGCACCCAGTTCTCATCCTTATTCAGCTCATGGGCCATGAATGAGGCCACTTGGGGAGCCAGGGCTTTTGCTGCGGCAGCATCGAGGAACAGGATCCGGGTTCTGCGGGCCAGGAGGTCCTCTACTGTCTGGGCCATTTCAAAGCGGATCGCATAACGCAGTTCTGCCCAGGTATAGGGTTGGGTGGGTATGAGTTTCTCACCCATGGCCGGGTCCTCTGTCATGATCCGGGTAAGCCCCTGTTCCCGCCATGCAGGATCTCCTATTTTGAGGTCGCGGGTGATGCATTCCCGCTGGGCAAGACGGGCCACGAATATGGCATTGTTCACGGCGTCTTCAGCCATCTTCCGATAAGTGGTCCATTTGCCACCCGTGACCGTGATCAATCCGCTGGCAGCGATCATCAGCGTATGGTCTCTCGACAAAAGTGCCGTACTACCACCGGAACTTTTGGCTTTTACCAGTGGCCTCAATCCCACAAATACACTTTTCACGTCCTTGCGGGTGATGATCTGCGTACCGTACTGGTTAATATGTTTCAGGATGAACTCAATTTCCTCTTCCAGCGGCCTGGGTTCCATTTCCGCAGTTTCCACGGGCGTATCGGTGGTACCCAACACCACTTCTCCATGCCAGGGCACTGCGAACAATACCCTGCCATCATCCGTTTTCGGGATCATCATCGCATCATTGCCCGGAAAGAATTGTTTGTCCACCACCAGATGAATGCCCTGCGACGGGGAGACCATGTTCTCCCGCTGCTCATCATCCAACTGCAGCAAACTATCTGTAAATACCCCGGTGGCATTGATCACTACCCTGGTGGGTACGGTATAACGGCTGCCTGTCAACACATCTTCCAGCTGTACCCCTGTGATCTTCCCTTTTTCTTTTTCGAAACCGATGGCTTTGCAATAATTCACCAGGCTGGCACCATACCTCATGGCTGTTACGGCCAGGTCGGTACACAAACGGCTATCGTCGAACTGACCATCGTAATATAATATGCCACCTGAAAGGTCCTTTGCCTGAATGGCAGGTAAACGGTCCTTCGTTTCTTTTTTAGAAAGTACCCTTGTCTTGCCAAGCGATAGTTTTCCCGAGAGCAGGTCGTAGATCTTCAAACCCAAGGCATAATAGGTCTTCTCCCACCAACTGAAAGCCGGTACAATGAATGCCTGTACCGAGGTGAGATGCGGAGCATTCCGGAGCAGGTACCCTCTTTCGCGCAGCGCTTCCCTTACCAGTTTGATATTACCTTGCTGCAGGTACCGTACGCCCCCGTGCACCAGTTTGGTGGATCGGCTGGATGTGCCTTTGGCAAAATCGCATTGTTCCACCAGCAAGGTCTTGTATCCGCGGGAGGCAGCATCCAGTGCCGCCCCCAAACCGGTGGCCCCACCACCGATGATCACAATATCCCAGTAATCGTTTTGCGCCTGTTGCAAACGGCTCAGTAAATCCTCCCTATCCATTTTACTTTTTACCATTATCTGTCTTGTGATAAACCTATACAATTTACCGAAACCAGCACCCCTGAAATCAGAAACTCACTTGACTTTACGCATCCAGAATGAAGAAGGTTCATCGTTCTGCGTAAGGGATGTCAGCACCCGGGCTGTATCCTCACAGGCTTCGTGTTTTAAAAAATTAGCCGCATACATGATCTCAAAATGATCATTGAAATACAAAAATGCCTCCAAGAGGTATTGTTCATTCCAGAAACGGAATTCGGTATCCAACCAATCAGATCTGTAATGCCTGGGTGTAAAAATATCATGAACATGAATGATCACACCTTTTTTCAAGCGGGGCAATACGGTGAGGTATTCAAAAAGCACATCTCCCTCCGGCCGTATCACATGTGACGAATCTATGAACAGGATATCGTTCTCTTCCAAAGTTTCAAACAGGTCTGGCGATACCGTTTCTACCTTTTGCCTGATCAATCTGATATCGGGCAGCGTCTCCAGCCATTTGTTTTCGTAAGGTTCAATGCAGGTCATTTTTGTAAGAACACCTTCCTGCCTGTTCTTACGAATGGCTTCATGCGCGACGAGGGTACTGAAACCCGAACCGATCTCAATAATATTCCGGGGTTGTTGATTCCTGATAAGCAAATAATAGAGGTCCCAGTCTCCCGGACCAAAATTGGGGTTCCTCACATAAAAACCTCCGGCCACTGCTGTTTCGGGAAAAATTTTCAGTTCCTCTGAATATTGCAAACGGTTCAACCCCTGCAGTTGTTTTTCCAGAGAAAGAGTAAACTGCAGTTCCCGTTTTTTTCCGCCTTCAAAACCTTTGGGAAGCAGGAAAAGCGGCTCATAATAATGATCCCTGATCGGAAAAACTCCCTGTTTCAGGAACAGGAACCTGCTTAGCGGGAAATATTTGACCCCATATCGCCTGATCATGCGAAACAGGGGAACACTGAGTAACATCAATGGGAACATGCACAAATCCACCAACCGGAAGATCGTTTTTTTGAGTGGCGTGTTCATGATGCTGTTATTTCAAAATTTTGACAAGACTGTAATCAATGACCGTAGGATGGTATGTTGCTTTTTTTAGACGCTCCAACTGATCGTGGTGTTAATGGCACGGGTCCAGCCGGCTGTGAGAGCAGCACGTTCGGCTTCAGGCATTTGTGGGGAGAATACCCGTTCCATCTGCCATTGTTGTTGTATATCCTCGGTGCCACTCCAATAGCCTACGGCCAGGCCGGCCAGGTAGGCCGCACCCAGTGCGGTGGTCTCTACTACAGTAGGGCGTACCACATTGGTATGCAGAATATCGCTCTGGAACTGCATCAGCAGGTTGTTGGCGGTGGCCCCGCCGTCTACCCGCAATTCTTTGATGGCTATACCCGAATCGGCTTCCATGGCTTTTAACACATCCATGGTCTGGTAGGCAATGCTATCCAGGGCTGCCCGGGCAAAATGTGCGCCCGTGGTGCCCCTGGTAATACCCACAATGGTACCACGCGCATGCTGGTTCCAGTAAGGCGCACCCAGTCCGGCAAAAGCCGGCACTACATACACACCTTCGCTGCTGCTGACCTGGGCCGCCAGGCTTTCCACTTCTGAAGAATTGCGGATGATCTTCAGACCATCGCGCAGCCATTGCACCACGGCTCCGGCAATGAACACACTTCCTTCCAGGGCATACTGTGTAACCCCGTTCACTTTCCAGGCAATGGTGGTCAACAGGTTATTGGAAGAGGGGACTGCTTTCTCTCCCGTATTCATCAGCATAAAACAGCCTGTACCATAGGTATTTTTCACCATGCCAGGCTGTGTACACATCTGGCCAAATAAAGCGGCCTGCTGGTCCCCGGCAATCCCTGCAATAGGAACATTGTGTGCCGTCAATACATGCTGCGTATGACCGTATACTTCACTGCTACTCCGCACTTCGGGCAGCATGGTCGCAGGCACATCAAAAAGCTGCAACAGTTCTTCATCCCAGGCCAGGGTATGAATATTGAACAGCATGGTACGCGATGCGTTCGACACATCTGTTGCATGTACCTTACCATTGGTGAGTTTCCACAGTAACCAGCTGTCAACCGTTCCGAAACAAAGTTCTCCTTTTGCCGCCCTGGCGCGCGCGCCTTCCACATGATCCAATATCCATTTCACTTTGGTGGCCGAGAAATATGCATCCACCACGAGGCCCGTTTTCTGTTGGATCATCTTGTCTTTGCCTGCAGCTTTCAATTCGTCACAGAACGAAGCGGTGCGTCGATCCTGCCATACAATGGCATGATGAATGGGCATACCGGTACGCTTATCCCACACCACCGTTGTTTCGCGCTGGTTGGTGATCCCGATAGCAGCAATATGCTGTATGGTCAGTCCCGCCTTGGTAATGGCTTCCGCTGCAACACCCAGCTGGGTGCTCCAGATTTCATTGGCATCATGTTCCACCCATCCCGGCTGTGGAAAGATCTGCGTGAACTCTTTCTGTGCCACTGAAACAATGGCCCCTTTTTTATCAAAGACGATCGCCCGGCTACTGGTGGTTCCCTGATCGAACGACAAAATGTACTGGTTCATAGAAAGCAAGCATTTTGTTGAAGTTAGGGATTTTGAAAGTTGTGGAGAAAAAGAACAGATGAACAGATGAGCAAGGAACAGACGAAAGGAATGGTGAAAATTGAACAGACGAACAAGGAACAGACGAAGTGGAATACATAACCTCCTTCATCGGTTCGCTGGCTCCTTGCTCATCCGTTCATTATTTGTCCTTTTTTTCACCGCAGAGCCGCAGAGATCGGGGAGTTGACGCAGAGGAATTCATGCTACTTCATCATTTCCCTCCATGGCGGGATTCCTTGTTCATCTGTTCCTTGCTCATCTGTTCATCTGTTCATTATTCCCTCATTTCCTCGGCTTCAGCCAATTCTCGGGGTCTTGTTGTACGAGTTTATCGTTCATGATGGAGAACAGGAGTACGCCTTCCCCATCAATAGAGGTTCCGGTGCGGCCCAGGACGGAGCCGGCTTTTACTTCCTGGTCTTTGGATACGGATACGGAGGAAAGATTCTGGTATCCGCAGAAATATTTACCGTGTTGTACCACCAGTACCTGCTGGCCATCTACTTCGCCGGCATACAGTACTTTTCCATCAGCCACAGAACGGACCACAGTGCCGACGGGTAGCGATATTTCGATACCGTCGGTACGACGACTCAATTTGGTTCCGGCAATCCTTTCAATGCCAAAGTGGGCGGTTACCACACCTGTTGATGCCGGCCAGGGCAGACGCCCTTTGTTGTTCTCAAAATTAATCGACATTTCCCTGCCTTCCGGGGTTGACTCAAGCGGGGTATATACCCTGTCGCGCGCGGGAGCTGCTACGCCGGTCACCGGTTCATTGCTCAATGTGGCGGTCGAGGGTTTAGAAGTAGCTGGTTTATTGGCCGCATTGTTATTTTTGGCAGCATCGGCCAGGGCTGCTTTCTTCTGTTCTTCCAGCGCTTTCAGGCGGGCCAGTTCTTTTTTACGGGCATCTTCTATCTCACGGCGGATGATGGCATTAAAAGCCTGCTGTACCCGCTGACGTTGTTTTTCTTTATCGTTGATCTGTCTTGAGATCTCTTTTTCCTTTCCTTTATACTGGGCCACCACCTGGTCCTGTTCCTTTTTATCGGCTTCCAGCACTTTCAGCTGCTGACTCTGTGTTTGCAGCACACCCAGCCTCTCTTTTTTGTTGGAGCTGAGCAGGCTGATCTTGTCCTGCAGCAGTTTGTCCGACTGCATGATGGCATTGGCCTGGGTTTCGCGGTTCTGGCGGTAGCTTTTCAGGTAAGTGATCCGTTTAATGGCATCATTGAAGCTGCTGGCCGAAAACAGGAAGTTCAGGTATTCATAACTGCTCCTGTTCTTGTAGGCGAACACGATACTTTTGGCATATTTCATCTTCAGCGTATCCAGTTCCTTTCGCAAACGGTAGATATCCCGTTCATTGGTGAAGATGGTCTCATCCATCTGTCTTACCTGGCGATTGATACTGTTGATGAGTTCTTCCCGTTTATTGATCTTGCTTTTGATGAGGGCCAGCTGTTTCAAAGAGGTCTTTTTGTTGTTCTGCGTTTCATTGAACATCCGGTTCAGCTCGGCGATCTCTTTCTGGAGCTCCTGTTCTTTTTTCTGCAATTCTTCCCTGGTATTCTGGGCAACCGCACAGACACTCATCGTGATGATCAGAAAGAGTACAAAAAAAAGCCTTGTATACATGTTATCAGGATTTAAAACAGTGAACTCGCCCGTTATAGAACGGCTAAGTTGCAGGTAAATTACTTACGCTTGTATTTTTTGGGTGGTTCAAAATTGTATTTTAACGGTTCGTTTAGGGCAAACTCCTTAAAATCCAGGTAAATATCCAGTTTGGATTTCTCTGCTATCGAGATACTCCGGTAAGCCGCAAATCGGTAAGGCCCCATGGCCTGGTAATTGCCGAATGTGATATCGCAGGTACGGTTACGCTGTATGTCCACATCATCCAGTTTGCTGTGCAGTACTTTGTAATCAGTATTATCGAGGGTCAACAGGTGTTTGAACACGTTGCCCACCATCAGCACCAGTAACTGGCTGGCGCCGGCCTTATAAGAGACCACATTGCTGTCTATGAACACCGGGTTGCCGATCAGTATATCCTGTATCGTGGCAAAATCGAAAGGTATCTGGGTCACTTCGGGCAAATAGTTGATAGGGCGGTTCATCACATATTTCTCACCGGCATGGCGCACAATCAGTACACTGTCCTTTTTGATCTTGGCCTCCAGTCCCAGCCCGGGTATGCCCAGGAAAGTACCGGTTACCTTGATCAGTATCACACTGTCCTTTTTCATGCCCAGGTATACAGTGTAGTTATCGCTTTTTTCGGCGCTTTCATATGACACTTTGATCTTGGCATTGAAGGTATTGAACGCTATTTTACTCAATGTTACCTTACCCAGGATCTCTTTTACGATCGCTTCAGAGTCAACATGCGGCGATTCCTTGATCACAATGGTCTGTGCCGTATCTTTTTTGGTGATGGCTTCCTGTATGACCTGTGTTTTTTTGACCGTGGTACAGGATGCCGCTGCCAATACAAGGGCGGCAAGGAACAGTATGGTTTGTTTCATCATAATGGACTTATTTACCGGTATGGCCAAAACCTCCGGCCCCTCTGTCTGTTTCAGAGATCCCGTCTACGGGTTTCCAGTTTATTTTTTCTACTTTTTGTAATACCAGCTGGGCAATGCGGTCGCCGGGTTGAATGATCTGTTCCTCACCCGAAAGATTGATCAGGATCACTTTGATCTCTCCCCTATAATCAGCATCAATGGTGCCCGGTGTATTCAGACAGGTGAGCCCCTGTTTGATGGCCAGTCCGCTGCGGGGACGTACCTGGATCTCATACCCTTCGGGGATCTCTACAAAGAGACCGGTGGGTACCAAGACCCTTTCCATGGGTTTCAGATTCAGGGGGGCTTCCATACTGGCCCTAACATCCATACCCGATGAGCCTAAAGTGGCATATTCAGGCAGACCATTGACCGATTTATTGATAATAGATATCGACACATGCATAGTTGACAAAGTTAGGGTTTTGAAACTAAGCGATGATTACGAAAAACAGGTGTACATGCATGCTGGTGGAATGCCTTGCCAGATAAACCTGTATTGCCGGGCTCAATAGCAATCCTCAGGCAATTGCATTGTACCCACTCACTATACAACAAGTCATCCTTTCCCGTTTCGTGGATCGGGTAACTGATCTGAAAAATGATAGGTAACAATAGATCGGGTAACCAAAAGAATTTTTTCCGACAATGTCTGTCCCTGATATAGGTGACCATTTACAAAAGTTGCCAACTGCTCACAGCTCAAAGCTCGTCGCTCACAGCTAACTGCTAACTGCTATCCTCTCACTACCAGCACTGGTAATCAAACCGCTGGGTGCCGATCAGGAAACTGAGCCCTTGCTGGGGTTGGCCCGAAGTGGTTACCTGTAGGATATAATTATCGCTACTGAATACATATCCATTGAAGCGGGTCGTCCATTGGTCTTTCAGGGTGTCATTGGATACGTTGTAGAGAAAGGTTTGTATTTCCGTAACGGGGTTTTGCGGGTATACCCCA
The DNA here is from genome assembly GCF_058231045.1 of Sediminibacterium sp. FW305-C-269. NCBI lineage: Bacteria > Pseudomonadati > Bacteroidota > Chitinophagia > Chitinophagales > Chitinophagaceae > Sediminibacterium > Sediminibacterium sp. FW305-C-269. The sequence continues at coordinate 84,401 of NZ_JBIQXQ010000004.1, read as the reverse complement.
AAATTCAGGATGGGCAGATACGGGTATTCATGAAAGGCATCTGTAAACAGATAGACCCAGGGTTTGATCTGCCTGGTAAGGTCATAACTGATCTTTGATTGCAGCAGCCGCTGTTTCTGGTCTCCCGTAAATAATTGGCAATTGATCAGGTTATTGCCATTGTAATAGTAGAAGGTGATATAATCGGGCGTAAGGGTTTGATTGTAATAAGCCTGTTTCTGTTTTAACCGGCCATTGGAATCGTATTGATACGTATAATAGATGTCATCGTATAAGGCTCCGGCATATTGTACACGGGTAAAATACTGCTGGATATGACCGGTTTTAGGATCGCGGACCATCCAGCTGGTCGTGTCCAGCAGAATGTTATCTCCCTTGTATTGCAATGTTTGGGAAAAACTGGTCGCTGCCGCAATGAGATCCCTGAATTGAATACGGCCGGCTTGCTGACTGGCATTCCGGGTATAGATCCATTCGTTATAAAGGCTACTGCCATTCACTTGCCGGATGGCAGCGATTCCGCAGAGGGTATCTGTTGCCGTAGCAATGGGGCCTGACTGGGTACCCGTTCCGGGATCGGTCTCAATAAAGGTCTTGCTGCAGGCAAGCTGCCATATGCTTATGCAGATCAGTAAACCATATCGTAGCAGGTTTCTCAAAGTCCGATCAGCTGAATGTTTTTGGTTTGATAACCGTTCACGGTTACACGGATGGTATAGAGGGATTTGTTCAGATAGATATACACAGGTATCCTGACTTGTTTTTCATTGAATACAAACCGCTGCAGGGAAGTGACCGGCACACCGTTCATATCAAACAGCTGTAGGTTGATGAACCCATTGATCGGATGCTGGGCCTGCACCTGTACAAAGAACTGCCCCTGTGCAGGATTGGGATATGCCAGCACCTGTAAACTGTCCTGTGCAGGCAGAACAGGGTCCTCCTGCACCAGGTAACCGGCCGATCGTAACCAGCAACTGCTATCCGTAGACACGGCTACCTGATAGGTTCCACTGGCGGGTATCTTCAGCTGGCTGCTGTCTGCCGCTGCCAATGGCAGGTTATTCCGATACCATTGGTATTGTTTGGCCGGAGTACTGATCAACCTGTCGCCGTTTCGGGTAATAACGGGTTGCACCGGCACGCTGCCAACAGCGATCAATAAGGCCGCACGTTCACTCTCGCAGCCTGTGGCCGGATCTTTTTGACTGGCGTATAGCCACGTCTGTCCCGGCTTATCCGAAGCGATCACCGGCGTGCCATTGAACGCCGTGCCCCCTGCTGCAACCGGGTACCATAACAATTCATTTCCCCTTGTTTTTACTGCAGACAGCGATATAGCAGTTCCCTGACAAACCTTTATCGGGCTTACCTGGGGCGCAGCGGGTGACTGGATCACCACCATATTGAGTGTATTACTGGTATCACTGAAACAGCCATTGGCACTGGCAATTACCTGGTATTTACCCGCATTACGGGTCACCAATACAGAGTCGGACAGGTTTGCCAGGATGGTTCCATTGAATAACCAGCGGTTGGTGGTTGTATGGCTGCTGTGAAGAATGGCACTTTCTCCCGAACAGATGCTGGATTTACTGGCTGTGAGAACCGGTGTAAGGGGTTTTGTTTTGAACTGCACGGTCATCGGCACTGAGCCGGACCTGCAACCCAATACATTCAGGCTATCCGTGTAGATTCCGCCGGTAAACACGCGTAAGCTGCTTTCGTTACCACCCGTGATCAGTTGACCGTTCCGGTACCATTGATTGCCGGTAATAACGCTGGAGCGTAAAATAACAGTATCATTGGCGCAGGCACTGGTATCGCCATTTGTCAGAATGAGGGGACGGATCGGATTGACGCAGAAACTTTGGTAGAGTGTATCGGACCCCAGGTACCCGTTTCGGGCAGCTACAAAAGCCCCAATGGTAATAGGTCCGGCTTCAGATACCCGCAAAGTATCTCTTGTAACTGTAGCGGAACCCTTGGTTACAAAATAGGTGACAGGATTTTTCGTCTGACTGCTGGCTGCCAGCATGATCTGTAAACCCATTTTATATTCTTTCTCTTCCGGCAACGGGAAATTGATATCGGCTTTTAGCGGAACATCTTTTGACGCAATGGTGAACGGTTTACTGCTGATGCCCACCAAGGTATTCCCGGATGTTGGGTCCAGCGCGCGTATCAGGCATTTGTTGGCTACGCCGCTGCTGCCATTGGTCTGATACAGGTAACCGCCGGCAGTACCGGTACTTTGTGTTTTGATGGTCATGAACTGTGGTGGCTGGTAGCTGGATAAAACAGCCGGTATCCGCCACTCATACAGTCCGAGATTGGCAAGGGTTCTGGCGATCGTGGTCCAGGTGGCCCCACTATCCACCGAATATTGCAGCACAATAGAATCTTCCAAGTTCACGGTAGACCATTTAATGGTATAGATGGTCCCCGAAGTGAGTACTTCATTTTCTACCGGCCGTTGTACAATGATCTTCGTGATATTACTTCGCTGGGTATGTCCGTCAAAACTTCCTCCCCGGTATTTGGTGGCTGAAAAGGTTTCGGCAAGGCTGTGCAGGGATGTGTAGTATTTGTCTGCCAGCACAGTGCTATCTGCCCGGTCCTGTAACCTGATCCATACCGTATCCTGCAGGGATGCCGGTACGATCCAGTTACAAGCTTGATAACTTGCGGGGATCGAGTCTTTGAGTAATGTCCAGCCATTGTTTTCCCTGAGTTTGTAGTAGATCCGGATGGCATCGATACCCAATGTGTTCCACTCCAGGGTTTTGGCTGTTTTCCTGATCCAGTTAAGTGAGTCTGTCAAATGATCGATCTGCTTGGGAAGCAGTGTGAAATTCGTTTTAGACAGATCAAAGACGGTTGAGTCGGTTGCATCTTCAATGCGCAGCAAACATTGCGAAGAAGTAATGTTCGGTGTACGCCAGTCGTAACTGCCTGCCGATGCGGCTATATTGGAAGCAATGCGCGTCCAGTTGCCGCCATTGTTATTAGAGAAATACAGATGAACCCTCTCCAGGTTATTGGCTTTCCAATGGATGCTGAGCGTCATGGATACGGCTATCTTTTCCCCTTCCTTAGGAGTGAGCAGCTGTAACTGTGGGCGCTGGTCGGATAGGGCGCTGTGCCCGTCAAAACTTCCTCCTCTGAACTTGGCTGCTGCTGCTGAGGGGATAGCTGTTATTGTCATTACAGCACTTGTATCACTGGCAGTGGAGTCGGCCCTGTCCTGTATCACTATCCGGCAACTGCCGGTAAGTGTATCGGGTATGATCCAGTTAAAGGTTTCGTTCTGAACGGTTACTGAATCCCTGAGCAGGAAGGTTTTGTTGTTGTACAGACAGGTGATCCTAAGCAGACTGATACCTCCACTGTTCCAGCTAATGGGCAAGGCCGTGCCCCGGTAAACCGTATTCTCTGCCAGGGGTGATGTTACCTGCAGGATTTTTTTACGGATGATAAAGCGGAATGCTGAGGTTTCCTGGATACTGCTGTCAGTGCTGTTGAGAATACGCAAACGGCCTTGCGTAGTAGGTGAGTTAGGTATGGTCCAGGCATAACGACCGGCAGTGGCAGCCAACCCTGATACAATGGTATTCCAGCTCACGCCATCATTGAGGGAGTATTGCAGCGTCACCTGGTCCACATTGTTTTGTGTCCACCTAATCGTATACACTTCACTGCCAAATGAGGAATCAATACCTGCAGGACTAGTGAAAAACAGCTTGGGTAATTGATTATTGGCAACCGTATGGCCATCATAACCGCCACCTTTGTACTTGGCGGTATTCGTCGTTGTCAACGGTTGAATGCTGAATGAAACAGGGCTGATGCTGACCAGTGAGGGTCGTTCAGCATCCTGTAGTTTGAGAAATACCTGGTTGCTGGATATGGCCGGAATAACCCAATTGTAGTAGAATCGGTTGGCAGGAATACTATCTGCGATTTTCTGAAAACTGACCTGGTTATCATAACTAACGGACAGGTTCAGTTTTCTAACACCGCTGGAGGTCCAGGTAACCGGTAAAGCCGTGTGCATGAATTGTGTAGTGGCCAGGCTATCCAGGGTAATTCCTGCAGGGGGGATCCGGAAAGGACTGTTTCGGTAATTGGAACTGGAAGTAGCAGCATTGGTAATATCCGTGATACGGATAAAACAGCTGTCGGAGACCTTGTTGGGAACTTCCCAGTCATAATATTGTGCCGAAGCGGGATAACTGTTGATGATCAGGTTCCAGGTTTTTCCGGAATCCAGTGAGGATTCAATTTTGATATTGTCGATATTGGTACTGGTCCATTCGATCCTTTGTACCGAATAACCGGGCCATATATCGCCAGCCATCGGCTTTTTCAGCAATAATACCTGTGCCGACAGACTGCCGGAAACGGTTAACAGGAAACATATGATCAGAAACTTTTTCAAACCGGGTATGCTGGTGTTTAATTGTCTGAAGGAGCAGTTCTTACAGAACGGAATCCGATGAATTGGGAATAGTTTTGTCGTTCAGATACAGCTCCTGATTTATTCAAAAAAGAGACGCCCCCCATTATCGGACCATTATTCCCGTTAGAGAAGAATTCAGCAGTGTCGCTGTTACCATAAACATTTAACATACCATCGCCATGCACTTTATAGGAAAAAGTCCTGCTGGATGGCTGTGAAATGCTGACCACTATTTTGGAGACATTTTTACTGAAATCCATAATGCCATAATAAGTAGCTCCGGATGAGATACGGGTAGAACTATCCGTGGCAAAGATCCCCGAACGGTAAGGGCCATCGCCACCATCACCACCGGAAAAAGTCTTCGATATGCCATTACTGCTATAGACAGGATTGATATAGCGTTTATATACATTGTAATTACTAAATGTTTCGGCTCCGTTTTCTACACCGTTATAGGTAAGGACATTATAAGTATTGTTGCCTGCCATAGAATTGGTTCTGGCATAACTGGTATCATTACCCCATGCCCAGTCGAAACCCGACCAGTTACTGGTGGTATCGGCGTTGTAATTATAATTGCTGTTATTGTAGGTCTTGTATACCGGCGGTAAAGGTCCACGGGCAGCTTTCTCGTATTCCAGTTCAGTCATTGGTCTGAGCGCCGCCCAATCGGAGAAGGAGAGATAGGTAGTTGAATTTCCTTTGCCATAAGCGCGGTCTGGTCTTGATACAGTGTATTTTACTTCTGTGCTGTCCAGTACAATGGTGTGCCGCTGGAGGTCCAATGGGGTTGTACCATAAATCGGATCCAGGGTTTGCAGGGCCAGTTTATATTTAGCAGGCACTTTCTTCAGACGGGTGGTATCAGTATAGTAATAAGGAAACGTAGAATCCCGTAATGAAAGGGTATTTAGAAAATCAGCGTACTGCCCCTGGGTCACATCGTATTTCATACAGTAGAACGACCGGTAACCCGTAGGAAAGTCAGGGTATTCGGCTACTTTATCCCCGCTAATATCCAATCCCCCCAGCCCCGATATCCGGATACCGTCTGTATACAGTATCGCATCATCGTTTTGTATCCCTGTTGAACCTTCATTCTTGGTATTAATGAGCGGGCTCCACTTGTCAGTGATCACTGCATAATTATTCGGCGCATTTTTCAGCTGGAAGGAGTTGTAACTGCGCTGGGTCCCATTGCCATCACCCAGGCTAAAGTTACCGGCCGGTACATACACCATTTCGGTGGCGAACACTTTGATCTCTACACTGTCAATATTGGCTATTTTATCTATTGCATAGTTCCATAACAACTTCACACTATCCATTTTGATAGTACCGCTACCTGGCAACTGCCGGTAATAAAACACACCTTTATTATCGGAGGAAACAGCAAATTTCATCGTGGTATTTCCCGTTCCGGGAAGGTTGCCGGTTTGAGAAAGGGTAAGATGCCGGTATTTCCATACACTATCCTTCAACTCCCTGAATTTCACAAAGATCCATGCTGCGTCCCAGTTGATACTATCGCGCCAGGAATTCTCCCAGGCAATATTGAAACGTATCATGGCTGTCTTGGCTGTTTTATTGGTATCGGTAAGCGCCACTTTCTGAAGAGTGATACCATTGGCCCTTACTGACAGCGTACCGGCAAGCAACAGAATGCTCAGTAGCAATAGATTTTTTTTCATATTCCAGCGTTTCAAAATACGGATGTAGAAAATAGTTTCCGGGAACACCTGCTTTTATCAGGATATCTCGCTGGCCATATGGGGGAGGGATACGGGGGTTATCTGTTTCAGCCAGCAGGGTGAATACTTGGTAAAGCTACTGAATTTTAGGAACTGACCAAATGAAGGGGGGAGGGTAATGATAGAATGAGTGAAAGATAGGATGATAGAATGTTTTAATTCGTTAATCTGCCAATGCGTCAATCGTGAGTCGTGAGTTGTCAGTAGGGAGCGGGGGGAAGTTGCTGGGGGCTGGGGGTTGGATACTGGATGCTGGATGCTGGATACTGGATGCTCATGGCTCGTGGCTGGATACTGGATACTAGATACTGGATGCTCATGGCTCGTGGCTGGGAGCTAGTGGGAGAGTATCAATGATAAATGCTTTCGAACAGAGGAACAGATGAGCAAGGAACAGACGAACAGATAAATAGCCTGAGGGTAGACGGGAAATCCCACCATGGCGGATAATAATGAAGAACGGCTTATTCTCTGCACAAACTCCCCGGCCCCTGCGGCTCTGCGGTGAGGAAATAGCCTAGATCGAAGGCAATAAGAGAATGTAGTGATCAGGTAGTTTCATTAGCGGATGCTCTCACATCCAATCCGAAGGAGCCGGAAGTGGTATCAACCGGCTATGAATGGGCGGATCTATCTATGATTCGTATTGTACCGCCCAGGAGCGCGAAGTTCATATCTAGCCCCTAGTGATATACAGACATTCTATACATAAAAGTTTTTTTTATTAAAGAGTACAGGCGCATCAGTATCTTCGTACCTTATTCTGCCATTTCATGCTAGATAAAGCGAATTTAATCGATAAGGCCCTTTCGGAAGTAGAATCGATGGTCAAAGCATCGGGTAATAAAAATGATCTTACTTATTTTATGTATCATAAAAAGAGGTTCAGGGTCATGGCTGCTACTGTTACAAGTATGTGTAAAGAGGGGGATACCATTCTCGATATAGGAAGTCATTACCAGCATTCCTCCGTATTGCTCAGTTTACTGGGCTACAAGGTCGCATCCATGGATGTTGGTGAATTCCTGGCAATGCCGCTCATTCAGGACAGGATCCGGCAACATGGGATCGTTGCCATCCAGGAAAACAATCTTGAAAAGTTAACAAGCCTTTCGGGCACAAAAGATACCTACGATCTCATTCTTTTTACAGAAATACTCGAACACATCACATTCAATCCAATAGCATTCTGGCAGCGGATCCACGAAGTGATCAAAGACCATGGGTATATTTATGTAACAACGCCCAATTCCCTGACCCTGTACAATATCTTCCGGACAATTGCCAACCTGCTTACCCTTAGAGGTATCGGCATAGGCGTAAACTCTATTTTCAGCAGTGTAACGTATGGGCACCACTGGAAGGAATACTCTGCCAGTGAGATCAGACACTATTTCAAAAAACTGAGCGATGGATTTACTGTTTCCATCAAAAAATTTCAATACCAGCAGCATCCGCCTCAGAACAGGATCGATAATATCAGGGTACTGCTCCTTAAGATCGGCAATGGCATCCCCTTTTTCAAAGAAGCCATTGAAGTCGTTATTCAGGTTGACAAATCAAAACCATGGAAAACGAACGCTCCGGAATATTAATCAACCACCAGCAACCATGAATCAATGAAAACCCATTTACCAACAAAAGAAAAACTGGCTGCAGCTTTTACGGTACTGCTGTTCTTTGTGTTTGCAGGAGGCTGTTTTAAAGATATCCCACAAAAAAAAGTGGTATATGAAAACAATTTTGAAGACAGCAGCATGCGTAACATCGAAATATATGACCCACAGGGACGTGCCAATTATTATAAGGTAATTCCTTACAACGGGTCGGCGGTACTGGGTAATTTCAATGGAAGGCTGGTACGCGTCATTCTGGATAATTTACCCTCACATAACACCATAGAAATCAAATTCGACCTGTACATACAAGACCAGTGGGATGGAGACTATATCAGACCGGGATTTAGCATTCCGGATGTTTGGAACATGAGTATTGATAATTATCCTATTTATGCAACCACTTTTTCCAACACTACCCATAACCAGTCATTCCCTGATAATTATACAGGCACTGTTTCTAAAAATCCACCCCGGAGCAATGCCTGGGACCTGACCCCGGGTGTATGTTCCTGGGCAGGTAAAAAGGATGGCTCATCACATTATATCATAGAGTACATAACATCGCATAGCAGTAATAAAATGATCTTAGACATGAACGATGCATTGCAGCCGTATAATGAATTGTGCCTCAAAAGCTGGTCCATCGACAATATTAAGATCACAGCGGTAACCCGGTAAAGCCTTTCTGCATGAAACAAGGATTATCAGCTTATCAAAACCTGATCACGCGGAATCTGGCATCCATCTTCAGTTTTATCAACCTGAGTTTCATCCAGGGTGCCAATATCCTGATACAGGTATTAATGATCCCGATCATTACCCGCAGTGTTGGGCTCGCGTCCTTCGGTGAGGTAATGGTGGCAAGCTCCTATGCTGCCCTTGTTTCGTTATTGGTGAACTTTGGCAGCAGTCAATCGGGTGTGAAGGATGTTGCCATACACAAAGATGATCCCTTCGCCTTATCGGTCACCTTTTATACCATTTTCGGGGTGAGGCTTTTTCTGTTTTCGCTCTCATTGCTTTCCCTGGTAATCATGTACCTGCTGCAGTTCCATTATACAGGTCATTTTTTAATGGCCAACGCCATCATACTGAGCGAAGCGGTAAATCCCTTGTTCTTTTTTATCGGTTTACAAAACCTGTTTGTATACAACCTGACAAACCTCATAACAAAAACCTTGTCTGCCATACTGATACTGATCTTCATCAGGTCTGCAGACCAAAGCCTGTGGATCAACTTTTACCTGGGAATTACCAATGCTATCGGGTATTTGCTTCTCTGTATATATGCCGTAAGAAAATACAAATTATCCTTCTGCAAAATATCGCTCAGCAGCTTCCGGAAATATATGATCCAGAATTCCTACCTTACCGGAAACAACATACTGGTACAGTTGCAACAATCCTTTTTTCTGTTTGCTGTGTCAGGAATGGGGAACCCGATACTTCTCGGCGCCTATTCATTATGCGATAAAATTGTATGGTCGTTCCGGATACTGATCATTTCCTTTGCAAATGCCGTTTACCCTAAAGCAGTTTCCCTGTTCCAGGCAGGGAACTCCTATTGGACCACTTTCAAGAGAAAAATGAATTATCTTCTGGTGGCAGTATTCGCCTGTACCAGCGTCGTCTTATTTTTTTACGCGCACTGGATCGTATCTATTATCACAGGCACCCCCAATCAGCTTGCAGCGAATTTTGTAAAGGCGGTGAGTCTTGTACCCCTTGCTGCGGCACTGAATGCCCTCAATGTGATTGATATGCTAATGAGGGGCGATTACCGTACCATCTTCAGGATCGGCCTGATCATCATTACCATCTCCGTTGTAGTGACAGAGATCTTCATCTACTCCGGGAACACCCACGCTTTCGGTTTTTACCCGATCATCGTTGAATTAAGTGCTTTGCCTCTTTATTTATACTTTATAAAAAAAAATAATACCAAACAAGGGTAGCTCAATCAATAACAGTTGATTACTTTCGCGTAGTATTGAAGTATACATAATACGCACCTGTAGGCCACAGCCCGGATAAACACAGAAATCAATGGATCATTCATCATATCAAGACTTGCTGATCTGCCCCCAATGCCGGTCTGCATTAACTTTCAGCAACAACCTGTATACCTGCAGCAATCAGAGCAGCTGCGGCAGTAGCTACCCCGTTTTCTTTGACATACCCGTTATGATCCCTCAAAGCAATGAGTCTTTCACGCAGTCTGATTTTGCTATTAAGGAACCACCTGATATTTTCTTTAAACAATACAAGAACCCGGTCATCCGGTTTCTTAAAAAGATACGGCCGGATATTACACTTAACTATACCAGTAAGATCAATTACACCGATATTGCCAAAAGACTAGCCACCAAAGAACAACTACGCATACTTATTATCGGCGGGAGTTTTGATGGCAACGGAATCAAAACCCTGAAGGAAAAATTACCGACCCATACGGTACTGATAGAGTCAGACGTTGCCCACGGACCGAACACAAGTATCATTTTCGACTCCCATTATATTCCATTCCGCGATAATTCTTTTGACCTGGTCATCGCGCAAGCTGTGCTGGAACATGTACTTGACCCATTTATTTGTGTGGGCGAAATTCACCGGGTATTGAAACCAGGTGGCCTGGTATATGCCGAAACACCATTCATGCAACAGGTACACGGTGGTAAATATGACTTTCACAGGTTTACACACCTGGGTCATCGCAGGTTGTTCAGGCATTTTACAGAGATCAAAAGCGGCGTGGTTGCAGGCGCAGGTTCTTCGCTTGCCTGGGCGCTGAGGTATTTCATACTCAGTTTTGCGCCTAATAAAAAGATCGATAAAGTGCTTAGTTATATTTCCTGCTTCCTTGTGTTCTGGATCAAATACTTTGACTATCTCACCAACCACACCAGGGGAACACTGGATGCTGCCTGCGGGTATTATTTCTGCGGCGAAAAACAGGAAGGTTATCTGCTGTCTGATAAAGAATTATTGTCACAATACCAGGGTTACCGCAGCTGATGAATCGAGTATCCGAACAAAAAACAAGACCAAGCGTTGCCATCATACTGGTCAACTGGAACAGCTATGAGGTGAGCAATGATTGTATCCTTTCACTAAAAAAGATCGATTACCCGAATTACACCATCATTTTCGTTGATAACGGATCCGCAGATGGATCTGGGATGAAGATCCAGAGAGCGCATCCCGATATCATAACGATCCTTTCTGATACAAACACCGGCTTCACAGGCGGCAATAATACAGGCTTCAGGTACTCACTTGAAAATAATTTCGATTACTCGATGATGCTCAACAACGATACGATCGTTGAGCCCGATTTTCTCAGTAAGCTCATGAATATCATAGAAAGCTCCGAAACGATCGGTGCCGTTCAACCCCGCATACATTTTGATCATAACAGGCAGTTGTTATGGAATGGCGGTTCCTATTTCAATCAGTTTTGGGGCTTTACTTATACAAGAGGAGAAAACAGAGCACCGCAAAAAGAACATTTGATCAACCAAGAGGTCGATTGGATCACCGGGTGTGCTTTTTTGGTAAAGAACACCATATTGAAACAGGTTGGATTACTGGCAGAAAACATGTTCATGTATAGTGAAGACGTGGATCTATCCTTCCGTATCCGCAAGCATGGTTATCAACTTATCTATGTTGCCGATTCCCTGATCTTTCATATTGCCGGAATGTCGAATAAACGAAAGACAAAAGGAAAAGATGGTTTTGTGAACCCACAGGTGCATTATTTAAATCAACGAAACAGGATATGGATCCTAAAAAAATATAGCAAATGGCAATTTGCCCTGCCCACATTTTTTGCAAATTTTATTTACATTACACTAGTGTTGGGGTATTTCACTGTACGGTTCCGATTCCGCAAAATGAATGCAGTGATCAATGCTGTTAAGGATGGGATCTCAGGCGCTATTGACTATAGATAAGATATACAATAGCCTGTATCTAAAGGAACCAACGGGATCTACCCCCGACTTAAACGTACGGCAGGTATCACTGACTTACCTACCAGATCATTTCAGTATTAAAGAAGCATAACATGCACGCATCATTCCGATCAAGTATTGAACATGCCAAACAGTATACCCAAGTACTATCACGAAGTACCCATAAAACAGTGTCAGGCCAGATTTACTGTATAGTTCCTGAAAAAAAATGATCCTATTATTTGTCATATACGCATTGGCATTTGTCATTTCATTGGCCGGTATTCTCAAGGGAAATATTGGAAGGGCCTTTCTGTTCATTATCCTGGGACTACCCATCTATTTTACAGCCCTCTCCATCGCTTACATCAATGGAATGGGGGCTTTCATCCCCTTGTTGCAGAGCTTTAAGGAAATCATTATCCTCATCAGCCTTGGCGTTCTTATCTATCACAGAAAACAACCCATACATCTCCATACACTTGACTGGCTGATCATTGCCTATTTTACCTATACCCTGATCTATACACTTCTTCCCCTGGGCGACTTTTCTTTTACAGATCGGTTACTGGCATTCAAAAGTCTCTCCTTTTTTCCCTTCGTATACTTCACCGGCCGGTTACTGGACGTCAGTAAGATCAATTTCAACACCTATTTTTCCTATATCTGTATAGTGGCCATCCTTGCAGGCTGTGTACTCATTATAGAAGCGATAAGATACGAACACTTGCAACTCTATACAGGATATGCCGAGTTTAACAGGCAATTTTTCAAACAGGAACCCGGCGGAAATTTCGGACTCAGCTGGACATTTGAAACATCGAATGGTCTGAAAAGGTTTGCCAGTTTTTACGGGGGGCCCCTTGAATTGGGGGTCAATACGGTCTGTACCGTATCCGTAGCCATTGCCTTGAGCACCAACGATAAAAATCGTTTCCAGCCAAGCAACCTGATCATTGCTACCCTGGCCTTCTCTCTTTATGCCATTTTCATGGCACTGTCCAGGGCTGCATTTGTCAGTTATTTCTTTATCATTTACATCTATGCATTTCTCACTGAAAACAAAACGGTGTTGAAAATTTTCCATTATGGCATCATAGCTGCTATTATAGCCGGAGGGCTCTGGTTGCAGGGAGATCTGTATGACTGGGTAATGAACACCATAGACTTCAGCGACTCATCCAGTGCATTTCACGTAATGCAGTGGCTCGATGGATTGAATGCCATTCAAACGCATCCCCTGGGAATGGGTATCGGTATGTCAGGACGCGTTTCCAGCGCCAATGATTCTAACGTGGGCGGTGAGAACCAGTTGATCATTATCGGCGTTCAGGCAGGGCTGGTAGCGGTGCTGCTATACATCGCGATCTATATCTATACGATCAGAACCTGTATCCAGGTGTTCCGGCACACCACAGGTAAGTCGCGTAAACCAGCCCTGGCACTCCTACTGATCAAAATTGGGATCATAATACCGTTGCTGACTGCCAATACAGAGTCTTATATGTACCTATCGTATTTCAGTTGGCTGCTTACCGGGATCGTTGCCAATCTGATCAAGACCCCACCCCTATTCAAACATCCTTTACCACTGCAACATGAAAAATAAACCGAACATGATATCCAATAAGGATGAGCACATGTCCTATATAGATGGCTGCAGGGGAATGGCTATCCTGATTGTTATATTGTCGCACGCAGGTCTGGGCAAGGTGATACCCGGAAAATTCGGGGTCACTTTTTTCTTCTTTATCAGCGGGTTCCTGATTACCAAATTATTGCTGCTCGAAATCGAGAAAAAGGGCAAGATCGCTATCGGCAAGTTCTATCTGCGTCGGTTTTTCAGGTTATATCCCGCATTGCTCACCATGATCCTGGTAAGCCTGTTGTTGGGCAGCATCATCCAATGCCCTGTTCCAGGAAAGGATATAGCGTCTGCACTATTTTATTTCACCAATTATTATGTAGGCTGGATCAGGCCCGTTGTGCCTGATTGCTTGCGCCTTTTAGACATCATATGGTCATTGTCCGTAGAAGAACATTTCTACTTTTTCTTTCCCTTCCTTTTTTCCCTCTTTCTTTCCAGTTCCAACCCTAAAGCATTTTCTGCTTTTACCATCTTATTACTCATTTTGAGTATTATGGCACTGGTATTCAGATACGGGTTGTATTTCAGTAATCCGGGTGATGTTTCAGCAGTGGCCGGTCGGATCTATTTTTCCTCTCACACAAGAATGGATTCCATTTTATGGGGTTGCTTGTCGGCAATATGGCTCTTTGGTAAGAGCTCCTCCTTTTTTATCTCATTCATTTCAAGAAGAATTGTTTTTTTCGCAGGAATACTTCTCCTCTTTTTATCAGTGGCCATCCGACAGGAACTGTTCCGGCAAACATTACTCTTTAGCTTTCAGGGAATAGGCCTGGCATTACTGGTACCCGCCTTACACCTACCTGCCTATCAGGGTATACGAAGGATCATTGAATCGAACATCCTGATTTTTATCGGAAAGATCAGCTACTCGCTGTACCTATTCCACTGGGGCATTTCCAAACTGGCCAACCATTTTTTTGCGGAACATTCCTGGCAATGGCAAAGCTTATTCTGGCCCTTAACCATTGCCTGTGCCCTCCTCTCCTATCATTATGTGGAGCAACCTTTTGTTGCTTTAAGAAGAAAGTTTGGTTCCAATGCCATCGCCTAAAAGCGATCATCCCAGGACCCAATACAGCCAGGCATTCCCAAGAACTTATCTATTCCTCATCGAAACAAAACTGATTTGTTATTATATTGCAAGTTCAGACCGATGTATCATCTCATCGTTTTCTAAAAATATCATTACAATACGATGGCTCAATTTCAGAAACCTATCCGTGTAGGCATTGATATCAGAGACCTTCGTATTGCCAAAACAGGCCAAAAGACAGTTACCGAAGAGTTGTGCAAGCAATTTGCCGCTTCTACCAACGAAGACTTTTCGTTTATTTTCATAGACTCTGTTCTACCCGTATATACAGGCAAGGTCAAATGGAAACTCATGATTGAGCATATTCGGTATCATTTTTGGAAACAATGCGTTCTTCCGCTAAAAGCCTGGTATAAAAAATGTGATATCGTATTCTGCGTCGACTACTTTGTTCCCTACCTGCATTTGAACTTTAAGACCGTAGAGGTATTTCATGATGCATTTTTTTTTGAATACCCCGAGCATTACAATAAGTTATGGTTACAATTGTTTCATAAGCTGGCCATGCCGGCTGCAAAACGCTGCAGTGTGATCATGACAACAACTGAATATGCCAAAGGCAGAATTGCAGAACTCACAGGGATCGACAGGAATAAAATGGCAGTGATACCCCTTGCCCCCAAAACCATTTCCGAAAAGAAAGCACTCACTGTAATCCCGGAACATGTGCAGTCCTTTATCCACAAAAAATATGTACTGCATGTGGGGGTAATGGAGAAACGAAAGAACCTGCCGGCGCTGATCAAAGCATTCGCACTTCTGTTGGAAAGAACAGGCGATGATCTCTATCTCGTTTTGGTAGGACAGGGCAATGGAAAAATATTTTCTGATGATTCCGTACAGGTACAGCAAGCCATTGCGCATTCCGGCTGGGGTCACAAAATAATATGTACCGGCTATCTGCCGGATGCAGAAGTGGATATGGTGTATCAACACGCCAGCTTGTATGTGTTCCCTTCCGTTAATGAAGGGTTTGGGATCCCTGTGCTGGAAGCTTTCAAAGCAAATATTCCCGTATTGGTAGCCAATAATACCAGTCTCCCCGAAGTGGGAGGAGATGCGGTATTAACCTTTGACCCCTATGACGTGGAAGACATCTGCAGCAAAATGCAACAGGTGATCAGCAACCCCGAGACAGCTGACCTGCTGATCACCAAAGGGAAAGAAAGACTACTGAATTTTTCATGGGAAAAAGCTGTCACAGCATTGAAAAAGGAGTTCCGGAATATCGTAGAACAGCGCTAACCCTATTTAGCCCCCCTTACCGGATCATTTGCTAACTTTGGATCATCAGGTAACTGGCTACACTGTATATTTGTAGCTGACGGATCTAAAAAACAAACCATGTCAAAAACAGCGCTGATCACAGGTATCACAGGCCAGGACGGCTCTTACCTCAGTAAGCTGCTTTTACAAAATGGGTATAAGGTTGTAGGCATAACAAGGAGTTATACAACCGCGAATTTCAGAAACCTGGAATATCTTGGCATCGACAAAGAGATCGAGATCACGGAATGTGACCTATATGACATCGTAGGCATCATTCATTTGCTGAAGAAATACAATCCCACGCATATCTATAATCTTGCGGCCCAGAGTTCCGTGAAACTGTCTTTTGAGCAACCGATCAGTACCATCAAATACAATATTGAGAGCGTATTGAACCTGCTGGAAGCCATTCGCCTCTGCAACCCTGATATCCGTTTTTACCAGGCATCCAGCAGCGAAATGTTTGGCTCCGTCACCCAGTTACCGGTGTCGGTTGATACCCACCTGAATCCGGTAAGCCCCTATGCTGTTTCCAAAGCTTCAGGATACATGCTGACCAGCAACTACAGAGATGCGTACGGACTTTTCGCTATCAATGGTATCCTTTTCAATCATGAATCCTTTCTGAGAACGACCAATTTCTTTGTCAAAAAAGTGATCACACAGTCCATACAGATAAAAAAAGGGGTTCAGAAAGAGCTGAGGGTGGGAAACATCGACATCAAAAGAGATTTTGGCTATGCCCCCGACTATGTAGAAGCCATGTATCTGGCCATGCATCATCACAAGGCTGCTGATTATATTGTTTGCTCAGGCAGATCCGTATCGCTCAGGCAGATCATAGAACATGTATTTGATTATTTGAAAATTGACAAAGATAGGATCCTGATCGACCCCAACCTGTACAGACCCTCAGAGATCATGGACCTTTATGGCGATAACAGGGCAACCAAAGAAACCCTGCATTGGAATTATAACAAGGATTTTATGGAAGTTCTCAACCTGCTGATAGAAGAAGAGCTCCGGCATGATCGCTAAACCTCTTATCACAACATCCTGCTCCTGACATGAAAAAATCAATCCTCATTGTACACAACAGGTATTTGCAACGCGGAGGTGAGGACAATGTTGTGGAGCAGGAAATCAACACACTTAGTAAGCAGGGTTATGTTGTCAGATCGCTGTTTTTACATAACCAGCAGGTAAAACCATCCGTATCGTCCGTTGTAACCACGCCGTTGAGATTGTTCTTCAATCTCTCTTCCTTTCTCGCTGTTTACAGAAGGGTCAGAAAATACAAAATAGACATCGTGCATGTACACAATTTCTATTACAATGCTTCACCGTCCGTTTTCTGGGCAGCAAAAATGGCTGGCGCCAAAACAGTCTACACCCTGCACAATTACCGTTTGTTCTGTTTGAATGGTCTTTTTTTCTACAACGGTACCACCTGTACCAACTGTCTGAACAAAATGAGCTTTCGTGATGGCATACAGCGAAAATGTTTCAAAGGTTCAGCCCTGTATTCCAGGGCACTTGCTGCATCGCAAATGTTCCACCGGAATATGCGAACATGGAATCGGAAAGTAGATCGTTTCCTCACTATCAACAGGCTGATGTATGACTCTTTGTTGTTGCTGGGCATACCCGAAGAAAAAATACGTCTCAAAGCGAATTATATCCCTGATCTGTCAAATCACCCGGTCAGCCCGATACAAGATCGCAAGGACTTTTATCTGTTTGCAGGCAGAATGAGTGAAGAGAAGGGTATCCAACACCTGATCAAAGCATTCAAGCAGACGAAAAGACCCCTGCGACTGGTGGGTAGCGGACCACTGCGTGATTGGATCCTAACACAAACCGATGATAATATCAGTTATTATCCCGCAGTGGAAAGGTCAGAACTCATGTCATGGTTCAGCCAATGCAAGGCCTTTGTATTTCCTTCAATCTGGCAGGAAGGTCAGCCCATGACCATTATTGAAGCCCAAAGTACCGGTGCCATCATTATTGCAGGCAGGTCTGCAACCACGGAACAAATGATACAAGAAGGCGAAACCGGCCACTTCTATGAAGCAGGCAATGCAGAAAGTCTGAATGCCGTACTGACATCATTTGAGCGATCAACAGAGCAGCAGTTACTGCATATGTCAATGGCCGCCCATGACCATTTTCAACAAAATTATACAGAAGTCAAACATCTGGAAGCCATTGAGGAGATATACAATACACTCTGACTTACCTTTACATAATCCAAGCCATACTCTTTTCGTATTATGAATGAAACGATCACTTCAAAAATAAATATCATTGGTACAGGTATCAGCAATATAGACCTGGAGGAGACCATTGCTTATTTTTCTGACTGGATCGATCGGCAAGAAAAGAAAAGGATCTGCGTTACCCCTATCAATTGCCTGGTATGGGCCGAAAAAAACAGGTATTTGCAGCAGGTGTATAACAGTGCAGACCTTACCCTATGCGACGGCGTACCCCTTATCTGGGCCTCCCGCTTCCTTGGCAATGGTGTATTGAAGGGCAGGGTCACGGGCCTGGACCTTTTGCCCGCTTTTACAGAGACCTGCCATAAAAAGAATTACTCCATGTTTTTTCTCGGAGGCGCAGCGTCCACCTTACAAAAACTGCGTTCCCAACTGGAAGACAAATATCCGGGTATCCGGATCACAGGCAGTTATAGCCCCCCCTATGCCACCGTTTTCTCTGAAGAAGAAAATCAAAAGATGCTTTCCCTGATCGCAGCAGCAAAGCCTGATATCCTGTGGGTCAGTTTAACGGCCCCCAAACAGGACCTCTGGATCTACGAGCATTTTGAACAACTCCAGACAAAGATCGCCATTGGAATTGGCGGGGCGCTGGATGTCATGGCTGGTAATATCAGCCGCGCCCCGGTATTCATGCAGAAAAACGGACTGGAATGGCTGTACCGTTTATATAAAGAACCTCGCAGATTATTCAGAAGGTACCTGGTGGAAGCCCCAGCCTTTCTGCCCGCCCTGATCAAACAAAAATGGTCGCAATAGGCCATCGAAACGGCCTGTTTTCACCGGCCCAAGTGAATGTAATCGAACAAAACCGGCAACAGTAAACAACAACCAGAAGGTGATACCCCCATCATTCAAAAAAACCACTTTCCTTTTTAACAAAAAACTGATCCTTCATCCGAACAGAAGACAGGGCATCGCATCAACTATAAGCCTTAAACCAAAGATGTTAACACTTTATAATAAAAGTTAATCCATTTATCCCGGAGTGAATTATTCTGTATTTTAGCAGCCTTCCCCCCAATACTGAGGCATCAAAACTGGCTGAATTTTTGTCTTGGTCAGTAATAAACAGAATCGACCGAAAACATATGTTACATAAACAGAATAACTATACCGGGATACGTTATATGATCGATGCACCGATCGTGGTTATCTGTTTTATCCTTGCCTCCCTGCTTTCTTTGGGAGAAAATTTGGTACAGGACGGCAGGTTCCTGATTCAATGTTGTATCGCGTTGGTGGTCTGGTACTTATGTTCCTCCTTCTCCAGGTTATATGCAGACCGCCGGTCAAATAAATATTCCGAAGAGATCATTTTTATCATCTACACGCTGTTGGTGTATGCCATCACACTGAGTTCGGTCTTCTTCTTTTTAAGAGAACCCCTCAATCTCGAGCACAGCAATCATTTCTTTGGTATCTTATTGCTTTTGCTCTTTGTATGCCTTACCCTCACTAAATATATCATCAGAAAATACCTTCACTCTGCCATTTACCAGGGTAAGCTGCTCGATAATATGCTGATCGTTGGCGCTACTCCCTCTGCCTTTGAGTTCTATGAAACGGTGAATCGGTATTATTATTACGGCTATAAATGCATTGGCTTCCTCGACAACCATACCCAAAAAATGAATGGCTGCTTATATCGTGGCAAAATAAAGGACCTCTCGGTTGTCTTAAAAGAACAGCCTGTGGATGAGGTAGTGATCGCGTTACCCGCCTCTCAGAACGACCAGATCAGGGATTGTGTGGAGGTCTGTGATTATTATCGCATCAAAGCCCGTATCATTCCGGATTTTCAGCAGTATACTTCAGCAACGACTCAGGTAAATAATATCGGCCTGCTTTCTGTTATCAATGTACGGCCGCTGCCCCTCGACAGAACCGAGTTCAAGATACTGAAGCGTGCCTTCGACTTTCTGTTCGCACTTTGTTTTTTTTCAACCATCGGGATCCTGCTGCTGCCATTGATCGCCATCTGCATCAAACTCACCTCAAAAGGACCCGCTTTCTTCAAGCAGGAAAGATGGGGACTGAATAATGAGAAGATCATTTGTTACAAGTTCAGGACCATGGTCATCAGCAGCAGGGATGTTGATGAGAACGGCGCCTATCAGCAGGCAACCAGGAACGATCACCGGGTCACTAAAGTAGGGGCTTTTCTCCGCAGAACCAACCTGGATGAATTACCCCAGTTCTGGAATGTGCTGGTGGGCAATATGTCGGTGGTTGGACCTCGTCCACACCCCACCCCCTTGAACCTTGAATCCATGCACACCATTGATAATTATATGCTGAGGCATGTGGTGAAACCCGGTATCACCGGCTGGGCACAGGTCAATGGCAGCAGGGGGGAGACAAAATCACCCAGCGACATGCAGCAAAGGGTGAATTTTGACCTGTATTATATCCATCGCTGGACCTTCTGGCTGGATTGTCAGATCATCCTGCAAACCATGATTAACATGATCAGGGGGGATCAGAATGCGTATTAAGCGGGAAGTGGTGAGGCGTGAGCCGTGAGCTGTGAGGCGTCAGCTGTGAGGCGTGAGCTGTGAGGCGTCAGCTGTGAGGCGTCAGCTGTGAGGCGTGAGCTGTGAGGCGTCAGCTGTGAGGCGTGAGCTGTGAGGCGTCAGCTGTGAGCTGTGAGCCGTGAGCCGTGAGTAGCAGGAGCTACCTGCGAATCCACTAAAGACCAGGGGAATATTGAACAGATGAACAAAGAATGATGAAGTTAAATAATAATGCTATCAATTGAATGTTCTTCCCAAAGACTAAAGACTAAAGACTAAAGACCAAAGACTAATCCCATCCCATGCTAAAAAAAAACTTACTTCTATCTACACTGGTTTTCATCCTGTTTACTACCCCCCTGGTGTCTCAGGTAGTTTGGGAAAATCCGAATAGTGAAGTCTATCATTTTCTGTACAGAATGGCCCAGAAAGGATTGATCCGTTTTGATGACAATATCCGACCGCTCAGCCGCGTCTACCTGGCCGCCTGCCTGGATTCACTGGATAGCCGGTCCAACCAGCTCTCTGAGATCGAGATCAAAGAACTGCGCTTTTATCAAAGGGACCTGACCGATCAACAATTCTTTCGTCAAAATGATTCTGTTGAAAAAAAGAGCCTGTTTTCGAAGGACCCCTATCATCGCTGGCGTTCCATATCCGTGTCATCGGGTTCTTTTCTCCTGCGGGTAGACCCTGTCTTAAGCGCCGCTACCCTCAGCGGCAGTGGCAAACAGGTTACCCGGTACAGTTCCGGATTCAACCTGTATGGTTATGGCAACAAACATTGGGGCTTCTTTCTTTCCTATAACGATGTCAACGAAAAAGGAACTGGCATAGATACCCTCCGAAAATTCACGGCGGAACCCGGTATCGTTACCAAAATTGCCAGTAACGGAAAAAGCCACAATTTCAGCGAACTCAGGGGCGGTATCTCCTATAGCTGGAACAACGGATCCATCAGCCTGGGACAGGATCGCCTGACCTGGGGATATGGCGAAAACGGACACATCGTTCTATCCGCCAAAGCACCGGCTTATCCCTATATCCGGCTGGACTATCAACCATTGCCCTGGCTTAGTTTTCATTACACGCATGCCTGGTTACAATCCGGTATCCTGGATTCTGCCAGGACCTACCGCACAGGATATACGGCCTATGGCGGTGTAAGGGAACTGTTCGTCAGAAAATTCATGGCGCAACATAGCCTTCGTATTGGACTAACCAAGGGGGTCGATCTGGCCATCGGGGAGTCGGTGGTGTATAGCGACGAGCTGAATATCGGTTACCTCATCCCTGTTTCCTTCTTTAAGATATACGACAACCTGATCAGCAATAACCGTATCAATAACGGGTCCAATGGGCAGATCTTTGCCCAGATCAGCTCCCGCAACAATCTACGCAACACCCATCTGTACGGAACGCTGTTCATTGATGAGATCAGGTTAGGTTCCGTTTTCGACCGTGCCAAAAGCCGTAACCAGTTAGGATATACCGTTGGTGCATCTGTTACAGACCTGGGCATTCCGTACCTGACGGCGGGGCTGGAATATACCCGCATCAATCCGTTCGTATACCGAAACCTGATACCTGCCCAGGACTATACCAGCCACCAGTATTCACTAGGCGACTGGATGGGCAATAATGCCGACCGTTTTATCGCCTCCCTGAAATATACCCCCCTGCCCAGATTAAAAATGGCCTTACGTTACCAATATCTGCGAAAAGGAGGGCCCGGCACCATCGACCAGCAGTATTTCCAGCAACCACAACCGGCATTCCTGTTCGATCTGCAAGTGAAACAACAGGAATGGCTTTTCCAGTGCTCCTACGAATGGTATAACAACCTGTACCTGACGGGGTATTATACGTATACCCATAACAGGTATCCCGCTGCTCCGGCCACCATCACCGACAGAAGCTTGTATTTGGGGATCCGGTATGGCCTATAACGGCCCAAAATGCCGTTTTCTGCTCACAGGTACCATATAATCACGATATTTGAGTAATTTCTGAATATGATGAATCGTCAACCCGGCAAACTGATATGTACGTTTTTCCTGTCCTGCCTGCTGGTAGGAACTGCCCATTTTACCCAGGCACAGCAGTCCGGTGGTACGCTCAAAGCCACCCAGTTGTCCGATCAGCAGATCCTCCAACTTTGGCAGCAGACACAGAAATCGGGGATGTCTGAAAATGAAGCCATCAAACAGCTGGTCAAAAAAGGCTTGCCGGCAGCAGACGTCAACAGTTTTAAAAAACGGCTCGTACAACTGCAGAGCCGGTCAAAATCCAATTTTGGCAGCCAATCCCTCATTAAAGACACGACCGATTTCCTGCAAGACAGTTCCTGGGTCATTGCGGTACCGCAGATCCGGAAACGGTCTCCCTACTATGGACTGGATTTTTTCAGTAATCCTGAGATCAGTTTCGAACCCAATTTCAACCAGGCACCTCCGAAAAATTATATCCTGGGCCCTGGAGACCTGCTCACGGTGTCACTTACCGGTGTCAACGAAACCACTGTTTCTGCCAAGATCTCCCGCGAGGGCAACTACCAGATCCCTTATGCGGGTATTGTGAACCTTTCCGGTCTTACACTGGATCAGGCTACGCAGAAGATCAAATCCAAAATGAAACTGGCCTACCCGGCACTGGCAACCGGACAGACCCAATTATTGGTGACCATCGATAATGTAAAGACCATCAGCATCACCATTGCCGGCGAAGCGGAAAAGCCGGGCACGTATACCGTATCTGCCCTGGCAGGTTTCTTCAATGTACTCTACCTGTCTGGTGGCCCCACCCCCACCGGTTCGCTCAGAAAGATTGAACTGATCCGGAACAATCAATTGATCGAAACCATCGATTTCTATGAATTCCTGCAAAAAGGGCTGTTTTCAAAGAATACGAAACTAGAGAACCAGGATATCATCCGTTTCCCCGTATACCAGAAAAGGGTCTCTATCAGCGGCGAAGTGAAACGTCCCGCTATTTACGAGTTGATGGAAAAAGAAACTTTGGCCGATCTGATCCGCTATGCGGGCGGATTGGGCGATACCGCCTATCAACAATCCGTGAAAGTGGTACAGCTGGGAGAAAAAGAACGGAAACTGCGTGATATCGCGGCAGCTGACTTCAGTTATTTTATCCCCCGCAATGCGGACTCGGTGTATATTGAAAAGATCCCGTTCCTATTCACGAACCGTGTTATACTGAATGGCGCCGTTAAACGGCCCGGAGAATATGAGCTGGTATCCGGCCTGAGTGTATCGGGACTGATCCGCAAAGCAGATGGGTTGCTGGATGATGCGTTCAGCCATCGTGGGTACCTGTCTCGCAGAAAACCGGGGAGTTATGAAAGAGAACTGATCTCTTTTGACATCACCCAGATCCTGTCGGGTGCCGCACCTGATATCACACTGGTCAAAGAGGATTCGGTACGGATCTTTTCCAGGAACGAGCTGGAAGAAGTGGCTAAGATCACCATCGGAGGTTCGGTAAGAATGCCCGGCAGTTTTCAATTCAAACAAGGCATGTCGCTGGAAGATGTCATCCTCCTGGCAGGAGGTTTCAACAATGATGCCGCCACACATAAGGTGGAGATATCCCGACTCGAAAAAAACAAGTCAGACACTTTGGCCAATAAACTCATCGATATGATATCGGTGGAAGTGGATGCCGGCCTCACCGGCAAGACCCTGCTGCAGCCAGAGGACCAGATCTTTGTACCCCGGTTATTGAATTACCGGAACCTGGGCAATATCAAGATCAGGGGGGAAGTATTGTATTCCGGCGACTATCCGCTGGAAAGACGTGATGAAAGCGTACAGGAACTCATCAAACGTGCCGGCGGCGTTACGCCCAATGGCTCTTTTGCCAATACACAGGTATACAGGAACAAACTCAGGGTAGCCGCCACCATGCTGGATAATACCGGCAATGAAGCTGACAGGTTCCTGTTGTTACCCGGCGACAGCATCTTCATTCCCCGTAACGAATCATTCGTGGAAGTAAAGGGCGAAGTGTTCAACCAGCAGATCTTCCGGTATGACTCCAGAAGATTCCTTTCGTATATATCCGATGCCGGCGGCACCACAGATAAAGCCAATCTCCGCAAAGCGTATATCCAGTATAGCAATGGCGTAAACAAACAAGTGCATCATTTCCTGTTTTTCCGGAAATACCCTAAAGTGTTTCCTGGCAGCAGGATCTTTGTCCCGGAAAAAAATCCAGGCGAGAAAAAAGGACTGTCTATTTTTGAATTATCGGCACTAACCGGTATCCTTACGGCCATCGTAAGTATGGTTAGCCTTCTGAAGAAATAAATCACCTAACTTATTTTCATGTCCGAGCCTACCACCTATCAAGATCTTCCGGAAGACGCCCCCTTTTCCCTGAAACATCAATGGGCCATTGTACAGGATGCCCTGCGGTATGTACTCAGCCACTGGCGTTACCTGGTCATGGCAGCCCTGGCCGGTGGCCTTCTCGGTTTGGGGTATCTCTGGATCAAACCCGTAAAATATACGGCCCGGATCAGTTTTGTGGTGGAAGAATCCAAAATGGGCGGGGGTAACCTGGTATCTGCATTGGCCGGTCAATTCGGGTTCGATATTGGAAGTATGTCCGGAAGCAATGGCATCCTGGCCGGCGATAATGTATTGCAACTCTTAAAAAGTCATTCTCTCATCCGCAAGACCCTGTTAACCCCCTACGACAGTACCGGTAAGAACCTGGCAGATGCGTATGCAGAGATCTATGGCCTGAAGCGGAAATGGGAAAAGAAACAAAAAGTAGGCAGATGGGTGAACTTCAACCAGCAGAAGCCCCTGAACAGAACAGAGGATAGTTTGTTACAAACCGTCATTACAAAGATCCTCAAGGAAGACCTTTCCATTTCAAAACCCGACCGGAAACTTGGCTTCTTTGAACTCACTGCGAGTATGCGCGACGAAACGCTGAGCCTCCTGTTTTGCCAGAGACTGCTTTCCGTTACCACTGATTTTTATATCGATACCAAGACCAGGCGGCTTAAAAACAATGTACTCCGGTTACAGGCAAAGGCCGACAGCCTGGCGGCATCCCTGAACAGGAAGACCTATTCCGCAGCAGATGCCACCCGCTTATTACTGGATGCCAATCCTGCCTATGCCTCTCCCGAAGTGTCGGCAGAGATCTCTACCCGGGATAAATTCATGCAATCCACCATCTATGCCGAGATCGTAAAGAACCTGGAGATCAGTAAAACTGCCATGATCCAGGAAACACCCACTGTTCAGGTGGTAGATGAGCCGGAAGTTCCCTTACCGGATAATGCCCTGCATGGATGGGTTGCCGCAACCGCTGGCGCTTTCGCTGCCATCATCGCCATGGCCCTGGCCGTACTGGTTCTCAGGAAAAAGAAAAGCTGACCCGTATGGATCAGCTTTTTTTTCCTGATGGCAAAGGCCCCCTTACAGCCGGTAGGTCACCGATAGATTTCCCTGGATATTCAAAAATTCATTCCCCGGAATAAAATAGTTCGTGGGATCCACTTGTACGATCAGCCACTGGTAATTATACGACCTCACCACTGCCAACTGGGCATTCAACCAAACCCGTTTCCAGCTCCAGGATACCTGTGCCGTGGTGGAAAGATCGACCCAATGTCGGCGAAAATCACCAATTTTTTCGAATGCATAATAATAGAAATCACTGTTATGCCGCAGGCGCTCAAACTGGAGCCCGATCTTTTTAGCGCCTTTTACCCAGGCGATCGCCAGCGTCTGGCTATTACTTCCGGGACCAATACCCGCTCCGATCGTTTTTCCCATATGGGTATAACCCTGGCGCACAAAACGATCCGTATACCAACTGTCGGGGTCCCTGATCAGTTCCGCCGTGGGGGCCTGAAGCTGTGTTAGTTCCACTGCCAGCTGTATATGGGCCTGGTTACGGGTAGGAAATAATTTCCGGATACCCGCCACATAGGCCCTCCGGTAGGCATCGGTCTGAATGATATTCCAGGGCATCAGGGAAAGATCTTTCCTGCCATATTCCATATATAATTCCGCATGATCACCGGGCATCACATACCGTACGAACAAAGAACCCAGGGATGATTTCTTACCCAATCGCTCCGCCTGCGTTCTCACCCTGCCAAAAAATCCCTGCAAGGGCAATACATCCAGGGGATTGCTGATATCGGAATGGTACAGGTAAGAGGCTTTGGCAATACCCAGGTACAGGTTGGGGGTCCATTTGGGCTGCCAGGTCAACACCATTGCGCTGATATAGCGCCATTCCGGATTCTTGGGCTGGTACAGGAACGCTCCATTATAAGAACTATAGATCCTCGGAGGTAAGATACCTGACTCATCCAGTTTACCTGCGATCACCTGTCCCTCAAAACTCCCGATCCTGGTCCGCACCGGCCTGGTGGTATTGAAGGTAAGATGCAGAAAACCCGGAGCATTCGTACTCATGATCAAGGCGTTCTTCCACCCGGGCCCCCACCACATATTTTCTGTAGAGATCCCCGCCGAAAAGGACTTGAAATGATACCGGATACTGGACTGGCCAGCCAATAACTTAGTATAGGCTTGGTCACCGAACCGCACAGGTAGATCGGATGTGTTCAAAAAGCGATAATAAGCCGCCCAGTTGGCCGCACCCAGTTGTTGTGGAAACTGGTCAAAATACGGGTTCTGCGCATACACCACCTGCGGGTTCAATTGAAGGGTAAAACGTTTCCCCAACCTTGCGTATACCCCTGCCGATGCCGATACCTGGTAACCTTTAGCAGGGATCATGGCTCCCAGGTTCCAGCCATGGGGTAAGGCCGTATTGTATAACTGCGTTACTGAAACCGGCAAAGCCTGTAGGGAAAAAAAGCGTTTTTGCTGCCTGATATCTTTCCCCAACAGGGGCCGCTGGCCCAATAGGGAATCCACCTCCGACAACAATAACTGATTCCCGTTGACAGTGGAATACAAACTGTCAAACGCGTTATGTCCCATCAATTGCTGATTCCGGGTCAGTTCCCGTAACACATCGTTGGATACGCTTTGCGCCAGGGATATGTGCGCTATCCCCGCCCAGCACCCCAACAGGCCTATTAACCTGTAAAATCTTTTCAAACCTGGCAATTGTATTGTCATTTTGTAAAATAATACTGTACAGATATACGACTATGCACCTGCAACACATTGTGCCCGGCTTTCCACGAATAGTTTTTGGTCTTTACCAGTTCCACTATGCCAGACAGTAGCATATTCCGGTATCGCCATTGCGGTAATACACCCAAACCCAGGTCGATCCATTTGTCGCTGTGCGACTGAGGATCCCGATCCAGTCTCTCCAATAAAAAACCCAATCGTTTATCTCCATTCACCCAGGTCGCATGCAGGCTCATGACATTGGTCCCAAAACCGGCCCCCGCACCTAATATTTGATTCTGATGTGTGTACCCTTCCCTGATCTGGCCATGTACATACCAATTTCCCGCATCCCGGACGATCCAGTCCGGCGACTGGCTCATTTGGGTAATTTCAAATCCCAGATCGATCCAACGGCCACGGGTTTGGAGTATCAGTTTTTTGAATCCAGCGACATAAGCAGCCGAATGCGTAGGGCTCATCAGGTAATCACGGGTATTCAGCCCATAATCATTGAACCCGTATTCCACATAGACCTCTGAATGGGCTTTGGGAAACATCCATCGCAGGAAAAAAGAAGCCAGTTGATCCCGGTAAACCCGGTCTTCATCCGCTACATTTTTTTTCTGAAACGCCAGGGCCAATACCGGCAGGTACTTTGTAAAGAAACCGGATTGTGGAGCATGTTCATTGGATGTATAGGTTTGCACCGCCCTAGTAAAACCAAGAAATAAACCAGGAACCCATTTAGGGTTGTAAGAGATTACCAGGCCATTCAGGTATCTTGTGTCAGCATTTTGAGGCAATGCATTCAAGTTGGCATTCTCCATGGCCAGTTTGTTATTCGACTGTAACCAGCCACCCAATACCTGCCATTCAAAGTTGCCGATACCGGTTTGTAAAGGACGCCTGCTGGCCAGGAAAACATGGGTAAACCCAGGCGCCTGGTTACTCATCAGCAAGGAACTCCTGGTACCGGGGCCCCACCAAAGATTCTGGGTAGACAGTCCCACAGACACAGGTCCTGCTGAAGCTTTCACCCAGGACTGCCCCGGAAATATTTTCTGGTACCCTCCCCCCATTTTACTCCCATATGCCGTATTCGCAGAAAAGGATGGATTCACGGCATAGACCATCTCCGGTTTTACCTGAACCTCCAACGCACCATACTGTGCATGCACGCCAGCGCTCAACATCACTTGGTAACCTTTAGAAGCGATCATGGCCCCATCGTTCCAGCCATAGGGATGGTGTGTATTGTATTGCTGCGTAAGTGACAGGGGTAACATTGTCAGTTGTGGTTTTTTCCAATCTGCCTTGCGGTTTTGGTACAAGGGCCGCACCGTAAAAGACACCGAAGAATCATACAGCCCCAGCAATTGTTTCTCTCGTAATTCCCGGTCTTCCACAGATCCGATCAGGATGCTTTGGGCGGAAAGGGAGGTTGAAAGGGAAAGTGAGAGTAAGATGAAAAGCAGTTTATGCATGAGGAGGTCTTTGGTTTGTGGTTTGTAGTCTTTGGTTAACTTAGGGGTAATTGGAAAGTTAGTTAATCGCAAGTTTATATTCGGCGCATTGGGGGGGTGACGCACCTGCCTGCCGGCAGGCAGGTTGGCTGATTTAGGGAGTGATTGGTTAATTTGTGATTGAAAGCTTAATTTGTCCTAACTGGATTAAAACATTCACTCATTGCCCCTTGATGCACCCGTCATTTCGAAGCCGCTTGAGCGGCAAGAAATCTTATAGGTAAGTAGTTGTCAGATCAGAATTAGTCCCTCAGCAACTTCCGGATGCTGTTAAAGCAAACTACAGAATAAAATCGATTAGCAAGCCTTATTGAAGAAAGTAAAGGTTTTAATCACAGAAGGCAAGCCCTCCTTAAGTACTTCGAATTGAACGAACGGTTCAAGTCGGAAGATTTCTTACCTGCTATCACGGCTTCGAAATGACGGAAATCCCAAAGTAATGCGCTGCTAATCCTTAATTCAAATACCAATATAAACAGCAAGCCTAAGGCAAGTCAAAAAATGAGAGAATGAGGAATTGAGTGAATGTTTAATACGCTAATCCGCTTGCCTTTGGCAAGCGTTAAAAGCTAATGCGCTAATGCGTCAACTCGCTAATGCGCACCTCTTAACTCACTTTCGAAATAGAGACCACACTCCCAACCCCTTCCTTCTTATCCAAACTCTCAAAAACAGAATTATTACTCACAAACTCAGGAACCAGCTCCTTCATTTTAGCTACCATATTCATAGCTCCCTGTTTTTGTTTGGCCAGGTGGATCAGTTCTTCAAAATGTACTTGCAGATCAGTGAGCTGATGTCTCACTTTGGCGATCATGATCTTTTCGTGGTAAGTGGGCAGGGTATTTTCAGAATCTGTTAAGAGCTCTTCGTATAATTTTTCACCGGGACGTAATCCGGAATATTTGATCTCAATATCGATGCCCGGTACCAGACCATACAGACGGATCATTTTTTTGGCCAGTTCTACGATGGCTACCGGTTTACCCATGTCAAATACAAAGATCTCACCACCCTTACCCATGGAACCAGCTTCCAAAACTAGTTGACAGGCTTCGGGAATGGTCATAAAAAAACGGGTGATATTGGGATGGGTCACCGTGACCGGTCCTCCTTTTTCTATCTGTTCTTTAAAACGGATGATCACCGAACCATTAGATCCCAGTACGTTGCCAAAACGGGTGGTGATGAATTTGGTCACAGAGTTTTGTTGGGCATAACCGTTGTTGGCTGCTTCCGGATGACTCAGTTTATAATGCAGTTGCTGCACATAAGCTTCAGCCAGGCGTTTGGAAGCCCCCATGACATTGGTGGGGTTGACCGCTTTATCAGTGGACACCATAACAAAACGCTGTACCTGGTGTTTTACGCTCAGGTCGGCAATGATCTTGGTGCCCAGTACATTGGTCAGGATAGCTTCTGTTGGGCAGAGTTCCATCATGGGAACATGTTTGTAAGCCGCAGCATGGTATACATAATGCGGTTCAAACAGGCTGAACAACTCTTCCATGCGTTTATCATTCCGGACATCTCCTAGGAAGGATACACAGTTGGTGGTGGTTTTCATATCCTGCAGTTCCAGTTCCAGCTGGTGCAGGGGCGTTTCAGCCTGATCGCAAAGAATGATGGTCTGAGGATTGAATTTTAATAACTGCCGAACAATTTCACTGCCTATTGAACCCGCTGCTCCCGTAACCAGTATACGTTTGTTGCTGATCTGGCTGGCAATTTCCTCGTTGTTGATGCGTATGGGGTCGCGTTCAAGCAGGTTCTCAATTTTAATCACTTGTAACTGGCGGGCTGAGAACTGGCCATTAATCCATTTGTCCAGCGGCGGAACATTCAGAACTTTAATATTATGGTCAAGACAAAAATCCACCAAGTCATTTTTTTTCGCTGGAGGAAGATTAAAAGCTGCAATAATGATCTCATCTATTTTCTGTGCTTGGGAAAGCAATACTAAGTCATGTGTATGGTGAATTCGAATACCGTCTACTACTTTACCCACTTTACGGGTATCATCATCTACAAATGCTACAATGTTTACGTTCGTGGTAGTATCATGTTCCAGCACTCGTTTAGTGGCAAAACCAGCTTCCCCAGCCCCATAGATGATCACATTTTTCCTGTCCATTTTATAGTTACGCAGGTAACTGAACGCATATTTCACCAATACCCGGTAAGCGATCAGGAATAAAAAACTGAACAGGGCATAAATGATCAGGGTCACGTTCGAAAAAACCAATGCCCCTCCCGAATTGGCAGCAACTAGGCTGATAAAAAAAAGCACACAGGTGGTCATAGTAATGGCATAACAGATGCGCAAAGCATCCTGCACGCCCGTATACCGGATAATACCGGCATAGGTCCTAAAATTGATAAAGACAATGGAATTGATCAGTACCAGTATCAGCAAATTCCCACTCAGGTCCTTCAGATTAATAGCTTCAATGGTCAAATTCACCCTGATCAGGTAAGCAAATACCAAGGCAAAACAGCATATGCTGAGATCGATCAAAAAAATAATCCAGCGGGGAACAATGTTTATTTTTTTAAACATAATCCACAATTTGTATTAAATCAATTAACAGTTGTAGTTGAATCTTTACACAAGACAATAAATAAAGATAGTATAGATTGCAAGAAATTCAAAGAAAACAGATATCTCAATAAAATAAGTGAACTCAAATAGTAATGGCAAATATTATATTAATGAAATAATACAACAGCTATCGCTCCAATAGTGTAATATCTAAATGGATCAAAGTATAAGCTATGGTTCCAATTCGCACATTTGAGATTTTTATAGAAATCTCTTACAAAGTATACCAACAGCAATAAAGGTGTACAACTAAAATGATAATAACTCAAAACTATTTGAATATCCAAATATATTACATTTATTCTTAAATCATAAATAGTTTTTTGTGATATACATTTTATAAAATATATAATATGTTGTTTTTACTATCGAAATTATCAAGCTATTTTCTGTCTCCTTTTGTCTGGCTAATCGGAGTGCTTGTTTTCGCTTTATTAAATCGTAATTCTCTTAAAAAAAAAGTTTATCTATATCTGTTTATATTCCTTTCTTACTTCTTTTCTTGCCCCATAGTACTTCAGTTTGTAGGAAGATCGTGGGATATAAAAACGACTAAAATCATACCTACTCACTATTCCTGCGCGATTATTCTGGGGGGATATATAGGTAATGACAGGAATGGAAATGGTTTTTTCAGTTCTTTCAGTGATAGATTTATACAGGGTGTTCGTCTATACAACTTAAAATATGTTGATCACCTGTTGGTTTCAGGCGGGAACAGCAATATCGGGAAAGACACGCTTTTCAAAGAGGCTGATTATGTCGCTGCAATTTTGCATGAAATAAATATTCCTGATAGTGCCGTGCTAAAAGAAAACAGGGCACGCAACACATATGAAAATATGATCTTCTGCGGACAATTATTAAAAGAACGGAATCTAAAACCGCCTTACCTACTCATCACTTCTGCATTTCATATGAGACGGTCACTAATGCTATTCAAAGAAAAAGGAATACCTGTAGTACCGTATTCATGCGATTACATAGTCAGTTATAATAAATTCAAGTTAACCGACTTACTTCCCAATATAGAAACACTGTCCACTTGGAATATCTATATACATGAAATGGTAGGGCTACTGGTTTACCATTTAAAGTCTAAAGCTGTCTGATTTGTTTACACAACCAGCTGGTCATAGAATTTTTTCCAAGCATCCATGACAATCCTATCTTGGAAAAAATGGGCCGTATACTTCCGCCCATTTTCTCCGGCTCCGATACGAAATTGCGGGTCGGTTATCATTTTTATCATACAATCTTGTAATGCTATTACATCGCCGGCAGTATGCTTTAAGCCGGTTTCATTTTCTATTATTGTACTTTCTAACCCGTAAATATTACTGCAGATTACGGGCAATCCACAGGCAGATGCTTCTATCACACTCGTACCGAAACCTTCTCTGTAACTTGGCAGACAGAATATATCAGCAGCTTGATAATATAACTGAGGCTGAGTGGTTTCTGCAATAAACGCATAGGTATGTTGAGGTAATTGTTGAATGATTTCGCCTCGTAAATCTTCCTCATCAATTCCGACAATCAGCAAAAAAATGTAAGGATAGTCATTCTGCACACACTTGAAAGCTTTCACAAGGTCCATAATTCCCTTATCGCGGTTCAACCTGCCAAGAAACAAAAAAACTAGCCTTTTTTCGTCAACCTTTAATTCTTTTCGAACATTACTTCTGCTTAATGAATCAGGTAAAAACCGATTAATATCCACACCATTAATAGATCCATTTCCTAGTACGCTTGATTTGGAGGGAGAAATAATTTTTTCACTAATCAAAAAATTCAGCTGGCCAACACTGTCTACCAGTAGATGTGTTGAGAGACAATTGATCAGTTTATCACAACCACGCAAGATAGATCGCATAATCCCATTACGTGTTAACCATACTTGTCCTGTAAAAATATGTATCCGATACCTGATACTTGCCAGCTTTGCTGCGAGGGCAGTAATCAAACCTGCTTTGGGTGTTACGGAATGAACAATATCGAATTTATGCTTTCGAAAATATCGATAAAGTTCTACGACAGACCGAATATCGTGCCAAAGGCTTATTTGACGGACTATAGCAATACATTTATAGTCTTCAAGTAAAAGCTTGTCAAGCTCTGTTTTATCCGATTCTGAAAAATTTCCGACAAGATGAACACTATAGGTGCCTGAAAGATTATTTATATGATTCCTCAAGAAAACGCGAGCAGTTAAAGCACTTGATACGACAAAACAAATACTTTTTTTTTCTGTAGACATAGATCATACACTTAAACATCCATATATCACATTTACCACCCTTTCTAAATCTTCATCTTCCAGATTGCTCCCACTCGGAAGACACAGCCCATTATTGAACAACTCTTCCGAAACATTGCCCCCGTAATACGGTGAATGCTGAAAAACAGGTTGCAAATGCATTGGTTTCCACAAGGGCCTACTCTCTATGTTCTGTGCAGCCAATGCCAACCGGATATCTTCTCTTGTACATCCGGCAGTCTTTGGGTCAACAAGAACAGCGCTCAGCCATCTATTGCTTCTGGATAAGACATTTTCCGTTTGAAAAGATATCCCTTTTATAGTATTGAAAGCGTCTTTATACCTCTCAAAATTCTTTCTCCGCTGAGCTACACGCTGATGTAGTACTTCCATTTGTCCACGGCCAATACCAGCGCATATATTACTCATTCTGTAATTATACCCTATTTGTGAATGCTGGTAGTGTGGTGCCTCATCACGTGCTTGAGTAGCCAGGAACCTAGCTTTTTTGATATGGCCGTCATTATCCGACAGTAGGGCACCACCGCCGGATGTAGTAATGATTTTATTACCATTAAAAGACAATACGCTCATAGTACCGAAAGAACCACAGGCCTTTCCATTATAAGTAGACCCCAATGCTTCTGCTGCATCTTCAATCACAGGGATTTCATATTTTGCAGCTACTGACATAATATCGCTCATGTTTGCAGGCATGCCATATAGATGAACCACAATAATGGCTTTCGGCTTTGACCCAACTTTCAGCCTTTCTACAATTGCTTTTTCAAGTGATTCAGGACACATATTCCAGCTTTCCTTTTCTGAATCAACAAAAACAGGTTTTGAACCAACATAAACGATAGGATTAGCAGATGCAGAAAATGTCAAACTTTGACAAAGCACTTCATCACCTGTGGTAATTCCCAATATAATCAATGCCAGATGCAAAGCTGCAGTTCCCGAAGAAAGTGCTGCTGCATACGGAACTCCTGTAAATTCCACTAAATCCAATTCAAAACCGTCTACATGAGGCCCCATAGGGGATATCCAGTTAGTATTGAACGCCTCCTGGATATTCAACAATTCAGTGGAACCCATATGCGGAGAGGATAACCATATCTTTTTATTATTCATCATGCCTGATAATTGAATTTGATAATCTTAGCTGGACTGCCTACGGCGACAGCATAGTCTGGAATATTCTCAATTACGGTGCTGCCCGCACCGA
Source organism: Sediminibacterium sp. FW305-C-269 (assembly GCF_058231045.1). NCBI lineage: Bacteria > Pseudomonadati > Bacteroidota > Chitinophagia > Chitinophagales > Chitinophagaceae > Sediminibacterium > Sediminibacterium sp. FW305-C-269. The sequence goes on along the minus strand of NZ_JBIQXQ010000004.1, from coordinate 49,044 downwards.
TCACAACCCAATTCCCGATTTTGACACCGGGTATAACTACAGCACCGGCACCAATTTGAGAGCCCTCACCTACTGACACCCCGCCGCAAAGCGTTACACCGGGAGATATATGGGCAAAATCACCGATAATACAATCGTGATCAATTGAGCTGTTTGTGTTTATAATACAATGAAGCCCAATTGAGGTAAATGGATTCACTATCGCACCGGCCATAACGACCGTACCGTCACCAATTTCCACTTTTGTCAAAGAGATACATGATGCCGGGTGAATAGCCTTAGCATAACGGGCATTAAGGGTTGACACTACTTTTTTGCGCGTTAAATTATTCCCTATTGCAATGATTACCGGTTCTGAAAGCCGATCTGCAGACAACGAATCAATCACACGATACCCCTCGACCTGCGCAGACGGATCCTGATCAACGAACAATACTTCTTCTCCATGAGACTGACGAATGATGTCTGCAATCACTTTACCATGCCCTCCTGCTCCATATAATATCATAACGAATTACCTTTAAATTTGTCTATAGTAAGAGAGCCCTTCGCATTGATACCTTCCCTTTTAATCACTTTATAAAAGGTCATAATAATAATTTTCAGATCGAGCAAAAGGCTTAGATGATCAACATACCATACATCCAAGGCCAGTTTTTGCTCCCAGGATATCGCGTTCCGTCCATTTACCTGAGCCCAGCCTGTAATGCCAGGTCTTACTTCATGTCTTCGCTTTTGATTCGCATCATATAAAGGAAGATATTCTATCAGCAGCGGCCGCGGACCAATCAGGCTCATATGTCCACATACAACGTTCAGCAGTTGTGGCAACTCATCCAACGATGTACGTCGTATAAATAGACCCACTTTTGTCAGACGTAAGTCGTCAGGTAGAAACTCACCATTGGAATCCTTCAGATCATTCATTGTCTTAAACTTGATGATACGAAAAATTCTGCCATTCTTTCCCGGTCGCTTTTGCACAAAAAAAGGATTACGGTATGTTGAGAGCAGTAGTAAAATAGTGATTAAACCGAGTAATGGCATTAAACATACGAGCAAGACTATTGATATTATCAGATCTGAAGCTCGTTTAAAAAAAGGTCTATACATGTAACCTTTAATTAATTTCTGCTACTTTGTAATTCATAAATTAACATCATCTACTCCATCATTGTTTACAGTATGTCTTAATTTCCACTCTCCGTTTACTTTAGCCCAAAGATGGGGAGATCTGAATTTGTCAGTCAATTCATAACGGAAGTAATCTGGATCCATACCGATATAATTCATAACATCCAGGAAATAACGTTCTGGAAACTCTCCTTCAAATTTCTTAACAAGGGCTTTCCCTTCGTCACGGGTCAGGTGTTTATTTCTTATTTCTTGAGATGCATCTTCTGTACATCTCCCGAAGCCAAACTTTATAAAGTAGGTGTAATAGTTAATGTCATCAATCTTATCATCAAGACTAAGGTATTTACTATACGTTCCTTCTGTCCTGAATGGTCTGGCTTTAAAACCTGAGTGCTCTACAGCATAATAGTAAGATTCCTGCGGTAGCCATTTCAGATAATAGCCCAGATAAGTTACTTCTACGTTCGAATTTTCGAATTCCTTTTCTGTAGGGGGAAGGAATGTCATTAATTCATTAAGAGAGATATTATAGTTATCCTGAAGTTCCCTTACAGAAACACCACCTAAAAACAGGTCATCAAGGTTTTTATAAGTATGATAGGAGGCATCGCGGAGGGATGATTGGGTTTCTGCAATCGGGTTTCCAAACTCAGATTCATGTTCACCATAAAAAATCAGGGGAATTTTATATTTGAGCGCGATTTTAGGTGCCAGGTTCTTTTGACCTAATATAAATGTCTGGAATGGGTGAAATAAGTTTTCGATGGATAACCTGGTTAAGGTCTTCATCACTCTCCCGTTCTGGTTGAACGATATATTATCAAATCCGCCGATCTCTATCCAGTTCCTGAAATTTCTGTATCCATAATCAGTATACATGATCGGGGGCCAGGTTACCGTCAGCGGATGCATTCCATATTTATATTTCAAAACATGCGCAGCATATACACTGTCCTTGCCGCCACTACCGGGAACTATACAGTCGTAGCTACCATCGTTTTTCCTGTGTTTATTACATAAGTCTATTAATTGCTTTTCCCGTTCTACCCAGTCTATACTATCCTTTACTTCTGCAAATCTACAGGCATCACAAACGCCATGCTCATCAAAAACCATTGTTTTCTTTTTGGTTTCTGAGGTGTGCTTGAATTCGATTTCCGAAGAAGGGCGTTGGTTAGAATATAAACATTTTTTACAAAAAACCACTTCTTCCGGGAGACCATATAAAGTTTTCATAATCAATTAGTTAATAGGTTTATTGAGATTTATTTCCCGTTAATTAATATGCCTTTGCTACTATTTTACAAATTTGTTATACCAGTCCATGAAAATGTTTAATCCTTTCTTCCCGCTTTTTTCCGGGTGAAATTGGCATGCAAATATATTGTTGATTTGGATACTGGAGCAAAATATGAATCCGTCGTAATTTGTGATTGTAAGAACAGCATCAGCAGATTCTGGCTTAACATAATAGGAATGTACAAAATACATGGTATCTTTATCGATACCCTGCAGCATGTCTGTATTAGTTCGGTTTACTCTCGAAATTTCATTCCAGCCAATATGCGGCACTTTTAAATCCATACCAGATCCTTGATCAAACTTTTTGACTATGCCGGGTACCAACCCAAGTCCTTTGCTATTCCCAAATTCCTCGCTCTCATCAAACAGCAGCTGCAAGCCAAGGCATATTCCCAGAACAGGTTTGCCGGATTTACAGAAATTACTGAAAGTTTCCACGAGATCCAGGCGTCTAAGATTATCCATCGCTTGGCCAAATGCACCAACGCCAGGTAATATTACTGCATCAGCAGCAGCAATGACTGCTTTATCAGAGGAAATCGTTGTTTCCACACCAAAGGATAGAAAAGCGTTTTTTACACTAAACAAATTACCCATTTCATAATCGAGAATGACTACTTTTTTATTCATACTTCAAATTAAATTCTACAATGAATGCCTTCTGAGGACAAATACTCTTTCATAGCCGGAATACTGGTTGTATCGAATTTTGAAAAGCCCGTACCACTCATAAGGAACGCTATATTACCTTCCTTGTTAAAAGCCGACGGGTTTATATCCATCTGCGAACGGTTATAATGGAGCATGGAAGCAACCGCCACGGCATCTACGTTTGTATCGTTGAACAAATCTTTAAGGTGTTCCAATTTACCAGCCCCGCCGTGAGCAATAACAGGTATAGAAACAGCAGCCGATACCTGCTTGATCAATTCAAGGTCGTAACCCTGGCCAGTTCCCTCATTATCAACAGATGTGATCATGATCTCACCTGCTCCGAGTTCTTGCAATTCCCTGGCCCATTTTACTACTTCGAGTCCCGTATGTTCTCTTGCATTGTCCGTATAAGCCAGATAAGATCCGTCAGGCTGTTTAATCGCCTCAATGCATGCCACTATATTTGATGAACCAAAAATTCGGGAGGCCTCAGAAACAAAATGTTTATTGGCAACTGCAGCCGTATTCAATGATACTTTATCTGCACCCGAACGCAAAGCCATTCTGATATCATCAATGTTACGTAGTCCTCCTCCTACGGTCAACGGAATGAATATTTCCCGTGCCACACGTGAAATAATATCCTGCAAACTGTTACGATTGTACAAACTGGCTACAACGTCCATAAACATCAATTCGTCAGCACCGCTCTCATAATAGTAGCGCGCATAATCTTCCGGTTTCCCCAAAACACGCAATCCTTCAAGATGGATGCCTTTTACCAGGTTATCACCTTTGATATCCAAACGTGCAATAATTCTCTTATTCATTATTTAACTGCTTTAAATTGCTGTCCAGCCACCATCTATCATAAGGTTATGACCGGAAATATAACTGGCATCATCCGAGAGAAGAAAAGCTACACCCGGTGCTATCTCCTGTGGTTTAGCCATGCGCCGCAATGGTACCCTGGACTCAAATTGTTTTACAAATGTTTCATTCTGGTAATCAAATACTCCTCCGGGCGAAACCGTATTCACACGAACGTTGTATTTTCCATAATATGATGCCAGATAACGAGTAAAATTAATTACGCCCCCCTTAATTGCGGAATATGCAGCTGGGGATGTCATACCCCCGGTATTTTCATAAACGGTGAAATCATTACCAACCACTCCGTAAATAGAGGCAACATTTACCAGGCTTCCACACTGTGCATTTTTCATCACCTCAAGAACTTTCTGCGAACAGTAAAACAGCATATTCAACTGCATATCTACATTTATTTTCCATGAATCCAGCGGAATATCTTCAAACGGAACACCCCAGTCTTTGGTTCTTGGATAGGCATTATTTACCCAACCATCAATCCGCTGGTGCCTTTCCAATACTGTTTCCACCAGTTTATCTACTGATGAAGGATCAGTTATATCTGCCTGTATAAAATAAGGCAACTTTTGCGTTGGTTCTGCTATATCTACACAATAGCAGGTGGCAGATTCTTCCAATAATCGTTGCACGATGTGCTGGCCGATCAAACCGTTACCTCCTGTAACGATAATGACTTTGTCTTTCAGTCTGTTCATTAATTGTATTTTCGGAATACAGGCTTAATAACGGGTGAACGTAGGTAAGCCGATACATCCCCGTCCAGTGCTTTGCCATAGGTATCCATTGCCTTGTCCACTGCCTCGAGGGTCATCGACAACTCTTCGCTGCCATGAGATGCAGAAAGTGCTATATACGGCATCATCACATGCCTGTCGAGCAACTGTTCTGCAAATATTGTACGAAGAGAAAGTGATACAGTACCAGTCTTGTCTTTGGTAACATAATTTGGCGAGCAATATGCTCCTTCCATGTATATGAAATCCCTGATACCTTTCTTTTCCGCCAGATCATTAAATCCTCTCATCAGCTTCTCACCATAACTCCAAAAATGATCTATAACATTGTCACGTTTCAATACCTCAGCTGTTTTAATAAAAGCACCTAAAGCGCTCATTTCTGCTCCATGTGTGGTGGAGGTTAGAAAAACCCGCTCCGCGCCTTCGGTGAGGATTGAACCCAGTTCCATGATCTCTTTTTTCCCACCAAGCGCCGCTACCGCAAACCCGTTTGCCATCGCCTTTCCGAATGTTGTGAGATCAGGGTCGATGTCATAATATTTCTGGGCCCCGTTAAAATGCCATCTAAAACCTGTGATCATTTCATCAACAATAAACAGCGCCCCCTCTTTTTTACATAACGATTGTACCTGTGACAGGAATGAACCAATCGGAAGGATATTGGTAGCAGCTTCTATCATTACACCAGCTATCTGACCAGGATATTCTTCAAATAGCTTATTGAGCGATTCGATGTCATTAAATGCAAATTTCAATGTATAGGAAGCAGACTCCTCTATCGTACCTCTTCTGATGACAGTAGATCCGATAAACCAGTCATCGAAAGAAAAAAAAGGTTGCTCCTGGGGCACCGCTATGTATTTACGCCCGGTATAGGCCCTTGCCAGTTTGACTGCGGCAGTAGTTACTGTTGAGCCATGTTTGGCAAATTTTACCATGTCTATTGCAGTAACCGTATCAATCATCAGTTCAGCTGCCTTCAGTTCTGTAAGAGAGGGGCGTGTAAGGTTATTCCCTTTCATCGATTCCTCATATACAGCATTACAGACCTCCTCATTTCCATATCCCAGGTTAACTGAACGCAATCCCATACCATAGTCCAGATAACGTGTTCCGTCGATCCCCCATACGTAAGCTCCTTTCCCATGGGAGAGGATCGCGGGTGCGTTTAAAGGGAATTGGTCATCACCTCGTGAATAGGTGTGTGCGCCACCAGGTATAGCTTTGTGCAGTCTTTTCTTTAAGTTATCATTTGTTTCCACAGCTGAAAAAATTGTTTATTAGTTTTTTTTTGTTATTCAAAATAACATGTGCCGGATAATTGCCAACAACCACGCTGTTGTGAGGCACTTTGGTATTAATCAGCGAACTGTTTGCCCCAAGTACGAAGTCTGTTCCTATATGACAATTACCTATTACTGACGAATTGGAGTACAGAACAGTACGTTCTGAAAAAATCGGATATTCTGCCGCTTCATTTGCACCTATGGTTACACGCTGGTATACCACAAAATAATCGCTATAGCTTGCTTTGCCAAGAACAGTTCCCAACGGATGAACAAAAAGAAAATAATTAGGCAGAGATATACTGTAGAACGCATCCACTCCAAACAGTGCTTTGTTTAGAAGAAATACTTTTGTAGCAATATTTATCTGTTGGTTTTTATAGAGTTCATTCGAAATAATGTACAGGAACATGGAATAATGATCACCGTTAAGATGATTAAAATAAGACATGGGACCTTGTCTATAATAAGGCAATTCAATCTTTTCGAAGCAAGTTTCAATACGATCCATTGCGATCGATAGCGCAGACTGTATATCTGTTTTCCGGACCACAACTGAATCAGGATAAAAAAAATTGAGCTGTTTTGAAAGATATTCGGCAATATCTTCCCTTCCGATACTGGTAACGAATCCTTTCATATAACTAAATCTCCTTGATTTTGACACCGTTATTTTTCAAATAGGCTCTTGCTCTGATGGGATTATTATCACCAAAATGAAAAATGCTGGCCATAGCCAATGCGCTAACCTGTGTTGTCTTATATGCGTCTGCCAGATGCTTGAAATTACCTGCCCCTCCGCATCCGATTATGGGGAGGTTGGTATTTTTGTTTACCAGACTCAATAGTTCCAGATCATATCCGTTCATTTCTCCATCCCTGTCTATATTATTGATAAAAAGCTCACCTGCCCCAGATTTTTCCATGTTATTCATATGCTCTACCAATGATATATTCATCTCCTCTCTCCCCGAATTCCTATACAGCTTGTATTCTCCGTTTACTTTCCGAACATCTATACCCACAATGATGCATTGGCTGCCAAATTTCTCAGCACCGTCTCTTATCAACTTATGATCTTGGTACGCTGCAGAATTAATAATAACCTTATCAGCACCGATTAGCAGCAGCTCCCGGATATCCTCTATCGTTCTGATTCCCCCTCCGATAGAAAGGGGCATAAAGCACTCTTTGGACACCCTTGCAATAACATCCCTGTTTGTGGATCTGTTCTCGTTTGTAGCATCTATATCGAGAAAAGCCAGTTCATCCACATATTGAGCATTATACACTCGTGAAGCATAGACAGGATCCCCTGTGTCGCGGTAATCAGTAAATTGTTTTCCTTTTACCATACGTCCGTTTCTCAGTAACAGGGTTGGGATTAACCGTTGTTTAAGCATTGGACATTTTTGAAAAGTTATCAAGTATTTTCAATCCCTGTTTTTGGCTTTTCTCCGGATGGAACTGAATGCCTATCACGTTTCTCCTTTCATTAGTTATAATAGATGTGAAATCAGTGCCATACTCTGTTGTAGTCACTATATTGGATTTGTAAGCTGGCATAAAAACAAACGAATGAACAAAATAGAAATCTGCGCTCATCTTAACATCCTCGAGAATCGGATGCTCCGACTTCAGGTTTATACCGTTCCAGCCCATATGTGGAAGACTTAAGTTTTTGCTTTTCAGCAGTTCTACCCTTCCTTTGATCAGGTCTAGTCCTCTGCAAATATCGGGCTCAGTTCCTTCAGTAGCGAGCAATTGCATACCCAAGCAAATCCCCAGTAGTGGCTTACCGCTGTCTGCGAAAGTCACAATGGGGTCTATAAAGCCAGCCCTGGCTATGTTCTCCATAGCAGCACCAAACGCACCTACACCAGGAATGATCATATGTGAAACTCCTGCTATCTGGTCAGGAGATGAGAGAATTACATTCTCGATCTGAAGAAAGCTGAATGCATTCCTTACAGACGAAAGATTACCCATTCCGTAGTCGAGTATTCCTATCATCTTTTGTTTTTCTCTTTATACCATTCGTCGATATCATGTGGTTTCTCACCTAACGGGATATTATTGAAATCCGGTTCAAACGGCGGAACAACAAACTTAGCTACCATTGAATTGAATTCATCTTCAGTAATCCCCATATAATCCAGAAATATCTGTAATGACTGCGGCTTTCTTCCTTCATATTCATCGATCCATTTCTGGGCTTCTTCAGTACTCATCCTTCCATTTCTAATCTCGAAGTTCGTCAGCTGGGTAACACGACTATACCCTCTTTTCAAATACTTAATATAATCACGTGTAGCCTGCATCCAACATTCGATCTTCGCGAATTCCTTATTGATATTTTCAGGCACACCCTCTAATTCATCGCCTGTCCATCCCAGTTCTTCCATAATCAATTTTGTATTCGCCTTGTAATCCCAGGGAATAAAACTTCCGAGGCATACCGAATAATAATCCATCTTCTTCAAATCTTCCAGTTTCGGATAGGTATATGGCATGAGATCTCTCTTATCCACAGGATCTGATTCACTATGTATCATGCCCCACATGTCATCAGCTGTGATACCAAGGTTTCGTACCATGTTGAATTTTTCTTCATCTTCCCACTCGATAATGTTGTCTTCATAAGTGTAGTAGGCAGACATCTCCGCCAACGGCTCACCCCATAGAATCAATGGCACATTGAACTTCAGTGCTATTTGTAACGGGTAGGAATAAATACCGGTGTGGCAATGCCAGCAAAAATCTGTTTTACGGGAAAAAGACTCCCACATCAACTTTTTAACAATCTGCCAGTTAGGCGTGAAATTGATAAAATCGGCTCCCAATTTCTTCAAAACTTTTTCAACATTCCGTTCGTGATTGGAGCGCATGAATCCGTGATTAAACCTTACAACCAAAGGCTTTAACTTATACTCCTTTATCAGGTAATACAATGTGAACGTGCTATCCTTCCCACCGCTGAACGGAACAATACAATCGTAATCATACTTTCCACGGTATTTCTCAATAACCGAATCAAGCATCACCTTTCTTTTTTCCCAGTCAACATTCTGCTGTTTAAACTGTGATGTCTTGCACATATTGCACGACTTCCCGTCGTCGTCAATTACCAGTGTCTCATATGTTTCCGGTAAGAGACAGTTGCCACATTTTCGCATTTTGTATATTTTATCTTGTTAAATTAAACTTACCATTATTTTTAGCAGTCATAATCGCTTCAACAATAAAAAAATCTTCAAGTGTATCGATCTCAAACGACTGCCATTTAGGCAACTCATACCCGATCGTAAGATCATCTTTATAAAATGTTTTTTCGCTTTTATACGAAAGCACTTTTGCGATGTAAAAGCTGCCTTCTGGATAAAATACTTCCGAGAGATCCTGACGTCTGATCACATTATCCTGTGTCAGGTATGCATTCACAAAATGCTGCCTGTCCTTGGTAAACAGAAAGGATGGATGTGCGGACTCTGCTTTAGTCACACTAACACAAAAAGATGCACCCGGAGTTTTATCAAGTATCGCAATCGCCTCATCTATGTCATGCACATCTCTTAGTGGGGATGTAGGCTCAAGCAGCACTAGCAAATCATAAACTTTACCGTGATTCTCAAGGTATTCAAATGCATGCAATACTGCATCCGAACTCTTTGCCGTATCCGATGCAAGTTCAGCCGGCCGCCTGAACGGCACTTTTGCACCAAAAGAACGCGCTATCTCCGCGATTTTATCATCATCTGTGGATACAAACACTTCCTCGCAATACTTACTCTGCAAAGCGCATTCTATCGTATGAGCAATTAGTGGTTTGTTTAATAGCGGCATACAATTTTTGCCAGGCAGTCCTTTACTTCCGCCGCGAGCCAATATCAGAAATAGAACTTTCACAAATGTATTCTTTTTATATCTTCCTGTGCTTTTAAATAATCACTGTGTTGACCTATGTCCAGCCAGTACCCCAAATGCGGATAATGTGTAAGTACTCCTCCGTTACGGATAAGGTTATCCATCAGGTCGGTTGTATTGAAGTGCTGGTTAACTGGTATTCCATCTTTTAGAGGCTTGTGAAGAATATACATACCACCGTTGCTATAATAGTTGAAATTGGGTTTTTCCACAAATGATACGATTCGCTGTCCTGCAACTTCCAGTACAGCATACGGCACCTGTACATGATAGGGAATACTTGCAACACACATATTCGACTGGTGTGCCAGATAACACTCAAAAAAACTCTGGTAATCGATATCCGTAAGAATATCTGAATTAATAACCAAAATATGTTCGTGTTCAATATCAGGGATCAGCGCCAATGCGCCCAATGTACCCAAAGGTGCACCTTCTTTGACGTACCTGATAGAGACATCAAATGCATTTCCGTCGCCGAAATATTCTATAATCTTTTCACTTAAATAATTAACACTGATGAGGATGTTCTTGATACCGAATTTCTTAAGTCGTTCAATATTGTGCTGGAGAATAGGCTTGTTATCAATCCTCAACATTGGTTTGGGTGTATTCAGCGTCAAAGGCCTTAGTCTTTCACCCCTCCCCCCAGCCATTATTAATGCAGTGATAGGAAGAATATTAGTCAGCTTGGACAGATCAGCGATTTCGAGTATACTTCCGTCCGCATCGAGAATAGGGACCATTCCTATGTCCATTTGCCTGAAAGTCTTGATCTTTTCAAACTTATCTTCCGAATCAAGCAAAAATTTAAAATCCTTGCTCATACAGTTTTCCAACGTATCGGTAAGATTCAGGTCATTTAGAAAGCCGCGTCTGATATCTCCGTCTGTTATTGCCCCAACGAGTTTATTACTATCGTTAACAACAAATAGGGTTCGGGAGTTCGTTTCCGATAGTGAGTTCAGCTGTTTCAATGCTGATCTGACGGTTGCGCGGATATTGATCACATGCATCTGTATACTAGTAGCCATCCTATCCAAAGTTTACTATTTTAGTTGCTCATTCTTTTCTGTAACCGCATTTTATGTAACCTGTCATAGATAAACGCCGGGAGTAACCCGACTATTAACGGTCTGGCAGCAAAGATAATCATGTAAAAAGGCAAGGTTAGCCGCTTGATAGTCAAAACCATTGCATAAGATTCGTTAATACGGAACCTGAATTTTCTCCTGCTGTATGCGTCACGGTCATCTCGCATTTTATACAATGGCGCCATTAAATTGGCACCCTTGAGGCCCAGCGCATACATTTTCGACCAAAGATCATAGTCCTCCACCCGCAATAGCCGATCAGAAACGGAATATCCCTTCACTGCTTCAAATGCTTCCCTGGTGAATAGGCTTGCCGCATGACAAAAGGGTGTTCCCCGGATAAAATCGTATTTGTCAGGGTATTCCTTCAGTTTGCTGACTCCCCAATCTCCATTCTCATCAAAATGAACCATCGCAGAACTGACGATACTGTACTCGGTATAACGTTTGATAAAATCAATCTGCTTTTCCAATCTTTGCGGGAGAGAGATATCATCACCGTCCTGTCTGGCCAGATACTTGCCCCTTGCTGCAGAAAAGCATTTATTCAACGTATAATTAAGTCCTTTGTTGCTATCGTTTTGCAAAATCTGTATCTGTTCGGGATACTTATTCTTCAGTTCCATCGCCAGGGCAAGTGTATCGTCTGTAGAGCAATCGTCACACATAATAAGTTCCCAATCACTATAGGTCTGATTCACTATCGATTCAACGCTTTCCCGTAATGTAGGGGCACAGTTGTATATGCCCATGAGAATTGAAATACTATATTCCTTCTTCAAGTCTTTTTCTTTTACTTACGCAGATAAATGCTGTAATAAACTGTCCTGCCCCAGACATTCCGGCAGGATAATGGAAAGTTGCAATGAACAGAATAAGATAAACACTGTTCCGAAATATATTTTTTCTGTAAAAAGAGAAAAGAATAAAAAAATAGATAAACAACCCTAATAATCCCATCGCCGATACGAACCCAAGCCAACCGAAATCCCCCGTAGTATTCTCCAGAAGATCCGTAATCTGGGCGCCAAAAAAAACTTTTACCGCATCACTAAAATTCACCACTTCATTATATTGTTCAATCTTGAAGTCCAGCAGAAACCAATAATAATCCAGGCTGAACTTAGGAAACAATTCGTAATCAAGATTCATCATTATAATCAGCAGGATCAAAAGAAAGACCAAAGAGAAGAGGATGGTATACATCCCTTTTTTTGTCTTCAGCTTCCTTCCGAAAACATTCTTTAGCAGAATCATTAGCAGGTAACACATAAGGCCACTCCCAGAGAAAAAAAGGAATGTGATCAAAAACAGTAGTAATTTATCTTTTATACCAAAACGAACACCCCCATACATTTCAATCATCATATACAGGCAAACCAGCGCAGCTGATGACATGGAAGCATTGCCCCCGAATGAGAGCGGCCGGTAATAAAAGAGAAATTTAACTGCATGAGGATGTCCTGAATAAAATATTGGCGCAGGGATAATTGTATTGATCAGGAAGGTTTCCAAAAGAATAGAGAAGCAAACTATCCTGAAAAAAGTCTTCGAAAGCACCCTGTGTTCGGGATATACTTTCAAATATATGAGATAAAACACAACCCCTAACCAGAACCTGAAATTCTTGAGAACAACCACATAGTCGTTCGACAGAAAATACAACAGAAACATATAAAGCCCCAGAAGTAAAAAACCCCAAAACTGCATTGCAGTAAGTTTGATCTTATTGGCTTGCAGCACTATTACACACACAGCAAAAAAAAACCCAAGCAAAGTTGTGCCGAGAAAGGAAGAAAAGAATGTAGCAATCATTGCCATCAATGACAATACATTCACAATTTTCAAGTTCCTTAAAGAAAAAGTAGCTATCTGCATTAATATCTGAGAAATTCCTTTTATGTCAACTATGTTCCACCCGTTTACAGTTTGGCAGTGGTCATGCTGAACCAATATCCGCTATTTTCATGGCGACAGGAACAATAACCTTGTGTAGGATAAAAAAAGCCTGAAAGAGGTGTATTTAAAAACAGGACGTAACCTACTCATTTTTTTCAAAAACCCGTCTTTTCTCATCAGTATTTTTATAAAGAATATCCCACTGATATTGCGTTTTACGGTATGTTCCGTCATCAGGCTGCGGTATAGAAAGAAAATTGATTTCCGGCCGTCATATACGTTGATCAGTTTTGAACTGATACGATCCTCATTATGGCTGTAATACCTGACCAAAGGTTCATTTAAGACCCCAATCTTACCAATCAGGAACAGCTTTAACCACAAATCCCAATCCTGGCATGAAGGCAGTAACGGATTGAAACCTTCAATTTGTTTTAAAGCTGATGTCCTGGCCAGACACATTGACGCACCGCCGAGAAAATTATAGCACAACAACTCCTGATTATCAATCGCAAGAGGGATATGTTTTGTTTTCGTACCCAGTTTACCTTTGTCATGAACAATCAGGAAGTCGCTGGTAATAGCAACATATTCCTTATTCAGATTCAGGAAATCTATTTGTTTTTTTGTTTTTTCGGGCACCCATTCATCGTCATCATCGATAAATGCGATAAACTCACCTTGCGCAAGATCAATACCCAGGTTCCTTGCCTGAGCTGCTCCAATGCTATGTGTGTTAAAAATAACCTTTACACAGGGATCAGTCTGTTGCAATGCGGACAGATAATCTTTCGTACCATCAGTGGAGGCTTCGTCAATAATAATTATTTCAATGTTCGCCCAGGTTTGCTTTTTAACAGACTCGATCGCTCTTTTCAGCACAGCCAGTCGGTTCTTGGTAGGAACAATAACGGTTACAAGTTCCATAGCTACTTAATATGAGAATAATACCATGTGGAGAAACAAAATAAAATGAACATCTCTGATACAAGCATACTATCCGACATTGATTTTTCAGAAAAATAAACATCTGTGTTGATACGCTTCAACATATCGATGTCCCGTATGGCCATTATACGTTCCCTGAATGTATCGTGGTTCTGTGCAATCCAATGACGCACAGGTCCTGAAAACCCCTGTTTTTTGCCATTAAGGGTGCGATCATCCACTCTGCCTTTCGCCATGAGCCGCATTAATAGCCGTGTCTGATCCGACGAAACGTGCATGTCCGGAGCATATTGATAACTCTCTTTAATCAGATTTGTATCCAGCAGTGGCACACGTCCTTCGATTGTATTAGCCATCGTCAATTGGTCAAGTGTATACAATAAAAGATCCGGCAAGTATACTCTGAGGTCAAAATTGATATGGCGGTAAAACAAAGGTTGGTCCGGATCGATCTTAGGAAACCTGCCAATAATATCACTTGTTATATAGCGGTAAAAATCGGTGTTTTTGGAGAAATAAGAATTTGCCAACATCGGTGACCCACCTGAAAGTAGCATCATATCAATTCCGGGATCCTGTAAACGCGCTTTAAAAGGTGCATTATTCCGGATCACTCCACTCAATAGCCTACGGGCAGCGAACGGTGTCTTCAACCAAAGATTCCTTGCTCGGTTATAACCGATATAACGTGAATAACCGCCCAATACCTCGTCGCCACCGGTACCGCTTAACAGCACCTTTACGGAATCGGCGGCGGCCATTTCTGATAAACAATAAGTAGGAACAATTGCACTGTCTGCAACAGGTTCGCTCATTCCACCAAGCGCCTTATCGAGGTATCCAATAATTTCATCCGACCTGATAATCCGTTCGGTATGCCTTGTATGATATCTTTGCGCAAGAGAGGCTGCCACGGGCAGCTCACTTTGCTGCAGTCCATCATCATAGCCCGCGCTGTACGTATGCATTCCTTCATAATGTTTTGCAGCACTGGCTACTATCATACTGCTGTCGAATCCTCCGGAAAGAAACGCACCAACTTTAACATCTCCCACAAGCTGTGACTCTACGCTCTTATCCAGTACATGCAACAGATTTTCTGAAGCTTCTTCCGGCCTTGTACGTTTTCTGCTACTGTTCGCCGGTGGTGTCCAATAAGACCTCATGGTTATGTGACCAGAGGTATCGATGATCATATAATGAGCAGGTTGCAGTTTTTGTACGCCTTCATAAATTGACATATTATTAGGAACATAGTTTGCAAACAAGTACGCAATCAGTGATTCCCTGTTCATAGTTATTCCATTACCCCATGAGAGCGCCTGTGACTCTGATGCAAAACTTAGTTGTTCCACATCTGCTTTGTAATAGAAGGGTTTAATACCCAGCGGGTCTCTTGCACAAAACAATTTTTTCTCCATGTTGTCCCAAATTGCAAACGCAAACATTCCATCAAACTTACTCAGGCATTCCTCTTTCCATTGCGCATAGGCTGCGAGTATAACTTCCGTATCGCTGTTTGTGCGAAACTCATGACCCAAGGATATCAAGGTTTTTCTGACCTGCAGGTAGTTAAACAACTCACCATTATAAGTGATCCAATATCTTTCCTTATAGGCCATCGGTTGTGAGGAAGTGGAAGAAAGATCTATGATGGAAAGCCGCCTGTGTCCCAACGAAATGCCTTGGTAGCTGCATCTATCATCTAACTCACGAAGCCAGATACCTGCTGCATCTTTCCCCCTATGCACCTGCCTGTTACAGCAATGGGAGATTTCATTGGAAGAAACCTTTCTGTTATCAAACTTTATTATACCGGCAATACCACACATAATTAGAAGCTAAAAGTTGTTTTGATAGTAATAGGTAAGATCACATGATTTGAATACTGAACACATACAGCCGGAATTGCTGTACCGTATTGCTGTGAGTCGGAATACCCGCTTAGTCTCACTGACCCGCTTTCATCCTGGAGGGAAGAGATGCAGACTATTCTCTTATCTGCGACCTGTATGACCAATTTCCCATTTTCTGTTTCCACCTTCGCTGAAGGGTGAAAATGCCAGCGTAGCTCAATATCATGGTGCGAAGATCCTGAAATAATGTCCTGAACTACCATTGTATTGTCTCCAAGGGTTATTATACGTGTATGGTCAGTTATATTCGGTATCCTTTCAAAGCCGGTATGCTTCAATACGATTGTATTTTCTCCGATCTGTGAAACTTTAATAACCGCAGATGAGTAATAGCCCGGATTCCACCCACCATTTACATTCAAAGGTTCAGCTACAGGTGAGAAACCATCAACCAGCAGGCAGTTGTGTCCCTGCCCTACAATCTGTTGTTGTGACACAGGATCTTTGGTATACCTGAACCGGCCGGCATCAGACAAAATGATACGATCTTCTATTGCCCAGATAAAACTACCAAGATCGTTGTGGCCATGCGTTGGATATTTCAAAGGATACTCGGGGTAAGGAATATTGCCGGTAATAGACTGGCTGTTAGCACAGACAAAAAACCAGCCGTCCGATATATCAACTCCATGATTCAACACAGTATCACTGCGATAGTTATGCAAGAACCGCAACCTATTTAGAGAAACCGCTGGGCATATATCCGGAGAAATATCTCCGATGTTGGAACGCAGGCCCAATGTCCCTGCCACAATTTTTTCCGTAGCCTTGCTTACATTAATAGCTATCACCTCTAGTTGATGCAGGTACTCATAAATTATTGCCGATCTTTCTATACAGGCTTTTGCGAACCATATTGTATCCATTAACCAATTCGCTATCACCACCTGGTAATGCGTTGAACGCTCTCGAAGAAAGCCATTAGTGGATATCATTTGTTTTGCCATTTCTGCAAACAACCTGATCCCTTTCTCAACAGAATCAATATGACCGAGAATTGACCCGGCTATCACAATTGCACGGGCATTATTCAGGATATGATTATTGGTTCTCTGGCCAGGATAATACTCAAGATGCGCATCGATCCAATATAAACTATTGCGGAAAAAAGAAACAAGTTTAGCCTGGTCTGCATTTTCCATGAGTTCAGGTCTTGCAGCCAGTAAAACGGCAAGGTTGGCTACGCGTTCAGAACTGGAATATGGCTCCCATTCTGGTTTCTGATGGTCCTTGTATATATCTATCCATTCACTGATCTCGTTCAACGCAGATATAGCAACCTGTTTATCCGACCATATTGCAACAATACATTGAGACCATCTATGTTTGAAATAATATTCTTCAATATCACCAGCTCCATCTGTTCTTTCAGTACAAATCGCAGCCAGATGAGTATAGTCATTTTGAGTGAATGGGGGCAGCAATATTCTTTTATCAAACGGCTCAGCTGCATTTGTGAGTCCCTCCAAAAAAGCAGGCCTCGTTCTTCCTGCATGGTGAACGTCTGCAGTACGCATCCAAGGCACAGATTGAAAAACACGTAAAAAGAACAGATTGCCAAGATCTACCATTATCTTTATCGTAAGAAGTGGCCTTCGTTTCGCACGGTATATAATATTATCAAATTCTTTACGGTTAAAAAAGCCCATTACAAAACAGGTTACATTTTTGAGTCAAGGGATATCCCAGTTTCAATATGATTAAACTCGGGGATATGTTTGTTGAGAAGACGTACAATATCATCTTTTAGCAACCCGGGCTCATCAAGCACTTCACGAAACTCGCTGACCACAGCTGAAAAATCGCTTTGCTGGTACTGGGACGTCTCGGTCGAGATTACACCAAGCATATCAAATCTTGATAAATTCACCTTTTCTTCATCGGTATAGAATTCTTCATACAATTTCTCTCCGCTGGAATCTGCTTTAGAATAATAAACAGGGTACTGACCAGTGGACAGAACATTTCTCTTACTCCGTGCATCTTCTTCTGATTCACATACATACTGTGTGTAGCCAAGGGCACTTAAGAACTTTTGTAAAATATCTGCAATATTGATCAGGTCATTTTCAGGGTGCAATTTTGGGAAGAAAATTTCGGATGAGTTTCCGAGCAGGCAGGCCATAAGACAGATCTGTCCTGCTTCCTCTGGTGATACAAAGAATCGCCTGACATCTTCCGGGCAGGATAAAGGTTGTTTTTTATCCATACGGCGCCTGAAACTCTCCAGCAAACTGCCATTCGAAAATGCCACATTGGCGAAACGGGCAGTTGTTACTTTGAAACTGTTTGAATATGACATTATCAGGTGCTCCATCATCTTCTTACTCGCACCCATAATATTAACAGGGTTTGCAGCCTTATCCGTAGACACACAGAAAAAATGCTCCGGCGGATAAATGCGCAGTAGTTCCATCAGGTCAAATGCCTGCAACAGGTTGTTCTCTAATAATGCTTCTATAGAAAATATATCCTTCTCACTACGCACATGTTTATGAGCTGCAAAATTGGCAACTATCTGGAAGGGGCCATGATGCAGGAATATTTTCTTGAATATTTTATTGGAAAAAGAAATCGGATATGTCAATAATTCAGGAAGGCTGTACTCAGCGGTACTGCGTAAGTCTCTGATTACCTCGGCAAGACCGTTTTCATTGGTATCTATTATAATAATCCTGGCGGGTTCCAAAGGTATCAGTGCTTTGATGAAATGGAATCCGATTGTTCCTGCGCCACCAATAACCAGCACATTTTTTCCTTTTGCCTTTCTTCCCATTTCTGTATAGTTATCAGTCAAGTCTTTTCTAAAAAGACTCACCTCCCTTCCTAATACCGTGTTTATCAGATCAGTCTCATTCATTATTTATTGTTTTTTGATGCTATCAGTACCAGGGACTTGACAAATAGATCAGCTAACCTCGCAACAAATCCTGGTACAAAAAAAAACAATGCTATCGGATCATGTTTTCTTACTACGCTCAAATGGTATTCGAAATTTTTGTACCCTTTCTGCCCGGGACTTAACAGATAAACCATCCATAATTTCATTATAGCCGTTCTGAAATAGGCACGTTGCAGGCCGGACATTTTTATCTCTCTCAATTTTGTAAGTAAAAGCCTGAAAAATTCCTCATACTCAATACGCCCTTTTAGCGTGCTGCGGATTGTTTTGTTATGCTGACGGAAAAAATTGAGAGGTTCTGCTATATAATAGCATGAGTATGTTTTGAATATGCGGAAAAACAGATCCCAATCACAGCACGCTTTGTACTCATGCGAGAAAAATCCATGTTCCAGCAATGCCTGTTTTTTAATAAGTGCTGCACTCAGGTTCGGAATGACACAGGAATGCAATAGAAATTTGTTCATCTCATCACCTCTCAACAAGGTAGAACTCTGGCATCTTGTGCGGAATGCTTTTTCACGAACAACAAAATCATCTCCCAGTATTTTATTACCACTATCAATCATCAGACTTTTACAGAAAGAAATTCCAACTGACGGAGCACTTTGCATTCCTTTTACCAGCTCCGCAATCATACCTGGTTTACAATCATCATCGCAGTTTGCAAAAATGACAAACTCGCCTTTGGCTAATTCCACCCCTTGATTACTAACAGTAACCCATCCGCCATTTTTTTCGCGATACACTAATTTCACTTTAGGGTGTGAACGATAATTTTCAAGTACTTCTCTGCTGTTGTCAGTTGAACAATCATCAATAACAATGATCTCAACATCCTGATAAGTTTGTGCGATCAAACCATCCATCCGCTGACGCAGAAAGCCGGCATGGTTATAACTTGCCACTACGATACTTACTAAACCCGTCATAAATTCCTGTTTCATTTCAGTAATCCGCGTTTTTTTAATTCATCCAAACTGCGTTCATAATTATCTTTTTGTATTTCTTCTGAGAGCACCCACTTTACGAATGATTCCATCCCTTCTTCTATTTGTACTTTCGGAGTGTACCCCAGTATCTTTTGTAACTTGGTGATATCGGCATAGTTATGTCGGATATCGCCTATACGGAATTGGCCTGTGACTTTCGTATCCACTTTCTTCTTCAGTAACTGCTGCAGTTTACCGGCAATCGTACTCACATCTGTAGCAACGCCTGATCCCACGTTAATCGGTTCAAAAATGTGCTCGGTCGTTTCAACGCCAAACAGTGTAGCATTGACGACATCATCAATAAATACAAAATCGCGGCTTTCTTTTCCATCTTCAAATATATTCAGACCCTTATCGTTCCTTATTCGTGTCGAGAATATAGAAAGAATACCTGTATAAGGATTTGACAGCGATTGGCCGGGACCATATACATTCTGATAACGAAATGCGATCGCAGGAATATCCAGCGAACGACATACGGTCAAAACCATTTGTTCCTGATTCAACTTGGATACACCGTAAACGGATGTAGGATGCAGGCGGGAATCTTCGTCTGTCGGCTGTACACTTGCGTTTTTTCCACATACCGGACAGCTGAAATCAAAGTGTTTTTTTTCCAGTTCGGCCAGGTCACGCGATTTGGGATAAAAGTATCCATGCTCACCGCAACTGTATTTTCCTTCGCCATAAACAGCCCGGGAAGAAGCAACAATCATCTTCTTTATCGGCAGTTTATCGTTTGCTACAATATCCAGTAATAATGCCGTGCCACCGGAGTTTACCTCAGAATATCTATGCACTTCATACATGGATTGTCCAGTACCTGTTTCGGCAGCAAGATGTACAATCGCGTCAACGGATTGCAGTGCTGCTCGCAAGTCGTTTTCAGAAGTAACTGATCCTCGTATGAAATCAACCTTTCCTTTTATTTTCTGCAATAAGGGCGACTTTTCAGGGTCATCTCCATGTATCTGCTTCGAAAGATTATCCAGCACGCGAACCTTATGCCCTCTTTCTATCAAAGCCAGCGATAAATGTGATCCGATAAACCCGGCTCCACCGGTAATTAAAATCTTCATATAATTTTCACTATTAATTAAATACTCTTTCCCAGGTTTCCGTCGCAGCATTATATCGCTTGAGCACTTTTGCCGGTACACCTCCGGCAATGCAGTAATCAGGAATTGGTGTTGTAACCACTGCATTGGCAGCCACAACACTGTTTTTGCCTACGGATGCCATGATGCATGCATTTTCGCCGATCCAGCAGCCTTTACCCAATACCACTTCACCCGTAAAACTCACCGGCTGATGCATAATAGGTTTCCGGATATCGCTAAACCCATGTTGGTTGTCTGAAATATACACCCTGTTTGCCAGCAACACATAGTCTTCCAATACTACTTTTCTTACACAGGTAATATGAGCAAAATCACCGATTGCACAACCGCTTCCGATTACCAGTTCCGGATCATATTCATCATTCTTCATAGCCAGCAACCAGCCATGTCTCTGCACTACAACGCCTCTTGAAATCGTAATGAATTCCTTTCCCTCGATGCGAACCGATGGACGGATAATCGTTTTAAAGTCAAGATGTTTGAACTTTCTTGAGTTAAAGAGGTAATAAATAATGGATAAAAGCCGGAAATAATAACCTGTCATTTCGAATAATCGTTTGCAAAAGATTGCACATCATGAAAATAGGACGCATTTTTACGTAATGTATCATCGTCTATTTCCCACCATTCAGACAAGAGTAACTTAGCTATAATATCATCAGAAAATCTTTTCTTGATTTCTTTCGCAGGTATACCTCCAACAATCATATAAGGCGGTACATCTTTTGTCACAACTGCACCAGCAGCCACAATGGATCCTGTTCCGACCTGTACGCCATCCATAATTATCGCTTTCTCACCAATCCAAACGTCATGACCGATTAAAGAACGTTTAGATGGTTGAAATATATCTTTTTGCAGGAATTTCGTAACAAGTGGTGTGTTATAAAGCGAAAAAACCGGGTGTGTGCTAACTCCATCAGTCTTATGCAATCCAGGACCTATGGAGACATCAGACGCTATCGAGCAGAATTTGCCGATCTCCGCATTTATAATTTTCGAATTCCGCTGCACATAAGTATGATTACCTACCTGGCTGTCGATTACGATTGTGTTTTGAAAAAAAACGCATGATTGCCCCAGCACAGAATTGATAACCTCTGCACCTGAGTAAAACCGACATGCCGGATGATTAATCTCATTCCGGCCGCGTATATACAAACGCCTCATTCCTGTTTTCACTTCTAAAAAAAGTAGTGATAGCAAACGGAAAAAATAGCGAATCTTCATATTAGCTTTGATCTATAGTATTTTTCAAGATTAACCATATGGATTCAAAAGGACTATCTTCAGTTTTGATATAAGTATCCATGTAGCCTTTGTAGGCTTTTTGATCTACGGTAAGTCTTTCCGTATAGAATTTTACATCAAAGGTGCTGTTTATATCACACACAGGAGCATTCAATAACGAAGCAGCTGATTCAATATCAGCCAGGTACCAACTATTCCTGATCTCATCATTCACTAAAAAGAAAACTGGTTTCTTCCATAATACACAGAACGAGATTGCAGTAGACGCATGTGCAAACACGGCTACCGAATCCTTGATCAGGCTGGCTGTTTGTTTAAAGAGGATCTCCCGATCGCCAAAGTATTGCTGATACAATGAGATATCCGTAGATGGATACGCGGCAATTTTTACTACATTCCCAGTTTCTTTTTCATACTGCAGGAAGTAGTTCTGTAATGCATCCAGGAATCCTTCTCCGGAAACAGGGTTTTTCAGACCCATCTCAGCATTATCTTCATGGCAGGCTATGTTTTCATCCAGGTAAACAGCAAATGGCTTTTCAGTTCTTTCGATGTTGTTTTTTTTATCCCTGTCGGCATTAATTTCCAGGAAGGTTTCACAATCAAAACTGTGAGCAGGAACGATTTTCCTTGCCTTGAAAAACCTGGGATTTGATTTCCACGAAGTACCGGATACCAATGCTATATCCGGTGTAAGATCCTTCAAGAACAAAGCATAAAACCTAAGCCAACGGGCATATATAAAACGCTGTATAAGCCGGTTGGTTAAAACAATCCTGATTTTATTGATAATAGATTGCGTTGAGCGAGTTGGTCCAGGTGAAGGATATGGCCCACTGTCGATCACAACCACTTTACAGCCACGGCTGATCAGAAAATGAAAGAGCTGCATTGACGCAGTTGAAAAAAGTCCGACAAAGTCGATCACGTATGCATTTTCCAGGTTCGTTGTATTCTTCAAATCCCTGTAAGTATTGATCCTTTTTACATAAGAAAAGAAAATGTCCGACCTTCCGCGGCTTTTACTAGAAATTGGCATTAACCATTCCGAGCAATCGAGGACAATCAGATCAAACTGATCCGCCAATCTGTCAATATTGAAACGGATTAAATCAGACTCGCGAAACGGATTTTTAACCGCCACAACCAACTTTTTCTTTTTCCCCTTGACTATCATACTTCCAGCATTTGAGGCAAAAGCGGCGTCACCTGTCGCAGTAAATTACCCTTGTATGTTTCAAAGTCTTTATGAAGATACCCGATATAATCTACCAGCTTATCCATATTTTTTTTCAACCGGTT
This sequence comes from Sediminibacterium sp. FW305-C-269, assembly GCF_058231045.1. Classification (NCBI taxonomy): domain Bacteria; kingdom Pseudomonadati; phylum Bacteroidota; class Chitinophagia; order Chitinophagales; family Chitinophagaceae; genus Sediminibacterium; species Sediminibacterium sp. FW305-C-269. The sequence continues at coordinate 25,685 of NZ_JBIQXQ010000004.1, read as the reverse complement.
TCTTTCAGTACCTCCCGGCAAATCAGCGATCCATGCAGCCACACTATCATAGGCATCCTTTTCATCAATGACCACTTCGGGATTCATTTCCCATGAAAGAAATAACTCGGGGTCTTTGAGAAAATCGATATAAAATACCTGGCCACCACACAATGCCAAATCACTTGCCGAATTCGATATCGACGTGATAAATACATCCGTTACCGTCAGGAAGTCAAGAAGCATATATTCTTTATCAGTCAGTATGATTCCGGGATATCCATCTGTATAAGATCTATAAAAATTGCTGTACCGTGACTCGGGTTGTACAGGCTTGGTCCTGATGAACACCAGCACATTTTTAATTTCAGATAACTTTTGTGCAAGATGCATCAATTTTACTTCATGACGATAGGTAGGATCACAGATTCCGGGGGATAAAATGGTTACCACACACTTATTCCCTTTCAGACCCTTCAATTTTCCAATCCGTTCAATGTCACTACTATCCTGAAGAAATCTCCGGTGATTATCATACGAACCAGTATATAAAAAATGATTCGTGCGGGCTCTCTTTTTTTTCAGGAGATCAATGGTATGCTGTCCAGCCGCACACATCACCTGATAATTAATAAAAATTTCAGAATGGAAATATTGTGTACTTATATAAGCGTTCTTGGGTATAAAGATCGTTTTTGTATTTCTACTGTGTAAAAAATCGTTTCTGATAGCTTTTACTGTTTCCAAGTGTTCATAAGTAATAAATACATTATTGCTGCCTCTAACAGATTGAGACCGGCCACGAATAATAACATTAAAAAGCTCTAGAAATGCAGCCCCATGCTTCATGATCTGGTACGTGGTAACAGTTTTCCAAAGAAACTGAATGAGCCTGTTTCTGAAAAAAGAAAGGTCGTCTTTTGTAAGCCCCAGCACGGAGATGCCATACTGCTGAACAGCATCATCAGCGAACGACTTCCTGTTGTGCCTTTCGGTTACAAACCTGAGATTATGATAATGGCTGAACAATGAAGCAAACATATTCAGCGTGGAGGTATCATCTACCAGACATATGATATCCCGTTCATAAAAAAGATTTTCGTTGCTCGAATTGGTTCTTTTCTGGTGAAAAAGTACCAGTGGGCCAAGCAACAGGGAAAATATAAACTCCGGGAATGGTGACGATTTACGGAGTCTGATCTTTGAGAACCCGGTAAGGTTACCGATATATGGATCGAGATATCGTCGCGATAACTGTATTACAACTGCTTCCTGTGGATTTTCAACACAGTACCTTTTTGCCACTTCAATAAACTCGAATTTTAAGTATAACCTGTCAAAGAGAAATTTATTACAATGAAGCTGACAATCGATTCCAAACAATACCGACATTTTCGCAGCCCATTTGCTGACATCCATTGCCTGTATCATCTCAAAGGCATTATTGTAAGCATTTTTCCTGATGTTCGGTGTATATTCTATACAATTAAATTCTGTCTTGTTAATATTTGATGCATACTTGTTTAGCAATCGCTGCGCAAGTGGAATGAAACGGGATCTATTCAGGTACAGACAAGGCTCTTTCATAGCTGACTGATACAGATAATTCCAAAGTGACATTTTCTCAAAAAAAATCATCTGCCTATATCATGAAAGGGTTTGGAAATACTTTTATCCAAAGCATAACTTGAAAGTACCTTAACTATAGTACTACTCGTATTTTTTCTATAGTATGGATTGACTACGCTTTTCAATGTCCGCCTGAAAGAAGATGAGTACAATTGGTCAATTGCACTAATAATCGATTTTCGTTTTGCTGCACAGTTAATGATATTGGCTGCTGCGAGCCGCCCTTTCTGTCGGCCACCGATATTGATCGCGCCTCTCTTAAAACTTGGGAGTTCTATGATCGCGCTGGAAGAATTTCCCAAAAGACCGTCTACATATTTTAAGCAAGACAGGTACCGAACACTTCCCAGTGATTTGAAAGCCACTGCGTTGGACCGGGTTGTACAGAACTCGTTAATCATATCAATGATTACCCTGCCAGCAACATCGGAATTTGGATAGGTAAAAATGATTCCGATCTCAGGAAATTTAGACAACGCGGCCAGCATCTCTCCAAACTGGATTGCAGGCGATATTTTTGAAAGTGTTTCAGGATGATAAGTAACCAGAAGATTCCGGCTCCTGAAAACATACCCGATGTTTTTCTCCAGCTCGGAACGGGTAAGCAGCTTCTGGCTGTATATCGCTTCTATGCCGATGGCGCCCACATTAAATACCCGTTTGGGATCTTCTCCCATTTGTATCACGCGTTTCCTGTATGCTTCAGTTGCAGTGAAATGCAATATCGAAATTTTAGATATAGAATGACGGATCGCCTCATCGAAAGCTCCTTCTGTTGTTTCACCACCATGAAGATGTGCGACCGGGATCTTAAAAAAAAGCGCACTTATGGCAGCTGCGAAAGACTCGTATCTGTCGCCCAGTACCACCAATATATCCGGAGAAAGTCTTTCGAGTGCATCTGCAAATCCGATCATCCCAAGACCTGTTGATTTTGTGATACCCGATGCTGTGTCTGAGCTCAGCTGCATTTCCACCCTTGCATCGATTGTAAATCCGTCCTTTTCTATCTCACGGTATGTTAATCCGAACTCGGGAGATAAATGCATTCCGGTCACAATCACCTGGAGTTGAAGGACGCGGGACTGTTTCACTTTACTCATCAATATCCGTAGTAACCCATATTCGGATCTACTACCGGTAACTATACAGACCTTTCTTAACATGTAATTAATTCATCTGTCAAAAAATCTTTTTTAGCAACTGTCCCGATAACTTCGTCCCATTGCATAGGAGAAATACCGATGCCAGGTCTTTTTACGGCAAGGTTATATTCCGTAAAGATTTCACCCTTTGCGATGTCGCACGCTGCCACAATCGATTTACGTGCCACTGCCATATTTTTGATTTCACTCGGACTTGGCTTTTTTACTCCTTCCCCCATTGCCGCTTCTATATTCCTGATGCAGGAAACCATTTTAAAAAGTTCATCAGGCTCTAAGCTGGCTGCATGATCAGGTCCGGCCATTGTTTTGTCGATCGTAAAATGTTTTTCTATAACAGTCGCACCTAACGCAACAGCTGCAATAGGCACTTCAATACCCAGTGTATGATCCGAGTAGCCCACCTGCAAGCCTGTATGCATTTTGATAGTGCCCATTGCATTAAGATTGACCTCTGCAAAAGGCGTTGGATATTCCGTTGTACAATGAAGCAGGATCACTTTATCCTTATCCTGTCCTGCTTTTTCCAACACTGCGAGTGCATTATCAATATCTTCCATTGTTGCCATTCCCGAAGACAGGATCACATTTTTATTATACCCAGCTATATGGCGTAATAAAGGCAGATTCGTAATTTCGCCCGAGGGTATTTTAATGAGGTCTACCCCCATGTTTATAAGGAAATCGATGCTTTCACTGTCAAATCCTGTTGAAAGAAATGATACTTTTTTTTCTCTGCAGTAATCGATAAGTTCCAGATGTTGCTCATGAGTCAGCTCAAGCCGTTTAAGCATCTCGTACTGTGTTTCAGACTTATCCGTAGACATGGTTTGATAGACTGCTTTTTCCGCATCTTTCTTCACCAGTTTATCGGCTTTGAAAGTCTGAAATTTCACATAGTCTACACCCGCAGCTGCAGCTTTATCTATGAGCTGTCGGGCAATTTTCATATCGCCATTGTGATTCACCCCGGCTTCTGCAATGATCATTATTCTCATACGCTACGTTCAGCTTTGTTCAAAATACCATATTCAATAATATTATGATACCGGCCACTATTAAAGATTGCCTCCCTTCTTACCCCTTCCTGTTCCATTCCAAGCTTCAATGCCAGTTTTTGCATCCCGGTATTCTCTGAAGATGTTCCACAATGGATACGGTGCAGGTTCAATGAATGAAAAGCATGATGGATCAGCAACTGTCCGGCTTCATACATAATGCCTTTCCCGTGGAAAGTAAGCTCCCCGAGTAGAAAGGCGATCTCTGCATTTCTGTCTATCCAATTGATGGCCTGTAGACTTATATTACCAACATGCAAATCCGTATCATTTATACAAACAGCAAGTACAAGGCTATTCCTGGAACCAAAGGAGCTCGTTACAAAACTCTCCAGTGATTCAACCGTTGCAGGAAAACGGCCGTGTGAATTATATTTGACCACTTCCGGGTCATTCAGCCAATACCTGTAGTTGCCGTTGATATCTTCCTTTAAAAGTGCACGTAGATGAACAGTCTGCCCCTTCAAGAAAAAATTCGTTTTATTGATTTCCATTATGTAATATTTCTGTCAACTGTCCGCTATCTACAACCTGCCCCAGATCCATCTCTTTAAGAGGGTCATATTTTGTTTCCGGCCCAAGAAAACGATATACATTTTTCCCCATTAGCGATGCTTCAATCAAAAAACTTGAAAAAAAACCTATTACGCCTGCGGAATAGTATATCAAGGTGTTACTGTCGGTCTGTGCAGAAACAGTCATCCAGTTTTTACCAAAAAGCGACTCAATTCGATTTATATCTTGGTTAGGATGCGGTTTAAAAATAAAATTAAACTCACTTATCCCGCTGATAAACTTGTTTAATTCTCTTGTAGCCGACAACTCATCGAAACCGAATTTATCGATCCCATTTACATTAGATAAAGGATCGGGGGCATATATGATATATGGTTTTGAAGAAGGGATATCTATTCCGAAAACAGCAGATAACTCTTCTCTCTTTATGGAAGGTTTCCAGGAAGCTATATACTTGTGATAGGGGTTACCTGTTATCCTTATCAGACTGGCAGGCAACCCTTCCGCAATACCCAATTGAGCCGCTCTTTCATCAAGTACCCATATCTCATCCGGGAATATATACCCTTCTTCTACAGAAAAGCGCGTCATGAATGATGTCCAATGATCAACAAAGGAAGCAACGGGTATCCGTTTATCTTTTGCCGCTGCGATAAACCGCTTTTCGATATTTGAGCTATATGATGTACCTGTAATAATTCTGGCCGGAGAGAATCTGTCGATAATTTCACAAACTTTACCGGACAATCTGATCACATCCAGGCCAAAGTCCTTAAAAAAGGCATAACTCCTGTCAGAAATGATCAGTATATCTTCTTTACGGTAATTACCCGCAAGTGCCAGCATGGGCTTTGCTCCGCCGGGATCGCTAAACACGAAAAGAGTTTTTTCACTCAAAGCGCAGGATGTTATTTATTTCAATTCATGGATATTCTCTGCTACTTTGTTAAAGGCAGCTATCACATCATCCATGTCCTGTTTTGTCATTCCAGGACGCATGTACTCATGCGTAAAAAGTTCTTCAAAATGGAGCTGTTCCGTTACCGGGCAAATTCCCTTTTCATATGAAACAGCACCTTCATATTTGCTGCAATTGAATGAACAATGTGTTGCTCTTTTCTGATACAAAGGTTGCAGGTATATGGGTTTGACATAACCGGCGCCGATCAAAGGTGTATCCTCGCGAAGTATAGCAGAAGGTATTTCTGCCTTGATGGCGTTGATAAATGTATTCCGATGAACTCCGAAAACCTCGCTGTTGTATTTGAAAGCCTGCAGATAATAAACATGCTGGTTACCTTCCTCCACCACCGGTGGTTTCAATCCGGTAATCTTACCGAGCGCTTCTGCAAAGTATGCTGCATTTTCCAGTCGTGCTTTAAGAAGTCCATCCAGTTTATCTAATTGTGCACAACCAACAGCGGCTTCCATTTCGGTCATCCGGTAGTTGAATCCGTGGGTATTGAAAGGGTTTTGTACTCCTTTAGGTTCAACGATATTTTCACCATGGTTTCTTATCAGTAAACATCTTTCAGCGAGGTTATCATCATTTGTAATGATCATCCCTCCTTCACCGGTATGAATGTGTTTATGATAGTTGAGACTGAATATACCCATATGACCAATTGTGCCCACAAGCCGGTTTTTGTAATATGCAAGGGGTGCTTGGGCACAATCTTCAATAACATATAAGTTATATTTTTGGGCAATCGCCATTATTTCATCCATCCTCGCAGGGTTACCAAAGATATGCACCACCACTATGGCCCTGGTCCGCGGTGTTATACACCTTTCGACACTTTCTGGATTAAGTCCAAAATTATCATAGTCAACATCCGCAAATACAGGAACAGCTCCATAAATAACCGGTGCCAGCGCACTTGCACTCATCGTGTAAGGCGAAACAATCACTTCATCCCCGGGTTGTATTCCGCAAGCCCCGATCGCTGTAAACAGGCCTGATGTATTTGAATTTACCGAAACCGCGTATTTGGTCCCAAACTTCTCCTTCCACCGGCTCTCAAATTTCTGAACAGTTGGTCCGCCATAGAAATCCTTATGCCATGCACCCAAGAATTGCGACAGATTTCCACTTTCAAGCACTTCCATCACAGCAGTTTTTTCTTCAGCACCGATCGTGTTATAAGCAGGAAATAACCGGGTTCTAATGGGTTGGCCTCCTTTGATAGCTAGTTTTGCCATAATTATTTTTTTATGTATTGCAACATATGTTTGTTCATGTGTGCAGCTTCTAGAAAATTATCCTCCAGTATAGTTCCTCCAAGAAAAGTGGAAGCCAGGTTCGGTATCGGCTTCATATAATCTTTTATACAATCTTTCATGTTAATATCCTTAGGTAAGTAGACCTTGGCCCGGTGTTCAGAAGCTGCAGGTTTTGTAAAAACGGAAACAGTATCTCCACCTTTCCTGATCAGGATAGCGGTATTTTCAAAAAAGATATCTATCTCAAAAAAACTGAATTCGATACCTGTAAGGCCGGTGATGGCAACGCTGGCATGCTCATAAAAACCCTGCAGCGAAAGTGTAGGATCATCCATAAAATGGTCAAACTGTGTGTTATGAATGCTGATTTGATGCAAGGTAATTGTTGTTCCCAGCAGGTACTGCAGCAGGTCGATCGCATGGCTACAATTATTGACAAACCCACGTTGATACCTGATTCCTATATTGGTCAGTTTCTGGGATTGCCTTATGTCCATGATATGGATCGCCAGTTCTTTATAAGCAGGCAAAAAACGTCTGAAATAATTTACGATAACTCTGGTTGCTGCATTTTTATAAGAATGGATCAAGCGATCGATATCTTCTGTTTGCAGCGATAACGGTTTTTCGCATACAACTAGTCGTACTTTTTGCTGAAAAGCTCTTTCCAGGAACGCTGCATGTGACGGTGTCGGGCTGCTTATAATTACGCAATCAAACTTACTGAAATCAGCTGCATCAATGTCTTGTATGATTCCTGCAGAATACCGTTCCGCAACTTTCCTGGCAAGCGATTCATTACGGTCATATAAGGTCAGCGTAAAATCCCCATGTAAAGAAAAAGCCTTTGCGTGTGTCTGTACCTCTTCTGATCCGAAATCATACAAAGCTCCGATATTACCACATCCTATTAATAATGCACGGTACATCCTGTTCTTATATTTTGGAAAGCAGAAAAGAATACTTTATTTCAGCTATCTTCCAATCTTCTTCGTTATCGATATCCTGCACTTCTGATTCCGGCATTTCCAGCGGAAGCGTAAAATCTGAAAAAAGACGATTGGTCTGGAGAAACTTTTCTACCCGTAAAAAATAGAACTGCCCACAGTCGTGAAATGCCGGCGGCAGATCCTGTGATCTAGAATTCATATACTCCGGCCAGTTCATTTTCACAAGTCCATCTTCTATTTTAAAAGATCTGAAAATCGGAAAACCGAAACGTACCACGGGAACCACAGAATCTGCCCGCTTTTCCTTCAGCATAGAAAATGCGGTCTGTAATCTATCACCGGTAATAAATGGTGCTGTAGGATAGATACAGCAGCAATATTCAAACGTTTTATTGATCTGTTTATATTGCAGTAATACCTCCTTTATCACATCAGCTGTTGTAGAAAAATCACCTGAAGTGCCACTTGAACGGAGAAAAGGAATTGACGCTCCCTTCGATTTCGAAAAATCAGCGATTTCATTATCATCAGTCGAAACCATTACTTCTGAAAAACAGCCCGAAGACAGAGCTGATTCGATGGAATACTGGATAATGGGTTTACCAAGAAAACTTTTCATGTTTTTCCTGGGTATGCGTTTACTGCCTCCGCGGGCAGTGATAATTGCCAGACAACTTTCCATCTAACTAAGCAATTCAAATGTTAACGCCGTTCCTTTCTGAACGGATTGATTAATCGTTTTTCCTAGAACAATGTCGAAATATTTCGGCGCCAGACCCAGACCAGGCCTGATGATCCTGATGTTTTCTTCCGTCAGAACCTCTCCTTTGTTAATATCCTTGACAATATAAATAGAACGTTTAAACGTTTTACTTTTCATTTCATCTGGCAAAATTCCATAATGTACTTTACCTATTCCTTCAAAAGCCCTTTCTGTTTCTTGAACCAGCGCCTTGAACTCTGATGGCTCCAGGGAGAACGAGGCATCTACCCCACCTTCCGATCTGTCGAGAGTGAAATGCTTTTCTATTACCCTCGCACCTAACGCCACAGAAGCCACAGCAACGCCTGTGCCCATAGTATGGTCTGACAATCCTACATGGCAATCAAACATGGCTGCCATGTGCGGGATCGTTGCCAAGTTTGTGTTGATAGGAGTAGCCGGATAAGTACTGGTACATTTCAGTAATATCAATTGGGTGCATCCATTTTCTTTTAGTGTCTTAACTGCCATTTCCAGGTCAGCTAAGGTCGAAATACCCGTTGACATAATAACCGGCTTTCCCGTTGCAGCCACCTTTTTTAATAAGGGAAGATGATTGTTCTCAAAGGAAGCGATCTTATAAGCGGGCACATCGAGATTTTCGAGGAAATCGACAGCCGTATCATCAAATGGCGTGCTGAAACAAATAACGTTTCGCTCCCTTGCCCTATCGAAAATGGCCCGATGCCATTCCCAAGGAGTGTAAGCTTCTTTGTATAGGTCATACAGGGAACGACCGCTCCATAATGATTTTGAATCAGAGATAAAAAACTCATTATGCGATACGTCAATTGTAAGTGTATCCGGCGTATACGTTTGCAATTTTATTGCGTGAGCTCCAGCATCCGCTGCAGCGTCCACAATTGAGAGTGCTTTGTCCAGCGACTGATTATGATTGCCGCTCATTTCTGCAATGACAAAGGGCTTATGATCTGCTCCGATCTGTATTCCGCCTATATTAATTTCTTTCATGGAAAACTTTTCCTTTTTCAAAGTAAATGGGGGTTTCTGATTCTATCTCCGATAATCGAATAGCTCCGTTTGCAGTTTTAACCACCGGGTGATGCCCGCCCTGCAATATCAGTCCATTTTCGTCCTGATAGTGAAACCCCATGTTATCAAAATCACACCTGTGAATAGTTACTTTCTGTCCTTCATAGTACGTAAAGGCACCAGGGTACGGTCTGGCCTGGGCCCGAATCCAGTTCCGGATTCGCGATTTATCCCATAACCATATTATCTCTCCATCTGCAGGTGTTCTTTTTCCAAAATAGGTTGCTTCATTTTCATTCTGTGGTACAGGCTGTAGCGTATCATTCTCAATTTTATCCACAACCATTTTTATGAGCAAAGGGTAATGCCTGAAATATTTTTTCAATATATCAGCACCTGTATCCTGTTGTGTGATCGGCAATAGTTCGGTAGCCACAATATCCCCTTCATCACATCCCTCAGTCATAAGATGAGCGGTAATGCCTGTCGTTTCTTCCCCGTTTATGATGGCCCATACATGTGGCGTTCTGCCTCGGTATTTGGGTAGTAAGGACCCATGAAAATTAATAGCAAACCTCGCAGGTCTGGAAAGTATATCCTTTTCTATCAAGAAAAGATAATTCACCGACAGAAGTACATCAACCTTGAACCCGACAATAAAAGAGAATCCTTTCCCTTGCCTGGGGTTGCCCTGGAAAACAGGAATATTTTTTTCAACGCAAAAGTTTGTGATCTCATGGGAATTCCTGTCTGTAAACACGAAAACAGGGGTAACCCATTCACACACTTCCCTTAAACACGTGTATCCAAGATTACCGCTAACAAGCAGTCCATATGTAAATCCGGTGCTCATGATCCCGATAATATCTGAAACTCTTTTACCAGCCTATGACCAGACAATCCATCCACTACTTCCAGTTGTTTCTTTTTCATTAATCCGATCAGGTTACGCTCAAAAATATCCCGGATACAAGAGGCTAATTGATCTTCGTTAATCTCACGAAAATCACCCGCAGATACAGCACAACCTTTTCCCAGTAACTGGAGGTGTATTGCGTTTTGATTATCAATTACCGTACCTGTAAGAAGGCCGGTACCAACGCTGCAAACTTCCAGAGAAATACTGCTTGCAGGGCATATAGCCAGCTGTGCACCAGCTATCAGTTTTACCATCTGTTCGGCTGTTACTGATTTGTGCACTTCGAGCTTTTCTTTCAGATCTGCCTTTAACTCATTTAAAGAATTCCAATCCTGGTAAGCTGCACCTGCAACGACTATAACACGTTGAATAAATCCTGACCGGAATGCTGCCCGAATCGCTTTTGTAGTTACCCGGAAAGGATCCGCTCCACCAAAACAAATGAACACAACACCTACTTCAGAATCAATCGATTTTGTCAATTGCCTGGAGAAAAATTCCTGGCGAAGCATCAGGTAGTCAAATCCCAGGAGCAACTTTGCCTGGGTTTTTTCCTCATAGCTACTTCTAAGCAACTCGCCCCCATGGTTAATAAGCAGATCTGCAAAGAATCGATCCCTACAAAGATCATCTATCACAACAACCTTTATTCCTGCTTCTTTACATACCGACTGGTAAGGGGCCTCGAACTGGTAACCATCCAAAACGAGGATATCCGACCTTTGTGGAATCATTTCCTGCAACAGTTGGATTTCTTCGTCTTCTGGAATGTCCGCTCGTATCAGCCGGATAGATATATTGTGTAACTGGATAATTGAGACTAAAACCGGGTTTTCTTTGACGACCAGGCAGCATTCAAAATCAGTAGCAAGCATTTGACTCAATGCCAGGCATCTGTACACGTGTCCCAGTCCGATCGTTTCATTTCCATCTGCTCTGATAAAAACCCGGGGGTTCATTAACTGCCTTTTTTTTGCAGCAGGAACATCTCGTCGACGTTCCCTTTCATTTCTTCTTTGATATAAGGGAATTTTACCCGTTTGACTATTTCCAGTTCGCTGAAAGAGTCCATATAGATTTGGGCGAAATCCGCTTTCCATAAATACCCGGCATTACCCCTATAGTCGATCTGTTCAATTTTTTCAGAAAAATACTCCCAACCTATAACAAACTTCTTAGAGCATCTGACCACTTCTGACATAAAACCATAGTGATTTTCAGGACTGATATGAATAAGTACGCCATTCGTACAAACCAGATCGAAAAAACCGTCTTTAAACGGCAGGTCAAACCCGGATCCCTGAATAATATTGATATTTTCTGTTATTTGTTTTGCTTTTTCAACAGCATAGTCCTGTAGTTCTATCCCATACAGGTGGTTAAACCCCATTCGTTGAAACCCTTTTAACTGCAGCCCGATATTACATCCCACTTCTAGTATCCTGATGTCGCGGGGCAGTGCATCCATAACAGAGTCATTAATTTCTATCTTGGTATGCCCCCATGTTTCAACATAAATCTGATCCCAGTTCTCGTTAGTCAGAAATGAGTTCCTGTCACTGTAATTTTTACCAAAATCTGATGACCAAAAGTCTTCTTGAATGTTTTCGTGTTTAGCCATGGTTGTGTTTTATAGTTATAAGCAGTTATAAAGAGTTGAAGAAAAGATCGATTTCCCTGATTACATAATCCTGTTGTTCATTTGTAAGTGTGGGATACATAGGCAAACTGAGGCATTCACTATAGTATTGCTCAGCAACCGGCATGCTCACATTTTCTTCAGATAATCGTTTGTAATAGGGCATGGTATGTACAGGTATGTAATGTACCTGACAATATATATTCTTTTGCTTCAGGTAATCATATAGTTCCTTTCTCTTTTCAATTCTTATGACATACAGGTGATAAGCATGGCCTTCAACTACGCCCGACTGCCCCAGAATGTATGGCTTATCCGTGAAAGCGGACTGGTATCTTTCCGCAATTTCTCTCCGCCTAGCCAATCCCAGCTCTGCACGTTTCAACTGTGAAGAGCCCAAAGCAGCCTGAAAATCTGTCAGCCGGTAATTATATCCCAATTCCTGCATCTCATACCACCATCCGCCTTCGTTATGTTCTAGTAGCGAAGGATCCCTGGTAATCCCATGTGTTCGCAGTAAAAGAAGTTTTTTATACAATGTTTCATCGTTTGTAGTAATCATCCCACCTTCCCCACAAGCGATATGCTTGACAGGATGGAAAGAGAAAGCACAAAATTCAGCGAGTCCTGCCGATCCACAATATTGCTTTTGACCTTTTTTATCTATGAAAAAACCACCGGGAGAATGGCACGCATCTTCTATGATCCATAGATTATGCCTGTCTGCCAATTCCCGAAATGCTTCCATATTCGCTGCAAAACCAGCAAAATCCACCGGTATGATCCCAGAAAAAAAACCAGCAGGTTTTGATAAAATAAGCTCTTCAGTTTTTGCTATATCAAGCACGAAGCTCTCTTTATCGATATCTGCAAAATAAACCGACCCGCCGCAATAGCGAACACAATTGGCCGATGCTGCAAACGTTATGGGGGTCGTAATTACATTAGTATCCTTATTAACATTAAGTGCAAGCGCACAAAGATGCAATGCAGTTGTTCCATTTGATACAGCGACAGCATACTTTGCTCCTACATATGCTGCAAACTCATTTTCAAATATCGAAACGGCAGGACCTTGTGTCAGAAATTCTCCTGTAAGAACAGAAGTTACTGCCTGCAGATCCTCTGATGTTATGTCTTGTTTTCCGTAAGGAATTTTATCAATCATATTATTTCTTAATTATGATGGCAAAACATCAGCGTCTGTCATCGAAACTTCTACCTGCTTCAATCTCCCCTTTTCCAGTTTATACACCATGTCACATCTTTCAACCGTGCTGAGTCTATGTGTGATTATTATAATCGTCTTGTTATGTTGCAATTCATTTATTGCCTGCATTACCCATTTTTCTGTTTCTATATCCAACGCACTTGTGGCTTCATCTAGAATCAGCACTTCCGGATTATGGTACAAAGCCCGGGCAATACCAATCCTCTGTCTTTGCCCTCCGGATATTCTTACACCACGTTCACCAACAATAGAATTAATGCCATCCGGCAATTCATTAACAAACTGGTTCAACTGGGCGATATCGACTGCGTTCTGCAAGGCAGTCATATCCACTTCGTCCTTTGCTACTCCGAATGCTATATTGGCGGCAATGGTATCATCTGTAAGGTAAATAGTCTGTGGCACATATCCGATCTGCTTCTGCCATTTACGCATACTGGTGGCAATATCAGTTTCATCAATTTCAATAGAACCGCTGTCAGGATGATAAAAACCAAGCAGCAGATCAGCCATTGTGCTCTTACCTGCACCACTCTCACCAATCAGCCCAATCATATCATTTTTCTTTATACAAAGTGATACGTTATCTAGTAACTTAACCGCTGTTCCCGGATACCCGAAAGAAACGTTGTTGAACCTGATTGCCTGACGAAAAGTTATATCAATACCTGATTCCGGTGTTTCCGATATCTCATCGAATGACCGAACCTCGTTATACATTAAGTTGATAACCGAATCGGCATATCTCATTGTCTGTATTGCGCTCATTACTGAACCAATGGCTGGAACCAGGCGGAACGCTGCGGCTACAAAAATACCGATTATAGGAAGCAATAAATGCAGGGGTCTGCCTATCATAATGATAAATGCCAAGAATAAGGCCAATCCAATAATTGCCAATAATTCAAGCAAGAGCCTCGGTACCTGTTGAAATACGTTTACTTTAATACCAATTCCAAAAGATTCGCTATTGTGGAATTCAAACTGGCGAATAAAGAAATTCTCACGGCCAAGTATCTTGATGTCCTTAACGCCATTTAATCCCTGCATCAGATGTTTGGAACGTAATGTATCATGGTACTGTCTTTTATTTCCCCATACCACGAGTCGCTTTTTTATGAGTTTGAAATAAACAAATGCAAAGACAAAGAAAAAGGAGAAAATAAGTGACGCACCGGCAGGTTCTACAATGAAGATACTTATAAATATACCCAGGAAAATAGAAATATTTGTCTGCAGCAGCAATATAGCCTGAATTACCGAAGTAAACAGGTCAACTTCACCAAGTACATTCCTGTATAAAGCAGAAGAATTCCGCTGTATGTGAAAAGAATATGACTGGCGAAGATACCCTTCAAACAGCCTTCGTGAAAGATTCATAGAAATCCGTTGTGCGAATCTCGATTGTTTCCAGGTCAGGAAAAGAAGATATCCTGTCTTAGCCAGATAGGCCAGTACCATTACCCCAAGCAGGATCAATATGATTTGTGATTGTGTGGGTTTTCCTAAAAAATCGAGTATGTTTCTAAATGTGCTATTACCGACCAGTGTCTCAATTTTTGTCATAGCAATGATCATTGGAATGACCATACCCAAACTGAGCATTTCGAGGAGCATACCTACGATCAACATACCCAATAATACAATCGCATCTTTTCTTTCTTTTGAAGAAAGGATAGAAAATAACTTTCTAATCAATCGAACCTCTTTCCTGGATTTATTATTCTTCGTCACCATATTCACTTTTCAGTTCCTTAACAGTTGTACGTTTCGTCAAAAGTCGGATCAACATGCCTTTTGATAAGAGACCTTAACTCGTCTACGTTGAGCCATTCGGTATTGGACCCTGAATTATAAAAAAATCCTGCCGGTACTTTTTGAGCATTATACTTAATTTTAAATTCTTCAAACTTATAATTTGAAGCCTGTGGAAGGATTACGAAATATTTACCGATATCATAGGTCGTAAATGAATCAGAAATACTGATCATTTCTTCATGAATTTTTTCCCCGGGCCTCACTCCTACTACCTCCTTTTCACATTCCGGCGCAATTGCATGAGCAAGATCGGTAATCCGGTAAGACGGAATCTTAGGAATAAAAAGTTCTCCGCCAAATGCATGCTCCATAGCATACAATACCATCCCAACGCCATCCTCCAGAGAAATATTAAACCTGGTCATTTCAAGATCTGTTATTGGTAAAATACCAGAGCTACGTTTCTTAAGAAAGAAAGGAATAACAGACCCGTTCGAGCCCATCACATTTCCATAACGTACTACTGAAAATCGAATATCTCTGTCACCTTTAATATTATTTGCAGCTATAAACAATTTATCAGATGTAAGCTTGGTTGCTCCATAAAGGTTAACCGGAGCACATGCCTTGTCTGTTGACAATGCTACAACTCTCTGAACCTTTGTCTCTAATGCAGCCCTGATAATATTTTCCGCACCACCGATATTGGTTTTGATACATTCATCCGGATTGTACTCGGCGATAGAAACATGTTTCATTGCTGCAGCATGGATAATATAATCCACATCTTGGCAAGCCCGTTTTAAACGCTCATAGTCCCGTACGTCTCCAATAAAAAATCTCAGGTTGGGATACTTTGCATGAGGATACTCCTGCGCCATCTGGAACTGCTTCTGTTCATCACGAGAATAAACAATGAGCTTCTTTACCGTCGGCCATTGTTTCAATATTGTCTTAACAAAAGCCTTACCGAAAGAACCTGTTCCTCCAGTTATGAGGACTGTTTTTTTTTCTAACATCTTTATTGATTGAAGTACTTAATTAATTATTGTTGGAGTGTTTCCAGAAAAAACGAATTCCCAATATGAACGATATTAGGAAAAAGGTAATTATACCTGTTACAAAAAAATACTTGATGGTTGAAGGTTTTTCTCGCAATAAAGGAAACACCGGTCTGTCTAAGATAAAATACAAGGGTGTCTCTTTTCGCAATGATATTTTAGCCATTTCAAGACTTCCCATCACCTGAGCCAGCATCGCAGAGTTCGTTTGTACATCGATCTGTCGGCGGACAGAAGGTGTTTTAATTAGGCTCAGGGCAGGATTGGCATTAAAAGTATTCTCGACAGTGAGAGCAACGCCCGAAATTGCAGAATTCAAACTGGCACGCAATGAATCTACCTGCCTTTCGAGTATTTCCACATTTATTTGTGATTTCTGGCTTTTTGTTTTGATATAAAAATCCGAAACAGTTTGTACAAGGTTGTCTACAAAAAGCTTTGAAAAAGTTTCGTTGGGATTTTTAAACTCAACCACAATAATAGATGTCTTCTTATCTTTTGGCGCAACATCCAGGTTGCTGAAAACAGATTTATACATCGTACGGAGAAGTGTAGCCTGTTCCGGCAAAAATTGCTCCTTATCAGGTTGACTCAAAAAATAATCTTTGGGAATCTGTTGCTTAACACCTTTTCGTAAGTCACTAGAGTCTAGGTATATATCAGCAAGTGTTGTCGTTTTACCTTTAAATACAATTTTTTTTATCAGGGCATTTTCAATCAACTCCCTGGATTTAATCAACTCGATAAGATTCGCCTGACTGAATACACCACTCGAGCTGTTGCCCATATCGATTCCGAATTGGCTGGCAATACTGCTTAGCCCCCCTCCGGTTGATGCTTTCTCCTCTTCTAATACAAATGATAGCGCTGCTACATATTTGGATTTTTGCAAAAATGCATATCCACCTGCTACAGCAGCCAACATAAATGAACCAGCAAAAAGAACCAACCATTTCTTTTTAAGATATTTTATGAACAAAGCTATATTGCTAATCAGATCTTTTAATAAGATCTCATCACCAGTATTTGAATCTTGATATTTTATTTGATCTGAATTCATAAAACATTCTTGGATATGCGATTACAGAAATTATAATAGGACCTTTATTGCATGTATATTACAAACGTAGAATGGCTATGACTACTCCTGCCAAACTCGCCAATGCGCTAGAAATACCAATAATCTCTCCCGTAGTCATCCTTTTCTTCTCTATTTTCTTCGGAACAATCAATTCACATCCTGGCATTATTTTTGGGTAAACCTGAAAGAATAAAAAATGTTTAGTAGTGGCCGCTTTACCATTGGCATATACTACATAGGTTTTTTTACGCCAAGCTTCCCCGCTAAAACCTCCGGCATCAGAAATATAATTTTTAAGCCTGTTTTTTTGCTGATAAGGTACTTGAGTCGTCATTAATACAGCCCCACTAATCTTCACTTGACCATCAAATTTCGGGATCACCAATTCGTCTTTTGCCCGAACTATCAAATCTTCAATAGAGCCTTGTGAAGAGAGAATTGATGGAATATCCAGCGGTATTTGGTCATATTCACGTATAATATCTTCTACTAGCATTTTTTTAGTAGTTGCTGACGTGTCCTTGATATTTTTTTCCACGTTACGGGCCACATCCTTGGATTTTGCTTTTTCTTCTTCGTTTTTATATCGTCTCAGATAGGCTCCTTCGGGATACGCGTCTGGCGTATAACCACCAGCCCTTCTCAAAATATCACTCACCCGTTCATTGCGGTTGTTCAAAACATAAGGTCCTGGGTATTGCACCTGGCCAACTACAATAACCGTTTCCGGCATGGTATATCCAGCTTTGCGGCGTATGGTAATGACATCATAGGGTTGCAGGATCATATTGGCAACACTGGAAGACAAATCACCGGCTATTTCCGTATTAATGATGGTACTTGCCCGATTATCAGTCACAGCAATAGAATCGCGTTTGATCAAACGGGCGATCTCAATCTTTTTAAAAGCCGCATCAGTAAATCCACCCGCTTGTAAGATCAGGTCTTTCAAACTCAGGTTCTCTACATATTCATATTGACCGGGTAATCGTACTTCGCCCTGGATAGTTACTTTAAAAGGGTCCCGAAGATCCAGAATAGAACTAATCAGAACCTCATCTTCGCGTTGCAACAAAAGATTGTGCACCGGATCATTGGCCAAGGCTTTTTTGATATCAAAAGAAACCATAGAGCGGGTAAGGTCCTCTTCTAAACGAAGTATTTGCCCCCTTCCAACGTAAGCGTCTTCCTTCAACCCATCCGCTTTCCTGATCAGGTCTGCTACTTTGAGTCCCTGACTCAGAGAATACACATCCGGCCGAAAAACAGAACCCGAGATACTCACTCTATTTTCGAAGCGGTTTAAAATTTTAGATACTACAAAGACATCCCCTGCTTGTGGATGATAGCTTTTATAAGCAGTAGCTTCCAAATCGACCAATTTTCTTTCCTTTTCGTTACGCTGGAATAATTTTACCGATTTCCGGTAGGCGGTATCGGTAAAACCCGATGCAAAAGCAAGTATTTGTTGAAAATCTTCACCAAGCAATACTTCAAAATAACCGGGTCGTTTGACCTGTCCTCTCAATTCAACACGGGTCTGATATGCTGGGATCCGGATCACATCATTATCCTTCAAACCAATATTGTCTGATTGATCCCCATGTAACAAGAGACGGTATAAATCAATCTTACGTAGGAGTTTGTTATCACGAATTAGCTCTATCGCACGAAAACTACCGAAAGCCGTGGGACCACCTGCAACATATAAGGCATTAAATACGGTAGATAAGGATGAAAGCGTGTAATTACCTGGCCGATTAGCTCCGATGATCAGTACTTTAATACTACGGATCTTACTTAGTGTAACTGATAATTTAGCACCTCCCGATTTCAGGTAACCATACACCGTATTACCCATCACCATTTTTATTTTCTGCGTTGCCGCTTCAATCGTTAAACCCGCCACTTTAACCTGTCCCACGTTTGGTATATTGACAAACCCCTCCGCAGATACAAGCAGATCACCCTCATATTGCTGTACCCCATACACAGAAACTAGGATCTGATCGTCCGGCCCCAACACATAATTTAATGGAGTAGCCAGTTTCATATTGGGTTCAAAACTTGGAGATACCGAAGTATATAATTCAGAGCCAAAAATCAGAGGGTCGACCAGAGTTTTCGGAGACTGATCGTTATACTTTCCGGTATTCAGAGAATCAGAACTATTATCCTTTTTTTCTGCAGAGTTTTTATCCATTTTTAATTTCCCCGCACCGTCCTTATTAATCCCTGCACCTGTTTCTAAACGCTGTTTCAATTTGGTAAATTCTGCAGCAGACATACCTTTTGCCAATGCAGTCTGCTCGGCCTGATCAATAGTCATACCCGAACTGGCTAACTGAGCCTTCAGTTTAGCAATATCCGCATCGCTTAACTGATCTACACGAAGCTGGCTCAGGTCCTTACCTTTTAATAAATCCTGCGCTTGCAATAATTCCGCACCACCCAATAGTAACAGTAAGACAAACAAGATTTTGAAAAATTTATACATAATCTATTGTTGCTGTATTTTTAAAAGCCGTGATTAGAATAGCACTTAAGTCCGGATGATGTATTTTATACATGTTCACAATACCCTGATCCGGATATAACAATATTTAAAAAAACATGAGCCTGCTTATAGCTCCTCAGCGGGTTTTCAAATGAAGAGAATCTAACCCTCTATCAAATCAATCACCACCCCCAAGTCCATTAAATGCTCATCCTTAAATTCACCTACCGTAAACAAAGCCACCCTGATTTTTTTCCCAATCAGGGGTTCTGCTTTATCAATCAGTTTATGAAGATAGGTTTTGTCAATATTTCCTACTATGACCAGGTCAATAAAACTGGAATTTTTGCCTTGCGCCAAATCACCAGTGAGGTAGACTTTATCTACATCCCCAAGTTTGGCAATTATCTGTTCGATAATCTGGTCTAGTCCTACATGTTGCAGAATGATATTCCGTAAAGAACCAAACAATGGATGACTTGTATTGACCGAATAATGTTTGACTTTGGCTTTGGCATCTTCTTCCTGCATTTCAATGAGTTTCATGCCGGATAACTTTTTTAGTTCCAGACGGACCGTATTGCTGCTCACACCCAATTCTTTTTCCAGTCCCCGTAAATATACCTTACTGGAAGGATTGAGTAATAGCTTGGTTAGCAGCCGAATGCGTATTTTGCCAGAAAAGAGATGATTTAATAACAAAAGTCTCTTAAATATATGTAGTGAAACAACGGCTTCGCCACTCTGACCCCCAGGTTAGGAAGTAGAATGACTTATTATTGAGTAGCTAAGCTAATGTAATTTTATTAATACCCCCACTACAATCCGGCTGTTTTTTACTACATCATTTTATTGAAGGCTAAGATGCATGCTTGAAATATACATATTATTTATTAATCGTATTATACTTATTATTAATAATATAATTAAAAAGTATCATCCAAGACTCTGGATAGCCAAATATTGAATACTATATCATTAAATTGAAATTTGCAAATAACACCCAGCGGGGGAAAAGGTGCAGTGGTTGCAAATATAGGAACAGGGGATGGTTTAAAAAAGAAAGCACGTTTTTTTTAGAAGATTGATAATCATGGGGAAAGAAGAGATCCGGATGTGGCATTAGCTTGTTGGTCTTTAATCTCCCGCAGAGCGGAATCTTCGCTGCGATTTGACTTTAAACCTTCGCTCAAACAAGCATTATTCGCTTGGCCTGTGACGTGATAATTTTTACTCGATAAAATACTATCACTTAAGGCTCACTTTTGCCGAGAGGAGGGATATCTGTAGTATAAATCAGGTAACTAATTTCTTGCTTTACGGACGTCCGATACTTTCATAGTGGAAATCTAGGGTTCTGACCAGGTTCGTATCAAAGAGGTTCCTTCCATCAAAAATCAGTTTTTGCTTGAGCCTACCGCTGATCATATCAAAATCGGGTGTACGAAATTCACTCCATTCTGTAGCTATGATCAAAGCATCGGCGCCTTCTAAAGCCTGGTATTGGCTGCTTGCATAACCAATCTGTTCACCCAGTACTTTTTTTACATTGGGCATGGCTTCCGGGTCAAAAGCGGTAATCGTAGCACCTTCTTGCATTATCGCCTCAATAATACTCAGTGCAGGAGATTCCCTGATATCATCAGTATTGGGCTTAAAAGCCAGTCCCCATAAGGCAAAATGTTTGCCTGATAGGTCATTTTTAAAATAATCTTTAATCTTTGATACCAGATGGGTTTTCTGGGCGGCATTCACAGATTCAACGGCTTTCAGTATTTTAAAATCATAATTTTCCTCTTCCGCCGACCGGATCAAAGCCTGAACATCTTTGGGAAAACAACTCCCTCCATACCCAATGCCTGGAAATAAAAAGCGTTTACCAATCCGCTCATCGCTACCGATGCCTCTCCTTACCATATCTACATCGGCTCCAAATTTTTCGCAAAGCTGAGCAATCTCATTCATGAACGATATTTTAGTAGCCAAGAATGAATTAGCTGCATACTTGGTAAGTTCGGCCGAGTTTTCATCCATAAAAATTACCGGGTTACCTTGTCGAACAAAGGGTGCATAAAGCTCGTTCATTAATTTACGGGCACGCTCTGACCGGGTCCCTATTACAACCCTATCAGGCTTCATAAAATCGTCAACTGCTACTCCTTCCCTAAGAAATTCAGGATTACTTACCACATCAAATTCTACAGAGCAATGGGCTGCAATCACATTTTTTATCTTTGCAGCTGTACCTACTGGCACTGTACTTTTATCAACGATTACTTTATAATCGGACAGTAATTTTCCAATTTCATCAGCCACCCCTAATACATACCGCAAATCTGCAGCTCCATTTTCTCCAGGAGGAGTAGGCAATGCAAGGAAAACGATTTCAGCATCCTTTATCCCGTCGGCCAATCGGGCAGTAAAGACCAATCTTTCTTCTCTCAGGTTACGCAGGAAGATTTTTTCTAGACCAGGCTCATAGATTGTGATTTCACCTGCCGCCAACTTGTTTACTTTCTCCTGGTCAATATCAACACATACCACTTTATTACCTGTTTCTGCAAAACAAGTGCCTGTTACCAATCCAACATACCCTGTTCCGATGACTGCTATCCTCATAAAAAATTATTGGTAAATGATTATAATAAAAATCAAATATATGCCCTCGATTTCGATTGAAGCAAGTCAACTGAAAAAACTACTAAAAACAAGTGTTTTTACGAACCAATCAGAATAATCCCATGTTGTTAGTAATTTGGACTTTAGTTACATGAACATACTCAGGCAGCCACGATGTAAAAATCTCACTTTCGTCTAGAGCCAAAGTCAAAGTCCAAATGCAAAAAGCCGCTTTCGGGGAACATTTCTCTGATCTACCCATTTTCTAAACAGCCGCGTAATTATACAAATACCCAGGGAACTCATCAGGGTTTCCAAAATCGCTGGAAGACAGATATACTTGATATCTACTGCCAGCAGAGTGTTACAGGAATCACTAAGAACACCCCCGTAGTAACTCAGGATGTATAGGAAAGTTACAAGATCAACTTTATAAGAAAACCGGATACCCACAAACCATTTACCGAAGGCAAGCGTCCAAAAAGTCAATACGCCAACATTCTAAATGCATACTCACCTAATCCCATTTCAAAATCTTTACCTCCTCATATACCCTCTCTATACCTTCTTCCAACATAATAGAAGCGTTCCATCCCAGATTGACCAACTTGGAAACATCCATCAGTTTGCGCGGGGTGCCGTCGGGGCGGGATGGGTCGAGGGTGATGTTGCCTTCATACCCCACGATCTTCTTGATGAGCTGGGCCAGTTCGAGAATACTGATGTCCACTCCTACTCCTACATTCACCAGGCCTTTTTCGTGGTACCGGTTCATCAGGAACAGGCAGGCATCGGCCAGGTCATCTACGTGCAGAAATTCGCGCAGGGGTGTACCGGAGCCCCAGAGGATCACTTCGGGTGCTTGTTCCCTTTTGGCCGTAATGAATTTGCGCAGCAGGGCCGGCAACACATGCGACTTCTCCAGATCATAATTATCATTGGGACCATACAGGTTGGTAGGCATGGCCGAAATGAAATTGCATCCATACTGGGCCCGGTAAGCATCACACAATTCAATACCCGCGATCTTAGCGATGGCATAGGGTTGATTGGTTTGCTCCAGATATCCAGACAACAGGTATTCTTCCTTCAAAGGCTGAGGCGCCAGTTTGGGATAGATACAGGATGAGCCCAGGAACAATAATTTAGTAACGCCATGTACATAAGATGCATGGATAATGTTACTCTCTATCATTAGGTTCTCATAGATAAATTCAGCCCGGTAAGTATTATTGGCCACGATGCCCCCCACTTTGGCCGCTGCCAGAAATACATAGTCCGGCTTCTCTGCCGCAAAGAAATCATTCACTGCCTGCTGATTGCGGAGGTCCAGTTCCTGGGAAGTCCGGGTAACGATATTCACATATCCCTCTGCCCGAAGTCTCCGTTCAATAGCACTTCCTACCATTCCTCGGTGGCCGGCGATATAAATTTTAGCTCCTTTTTCCATTAAACCAATTTTTCTTAAAAAACGCGTCATTTCGATCCCGCCATCGGCGGGGAGAAATCTCATGTCGATTAAACCGCTATTCCTTCCAAAACCCTTTCCTTGATCACCACAGTTCCCAAATTGTATACTTCCCCAGTACAAATCACCCGTATAAACACCTAACCTATCAAAAAAGCGATCCTGTAACTTGCCAAAAAGTATGCGATCAGTTGGATGTATCTATATCATGACGAATAAAAACAAAACCACCCTTTATATTGGCGTGACCTCAAACCTTTTCATTCGGGTTCAGCAACACAGGAACAAGTTCTATCGCAAAAGCTTCAGCGCCAGATACCAACTCACTAACCTCGTATTCTATGAATTATTCAGTACCATTGGGGAAGCCATTGCCCGGGAAAAACAAGTGAAAAAGTGGAACCGTCATAAAAAAGAGCTTTTGATCGCAAGCACCAATCCCGACTGGTTGGACCTGTGGGAAACGGAAGTTCAATTTTGGCAATCCCGCCATTCCGATTCCTGTTAAAGCGGAAATGTGGACCTCATTTAGATTACCTGCTTACAACCATTCTAATAAACGACTACTCATCTTCAAGAGATTCCTCCCCGCCGAGGGCGGGATCGGAATGACGGGCTTCGTAGCATGTTTTCTACTCGAATTCATTCTTCACATCAAACCCATTCTTCTTCAAAAACTCATCCTTCTCAAATAGACGTATGTCACTGGCGACCATTTCGGTGACCATTTGGGCGAGGGTGTATTGGGGGGTCCAGCCAAGTTTTTGTTTGGCTTTGGTGGGGTCTCCGATCAGGAGGTCCACTTCGGTGGGGCGGTAGTAGCGGGGATCCACTTTTACTACGGCCTGGCCGATAGGAACCTGGTATTTGCCTTTGCAGGCAACCACTTTAGCAACTTCGTTCTCCGCTGTTCCTTCAAAAGCCAGTTCCACGCCTATTTCAGCAAAAGCCATTTTCACAAAATCGCGGATAGGGGTGGTGATGCCGGTGGCCAGTACAAAATCCTCGGGGGTATCCTGCTGGAGGATGCGCCACATACCTTCCACATAGTCTTTGGCATGGCCCCAGTCGCGTTTGGCGTCGAGGTTGCCGAGGTAGAGGGTATCCTGTAAACCCAATGCAATTTTGGCAACGGCACGGGTGATCTTACGGGTCACGAAAGTCTCGCCGCGTAAGGGAGATTCATGGTTGAACAGGATGCCATTGCAGGCAAACATGCCATAGGCTTCGCGGTAGTTCACTGTGATCCAGTAGGCATAAAGTTTAGCTACCGCATAGGGCGAACGGGGGTAAAAAGGCGTGGTTTCGTTTTGGGGAACCGCTTGAACCAGTCCATATAGTTCAGAGGTAGACGCCTGGTATATTTTTGTTTTTTTGGCCAAGCCCAATAAACGAACGGCTTCCAGGATGCGGAGGGTACCGATCCCATCTGCATCTGCCGTATATTCAGGTGTTTCAAAACTCACTTTCACATGACTCATTGCGGCGAGATTATAAATTTCGTCCGGCTGCACTTCCTGGATGATACGGATCAGGTTAGTGGAGTCTGTCAGGTCGCCATAATGCAAAAAAAGATGCCGGTGCGGGATATGCGGATCCTCGTAAAAAGGATCGATCCTTTCTGTATTGATCAGGGATGTCCTGCGTTTGATGCCATGCACTTCATAGCCCTTTTTTAATAATAATTCTGCCAGATAAGCGCCATCCTGACCCGTTATACCGGTTATTAAGGCTTTTTTCATGTAAGTTTTTTGAAACGCTGATTTTTGATGCTGGCCATTCCTGCAGGATACCTGCAATTAATCAACCTGCAATTACTTATGACTGATTGAATATGCAAAATAAGAAAAACTTACTAAGAGAATCCTGCGAACGCTTTAATAGACCATCTACAGAAATGAATTTTAGGATGATATCCATTATCAATTCTTAAGAAATAAACCTGAATAAAGCAAAGATTCAAGCTATTCCTTTATTTTGCTTCTCATTTAATGTTATTCAAATATGAGCAGGAATGTATTGATCACAGGCGGAGCAGGATTCATTGGTTCCCATGTGGTACGTTTACTGGTGAACAAATACCCGGATTACCGGATCATCAACCTGGATGCTTTGACCTATGCCGGCAACCTGGAAAA
>NZ_JBIQXQ010000003.1:182519-858872 GCF_058231045.1 Sediminibacterium sp. FW305-C-269 | reverse complement strand
TACAGCGAATGACCAGAGCAAGGTCTATGGTGTAACAGGTAACCTGGGCAGCAGTGCCTTTAGTGTAACGGGATTGGCGGCAGGAGAAAGCATCAGCACGGTTACCCTGAACAGCCCCGGAACCCTTGCGACAGCAGCTGTGGGTACTTATAGTATTACAGCGTCGAATGCTACCGGCGCTACGGTATCGAACTATAGCGTCAACTATGTGTCTGGTACTTTAACGGTGACCGCTGCTCCATTAACGATCACGGCGAATGATCAGAGTAAGGTTTATGGCGTAACGGGTAATCTGGGAAATAGTGCCTTTAGTGTAACCGGTCTCGCAGCAGGCGAGAGTATCAGCAACGTTACCCTGAGCAGTCCGGGTACCTTGTCTACGGCAGCTGTGGGTACTTATAGTATTACAGCGTCAAATGCTACCGGATCAACAGTATCTAACTATAGCATCAACTATGTACATGGTACCCTCACCGTGACCGCTGCTCCATTAACGATTACAGCGAATGATCAGAGCAAGGTTTATGGCGTAACAGGTAATCTGGGTAGCAGTGCCTTTAGTGTAACGGGACTGGCAGCAGGAGAGAGCATCAGTAGTGTTACATTGAGCAGTCCGGGCACTTTGTCAACCGCTGCAGTGGGTACTTATAGCATCACAGTATCGAATGCTACCGGATCGACAGTGTCGAACTATAGTATCAACTATGTGTCTGGTACTTTAACGGTGACTGCTGCTTCATTAACGATCACGGCGAATGATCAGAGCAAAGTGTATGGGGTTACCGGTAACCTGGGCAGCAGTGCCTTTAGTGTGACGGGCTTGGCAGCAGGTGAGAGTATCAGCAGCGTTACTTTGGCTAGTCCGGGTACTTTGTCTACGGCAGCTGTGGGCACTTATAGTATTACAGCATCGAATGCCACCGGCGCTACGGTAGCTAACTATAGCATCAACTATGTACCTGGTACTTTAACGGTGACCGCTGCTCCATTAACGATCACGGCGAATGATCAGAGTAAGGTTTATGGCGTAACGGGTAACCTGGGCAGTTCGGCCTTTAGTGTGACGGGATTGATAGCAGGAGAAAGTATCAGTAGTGTTACATTGAGTAGTCCTGGTACCTTGTCTACAGCAGCTGTGGGAACTTACAGTATTACAGCATCGAATGCCACCGGCGCTACGGTATCTAACTATAGCATCAACTATGTACCTGGTACTTTAACGGTGACCGCTGCTCCATTAACGATCACGGCGAATGATCAGAGCAAAGTGTATGGGGTTGCCGGTAACCTGGGCAGCAGTGCCTTTAGTGTGACGGGCTTGGCAGCAGGTGAGAGTATCAGCAGCGTTACTTTGGCTAGTCCGGGCACTTTGTCTACGGCAGCTGTGGGTACTTATAGTATTACTGCATCGAATGCCACAGGATCAACAGTCTCTAACTATAGCATCAACTATGTACCTGGTACTTTAACGGTGACCGCTGCTCCATTGACCATCACGGCGAATGATCAGAATAAGGTTTATGGTGTAACAGGTAACCTGGGTAGCAGTGCCTTTAGTGTGACGGGCTTGGCAGCAGGTGAGAGTATCAGCAGCGTTACTTTGGCTAGTCCGGGTACTTTGTCAACCGCTGCAGTGGGAACTTACAGTATTACCGCTTCCAGCGCAACGGGATCAACGGTTTCGAATTATAGCATCTATTATGTATCCGGCACTTTGACCGTGACAGCAGCACCATTGACCATTACGGCGCATGATCAGAGTAAAGTATATGGAACAACCGGAACATTGGGTAGTAGTGCCTTTACTGTGACCGGATTGATAGCAGGTGAAAGTATTAGTGCGGTTACCTTGAATAGCCCCGGAACCCTTGCGACAGCAGCTGTGGGAACTTACAGTATTACAGCCTCGAATGCTACCGGCGCTACGGTATCGAACTATAGCGTCAACTATGTGTCTGGTACTTTAACGGTGACCGCTGCCCCATTAACGATCACGGCGAATGATCAGAGCAAGGTCTATGGTGTAACAGGTAACCTGGGCAGCAGTGCCTTTAGTATAACGGGACTGGCAGCAGGAGAGAGCATTAGTAGTGTTACATTGAGCAGCCCTGGTACCTTGTCTACAGCAGCTGTGGGAGCTTACAGTATTACAGCATCGAATGCTACCGGATCAACCGTATCAAACTATAACATCAACTATGTACCTGGTACCTTAACGGTGACCGCTGCTCCATTAACGATCACGGCGAATGACCAGAGCAAGGTTTATGGCGTAACAGGCAACCTGGGTAACAGTGCCTTTAGCGTAACCGGTCTTGCAGCAGGAGAGAGTATCAGCAACGTTACCCTGAGCAGTCCGGGCACTTTGTCTACAGCAGCTGTGGGCACTTACAGTATTACAGCATCGAATGCAACGGGTACTACGGTAGCTAATTATAGCATTACCTATGTATCCGGCACCTTAACGGTTACCGCAATACCATTGACGATCACTGCAGACAACCAGAGCAAAGTATATGGCGTAACAGGTAACCTGGGCAGCACTGCGTTTAGTGTAACCGGATTGGCAGCGGGCGAAAGCATCAGCAGTGTTACCTTGAGCAGCCCCGGAACCCTGTCAACCGCTGCCGTGGGTTCGTATAGTATCACTGTATCAGGAGCTACCGGTAACTTCATTTCGGCTAATTATGCTATCCATTATGTACCGGGAACCTTAACGGTAACAGCTGCGCCATTGACGATTACTGCCAATGATCAGAGCAAAGTATATGGTGTAAGTGGTAATCTTGGAATCAACGCGTTTACTGTAACCGGTCTGGTAGCAGGTGAGAGCATCAGCAGTGTTACATTGAGCAGTCCGGGAACCTTGTCTTCGGCTGCCGTAGGTACGTATAGCATTACAGTATCAAATGCGATAGGTGCTACGGTATCGAATTATACGATCCATTATGTGTCTGGCACTTTAACAGTAACCGCTGCACCATTGACCATTACGGCAACTGACCAACGCAAACTGTACGGTGTAACGGGCAGCCTGGGTAGTTCGGCTTTCAGTGTGACGGGATTGGCATCAGGCGAGAGCATCAGCAGTGTTAGTTTGAGCAGTCCGGGTACTTTGTCAACCGCTGCAGTGGGTACTTACAGTATCACGGTATCTGCAGCGACCGGATCTACCGTATCCAACTATAATATCAATTATGTGTCTGGTACCTTAACGGTGACCGCTGCTCCATTAACGATCACGGTGAATGACCAGAGCAAAGTATATGGTGTAACAGGAGTTTTGGGCAGCAGTGCCTTCAGTGTAACGGGCTTGGCATCAGGTGAGAGTATCAGCAGTGTTACTTTGAGTAGCCCGGGAACCTTGTCAACCGCTGCTGCGGGTACTTATCCTATTACGGCATCTGCAGCAACAGGCTCTACGGTCTCTAACTATAGTATCCATTATGTATCTGGTACCTTAACGGTAACAGCTGCACCATTGACTATCACAGCCCATGATCAGAGCAAAGTATATGGTGTAACAGGAGTTTTGGGCAGCAGTGCCTTCAGTGTAACCGGATTGGTTGCGGGCGAGAGCATCAGTAGTGTTAGTTTGAGCAGTCCGGGAACCTTGTCAACCGCTGCAGTGGGTACTTATAATCTTACGGCATCTGCAGCAACAGGTTCTACCGTAGCTAACTATACGATCAGTTATGTATCCGGCACGTTAGCAGTAACGGCAGCGCCATTGACCATTACCGCTAATAACCAGAATAAAGTATATGGTGTTAACGGAACACTGGATGCCAGTGCGTTCAGTGTAACCGGATTGGCATCAGGAGAAAGTATCAGCAGTGTTACTTTGAGTAGTCCTGGCACTTTATCATCGGCTGTTGTGGGTACTTATGATATCACAGCATCGAATGCGGCTGGTTCTACCGTGTCCAACTATACGATCCATTATGTATCTGGAACCTTAACGGTGACCGCTGCACCATTGACCATTACGGCCAATAACCAGGGCAAAGTGTATGGTGTTAACGCAACGTTGGATGCCAGTGCCTTTACTGTGACCGGTTTACTGGCAGGTGAGAGCATCAGCAGCGTTACGCTGAATAGCTTTGGAACGCCATCGGCTGCTTCGGCCGGTGTTTATAGCATATCTATATCAGGAGCTGTCGGTAATTTCACAGCTGCTAATTACGATATCCGTTACGTGCCTGGTGCATTTACCGTACAGACGGCTACTATCACCATCACTGCATCGGATCTGAGCAAAAAATATGGGGAAACCCTAACGCTCCCATCTTCATCATTCAGCGTAACGGGATTGGTGAATGGGGATACCATCAGTTCGGTAAGCCTCTTCAGCGACGGCGCTGTAGCGACTGCCCCCGCCGGTGTGTATAGTATCACAGCTTCTTCGGCATCGGGTAATTTCAGTGCCAACAATTATACGATTGTTTATGTAGCTGGTTCTTTAACGGTACAAAAAGCTATGTTGACCATCACGGCTTCAGATGCAACCAAGAACTATGGTGCAGTCATTACGCTTACAGGGTATACAACATCAGGTCTTTTCAATGGAGACCAGATTTCGGTAGTTCTCAGTAGCCCGGGTAATACTGCCACAGCAGCTACTGGTGTGTACAGTATTACGGTTTCTTCTGTTGCAGGTGCTGCCGTAGATAATTATCAGCTTGTTTACATTCCCGGTACCCTGACCGTTGCCGGTCAGCAAATTCCGCTGACCGCGGGGGCTATTGCCACCAGTCAAACCATTTGTTATAATGTTACGCCTGATGCGTTGACTTCTGCAACAGACGCCACTGGCGGTGCAGGTGCCATTCAATATCAGTGGGAGCAGAGCCCGGATGGGGTTCAGTTTACGGATATTTCAGGGGCTACTATATCAGCACTTGCTTTGCCGGCACATACCCAAACCACTTATTACCGCAGGAAAGCCTATACGGTGAATGATGCACCTGTGTATTCGAATATGGTGGGTATTACCGTATTGCCTACCCCGGTATTAACGGGAGCTATTACGGGTGATTGTGCCGTATTGCCTGATTCGGTGAAAACCTATTCAGTAAATGCTGCAGCGAATGCCAGTCGTTATCAATGGACATTACCCAATGGCTGGACAGGTAGTTCCGTTACCAACACGATACAGGTAGTGCCATCTGCCAATAATGGGGTTATCAGTGTAGTGCCCTATAATGATGCTTGTGCTGGTACAGGGGTAAGTTTCAACGTATCGGTGATTGATCTGGCTAAATCTACGCTTACCGCCAATCCGTCTACGGTTTTAGGTGATAACCAGCGTACCAGCAGCGTTACCCTGCAATTAATAGATGTGGCGGGTAATAAGATCAACTGCAGTGTGCCGCAGATTTCGTTCTGTTCTACTCCGGAAATTGTGATGAGTGGGGTTACAGATAATAACGATGGCAGCTACTTAGCCAAAATCAGGTCCTATGCAGACACGATTGTGGTATGCGCCAGTATCGGCACAAATAAGTTTAAACAAACGGCTACCGTTGAATTCAGCGGACCGCAGGGTTCCATCTCTGGTAACGGACCTGTTTTTGCCACAGAAACACCCTACCTCACTTTTACTATTACGCAGGGTGTGGCTCCTTACACGGTTATTTACAAAGCAGCTAACCGTGCGCAGAATGATACACTCTCCAATGTTGTCAGCAATGTACCGATCGGCGTAACCAATATTGCTGCTACAACCGGGTACAAACTGGTATCCATTATCGGTGCGGACAACGGACGCAGAAACAATGACTTCATTGGTGATACGGCAACCATTCAGGTGCTGGAACCCAAGATCCTTGTCACGCTCACTTCTGATCCTCCCGTATTGGTGAAAGACAGCACTTACGCAACCCGATTATCGATTGATGTAAGTAACACAGGTGATGTGAATCTTCAGAGTGTGCAGGTCAGCGCCAACCTGGCTGATGTGTTCCCGGCTCCGGTAGAGTTTTCATTGGATAGCGTGAAGTTCAATGGCAATACCGTTAACCAGAATCCGAATTTTGATGGTAGAAATAACTATAATCTTTTTGCCTGGACACAAATGCCTGGCAGACGGATATTTGAAAATCCGTATCCTGAGTTAAGGCCACATACGGCAGAAGTAATGGCCATGACGACCGTTCCTGTTGCCATCCCGGTTTATACCGGATTGTCGGAAGATGGACTGACAGGCGCAGTGGAAATGGCGACACCGGTTACGTATCTGTCAACCGAATTACCGGAAACCTCACCGGTACCGGCAGAAGTTCCGGGATTACAGGATCCGCAACTGGCTGCTGCACCGGCTGCACCTTATTTCTTCGGCACTTTATCCAGTCTCAATATCGGGCAGAATGCCAGGATCTACCTGTATGTGAGTATCAAACCCAACGGTTATAAAAAACCATTTGTGATGCAGGTAGCTGCTGTGGGCACAGGCACAACATCTAATGGTACCGCATTGGCGAACAGTATCTCCAACGATAATGAAAGACAGGCCGTACATCCTGAAATCACCGGAAAAGGAGAACCCTTACCTACAATTATTTCTTTGCTGCCCGATCCGACCATTGGTCTGTCTTTACAGACCGGAACACCGGTAATGCAGCCCGATAGCAGTTATAATGTAGCGTTGAACTATGTGGTGGGTAATTATGGTAATGTGAACCTGCGTTCAGTAGCGTTGTACCAGAGCCTGTTACGTTCTATACCGGCACCAGATGTATTCAAAGTACTGAGTGTATCCACACCAACCGGAAGCCTTGTAATCAATCCGGCTTACGATGGTCGTATTGATACGAATCTCCTGTCATCATTGAGTACGCTGCCATACGACAGGCAGGGTGAGGTGAAGATGTTGATCAATATCAAACCGAATTCCTATAGCTCGATCTATAAACTGCAGGCAAAAGCTGCCGGCTTCTCCGCAGAAACACAGTCTGTCGTGTCTGATCTATCAACCGACGGAACCAATCCGGATCCAAACGGAGATGGTATGCCTGATGAGAAATTGATCAGTTATATCGTGATCAATAAAACGATACCGGTACTGGAGAGTGGTAAAGTGTCGATTCGCAGCAGCAGAGAAACGAATGGTTTCTGCGGCCCTACAGCCAATGTGGTTGTGGCAGAGTTGACCGCACCATCGGGTGGTGATGAGCCTTATAGTTTCCAATGGCAGAGATCCGCTGATAATATCAGTTATGCGAACATCGCAGGCGCTACCGAGAGTAATTATATCACAGATTCGGTTACCACCAGTATTTACCTGCGTAGAAGGGTCATTTCCGGAAACCAGATGAAGTACAGTGAACCGGTGTATATCCGGATCAATACGGTGGTGAAACCAGTGATCAATACGAGTGGCTCACAGTATCTCTCTGCCAATGATAGCGTAGTGGTGGTTGCTTCAGACGGTATCGCTTACCAGTGGTCGAACGGTGCTAATACCCAGACCGTGGTAGTGAAAACAGCAGGTAATTATTTTGTTACCGTTACCGACCAGAATGGTTGTCAGGCCAGTTCAGATGCCATTGCCGTATTGCCAGCTCCGCCGGCCGCGCGTAATGCAACCTATATCATTGGTTCTGTTTCTAACCCGGCCAATATCAGCGTTCAGGTTTCTGCTACGGTTCCGGGTGCAAGCCTTAAATACTATGTATCGCTCAATGCGCCGAATAGCATCAGTGCACCTGGATTACCTGCAGTGGCAGGCAGTACCGTGTTCTATGTAAGCCAGGTGGTGAATGGACTGGAAAGCAAGCGGGTACCGGTGCAGGTGACCATGCTGAACCCGCTTGCGGTGAGCAGGCTGGAGAAACTGGTGTCTAAAGAAGCGGAATTACAGGCGGATGGTTCATTCATCATAGGCTTTACATTCCGTTTGTTCAACCTGCGGCCGGAACTGCTCGACAGTATCCTGATCAAAGATGATCTTACCAGGGTATTCCCATTCTCAGATAAACTGAAAGTGCTGTCGCTCACGGCTTCCGGCAAACTGGTGGTGAATCCTTTCTATAATGGGGTATCGCAGATAGAGATGTTGTCTGATAAGAGCCAGCTGGCTGGTATGCAGCGTGATTCAATCAGCCTGTTGATCAGGGTGTACCCGGGTGGATTTGCCGGAGCCTTGACCAATACGGCCTACCTGACGGCAGTATCGCCTTATGGAAAATTCACCATCGCTTCTACACAGCTGGTATCGAATGATCCAACTGCCACAGGTGGTACATCGGTAGATCCGCAGCCTACCCGGTTCCTGATACCGGAAGTGAAAATCTTTATACCGGATGCATTCTCTCCGAACAGGGATGGTAAAAATGATACCTATGTCATCATCAGACCTTATACCACCCAAATCAGTATGGAGATATTCAACCGGTGGGGTAACCTCGTGTATCGTGCCAATGATTACCAGAACGATTGGGATGGAAGGGGTAACCAGTCCTCCCTGTTCGGAACCGAACTGGCAGAGGGAACTTATTATTATATCGTAACAGCAACCGATAAACTGACGGGCAAAATTGACCGGTTCAAAGGCTTTGTTGTACTGAAGCGTTGATGTTTGTTTTTGGCATACACAAAAAAAAGTTGAATGAAACGTGTACAGAAAATTTGGGTGTTGATGACTGTGTTGGCAGTATGTGCACTGTGGGCTATAACCGGCTATGCACAGCAGCAGCCAATGTATTCACAGTACATGTTCAATATGATGAACATCAATCCGGCTTATGCGGGTAGCCGGGGAGTTACCAGCATGACTGCCCTTTTCCGCGACCAGTGGGTCAATATGCCTGGTTCGCCCAAAACGGCTTCCGTATCGGTTGATATGGCGATGAAACAAAAAAAGATCGGACTGGGATTACAGTTGTATGATGACAGGCTGGGTGTAGAACGCACGATGGGACTGAATATGTCCTATGCCTTCCGCATACAGACATCAGAAAAAGGAACATTGAGCCTGGGATTACAGGCCGGTATCCTGAACTACCGGGCTAATTATACCGAACTGTCTACCTTCCAGTCGAACGATCCTGCTTTCAGTCAGAACGTGAATGGAATACTGCCAGCGGCAGCTGCCGGTATCTTTTATAACTCAGACAGGTTCTATATAGGCGCTTCGGTTCCAGCCTTGCTGAAAACAAAAATCAATAATAATAACGTGGTAGATGTCAACTCGGCTTCCGGTAGTGACCTGCATTTTTATGTTACCTCGGGTTTTGTAACGGATATCAATGAGGACCTGGTATTGAAGCCTTCTGTTATGCTGAAATCTGCCAGCGGTGCACCGCTTGAATTGGATCTGAACCTGAATCTATGGATAAAAAACACCATTTCGGTAGGTGGCTCTTACCGAACCGGTGATGCGTATGTAGGAATGATAGAGTGGCAAATGAACCGGCAATTACGTTTCGGGTATGCGTATGATAAAACTTTTTCAAACCTGGGAATCTATAACAACGGTACCCATGAATTGATGCTCAGGCTCGAAATCGGGCAGGAGGGTAGTAAAATGGTTTCACCAAGATATTTCTAATGACAGTTATGCGAAAGACGGTAGTTTCTGTGATCCTTTACCTGTTTATGCTGCCGGTGATTACGCTGGGCCAGGCGGGCAGGCAGGATGCATTGCTGAAGAATGCAGAGCGAGAGTATCATCGTCTCAGGTATACTTATGCCCTTCCTTTTTATACAGCTCACCTGGTTCGTCAGCCACAGGATACCCTGGCACTGTTGCACCTGGCAGATTCGTACCGGCTGCTGAAACAGAATGATTCGGCAGCCATCTATTATCGCAGGTATCTTACCCTGAAACCATCAGATAAAACCACTACGCGTCGTTATGCAGAGCTGGTTGCCGGTTTGGGTGATTATGCAGAAGCGATCCACGCTTATGCATCCCTGAAACAGACCGGTACACCCAAAAAAGATTCATTGTCGGAGCTGGCCATTCAACGTATCCGGGGTTTTTCTGAAACAGGTCTTTTCCTGCGCGATTCACTCGATTACCGGATCCGTTACCTGAAACTGAATACGGAACAGCAGGATTTTTCGCCGTTTATGAACGGGGCTTCCCTGGTATTTGTATCAAATCGTTACCGGAAAACAAATGAAGGGAAAGAGTTTGGATGGGATGGCCTTCCCTTTGCACAGTTTTACCAGGTGAACAACCTGGATGATGCCATTGATGCATTTGTGCCTGATCCTCCCAAAGCCATTGCGTACAACAGAATTATCCGATCTAATCACGATTATACGTCACGAACCAGTAATGATAATGACGTGATCCAGTTGAATACGATCCCCGGATCTTATAAGGGTTTTTTAAAAGACCTGCCTGCATTTGCTGAAGGACTGTCGGGTAATTTCAATATGGGACCTGCCTGCCTTAACCAGGAAGGCAACCGCATGTATTATACCCGGAACAGCACATCACTTTACCAGAATAAATACCACCTCGAGATATGGGAGGCAGTGTCTGTAAACGGACAATGGCAACATTCCAGGAAACTGCCGTTTGTAAAACCGGGGTATGATTTTTACCATCCTGCCATCAGTGCGGATGGTAAAACACTGTATTTCTGCAGCAATATGCCTGGCGGTTTTGGCGGCAGTGACCTCTATGCGGTTAACACCACGCAGTTCGGTGCAAGAGAAATACCCCGTAACCTGGGTAACCGGATTAATACTGCCGGTGATGAACTGTTTCCTGTTGTGAACAGGGATACTTTGTATTTCAGCTCGGATGGTCATCCCGGTCTGGGCGGACTTGATATATACCGGGCGGTTCCTACAGTGAACAACCGTAACTGGTCAGCGCCGGTGAATATGGGATATCCGGTGAATTCATCTGCCGATGATTTTGGCATGGTCTTCCGCAACAACGGGGACGATGGTTTCCTGACCAGTAACCGGCAGGGCACAGATGATATTTTCTACTTCACCAAAAACGATTACCGCGTTCAGCTGTCAGGAACATTGCTGGATAAAAACAGCCAGCGACGTTTGCCCGAGACGGTAGTCACCATTCACAACCAGGAAAACAATTTTGTTGATTCACTGGTGACAGATCTGACCGGTAATTACCGGTTTGGGTTGAAGCCCGGCCTGCTGTACCTATTGCAGTTCCGGAAAGACGGATATACCACTGATTCGATTACGGTTGACCTTCGCCATTACAAAGAGACTGCTCTTGAACTGTCGCCTGCTTTTCTTGCTTCGGTTATCCCGGCTGCTGCAACAGAACTTGTTGCAATAGCCGATAGGGATAATGACGGTGTTCCCGATCTGGAAGATAAATGTCCTGAAAGCAAAGGTATTGCCCGATTGAAGGGATGCCCGGATCTCTCAGAGCGCCTTTCCTTCCTTGCCAGAAATATCTTTTTTGCCACTGCCAGTGCTGAGCTACGCGACAGCTCGTACCGGTCATTGGATGAGTTGGCTGCACTTCTGCTGCAGTTCCCGGATATAACGCTCGAGATAAATGGTTACACGGATAATAAAGGTTCCTTCCAGGCAAACATCCAGTTGTCGAAGCGGAGGGCAGACGCCATCAGGCAATTCCTGGTAAGCAAAGGCATCAATGCACAGTTGTTACGTGCTAATGGTTACGGGCCGGCCAACCCGATTGCCTCTAATGCACAGGAGTCGGGACGTTTCAGGAACAGGCGGGTAGAGATGAAAGCATTTTTTAAGATCTAATCAATATGTATATGCGTTTGATAAAACCATTTGTTGTGTTGCTGGTAGGGATGGGTATGGCTGTGGCTGGCCATGCGCAGAAATATACCGCAGGAGATAAAGTGAAGGTACAGCTGAATGGCAACTGGGAGCCTGCCGTGATTGTGGATGTTGCTTCCGCCGATAACAAAAATTTCCGGGTGAAACTTCAGAATACCCGTGGTTCTAAAAATGCTGCCATGAATACTTTTTTAACGGTGGCTATTCAGAACATCAAACCTGATCATACAAGTACCGCTGTAACCAATACGAATACTGTTACAGGTCAACAAAAAGCCAAAGCGGAACCAGACAATACCTTACTGGGGCGTTACCAGATTTATACCGGCATACAGAAAAATTACATTGGCCATTTTTACCTAAAGGCAGATGGAACCTACCGGGTGGCACTGAGCAGTGATGAGGACACGTATGCACAGGGTACCTACGAAGTATTACCGGATGAACAGACCATAAAATGGCTGGGTGGTTTGTTCTATCATAACCGATGGGGAGGCAAACTGGTAAAACAGGATAATGGCCATTACCAGATCATTTTTAACGGAAAAGCCATGGCTGAAAAATCAGCTGAATGAACAGCCGGATATCCCTTATTTGCGTGGTTTTTCTTGTGCGCAACTTGAACCAATTTTAAAATTGGCTAAGCTGGATTAGATAGATAAGACGACCATGGAACGCCAGAACAATTGTTCTTGAGAAAAGCGCTGTTCTAATTAGATATAGAAATATTTCTACATAGCATCTGTGAAATCCCCCAATTTCTCCGAATGCAGGCTGGATGCACATCTGTCTTATTCAGGTTTTGTTTTAGCAAAACCGATGGGTATGTTGAGTAGGGTTGACCACCCCTGTATACCTGCCGGCTAAATGTTGTCATGCAGATGATGCCCTGGAGAAAATACCTGTTTGTTTTTCTTGTTATACTGATACAATCCTGTACCAGAGAGGCTGAAATTAAGATGGACAATCCTGTTCCATTGTCAAATTCCGAAAGTCTTTGGATACGTAGTCTTGGTTTCTCCTCTGCCGGTGCCGTTAAAACGGATAGCGGTTTTCTGGTAGAGAGGGATATTTTCCTGCCTTCCCTTGTTTTAGCGGATACCCCACAGCAAGTATATGTTCGGGTGGCAACAGCCGAGCAATACAGAACGTTCAACCTGGTAAAAGTACCCAGGACCGTAACGGTTTCCTGCGAAAAAATGCCCATTGCCTTTATTGCTGCTGTAGATACGATGATCAACAGGTATAACCGGTTAAACCTGAACCTGAAATTCAGAAGGGTGGCAAGCCTGGGTGTGGTATACCTGAAACCCAATTATAAAGTGGTAGGAAATACCATTGCCTATGCCGGTTTCCCGTCTGCAAGCGGAAACCCTTATCCCGAGATCAATATTAATATGAACCTGTACAAAAGTTTCACCATGAATCAATGGGGTATTGTACTGCAACATGAGATCGGGCATTGCATCGGGCTCAGGCATACGGATTATATGGACCGCTCCTTTAGTTGTTTGGGCGATCCCGTAAATGAAGGAGCAGGAGCCACAGGCGCCGTTAGAATTCCAGGAACCCCATCTGAGCCCGATCGGCTGAGTTTTATGTTGGCTTGTTTTGACGGTAATACCCGGCTCAGCTTTAATGATAACGATATCATTGCCTTAAAATATCTATACAAACGATAGCACATGAAAGAAAGATTTGGGTATCGTTTATGTATATGGCTATTTACGGCACTGCTGGGAACTGTTGCAGGCAAGGCGCAGCAGCATGTTTATACACAATGGAACCATACGCCTTTGCTTGTAAATCCGGCCTTTAATGGTTTTTATAACAGCAACATGCGATTCTCTACTATTTACCGAACTGTCAATGATCAGGGTTTGCCGGGGCAACGTTCGTTTCAATTCAATTTTGAGGCCAAACCATTTCAGGAATACTTAGGTAGTGATTTAGATGAGTGGAGCATTGGTGTAACTGCCAATCGGTTTTCGGCTGTGCAGACCATGTTTTCACAGAGTACGTTTGCTTTGACCACTGCTTATAGCAAGGCCCTGAATTATGATGGAACACACTCTCTGACACTGGGTTTTCAGGCTGCCATGCAGTCACAGAAAGTAGACCTCAGTAATCTTGATTTTACCACGCAGTTCTCTGCGAATGGTTTTGACCGGATGCTCCCAAACTTTGAAACCAGCCAGAGCTACAATAACAACTACATAGACCTTAATGCCGGTATCCTGTATTCTTTTGGCGATGAGAATGAAACTTTTTTTGCGGGCCTGGGTGCCCATCAGCTGAATCGGGTAAGGAGAGAACTGTCAGTGGACCCTAAGTTTAATCCTGTGTTGGATTTTTCGCTGGGTTATACCCGTTATATGAATGATAAGTATGTGTTTAACATAGCGGGTAATTTCAATTTTAATTATCCCGTGAATGAAAAAGTTATCATGGTCGGCTTGGGTACAGCTATCTCCGAATTGAGTGATGACCTTTTGACAGCAGGTCTGTATTATCGCTTTGATGCCATTGCCTCTCCATTCGTGCAGTTTCAGACAAAAGGCATGAAAATGACTTTCTCTTACGATACCTATGTTTCGCCTAAATTAACCGGAGTGGGAGACAGAAGAGCGCTGGAGCTTTCGGCGATCTTTCGTTTTTCATCCAAAGATTATACTACCAGGTATGCCAGGCTAGACTGTTTTAAATAATCCTACTTGAACAAGCTACACAAAATATTAGTCCCTTTTTTCCTGTTTACGCTGATAACGCAAACAGCAAGTTCGCAGTGTGATGTGTTGATCACCCAACAACCCTCACTTCCTGCGGTTGTTTGTGCGGGACCAGGCTCACAATCCCTGTCTGTTTCGGCAACGGTTAAGGCAGGTGCAACACTTTCCTATCAGTGGTATTTTAACGGTGTGGCTATTGCTACAGGAGGTACCAGTGCTACTTACACCATATCCAGTTTACAGCAGGGAAGCAATGGGGAATATAAGGTTAAAGTGAGTGGCGCCTGTGACGTAACAGCTAAACAAGACGTAATCTCCAGCCCGGTTACCCTGGCACTGGGTAATACCCCGGTGTTCAACACAACATTGCCGGATGCGGCCGTTTGTATTGGGTCGGATTTCTCTACTGCCGTTAGTGCTAATACCAGAAGCGGGGGAACCGTTTCCTATTCCTGGCGGTACATGAATACGGATGCTGTTGTATCTACAGCTGCTTCATTGTCTGTTACAGGTGTAACGGATGCCGATGCCGGAAGATACAGGGTTACGGTAAGTAATAGTTGTGGTACAGGCCAATCCGATACC
Source organism: Sediminibacterium sp. FW305-C-269 (assembly GCF_058231045.1). Classification (NCBI taxonomy): domain Bacteria; kingdom Pseudomonadati; phylum Bacteroidota; class Chitinophagia; order Chitinophagales; family Chitinophagaceae; genus Sediminibacterium; species Sediminibacterium sp. FW305-C-269. The sequence continues at coordinate 843,804 of NZ_JBIQXQ010000003.1, read as the reverse complement.
ATCCTTCTCAGTACACGAAATAAACCTGTATCTGCCGCTTTGAATAATGTCACTGCCATTTCTGCCTGTACAGGTCAGTCTGTTGTGTTACAAACGGAAACCAATAACAATAATGGCGGTTCGGTCTCTTATGCATGGTATAAGCTAATTTCCGGTACCCCGGTGCTTCTTCCGGCAGCATCAGGCAGTAATTATTCGATAAACGCAGCCCAATCGGGTGACGCGGGTGTATACCGTTTTTTGGCCACGAATACCTGTGGTACGGCGGTTACTCCGCTTGATTTTACGGTGAATGCGCTGAAATCCAAACCGGTTATTGTAGCACAGCCGCAATCAGCTAATGTGAATTGTGCAGACTATACACTTACCCTAAGCGTTACCGGGTCTTCTGATGCCGGTAATATCAGTTATGCATGGACAAAGGGAGCTGCTTCATTGGAGACCAATACACAAGTCACCTATTCAAATGGGGGAAATACCAGTTCGCTTGTTTTTTCAGATCCTACACCGGTGAATAATGGCAGTTATACAGTATCACTGACCAATAATTGCGGAACAACACAATCGGTTCCGGTGATCGTTACTGTGGATGTGATTAAACCCGTCATTACTACAGCGCCAGCAGCGCATACGGTATGCGAATCGCAGTCTCTTACAGAAAGTCCCCGGATCAGCTATCAGTCAGATTTCAATTTTACCTATGCCTGGTACAAAACCGGATCGGGCGTGCCCATTGCCAGTTCCCGCGAATTGGTGATCCCTTCGTTTGCGGATGCGAATACAGGTGACTATAAGATCAGGGTTACCAATGCCTGTGGCACTTATACGGAAAGCACACCGGTTAGTTTTTCGATAGCCCGAAAACCGGCTATTACGGTACAGCCTGCTTTGGGTTCGCAAACGGCTTGTATTAATAAGAATATCACACTTAGTACAGCGTCCAATACCCAGAATGGGGGAACCTTAACGTATGCATGGTACAAAGACAATGTATTGATGGTCGGTCAGCAATCCGCTAATCTTGCATTGACCAATATGCAAGCTGATGCACAAGGCTCTTACCGGCTTGATGTATCCAATCAGTGTGGGGTGACCGGCAGCAATAGTGTATCAATCAATCTTGGTAATTTACCCACTTTGGAATCAAAGACGGCTGACAGCAGCTATTGTTATGGATCTAATATTACACTTGCTGTAACAGTGAATAGCAATGGGGGAGGCGTATTATCCTACCAGTGGAGTAGTTCCGCCGATGGCGCATTGGTCAATACAGGTGCTTCGCTTACCTTGAATTCGCTGGTATTGGGTAAAACGGGTGCCTATACCGTGCAGGTAAGTAATGCCTGTGGTACTATGAGTGCTCCGGCAGTGATGTTAGTCAGGGGGCTGGATAAACCACAAATAACACAGTTTACTTCCAATGCTACCACCTTCTGTTCCGGCAATAGCCTGAGCCTGGCGGTTACCGCTAGTTCAGGGTCTACAATGGTGTACAACTGGTACCAGGGAGCTACTCCCGTAAAAGCCAACAGTAGTGATAATTATTATCAAAAAGGTGGCCTTGCATTGTCGGATGCTGGTACCTATGCTGTTAGTGTCAGTAATACCTGTGGTACTTCCACCAGTTCGGGTATTGCCATTTCCGTTAATGGTAAACCTACTATTGTAACAGATATCACCAAAAACATTGACTGTAGCGGATCAAAATCATTACAACTGACAGTGGCTGGTGCAGATAATGGCGGAGGTGCCATTAGCTATCAATGGTATAAAAATGGCAATCCTTTAGGCCCCAACTCCAGTACCTTATTGATCAATAACCTGACTGCTGCCAATAGCGGAAGCTATTTTGTGGCTCTTTCCAATGGCTGCGGATCAACCAATTCGGAGAGTGCTGTTGTGTATATTAATTTTGATGTTCCTGCAATCGAGTTACAACCAAAGTCCGGCTCTTACTGTAAGGGGCAACCTATGTTGCTGGAAGTAGGCGTAAAGGATGCGAATAATAATAATTTCACGTATCAGTGGATAAAAGGAGGAGCTAATGTACCAGGCCAGACACAACCATTGTTTTCAAAAGACGCAGTGGCTATGTCTGACGCAGGTCAATACAGTGTGCTCGTTACGGGGTTGTGTGGCGTGACAGCCACCAGTAATTTGGCTGATATTGTGATCAAGGATGCACCATCACCCAGTTTTGTGATTAATTCGAATACAACAGAATGTCTTGGTTCCAATAATTTTGAATTTGCCGATAACAGCAATACGGCAGGAAGCTTTGCCAGAGAATGGATATTTGATGACGGGTCAACTTCTATTGTCGGGCCGGGCGTGACCCATAGTTTTGCTACAAGTGGTATTCACAATGTGTTATTGAAGCATACGGCTGCCAATGGTTGTTATGGAACCTATTCGCAGAATATAACAGTGTCTTCTACGCCTATCATTACGCAACAATTAAAAAATAAAATTGCCTGTCTCAATGGCGACATTAGTTTAGATATTCTTGTCAATGAAAATTACGGGGGAAACCTCAGTTACCGGTGGAAGAAAAATGGAACCGTTATTGCATCTGCTAACACCACATCGGGCAGTTATGAAATATTTGGTGTGAGCGCCGGAGATAAAGCCAGCTACAGTGTTTCCGTATCCAATAGTTGCGGAACGGTGCAAAGTGATACGATTTCACTTTCTATCAGTGATAAGCCGTTCTTATCGAATCAGGTATCTGCGCAAAATATCTGTGAAAGAAATGTAGATACGGTATTTGTATCTATGACGTCCTTATTGCCCATTACAAAATACACCTGGTATCGTAATGACGGATTCTATGGAAATACCGTTTCGCCTTACCTGAGTTTCCCGGATTTTAGAGAAGCGAATAGTGGTAAGTTCTATGTAGAAGCAGAGAATGCCTGTGGCATCACCCGTTCCAATGAATTTGCGCTTAACCTGAAGAGATTACCACAGCCTGCATTCAGCGCCACAATAGATACGATTTGTTACAAAACGTCACGCCTGATCAATACGGCTTTTACCAATAACCTGTCTGATACCCTTACTTATCAATGGTATCAGAATGATGTGTTGTTGCCTGGGGAGTCAGGTAGTAGTATATTCCCCGTATTTGGTACTGCAGGTGTTTATGCGTTCAAGGTCAAAGTTGCCAATAGTTGTGGTGTTACCACGAATCTGGTTAAAACGGCTTATGTGAATCGAATTATACCGCAATTTATCGTGGATACTACCGGAGGTTGCAGTGGAAATCTTTCCGTGTCCATTCAAAACCGGACCTCGCAAGCCTATTATCCATTACTTAGCTGGAAAGCTTTATACGATGATGGTCAGGAAGATCAATTAACATCGCCTACTAATTTTGCGTATCACAAATATGTTGTTCCCGGATATTTTAATCTTAAATTACTGGCACTCGATTCAGCGGGATGTGTATCCGATACGATGCATTTTGCAGTAGGGAATTATGCATCAGCCCGTGCCGACTTTACAGTTGCAGATACCTGTCTTGGATCAAAAACAGTATTTACCAATCTTGCACAAAAAGGTGCTGGCAGCTTTGGTTATGATTTTATCCGTTGGGAGACAGCCGATCAGGTGATTATGGATACTTCTGCGAGCTTTACTTTGCAGTACCAGCGTCCGGGTATTTATAACATTGCGATGTCTGTCCGCGGAAAAAATTCCTGTATCACAGATCGGATAGAGAAGAAAGTGGTCATTGCCGGCAATCCGGTTTTTGCCATAGATTCGATCGGTGGTTGTAAAAATGAATTAGGGGTTACCATTACGAAGACCGGGCCGGATCATCATATCAGGAATTTTTTATGGAATATTGATTATGGGGATGGTACCCAAAAACAGAATCTGGATAGCAGTTTCCTGACGGATAGTCATAAATATAACAAAACAGGGACGTACACTGTACGGATTAATACATCAGGAAGTTTGGGTTGCCAGAATACGGTGGTTGAAAAACAGGTGATTAATTATGGATTAACCAAAGCAGGATTTACCGTAAAAGATACCTGTCTGGGATCCCCCAGCGTATTTGTCAATAATGCCATAAAAGGCTATAACAATGCCCGATTCGGTTCTGTTTCGTGGAAGATTGATGAGCAGCTTTTGGAAGATAGCCTGCCTAATTTCATCTATCGCTTTAATAAGGCGGGTACCTATGCTGTAACGCAGTATGTAATGGGTGAAAATAATTGCCAGGCAGACAGCATTACCAGGCAGGTGCAGGTAGTCGGCAACCCTGTTTTTGTCATCGATTCAGCCGATGGTTGTAAAAATAAGCTGACCGTTACCGTACATGATACCAATCCTGATAAACATATTAAGAATTATACCTGGAATATTGATTATGGAGATGGCTTTACCCGAAACAATCTGGATAGCTCAATACTTCAGGATGTTCATTCATACAGCCGTGCCGCTGCCTTTACGGTTCGGGTGACCGCAGCGGGTATGATGGGATGCCAAACTCAGTCAATCAGCAAAAGGGTAGTGAATTATGGAATGACCAAAGCGGCATTTGTAGTAAATGATACCTGTGCCGGATCGGCCAATACCTTTATTAACCGGGCAACAAAAGGCTGGGGCAATACCAGTTTTGCCGCTGTGAAATGGAAAATGGGTGGGGATTGGTATGAAGACAGCTTGTCTACATTCACCTATCCATTCAGTCTTTCCGGTAAATATCCGGTAACCATGTATGTTCAGGGTAATAATAATTGTTTGACGGATAGTTTCACCAGAGAAGTGAATGTGATCGGTAACCCTGAGTTTGTGCTGGATTCTTCAGGCAGTTGTGCCGGCAGATTAATGGTTACCGTAACCAATCGTAATCCTAACGCCAGTATCAAAAATCATTTCTGGGAAGTGGATTATGGTGATGGATATCGTAAGACCATATTGGATAGTTTGGTAAAAACAGATGTACATGCCTATACAAATCCGGGTAATTATCTGGTAAAAGTCAACTCATCCGGTAATGTATTCTGTCAAACGCAAACGGCTACAAAGACCTTCAGCAATATTGCTGTTACCAAGGCCGATTTCAGTGTAGGGGACACCTGTTTGGGTATGCCTTCTTTATTCAGAAATACAACCGTCAAAGGTTTTGGTAATACAGGTTACGCTTTTGCCAGATGGCAGATCAATGGACAGTCAGTACAAGACACATCCTCTTTAGTAAGTTATACCTATGCTACGCCAGGTACGTATCGGGTGAGTTTGGCGGTACAGGGAAACAATAGCTGTATTGTAGATAGTATGTCCAAACAGTTGGTAGTAACCGGTTATCCTGTAGCCAATTTCGTATACAAAGATTCCTGTGCGGGATTTGATGTGCTGTTTACAGATATCAGCAAAACTTCACTTAACGATAAGATTGCACAATGGCAATGGAATTTTGCAGATAGGGGAACGGCATCATTTGTCCAGAACCCTGTTCGGGTATTTGCCCGTGAAGGCGCTTATGCGGTTAATTTACTGGTGCAGAGCAAGGCATGCCCTCAGTTTTATGATGATACCACCATTAACGTAAACATTAGCAGACCTCGTCCTAATCTCAGGTATAATACTTTGTATACCGTAAAGAATATGCAAAATGCGCTGGATGCTTATCCCAACGGAAGAAGTTATGAATGGACTCCGAATTTCAATCTCAATAATACGCGTATCCGTCAGCCATTGATCAATCCGGATTTCATTACCAGGGATTACCAGGTTCGTATAACAGATTCTTCCGGTTGCATAAATGTGGATACTTTACAGGTATGGGGTTTTAACCAGCCGGATGTGTACCTGCCAACTGCATTTTCTCCAAACAATGACGGGTATAACGATGTATATAAGGCAGAATATGTGATGATCGATCACCTGGAATACCTGAAAGTGCTGGATAAATTCAACAACGTGATATTTGAAACCAAATCAATGTCAGATACATGGGATGGTATGTACAAGGGAAGGCCGATGGCCACTGATGTGTATCTGGTGCTGGTTTCTGCTGTTGATAAGCGGAATCAACGCATACAGAAAAAGGTTACCGTGAATCTATTAAGATGACCCTTATGTTCAGGGGCATATTGCTTATGGCAGCAACTTGTGTCAGTTGGTTAGCTGTTACGGCGCAATCATTGGTTTACCCTGGTCATTATTATCATAACCGTATCCTGGCTGCCCGGCAATGGTATCCGCAGCTTAAGGGGGATCAGCTGCGGATGGCTATCAGAGATGACAATATTGATACGCAGTTGTTAGACCTGCGTGGTAAAGTCATTTTTCAGGAATTTCCACTGGCAGCAAAAGGCAATCATGCCACAGAACTGGCCTGCCTGGTTGCAGGCTCGGGACTTACCGGTGATCGTGCACTTGGATTAGCGCCCGGTGTTTTCATCTACAATACCTCTTTTCGCAACCTGTTACCTGATCAACAGCGGATGCAGGAATGGAAAGTAAGCACCCATTTATATGCGTATGGAACGGATATAGAAAATTATTACGGCCTGGAAGCGGCATTGTATGATGCTGCTGCAGTAAGTGACAGTTCTTTATTGTATATTTTTTCGTCCGGTAATTCGGGCCTCTCAATAGCCACGGGTGGGAAGTATGATCAACTACCCGGTTGGTCAAATCTCACCGGTAATTTTAAACAGTCCAAAAATAGCTTAGTGGTTGGGGCAACCGGCATGAATGACCAGATAGTATCATTCAGTTCACGGGGGCCGGCTTATGACGGTCGTATCAAACCTGAGATAACCGCTTTTAGTGAGAATGGCAGTTCGGATGCGGCAGCTGTGGTTGCCGGTTCGGTTCTGTTGTTGCAGGATCTATACCGGCAGAAATATGGCGCATTGCCTTCTTCAGCCTTATTGCGGTCAGCCCTTTTGTCGGCTGCCATCAAAACAAACGGAAAAATCTCTCATGTATCCGGGTATGGTGGTCTGGACCTGTTACGATCACTCAGGATCATCGACAGGCAACAGTTTATATACGGAACATTGTCCATGGCAGATAGTGTTGTCTGCCATATCCGGATACCGCCTGCCTGTCGTAACCTTACCATCACGCTCTCCTGGATAGATCCTCCGGCAAAGGCTGGTGTGGGGAGGGCGCTCATGAATGATCTGGATATCAGTTGTCACCAACCAAGCGATGGACCCCGTTGGTTACCAAATCTCTTATCAACAGCGCCTGTTCCGGCCATGCTTATGGCAGCGCCTGTTCCCGGAGAGGATCACCTGAATAACAATGAACAGCTATTCATAGCCGAACCCGTTGATACGGTACTGGAAATAAAAGTCAAAGCCACCACCATCCCAAATGGAGATAAGCAGCATTTTTATATCAGTTATGCTTTTGATGAGCGTATGCCGGTCGAATGGATAACCCCGGTAAGTTCCGATATTTTCTACGACAGTAACGGTGTATTTCTTTCCTGGATCGGAGATCCTGGGGCGACCAAACAGCTGTTGTATGAAGATACAACGGGTACCATTAGACAGCTGCAGTCAGCAATAACCGGAAACAGCCTGTTCTGGAAACCGGAGAAGCAGGAAACGGGAAAATACCGATTCCGGTTACGCCAGGGGAGTGCCGAAATAATATCGCCCTGGATACATCTTCAGCCGCAGCCCCAATTAAAAACGGTTTCCGTTTGTGGGGATTCTGTATGGGTGGAGTGGCAGTCCACAACCACTGGCCGCGTAAGCTGGATCGGAGATCTTAGCCGGGATCCGTGGATTCCACTAAAGGGATATCCAGGCACTACCCACTCTTATACCTGGCTTGCAATGGCTGATTTGATCCGTCAGCCTTTGTGGGTCATCCTGCCGATAAATGCGCAACAGTACGGGAGATCAGCACAGATCCGTTCTGATAGGGATATGGGACAGGGCTGCCTCACAGACTATTTTACGGCCACGCCTGGATCAAATGCAATATCCCTTTTGTTACAACTCAGTGCGGTAACAGCGTTAGATAGCATTCAGATACAGCACAAACAAATGGGCAGTTGGAGAATATTGTACAGTGGCAAGGCGCAGGCCACTGAAATGGCAGTGCTGGATGTGAGTCCGCATCAAGGGATCAACCAGTATCGTGTAGTCATTTTTCCGGCAAACAGAAACCCATTTCCGTCCGTGTATACAGAAGCCTTTTTCTTTACGCATACAACAGACCTGTTTTATCCCAATCCGGTACGTGCAGGTGCTCCATTGTATTTTGCATTCAGGGAAGCCGGAAAGCGACGTATAACTTTGTTGGATGGGAACGGAAGAAAACTGCATTCCTTTTCTACCGATACAGCCACAGAACGTTGGGTAACCCCTTATTTGGCCAGTGGTATGTATTTTATCAGGATAGATAACGGTAGTGAAGTGTTGCTGAGGCAGCTTCTGGTGCAGTGAGATACCTGGGGGCACTGCTAATGACCGTTTTTACCTGCACATATTTCATTTATTTCTTTTGTGTGTTCAGTAGATATAAGGCAAAAAAGTTGCCAGGCGCCGACGGCATATGTTTTATTCAGCATTATTGAATTGAATGATTGTAATGTTGAGTTGTGATGGGTTTTGGTCAGAAAACCCATGAAAATGAGGGCCGGTTTAGTAGCTTTGCAGGATACCTTCTGCATTCAGATCGTCATCGTTTTTTCCAGGAATAAAAGAATATGGGTAAGGGTAACGGCAAAACTATCACACGCCTGAATATTTTCGATGGAACGGATTGTTGAATAAAGATGGCTAAAAAGATTGGGCAGGTTTGCCCTGGCGGTTTACAAACGGATATGCATGTATATGAAAAAATACACAACTCATTTACCCTTGTTTTTATTGTTCTTATGTTTCGGTTATTCATCCCGGGCGCAGAGAGATACCATACCGCTCAATTCCGACTGGCAGTTTGCAGTGGATAAAGATAAGGTCGGACAAAAAGAAGCCTGGTTCAGGAAAGAATTGCCCCTGGCGCAGACCGTTCATTTACCACATACCTGGAATGTTACGCCGGCAACAGAAAATCATTATGGCTGGGGATGGTACCAGAAAAAGCTACAGGTACCGGCCCACTGGAAAAATAAGAACCTGGTACTGCAGCTGGAAGCGGTTAACCACACAGCTTATATCTATGTAAACGGGAAAAAAATAGCCGAGAACCTGGGTGATGGATTCAGTAAGTTTTTTGTGAATCTGAACGACCAGGTATGGTACGGAAAAGAAAACCTGATTACCATTGCCGTCAATAATGATTTTGGGAAACAGAAAGTTCCTTTTGGCGATTCTTTTGACTGGCCCAATGATGGGGGCATCATACGTCCCGTAGCTTTACTGCTGACCGATAACCGGCAGATAACCGCCACCTATCTGCATGCCACCCCGCACCTGAATACGCAAACCCTGCAAGGCAGTTTACAATTAGCGGTGGGTAAAAACCTGCCTGACAAATCCATACAGTTGGGCATCACCATCCGCGAAGAAAACCAACCCACGCATCAGTTGATCCTTGATACCCTGGTTACACCCGTCTGGAAAGAAGGGGAGCTGATTCAACAGCTGTCATTAACAAAGGTACATCCCTGGCATTTCGACTTTCCCAACCTGTACCAGGTAGAACTAACCTTGTATCACCAGGGGAAAGCGGTAGATAGGGTTAGCACCACCATCGGCTTCCGGGAGCTGACATTTGAAAATGGACAAACTTTCTTAAATGGTGAACGGATAAAATTGATGGGAGTGGAGTGGACTGCCGGCAGTAATCCCGATGTTGGTTTTGCAGAGCCCGCGAGTGAGATCGTTAGGTACGCCCGTTTGATAAAAGAAGTCAACGGTATTTTCACCCGCCAGCATTTTCAGCAGTCCGATCTGTTTTACGATTTCTGCGACCGGAACGGGATTTTGGTAGAGCAGGAAATACCGTTGTGGGGACCGGAAACACCGGCCAATGATACCATTCAATCCATCGCTATGCGGCAATTGGAAAGCATGATCCGCAACTACTACAACCATCCTTCCATATTTGCCTGGGGAGTAGGTAATGAACTTCGGGGCAGGTCTGAAGACATGCGGAACATGATCGGGAAACTGATCGACCGGGCCAGACAATGTGATTCCACCCGAACCACGGCCTATATTAGTAATACCCTTACCGATAAGTTCTATACGCATCCCCATTTTGTACCCGATGCGGCTGCTAAGGGAGATTTTATCATGATGAATGAATATGGCGGAAGCTGGTGGAATATACCGGAAGCTAAACTGAGCCAGTATCTCGACAGTGTACACCTGAGTTATCCCGATAAGCCTTTTTTCATTTCTGAATTTGGTTTGTGCGAACCCAATTTCAAAGGAGGCGATGAGCGAAGGGTAAAAGACATGATCTATCATATGGCTGTTTATGAATCCAAGCCCTATGTGGAAGGCGCTATCTATTTTGATCTCACAGATTACCGGACCCATTATCCCGGCACGTATGATACAGGCAAATACCGCAGAAGGATACATGGTGTGTACGATATGTACGGAACACCCAAACCCTCCATGCAGATGCTGCGCAACCTGTCTACTCCGGTAGAACTGGTTTCCTGGCGTCAAAAAACAAACCAGACTCTGGAAATTGTGTTGATGGGCAGCATGGGACTGCCACAACATACGGTAAAAGGATACCGTCTCTATTATTCCGACTCAGCAGATGGTTTTGAAAATGGGAAAGTCATACCGTTGCCTGACATAGCACCCGGACAACAGATTACGGTTGAGGTAGGTGATACCTATAAGGTTCCCGGGTTCATTACCATTACCAGACCAACCGGCTATATCGCCATACAAAAGCAGTTATAGCAAAACAGTACCCCCAACAGCACTTTTGCGCCTTAGCGAGCCAATTCCTTTACAAAAACAGGAAGGCACAAGTGTACAGGATGCTGGAGAATTTTGTTCTTCTCAAAAAAGATACCCTGGCTTTTGTGTGGATATAACATGCCTGATATACTACTGATTCAGTTTTGTCACCAGAAGAAAAAATGATACATTTAACCTTCATTGAAAAAATAATCAAATGCCGGGTGATTCTTCTTTTGTACCAGCGAAAGCAAAAGATAAAAACAGTTTTGATGTTATAGTGGTAGGCTCCGGGATCAGTGGGGGATGGGCTGCGAAAGAATTGTGTGAAAAAGGATTAAAAGTATTGTTGCTCGACCGTGGCAGGGATCTGGCACATGGCGATTATCCAACAGCCGGCAAAATGCCCTGGGAATTCGAGCACCGGGGTACACTCTCCCAAGCAGATAAAAAAGATCACCATATACAGACCCGTCATTATTCTTATCGGGACGATAATAAACAGTTTTATATTAACGACACGCAGAACCCTTACGAAGAGATCAACCGGTTTGACTGGGTTCGCGGAGATATTGTAGGTGGCCGTTCACTTTTATGGGGTCGGGCCTGTTATCGCTGGAGCGACCACGAGTTTGAATCAAACCTGAAAGATGGATACGGGGTAGACTGGCCCATCCGTTACCGCGACCTGGCTCCCTGGTACGACTATGTAGAAAAGTTTGTAGGGGTAAGCGGTAATAAAGACGGTATTGCATCATTACCGGATGGATCGTTTCAGCCAGCTTTTGAGATGAATTGCGTGGAGAAAGATTTCAAGACCCGTCTTGAATCTGCCTATAGCACCCGGAAACTGATCATGGGCCGTACCGCTAATCTCACCCGGCCGATACATCACCGTACCCAGTGCCAGGCACGTAATCTTTGTCACAGAGGATGTCCGTTCGGTGCCTATTTCAGCAGCAATGTGGGTACGATACCGGCCGCTGCTGCTACGGGTAATCTCACGGTTCGTCCGGGTTCACTGGTGCTGCATGTATTATACGATGAGCAAAAAAAGAAAGCAACCGGTGTAGAAGTGATGGATATAGAGACCCGGCAGACAGAAAAATTCTTTGCACGGGTGATCTTTCTGAATGCTTCCACTGTTGCCACGGCAGCTATATTGTTGCGTTCTGTTTCCTCCCGTTTCCCAAATGGTCTGGGTAATAGCAGCGACCAGGTTGGACGTAATCTGATGGATCACCACAAAGGGATCTCCGTAACCGCATCTGTAGAAGGTTTTGAAGACAGTTATTATTATGGGCGCAGGCCTACGGCTTTGTATATTCCCCGTTTTAAAAATATCCTGGAGCCGGATAATCGCTTTTTACGGGGTTATCATTTAAATGCCAGTGCTTCACGGAGTTCTGCAGAACCTATGGAACAGATCGGTGCCGGCTTTAAAGATGCCATGTGCGAACCGGGTCCCTGGAAGATACGCATGTATGGTTATGGAGAATGTTTGCCCTATGCAGACAATCGGGTGATGCTGAGCAAAACCAAAACCGATCCGTGGGGATTACCGATGATCAGTATTGACTGTACTTTCCGGGAGAATGAGCAAACGATGCATAAGGATATGGCGGCTACTGCAAAGGAGATGCTGGAATCGTTGGGGTATCAGAAAGTTACCGATACTTCGCGCATATCCGCTCCCGGTAATGCCAATCATGAAATGGGCACTGCCAGGATGGGGAAGGACCCAAAAACATCAGTTCTCAACGGTTTTAACCAGATGCACGAAGTACCCAATGTATTCATTACAGATGGTTCCTGCATGAGTTCCAGTTCCTGTCTTAACCCCTCTATCACATATATGGCTCTTACTGCAAGGGCCTGCGATTATGCGGTTAAACAGATGAAGAGATTGGATATCTGATTCGGGATAGGGTAGCAAATGCTATAAAATAGCGTATTAAATTCTGTACATTGAGCTGTGTTTTGATTACTTACCTGCAAATGCCTTGCCTTATGACAGAGTCTTCTGACTACGGATCAGAAGGTTTCAGGTTTGAATCCTGACGCGGTCACAAAGAGCACTGTAAGAATTGTTATAGTGGCTCTTTTATGCTGATATGCTACCGCCTATGTTGGTCGCCGACACAAACAACTAAAAAATGCTATAAAGAGCGACTCTTCTGTGTCATTTGATTCATTCCGGAAGCTCGTTGGCATAGGTCCTATATGTTTACCAGCCGCTCTAATACAATTGGAAGTTTTTTTCTCAATTGCTTTTTCCAGCCCATTTGCATGACCCAACTGATGAGTACCTGTTTCAATCCTTTGTAGCCAGCATGTTCTAATGAAAGAATGGTTCCTCCACCAATTGGTTCCAATGTAAAACTTAGTGCCGTGTCCAACCTAGCAAAAATACCTTTTGATAAATTATCGGCTGTATCGGAATGAATACCTGCACAGGCAACTATTTTTTCACCGGTTGCTTCTCCACGGTAAGTATAGGCAATATGTCTTTGGGGTTCAATAGCTGTTATTTCGCAATAGGTGATCCCGTCCCAACCTTTCTGTGGTTTCATTCGGAAAGTAAAAGAATGACCTGGCTTTGGCTCTATGTCATTCTCCATAAACCAACTACTGAGCAGTGTTGCTTCTGTTAATGCCCTCCACAATTTTTCAGTGGAATAGGGATAAAACGTTTTTATTTTTATTGTTCTTGTCATTGGATGTTTATAGGTTATATGAAATGCAATATCTTACTCTCCCGATATTTTATAGCCAATGTTGATCGCTGATCAATATCCAACAAAATTGCAGAAGCTCTTGCCATACTGTGGGATGATGGGTGGTGAGGCAACCACAAGTGTTCGGAAGGAAATGCTGTTTACTAACATTGCCGCGCCCTTCAGGGCGTGGATAAGGGATTTTCTAAAGAGTTGATTAGGCTTTAGCCCAGAGTTATTTTTTTAAAAAAGGATAATCTAATAGAACCTGGGACTAAAGTTCCGAAAGAAATACAAGAAAAATAATTGATATCCGCCCTCAAGAGCCGGTAAAAGTATACGAAAAGACAGTTCATTGTTCCGAACAATTATGTCAGGTGACCAACAATCACCCAGTATGCCAGGAGCGTCCAGAATGAATCAAATGATACAGAATAATTACACCTTACTAGATTTTTGTTGGATGTTGGTGAGGCGACCAACATCGGCGGGCAGAGGATGCGCAATAAAAAAGCCACCATAACGATCGTTACAGTGGCTCTTTGTGACCGCGTCAGGATTCAAACCTGAAACCTTCTGATCCGTAGTCAGATGCTCTATTCAGTTGAGCTACGCAGCCATTTCCCGTTTGGGGTTGCAAATATAAGACCTAAACAAGAATTGACAAAACCTAACACTTGATTCCTGTTAAATTATTTTATTTCATAGATGCCCGCGGCTGTTTTTTCTGTTAGCTGTTTGGGCAATAGCCATACCAGTGCGGCCCCCACTTTATTTAACCAGCCGGTGATCAGCTCTGTTTTCCTGGCAAACATGGCTTTTACGGCCAGTCGGGCCACGGCTTCGGCGGTCATATTCAGTTTTTCCCCGGCTTTTACGGCTTTTTCACTTAACCGGGCAGTACTGGCAAATTCGGTGGCAGTGCCCCCCGGACTGACCACTGTAACAGAAATAGTAGTTTTTCTTAATTCGTATTGTAAACCCCGGCTAAAACTCAATAGAAAGGACTTGGTGGCGGCATAAACGGACAAACCCGGAACTGCCTGGTAGGCTGCCGAACTGGCTATATTGAGGATATAGGCCCGGGGATGTTTCTTTAATTCCGGTATCAGCAGGCTGCAGAGTTCTACAGGTACCAGCATATTTACCTGCATCATATCACGGTTGGCTTCTACCGGGTGTTGTTCAAATGATCCTCCCAGTCCAAACCCGGCATTGTTCACCAGTATATGCACGGGATAGCCCTGTTCTGTTACCCAGTTGTTAATGCGGGTGGGTGCATCCTGTTTTGCCAGGTCTATGGCCAGCCAGGCTGTTTTTACGCCATAATGTGCCGATAATTCTGCCGCCAGTGCCTGCAATAGCTGTTCGCTTCGGGCCACCAGTAGCAGATCGGTCTTTTTTGCGGCCAATTCTCTGGCAATAGCTCTGCCAATTCCTTTACTGGCGCCTGTGATTAATGCGTAGGACATAGTACAGTTATTTTATTTGCAGCAGGGCTGTTGCCGGTTGGCTGTCATGCTGCAATAATAAAAGCAAAAAGCCAACAATGCGTTGGCTTCTGCAAATTCATATTCAATAGATCAATGATGCACTTTGCCGGTAAAACGATGGTAAAAAGGCGTTTTACTGTTCTCATCCTTGGGTTTGTATTTTCCGGTAACCATGGGTACATACATCACACGGCGACGGCTTTCTTCCCCGAATTTGGGAGATTGTTTTACCCTGTGCCACAGGCGTCCGTCATGTACCGAAAGATCCCCGGAATGCATGTCAAAACCCACTTCACGCGGATCATCATTGTTATCAATAAAATATTTCTTGCCAAACAATAGCTTTAACATGTTCTGCTTGTGGGTTCCTGGGATTACCCTGAGACCGCCATTTTCAAACGGACAATCATCCAGGTGGATACCCACATTCAGCATTGGCATGATTTTTTGTCCCAGGAACAGGTCGCGGGGTGAATCTGTATGCCAGCCCATCTGCGTGAAAGTGCTGTTGGGGGTGTTGATATAGTTATTGATCACCAGGCCATCTTTCTCATTTTCTGCGATGCGTCCTTCATAAGGCGTGAGGAAAGCCATCAGGGTTTTCAGCCTGGGCTCTTCCAGTAAATGATGCAGGGGCTCACTGTACAAAGAACTGAAACAAAGACGCTGGATGGTCTTATTGCCCTGCTCATCCTTGCCAAACTTCAAGGGAATACCATTCACTTTATCGCGTTTCTCTTCCAGCCAGAGTGCTTCCAGCCGTTTCAATTCATTGATATAAACGGCCACTTGTTCCCGGCTGATAAAATTCCTGAAAACAATGACGCCATGCCGGTCAAAGAAGTTCAATTGCTCCGCAGTTACCGTATCTCCCAGCTCAAAATGACTTTCCCATTTTTTCATTCCTGATCCTATTGCGTTGTTGATAACTATAATGTTAAATTAATATTACAAAATTGTTGCCTGAAAATGTACAAAATGACAGCAAATCTACGCATTTTATGAGGAGTTTTTCCCTTGTTAAAGTATAAGAGGTTAATTTACAGCTTTTATGAGACGTAAACGATTCCTGTTCCTGACATATTCCGGGCTGTTTTTGGGCTTTTTATCCCTGTATTTACCTGTTTCTGCGCAAAAAGACAGTGTTAAACAAAAAAGCCTGCTTTTTTTCCCGGTGATCGCACGTTCTATTGAAACGGGTTGGTCTTTCGGCTCCGTGGGCTCACTTACTTTTCGCCCGAATCGGGCGGATACTATTTCCAGAACCTCCAATATGCAGATCTTATTGCTCTACTCCACCAAAAAACAATTGGTTACTGCCATCAATGGCTCACAGTATTTTGATAAGGAAAAGTATATCCTGAACGAGCAGCTTTCTTTCAGCTCTTATCCGGATAAATTCTGGGGACTGGGCAAAAACACCCAGGATGCAGATGAGGAACCTTATAAGTTCAAACAGTATTATGTTTACCTGCACCTGTTGCGTAAAATAGCCCCTCATTTTTTCGGTGGCGTATTGTTCGAAAAACAGAAGGTTTGGGATATCACTTACCAGTCCGGTGGCAAGTTTGACCAGCAGCAGGTAGCGGGCAGGTATGATTATCATGTATCCGGTCTGGGGGGAAGCCTTACCTGGGATAAACGCAACAACGCATTTGCGCCGGACCGGGGTTTTTTCTACCAGTTTTCACTGAATCATTTCAGTAAGTTCTGGGGGGCTGATTATGTGTATACCAATTTCGTGTTCGACCTGCGTAAATATGTGGCGTTGAAAAAAAATGTGCTGGCCTTCCAGTTATTCAGTTTTAATAATACCGGTGATGTACCCATCCGCAGCCTTGCTTCTTTCGGTGGTGCCAACCGTATGCGGGGATATTATGATGGACGGTATAAGGATAAGAACCAGATCGTCTTCCAGGCTGAATACCGGTTCCCGCTGTACAAACGTTTTAGCGCGGTGTTATTTGGCGGAACAGGAACGGTGGGCAGGAATTTTTCTGATTATGCAGTTAACGATTTCAAATACTCCTATGGCGGCGGTCTGCGTTTTGCCGTGAACAAAAAGGAAAAACTCAATATCCGCATCGATTACGGAATTGGCCAGGGTAAGAACAATGGCTTCTACCTGCAGCTGGGCGAAGCTTTCTGAGTGGGTCAATGTTTGGCCAGTCTTTTGCCGATCAGGTAAACAGGCCAGGGCAGTACAAAAGCAGCAGCCACATCAATGGTATAGTGTACATGTTGTATCAGCACCAGTGCGCCTACAATGAAGGATGCTGCCAGCGCGATCCGCTTATCCCTTTTTTGTTTCAGGCAAAGAAAAAACAGGAACTGTGTGGAAGTATGGCCTGAATAAAAAAGGTCTTTGGTAATGAACACGTCGGTACCTCCGTAAAACAAACTCACAATGGGATCTTTCAATGGAATCAGTCCTTCTGGCGGGTTCAGTGGTACCAGGCTGATGCTGATCAGCCTGGAAATGAAAAGGAGCACCATCGAACAGAGTGTGAGCAGGAACAGGGAAGGTGTTTGCAAGAGCCTTGTCCAGAGGAACAGCGTCATGGACCAGATCACCAGGAAAGTCGCCAACGACACATCCACGCCCGGAATCATATCCAGCAGGGGATCCTGTAATTGAATACCCTCTCTCTGTTCTATATAGGCGAAAAAATAAGGGAACACGCACAACAGGCCGATCAGCAGGCTGCTGTATACAATGGTCTTCTTTTTGAAAATGGGGTTCTTCCAGGCTTCACTCCATGCAATAGCAATCGCCTTCCTGGCTGTTCTCTGGTCTCGCATCCGGTAAAAATAAGCAGAACGAATGTAGGTAAAAGGTTTTGTGGGGTGGCCGTTAATAATGCCACCTCACAAAAGCTTCCATAGCAGCGTATTTGGTCATGCCCAGTGCCGCATACAGGTTTGCGGTGTTGGCATTCCTGTCTTCTGCCCGCTGCCAGAATTCACGACTGTCTGATCCCTGGAAGGGAACCATGTCTTTCTGCGACTGGTGAATAAAGATGCCGAAGCGTTTTTTCATGACCTGGTCTGGACTCATCGGTATCGCCATTTCGATCTCGGCGATATCCCATTCCTGCCATGCACCTTTGTATAACCATACCCAGCAATCTTTGACCCATTCTTCACCAGCGGCTTTCAAACGGCGCATGCTTTCGAAGATAATGTCAAGACAAACTTTGTGTGTACCGTGTGGATCGGCCAGGTCGCCGGCGCAATAGATCTGATGCGGTTTCAATTTGTTCAGCAATTCCATGGTCAGGCGTACATCTTCTTCTCCCATCGGGTTTTTGTCGATGGTGCCGGTTTCATAAAAGGGCAGGTTCATAAAATGAGCGCGATCGTCGGTGAGGCCCACATAACGACAGGTGGCTTTTGCCTCGCAACGCCTGATCAGTCCTTTGATGGCGCGGATCTCTGCTGTATCGCTTTGGTTTTTTTCCTTGCTGGCAATATATTTTCTTGCATCTGAAAGGATCTGTTGACTTTTCTTATTATCGATCCCAAACATGTCTTCAAAACCAACGGCAAAATCGATGAAACGGGTAACGAACTCATCGGTAACGGCAATATTGCCGCTGGTCTGGTAAGCCACATGCACTTCATGTCCCTGGTCGTGCAGGCGCATGAAAGTTCCGCCCATGCTGATGATGTCATCATCGGGGTGAGGGGAGAAGATCACACATCTTTTCGGATGCGGTTCACTTCTTTCGGGATGTGCCGGGATTACAGCACCGGGTTTACCGCCGGGCCATCCTGTAATGCTGTCTCGCAGGAGATAATATACCTGCAGGTTGATCTCATACGCATCGCCTTTTTCTACCAGCAGGTCTGATAGACCGTTTTCGAGATAATCGTTGGACGTGAGGCTCAATACGGACTTATCCAGTTTCAATGCCATATGAACCACAGCCCGTTTGATCATTTGGGGTGTCCATATGCAATCTCCCGTTAACCATGGCGATTTTACACGGGTCAGTTCTGATGCTGCAGCTTCATCTATCACGAATGTGCAGTCGCCATGTTGCTGCAGAATGCTGGCTGGTATCTGTTCGGTCACATCGCCTTCCACCGATTTGGCAATGATGGCGGCTTTTTGTCCCCAGCCCATCAGCATAATGCGTTTGGCTTTCAGGATATTGCTGATACCCATGGTAATGGCCAGGCGGGGTACTTTGGAAATATTCTCGAACTCGTAGGTGTTGGCGATCCGGGTGGTGTTCTGCAAGTTCACCAGCCGGGTTCTGGAAAAAATGCTGGAGCCGGGTTCGTTGAAACCGATATGGCCGTTCAGACCAATCCCCAGAATCTGCAGGTCTACACCGCCAACAGCTTCCATTTTCGCTTCATACTCAGTACAATATTTTTTGATCTCCTCTTTGGGCCAGCTTCCGTTAGGGATATGGATATTGGCAGGGTCAATGTCTACATGATTGAACAAATGCCGGTGCATAAAGCTCCAGTAACTCTGGAAAGCATTTTTTTCAATCGGGTAATATTCATCCAGGTTAAAAGTGATGACATTTTTAAAGCTCAGTCCTTCTTCGCGGTGCATACGCACCAGTTCTGCATATAGTTCAATAGGGGTACCGCCGGTGGCCATACCCAGTACACAGGGTTGATTGGCAGCTGCTTTTTCGCGTATCAGCTTTGCGATTTCCTGGGCTACAAAGTCAGAGCCTGAATGCGAATCTTTAAAAATTTTAACCGGGATCTTTTCAAATGAGTCAACCATGATATTGTATTTTGTTGCTTGCTTTTCTTGTTATTTGGAGGTAAATTTCGCTATAAAAACGCAAAAACATGCAGTTTTTTAGGTGATTTCCGCAAAATCCAACACTATTTATTAGCGGGATCCAGGTATTTTTTGTTGTAACTGGCATTCCACAATTCATACCGTTTGGTCTGTTTTTCCATTCTTTTTTCAAAATCCGACCAGTTTCTGGCTTCTTTACGGCTCCAAAGCACTTCACTTAAAGCGCTCATACGTGGGAATACCATGTATTCAACTTTAGCCGGCGTTTTCATGTATTCCGACCATACATTGGCCTGTGCTCCCAGGATGTATTTGGTATCTTCTGCCGCCAGCGCTGCGGGTACGGGTTCATAATTGTATACTTTCTGCACGGTCAGGTAGCCGCCGATCACCAATGAATCTTCCTGTTTGTTCTGTGCATAATCGAAATACACATAACTGTTAGGGGTCATGATTACATTGTGTTTTTGTTTAGCCGCTTCAATACCGCCTTTTTCTCCCCGCCAGCTCATGACGGTGGCATTGGGTGCCAGTCCGCCTTCCAGTATCTCATCCCAACCGATGATCTGACGACCTTTGCTGTTGAGGTATTTTTCAATACGCTGGATAAAATAACTCTGCAGGTCATGCTCGTCCTTCAGACCTTTCTCTTTGATGAGTTGCTGACAGAATGCGGAACGTTTCCAGTTCTCTTTCGGACATTCATCACCTCCGATATGGATATAGGTGGAAGGGAATAAAGCAATCACCTCATCCAGTACGTTCTCCAGGAATTTGAAAGTGTATTCTGTTGGTGCAAATACATCCGGGTAAATTCCCCAGGATTGTTGTACCTGTTTGCCGGTACTGTCGCCATGCCAGCTCACTTTGGCCGGATGTTTGGTGGCTTCATCAGGAAAACAGCTCAGCTGGGGGTAAGCCGCAATGGCTGCAGAAGCATGTCCGGGCATTTCTATCTCGGGGATCACGGTGATGAACCTGTCGCTTGCATATTTCACGATCTCTTTCACCTGCTCCTGGGTATAATAACCGCCATACTTTGTCTGGTCGTTGCCGGTTCCCGGATGGTGGCCAATGATCGTGCCATTGCGGTAAGCTCCTACCTGGGTCAGCCTGGGATATTTTTTAATCTCAATACGCCAGCCCTGGTCTTCTGTCAGGTGCCAGTGAAACGTATTCATCTTATGCAGGGCAATATAGTCGATGAACTTCTTGATAAAATCGATGGGGTAAAAATGTCTGCCCACATCCAGGTGCATACCGCGGTAAGCAAAACGAGGCTGGTCTTCGATCTCCAGTGCCGGAATGGTGAGTTCTTTCTTTTTTTCAACGGGTAACAGTTGCACAAGCGACTGTACCGCATAAAAAGCACCGATAGCACCATCGCCTTTGACCTGTACACCGGTTCTGTTCACCTGGAGGCGGTAGGCACCGGCAATCGCTGATTCCATTTTTTCAAGTCCCAGTACGATGCTGTTTTTGGCTACGGCCGTTTTGGTAACAGCCAGTTTGAAACCATAGAATTTCTGCAGGTAATCGTTGAGGAACATCGCCGCTTTATCCAGTCCCGCACCTTTCAGTACGATCTGGGTAGAAGGGGTGATGTTGAAATTTCCATCCTGCATTTCTATACGGGATGGCTTCGGAATAATGGCTGGCTCCTGAGCGCTTACCATGACAGTTAACAGCAGGGAGAAGCAGAGTAATCTTTTTTTCATATAGGACTTTGTTTATTAGGAAGTTTTCGTAAACATTATTTTATCACTGGCAGAATGATGCTGGAAGCGTTATGGTATACCTTGATACTGGCTTTCTGGAAGTCTGTGTCTTTGGCATGGTAAATATCGGTAAATTTCTGTGGGTTCCTGTCTACCAGCGGGAACCAGCTGCTCTGTACCTGCACCATGATCCTGTGTCCTTTCCGGAACGTATGCGCCACATCCGGTAAAGTGAACTTTACCTGTGTAGGTTTGCCGGGAACAAATGCTTCCGGTTTTTCAAAACTGTTGCGGAATTTTCCGCGCATCACTTCTCCACGAACCAGCATCTGGTAACCGCTCATTTCGTATTTGCTTTTGGCCTCATTGCCGTAGGTAAAATCATCGGGGAATACATCGATCAGTTTTACCACAAAATCGGCATCAGTGGTGGAAAGACTTACCAGCAGGTCTGCCGTGAGCGGTCCTCCCAGGGTAATATCTTCTGATAGGATATCGGTTTTAAAAACAAGTACATCCGGTCTGCGTGCTGCGAAACGCTGGTCGTCTGTCATATACTCGCGGGTCCTTCCCAGGTGTACGTCTTCGGTATAAGGAACCGGTTTGGCCGGATCACTGATGTATTCTGAATAGGTATTGCCTGTGGTTTTGGTGAAACTGAGCGCCCCATTGTTCTGCAGGTACAGGTTTTGGGGCTGACTATTAGCCGGTGGCCAGGCAGGAAACTGTTTCCATTCATTGGCACCGCTGAAAAAGATATTGGCATCTTTGATCTGGTCAACAGATCCTTTCCCTTTCAGGTAATAATTAAAGAAAGGCAGTTCGATGTTTTCCCTGTACCAGGCGCTCGTATTGGATCCGAACTGCACATTTCCCAGGTAGCTGCCATCGTGTGCACCCCATTGGCCATGAAACCAGGGGCCCATTACGATCTGGTTGTTGTTCTTTGTTTTGGCTTCAATGGCTTTGTACAGGTTCCAGGCACCATACACGTCTTCGGCATCGAATAAACCACCCACCACCAATGTGGGAATATTGGGAGAGATATGCTGTACAAAATTGCGGGTATTCCTGGCCTGCCAGAACGCATCATAGGTAGGATGGCTCATCAGGTCTTTCCAGAAAGCAATGCTGTCGCCCATCAGTTTGGTCAGGTTGGGCAAAGCACCTGCCCGCATATAAAATTCATAGTTGTCCTTTACGGGTATCGGATAACCGGAAGGCCCCTTGGTGGTGGGTGCGGGGCGTGGTTTGCCAAAACCGGAATAAAAGTTGAACGCATCCATCATCATGAATGCACCGTTGTGGTGAAAATCATCTCCCAGGAACCACTCTGTCACCGGGGCCTGCGGACTCACTGCTTTCAGGGAAGGGTGGTTGCTCAAGGCCGACATGGTGGCATAAAAACCGGGATAGGATGTGCCGAACACGCCTACCTTGTTGTTATTGTTATCCAGGTTCTTGGTGAGCCAGTCGATGGTATCGTACGCATCGGTGGATTCATCGATATCTGTAGCAGATTTTTTATCGGTCTTGTAGGGACGCACATCCACAAACTGTCCTTCACTCATCCATCTGCCCCTGACATCCTGTATCACATAGTAGTAATTCTCCTTCAGGAAATATTTCCGTGTGCTGTACCATAGGGGAGGCATCTTATCTTCTCCGTAGGGTGCGCAGGAATAAGGTGTTCTTGTAAGGATAATGGGGTGTTTTTCTTCCGTACTCTTGGGCGCATAAACAACGGTGAACAGTTTTACCCCGTCGCGCATGGGAATGTACAGTTCTTTTTTTGTGTAGTTATTCATGATCCATATAGAATCCGCATTCTGTGCAAACAAGGTTAGCGGAAGGATCATCACAAGCAAACCGAAGATCTTTTTCATAAAAAGTGATTAAGGTCTCAAAATAAAAAAAGATTCCCGGTGAGCAGGAATCTTTTTTACAGTTTTCAGCACATGTTATTAATTAACTTTTGTGAGTTTGATGATATTGGTTGGCAGGTGCAGGTCAACCGGTGTACTTCCGGTATTGATCACTACATCGCCTGAATTGATGAAGCCCCTTTCTTTCAGGATATCGATCTGGTCCTGTATGATATCATCGAGACTTTCCTCTTCCGCATAGTAGAATGCCCTTACACCCCAACTAAGGCTCAGCTGGTTCACCAACGATCTTTCTTTGGTGAAAATGTACAGCGGAGATGAGGGACGGTAGCTGCTCAGCATGAAAGCGGTGTATCCGCTCTGCGTCATTCCGATCAGTGCTTTGGCCTCCACATCATCGGAGATCTTACAGGCATTGTAACAGATCGCATCACTGTGGAACGAAGGAGAGTGGGGTTGGGGTTTCAGGTCCTCTTCCCGGTTATAACGGTATTCTTTTCTTTCTACTTCTGCAATGATCTTGCGCATAGTCTGTACAACCAACACAGGGTGTTGACCTGCTGCGGTTTCACCACTCAGCATCACGGCATCGGCACCTTCCAGTACAGCATTGGCCACGTCTGTGATCTCACTGCGGTTGGGTTTTACACGGTCGATCATACTTTCCATCATCTGGGTAGCCACGATAACGGGTTTGGCGCGGTGGATACATTTGCGGATCAGTTCTTTCTGTATCAGCGGGATCTGCTCTACCGGTAATTCAACACCCAGGTCGCCACGGGCTACCATGATACCATCACTTTCCAGGATGATGTCGCGGATATTCACCAAGGCTTCCGGTTTTTCTATCTTGGCAATGATCTTGGTCTTGCTTTTCTTTTCGTCCAGTTTGCTGCGCAGGATGATCAGGTCTTTTACATCTCTCACAAAACTCAATGCCACCCAGTCGCACTGCTGCTCAATAATGAATTCCAGATCAGCCAGGTCTTTTTCTGTCAGGGCCGGCAGCGAGATCTTTGTGTCTGGCAGGTTAATGCCTTTTTTGGAAGAGAGGATACCGCCCAGGGTAACGGTTACTTTTACATCTCCGTTCTTTTCGACACCGGTCACTTTCACTTCCAGTTTACCATCGTCGATCAGGATGATATTACCGAGGGTTACATCACCTGCCAGGTTCGGATAAGATACATAGATCTTTTCCATGGTGCCGATGCATTTTTCGTTGGTGAAAGTGAGTACATCACCCACTTTTACTTCCAGTGCATTGTTCTCGATCTCTCCCACGCGGAGTTTGGGCCCCTGCAGGTCGGCCAGGATGGCAATATTATAAGGTTCCGTATTGTTGATGTTACGGATATGCTCAATGATATTGAGTTTATCTTCGTGACTTCCATGTGAAAAGTTCAGACGGAAAACGTTAACACCGGCTTTCACCAGTTCCAGCAGTTTGTCGTAGGTATCGCAGGCGGGGCCTACGGTGGCTACGATCTTGGTTCGGTGATCCACATGCGCAAGACCCGCATTCTTGTCCATTTCTTTGTGCAGGTACTTCTCAAGGTTTTTAGACATGGTGTTTTTTTATTAGTGATTGCTTGTAATGGTTGTGTTGTACAGTACTTGATTCAAAATCATCAGCTGGCCAGGATCTTAACGATCTTGAACCAGTCATCAGATATCTTTTGTTTGGCTTTTACTGCGTTGTCCAGTGGAGTGTAGTGCAGTTTATTGTTCAGGATACCCACCATCACATTGTGTCTGCCATTGATCAGGCATTCCACTGCGTGGTAACCCATGCGACTGGCGATCAGCCTGTCTAAACAGCTGGGTGCGCCGCCACGCTGTATATGACCGAGTATACAGACACGGGTATCTGCATTGGGTAATCTTTTTTTGATGATGGCTGCGATCTCATTACCGCCGCCGAACTCATCACCTTCAGCCACTACGATCAGGTTCACCAGTTTCCTGCGTTTCTCCTTTTCGGTTAGGGAAGCGATCAGTTCTTCGATATCGGTCTTGGTCTCGGGGATCAGGATATTTTCCGCACCGGTGGCAATACCACTGTGCAGGGCGATATAACCGGCATCACGGCCCATCACTTCTACAATGAAGAGGCGATCATGCGCATCGGCGGTATCGCGGATCTTATCAATAGCATCAACGGCGGTATTCACAGCAGTATCGAAACCAATAGTGAAATCGCTGCCGGCAATATCTTTATCAATGGTACCGGGCAAACCGATACAAGGGATATCGAATTCGTTGCTGAATTTCTGTGCGCCACGGAAACTGCCATCGCCACCAATTACTACGAGTGAATCGATGCCTCTTTTTTTGAGGTTATCGTATGCTTTTTTACGGCCCTCATACTCAAAAAACTCTTTGCATCTTGCTGTTTTCAATATGGTACCGCCACGCTGGATAATATTGGCAACCGAACGTGAATTCATTTCGAAAATATCATCTTCAACCATACCACTGTAGCCCCTCATGATACCATAAATCTCTAATCCATGGTAAATTCCCGTTCTAACTACAGCCCTGATAGCGGCATTCATACCCGGAGCATCGCCACCGGAGGTAAGTACACCAATCTTAGTTACTTGTTTAGCAGACATTGTGATTTTGCAATTCTTCTTTAAAGCGGTGAAACATTAACGGCAATCATTCGTAAATGTGTGTGTATCAAATACACGGAGTTCCAAAAATACGCATTTGGCAATAAATCACAAGTGCCTGATCGCTGTAAACCAGACAAACGCCTTTTCAGGAAACCATATTTTGTGAACAATTCTGCGTGTTATTTTATAGTTAACGCGCAGATTCTTTGCTGTAAAGGCTTTCCGGAGACTGTTTTTTCTCCTGAAAAACAGGATGACCTGAATAAAAAGTAAATATATTTTTTATTTACAACTAACGTGCGTTAGTAACAATCGTTGCCGGAACGTTTTAGTGGTGGGCTTTTACAGGAAGAAAGATTTCAGCCATCATACAGCGGGCACTACCACCTCCATTGGCTTCAATGGTGCCGATATCTGCATGAAGAATAGGGTTATGTTGCTCAATGGCTTGAACCTGCTCTTTAGACAGACTTACATAAGCTTGTGTAGACATGACCAAATAAATAACGCCCTCCCGGTTATGCACCTGCAGCATGTTCCCTGCAAACTGGTTCATTTGTTCTTTACTGATGGCGATCACTTCTTTGTGGTGTTGCCGGAACGAATCCAGTAACTCCTGCCTGTCGTCTTTATCCGGGATAGCATCCAGGCAGATGATGACATAACTGTCTGCCATACACATCATCACATTGGTATGGTAAATGGGAACCCCAGCCTGATCAACTGCCACAAAACTGAGTGGTTGATAACCGGTTTTTTTACAGAAAGCGGCTAATACATTTTCATCAGTCCTGGGCGAAATACAGGCATACACGATCTTATGTTCCCGGTCTAACACCATACTGCCTGTTCCTTCCAGGTATAAATGCTCTTTTTCAAAATGGGTAAGATCGATCGTTTTACCGATCGTGAACCTTTCCTGCAGCCTGTCAAGCACCTGCTGCTTTCTTTCCTGTCTTCGGTTCTCTGCAAACATCGGGTAAAGCACCAGTGTGCCATCCTCATGCATAGAGATCCAGTTATTGGGGAATACGGAATCCGGTGTGTGTGGTTCCGGACTATCTTCCACAACGGTCACGTCTATGCCATGCTGCCGGAGCAGTGCCACAAAATGGGTGAACTCTGCCAGGGCTTTCTCCTGTTTGTTGGCATCGCCAGACCTGGCCTGGAAACGGTTGTTTACAGCGGTTTCGCTGTTAAAATCAAAATTCACCGGCTGGATCATCAGTATATGTGATGTATGCTGCATGTTGTCGGGTTTCTGAAATTCAAGATACGGTTCACTTATCATGATTCAATGGCTCGCGCCACAAAGGCATACTCATGCAATGAAAACCTCCCCTGGCCCGGGATAATTCTGCCGATGGCATCAGTATCAGCGTATCGCTGATGGTATCCGTCTGCATAGTGCCAGCTTCCAGTTGCTGCAACAGGTCACTCGCATGTATCACCCGGAAACCGGCATTCCTGAATGCTTCCGTGGTCTTGTCGTTCCGGTCGTATCCCAGTACCACACCTTCTTTCAGCGCCAGCAGGTTGCAGGAATCTGTCCATTGTTCCCTGGCACTGTACGGAAACTCATTGTTGCCTGAATAGATGAAACGTATTTCGCCGCTGCAGTGCAGGTCCTTCCTGCTGATGTCTGCCAGCAGGTCTTCCAGGCTGTCGAATGAAACGGGATTATCCGGATGTTTTTTGTGGAACTGCAGTATCTTAATCTTCTCTTCTTTTTTCACTTCGAGTATGCGCTCAACAGTATCTTCATCCTCGTGTTTCATGGCTTTGCGCGAGAAATTACCTAACATCACCCAGACATCCCTTTTTACCTGCGTGAATACGGTATCGATATGCATATAGTCTCGCTTCTTGGGTATTTTGATGATGGTGACTTTCTCCATCAGCCCTTTGGCAAACAGGGTATTGGTGATTTTTACGGCGGCTTCCGAGGAGGTACGTTCACTGATGCCTACCAGCAGATGCTGATCGCTTATTACCATAATGTCTCCGCCTTCCAGTGTGATCTTTCTTTCATCATCATCCTTGGGTACGAGAAAACTATGATTCGAATCGGCCAGCTCAATGATATTGTCACGGTACCTGCTGAACATGGGGTGATGGAAGAAAATGTATTTGGCCAGCAGGGTCTCGCGGGTACGTGCTTTTTTAGCGGGTTTGTTGAGCAGCACATGATCTTTGATGGTGATGCCGATATCACGTGTAAAAATGAAATTGGGTATCGGGGCAAACAGCAATTGTTTGTTGCGCGATGTTCCTGAAATGAATGTTTTGGCCAGTTCGGCAGGTGTATATCCGAGTAAGTCGTTCTGCACCCGGTAAGTACAACCCTCGATGGCACAGACCGACGCCACCAGTTTGTTAAGGATGTCTTTATCGCCCAGTACCTGTGCCAGCAGCCATTCCAGCTCTACCACATTCTCTGATGCAAAAAAATCAGGATGTTCGGGTTTATAAAAATTCCGGTTGGCTTCAGGGGAATCTATTTTGCCCAGATGCCCTTTTATTTTTCCCGGATCAAGAAAATACAGCAGCAGTTTGGTGTAATAATCGTATTCATTCCGGCGGATGGTGTCCAGATGTACAATGTCTTCGAACAGCCAGTCCTGCGCTTTGGAAGGTACTACTTTGCCCAGGCCGCTGTCCGGACTGTGTACCAATAAACGTCGTAAGGTTCCTATTTCGGAGTTTACAGATAATATCTTATCCATACAAAAGAATTAAGCTGGGATCAATGAAAAAAACGGGTTGACAATAGGGGGGATCGGTCGTTGTCAATGATCCGGCATAGCATTCAGTCCGCGGTACATCCAGGCAAAATGGGCAGTCAGGAGTGATATGGTGCTACAGTGGTTCATAGGTTGTAATAGCAAGTTACAACTTTCCCTGCAAAGGATTATGGCCTTGCAGGCTGCCATTGGCAGAGAGGATCCGGAATCGTACGAACATGTCTTCGCTGTACCAGTTCTCTTTTCTCGTTTTACGGACCACTTCGGCATGTTGCTGCATCTGGTAGGCGAACTGTTTCATCTTTTCCCGGTTCTCCCATATGCTGAAAGTGGCTTGTTTGATCCAGGGAACTTCCCCAATACCCAGGGAAGTGATAAAACCATCGGCTGTGGTCATTTGCCCGGCTACGCCGTCAACATGTTTCCAGAAACGGCCCAGTTTGCTGGGTCGTATGGTGGCCCTTGTCAAGATACCGATCAGGCCTTCATGACCGGTCTGTTTGGGTAGGTCGCCAAAGCAGTTTTTGCCGTCCCAGGTCCCATGTCCTTCCATGGGTTCCAGCAGTAGTTCCCATTTTTCGCAGCCGAAGAATTGCCACCAGGAAGAAAGAAAGCCGGGAACGGATAAGTGATCACTGACACCAGGTTCCTCGCGCCAGACCTGTAAGACCGCCCACTGCCGCCAGTCAGGGGTTTTATCGAATGTACCATTGCGACCGCAACCCATCAGTTTCCAGAAGCTGATATGGGGTGAAAACCAGAGCAGTAAACGAAAGAGAGCCATTGACAGGAACCCGGCCCAGCCCAGCCATTTTGGGTATCTAACTACGATGAGTTGACAGATCATATCTTAAAATAAAGCTTTATTGGGGATTCCTGAGTTTCTGGTTAATTTGCCTGTATGAACCTGCTGATCACCAACATCCGTCAACTGGTAAATGTTCGCGAAAATTCGACATTGTTGCGGGGTGCCGAACTGGCCTGCCTGCCGGTGATGGAAGATGCCTGGTTGCTGATCAGGGATGGCCGGATCCAGGAATACGGCAAGATGACAACCCTTGCCAACCGTGAATTCCAGGAGGGAGAAGACCTGTACGATGCCCGGGGAGCCACCATTCTGCCTGCCTGGTGCGATAGTCATACGCATATCGTATTTGCTGCCAGCAGGGAAGAGGAGTTCGTTGATAAGATCAGGGGACTTTCCTATGCCGAGATCGCTGCCAAGGGTGGCGGTATCCTGAAT
Source organism: Sediminibacterium sp. FW305-C-269 (assembly GCF_058231045.1). Lineage (NCBI taxonomy): Bacteria > Pseudomonadati > Bacteroidota > Chitinophagia > Chitinophagales > Chitinophagaceae > Sediminibacterium > Sediminibacterium sp. FW305-C-269. Next base: position 813,749 of record NZ_JBIQXQ010000003.1, on the reverse strand, counting down.
TCTGCCCGGAAATTGAACGATACGCCGGAAGACATACTCTTTGACCAGGCATGGGAGCGTTTACAATCGCTCATGCGTTTGGGAACCGGCGCCATTGAGATCAAGAGTGGTTATGGACTTTCCGTGGCCGGCGAATTAAAAATGCTCCGTGTCATCAAACGCCTGAAGGAGAAAGCGCCGATACCGGTGAAAGCCAGTTTCCTGGGGGCGCATACTTTTCCGCTTGCTTACCGGGAAGATCATGAAGGATATATTCGTTTGATCATTGATGAAATGATACCCACTATTGCGGCGGAGGGATTGGCGGATTATATTGATGTTTTCTGCGAACAGGGTTTTTTCAGCCCGGAGGAAACAGAAAGTATCTGCCGTGCCGGTATGGCCATTGGCCTGAAACCCAAGATACACGCCAACCAGTTGCATGTTTCGGGTGGTACGGAAATGGGGGTGAAGCTTGGTGCCGTATCGGTCGATCACCTGGAGACCATGGATGAACATGCCATGAATACGCTGGCCGCATCAAACACGATCGGCACTTTGCTGCCCACTGCCGCTTTTTTCCTGCGCATGCCGTTTCAGCCTGCCCGGACTTTGATCGAGAAAGGTTGCGCCATTGCGCTCGCTTCCGATTATAATCCGGGATCAAGTCCCAGCGGGAACATGAACCTGGTGCTTTCCATGAGTTGTATCCAGATGAAACTGTTGCCGGAAGAAGCCATCAATGCCGCCACCATCAATGGGGCTTATGCCATGGAACTCGGGGAGGAACTGGGCAGCATCACTCCCGGCAAACGGGCCAACCTGATCATTACCCATCCCATTCCTTCTCTGGCTTACCTCCCGTACGCCTTCGGCTCGAACCTGATCGATAAAGTGTTGATCAACGGGTCGTTTATTTAAGTATATTTAGGATAACAGTCGGCATCCTATTTACTTTATCCGGGAAAACATTGCCATATGAGTTATTTCAGGTTCTACAATAAACAGGATATTCTCTCGATTACGCGTATCCGACGTTTTGAGACCAAACTGGGAGAGCGTCTGCAGATACTGGCCGATCCTAACCAACTGGAAGTTTCCTTACAGCAATCCGACGCATCGTTCGTTTTACTCGGCATTCCGGAAGATATTGGTGTGAAAGCCAATATGGGCATCGGGGGAACGGATTCGGCCTGGCTGGCTTTCCTGACCGCTTTCGCGAATATCCAAAGCAATGATTTCCTGGAAGGAAGTAATATACTGTTGCTGGGCCATTTCGATTTTTCGGATATGGAACGTTTGATCGAACAGAACGCACATGACGATGATGAGCGACTGGCCGCTTACCGGCATGCGGTGAATGCGATAGACGATGAAGTGGAGCAACTGGTGCATATCATCACCCAGAACAAGAAGATCCCGATCGTGATCGGTGGCGGACATAATAATTCCTATCCCTGCATCAAAGGCGCAGCCAAAGGATTTTATAAAGCGGGTGTACTGCCTATTGCGCAGATCAATGCCATTAACCTGGATGCCCACGCCGATTTCAGACCCATGGAAGGACGCCACAGCGGCAACGGCTTCAGTTATGCCGAAGCCGACGGGTACCTGGAAAAATATTTTATCCTGTGTTTACACGAAAATTACCTGCCGCAGAATGTGTGGATGGATGTAGTGAACAACCCTTTTGTGGACTGTATTACCTATGAAGACATTTTCATTCACGAAAAAAGTACTTTTTTGCAGGCGATAGGGCACGCCACCAATTTTACCAACGACACTTTATGCGGACTAGAGCTTGACCTGGATTGCATTGAACACGCGCTGAGCAGTGCTACCAGTCCCGCCGGTATTTCGCTGAACCATGCCAGACAGTTTCTGAATTTTGCAGCGGCCGACAGTAAAGTGGCTTACCTGCATATCTGCGAAGGAGCGGTTCAGTTGTCTGATGGAAGGGCCAATCCGGCAACAGGCAAAATGATCAGTTACCTGGTCAGTGATTTTGTCAAAGCCATGTCCATCGCCTAAATCTGCGATTCCAGTTCAAGCACTTTTTCAAAAGACATTTCGTATTCTTTTTCCAGTCTTTCGCGTTCTTTTTTTGCTTTTGTATAGTCAGCTTCGATCTGAACGAACTTGCTTTTATCGGCATAGTTATCGGGATTGCCCAAAGCCTGTTCAGTGCGGTTTTCTTCTTCTTTGGCTTTGGTCAGCTGTGTTTCTAGGTTGGTTAAACGTCGCTGTTCCTTTTGCAGTTCTTTCTGCAGTTCGCGGTTGATGGGAGCAGGGGCTGCCTGTTTTTCAGGAACCACGGGTTTGGCAACCGGTGCCGGCTCGGGTTTACTGTCTGTGGTGCCCTGTTTCTGTTTTTCTGCATTGATCCTGGCCATACGTTCATTCCAATCAACCCATTCCTGGTAGGTTCCCTTGAATTCCTTGATCTGGTGGTCTACAATCTCCCAGATCTTATTGGCGGTCTTGGAAATGAAATAACGGTCGTGGCTCACCAGGATATAACTGCCTTCATATTTATTCAATGCCTCGGCCAGCAATTCTACCGAATGCATGTCCAGGTGGTTGGTAGGTTCATCCAGCAGCAGGAAATTGGCCTTGCTCACAATGGTCTTGGCCAATGCCACCCGGGCTTTTTCGCCGCCACTCAGCACTCTGATCTTTTTGTCAACATCATCGCCACTGAACAGGAAAGCACCCAGCAGGGCACGCAGTTCCACATCCGTTTTTTTGCTGCCGCATTGCTGCAGCTCTTCCAGCAGGTTATTGTTGAGCGTCAGGGCTTCCAGCTGGTGCTGTGCATAGAAGCTCTCTTCCACGTTATGGCCCCAAACGCGTTCGCCATCGAATTTTTCTGTGCCTGCGATCATGCGCAGTACGGTGGATTTTCCTTTTCCATTAGCACCGATCAACGCGATCTTATCGCCTCTTTCGATCTCTGCACTGGTGTGATCAACAATATTCAGTTTGCCAAAATGTTTACTCACATCTTTCAGGTGTACCAATATCTTTCCGGGAACTTTGTCCAGCTGGAAATTGATGCGCAGGTCGGGACGTTCCAGTTTCACATCTTCAATTTTTTCGATCTTATCAAGCCGTTTCTGCACGCTTTGTGCCTGTGCAGCTTTGCTGGCTTTGGCTTTGAAACGCTCTATGAATCGTTCCTGCTGGCGGATATAGTCCTGCTGGTTCTCGTAGGCCTTCTGCTGCATATCTATTCGGATCATCTTTTCCTGCTCATAAAACTCATAATCTCCAGAATAAATATGTAACTGTTGCTGGTACAGCTCCACGATCTTGTTCACCATCCTGTTCAGGAAAAATTTATCGTGACTCACGATCACCACACTGCCTTTGTAGTGCAGCAGGTATTTCTCCAGCCATTCGATGGATGGGAGGTCAAGGTGGTTGGTAGGTTCGTCCATCAGCAGCACATCCGGCTGCTGCAGGATCATTTTTGCCAGCAGCACACGCATGCGCCAGCCACCACTGAACTCTTTGTAGGGTCGTACCAGGTCCTCATTGCTGAAGCCCAGGCCATGTAATACTTCTTCGGCCTTGTGGTGAATATTGTATCCGTCCAGCACATCCAGTTCGTGCAGGGCATCTGTATAGCGGATCAGCAGTTCTTCGTTCTCGGAATCCTTTTCCAGTGCATGTCCCAACTGTTCGATCTCTTTCTCCAGTTCACGTACGCGTTCAAAAGCACTGAGGGCCACTTCGGTGATGTTGTCGTTGGTATCAAAACTCAGCAGGTCCTGGTGCAGGTAACCGATCGTGGTATCCTTACTTTTTTCCACGCTTCCTTTGGAAGGGGTGTATTCGCCCACAAGCACTTTCAGCAAAGTGGATTTGCCGGTACCGTTATAACCAATGAGACCAATACGGTCGCCGGGCTGTATATGCCAGGTGGCATCTTCTACAATTACCCTTGCACCAAATTCAAACGTAACATTCTGGAATCCTATCAACATCTATTAACATGTATTTAAGGCCGCAAAGGTAAATGCAAACAGCTCCCAATTCCATTTGCTTTATTTTTGTTATCTAAATTTTTTCCTATGAGGAAGTATTTGCTGTATGGTATCGCCGTTTTGCTTGCTTCCTGCCAGAACAGCGACCAGAAAACCACCCAACCGGAGGCTGCACATCAGCAACCAATAGCTTTGTCGCAAAGCGCTAATTCCGAAGCCTTTAACCTGTCTTTCGGGGAGGTGATGACCCAATATTATACGCTTACGGACCATTTTATAGCGGAAAATGATACGGGTATCACCGCTGCATCCCAACGCCTGGTACAGGCAACGGATAGCCTGAAGCTCGATGAACTGAAGGCAGATACCAATATTGTGGCTACTGCCCGCAGTTATGCGATAGGCATTTCCTCCGAACTGAAAGGTTTACTGGGCGAAACGGAACTGGACCCCAAACGGAAATCCTTCCAGTTGGTGAGTGACCAGTTGTATGACCTGATCCGTACCGTTCATTACGACCGGCAAATCATTTACCAGTTTTACTGTGCGGATGCGTTCAGCGACCAGGGAGGGACCTGGTTAACCCATAACAAGCAGGTGCGTAACCCTTATTTGCCCAAAAAAAAGCCGGACTGTGGTGAATTAAGGGATTCCCTGGATTTCAGACATTGATATTAACCGGAAGCCAACTTTCGACTTGTTGTATTGTTGGTTATAGAAGATTATGCAGAAATTACTGATTTGGGTATTGGCCTGTTTTACCCTAACAAAACTTGAGGCCCAGGATAAGTTCACGTTTAACGGTTATATTAAGGATTCCCTTACCGGCGAGACACTGATTGGTGCCAATCTCAGCTGTAAACCGGAAAACAAGACGGTGGTCAGCAACCAGTATGGCTTTTATTCCATCACCCTCAAAAAAGGTGTTTATACCCTTACCTGTTCTTTTGTGGGTTATCAGACCCGTGAATTTGACCTGAACCTGAACAGCAATCTGCAACAGAATATTTTACTGCTACCCAATTCCAACCAGATCAGTAATGTGACCGTATATGGCAGGAAACGGGACAATAATGTCAAAACCGCCCAAATGGGCAAGTTTGAGCTGAGTGTGAATACCGCCAGAACCTTACCTGCTTTTTTAGGGGAAGTAGATATCCTGAAAACACTGCAACTGTTGCCGGGTGTGCGCAATGCAGGAGAGGGTAACGCGGGTTTTTATGTACGCGGCGGGGGACCAGACCAGAACCTGATCTTACTGGATGATGCGGTGGTATACAATACGGGTCACCTGTTCGGTTTCTTTTCCGTGTTCAATTCCGATGCCATTAAAAACGTCACCCTGATCAAGGGCGGTATGCCCGCACAGTACGGGGGGCGGATCTCCTCCGTAGTGGATGTTGCGATGAAAGAGGGGAACCAGCATACCACACAGGTGGATGCGGGTATCGGGCTCATAGCATCGCGCTTTTCCATACAGGGGCCTATCAAAAAGAACAAAGCATCATATATGATCTCCGCACGCAGGACCTATATCGATGCGCTGGCCAAACCCATGATCAGCAAGACCAGTGAATATTATGGCTCCGGTTATTATTTCTACGACCTGAACGCCAAAATGAATTACCAGTTCTCTGAAAAGGACAAGCTGTTTCTGAGCGGTTATTTCGGTAAGGATAAGTTTAATTTCAATAATAGCAAGCGGTCTTTCAGTACCACCATACCCTGGGGTAATGCCACGGCAACACTTCGCTGGAACCATATTTTCAACAAACAATTGTTTGCCAATACCACGCTCGTGTACAACGATTACCGATTTTCGCTGGACGGCAGACAGAACGACCTGAACCTGCGACTCTCATCGGGCATCCGTGACCTGACAGCCAAAACGGATGTGGATTTTTACCCGGTTCCGGAACACAAGATCCGGTTCGGCCTGCAGTATACCTATCATACCTTCTTGCCCAATATCCTCAGTGGTAACCAGGATAGCGTGGTGTTTGCACCCAATAACTCCACCCGCAAATTCGCCAATGAAGTGGCAGTGTATGTGCAGGACGACTGGGAGATCAATCCCAGACTCAAACTGAACCTGGGCCTCCGGTACAGCCTGTTCCAACAGGTGGGACGGTTTACCTGGTACCAGCGGGATGCCTATGGTAATAAGACCGACAGCACGGTATACGGCCCCGGGCAGAATGTGAAGACCTATGGCGGTTTCGAACCCCGTGCTACCTTACGTTTCAGTATCAACGAGAACGAGTCTGTAAAAATAGCGGCCACACGTAACCTCCAATACATACACCTGGTAACCAATGCGGGCTCCACTTTGCCCACTGATCTCTGGGTGCCCAGCACCTTACGCGTAAAACCCCAGATCAGCTGGCAGTATGCTTTGGGATATTTTAAAAATTTCGGTAATGGTATGTTCGAAACTTCTGTGGAAGCGTATTACAAGAACATGGAAAACCAGATCGAATACCGGGAAGGATATACCCCGTCTCTCAAAGACCCTGAAGAAGAATTTGTGTTTGGCAGGGGCTGGAGTTATGGAGCTGAATTTTTTGTGAACAAGCTGAAGGGCAGGTGGACAGGTTGGATCGGCTATACGCTTAGCTGGACCTGGCGCAGGTTCCCCGACCTGAACGACGGATTGAAATACCCGAGTCGTTATGACCGCCGGCATGATCTGTCCATTGTCAGCAGTTATGAACTGAACAGGAAATGGAAACTATCGTCGGTATTCACCTATGGTACCGGTAATGCCACTTCCTTACCCGAACGTTTCTATTTTGTGGGAGGGGTGCTTACCCAGGAATACAGCCGCATCAACGCTTACCGGATGAAAGCCTACCATCGGCTAGATGTATCGGCTACCTATACGCCGCAACCCAAAAAACAACGGAAGTTCAGCAGTAACTGGGTGTTCAGTATCTACAATCTCTACAGCCGCATGAATCCGTATTTTATTTATTATGACCAGGAGGGTACCGCTGCTGCCGGAACATTGAAAGTGGTGGCCAAACAGGTGTCATTGTTCCCGATACTGCCTTCAGTGACCTGGAACATACGTTTGTAAAACCGTTACTGTTTATTCTTTGGGAACATAGTTAATCACCACTTTGGCATTGCGCTGTTCATCGGAAGCCAGGAATACTTCGTAGCGTTCTTTACCTGCCGTGATTACCATCATAGCAGAATTAGGTGGGATTTCGCCCAGGTTCTCGGCAACCATCACCAGCTCATGCCGGTTATCGGTCTTGCTGCATTTGATCTTCAGCGTAAGAGGCCTGATATCCAGTTTGGCATTGCTGATCACCAGCGCATTGTTGTGGTACAAGGAAATGGTATCGTTGTCAATAGTGCCGTTATCGAAGATATTGATCTGAATATTTTCTTCAGATGTGTTTATGGTTCTGACAAGTCTGTTCTCTCTTTCAATCAATACTCTCGGAATGGGGACTTTGTGTCGCTGTTCTTCCTGACTGGGTGTGGAAACCGCTTCTGCAGGTTTAGATTTCACCAGTTGCTCGGGTACCCGGTCGGCTGGCTTAGTAGGGGCTGCGGGGGGTATATTGGCGGGACTGCTGTTCTGCTGTGATTGCTTTTTAGCGATGGGTGCAGGTGTTTTGACAATAGGTTTCTTTACGGGTGCCGGAACAGGCGGTGTTTTAGGTTGCGGAACTTTTGCTGTTGTATTGTTTTTTACGGCAGGACCCGGTTTGCCTGTAACAGGTTTTTTTTCGGTGTTTTGTGGAGTACCCGTTTTTTTATCGGTCAGTTTCGATAAGGTCTGGGTACTTTTTTCCGGTTTTGTTTTTAGCAGAAAATCTTCCTTTTTAAAATCAGAAGTAGGCACTCTTTCCAGGTACACTTTACCACTGCCGCAATCACCCTTGTCCTTCACATTGGTGGAAATGAAGGTACCTTCCAGTACTTCCAGTTTACCGATCTTCGTGTAATCGAGGTAACAGGTCATCAGACAGGGCTCACTTTTGTCGCCGATTTTCAGGTCCACCAGCCGGATCTCTTTCATGATCAGGCTTTTGGAAGTAGGGGTATATATGCCGTTCAATTCTGCTTTTCCGTAAAAAATGGTGCTCTTGTAGGAGTAGGTTACCCCTTTTACACTGTTATTGGACTGCTGGTCCAGTTGGATCTCGTACTTATAGGTCTCTTCTTTGAATCCCTCCCGGTACATGCCGGTTGATGAGCTGAAATAACCCCGCCAGATACCCGTTAACTGCTGGGCATTGGATGAAAAAACGATCAGTAAAAGAAAGAAAAGGGTCAAATTCAATCGCATAGGGCAAATCTACGCGCACAATATAGTAAGCCTTACTAAAGAAGCGTTAAGGTTTTTCGGGTCAAAACCTGCCCGAAGCACGTTTTGGGTGCCGTTTATTCTTTACTTTTGCAGTTCTAAAAAAGAGGTTGATTTACAAGAACATGATTAGTATCAGTTTCCCGGATGGCGCAGTAAGACAATATGAAAGTGGTGTTACTGCATTGGATATCGCTAAGTCCATCAGCGAAGGCCTTGCCAAAAAGGTATTGGCTGCAAGTGTGAATGGCCAGGTATGGGACGCTACAAGACCCATTACCAGCGATGCTTCACTGAAATTACTTACCTGGAATGACCCTGAAGGACAGAATACTTTCTGGCATTCTTCTGCCCACCTGATGGCAGAAGCGGTGGAAAACCTGTATCCCGGTGTGAAGTTTTGGGTGGGACCTGCCTTGGACAAAGGTTTCTATTATGACATGGACCTGGGCGACCGCAAGATGACGGAAGACGACCTGCTGGCGCTGGAAAAGAAAATGAACGAGCTGGCCAAACAGGGCAACCGCTATATCCGCAAGGAAATACCCAAGGCAGAAGCCGTGGCCTATTTTGCAGAAAAAGGGGATGAGTACAAACTGGACCTCCTGCAGAACCTGAATGACGGTGAGATTACTTTCTATACACAGGGCTCCTTCACAGACCTTTGCCGCGGACCGCATATTCCGGAAACCGGCCTGATCAAAGCCATCAAACTCACCAATGTATCCGGTGCTTACTGGAAGGGAGATGAGAAGAACAAGATGCTGACACGCGTGTATGGCGTTACTTTCCCCAATCAGAAAGAACTGGACGAGTACATCGTGATGCTGGAGGAAGCCAAGAAACGCGATCACCGTAAACTGGGTAAGGAACTCAGCATTTTTACCATGGATGAGGATATTGGCCCGGGCCTGGTGCTCTGGATGCCGAACGGTAGCATCATCATTGAAGAACTGGAAAAGCTGGCCAAGGAAACTGAAGAGGATGCCGGTTACAAACGTGTGGTTACCCCGCATATCGCCAAAGAGAATTTATACATTACCAGCGGACACCTGCCTTATTACCAGGACAGCATGTTTCCACCCATGGAACTGGACGGGAACAAATATTACCTGAAGGCGATGAACTGTCCGCACCACCATAAAATATTCGACGCCGAGCAGAAAAGCTATAAGGATCTTCCATACCGTTTGGCCGAATATGGTACCTGCTACCGTTATGAGCAGAGCGGAGAGCTGTTCGGACTGATGCGTGTACGCTGCCTGCATATGAACGATGCCCATATCTATTGCACCAAGGAACAGTTTGCCCAGGAGTTCAAGGCGGTGAACGATATGTACCTGAAGTATTTTGAGATCTTCGGTATCGATAAATATGTGATGCGGCTGAGTCTGCACGAACCCTCCAAGCTGGGACAGAAATACATCAATGAACCCGAGCTCTGGTTAGAGACCGAACAGATGGTTCGCCAGGTGCTGATCGAAAGCGGTACCCCATTTGTGGAAGTGCAGGACGAAGGCGCTTTCTACGGACCTAAGATAGACGTACAGATCTGGAGTGCCATTGGTCGCGAGTTCACGCTGGCTACTAATCAGGTGGATTTTGCGCAGGGCCGCCGATTCAATCTATCTTATACCAATAAGGACAATACCCCTGAAGTTCCCTTGATCATTCACCGCGCACCGCTGGGTACCCATGAGCGGTTCATCGGGTTCCTGCTGGAGCATTATGCCGGTAAATTCCCGGTATGGCTGGCACCGCTGCAGGTGAAAGTGTTGCCAATCAGTGATAAGTTCATGGATTACGCACAGCTGGTGCAGAAGAAACTGAAGAAAGCGGGCGTAAGGGTGGAGATTGATGACAGGCAGGAGAAGATCGGCAAGAAGATCCGCGACACGGAATTGCTGAAAGTGCCATACATGCTGGTAGTGGGAGAGAAGGAGATGAACGAGAACAAACTGTCTGTTCGCCGCCAGGGTAAGGGCGATATAGGCAGCCAGGATATCGACGCTTTCATTGACATGATTTCAGATGAAATAGAACACCGTAAATCAGGCGAATAAACGCCAATGACATATCTTTAACAACAAATCAATTATTCACTAAACAAGTTTTAATGGCATTACCACCAAGAGGGGGCGGAAGATTTAATCCCAGGTTTAACAGGCAGCCCGAGCCTGAACATCGTATCAACGAAAGAATACGGGTACCACAGGTTCGACTGGTTGGCGACAATGTAACTGTAGGCGTATATTCCACCATGGAAGCGTTGAAGATTGCACAGGAGCAGGAGCTGGACCTGGTAGAGATCTCTCCAACCGCCGATCCCCCTGTTTGTAAGGTGATCGATTACAAAAAGTTCCTCTACGAGAAAAAGAAGAAGGAAAAGGAAATGAAAGCCAATTCCAAGCAGAGCGAGGTAAAAGAGATCCGTTTTACACCAGGAACCGATGATCACGATTTCGATTTTAAGGCCAAACACGCAGAAAAATTCCTGAAAGACGGTAATAAGGTAAAAGCCTATGTTCAATTCAAGGGACGTGCCATCATGTTCCAGGACCGCGGACAGCTGTTACTGCTGAAATTTGCAGAACGCCTGGCAGAATCCGGCGTGCTGGAAAGTATGCCCAAACTGGAAGGCAAGCGTATGTTCGCCATCTTCACGCCCAAAACAGGCACCAAGAAAAAAGCCGTAAGCTAGGCCAATTGGTAATTAATAATTAGTAGTTAGTAATATATTTATTAATATGTAAGACTGCTAATTATTAATTACTAATCACTAATTACTAATTTTTCCTCCTATCTGCTTGAAATATAGCCATCTCTTCTTACTTTTGCAGCCCATTTCCCGTATGGCTCAACAAGTTCACACCCGGTGGTGTGGCGCCAGCAGGGTGTAATCTTCTGATAGATTATTTTTATGCCAAAGGTAAAAACCAACTCAAGCGCCAAGAAGCGCTTCAAGGTGACTGGAACCGGAGAGATCACTTTCCAGAAAGCTTTCAAACGTCACATCCTGACCAAAAAATCTAAAAAACGTAAAAGAGCCATGCGCCAGAAAGGCCTGGTAGGTTCTACCAACAAGGACTTTGTACTGCGTTTGTTGCGTTTAAAAGGTTAATCCAGCGATCAGAAAGTCATCCACCATTTAAAAATCAACCAGCCTGTTACTGACAGTCGGTTCCAAAAAATTATAGTATGCCACGTTCAAAAAATGCAGTAGCATCAAGAGCCAGGAGAAAAAGAATCCTGAAGCAAGCAAAGGGTTTCTACGGTAAGCGTAAAAATGTATATACCGTAGCCAAGAATATTGTTGAAAAAGGTATGACCTACAGTTATGTAGGCCGCAAGCTGAAAAAGCGTGAATACCGCCAGCTGTGGATCGCGCGTATCAACGCTGCGGTACGTGCCGAAGGTTTAACCTACAGCCAGTTCATCAACAAGCTGAGCACAAAGGGTATCGACCTGAACCGTAAAGTACTGGCCGACCTGGCCATGAACGAGCCAGCCAGCTTCAAGGCACTGGTAGATTCTGTGAAATAAGGTCGCCTGAAAATAGCATAAGCCGGGGTGTTGAACGCCCCGGTTTTTTTTATGTGTAGAACTGAACAAACTGTTATTTTTGTACATAGTAATGCCTTCTGTTCACCGTATAATAGCTAACCCCTAAATGAACAACACCTATACTTCGCTGGTTAACCAGACTTTCCATTTTCCGCAAGAAGGGTTTGACCAGAATGATGATGGTTATCTCGAATTCAATGGCCTTGACCTGAAATCCCTGATCGACAAGTACGGCACACCGATGAAGCTGACCTATCTTCCTAAGATCGGTATGCAGATCAACAAGGCGAAGAAAATGTTTGAGGCGGCTTTCAAAAAGCATAAGTACGAAGGGGAGTATTTTTATTGCTATTGTACCAAAAGTTCCCATTTCTCATTCATTGTGGAAGAGGCACTGAAGCACAATATTCACCTGGAAACTTCTTACGCTTACGATATCGAGATCATCAACCGTTTGTACCAGCGCAGGAAGATCAACAAGGAAACCTATATCATCTGCAACGGCTACAAACAGAAGAACTATACCTCACGTATTGCCAAGCTGATCAATTCAGGATTTAAGAATGTGGTGCCGATCCTGGATAATAAGGAAGAACTGCAGGCCTATAAAAGAAGCGTGAAAGAACCTTTCCGTTTGGGTATCCGTGTGGCAGCAGAAGAGGAGCCCAATTTTCCATTTTATACATCCCGTCTGGGTATCCGTGCAAAAGATATCCTGGAGTTTTACGTGGATGAGATTGAAGGGTATGAAGACAAGTTCCAGCTGAAGATGCTGCACATTTTCCTGAACAAGGGGATCAAGGATGATATCTACTACTGGTCAGAGCTGAACAAGATCATCAACCTGTACTGCCAGTTGAAGAAGATCTGCCCTGAACTGGATTCGATCAATATCGGTGGCGGTTTCCCTATCAAACACTCACTGGGTTTTGAGTATGATTACCAGTTCATGATCAATGAGATCGTGAGCAATATCAAAAAAGCCTGCAAGAAGGCCAAAGTGCCGATGCCGAATATCTACACCGAATTCGGTAGTTTCACCGTGGGCGAGAGCATGGCGCATATCTACAGCGTGATCGGCCAGAAAATCCAGAATGACCGTGAGTGCTGGTACATGATCGATTCCTCGTTCATCACCACCTTGCCTGACACCTGGGGTATCGGTGAAAAATTCCTGATGCTGCCGGTAAACAAATGGAACAATGAATACCACCGGGTGGTATTGGGAGGTATCACCTGCGATAGCCACGATTACTATGATTCGGAAGAGCATATCAACGAAGTGTTCCTTCCAAAAATAACTTCCTCCGACCCCAAAGATGCCGCTGAAAACAAGGAGCCATTGTATGTGGGCTTCTTCCATACCGGTGCTTACCAGGACCAGATCAGCGGTTATGGCGGTATCAAACACTGCCTGATCCCTTCACCCAAACACGTGATCGTAGAATATGACAAAAATGGTAAACTGATCGATTGGGTATATGCAAAAGAACAATCCGCACAAAGCATGTTGAAAATACTCGGATACCTGCGATAGGAGTCATTTTATTACAATAGTAAAACGGAGTACAGCTGTTAAGTGGTGCTCCGTTTTGCTTTTTCCCAGAGACCATTTTGTGGTTTGTGATACAGGTACCGGTACAGTCCGGCCAGTAAGGCATAATGCATTACACAGAAATAATAGGGCAGAAAGATCAGGGTGAACCGTGTCCGGGTATTCCGAAGCGTATATCCCAGCAGAGCAACGGCGTAAAAAAACAATTGCAGGATCAGGAAGACCCGGTAAATGTTATCGCCTGATAAGGCCAATCCGATATTCAGCAGGAACAGCAAAATCAGCAGAAAGGGTGTTACCGCCCAGCGTAATACCCGGTGCGAAAAATATTGAAAACAGAGCAGCGGTGTTTTTCGGATGCTGAGCTTTTTACCCAACCGGGTAAGCACCTGCCAGCTGCCGGTGGCAATGCGGATTTTCCTTTTCATTTCTTCGGCTACATTGGCTGAAGCTGTTTCTGTTGCATAGGCGCCGGGCTCATAAGCAATACGATAACCCGCTGATGCAATCTGCATCGACTGCATAAAATCATCCAGCAGGGTATCTTCGGGAAGTGGTTGATACAGGGAGGTACGGAAAGCCATCAGCTCGCCTGCGGCACCTACAGCACTGTTAAAATCGGCATCCAATTGTTTCAGGATCGATTCGTATCGCCAGTACAGGTTTTCCCCAACAGCGCCTGCTGTATCAATGGGTTGTGCAGATACTCTTTTTTCTCCGGCAACACAACCGGTTTTTGGGTCGGCAAAATGTTTTACCAGGTTGCGGATGGCTTCGGTGTTGAGCAGGGCATTTGCATCGGAAAAGATAACCATCGGTGTTTGTACAAAACCGATCGCGCGGTTTTCAGCAGCAGTCTTTCCGCGGCGCTCAGGCTGGTGCAGCGAAAGTAGGTAAGGGTATTGCTTCAGCAGATTTGCTGTTTGGTCGGTTGATCCATCGGTGATAAAGACCAGTTGCAGTTTTTCCTGTGGATAGTTCAGAGACAGGCAATTGCTGATCTTCTGCTCCAGTATGCCCGCTTCGTTATAACAAGGCACTACCAGGGTTACAGGGGGTTCGAAAGAAGCATCGGTAAAAGGTTTTTTGTACCCAAGTATTTTCCTGCATACCGAGCAGAGCCATAATACCAGGCCATACCCGAAAAAACTATAGCAGAGGATGGCTGCTGATAACCAGAAAATAAGTACTGACAGGGGCATAAGCAGTGTTGACGATTCCGGGCAATTCTGCTACAATTTAGGGATATTCTGTTTTTCACTATCGGATCAAAGATCCGGAAAGCCCATTCATCCAAAATAAAATAAGCGATGCCGGAAATCGCCTTATTTTTAAGCAAAATCCGTTTATGCATAAATTCCTGTTACTTGTTTTCCTGTTTGTGGCGGGTATGCAGACCGCTCATGCCCAGTCTGCGGAAGATTCTGTAAAGACCACGATCGAGAACCTTTTCAGCGCCATGCGGAACGCAGGTGGAAAAGCAGTTATGTCCTGTTTTGCTGACAGCGCCATCATGCAGACCATCGCCCGGAACAAAGAAGGGGAGGCCGTTATCCGGAACGAGAAACCGGCTGATTTTGCAACGGTGGTGGGTTCCATGCCCAAAATGGCTGCCGATGAAAGGATCTCTTTTGAGGTAGTGAAAGTAGATGGACCGCTGGCCATTGCCTGGACTCCTTATAACTTTTATTATAACGGAAAATTTTGTCACTGTGGTGTGAATTCTTTTCAGCTGGTACGGCAGAACGGTGCCTGGAAAATACAGTACCTGATCGATACACGGAGAAAACAGGGTTGTAAAGAATGATCAGTCCTGCTCTTCCAGTTCCAGGATACATTGTTTTAATTGCTCCACATAACGTCCGTATAATCTTCTGAGGTACCACCTGGTAAAATAATAGATACCTACAGTGAGGATGGTCAGGTACACGGTGAGGAACAGCACCATCTGCCAGTTGGATTTGAAATAAGTGTTGAAGATGGTGCTGGCATCAGGTATCGATCCATGCTCATAGTAGATCAGTAAAATTGCGAAAACAAAACAAGCCGGAATCAACCCCATGGTGAATTGGAAATACCGTTTCATGAACGCTTCGATAATAGTCACGATCGTTTGCAGGTTGCTTTTCACCGGGAGGGCGGTAGCGCTCAGCTGCTGTGTTCTTTTAAGCAGGTAGACAACAATGGCCAGGAATATGGCCGTTGCCACTGCAAAAACAGAAAAATAGATATGGTTGGCATGATTACCTCCTGCAAAACCGAAATAGGCAAACAGCAAAATGGCCCCGGTACAACAGATGATCTCTATCCAGAGACTGCGTTTCAGTTTGTCGATGACTGAAACAGTCTTACGTGTAAGCATCTGAGCAATATCATCCCCCGACCTTCCCGCATGCGCGGTGGTCAGTTTCTGGTTGATCAGCGATTTCAGTTCATCTAATTCCATCTTGTCTAATAATTATAATTCGCTTCATTTTTTTGTGTTTCTTCCTTCAGCCGGGTTTTGATGCGATTCATCTTCACAGCTACATGGTTCGCCGTGATACCCATCATTTCACCGATCTCCCTGTAATCATAATCTTCCAGGTATAACATAATGATTGCCTTGTCAATCTTCGACAGGTTGCCAATAGCGGCATACATGGCTTTTACCTGTTCTTCAATCGGATCGTGGGTATTGTCGTGCTTGTCCGGCACCTGGTCTGTTGCGTAGATATCCGGTTGTCTTTTTTCCTTTCGGAAGAATGTGATGGCTGTATTCAGTGCCACCCGGTACAGCCAGGTAGAGAACTTGGCATCGCCCCGGAAATTCCCATATGCCTTCCATGCCTGCAAAGTGATCTCCTGGAAAAGATCTTCCCGGTCGGCATGCTGATCCATATACAGGTTGCACACTTTGTATACGATCTTCTGGTGCTGGTTCAATAATGCAATGAATTCCTTTTCGTCGGGCATCCGGCTAAATTAAAACTTTAGAGGGGTTAGCCGGTAACCCCGTTTCCGTAATAAACTGATCACTCCTTCTGCACCTCCCAGGTGTCCGGCGCCTACCGCAAAAAAGCAAGGTTGGCCCAACATGGCCTGCTGCATCAGGGGTATCCATTTCTCATTTCTTTTGGTGATTATATCAGTTGTGAAATTTTCATCCATGCCGGTCTCCTTCATGTACCGGTAGATCGAATCGACATCGCGTACCTTGTATACAGCAACCAGTTTCGACATAGCCTGTTGCACACTGTCGAAATTCTGCAACATTTTTACCAGCGAGTGCAGTTGTGAGTCCAGGGGCTCCTTGTCGATCGCTTCTATCTGGTCGTTGATGGTTTCAAGGCCCAGTATATTCATATGGTTTTGTTGCGCCAGTTTCATCAGCTCCGTTTCGGGTTGTACCTGGTCGGAACAGACAATGGCTTTCTGGGCCAACAGGCTCATGTGTAAAAAGGGTTTGAATGGGTTCAGCATGGCCATGGGCATGCCGGTGATGGACTGGAACTTCGGACTGATCCTGTTATACGTGGTATCGCCCACCAGTTGCGGAATGTTCTTTCCGGTCAAAGTCATTTTTGACATCAATTGCAGCTGCAGGCCCGGTTCGTCCATTTTGATCTCACTGTAAAAGCTCTTGCAGGTCTTCAATGTATTTTCCAGTTCGGCAGAAATGGAGAAATCGGCTTTGCAAAGAATATGGAAAGTACCGAACAGATAGGAGGGTTGTTGCAGGCCATTGCCACTGACCTTCCACAAAAGAGAGGAGGTTTGTTGAGCATATAGTGCAGGTGCCAGCAAGAGAGCCAGCAAACAGCCAGAGAAAAACTTCATGCTACCGTTTTTGCATAGGTAGCTGTTTCGGGAGAAATATTACCACTCAGGTCCTGTTTTTCCTAAAAAAAAGCCCTGAGTGGAAACCCGGGGCGTAAACCAAAACCAACTGCTTGTGAAACAGTATGTTTACTATGTTGCGATCTGATTACTGGATAGAGATCTGTTTGGGTGTGGCAATGATCTCTTCTTTTTTAGGCAGGTACAGTTTTAAAACACCGTTTTCGTATTTCGCCTGTATGCCTGCGGTATCGATCTTGTCATCTACACTGAAGCTTCTGGTAAAGCTCTGGTAGCTGAATTCCTTGCGGATTGTCTTGTACTCTTTTTTCTCTGTTTCTTCTTTTTTCTCGAAACTGATGGTGAGCAAACCATCTTCCAGGTTGATCTGGAAATCTTCTTTATTCCGGCCAGGTGCATTCATTTCAATATGATACCCTTCTTTGGTCTCATGAATGTTCACGGGTACTGAACTGAGGGTCTGTACATCTTTTCCCCAACTGTTGGGAAACTGATTGAAGAAATCATCAAACAGGTTGCCGAAATAAACCGGTTTTTGTTGTTTTACGAGTGTCATGGCTATTCGTTTTATACGTTGATAAATAAGTTTGTATATAGGGTTGTCCAAATGCTATACCAGCTGCTTTTTTACAGTACTCTGCTTACTTTTTGACATTTTTGATCATCCGAAAAAGACACAATGTCGCTTTATTGAATTAGAACATGACATAATGGCTATTTAACAAGCTTCTCGGTGTTTCAACTTTTGTTGTAACTTTGTGTTATCAATAAAAGAAGAAAAATATGTATCCAGCAGAGATAGTTTTACCGATGAAAGCCGAGTTGACCGACAATGGCTTTGAAGAGATGGTTTCAGCCAGTGAGGTAGATAAGACCCTGGCCGAAAAAGGCACCACTTTGGTGGTGATAAATTCTGTATGTGGTTGTGCAGCAGGTAGTTGCAGGCCAGGTGTGGTGATGGCGGTACAGAACGCAACGAAGCGTCCGGACCGTTTGACTACCAGTTTTGCGGGATTTGATACCGAAGCAGTTAACCAGGTAAGGACCCATTTACTGCCTTATCCGCCTTCATCACCTGCCATTGCCCTGTTCAAGGATGGTCAGCTGGTAAGTATGGTGGAAAGACACCAGATCGAGGGTCGCCCGGCACAGGTATTGGCCCAGCATTTAATTTCTGTGTTTGATGAGTACTGTAATTAATTTTGACTTAGTTTTGTTATAGATGGGTTAGTAAGTATGGGCTCCACAAAAAGTGGGGCCTTACTTTTTTAGGGATCTTTTATACACTGCACGCATTACCGTCACAACAGTATCATTATTTCTGAGTAACATTGCAGCGTTAATACACTAACGATTTATTAAGACCTGATCCTACATGTATCCCAATTTATACTACGCATTCAAAGATCTTTTTGGCATAGAGTTGTCCGGCCTGAAGTTGGTGAACTCATTCGGTTTTTTTGTGGCGCTCTCTTTCATCATCTGTGCCTGGGTGCTTACGCTTGAATTAAGAAGAAAACAACAGCAGGGCCTTTTCTTGCATACGGAAGAGACCCTGATCATCGGTGCACCTGCCAGTGTATCTGAATTACTGATCAATTTCCTGGTAGGATTCATTTTTGGTTACAAGATCATCGGCGCCTTCACCATACCCGATGCTCTCGGTGACCCACAGGCATTTATCTTATCCGCAAAAGGAAGTTTACCCGTGGGGCTGCTGGTTGGTTTGTTATTTGCCGGAATGAAATGGTGGGAGAAGAACAAGCAGAAATTAGCCAAACCTGAAAAAAGAACGATACGAATCTGGCCGCAGGACAGGGTAGGAGATATCGTGATCTACGCAGCCGCATTCGGTTTCCTGGGTGCCAAGATTTTTCATAACCTGGAGAACTGGAATGATTTTGTGGCCGATCCCGTAGGATCGTTGATCTCTTTCAGCGGACTCACGTTCTATGGCGGATTGATCTGTGCAGGTATTGCCATCATTCTGTATGCGCGTAAGAAAAATATTAGCGTGGTACATCTCTGTGATGCCATGGCGCCAACCATGATGCTGGCGTATGGACTGGGTCGTATCGGCTGCCAGGTCAGTGGCGATGGCGACTGGGGTATTGTAAATCTGAACCCCAAACCCTTCAGCTGGCTGCCTGACTGGATGTGGGCCTATACCTATCCGCACAATGTGGTGGGAGAGGGTGTACCTATTCCGGGTTGCGTAGGTCCCTACTGTAACCAATTACCTGCTCCTGTCTATCCAACGGCATTGTACGAGATCATTACCTGTCTGATCCTGTTTGCTGTATTGTGGATACTGCGTAAACGTATCAAAGTACCCGGACGCATCTTCGGGTTATACCTTGTTTTGAATGGACTGGAACGTTTCTTCATTGAAAAGATCCGTGTCAACACCAAATATGAACAGCTGCCTTTCCAGCCAACACAGGCAGAGCTGATCTCTCTTGTGCTGGTGATTGCCGGGATGGTGGTGATGGTTCGTTCTGAAAAATGGTTCTCCAAAAAATCAACTGAAGGGTAACTGCTCCCCCATAGCGGCTGTATAAACGTTCCAACATGAAGCAACTTGTCAAGTTCTGTAAAGATTTTCTTCTTTTTGTTCCC
The DNA here is from genome assembly GCF_058231045.1 of Sediminibacterium sp. FW305-C-269. Taxonomy (NCBI): domain Bacteria; kingdom Pseudomonadati; phylum Bacteroidota; class Chitinophagia; order Chitinophagales; family Chitinophagaceae; genus Sediminibacterium; species Sediminibacterium sp. FW305-C-269. The sequence continues at coordinate 793,879 of NZ_JBIQXQ010000003.1, read as the reverse complement.
GTTACATTTTTGTTCAAACCTTTTACCAGGGCATTCCTGTTCATTGCCTATTTTAATAAGCTGGTAAGCTGGATCCGCAAACACAAGCAGGAATTTGCCTTCAATGACTATTACACGCCTGTCCGCGATTATAACAAACGATACCAGTTATATGAGTTTGTGCAGAAACGTAATGCAAAAGCAGATGAACCGCTGATCTACCTCGAATATGGTGTGGCTTCAGGTGAATCCTTCCGGTGGTGGCAGCAACACAACCAGCACCCTGATTCCCGGTTCTTCGGTTTCGATACTTTTGAAGGACTACCGGAAAAATGGGGAAGTTTCTACGACAAGGGCTCCATGAAATTCTCCATGCCGGAGCAGACCGATGCGCGGGGAACTTTTGTAAAAGGACTTTTCCAGGATACGCTGACGGGTTTTATCCATGAAAATCGTGCTCTCCTGTCATCCCCTGCCCGTAAAGTGATACTGCTGGACGCCGATCTGTATTCTGCCACTATCTATACCCTGTCACAATTGTACCCCATGCTCCGGAAAGGGGATGTGATCCTTTTCGATGAGTTTTCGGTAGCCCTGCATGAGTTCAAGGCCTATCTCGAGTTTACGCGTAATTTCTACATTCAACTAAACCCTTTGGGGGCTGTCAACAACTTTTACCAGGTTGGTTTTGAGGTTGCCTGACACATATAATACAAAATAATACTTTATTCAAGAGCGTCTTACCGGCGCTATTGATGCGTGTTAAAAAAGGGAAAATCATCGATTTTCCCTTTTTTATTTGATTATCATACTGTTTTATAAGTTGTATTTATTTAATTTTTTTCAGTTCCCAGTTCCGGTTACCACTTATCCTGCCTAATTACCGTTAAATACAAAACTATGTACTATGCATTGCATAGTACATAGTTTTGGCCTGTAATCAGTAACAACTGGAACTAAATCAACACGAATAAAACAATCTTATGAAAAAAATGCTAACCATGCTGACAGCTCTGGGGATCGTCGGTTTCTCCTTTGTTGGCCATGCCCAAAACACCCTGGCAGGTAAAGTGAACGGATCTGTGTATTCCGCTCAGAAAGCCGTTGAATCCGCCTCCATCAGCCTGTTAAGGGCAAAAGATTCCTCTGTGGCGAAACTGTCTGTTTCCGACAAGAACGGTGTCTTTGAGATCGAAAACGTTAGAGCAGGTAAATACCTGGTGTCTGTACAGGCGCTGGGATATACCAGGTACTACAGTAATAGTTTCGAGATCAGTGCCGAAAAGCCACAATATTCGCTGAACACAGTTGAGTTGAAACAGGCTGCAGGTAACCTGACTGCTGTGACCGTGGTTTCACAGAAACCCCTGGTGGAGCAAAAGATCGACCGTACCGTTGTGAATGTGGAAGCTTCGGTTACCAATACCGGCAGCACCGCATTGGAAGTGCTGGAGAAATCACCCGGGATCAGTGTTGATAAGGATGGCAACATCAGTTTAAAAGGAAAAACAGGTGTGCAGGTATTTGTAGATGGCCGTCCCACCTATCTTTCTGGCCAGGACCTGGCGAACATGCTGCGCAACATGCAGAGTACCCAGATGGACCAGATCGAGATCATGACCAATCCGCCCGCAAAATATGATGCAGCCGGTAACTCGGGTGTAATCAATATCAAGACCAAAAAGAACAAGCAGGTAGGGTATAACGGAAGCATCACCGCCGGTTACGGCCAGGGTGTGTATGGCAGGACCAATGCCAGTGCCAATATGAACTACCGTACCGGTAAAGTGAACCTGTTCGGCAACGTGAGTTATGCTTACCGGGAACGTTTTAACGACCTGTTCATCCAGCGTAAATTCATGGATGCCAGCAAAGTGGTGAAATCTCATTTTTCTCAGGAGAACAACCTGTTCAGCAGGGACGAGCCGTTGAACCTGAAACTGGGTATGGATTATTTTGTTTCGAAGAAGACCACGGTGGGTATTGTACTCAATGGTGGCGTAAGCGACCAGCAGTTCAGGAGTAAAGGACTGATCAATATTTCCGATCCGAACAATGTGTTGCAGAGCCAGACCGTGGGTCTTTCTGAGAACAGCCAGGACTGGAAGAATTTCAGTACCAATCTAAACCTACGCCAGCTGCTGGATACTGCAGGAGCAGAGCTTACTGCCGACCTGGATTATATCAATTACAACTCTACCAATAATACCAACCTGTTCAATGCCTATTACAATGCAGGTGGTGCGCCATTACCAGGTTCAAAACCGGATTCCTTATTGGGTAGGTTACCGCAGGATATCACCATCTACAGTGCAAAACTGGATTTCCTGAAACCTTTGAAAGAGGGTGCGCGTTTTGAGGCCGGTGTTAAATCCAGTTTCATCCGTACAGATGCCAACGCTATCTACGACAGTGTGATCAATGGCTCAACTGTCAGGGATCTGAACCGCAGCAACCATTTTGTATACAGTGAGAACATCAACGCCGCGTATGTCAACTACAGCCGCCCGTTGAGCAAAAAACTGACCGCCCAGTTAGGCCTCCGCCTGGAGCATACCCACTCTGATGGTCAACAATTGACCACCGGCGTGAACTTTATCAGGGACTATGTACAGCTGTTCCCCACTTTGTACCTGCAATACCAGCCCGACCAGAAAAACTCTTTCGTGCTGAAGTACGGAAAAAGGATTGGTCGCCCCGACTACCAGAGCCTGAATCCGTTCGTATACTTCCTGGATAAGTACACTTACGAACAGGGTAACCCCAACCTGCGGCCGCAGTTCAGCCATAATATCGAATTGTCGCACACGTTCAACAATTTCCTGACCACTACCCTGAACTATACCAAGACCACGGATATCATGCAGCAGGTGATGGAACAGAATGCAGGACAGAACGAAACCGCACTCAAACAGTCCAATATCGCTACCCAGCGCCAGTTCGGCCTGTCTGTGAATGCCATGGTATCGATCAAAAAATGGTGGACCTCTAATATCTATGCCAATGTGTATAACAACCGTTTCAGCGGTATCGTAAACGGTGAGATGAATACTTTCGGAACCACGACCGCCATGTTCAATGTAATGGAGCAGTTCAAACTGAACCAGGGCTGGGGACTGGAAGCCAGCGGGTTCTATCGTACGGCTGCCGTGGATGGCGTGATGGGCATCAATGGCCTTGGCGGTGTGAACCTGGGTGTCAGCAAACAGGTGATGAAGAACAAAGGATCACTGCGACTGAATATCCGTGATATCTTCTGGACACAGCGTGCCAGCGGAGGTAGCAAATTCGGAAATATCGATGCACAGTTTCAGCAGCGCAATGATTCCCGTTTTGTCAACCTCTCATTCACCTACCGTTTCAGTAAAGGTAAAGTGGGTAATGTGCAGCGCAAGAGGGGTGGTGCCAGCGAAGAAGCCAGTCGTGTAAAAGGAGCAGAAAACCAATAACGCGAAAATGAGCAACAGCCGTTGTTACAGCAAGCGGCTGTTGCCATTGACATTTGTTTAACACCACTCATACCATATCTCTCGTTCAATTGGTTTTGAGGAAGCAACTTTGGCGTATACAATTCTTTTTTCTCATGTGCATTATATAGATCCGGCCCCGATGTCTATCGGGGCCTTTTTTACGGCGGCTCCTGAAGGTTGCCGTTAACTGCCATTATCTACGCCCGGTTCGTCCCCAGCCAGTCCATAGGGTACTCATCATTCAACATCCCTTGTTCATTATTCAATATTCCCCCCGGATATATACCTTTGTAAAAATCCCTGCTTATGCCATCTTTTGATATTGCCAGCGAAGTAGATATCCAGTTACTGGATAATGCGGTGAATACCGTAAAAAAAGAGATCAGTACCCGTTTCGATTTCCGGGGTTCTCCGGTAACCGTAGAGCTGAACAAAAAAGAATACCAGATCTTACTGGAAGTGGAAAGTGACATGAAAATGAAACAACTGATCGATGTGCTGATCAGTCGCGCAATGAAACAAGGCATTGATGCCGGTGCATTCGATTTCAGCAAGGATGCTTATCCAAGTGGTAAAGTAATCAAAAAGGAAGTGGGGGTGAGGAACGGCCTCAAACAGGAAGATGCCAAGAAGATCGTAAAGATGATCAAGGACAAAGGCTTTAAGGTGCAGGCCGCTATCATGGACGATATTGTACGGGTCACCGCCAAAAAGATCGATGACCTGCAGGCTGTGATTGCCGAATGCCGTGCTGCCAATTTCGGTATTCCGCTGCAGTTTGTGAATATGAAAAATTAGTAACTTATTGATAATGAGTTTATTATATTATTTACAATTTGATTTATTTGGTTGAGAGTACAGAAAATCTTACCTTTGCAATCCTAAAATAATCGCACGGCCAAATCCGTGCCACCTAAAAAAGAAATTATGAAACAAGGTATCCATCCGGAAAATTATCGTTTTGTTGTGTTCAAGGACATGAGTAATGGACACACTTTCCTTTGCCGCTCTACAGCCGCCACCAAAGAAACCATCCAATGGGAAGATGGTAATGAGTATCCACTGATCAAACTGGAGATCTCCAATACCTCTCACCCTTTCTACACAGGAAAGAATGTACTGGTGGATACAGCAGGACGTATCGACAAGTTCAACAAACGTTACGCCAAGAAAGCCTAATCACTTTCTTTATCATATCAGGGAACCCAACGTTACACACGTTGGGTTCTTTTTTTGCCGTCCGTCATCAACCACACAAATATGCGATAGACTTGCGGGGCAGGTGCCAATATTTTTGATTTCATTATTGAAAGAAATCAAAATACCATGAATAAATACCTTGCTGCATGCACCTGTCTTTTGCTGGTATTTACTGTGTTATCCTGCCGTAAATCGACCAATCAACCACAGAATCCCGTTCCGGTAGTGGGAAAACTCTCCAAACTGGCCTATGGTAACGGCGGGTATGATTCCATATATTATCATACGGATGGAACCATCCGCAAAATCGTGTCGCATAACGTTCAACCCTTTCCTTATGATGAGGTCTATACCTTCGACTATGATGCGGCTAAAAAAGTGACCCGGATCACCGATAACAATGGGGAATATTACGACTATAGGTATATCAACGGGGAGCTGGTGGCTGTTTTACATTATGTGGGCGGCTCCAAGGAAGATTACAGGACCTATGTGTGGAACAACGGGAAACTGGCTGAAGTGGAAGAACATTACCGTCCGGGCATTTCCGTACCGGGGCACCAACTGATGACCCGGAGGGAGTTCACTTATTATGCCGAGGGCAATCTGCTGAAAGAGACTGTGTACAACTGGGATGCGCAGGCACAGGCCCTGGTGAAAGAATATTCCAGGACCTTTCTGGATTACGACGCCCATATTAATCCTGAGGAAAGCATTGGTAATTTCCTGTACCTCTCGCAGGTAGTGCTGAGCAGCAGGAATGCGCGGAAAATGATCAGCGTAGATGAGAGAACCGGAGAGCCTACTGAGTTCAATTTCACTTACACCTATAATGATTTTATGAACCCATTGACGAAGAAAATGACCTATAACAGTGGCGGACAACAGTTACAGGAAACCGTAACCTATCATTATTAACAGAAGTTACTGGCGGTTGATCAGCAGAAAAGCCGGAACCCGACGTTCCGGCTTTGCCATTGATAGAACCGTAGCAAACATTACCTTTGCCAACGAAAAAAATGACCATGAAACTTGACATATTAGCATTTGGCGTTCACCCGGATGATGTGGAACTGGGCTGCTCCGGCACTTTGCTGGCGGCGATGGCAGAAGGCAAAAAAGTAGGGGTGGTAGACCTGACCCGTGGCGAACTGGGTACCCGCGGTACCGCAGCAACCCGTAAGGAAGAAGCCGCAAGAGCAGCCGAAATTATGGGTATACAGGTGCGCGAGAACCTGGGTATGGCAGACGGCTTTTTTCAGAATGATGAGACCAACCTGCGGAAAGTGATCGAAATGATCCGCAAATACCAGCCTTCCGTGATCCTGGCCAATGCTTTTGAGGACAGGCACCCCGATCATGGAAAAAGCGCCAAACTGGTTGCCGATGCCGCATTCCTGTCCGGGTTGCGCAAGATCGAAACCTTTTCAGAAGGACAACTGCAGGAAATCTGGAAACCCGCCTATGTTTTCCATTACATACAGGACCGTTTCATAGCCCCGTCATTTGTAGTAGATATCACTGGTTTTATGGATAAAAAAATGGAAGCCGTGCTGGCATACAGTACACAGTTCTTTAACCCGGATCTGAATGAACCACAAACCTATATTTCTTCTTCCCAATTCCTTGAAACCGTAAAAGCCAGGGCATTGATGATGGGTAAAAGAATAGGAGTGGGATATGCAGAAGGTTATTACACAGAAAAAACACCCGGCATCAAAAGTTTTGATGCCTTCATCCAGCAAATCACTTAAACCCTGAAATCCAGCATCCAGTATCCAGCATCCAGTATCCAGTATCCAGAACCCATTATCAACCCAACCTCGTAATATGTCAATTGTAAAAACAGGCCTGATACAGATGAGTTGTTCGGCCGATCCGAAAGCCAACCTGGACAAAGCCATACACAAAATACGCGAAGCCACCGCCAAAGGTGCGCAGATCGTTTGTCTGCAGGAGCTGTTTACTTCCCTGTATTTCTGCGATGTGGAAGACTATGAAAATTTTAAACTGGCAGAAACAATCCCCGGAGCCACCACCGATACGCTGGGGGCTTTGGCCAAAGAACTGAATGTGGTCATCATCGCTTCCCTGTTTGAGAAAAGGACACAAGGGATCTATCACAATACCACAGCCGTGATCGATGCGGATGGCAGTTATCTTGGTAAGTACCGCAAAATGCATATTCCCGATGATCCGGCTTATTATGAGAAGTTTTATTTCACACCCGGTGATCTCGGTTATAAAGTGTTCAAGACCCGTTATGCTACCCTGGGAGTTCTCATCTGCTGGGACCAGTGGTATCCTGAAGCGGCGCGTATCACTTCGTTGATGGGAGCGGAGATCCTTTTTTATCCAACCGCTATCGGCTGGGCCACTTCACAGGACGAAGCCACCAATACCGAACAGTACAATGCCTGGCAGACCATACAGAGAAGTCATGCCGTGGCCAATGGCGTGCATGTGGTGAGCGTGAACCGGGTAGGTTTTGAACAGGATGGCGCCATGAAATTCTGGGGAGGCTCCTTTGTGAGCAATCCATTTGGAACCTTATTGTACAAGGCGTCGCATGAGGAAGAAGAAGTGACGGTGGTGGAGATCGATACGGCAAAGACAGACCGTTACAGGACACACTGGCCGTTTATGCGCGACAGGAGGATCGATTCATACCAGCCCATTACCAAAAGATTCATTGACGAAGACTGATCACCGTGTAACAGAGGGATCCAGCGAAAAACAACAGCATGAAAACACCCAAAGAGTCAGGTTATTATTTTCCCGCAGAATTTGCACCACATGAAGCAACCTGGTTAAGCTGGCCGCATAAGGAAGCCAGCTGGCCCGGTAAGATCGAAACGATCTATCCCAATTACAGCCTGTTCGTGAAATACCTGGCCGAAAGCGAAAAAGTAAGGATCAATATAGCGGATGCTGCCATGCAGGCGGCCGCAACCGCACATCTGCAGAAAGCCGGCGTGGATCTTACGCAGGTGGAATTCTTTGCACATCCGACCAATGATGCCTGGTGCCGCGATCATGGGCCTGCCTTCCTGGTGAATCCTGATGCAGTCATCAAAAAAGTGATCGTGGACTGGGGGTATAATGCCTGGGGTAATAAATATCCTCCCTATGATCTGGACGATGTGATCCCGACGCTGATCGGTAAACATTTTGACATACCGGTATACCATCCAGGAATTGTCATGGAAGGGGGCTCTGTAGAGTTTAACGGTAAGGGAACCCTGCTTACCTCAACTGCCTGTTTACTGAATGAGAACCGTAACCCGCATCTGAACCAGCAGCAGATTGAGGAATACCTGTATCAGTATTATGGGGTTGAACAGGTGTTATGGGTAACTGAAGGGATTATAGGTGACGACACCGACGGACATATTGATGATACGGTTCGTTTTGTGAATGAAGATACCGTGATCACCGTAGTGGAAGAGAATGTACATGATGAGAACCACGAATTGCTGCAGACGAACTTGAAGCAATTGCAACAGATGCGTTTGTTGAATGGCAAACAGCTGAATATTATTGAACTTCCCATGCCGGATGCGGTGATCTATGAAGACCAGCGTTTACCGGCTTCTTACGCTAATTTTTATATCAGTAACAAACACGTCATCGTACCCGTATTTAACTGTGCCAGGGATGAGAAAGCCCTGCAGATCATTGCCGGCTGTTTTCCTGAAAGACAGGTGGTGGGTATTGATTCTACCGATATCATCTGGGGACTGGGAAGTTTCCATTGTCTGAGCCAGCAGGAACCACTTGTATAAGTACAAGCGATTCCTGCCGGTACCAGGTCAGGAACAGTTTATCCGGTAACAGTGAGCGTGTCTCCCGTAATGGAAATGGTATATTGTTTCAAAGCTTTGGCCGCGGGTCCCAGTACTACGGCACCTGAAGTGTTGAACGTACTTCCATGGTTGGGGCATACGAACTGATTGGATGCCGAATTGAAATTGATGGAAGTCCCCTCATGTGTACAGGCTACCTGCACCGCAGTAAAGGAAGCCGGAACATTGGATGAAGCCAGTCTTACAATGATGACCCCGTCCTGCACCACAGAAGAGCCTACTGATAAAAGACTGGTAGCAAGGTTGACCGTAATGTTGGCATTGGCTGGTGGGTTTACCCCTCCTGGGTTGTTGCTGGTGCTGGTTCCGCCTTTGCTGCAAGCGCCCATACAGGCTGCGCAGGCCACAAATACGGGCCCGGTAAGGTTTCCAAGGAATTCTCTTCTTTCCATTGTTAGGATATTAAGGTTGATAAATGAAATGAATCACAAACGTGTTTTCATTTTTGAGCCATGAGGAACAATTCATTGCCGGCGCGTTCCGGAATGGAATTGTAACATGGCTCCAGCCTTACCATACGAAAGACGGAAGAGAACAGTTGCCTGTACTCCCCGGTATTTCCGCCAAAGGGTGGGGATTTTTCAAAATCCCTGTTGAAGAGCAGGCCAACCAGTTTGCCGTTGCCTGAGAGCAGCGAATGCATATTGGCCACATATTGTTGACGTAGCGCAGGATCCAGTGCGCAGAAAAAAGTCTGTTCCAGTATCAGGTCGTAAGTGCCGGAATGGTCAAAGAAATCACCTGTGACTAGTTTGATAGCGGGGTATTTTTCACGCAGCTGTACCTGTAACCGGTTGATGACAACTGAAGATATATCAAGTACAGTGATATTGGTAAAACCTTTATCGCACAGGTAACGGGCTTCATAAGCGTTCCCTGCTCCGGGTATCAGTATGCGGATATGTTTGTCGGTCAGCTGATCGATATATTCTTTGAGTGGTGTGGATGCATAACCGATGTCCCAACCTGTCTGTTGCCGGTCATACCGCTCATTCCAGTAGGAGGCAGATAGAAAGTCGGGATTGTTTTCCATGTTCCGTATTTAGCTTGCTGAAATGACCGTTGCCTGCCTGGGTATGATGAAAGCGATCAGATCGTCCAATGGTATGCCCGCCCGCTCACAGGCATCCTGGATGTCATCACGGGAAACATTGGCTGCGAATGATTTTTCCTTGAGCCTTTTCTTCACGCCTTTCACATCCATGCCTTCGTAGCCACCGGGGCGCATCAGGGAGTAAGCATGTATCAGTCCCGACAGTTCATCGAATGCATATAACATCTTATCCATCTGGCTGACAGGCTCCACCCCAAAATGAAGATGCCCGTGCGATGCGATGGCCCGGATGATCTCAGGGTCGATATTCCTTTGTTCCAGTTCTTCAATGATCTTTTTGCAATGCAGGTCAGGCCACTGATCCCAGTCGGCATCGTGCAGCAAACCTGCCATTTCCCATTTCCATTGTCCGCTTTCATCCAGGTTTTCTTTTTCGGCGGCCCAGCATTTCATCAAGTGCCCCACTTGTAGCATATGAACCTGCAGTTTGGGATTCAATACCCAACTATGAAACAATTGCAGGGCTTCGTCGCGGGTCAATACATTTCCTTTGTTAGCCGGATTTCCGAATTCGTTTCTGCCAAGATGTAGCGACATGGTAGTAGTCTTTCTTTCAAAGATAGGAGGCTGTTTTTGATTTAGATGTTAGGCTGAGTAATATCTTTAGGCAAAATTTACGGCCACCTGCTACTAACAGCCGGGTCGACTAAATCAATCCCCGATATGAACCAGAAACGCTTATTTTTCCCCGTAGTATTATTCCTGATGCTGGTCATTGGTGCCTGTAGTCCCAAACCTTATAGTGCCACCAATAAAGTATACAGGAAACAGACCAAAGCTTTTGCCAAACAGTTACTGCTACAGCCGGTAAATCCTGTAAACGATACGATCCAGCAGCCGCCGTATTGGGTGGGTACCACCAATTTCGGGATCAGGAAGCCCAATTTCGTCATCATACACCATACCGCACAGAATTCCTGTGAGCAGACCCTGAAAACCTTTACGCTTACCAGGACAGCTGTGAGTGCGCATTATGTGATCTGTAAAGATGGAACCGTACATCATATGCTGAACGATTACCTGCGTGCCCAGCATGCCGGTGTGAGCCGGTGGGGTAACCTGATCGATATCAATTCCTCTTCCATCGGAATTGAATTGGATAATAATGGATTTGAGCCCTTTGATAGCCTGCAGCTGAACAGCCTGCTGAGTGTGTTGGCCAGGTTGAAAAAGGACTATAATATTCCAACGGCCAATTTTATCGGTCATGGCGATATAGCCCCGACCCGTAAGAATGATCCGAATTTCCGTTTCCCCTGGAAGAAACTGTCAGAAAAGGGCTTTGGTTTGTGGTTCGATGAAAACAGGGAAGAAGTGCCCGCAGGTTTTAATCCCATACAGGCATTACGCATTGTAGGGTACGATGTGAAGGATACCACTGCTGCTATCCGCTCCTTTAAAAGGCATTTCCTGCAGGATACCACCCGACAGCTCAATGATATCGACAAGAGTGTATTGTATAACCTTCAGAAAAAATACATGTAGGGATAGCTCTGTTACCCGGGTATGATAAGAAAGAGGGCAGATGGTAAAATCATCTGCCCTCTTTCTATAATTGTGTAATGGTTACCAGAATATTTTGAAACGTTCGTAACAGGCCCTGGTCAGTTCCTCCCTGTCATCGGGGTGGGCGATATCGATCAGTGCCTTGGCCCGCTGGCGTAGGTTTTTGCCATAGAGATAGGCGATGCCATATTCGGTCACCACATAGTGAATATGTCCGCGAGTAGTAACCACACCGGCAAAATCTTTGAGATGCGGCACAATACGGGGCACCCCTTTATGTGTTCTGCTGGTCAGGGCAATGATGGGTTTTCCTCCTTCACTGAGTGCCGCACCGCGCATGAAGTCCATCTGTCCGCCAATACCGCTGTATTGTATTGAGCCAATGCTGTCTGAACAGACCTGGCCGGTAAGGTCCACTTCAATGGCGCTGTTAATAGCCACCACATTAGGGTTACGGCGGATCACGTGTGGGTTGTTCACGTAATCGATATCCAGGAAATTGATAGCCGGGTTATCATCCACATAATCATACAAACGGCGGGTGCCGGCGGCAAAACCGGTTACTGCTTTGTTGGGGTGGATTTTTTTCTTTCGGTTATTGATCACACCAGATTCAAAGAGGTCTATCACTCCATCACTTAACATTTCGGTGTGGATGCCGATATCTTTGTGGCCTGTGAGTGATTTGAGTACGGCATCCGGAATGGTACCGATACCCATCTGCAGGGTACTTCCATCTTCGATCATGCTGGCTATATGTTTACCGATGGCCACTTCATTATCGCTGGTATTGGCGCCATAATTTACTTCGGGAAGGTCTTCTTCGTGGTATACGGTATGGGTAAAACGGGACATATGGATCAATCCGTCGCCATGTGTCCGTGGAATTTTAGGGTTGATCTGTGCAATTACATGTTTGGCCATATTCACTGCAGAACGGGCAATATCCACCGAGGTTCCGAGAGAGCAATATCCATGCGCATCCGGAGGAGATACCTGTACCAGTGCCACATCGATGGTGAGGATCCTCTTATTGAACAGATCAGGAATATCGCTGAGGAATACCGGGATATAATCCGCCCTGCCATCATTGACCGCTTCGCGGATAGGAGCAGAAACAAACATGCAATTGATGTGGAAACTGCTTTGGTATTGGGGCTTCTGTACTTCAATATCGCCCAATACCGTAATGAATACCAGTTCCACATCTGTAAGCCGCGGCGCCTGCTCTGCCAGTTTCCGCATCAGGAAAAGGGGTGTACAGGCGCTGCCGTGGACAAAAACCCTGTCATTACTCTTGATAATACTTAACGCTTGTTCTGCTGTTGAATAGGAAAACATACTTGTGAGATTTTAATAATGCAAATTTCTTTCGCGTACAACCAACAAAAAATGATTTTTGTAAGGTTTGCAGGTAAGCTTTATCAGGTTTTCATCACATTTTATTCTTTTATCATTTGGAAAACAAAAGATAATTAATATTCTGTAACATGGCAGCTGGTTCGTATCAGGCGTTTAACAGGTCTGCAATGATGATTTTGTTCATCTTAAGCATGGCCTGCATGGCCCGGTCAGATTTTTCAGGTTCCTTGCCGGACAGCAATTCGCCAAGAATCGAAGGGATGATCTGCCAGGACAGACCATATTTGTCTTTCAGCCAGCCGCATCTTTCCTGGCTGCCGCCTTCGGATAGTTTTTCCCAGAGTTCATCTACTTCCTGTTGTGTGTTACAATTCACAAAAAAAGAAATGGCAGGGGTGAATGAGAACATGGGGCCACCATTCAGTGCATGGAACGGTTGTCCCTCCAGTTCGAAGCTTACCGACATGACAGGCCCATCATCGCCCATCCGGTTGACATTGATGACCTTACCATTCTTAAATATACTCAGGTAAAAATGCATGGCTTCTTCAGCTTTCCCATCATACCAGAGAAAAGGAGTGATCTTTTGCATGATTATTGGATTTTGTTAGTTTTTACAAATATTCTGCCAACAGGCTGTTCTTGCATATGTACTATCTGCAGGTTGAATCCTGCTTTCCAATCGTTTCATAAAGTGCTTTTTTGGCTGGAATGAAAATACAGATAAAGTGAGAAAAGGATAGGGGTGTTTCAGTCAGTAGCCGGGGTGAATCCGTCAAATTTCAATACGGGCTGTTTTAGAGAGTTTACTACATATTCCTGTAGTTTTTTATGATATAAATCATTCCGGGAACTGCTTACGGTCATTTTTTGCCCTTCCGGGGCAGAGTACTTTTGGTATATCGTACTGATCCAGATATCCGACCACTTTTACAGAATTATATCGATAGGGTTATTTCATAGCGCTTCTTATAAATGAAGTTTAGGTTATTAAAGCAAGTGGTACAGTCACACTAAGGTGTGAGTAATGGTTGTAGTACAATAGACGCCCCGGTTCCCCGGGGCGTATTCTTTAGGTATGATAATCTATTGTGTAAGTTGTTATTGGATTGGCCAGGTAAGCGTTAGGATCAGCTTTCCAGCATTTTCCTGGCATAGGCCAAACAGATCGCGGTTTCTTTTATGGCATCGGAGCCGGCAGGTATATCGTATTCCAGTTCGATGGTGACCGGGATCTTGTATTTTTTATCCTTCAGCAGATTCAGGATTTCGCGTATAGGGGTATCTCCATTACCCCAGGCCACATTGGCTCCCCCGTTTGTTTTGGTCTTCCTGTCTTTGAGGTGCATGCTGGTGATACGGTCGTGTTTGTCTTCGATCAGCTTCAGCAGGCTTTCTTTGGTATTGTTTCCGCCTGCGGCGATATAGTGTCCGCAATCCAGGTTCATGGAATTGTAAGGAGATTGCGCCAGGGCTTCATCCCACGCGGTATCAGTGGCCTGTGTATGGGCATGATAGCCGATATACACTTTTTCTTTTGCCGCCAGTTCGCCCAGTCTTTTGGAATGTGCCGGATCGGCAGGCAGTTCTACGGTAACAGATCTTGCTCCCAGCGCTTTAGCTGCACGTAAAGCATAGGTGATCTCCGCATCGGTATTGTTGCTGTTGAGTGCGTTGGGTTTAAAAGCGTAAATGCTGACACCCCCTTTCTGGTACATTTTGCGGATCTCTTTAAACTTGTTCATCGGTACAGAAGCCCGCCATTCAGCAACCTGCTGCTGGTAAGCTGCCAGTTGTGCTTTCTGTTCATCACTCAGTTTCATCGGCTGCCCGGGAACCCTGGGAGGAAATTTTACGGGATTGGCAGGTTTGCCTGCATAGTCTTCGATTGCATCGCCCATCAGCTCAATATCAGTGATACCTGCATCCTGGCAATATTTCAGGATCTGTTCAGCACTGCCCGGTAAACTGCGGAATGAATAGGTGATCACGCCTACCTGAACACCTTGAATACTGCCCGGTGTGATAATGGCAGACAGGCTGTTGCCGAAAGTGCTCCGGCTAATAAGTATACCCATGGTGGCAAAAGCCGACTGCTGTAAGAAACGGCGGCGTGGGTTGGATGATGCGGAAGAGAGTGGCATAAATGGTATTTTATCGTATGAATGAATAAGATGTCTGTGTTCAGGCTTCCATGGCATCGTACACCACTACTTTGGACCATAAATGTCCATAGTTCTTGATGAAAGCAAGGTGTATGGGGTGCGATTGGTAAATGGCCTGTCCGGCAAGATCATCAAAGAACATAAGTTCGGAAACCTGCCAGCTGGTGTCTACCACATCCCTTTTTTCTGTGCTTGCCAACACACCCACATGTAGTTTCCGGATGGTTTCTATCTTAGCCAGTGTTCGTAATCCTTCTACCAGTTTATCGCGGTCTTCTTTGGAATCGGGATTCTTTAACCAGAAAAAAACATGGTGAACCAGTTGTTTTTTTTCCGGTGCTGTAAGTGGCAATGCCGATGCTGCCAGGCCGGTGCCTAAAAGGGTAGTGGTTGCCAGGAATTTTCTTCTGTCTGCTTTCATAGAGGTTATTTATATACCTAATATACAAACCGGCGCTGAGCCAGCCGAATTTTTACTGCTTATATCCGGAAGAAAATCTTTTTCTGGTACAGAAAATAACAAAGGCTCCATTCCAGTGAGAATACACAGAGTGCAGAAAGAATATGACTCAAGGGTGCGGGTGTGTTTATCCACGACAATACACCGTTACTGATGGTGCTGATATATTCCGTGAACCATCGGTTACCTACGATCTCGATAAACAGGTAAATGAACAGGGAATTCATGCCTACCGTGGTAAAAAATACCAGGTATTTGCGATGATCCCGTATATCGATCCACCAGTAGCAAACTGCCAGGCCTGCCATACACCAGCCCAGGGATGCCAGTACGAAAGAACTGGTGGCAATACGTTTGATAATGGGGGTTATGCCCATGGCATCCAATGCAAATCCTGCTACCAGGCAAAGCAGGGCCCAGATTAGCAGGTTCCGGATGATGGTAGTTCCACCCCGCAGGAGCATTTTTCCTACCAGTGCACCTGCAATGGTATGTACGGCAGTAGGAATGCAATTAATGGCCACCCAGCCGCCTTTGTTGATCTTGTGCATGAGTAACCAGTCAACATAATTGCCAAAATTATGCTGGTCGGTAAAAGGCTGGTCAAAACCCGGAATATGGGTAAACCGGTATAATACCTCCGTTAACAGCAGCAATCCGATACATACCAGTATCTGGACCCGGGTATTGAACCCAAAGATCAGGAAAGCAACCAGGGTGGTGAATGATAGCTGTGTCAGTACATCCCATAACTCGAATGAAAGTCCTGTTTTACGTACAGCATAATCCAGCACTCCCCAGAAGAATAACCAGCCACAGCGTTGCAGGGTTTTACGGAATCGCTGCAGCCAGTTGTGCCCGGCTTCCTGCTGCCGGGTAAGCGAATATGCCATGGCAACACCGGCCATGAACATGAATGCAGGTTGCACCAGGTCCCAGAACCGGAGTCCATTCCAGGGGTGGTGAAAAAATTGCTGTACCCATCCGTTCAGAAATGTATTGTCTGAGGCAGTAGCAAGGCTTTCGTAAAGGCCTGCACTTTCCAGTACTAGCAGTACCATGATGAGGCCCCGCATAAAATCGAGGGATAACAATCGTTTCAAACTAATAGATTTGAGGGTAAGCAGTTAGAACATGAATATACAAATAACTAACGGTGAGTTGTACACGCCGCTAAGATTTTGTAGGAATCAAAACTTTAGATAGTTTTAGCCGGATTATGAGCAGGCTCCGGAAGATCTCTATCATTTTACTTACCATATCCAGTTTCGTCGGTATTTTCCGGGGTGCCAGGCTGATCAATACTGCATGGTTCCCGGATATCCTATTTCCTTTTCCGGAAGAAAAAATTGCTGACTCACTTTTCTCCAATTATACCATACTTGGTTGGATTTTGCTATGCCTTGTAGGGCTTTTCGGTTTGGTGACCTTGTTCTGTACAGTCTTCAAAAAAAAAATATATCCTTACCTGATCATTATTCAGGGAATTTTTATCTCTTTTCTCTCGTTAACGCATTTGTTGTATTCCAGTTTCAGTCCCATTCATTTGTTTACCATTCCGATAGGCGTTTCTACGATCGTGATCGGGGTGATGCAGACTCCTCGTGAATTCTAAGCGGTGATAGATTGCTTTCTTTCGGGGGCGCCCTAAAAAATAAAACCCAGCTTGACGGAAAGCTCCGGGTTTACCAGTGGCAGTGTAAAGTAATCAGGGCCAACTACTGTGTGCTTATTTCCTGCTATCCGGAAACTCAGGCCCGCCCAGGGGGAACAATAGAAGCGCTTCCTGACAGGAAAATGGTGTCCTACGCTGCCATTCCATAACCAGTTATGGAAACCCGCTTCTGCACCACTGCTCTTGCTGATGATGCTGCTTTGCCAGAAAACAGGGCCAGATCCTATCCACCAGCCTTTCCAGCCGGGTTTCAGAAAATAATCTGCCACCAATGCATAGGCATAAATATGGTGATGGGTGAATGCAGGATTGGTAGTAATATCCGGTTTATGCACATTAGCGGTAAGCACGCGTAACCGGAATTGGTCTTTTCCGATCCAGCTGGCGCCAAAATAACCTCCCAGGGCAAAGGGCAGTACATCCAATTCCAGGCCTGCCTGCCATTCGGTTACGGTGCTGTCTCTCTTGTTTTGTGCAAAAGAGGATAGGGAATAACATACTACGACCAGCAGAATCCATTTTTTCATAACGGAAAGCTACCGAAGCTGTCGCAGACGAAATATGATATTGGTCAGATGGTATCAGCGTTTTCTGCAGGCCCGGGTAGCCGGCATTGCTGTACAGATCGCTACATCTCCGTACATGACTGATTTTACATGAGTTTTATCAACCGTGAAATGCACTAACCTAGTATATAATATCCTATTTCAAGGTGGGGCTTTATCACTCTTGTTGTATTCTGCGGCATCAGGCTTACCTGCCGAGTTTTGCTTCCAACACCTGCAACTGTGTTTCAAGATAGGCGATGCGCTGCTGGTTGCTGTGTGAGCGACGCGAGAGACGGTACATCCAGATGATCATCAGTACAGGTATCAACATGCAGAAAAGAGATACGAACAAGAGAAGTAATTCCTGGTAGGCGAGGTTTCCCATGGTAGCAGTTTCGGTTGGTTAGATAGATCAGGATTTTAGGAGGATATAATTTTTCATTTTCAGTTCTGTCATCAGCAACAGGATATCTGAAAGGTCTTGGTAGTTGATGTCGGGTGTAACAATGATCCTGAACCCGGATTGGTTAATACGGGTGTCGCGAATCAGTATTTGCCGGGCTTGTGCATAAGGCAATACCTGTTTTTGTCCTTCAGAAATGCGTACAATGGCTTTTTTCTCCAGCAGGATACAGTTTTTATAATCGGCTCCTTCTGCTTTCTGTGCATCGTTCAGGTTCTCATATAGGGTAGTGGCTCTGGCAGATTTAACGTTACTGTAAAAGAAATAAGTACCACCTACCATCACAAAAAAAATAATGAGCAGGACAAACAGCATGGCTTTTACCAGGTGATGGGGTTGCATAGAATACGGTATTGGAAGGTTACTAATTGGGCCGTCTTGAGACATCACTAAAACAAAGCTATCCAAATAAGCTAAGTTTTATAAGGGGAAAAACCCCGTATTTTTTTCAGTATAAATACGGTCAGCCTGTCGAGATGCATCATCCGTTAAGTGTGGATGTTATGTATGGCTACTTTTTCTGTAAAGGCAAAATGAGCTCATCTTTTTTGTCTTTTGAATAACATATTTTCTTCATTTGTACTGCTTACAATCAGGTCATTTCCATTTTGAACTACCCAATAAAAAATATAGTAATACAAGGGAATTCCATGAGTTGGCTTATCACAATAAGTACAATCAATCAGGGATCCATCAAGAAGGGTGTGTCCATCGAAATTGCGGATTATATTTTTACAGAATAATGATAATAACCACCGGCTGTAGTATCCACCAGTTTTTTTGTGAGCCTGTCATTAATGAATTTAACGGGTATTTTACTGATAGCTATGAAGCTGTCGGTGATGCACAGTGTTACTTCATAGTAGAACTGGTTTTTGATTATTTTAGTATCCGGTTTGCCGATGATCGACAATATCTCTGATGAATAACGTATCGGAAATCTTTCATACCCTATGTATTTCCCATTCAGCAATTGTCCATCCGCCATCGACATGATACAAAATGAGAACAGGCTGAATAATACCAGACGAACTGATCGTCTATTTTTCATAAATGCAGGTTTTGATATTGTTAATTTCCGGTAACCCAGAATACAGAGGTTTCGATTCTCATCTTGCATCTCATAATATCTGTCACAGTCAATCCTAAAACTAAGGGTTCAATAGGTATAGGAGAAGGGTGTTTTCCCCGTTTCTATGTTGCCACCCCGTATGCCGTACAAGTGAGTTACACAACTCCGATGACCAAAGTGGATAAGCTGGTGATAGAAACTATGGATAAAAAATTTCATCACATTGCAAATCCTAACAGTTGTTAGTGTAAATTTGTATCACAAAAATATTTTACCGATGCATTTTGAACTGTCCGAAGAACAATTGATGATCCAGAAAGCGGCCCGTGATTTTGCCCGTAATGAATGTTTACCTGGTGTGATCGAACGTGATGAACACCAGAAATTTCCCCGTGAACAGGTACTGAAACTGGCCGAACTGGGATTCATGGGTATGATGGTTAGTCCAGATTATGGCGGTTCCGGTATGGATACCCTCAGTTATGTGCTGGCCATGGAGGAGATCAGTAAAATCGATGCCAGTACCAGCGTGAGTATGAGTGTGAACAATAGCCTGGTGTGCTGGGGACTGGAAGCCTATGGTTCCGAGGAACAAAAACAGAAATACCTGACCCCGCTGGCCCAGGGCCGTAAAGACGGGGAATTATACATCGGCGCCTTCCTGTTAAGTGAGCCGGAAGCGGGTAGTGATGCTACCAGTCAACGTACCACTGCCGAGGATAAAGGTGATCATTACCTGATCAATGGTACCAAGAACTGGATCACCAATGGATCTTCCGCATCGGTATATTTGGTGATTGCACAAACGGATCCCGCAAAAGGAAGTCATGGTATCAATGTTTTCATTGTTGAAAAGAATACACCCGGTATTGTGGTGGCCGCCAAAGAGAACAAGCTGGGTATCCGAGGTAGCGATACGCACAGTATCATGTTTACCGACGTGAAAGTTCCCAAAGAGAACCGGATCGGCGAAGACGGTTTTGGTTTCAAGTTTGCCATGAAAACGCTGGCCGGTGGCCGTATCGGTATTGCCTCGCAGGCATTGGGTATTGCCAGTGGCGCGTATGAACTGGCATTGGCCTACAGCAAACAGCGTAAGGCTTTTGGAAAAGAGATCATGCATCACCAGGCTATCCAGTTCAAACTGGCCGATATGGCCACCAAAATCGAAGCGGCCCGCCTGCTTTGTTTAAAAGCTGCCTGGGAAAAGGATCATGGCCACGATTATACACTCAGTTCTTCCATGGCCAAGGTCTTTGCTTCTGAAACAGCCATGTGGGTGACCACGGAAGCAGTGCAGATCCATGGCGGTTATGGTTTTGTGAAAGAATACCATGTTGAGCGACTGATGCGTGACGCTAAGATTACCCAGATCTATGAGGGAACCAGTGAAGTGCAGCGGATCGTGATTTCGAGGAGTATCCTGAAATAATTGATTGTACGGATCCGCAGATGGCGGATCAAAGGATGATACATGCTAGAACGCTGGTTGCTGTTTTTTAACGGACCAGCGTTTTTATTTTGTGACTCATGGATTCATAAGGGGTCAATGCGCTAATTTTACAATATGACGATGTTTCGGCAAATCGTATTCCTGTCTTTTTTGTTGTTGTCAGATCGTGTTGTGGCACAGGATAGCGTTTTGATGACCCAGTTACTTCAGCGATTGGAGCAGTTACAGGCAAAGGAAAGCAGCGTGTTTCCCAAAGGCATGTTCCCTTCCTATCGTATGTATGCATTGAACAGAGACCGCGACAAAGCCGATGTCAACAATTTCTTTACCGGACTGATCGGATTTACTTTGCGTGACCTGAGACCTTTATTCAATGCTTCCCAGCAGATGATCGCAGACAGGATCGTGAACAACAGTTTGCCGGTATATCCCAAATTTGAGAACCGAAAGGGTAGGAACACCTATAATTTCTGGCCAACAGATACTCCACGAATATTCCCTAACGGAGGTTGGCTGAACCTGTTTGATAAACCGCAGTCGTTGCCGGACGATCTGGATGATACTGTGATCATGCTGCTGGCCTTGCAAGCCCCCGATTCTGTTGCCCGGAAAGTGCACGCATTGATGCAGGCTTTCACCAACAATGGTGTAAAACCGGTAAAGAATACATTTAAAGCGTATCGTAATATAGGCGCTTACTCCACCTGGTTCGGTAAAAAAATGCCGGTCGATTTTGATGTATGCGTACTGGCCAATATCCTGTATTTCGTTCAGAAATATAACCTCGAATGGACAGCCGCTGACAGTGCCAGCCTTCAGCTGATTGAAAAAGTGCTGAGTGACAAAAAACACCTTACTGATGCCGCCTACGTATCGCCGCATTATGGTAAGCTGCCCATTATATTATATCACTTGTCAAGGCTGATGACAGTAAAGCCGATACCCGTACTCGAACAATACCGGACAGCGCTGATCGTCCAAACCAGGGAAGCTTTGATAAGTACAAACGATTTTATGGAGCAGGTAATCCTCTATACGTCCTTAATGCGGTGGGGCGTTCAGCCGCCGTCAATAAAAGTACAGCAGGCAAATAGTTTTAGGGAGTTAGTGGAAGAAGGCCCTTTCTCGTTTTTCATTGCCAATATGGCTTCTATGTTGCCTGATCCCTTTAAACAATGGGTGAGTGGAACCGGGGTCGGGAAATTTTATTACGATTGTGATGCGTATAATAATCTTTTGTTGCTGGAATACCTGGCGTTGAAAAATACATTATTGGATCTGCAGGTAGGGGAATGACAGATTCGGGTAACTCATCACGAACCGTCTATCATATAGCTGAGGATCCGTTATTCTAAAATACTATTGTATGGCAGTGAACATTGAAAAATACAACGAGATCAAAAAGGAACTTGGGAGGGTGACCCTGGTAGCCGTAAGTAAGACCAAACCCAACCAAGACATACAGGAATTGTATAACCTGGGCCAGCGTGATTTTGGAGAAAATTATGTGCAGGAACTGGTAGATAAACAGGCGGTTTTACCGAAAGATATCCGCTGGCATTTTATCGGCCATCTGCAGACCAATAAGGTCAAATACATAGCTCCGTTTGTGCACCTGATACATGGGGTGGATAGTTTCAAACTTTTACAGGAGATCAATAAACAGGGGGCTAAACATAACCGTATCATTGATTGCCTGTTACAGGTGCATATTGCACAGGAAGAAACCAAATTCGGGATGGATGAGACCGAACTGGAAGAAGCACTTGCTGCTGCCGCTGGCTTGTCTCATGTTCGTGTGTGCGGATTAATGGGAATGGCTTCCTTCAGCGATGACCAGGAAAAAGTCCGTAATGAATTCAGACTGCTGAAAAAGCTGTTCAATAAGATCGGGGAGTGGCCGGTAGTGAATGGTGAATGGGCCCTGTTAAGTATGGGCATGAGCGGCGATTATACCATCGCCGTAGAAGAGGGAAGCACCCTGGTTCGCATAGGCAGTTTACTTTTCGGCGCAAGAATATATCCTGATAAGGGAATTTGACAATGTGAAAATGTGCTAATTTGAAAAGAAACAAGGATATCCATTTTCAAATTAGCACATTCCCAAATTCTCAAATTACTTCAATGTTTCATCCAGCCATTGATAGAACTCACGCTGCCATACCAGTGCATTCTGGGCACTTAATACCCAGTGGTTTTCATCAGGTATATACAGGAAACGGCTTTTGATGCCTTTTAGTTGTGCAGCCTGGAATGCCTGCTGCCCCTGTTCAATGGGTACACGATAATCACGTCCGCCCTGGATAATCAGGATCGGGGTATTCCATTTCTCAACAAAATTGCTGGGCGACTGTCCAAAAGAACGTTGGGCAACTGCATTGTTCTTATCCCAGTAAGGGCCGCCTTTTTCCCAGTTCTCAAAGAACATTTCATCAGTAGTGCCATACATGCTTTTGAAATCAAATACACCATCGTGGGAGATAAAGGTTTTAAAGCGTCCTTCATGTTGACTGGCCAATGCAAATACAGAGAATCCGCCAAAGCTGGCGCCTACGGCACCTAAACGGCTTTTATCCACAAAAGGTTCTTTGGCAACGGCATCAATGGCGCTCAGGTAGTCCCTGATCACCTGGCCGCCCCAGTCCTTACTGACTTCTTCGTTCCATGCTGTACCGAAACCAGGCATACCCCGGCGTGCAGGCGCCACAATGATGTACCCTTGCGAAGCCATCAGCTGAAAGTTCCAGCGGAAGGAATAGGACTGTGTTAAAGGGGATTGTGGTCCTCCCTGGCAATACAGCAGGGTGGGATATTTTTTGGCAGGATCAAAACCCGGCGGATATACCACCCATACCAGCATCTGTTTGTTATCGGTAGTGGTCACAAAACGACGTTCTGTTCTTACTTTGTTGATCCCGGCATACGCTGCATTGTTCACATTCGAGAACTGTGTTAACTGGCCGTTCAGCAGATTTAGCTTGTATATTTCAGAAGCCCGGTTCATATCGTTTCGCGCCACAAACAACATATTGTTGGCTTCACCAATAAGGGCACTGATGTCAAAATCTCCATTGGTCAGTTGGGTGATCACAGGCGTACTGTTGGTGGCCAGTGCATCGTTCACACGAAACAACTGCAGGGTGCCATTGATGGGGGCGATAAAATAGATACTGTCGCCTTTACGGCTCCAGAGAAAACTCTCCACATGAATATCGTCCCTGTGTGCAGTGAGGTTCAGCTTTTTCTTACCGTTGCTGACGATAATATCCTGTTTGTCGGCCTCATAACCGTCTCTTTTCATCTGCAGCCAGGCCAGCTGTCCCTTGCTGTTGAAAGCCGGATTTACATCATAGCCTTTATTCTCTTCGGTGAGGTTCCGAGTTTTGCCGGTTTCAGCATCATATTCATACAGGTCGGTATTGGTGCTGACTGCGTAGTCTGTTCCAAATTTTTTCTTGGCAACATATACCAGGTGCTTTCCGTCGGGGTTCCATACAAAGTCTTCATCGCCACCAAATGGTTTGGTGGGGCAATCAAATGGCTCGTTGAGCTGGATGTCGTTGGCTTTTGCAGGATCGGGTTTGCCGTTCACTACCGGTCCAACAAATACATGGTCGAACTTTCCGTCTTCCCAGGTATCCCAGTGCCGGTAGTTCAGTGAATTGTAGATGTATACATTCGATTTCTTGAGGTCCTGGTATTTGGCCGCGCCGGTCACTTTCATCACTTCCACGTTACGGGCTTCCGCAAAGAACCTGTTGTTGGAAGAGATCTTGGTGTTGACGAGGAAACTGTCCGTATTCGGTATCTCGAATGCTTCCCCGCCACTGGCGGCAATGGCATAGAACTTACGCGAGCTCTTGTTCTCAGCAGCATTGGGTGTGCTTACCTGGTATACCACATACTGGTTGTTTTTCGAGATGCCCAGGCCGGTTACCCTTCCGAATTTCCAGAGTTGTTCGGGGGTGAGATTGGTCTGCGCGAACGATAGTGTCACTATCGCACTAAGAATCGTTAAGGATATTATTCGTTTCATGGGGCAATATTTCAATGAGTGAATGTTTTATTTGGATTTGCCGTAGTCGAATACGAGTTGGCAGAAGGTTTTTACGCCTACGTCCAGTTTGCTGTCATCGATCACAAAATCGGGTGTATGGTGACCGGGGGCATTTTCCTGGGTGTATCTGGCATCACGGGCGCCCAGGTAAAAAAAGAACGAGGGTGCTTTGGTACCATAAAAGGAAAAATCTTCCGCACCGGTATCCCAGTGATGTAATACTACGTTACCATCGCCGGCAGCTTTCTGCAGAGAAGGCAGACTTTGTGCCACCAGTTGGGGATCGTTATATGTAACCAGTGTTTTGGTATCGATGGTCACTTCTGCGGTGGCGCCATAGGCTTCTGCCACCGATTGGGCCATTTTCCGGACACGGTCGTGCACATCTTTCTGCATATCGGCATCCAGTGTGCGGATGGTTCCCTCCATTACAGCTTCTTCGGGAATGATATTGGGGCGAACACCGGATTGTATCTTACCCACAGTGAGGATCACAGGTGCTTTGGTGATCTGCGACTGGCGGCTTACGATGGTCTGCAGGTTCTGTACGATGGCGGAGCTGACCACGATCGGGTCAACACCCAGCCAGGGAGAAGCGCCATGTGTCTGGCGGCCCTTTACTTTGATCACGAACCAATCGGAAGAAGCCATGAAGGCTTCGGGTTTATAATAGATCTTACCGGGATCCAGGCTTGCCTGGATATGTATGCCGAAGACCGCATCCACTTTCGGGTTGTCGAGGGCACCTTGTTTGATCATCAGGGGGGCACCGCCTTCCTCGGTGCCGGGAGGACCTTCTTCGGCAGGCTGGAAGAGGAATACGACCGTTCCGGGAACCTCTTTTTTCATTTTAGACAAAACCTCAGCTGCTCCCAGCAACATGGCGATATGTGAATCATGTCCGCAGGCGTGCATAACACCAACGGTCTGTCCATTGTATTCTGAGGTAGCGGTTGACTTAAAAGAGAGGGCATTTCGTTCGGTGACCGGTAAGCCGTCAATATCGGCACGTAGGGCTACCACCGGACCGGGTTTGCCGCCCTTCAATACACCTACCACTCCGCTACCTGCAACACTTCTTGTTTCGATGCCGAACTGTTTCAAAGTGGCTTCGATCTTTTTGGCAGTATTGTACTCGCGGTTCGATAATTCCGGGTACTGGTGATAGTACCTGCGCCATTCAATTACTTTGGCGTTTTCATCTTTTACCAGCTGCTCATAACCGGCAGGCAGGTTCTGGGCCGAAGCAGCCACACTGAACAGTAAACAGAAAGGGATAATTTTTTTCATGTGCTAAATGGATATAGAGGTAATTGATTTATTTTTTAATGAACAGGTAGGAATCAAACTCAACAAAATCACTGGCTTTGATATCTACTGATTGCACCTTGCCGTGTTCAGTCCTGAACTTTACAGGAAAGATGCCGAAGGCAGGGTTGCTGTACGCCAGTAACCATTCCTCTTTGTCCATATACTGCAGGGTGGCGGTCAGGTTATTGTGACTGTTGAACTTGATCAGCAGATCATTTCCCTTGGGTTTAATGCTGATGGTTCCGTAAACCTCATTGCCATATTCACCGGTATAGGCCGAAATGGGTAAAGCGGTCGTATTTCCTTTTACCCGTTCTTTCAGTGCAGCCAGGTTTTTTATCGCCTGCTCGGTTTCTTTCTGGTGACCAGGTAACTGCTGTTGGCTTCTGTTCACATATGCTACGCCCAGGTAGGCATCCAGTATCTGGTAACGCAGCGCTTCAAAGAAGTTCTGGTTATCGTTGTTGGTAAGAATGGTGATCCCGAGTTTCTCTTCGGGTACAAAACAGGTGTTGGTCACAAAACCAAATGCCCCACCCGTATGCCAGAATACCTGTTTTCCGTTATAATCCGTCATGAACACACCCAGACCGTAACCGGTATAATGACTGGGATATAAACTGCTTTTACGGCTGGAGATGGTTGTTACCATATCCCTGGTTCTGCGGATCACCTGCCAGGGAAGTATACGCTGGCCTTCATAACGGCCGCTGTCGAGCTGCAGCAGCAGCCATTTTGCCATATCTTTTACATTACTGATCATACTGCCCGCCGGACCAAGGTTGTCAACCTGGTCATAAGGAAGCTCATGTAACTGCCCGGTAAAAGAAGTAGAGTAGGGGCGTGATACATTGGGTCTTTGTGCAATACCGGTGGTAAGCATATGGGTATTTTTCATACCGAGCGGCATCAGTATGCTGTCGTACACATATACTTCCCAGGGCTTGCCGCTTACTTTGGGTATGATTTCTCCTGCTGTTAAAAAACAACTGTTGCAATACCCGAAATCCTGCCGGAACTGTCCCTCCGGTTTGAGTGTCCGCATCCGCTGAATGATCTGGCTCCGGCTCAGGTTCCCGTCCCAGAAAGTGAAATCGCCCTGGAAGGTCCTGGTGCCAAGATGGTGCGTAAGCATGTCTTTGATGGTCACCATCTCCGTGGTGTTATTGTCATACAGCCTGAAATCAGGAAAGTACCGGGTAATTTTATCGTTGAGAGAAAGTTTTTTGTTGTACTCCAGCTGCGCCAGCGAGGTTCCGGTGAATAATTTACTGTTGCTGGCAATCATGAACAAGGTATTCTCGTCTACTTTTTCGTGCGTAACGATATTACTTTCTCCATACCCTTTCATATAGACCAGTTTGCCGTCTTTCACGATGGCGATGGCCAGTCCGGGGATCTGCCAGTCCTTCATGCCGTTTTTGATATAGTTCTCCAGGCTGTCGCTCACAAAACGGGGTGTCTGTGCGTTACCGGCAATAACAAACAGGGATAAGATCCATACAAATAGAACCGGCTTTTTCATGGCAATCATTTAGATAGGGAAGGTACAAATTTGCAGGCTTCAACCACGCAGGGAACCCCTTTATTTAGAAGCCTTGTCTGCCGTTTGATGTGTAATTGTGGATTAGTTGGTTGCAGGGTTTCCATTTATTTGCTACTTTGCTTCAGATTATTATAATCATATCCAAAATCCGTATCTATGAAAAAATGTACACTGTTACTCTGTTCTTTCTCCCTCTTGACTTCCGTTACCCTATCTGCGGCCAGTACCGAAACAGAACCGGTAAAGACAGGCAAAAACGAAATAATAGCTAAAAAAGAAGTGGTGCTGGATGATGTGGTGGCCACCGATGCGCTGCGTGAGTTCCGTAGCCTTTCCCGGGTTGACCGTAAAATGCGTCTCCATGAAGCCAAAACCAAACTCAGGGAATTAAAAGCCATGAAAGCAGCCGGAGAAGATGTAAGCACCAATACCGTACTGCTGGCCGTCCTTGCCGTATTATTACCACCACTGGCGGTTGGACTGCATGAACATGAACTGAACGGAAAATTCTGGTTAAGCGTACTGCTTACCCTGCTGTTCTGGTTACCGGGTGTGATTTATGCGTTGATCGTAGTACTGAGTTGAAATGAAGTCAAAATTCAAAAATCAAAATTCAAAAGTAAAAACAAGAAGTAGTCCTTTAACGCTATTTTTTGACTTTTGAATTTTGATTTTTGAATTTGTTTCATTACCCTTTGTATTCTCCGAAAACACTTCTTAACACGCAGGCAATTTCACCCAGTGTGCAGAGGTTTTCGGCGGCTTCGATCACTTGGGGCATCAGGTTGGAGCCCTCTTTTGCGGCAACAACGATCTGGTGCAGGCAACGGTCTACGTTCTCTGCGGAGCGTTTGGCCTTTAGTTGCTGCAGTTTCTCCGCCTGAAGGGTACGGATGCTGTCGTCGATCTTAAAACCGGGTATCGGGTTCTCTTTGTCGATGGTGAATTTGTTCACGCCTACAATGATCTTATCGCCGCTCTCGATATTGCGCTGGTATTCGTAGGCGCTCCTGGCAATCTCGTCCTGCATGAAACCGGATTCGATGGCACTTACGCTGCCCCCCATGGTATTGATCCTGTTGATCAGTTCCCAGGCTTTCTGCTCCACTTCATGGGTCAGTGATTCAATAAAATAACTACCGGCCAAAGGATCTACCGTATCCGGCGCACCGCTTTCATAAGCTACGATCTGCTGTGTGCGCAATGCAATACGGGCCGCTTCTTCGGTGGGCAGGCTCAGGGCTTCATCGTAACCATTGGTATGCAGGCTTTGTGTTCCGCCCAATACCGCTGCCAGGGTCTGTATGGTTACGCGGGAAATATTGTTCAGGGGTTGCTGGGCCGTTAAGGTGGCGCCTCCTGTTTGCGTGTGGAAACGAAGCATCATGGCTTTTTCGTCGGTAGCCCCCAGGTTCTTCATGATCGTAGCCCACATACGCCTGGCTGCACGGAATTTGGCCACTTCTTCAAAAAGGTTATTATGCGCATTGAAGAAGAAGGAAAGCCTTTTGCCAAAAACATTGATATCCAGTCCTTTTGCCAGGGCTGCTTCCACATAGGCTTTACCATTGCTCAAAGTAAATGCAATCTCCTGTACGGCGGTGCTCCCTGCTTCGCGGATATGGTAACCGGAAATGGAGATCGTATTCCACTTGGGCAATTCGCTGCTACACCATTCAAAAATATCTGTAATGATCCGCATGGAAGGTTTGGGCGGATAGATATAGGTACCCCTGGCAGCATATTCTTTCAGGATATCATTCTGGATGGTTCCATTGATCTTCGATAAGTCTGCACCCTGTTTTTTTGCAAGTGCCACATAAAACGCCAGCAGTATAAAACCTGTGGCATTAATGGTCATGGATGTGCTTACCTGTTCCAGGGTAATGTCTTTGAACAGCAGCTCCATATCTTCCAGGCTATCGATGGCTACACCTACCTTACCCACTTCGCCTTCAGCCAGTTCATGGTCACTATCGTACCCGATCTGGGTAGGCAGGTCAAATGCCACACTGAGTCCCATCACGCCCTGCGATAAAAGATAGTGGTACCGTTTATTGCTTTCTTCTGCAGTAGAAAACCCTGCATACTGGCGCATGGTCCATAGTTTACCCCGGTACATATCCGGTTGTACACCCCTGGTATAGGGAAATTGACCGGGCTGCTCCGTTGGCTGCTTGGTACTGTCTGGGGTGGGATAGTAAACCTTTCGGATCTCTATCCCGCTGTCGGTAAATATTTTTTTCTCACTCATTTGGCAATCGTTACAATAAACTATACCTGTTCTGTTCGTCTGTGGTTACAATAATTTTTTGGCTTCAAAACTCAGTGCTTCGCTTACCAGTTCGTGCAGATTGGCTTTATCGTCCTGCACCAGGTATTCCAGTAAGGCCCGGTTCAGGTCCAGTCCGCTGGCCCCGGCCGGTAATAGAGCGCCCACCTGGTTAATGATGAGCAGGTTTTTTTCCTTGAGACTGCGAACGGCATTCCAGGTTTCGGGGGTTACGTAGATCTGCTGGGTAATATTGTAATCAAACTCATCACGGATGGAACGGGTGAGCACCAGTTGCATTTCTCGGGCCGTCAGACCTTCGTAACTGATCCTGCTGACAAGATGGTTAATAGTGATCCGGTCAACCAATAATATCAAACGTTCATATGCCTGCAACTGCAATGCCAGCGAGCCTTTATCGGCTACAGGTTTCTCTGCCTGATTATTTTCATTTTTCGGCCGTAAAAAGAAGTAATACGCAATAAAACCCACCAGGACCACACCGGCCAGTATCAGGTATTTAGAATCCATTATGCCAATTTTGAACAAAAATAAGGTAAACAAGGGCTGTACAAGCTGCTTTTGCAACAAACTGTAGCGGCATAATCCGGAAGAAAACAGCCTCCAAAAATTGTAATGGTCAAAATTTCCTGTATCGAAAACCGGTATTGACAGGATACCTGTATTTCTTCTTAAATTTGCAGTGTAAAGCAGATGTATGGATACAATGACCCAAACCGTACCGGTAACTTTAACGGCCGGTGCCATTACAGAGATCAGGCGTTTGATGAACGAAGAAGGTTTTGATACCACCCAACACCTCCGTATCGGTGTAAAGGGGGGCGGTTGCAGCGGTATGACCTATGTGCTCGGATTTGATAAGGCTGAAGCAGATGATGAACATTTTACCATTGAAGCCATTCCCTGCGTGATGAATAAAAGTCACCAGCTTTATTTATACGGCATGGAAATTGACTGGCAGGGTGGACTGAACAGTCGTGGCTTCACTTTCAGCAATCCCAATGCCAGCAAGACCTGTGGTTGCGGCACCAGTTTCGCAGTTTAATTTTTCTATCTCCAGATAATCCGCCCCGCCCCTCATGGTTGTAACGTACAACTGGTGTACTGCTAGCTGTGTAGCTTTTTATAGGAATGCGTGAAGCCGGAAAGCAACAATATGCACCGGTCCGCGATCCCTGTTATATCCCGGATTTGATATGAACTGGTAATCAGGACTCAGGTATACCTGTCGGAAAAGATGCATCGAATAATAGGCTTCCAGGGTGTTTTCTCTTCCATAACGCAGTTGGCCATCACCGATCAGAAAACCATATCCTCCTTTGGCGAGATAATTCCTGTGATCCTGTGACAGACCGTTGCTAACGAAGGCAAGGGCAAAATGATCTCCGTTGCGTTTCCACCGGCTTCCTTTGAGCTGGATACCGGTAGCAATACTTCTGTCTATTTCAGTGAAAGCCCAGGTTTCGTTTTTCCCGTCATTCCAGCTTACCCTGAAAAAATGGCTGAACCAGCCGAAATGGTTATCCGTACTGAAATAGTAGCCCCACTTGGTTCTCCCGTAGGAACGGCTATCGGTGATATCGGGTACCGACATTCCGCTGTTCAGCGCCAATTGGTAATTACCCATATTGGCCTTATTCATGAATATGCCGGCATGTAAAGTGGTAAACTGTTCTTCGTTTTTTTGAAACAGGTGTGTCTTTTCCAGTTCCCAAACCATACCCATGGCTTTGTTGAACCGGAACTGCAGTTCCGGACCATTCGCTTCGATGGGAACTGTGGTCATTGCCGTTCTGAATGCCCAATCATGGTAGAGAGTCTGTATTACTGCCCCTATAGTGTATCCGCGGGTATTGGCGGGATAGTCCCAGCCACCGCTTCCCATAAGACTCCAGTTCATGAATAGGGTGCGGGCATCATGACTGATGGTGGAATTGTCGAAAAAATCGGTTAGCGCAAACTTGCCTGCCAGCACAGACAAATAATCGGTATGTGCCGTTTCAGCCACCTGGTTCAGACCATCTGCCAGTCTTTCTTTCCTGCTGCTGAGCGGAAAACGGTATTCAGCGTACAGTCTGCCGATAAATGGATGGGGAACCGGATCTCCTACACGGTATACTTCGCCATTAGGGAATCCGGCGATACCCATGGTTTGGCTCAATCCTTTGCCACCTGCTGCTTCCGGGTTGAACACCAGGTACAGGTTTTGGGTGGGCTTGTATGCGAGATAGGCTGTGGCAGATACAGAGGCACGTACCACTTCGCTGGGTAAAAGACTGTTGGCACCGGTATACTTGGCAGAAAAATCGAAATGATACTGGGGAATGAACGTTGACTGGAAATGAAGCGAATAATGCTGATCCCTTTCAACCGTCGTATCCTTTTGCGCCCATAGTGTACAGCTGAGGGTGCATAGTATCCATGTGAACCAAAACTTCATAAGTGATTAGTTAAAAAACCGGTGCAGCCGAACGGCTGCACCGGTAAGACGATTTATACAGCTCCCATTTTTTTCAGGAGTTTCATATTTTGTCGTTTGTGCATAAATACATGTACCAGGCTGTAAATGATCGGCAGGATCAGCAGGGTAAGTATGGTTGATGTGATCAACCCGCCGATGACAACAATGGCCAGGGGTTTCTGCGTTTCGCTTCCAATACCGGTACTGATGGCGGCAGGCAGCAATCCGATAGCGGCCATCAATGCCGTCATCACAACAGGCCTTACCCTTGAGATGACCCCGTCCAGTACCGCTTTGTGCAGCGGCATATGCTGCTCCAGGTTTTTGCGGAATACGCTGATCAGGATGACCCCGTTCTGTATACAGACACCAAACAGGGCAATGAAACCAATGCCGGCGCTGATGCTGAAATTCATACCTGTGATGTGCAGGGCCAGAATACCGCCGATCAATGCAAATGGAACGTTGAGTATGGTAAGCAAGGCGTCTTTCACGTTGCCGAATGTGATGAACAGGATCAAAAAGATACCCAGTAAACAAATCGGCACCACATTGGCCAGTGTCTGTGAGGCACGTTGCTGGTTTTCAAACTCACCATTCCAGGTCATCCGGTAGTTCTTGGGTAATGATACCACTTTGTTCACTTTTTCCTGTGCTTCCTTGATGGTGCTTCCCAGGTCTCTTCCCCGTACAGAGAATTTAACGGGTATGTACCGCCGGTTATTATCGCGATAAATGAATGCCGGACCGGTCAGCGTCCGGATCGTTGCGATCTCTTTGATAGGGATCTTGCTTCCATCTTCTGAAGGAACCATCAGTTGTTCTATCTTCTCCTGTGTGTCACGGAAATCTTTCTGGTAGCGGATACGGATATCAAATTTTCTCTCTCCTTCATATAACTGCGTGGCTGCTTTTCCCCCCAAAGCCATTTCTATCACCGCATTGGCATCTACCGTTGCAATACCGTAAAGTGCCATTTTTGCCTGATCCAATTCAATGCGGAACTCGGGTTGACCCAGGTTGCGAAGTACACCAAGGTCTTCCACACCTTTTACGGTGGACAGAACCGATTCTACCTGGTTGGCCAATGAATCCAGTTTGAGAAAATCAGGTCCGGAAATTTTCACTGCCAGTGATGCAGGCACACCCGCTACGGCTTCCTCCACATTATCTCTGATTGGCTGTGAATAGTTCAGCAGCAGGCCGGGTATCTTGCTTAGTTGTCTGTCGAGACTGTCGATCAGGGCTTCTGTAGACACCCCTTTGCGCCATTCATCTTTGGGGTAGAGGTCAACCGCTATTTCCACATTAAAGAATCCCTTCGGATCGGTACCGTCATTGGTTCTTCCGATCTGGGCAAGCGTATGCCGCACTTCCGGGTATTTACGGATGATGGCGGTCATTTTATCCGAGATCTCTTTAGACTGGCTTAGTGAAGCACTCATGGGCAGCTGGGCTTTTACCCATAGGGCTCCTTCATCCAGCTCGGGCAGAAATTCGCTTCCCAGGAAACGGGCAGAGAAGAAAGTCAGGGCCATCACAGAAAAAGCGATCACCAGACTTGCTTTGGGAAAACGGTAGGCTTTCTGGAACAATGTTTTGATTCCATTTTCAAAAAAATGAACCACAGGATTATGTTTCTCCCGAACATTCTTCCGAAGCAGGATACTTGACAGGGCAGGAACCAGGGTAAGCGTATAGATCAATGCTCCAAGTAAAGCAAATCCCAGTGTATATGCCAGTGGGGAGAACATCTTACCCTCCACTTTCTGAAAGGCGAAAATGGGGATCAGGCAGGTCAGGATGATCAACTTTGAAAAGAAGATAGCTTTACCCATTTCTGTTCCTACCTGTTTGAACAATCCCAGTTTGGCCAGTTTGTTGAACTTATCCATACCCACTTCCTTCGCCCGGTGATCCAATGCCACAAACAAACCTTCCACCATCACCACAGCCCCGTCAATGATGATACCAAAATCCACGGCACCCATCGATAACAGGTTGGCCGGCATATGCATCATACGCAGACACATGAATGCAAACAGCAGTGCCAGCGGTATGATGATACTGACCGTTACAGTTGTTCGCCAGTCGGCCATGAACAGCATAACGATACAGGTTACCAGTACAATGCCTTCAATCAGGTTATGAATCACCGTATGTGTGGCATAATCCATTAACACCGTACGATCGTAAAACGTATCGATCTTTACATCGCTGGGTAATATGTTTTCATTCAGATCTTTTACTTTTTCATGCAGTTTTTCCAGGATCTCTGTCGGGTTTGCACCTTTTACCATTACGACAATGCCTTCCAGTACATCACTTGTGGTATCTTTTGAAACCTGTCCCAACCTTGGTTTGCCGGCTTCTTTTACCTGTGCCAGGTTTTTGACCAGTATGGGTACCCCATTGATCTTGGTGACAATAATATTCTCGATCTCGCTGATATTGTTCAACAGGCCGATCCCCCTTACCACATATGCTTGTCCGTTCCGTTCGATCACGTCTCCACCCACATTCACATTGCTCTTGCCAACTGCATTGTATACATCCAGCGAGGTAAGGCCGTACTTGGTGAGGTTATTTGGGTTGACACTGATCTCAAAACTTTTTTCTTCCCCGCCAAAACTGTTCACATCCGCAACACCCGGCACCCGTTTGAATTCTTTATCCAGTACCCAATCCTGTATGGTATACAGTTCACGTATGCTCCTGGTTTTGCTTTTTAACGTATACCGGAATATTTCGCCCGTTGGACCATAGGGTGGTTGCACGTCTGGTTTAATTCCTTCGGGCAGATCCACATTACCGATGCGGCTAAGCACTTGCTGACGGGCAAACTCATCGGTCACATCATCATCAAAGATCAATCGCACATAGGATAGGCCAAATGAGGAAGTGGTGCGGAGATTCGTTTTACGCTGAACAGAATTCAATACTGTTTCCAACGGTATCGTAACAAATTTCTCCACTTCTTCTGCGCTGCGTCCCGGCCATTGCGTAATGATGATGATCTGTGTATTGGTTACATCCGGGAAGGTTTCGATCGGTGTGTTGCGATAACTGATAAAGCCGATCGTTGCCAGTATGGCTGTCAGGAAAAACACAAAATACCTGTGCCGGAGTGAAAAATGTATGATGGATTTAATAAACTTTACCATAGTGGTAGCATATTACAAATGAGAATAATGAAACGGCATCTGCCATTTCGGGTTATTGGTTGAGTAACTGCTGAAATACCAGCAGCTGGTTCTGTGTGATGATCCTGTCGCCAGGAGCAACGCCGCTCAAGAGATAGGTTTTGTTTTCATTTGATTTCAGGATGTTCACTTCGGCTATCTGCATGTCTTTCGCGGACCTGTACACCACTACAAAATCCTTCCCGTTCAGGGAGATCAACGCTTTGGTAGGGACACAAATGGCCTGTTTGTTTTCCTGGTTAGACACAATCACGCGGGCAAACATTTCCGGTCGTAACAGCAGGTCTTTGTTCTCCAGTTTGATCCTTACCCGCATGGTTTTGGTAACAGGATCCAGCACCTGGCTTAATTTGTCGATGGTTCCTTTCAGCCGGATATCAGGATAAGCAAGCGTGGTGACTTCCACTGCATACCCTTCCTTCACTTTTGGGATATCAGCTTCAAATACATTGGCATTTACCCACACGTTTTTCAGATCTGAAATGATAAAAAGATAATCGCCCATATCCGTCCTGATAAAATTGCCCGTATTCACTTTTTTCTCAACAATATAACCGCTGATAGGGGAGACAAGCGTATACGTACCTCCGGCATTACTGCCTTTGCCGCCATTGATACTGATCAGTGACTGTATTTTTGACTTAGCCGCCAATGCTTTTGCATAATTCTGTTTGGCTTCGGTATATTCTTTTTCACTGGATATGCCGTTCTTGTATAACTGCTCGGCATTGTCCAATTGCCTTTTGGCTATGGTTACATCAGCTTCGGCACTGTTCAGGTCGGCATAATTCCCCGCCACATCGGCACTGCGCAATACGGCCAGCACCTGTCCGGCCTGCACTTTATCGCCCAGGGTAACTTTACAGTCAATTACCTGTCCGCTGCTACGCGGATATACTTTGCTGATATTATTCTCATTGTAGCTGACTTCTCCCGTCAGTGTAGTTTCATTGTCGATATAACAGCGTGACACAGAGTCAATGGTGATCATCTTCGCCATGGTATCACTCAATACAAATTTTCCGGGTTTCTCGTCTGCGTTTTTTTTCTCCTTGCAGGATATCATTCCTATCATCAGTAATGCCGGCAAAAGAAGTATGTTCTTGTTCATATTCAATAGTGTAATGGGTAATGAAATTTTTATTTGATCATGTCTGTTCCAAGCTGGTAATTCAAAGCCTCTTTTGCCAGTTGCAGGGCAAGCTGCTGCTGTAATAACCGCTGCTGCGATGCCGTGTAGTCGTTAAAAAAATCGAGGAACTCCAGTAGTCCAATCTGTTTTTGCTGATAACTCTGCACCACGTTTCCGTACATGGCATGGTACTTTTCGTAAAACTCCGGCTGACTGCCACTGTTCTGTTTTACGGACAATAACAGTTTGGTATAGGCATTGGTAATATTGTTACGTAATTCCGTTTCTGCATTGGCCGTAACGGACTGCTGCTGTTTTACTGAAAATGCTGCCGAACGGATGTTCCCCTGGTTTTTGTTCAGGATGGGCAGGGGGAGGGAAATACCCAGTCCCACATAATTGGGCGTATAATTCGAGTTGCGGTCAAAATTAGGCCCGAGTGTGATGTCGGGTATACGTAAAGCTTTCTGGTAATCCAGGTTCTGCTGCTGGTATAAAGTCTGCGTTACCTGCAACTGGTAATAAGGATTATTTTTCCTTGCACTTTCATACAACAGGTCCTGCTCTGAAACCAAAGAGACATCCGGATCGGTTTTCAACGGGAACCTGTCGCCGGGTTTGATAAACACGTTTTCCCTGATGCCGAGCAGGGTTTTCAGATCCGCTTCATTATCTGCCAGTGAACGGTTCAGTTCTGTCAGGTCCTGCTCCAGTGAGATGACGAGGTTCCGGATCCGCAGAAAGTCTTTCTGTGCAATATTACCTGCGTTCAGCTGTGCCTGCATGCCATTGAGCAGTTTTTGCAGTTGTGCCAGCTGGTTTGCATAGATCTTCCCTGTTTCCAGCTGCTGCAGTATGGTAAAGTAGTCGATGCGCAACTGGTAACGGAGATTGCGCAAGACATCCTGCAGCTGCCATTCGCTTAATTTCACATTGGTATTGGCCAGGCTGATCAGCTTATTTCTTTTGCCAGCGGTTTTGATCAGCTGTTGTACCTGTGCATAATACTGCCCGCTGAATGATCCATCGGCATTTTTGCCATATGGAAAAAACCTGCCGCCGGCGGCGATCACCTGGTCTGTATTCAGAACCGGGTTATCCCAAAGTCTCGCCTGTTGCACCAGGGCTTTCTGGGCATCTACGTTAAAATGAGCCGCCAATAATAAGAGGTTACTGTCCAGGAACCTTTTTTCAACTTCAGGTAAATGAAGGGTGAGGGTGTCATGGGTAAAAGTCTGAGCACGAGCCGTTGTCTGTGCAGAACCCAAAAATAAAGTGGTCAGCAATAACGCCGAACACATACGTGTACGTAATGATAAACGCATAATAAGAATTAGGATGTCCAAATCAATACTGGTAGCAAAAAACAGCTGTCAGTGTGTTAACAGAAATAGAAGGATCAGCAGGTTTTGGGAGGTGGGGGATTGATCTCCTGCAGGAACAGGTAGTTGTAAGCGTGCTGCAAGGCAATAGCAGCTTTGCCGGATTTCTCCTGAAATGACG
Source organism: Sediminibacterium sp. FW305-C-269 (assembly GCF_058231045.1). NCBI lineage: Bacteria > Pseudomonadati > Bacteroidota > Chitinophagia > Chitinophagales > Chitinophagaceae > Sediminibacterium > Sediminibacterium sp. FW305-C-269. The sequence goes on along the minus strand of NZ_JBIQXQ010000003.1, from coordinate 756,040 downwards.
ATAATTCGTAAAACAGGGGAGTACATTCCGCTTTAAAAGATACCTGTTTATGAAAATGCAGGTCTTTATGGTGTTGTACCTGTTCGGGAATCGCATTTTTGATACCCATGATCACTTCCATTACATATTCAACAGCTGTTTCCGTGATATTGGTAGTCACTTCTTCTTTGACAGGAGAATACAGGGGACTGAAATTAGGGGCATAGATACTCAGGTTCAATACCTGCAAAGCAAGTAAGAAAACTATGAACCGGGTAATATGTTTCTTTGAATGCTGCACAATGTAACCTTTCAAAGTTACATCTGATGTGAACAGAATAGATGTTAATGAATGATTAAAGGGGAATCCATTAAGTGAATTTTAATCTGCCTGTCCAGTTCCGGTTGGTCATAAAAAAGCCCGTAGCGATGACTACGGGCTTTGGTTATCAAAAGATTATATTATTTCTTGGCTTCAACGGAAGACTTTCTTCCCAGTGGGCGGTGCTTGGCAAAATCTACCAGAACAGGGGCCGCTACAAAGATAGAAGAGTAAGTACCGGTAACCACACCGATCAGCATGGCGAATGCGAAACCACGGGTAACTTCTCCGCCGAAGATGAAGAGGATCAGGATGGTCAGGAATACGGTCAGTGAAGTCATGATTGTACGGCTCAATGTCTCGTTGATCGCACGGTTAATCACCGCAGCATTGTCAGAACTTTTCATCAGCGAGCTGTCTTCACGGATCCTGTCGTACACGATCACCGTATCGTTCATCGAGAAACCGATCACCGTCAGGATCGCAGCAATGAAGTGCTGATCAATCTCAAGCGGGAAAGGAACGATTGTCCGGGCATAACTAAATACGATCAGTGTTACAAATACGTCGTGTAACAGGGAGAAGATCGTACCCAGTGAATAACGCCAGTCACGGAATCGGATGAAGATATACAGACAGATCATGATCAGACCAAAAATCACCGCCTTGGTAGCACCTTTTTTCAGGTCGTCTGAAATGGTCGGTAATACAGTCTGTGAACTCTGTTTGTATACTTTTTCAAAATCGTTGAAAGTAGTATTGGCAGGCAGGTGGTTCTTCAGGCCGGCAAAGAGTTTTTTCTCTACCAGTGAATCAATATTGCTGCCGGTTTCCTTGATCTTATAAGAAGTGGTGATATTGATCTGGTTCTTCACATCCACGGTCTTGATGATCACAGCCTCTCCGAATTCAGCTTTCAGCTCGTCGCGGATCTGGTCTTCATTCACCGGTTTGTCGAATTTGATGGTATAACTGCGTCCACCTGAAAATTCAACACCCTCATCAAAAGCATCTTTGCGTACCAGGGTGCTCAGTCCCAGCAGGAAGATCACAACGGAAATACCATATGCAATTTTCCGGTACTCGATGAATTTGAAAGAAGCGTGTTTGAAGATTTTTTTAGACAGTCCCGTAAAATATTCAAAGTGTCGGTTCTTGCCCATATAGATATCTGTGATCAGCCTGGATACCAGGATACCGCAGAACAGCGACAACAGGATACCGATGATCTGTGTAGTGGCAAAACCCAGTACCGGACCCAATCCGAAATAAGCCAGGATGATGGCGGTGAGCAGGGTGGTCACGTGTGCATCCAGTACGGGAGCCAGAGAACGCCTGTAACCATCGTTAACGGCATTCTGGTAGCTCTTTCCTTTGGTCAGCTCTTCCTTGATACGTTCAAAGATGATTACGTTGGTATCCACTGCCAGACCTACGGTAAGTACCAGACCGGCAATACCGGGAGCCGTCAGCGTAAAGCCCAGGGCGCTCAGGATACCGATGGTGAACAGCAGGTTCAGGATCAGGGCAATATTGGCCACCCATCCGCCGGTGTTATAATACAGCAGCATCAGGGCAAAGATGACGATGAAGGAAACCAGGAACGACATGGCGCCACCATTAATGGAAGCTTTACCCAGGGTTGGGCCCACTTGCTGTTCCTGTATGATTTTGGCCGGAGCAGGCAGTTTACCGCTCTCCAGGATCTCGGCCAGGTCCTGCGCTTCTTTAATGGTATAGCTGCCGGAGATCTGTGAGTTACCGGTAGTGATGGGCTCGTTTACGTTAGGAGCGGAGTACACGAAATTATCCAGTACCACGGCAATGGGTTTACCCACGTTACGGGTGGTCATTCTGGCCCAGCCGGCAGTACCCGCTTTGTCCATATTCATTTTGATAGCGATACGGCCACGTTCATCATAGTCCTGGGAAGCGCTGATACCTTCGCCACCCAGTTCTGCCTGACCGTTATCCAGGGTCTTGATGGCATACAGGGTCAGGATGTCTTTCAACTTGGGATCATCACCTTCTGCTTTACCATACATGAATACCAGGTTGGATGGGAACTTGTTCTTCACCACATCCAGGTGCAGGTAATCGTTCAATGTACCGGTATCTTTTGAAGGGATATATCCGATAGCTGCAGGAAATACGGTTTTACCGTCCTGTCCAGCATAAGGCTGGCTGAACTGAATCAGTCGGCCGATCGGGTTCTTGTTGGCATTGGCTTTGGCAGAGTCTGCTTTCACTGCAGCTTTGGTATTACCGGCAATGGCAGACAGGGTAGCTGTTTTACCACTGTCTTTTTGAGTAGCGGCCGTAGCAGTTTTGGCAACGGTGTCAACACTTGCCTTTTGGGTAGTGTCTGCTGTTTTTATTCCATTCAGGTAATCTTCCACCGCTTTATCGGCTTCTATAATGCCGTTCTGTAATTCTTTGCTCTCGAAAGTATATACTTCAAAGAACTGGAGGTTGGCGGTAGATTGCAGGAAGGCGCGAACCCTTTCCTTATCGTTGATACCGGCCAGTTCAATGTTGATATAACCTTTAACCGGGTCAGGATTGATATTGGGTGATGCCACACCAAAACGGTCGATCCTGGTACGCAGGATGCGGTAAGTGGTATTGAAAGCAATATTCGCCTGGTCTTTCAGGTAAGAAGCCACTTTATCATCACTGTCGTCGATCTTAACTTTGGGTGGGTTACCGCTACGTGCCGCAAAGAAAGGGGCCAGTCTGGTACCGGGACTCACTTTGGCCAGTTCCTCGCGGAACAGGGAAATAAGGTCGGCACTGGTATTGGCTTTGCGGGCAACTGCCTGCTCCAGCGCTTTGTTGAAGTTGGCATCCTTGGTATAGTTGGCCAGGGATTTGAGGAGACCATCCAGGCCCACTTCCATGGTTACGCTCATACCACCCTGCAGGTCGAGACCCAGCATCAGTTCCTTTTCTTTGGCGCTGCGGTAAGTGGTCAGACCAAAAGCCAGCTTCGCGTCTTTGGTGCTGTCGAGAAGGCGCTTCAGTCTTTCTTTTTTCAGATCGCCCAGGCTATCTGCATAAGCAGCCTGTAATTCTTTGTTTCCGGGGTATTTGGCCTCGGGAGTGGGGAAAGTTTTCAGCCAGGTATCGGCCTTTTTTTCCATTTCACTTTCATGGTTCTTCACGAACCAGGTGAATGACAATTGATACAGGCAGATGAGTATCAAGGCAATCGCAAAAAATCGCACTAAACCTTTCAGTTGCATATTAGTAACGGTTTACAAATTTTTTTAGAGCGGCAAAGATAGGGGAATGGTAATGAAATCCGATATCCCCCATGATATTGGTTTTTAGCAAAAAAAGACCGGTTTTCGCTTGCCGGCCTTCCTAGATAGGGTGTTTTTCAGAAGAGTTATCTAACATCAGTCAATGTGACATCAAAAAACAAAGGTTCATTTGGGTTGATAACATACTGGCCGGCACCGTTTTTGCTGCCGGTACAGCTGTAAGCCAGTGCTGAAGGAATGACCAGTTTGATCCGGCCACCTTTTTTGATCAGGGGCAGACCAATCTTCCAGCCGTCAATTACGCCGCTGAGTGAGAAACTTACAGGGTTGGCGGTAGCATCAAATGTAGTGCCGTTCAGCAATTTACCGGTATATACCGCCGAAACGATGGAAGTGCTCACTGGGGCCAGGCCACTGCCTGGAGCAATGATCTCATATAAAAGTCCGCTGCTGCTTTCTGTATAATTGATGCCATTGGCGGTGCAATAGGCCACCATCTGGGCTTTTTCAGACGCAATACTGGCCGGCTGGCAACCACTGGTATCGCTTTTTCCACAGGATATATTAAAAATAACCATTGAGAGAACAAGAACCGAGAGAACAAATTTTTTCATGCAGTTTTTTAGATTTATAGACTGTATTTTGATTACTAAGGCTGCTTAGGCAGCTTGTTTTCTGACTTATTTTTCAGGATCAATAATTCCTGGTACCGCTGTTCCTGCATTTCCCACCGGAATTTCCGGTAAACAAATGCCATAAAAACAGATACGATCATCAATGCCAGTACAAATACCACCGAACTCAAACGGGAATTGGCCACCATATTGGCCCGCTCATACCATCCCGTTTCGAGTATCAGCAGAACCCCGATACCAATGGAAAAACCGAAAGACAGGCCGATCAGAAAGGGTCTCAGGCTGTTCTTTTCCCGGATCCTGTTCTCGGCCCACCATTGCAGAAATGATTCGTTTTCCTGGCTCAACATGCGGCAAAAGTAATCCTTCCCCCTATAATATAGTTCAGGCCCATGGTAATAAATACGGCTTTGTGAACGTTTCAGATCAGGACTTTCCATTGATCACCCAATCCGCTTTTTATGCAATTGCTCCGAAAATATGGTATGGGCTTGTTCCTTGCCGTCCTGCTGCTTCACTGTGGATTTATTTATCTGGAAATAAGTTCGTTCAGGATGTTAACGAAACTTTTATTGTTGCCCGTATTGATGGGTTATCTATATGCCGGTGAGGGTAAGACCAGCCCGGTTCTTTACCTGGGACTGTTCTGTTCCTTTCTGGGCGACCTGTTGCTGACGCGTTCAGGCGAGGCATTTTTCCTGTTGGGCATGCTGGCATTCATCGGTACGCATCTTTGTAACAGCTGGTTCTTTTACCGGTTGCAAAAAGGGTACACCGGTAAACCCCGTAACCTGGCATTGGCTATTATTGTGCTGGTCCTGATCTCGGGGCAGATCTTCTATTACCTGAATGATCAATTGGGAACTTTCCGGGTGCCCATACTCGTTTATATGGTGATCATCTGCACCATGGCGGTCATGGCTACACAGACCCTGGTGAACCCCGCGGTACAAAAGATAGCGGTCACCTGTTTTATACCTGGTGCGGCTTTGTTCGTTTTGTCCGACGGCTTGCTCGCCATCAATAAATTCGCCCTGCATAACCGTTGGGCAGATATGGGCGTGATGTTGACCTATGGCCTGGCGCAATATTTCCTGGTACAGGGTTTTGCGGCGTATGCAGAAACCCGAAAGCAGCAGGTTCCGGTCATTTGATTTCCGGTATACCTAACCTGTTTGGTGAAGAATTGCCTCCGGGCATATTCGTAGCCAGACTTGTACAGAGTGCTTGTCCTTATTTTCCCACTTCTCTATGGACCTTTCTTCCGGACCTGATAGTAACATCCTTGTCCTATATTCTACCCATATACCGTATATATATTGCAGATAACCCGCTTTTTTAAAGAGGCGGGTTATCTACGGGTTATAGGCGGGTTATCTGCGGGTTATCTGCAGGTCATCTGTTTATATGATACGGATAATCAATAGGTTACAATAGTTTAGGTACCTAAAATGCATTATAATTAACTGGTTATCATCTTATTATTTATAAAAAAGGACTGTGTCGCAGAAAGATTATTGCCCATACGTTTGATATCGTGGCAACCGGTTTTAGCTGCAGATCATGTAAGGCGCTCTGTATATTCATCATTCAGAACCTCATTTTTGCCTGGAACCTGTTCGGAGCGGGCGGTCACTCACAGGGGCTCGTGTACAGCATCATACCGTATACCATTGCACAGTTCCTGCTGGCAAAAGGTATCCTGCAACGATACCTGAAACAAAAACAGGATAACCGATAATCTATTGTGCATAAAAAATCCCCGCTCTTTTGCAAGATGCGGGGATTTTTATTGGCAGGATGGGGTAGGGATTAGTATCCGCCCATACCACCCATATCAGGTGCACCAGCGTGTGCGTGCGGAGCTTCCGCTTTTGGTTTATCAGCGATCACACACTCAGTTGTCAACAACATAGCGGCGATGGATGCTGCATTCTCCAATGCTACACGGCTTACTTTGGTTGGGTCAATTACACCGGCTTTGAACAGGTTCTCATACACTTCTGTGCGGGCGTTGAAACCGAAGTCGGCTTTGCCTTCCTTGATTTTCTGCACCACAATAGAACCTTCAATACCGCTGTTCACCACGATCTGGCGCAGGGGCTCTTCGATCGCTCTTTTCACGATCTGGATACCGGTAGATTCGTCTTCGTTGGAACCTTTCAATTTTTCCAGGCTCTCAACGGCACGGATATATGCTACACCACCACCGGGAACGATACCTTCTTCCACAGCAGCCCTTGTTGCGTGCAGGGCATCGTCAACGCGGTCTTTTTTCTCTTTCATTTCCACTTCTGTAGCAGCACCTACGTACAGTACAGCCACACCACCGCTTAATTTAGCGAGGCGCTCCTGTAATTTTTCGCGGTCGTAGTCAGAAGTGGTGTTTTCGATCTGGGCTTTGATCTGGTTAACACGGGCAACGATGTCGGCTTTTTTACCTTTACCGCCTACCACGATGGTGTTATCCTTGTCAATGGTTACAGAAGCGGCCTGTCCTAAATAGGTCAGGTCTGCATTCTCCAGTTTAAAGCCCTGCTCTTCGCTTACCACGGTACCTGCAGTCAGGATCGCGATATCGGTCAGCATTTCTTTTCTACGGTCGCCGAAACCAGGTGCTTTCACAGCAGCTACTTTCAGGGTACCACGTAATTTATTTACAACCAGTGTTGCCAGTGCTTCACCTTCCAGGTCTTCTGCAATGATCAACAGCGGACGACCGCTCTGGGCCACTTTCTCCAGGATATGGAGGATATCTTTCATAGCGCTGATCTTCTTGTCGTAGATCAGGATATAAGGGTTCTGCAGTTCCACTTCCATTTTCTCGCTGTTGGTAACGAAGTAAGGAGAGATATAACCGCGGTCGAACTGCATACCTTCCACCACATCAACTGTGGTATCGGTACCTTTTGCTTCTTCTACGGTGATCACACCTTCTTTACCCACTTTGTTCATGGCAGTAGCGATCAGTTTACCGATCTCGCTATCACTGTTAGCAGAGATCGTAGCTACCTGCTCGATTTTCTTGGTGTCGTTACCTACAGTCTGTGACTGGGCTTTCAGACTCTCGATGATCTTGTCAACGGCCTTGTCGATACCACGCTTCAGATCCATCGGGTTGGCACCTGCAGCTACGTTCTTCAGACCTTCGCCAATGATGGCCTGGGCCAGAACGGTAGCGGTAGTGGTACCGTCACCGGCAATGTCAGCGGTTTTGGAAGCCACTTCCTTCACCATCTGGGCACCCATGTTCTCGATAGGGTCTTCCAGTTCAATTTCTTTCGCTACGGTCACACCATCTTTTGTTACCTGGGGTGCACCGAATTTCTTTTCGATAACCACGTTACGACCTTTTGGTCCGAGGGTCACTTTTACAGCGTTGGCAAGGGTGTCAACGCCTTTTTTCATCTTATTTCTTGCTTCAATGTCAAAGAAAATCTGCTTTGCCATATTGTTTAATTTGAGAATTTGAAAATTTGAAAATTTGAGAATTGGGAAAATTGAAAACCTGAAACCTGCAACGATCTGAAAAGATGATCCTTTTCAAATGACCACATTTTCACATTTTCAAATTTTACACGATCGCGAGGATGTCACTCTCACGCATGATCAGCAAATCCTGACCTTCGATCTGGATCTCGGTTCCTGCATATTTACCATACAAAACGGTATCGCCAACTTTTACAGTTACAGGCTCGTCCTTTTTACCAGCACCGGCAGCTACAATGGTGCCACGTTGTGGTTTTTCTTTTGCAGTATCAGGGATAATGATTCCGCCTGCGGTTTTTTCTTCAGCAGCGGCAGGCTTAACAATTACTCTGTCGTGCAGAGGAGTAACGTTGAGTTTTTTTGCCATACGTTATGGGTTTTTAATGAATTGAGAAATAATATTGTCCTGGTAACCATTTTTGTGCCACCCGGGTGTTTCAGGTCAAATTTGCAGCATCCCGCTCCAAATAGGCCCCGCAGCTGTATAGTCTGTCAGAAACGGGGGCAAAGATGGGGTAAGTTTCTGACAACCCGTGTCAAAATTTCATAACCTGCCCGGCTGGTCTGTACCACCTGGAACGGGCAGTTCACCCTCCTCAATAAGCGATCTTAGCGGAAGAGCTGATCGTCGGATTTTTTCCCGGCTGTTTCCTGTTACTGATACGGCAGAAACAGCTTAGGGAATAGGGTACATACAGGTGACAGGCCCCGGTTTACCGCCGATGATTTACATTTTGCACCAGAAGCCGAAACCAATATCTTTGCATCCCTCAAACTAAGTTCTTACCAGATGATCAGTAGAAGAAATATTCGTGTGAAAGTGATGCAGTTGCTGTACATGATTGAAGCGGCGGATAACCCGGTCGCTTTTAAAAAACCCGTTGAAGAATTACAGAAACAATTGGATAAAAGCAGGGAACTGTTCGTATACCTGTTGTACTTTCTCACAGAAGTGGCCCGCTACGCGGAAACCAGCGCACAAAAAAGAGCTTCCCGGAACCTCCCTACGGAGGAAGACCTGAATGTGAACATCAAGATCGCCGGTAATGAGTTCCTCTGGCAGATACTGGAGAATGAATCTTTCAAAAAAGCGGTGGAAACCGACCTGCCTTCCAAATTGCTGGATAAGGATCTGGTAAAGAAGATCTATGAAGATCTGACCAATACGGAAAAATACAAGGAATACATCAACCACGAAGGCAGGGAAAAGGCCAAAGAGAAAGAGATCATCAAACTGATCTTCACACAGCTCATGCTGCCCAATGAACTGTTCATTGCCCACCTGGAAGAACTTTTCAATAACTGGGACGATGATGCCGACATGATGGATCAGCTGATGCAGAACTATATCCAGAAACCATCCAGTTATAACCTGCAGGAAATGTTAAGCCCGGAAAAATGGGGTTTTGCCAAATCACTGCTCACCACTACACTGGAGAAGAAGGACTTCTGTATGGAGCTCATCAAACCCAAACTGAAGAACTGGGATTCGGAGCGGATAGCCCAATTAGATATGGTACTGATGCGCATGGGCGTTTGTGAACTGCTGTACTTTGAAACCATCCCCACAAAAGTCACTATCAACGAATACATAGACCTGGCCAAGGATTACAGTACCCCGCAGAGCGGACAGTTCGTGAATGGTATCCTCGACAATATCCACAAAGAAATGCTGGAAGCAGGCAAGATCCATAAGGTAAGTTTCAAGAAATAAGCAGGTAGCAGGAATTTACCTTTTTGTTACCAGAAATTCGCTCCAACGAAAGGTGCAGACACTTATCTTTACGGCCCTTGATCCATATGATTAAGAAAAGGATACAGGTTACGTCAATCATTAAAAACAACTATAATGACTAATTTACATTTCGTTTTACTGCAGGCTGCCGGATCTGGTGGCGGTATGGTGCAGCTGGTTTTGATGGGAGGTATCATCCTCGTTTTCTGGTTATTCATGATTCGTCCGCAGGCCAAGAAAGCCAAGGAGCAGAAGAAATTTGTTGACAATATGCAGAAAGGCGACAAAGTGGTGACCATTGCAGGTATCCATGGAACCATCAACAAGATCAACGAAGACAATACTTTACAGCTGGAAGTAAGTCCAGGCAGTTACCTGAAGATCGAAAAATCATCGATCAGCATGGAATGGTCAAGCGCCATCAATAAATAGCTGTAACCAAAAGCTTACCGCTTTATCTGAAAATGGGGCCGGATGATCTTCATCCGGCTTTTTTATGGATACAGAGTAAAACCAGCCTGTATACAACAAATACCCGGCAGTGGGTTTCCGGTAATGCGCCAGAAATAATATCTTTCCAACAGAATTCCTACCCATGGCACTGCGCATCGGTCTAACAGGTGGTATCGGCAGCGGTAAGTCAACCGTATCGGGCATTTTTAAGGTGCTCGGTATTCCTGTATTCGATGCTGATGCGGCTGCCAAAGAACTGATGCAAACCCATCCCGCGCTGAAACACGCTATCATCGACAAATTTGGAGAGACGGTATATACCGATGGCCGGTTGAACCGGAAGCAGCTGGCTACCATCGTTTTTAGCAATCCTTTTCAACTGGAAACCCTGAACGCACTGGTACATCCATATACCATTGCCGCGGCAGAGGAATGGGCAGCACAGCAGACCACGCCTTATACCGTTAAGGAAGCGGCCCTGTTTTTTGAAGCCGGTTCTGCCATCGGGTTTGATTATATGATCGGTGTATATGCGCCCCAGCATATTCGTATCAAGCGGGTAATGGACAGGGATCAGGTGAGCAGGGAAGAAGTGCTCAGCCGGATGAAACGGCAGATCCAGGAAGAGATCAAAATGCGCTTATGCGATTTTGTGGTGCTCAACGATGACCAGCATTTGCTGATACCTCAGGTACTGAAATTACACGAACAGTTTCTGAACGAAACAGGAAATACCTACCATGTATAAAGTAACCCTGACAGACAAATTTTCGCAGATCACAGATTATTGGAACCCACATATTGTGGGTGAACTGAACGGACAACAGGTAAAACTGGCCAAATTCAAAGGCCCCTTCACCTGGCATCACCATGCACTGGAAGATGAATTCTTTTTTGTGGTAAAGGGTTCTTTTGTAATGGAACTCCGCGACAAAAACATTGCCTTACAGGAAGGTGATTTTCTGGTGGTACCCCGGGGTGTGGAGCATCGTCCCAATGCCGAGGAAGAGGTTTGGGTTATGTTATTCGAGCCGGCTTCTACCCTGAATACAGGAAATACAGAAAACGAATTCACCCAAAAGCAACTGAACCGCATCTGATCCATTTGTAAGAGATTTCTCCGAAAAGGGAAAACCTACCATAGAATGAACCGATTATTTAGTTGGCGTCTTTTCTGAATAAGTTAATTTCTATTAATTGCCCATCATACCACAATTATACGAGCCCATCATCCGGTCTGCCCGCAAAAGAACGACCCTGATCCTGGTGATCTGTTTATTGGCGCTGGCTGGGTTGCAATACATGGTGTTCGGCATTGCTGTTCCCCAAGCAGCCCGTTTTGCCACTCCCATGAAATGGCGCAACCTTCCGCTCCGCGAGAAAAGGGATATTGTGCAGGCTTATCTCGGAGCACCCGCCGCATCTTCCACTGATTTGGACCAATGGGCATCCGGCAGCAAGGGAAAAAGCTACTACCTCCAGGTATACTACGCAAGCGACAGCACAGCCACGGGTTATGTGATACGTTACCAATTTGAGAAATGGTTGTGGAAGAGGGATTACAGTATTGACAGTATTTCCATTAAGTAATGATAGAATGATAGGATGAGTGAATGATAGAATGGCGTAAAAAATTTCCTTACCATTCACTCATCCTATCATTCACTCATTCACTCATTATTTTCTCCCCCTGTAACACCACCGTTTCAGTTTGCCTTCAAAATCGAAAGCTGTGGTGGCTTTGGTAATGTCTTTGATCTCGGATGCATGGATCTTTTCGGGTTCCAGAACGAATTTGGTGAAGTTGGTGCTGAAGTAGACGATGCCTCCCGGGGTGGTGGCTGCCAGTACATCGTTCAATAATTCCACATGGTCGCGCTGGATATCGAGAAAGTCTTTCATGCGCTTGCTGTTGCTGAATGTGGGCGGGTCCATGATCACCAGGTCAAAGCTGTCGGGCTGTAGTGTTTTCAGGTATTGTTTCACATCTGCATGGATGAACCGGTATTTAGCCGCATCCTTGAAATGGTTGATCACCATATTATCTTCTGCCCAGGCCAGGTAGGTCTTGGATAGGTCCACGGAAGTGACCGTAGCTGCGCCACCGGCGGCGGCATATACAGAGAAAGATCCTGTATAACAGAAAAGGTTCAGTACACGTTTGTCCTTACTCTGTTCCCGCACCATCTGCCGGGTGATGCGATGGTCAAGGAACAGGCCGGTATCCAGATAGTCGGTCAGGTTCACCTGGAATTTCAGGCCATTCTCCAATACTGTGAAGAACTCCTGTTTGGTATCCATCTTCTCATATTGGTCCTCGCCGCGGTGCGACATCCGCTTGCGCTGTCTCACAAACATCAGCTCCTGTGGTATGCCGGTTATCTCGGTGATGACGGACAGGCAATCATTCAGCCATACTTCATGTTCTTCGTCTGTCATGCCATGGCGGCGAAGGTATTCGGCCAGGTAGATCTTGTCTTCATAGATCTCTATGCAAAGCGGAAATTCAGGCAGGTCATGGTCGTACACACGGTAACAGGATACCGATTGCCTTTTGGCCAGTTTGCTTTTGTGTTTGTACACTTTTGCCAAACGGTTGCGGAACATCTCTGTTTTTGCCTGTTCACTCATGGCTGCAAAATACGGATTAGCAGGTGCATAAAAAACGTGGTGAAGTATTTCCTCACCACGTTGGTACAGTAAACGGTAAACGAATACCGCGTTTATTTCAATTTGGCCAGAGCTTCCTTGATCCTTGCCCAGGCTGTTTCAATATTTTCCATGCTGGCAGCAAAAGAAAAACGAACACAGTTGGGTTCTCCGAACGCATCGCCCATGACACAGGAAACATGCGCATTGTTCAGTATGTACATGCTCAGGTCGGCTGAATTGTGGATGGTTTCCTGTCCATCGGATTTCCCATAATAGGCACTCACATCCGGGAACACATAAAATGCGCCTTCGGGTGCAAAACATTTGAAACCCGGGATCTCTTTGATCAGTTCCAAAGTACGGGCACGGCGGCGGGTAAACTCAGCGGTCATTTCCTGTGAAGGACGCAGGTCGCCGGTCAAAGCGGCCACAGCGGCTTTCTGTGTGACAGAAGTGGCACCACTGGTGAATTGTCCCTGTAATTTTTCACAGGCTTTGGCAATGGTAACATTGGCGGCAATATACCCCAGGCGCCATCCGGTCATGGCAAAACCTTTACTCAGACCATTGATCAATACCACACGGTCTTTCAGGTCATCGAACTGTGCAATGCTTTCGTGTTTGCCAACAAAATTGATGTATTCATAGATCTCATCAGACAGGATAATGATGTTCGGATATTTCCTGAACACAGCGGCCAGTGCTTCCAGTTCAGACTTGCTGTACACAGCACCGGAAGGGTTACAGGGCGAAGAGAACATGAACACACGGGTCTTATCGGTAATGGCAGCTTCCAGTTCTGCAGCAGTGGCTTTAAAACCATTCTCTACTTTGGTCCTGATCTCAACCACTTTACCACGGGCAATTTTCACCAGTTCAGAATAGGTTACCCAATAAGGGGTTGGGATGACCACTTCATCACCTTCATCCACCAACGCCAGGATAGCATTGGCGAGGCTTTGTTTGGCGCCGGTAGAGGTTATAATGTTCTCAGGTTTATAATCGAGATTATTATCGCGTTTCAATTTCGTGCAAACCGCTTCACGGAGGTCCATATAACCGGGAACAGGAGAGTAGTGGCTCCAGTTATCATTGATGGCTTTGATAGCAGCGTCTTTGATGTGTTGCGGGGTATCGAAATCCGGTTCACCAAGACTCAGATTGATCACATTATGACCTTTAGCTGCCAGTTCACGGCCCAGTTTGGCCATTTTCAGTGTTTCGGGTTCGGCAAACCTGTCTAAAAGGGAGGAAAGTTGCATACAGAATTTACATTAAAAAAATTAACTACATATTAGTTTTGCGGTGGAAAGTTCGGAAAAACAATCCAAACGCTTGTAAGTTTTAGCTGAGTTCCGTTAAGTACCTTTGAACAGAAAGAAATACAGATTGCCATGCCTTACGAATCGATCTCGGTGTTTGATATGTTTAAAATAGGTGTGGGGCCATCGAGCTCGCACACATTGGGGCCCTGGAAAGCCGCTCAACGTTGCCTGGATACGATCCGGCAAAAAAGCAGCTTCGGCCAGGTGGCTTCAGTAACGGTATTGCTCTATGGATCACTCGCCAAAACCGGTAAGGGACATGGTACCGATATTGCCGTTATCCTGGGTTTGGGCGGCGAAGATCCTGTAACGATCGATGTCAATAGCATTACGCCCAGTATCCAGCAGATCACGTCCGATCAGCAATTACTCCTGGGCGGGGAAGTGATGATCCCTTTTCACGTGACGGAAAATATTCATTTTCTATTCAATGAAACACTTCCCTATCATCCCAATGGCCTATCCTTCCTGGTCACCCTGAAGAATGGTGAGAACTGGAGTGAGACCTTCTTCTCCATTGGTGGCGGATTCGTGGTAAAAGAAGGGGAAGCCCATGGCGGTAAACCTGTGGTACAACTGCCTTTCCCGATAGATACGGCCAATGACCTGCTGCATTCCTGCATGAAGGGAATGGCCATACACGAAGTGGTGATGGAGAATGAAAGCGCCTGGCGCTCTGAAGCCGAGACCAGAAAAGGGGTATTGCAAATCTGGGATGCCATGAAACAATGCATGTATCGGGGCTGCCATGCACAGGGACAATTACCGGGCGGATTACACGTTCGTAGAAGGGCGTTTGACCTGAATAAAAAACTGATAAAAGGGCTGACTTACTCGGATTATGACAGCTGGATAGCCTGCATAAAAAAGGGTGGTAACGATTTCAAATACATATTGGACTGGGTCAGTTGTTTTGCTTTGGCGGTGAATGAGGAAAACGCTTCTTTTGGCAGGGTGGTGACTGCACCCACCAATGGCGCTGCGGGCGTGATACCGGCCGTATTGCAGTATTATATTGCCTTTTGTGATGGCGATAGTGAAGATAAGATCATTCGTTTTCTGCTGGTGGCTTCCGAGATCGGCAGCATCTTTAAAAAAGGTGCCACCATATCTGCGGCAATGGGTGGCTGCCAGGCCGAGATCGGCGTATCTTCTGCCATGGCCGCCGCCGCACTCACCGAATGTATGGGAGGCACCCAACGACAGGCACTGATGGCCGCTGAAATAGCCATGGAACATCACCTGGGACTTACCTGCGACCCGATCGGCGGACTGGTACAGATCCCCTGTATTGAACGAAACACCATGGGGGCCATTAAAGCCATCACTGCCTCACAATTGGCACTGCAAAGTTCACCGGACTACGCCATCGTGAGCCTGGATAAAGTGATCAGAACCATGTGGGATACCGCGCTCGATATGAGCAGCAAGTACAAAGAAACAGCCGATGGGGGATTAGCCATACATATACCGATCAGTTTGCCGGAATGTTAACAGTGTGAGCAATAAGTAATAAGTCGTGAGTACAATCAAAACATCCACTCATCCACTCATTCACTCATTCACTCATTGTTCCCCCCCCCGTCTTCGAATGACTGGTCGTAAATCCTATGAAATATGTCCACAAATAAGAAACATATCGTGATACTCGGCGCCGGATTTGCCGGGTTGCAACTGGCCCGAAGAATCAGTGAGAGCGATTATGAGATAACCCTGATCGATCAATACAATTTTCACCAGTTCCAGCCACTCATGTACCAGGTAGCTACGGCCAGGCTGGAGCCCAGCTCCATTTCCTTTCCGCTAAGGAAAGTGTTTCAGAAAAAAAAGAATGTTCATGTTCGGCTGACTTCCGTAAAAGAGGTAAACACCGACACACAACAGGTAATGACTTCAGCGGGTATTTTTACGTACGATTACCTGGTGATCGCTACAGGATGCACCACTAACTATTTCGGCAACCGGGATATTGAGCGTTTCGCTTTCCCCATGAAATCCACTGTGGAATCCATCACACTCCGTAACAGGATATTATTGAATTTTGAGGAAGCTTTGTCTGCAGATGCGGAAGCATTACCTGCCATCATGAATATTGTGGTGGTGGGTGGTGGTCCAACCGGGGTTGAATTATCGGGTTCATTGGCCGAATTGAAAACCCATGTGCTCCCTAAAGATTATCCGGATATGGATTTTTCGAAGCTGAATGTGTACCTGCTTGAGGCAGGACCTGCCACTTTGGGTGTGATGAGTAAGGCTTCTCAGCAGAAATCGCAACAATACCTGGAAAAGATGGGTGTAAATGTATGGACGCAATCGTTGGTGAAAACATACGATGGTAAAATGGTTACCCTGGCAGATGGCAGAACCATTCCAACACATACACTTATCTGGTCTGCAGGAGTGACAGGCAATGTACCAACGGGTATTTCAGCGCAGCAACTGGTTCGGGGCAACCGGATAAAAGTGGATAGCTGTAACAGGTTGGAAGGATCAGACAATGTATATGTGATAGGGGATATCTCCTATATGGAAAACAAGGATTTCCCGAAAGGACATCCGCAATTGGCTAATGTGGCGATTGCACAGGCAAAAAACCTCGCACATAATTTCAGGAACCTGCTTCAGGGTAAGCCCCTGCGTACTTTTGTTTACAGGAATCCCGGTACCATGGCCACCATAGGCAAAAGAAAAGCGGTTGTTGACCTGCCTTTTATCAGCTTCCAGGGACGGCTGGCCTGGTATGTATGGATGTTCTTACACCTGATGCTGATCGTAAGCGTAAAGAACCGGTTATTCATCTTTATCAATTGGACGATCAGTTATTTCACCAACGACACTACTTTACGTTTGATTTTGATGCCTGACGCCAAGCAATCCACTTTAAAAGAAAAGACGCCATAGTGGTGTATTACTATGACGTCTTTTGCATTATGGGATCGCTAAAAGCTATAGTGTTACATTTAACTCAGGCTCGTCAACATTCACATGGGTATAGTCCCTGATTTCGTTGTACAAAGTGCCCCTTTCAATCGGCTGGCGTTTTACTTGTTTGATCAGACGGACCAGGTCTGCAGTACTCATGGCCGGAGTTTGTTCTTCACTGCCCGCCATAGCGTAGATCTTGGTGGAATCGTCGATGGTGCCGTCGATATCGTTTACGCCGAAAGATAATGTCAGCTGTGCATTCTGCCTGCCCAGCATCGGCCAGTAGGCTTTGATATGCGGGAAGTTGTCCATATACAAACGGGATACGGCATACATACGCATGTCTTCGATCACGGATGATTCTGCAATATGGCTCATGTCGTTATCCTTGTTACGGAACTTAAGTGGTATAAATGTGTTGAAACCACCGGTCTCGTCCTGCAGGCTGCGCAGGCGCTCCATATGGTCTATACGGTGCCAGAATTTCTCGATATGTCCGTACAGCAGCGTGGCATTGCTATGCATACCCAGTTGGTGTGCGGCTTTGTGAATATGTAACCAGCCATCCGCATCCACTTTGTCCTCGCAGATCTGTTTGCGGATCTCCGGGTGAAAGATCTCTGCACCACCGCCGGGCAGAGAATCCAGTCCGGCGTCGTGGGCCAGGCGCATACCTTCTTCAATGCTTACTTTGGCCTTGCGGAACATGTAGTCCAGTTCCACCGGTGTAAAAGCTTTGATATGTAAATCCGGACGATGTGCTTTGATGCTCCGGAGCAGTTCGATAAAGAAGTCCAGGTCCATTTTAGGGTGAACACCGCCTACGATATGTACTTCAGTGACCGGCTGTCCATCATAGCTTTTTACGATATCTAGCATCTGCTGGATGCTCAGTTCCCAACCTTCTTCGCGATGGGCATATAAACGGGAATAGGAACAGAATTTACAGGAGAACACACATACATTGGTGGGTTCAATATGGAAATTCCGGTTAAAATAGGTCTTGTTGCCATGTTTTTGCTCGCGCACCCAATTGGCCAGTGCGCCAAGATAGGCCAGGGAACCTTTTTCGAAAAGGGTAACCCCCTCATCAAAGAGGATCCTTTCCTTGTTCAGTATTTTTTCGCCGATCTGTTTGAGTTGTGTATCCTGTGTGTTGGCTACCAGGCTAAAAGGGTCTGATACTGCAGCGGTCATAGTCACATATTTGAGGCACGAAATTAATCAGTAATTGGTAATCAGAAATTAATAATTGTCATTGGCAGATTGGGAAAAACCCCTTACATCTGCACGCATACAGGGGCTTTTATCCAATAAACAGAGTGATCAATGTTTAACGGTTTCCAACGCATTCCTGTCATGTTTGTAACGGAATACGATCGGGAACACAATACCCAGGATCAATGCATATCCGGCAAAGCTGAACCAGATATTCTGCCAGTTCTTTACACCATCTACCGTAAAATAATCCACCACCCAGCCACTGATGGTTCCTCCGAGATAGGCCCCGATACCATTGGTCATCAGCATGAACAACCCCTGTGCGCTGGCGCGAATCTTGATATCGGCTTCTTTTTCAACAAAAAGGGAACCGGAAATATTGAAGAAATCGAAAGCCATACCATAAATGATCATAGAAAGTACCAGCAGGTAGAGTCCCGGGCCGGGATCACCGATGGCAAAAAGACCAAAACGGAATACCCAGGCAAAAATGCTCAGCAGCATTACATTCTTTATGCCGAACCGTTTCAGGAAAAACGGGATGGTCAGGATGAACAGGGTTTCAGAGATCTGCGAAATGGAGATCAGCAGGTTGGGATGCTGCACCCCGAAT
Organism: Sediminibacterium sp. FW305-C-269; assembly: GCF_058231045.1. Taxonomy (NCBI): domain Bacteria; kingdom Pseudomonadati; phylum Bacteroidota; class Chitinophagia; order Chitinophagales; family Chitinophagaceae; genus Sediminibacterium; species Sediminibacterium sp. FW305-C-269. The sequence goes on along the minus strand of NZ_JBIQXQ010000003.1, from coordinate 737,425 downwards.
GAATCGGGAAATTTGCCCTTAAAATCATCCAGGAAAGGCGAACCGAATGCATTGGTGATCTGCAGGGCTGCCCCCAGCAACATGGCGAACAGGAAAAAAATGATCATCTTTTTCCTGCGGAACAATACAAAAGCATCCAGGCCCAACGCCGATACCAGGCTGCGTTTGGCCTCCACTGCTACGCGGGTACAGGCTGGCATGGTAAACGCATATAGTCCCAGTAAAAGGCCTGATCCGGCACTGACGTATAATTGGAGTGGGCTTTTGGTCCAACCGAAGATATCCACCATCCACATGGCCACGATAAAACCCACGGTTCCCCATACGCGGATGGGAGGAAAGTCTTTTACAATATCATACCCCTTTTTCTCAAGCACGATATAAGAAACGGTATTGTTCAATGCAATGGTAGGCATGAAAGCCATGGAGTTCAACAACATGATCAGGTAAAAAGTGCGGTAATCGGTGACCGTGGAGGCCCAGATCAACAATAAGGCACCGATGATGTGTAAGGAACCCAATACTTTTTCTGCATTAATCCAGCGGTCGGCCACTATCCCCATCAAAGCAGGCATGAAGAGCGAAGCGATACCCATGGTGGCATACACAGCACCCACTTCGCCACCGGTAAAATTGAGTGTAACGATCATATAGCCACCCAGCGAGATCAGCCAGGAACCCCAGACAAAGAATTCCAGAAAATTCATCAATATCAACCGCGCCTTAATGTTCATAGAAGCATCGTTTTGGTTCAGAAATCAGCGTGAAAGATAGGGAATAATGAATATTGAACAAGGAATGATGAAGGTTGAATTGGCCGGTGAAACAGATGAACAGACGAACAGATGAGCAAGGACCTGATGAGTGGAAGTTGGAGGGTAGATAACCGGCAGTAATTATGCCACCAGATTCATATCGTTATGAACACAACTTCAACATTCATCTGTTCCTTGCTCATCTGTTCAATTGTTCAAAAAAAAAGAGCCCGATTTTCGGGCTCTTTTAAAATATCTCTGCGGCAATTAAATATGTGCCTGGATCTTCTTGTCCAATACAGATTTCGGTACGGCACCGATCTGTTTGTCTACGATCTGGCCACCTTTGATGAACAGGATAGCCGGGATGGAAGTGATGCCATAATTCACACTCAGGTTCGGGTTATGGTCAACGTTCACTTTACCTACATTGATCTTGCCATCATATTCCTTAGCCAGTTCTTCAATAACGGGTCCGATAGCACGGCAGGGTCCACACCATTCTGCCCAAAAATCCACCACGGTCAGTTTATCGCTGTCCAGCACTTTTGACTGGAAGTTTGCGTCTGTTAATTCTAAAGCCATTTTTTTCGTTTTAAGTTGTTTATGATTTGTCTCTAATGATAGAAGGACGTCAAATATAAATCCAAACCCTGGTTTATGCTGTTTTGACTTTTCCACTATTGTGATTAATGACGTTGCAACAGTAAAAACCTGACAAGGGGGCAGTTATTTCGTAAGATCCTTTCCAAAACAAGGAAAACAGCCCCCAGTACGGTACTATTTTAATGGCTTATCGTTAAGTTATAGCTAACTTATAGCGAAGTTATAGTTAAGTTATAGCGTTACCTGCCCTGTCACTCTCCGGTGATACTCCGGTTAATGTTCAGCGGTTTACCGGTCCCTTTTCAATGGGTACCAACGCAGGAAGGTAGCGGAGCGCCAGAGCCATTCCACCGGTCCGAACCGGAAGCTTTTCAGCCACCATTTGCCTACTGCGATCTGTAACACAAAGAATGCCAAAGCGATCAGCCAGTTCAACCAGGGCGGCGTCTGACCTACCAGGCCCAGTCCAATACCATAAAAAAGTCCCAGGCCCAACAGGGTCTGCGTCAGGTAACAGGTAAGCGCCAGTTTACCTGCGGTGGCCAGCGGATAGAGTCTTTTTTGCCAGTTAGGTTTGTATAACAGCAGGCTCAGGCCGGTGATGTACCAGCAGACCAGTGAGGCATTCATCACATCGAAAAATTGGCTGAAAATAAAACCGGTCAGAGGTTTCTGCTCCCAGCCAAGATGAAAGAGGCTATTGGCGCCAAAAATGCTCAGGCCACAGAGAAAACAACCCAGTACCAGCCAGCCGCTCTTTCGGAAGATCTTCCGGAAAACCGAGCGTGAGCCCTCGCCCTGGTGGAACCAGTTCTTTCGGCCGCTGTACATACCCAGCAGGAAGAAACCGAATGTGACAAAAATGCGACCGCTATCCAGTTGAAAGCGGAATTTATCGGAAAAAGCGATCAGATTGGCCTTCCACAGCGGTAACCAGTGAGGTTGTTGTACCAGCGCCAGGAATGCTTTACCTGCCGAATCGAAATCCGGCGGTGGGCCATTTTGGGGTTGTGGCTGGGACATACTCAATAGCCTGGTCAATTCGATCAGTTTCCCCGGGATATTCATGGCAAAGAGGATCCCCAGTATCAGGATCACCCGGTTGCTCCAGTTTCGCATGGGCAATAACAGGAATCCCAGAGGAGCGTAGATCGATAAGATATCTCCCCGCCAGAAAGCATGGTGTATCACACCGATGATGCCCAGCAAGGCAATGCGCCAGGCATACCGAAGCACAAAATTGTCCTGTTGCTTCTCCATGCTCTTCATCTGCAGGTAAAAACTCAATCCGAACAGGAAAGAAAAGAAAGCGAAGAATTTACCGGCGATCAGCAACTCGTTCAGTACGGGAAGTATCTGCGAGGCAATATCCTGGTATTTATTGAACAGTTCACCGGGCAGGGGACCGGCATTGTACCAGAAGATCATATGCGCCAGCAGGATGCCGAAGAGTGCGAAACCTCGTAACACATCTACTGTAAGGATCCTTTCAGAGGAAACAGTTGTTTGCATATAGGTATGGGTTTGATTGCATCCGTAAGTAGCAGAAAAAGTATAACCAGCTTCAGTAAAATAGGATGAACAGTTGTATAAGAGGTTGAAAAACAGGATATCACATAAATATGTGGTTACAACAGCAGCTAACAATGCATTAAACCTTCGGTTCTTTTGCCCGTCAGAACGCAGGCCTCATTTTTTCAACCATCAAACCTGAATCCTATGAACCGGAAAAGTTTTCTTTCGGCTTCGGCTGTTTTATCTGCAGCCACCATTCTGCCTCTGAATTCTGTGGTTGCACAGCATTACCAGGAAAACGGGCTCGATAAACTTACCAATGCCAATGGCGAATTCCAGTTACTGAACCTTCCGTATAACCGGAATTTCCTGGAACCGTATATGGATGAGGAAACGGTGTACCTGCACCATACCTTTCACCATGGCGGAGCAGTAAAAGGGGCCAATAAAGACCTGCAGATGATCCGGAAAGCGATGGACGAGGGTAACCTGGAAACGGTTGACTACTGGACAAAGAAACTCAGTTACCATTTTTCCTCACATGTGTTGCATACCATTTTCTGGACCAACCTCACCAATAAAAAGACCGAACCATCGGGTACACTGTTGAAAAGGATCGAAAAGGATTTCGGCAGTTACGACAAACTGAAAAACTACCTGGCTAAAACTTCGAAAGACGTGGATGGCAACGGATGGGGCATACTGGGTTACCAGCCTTATGCCGACAAACTTACCCTGTTACAATGCGAGAACCATGAAAAACTGACGCAATGGGGGGTGATACCCTTACTGGTGCTCGATGTATGGGAACATGCGTATTATCTGAAATACAAGAACAAGCGTAACGATTTTGTAGACACCATGCTGAATATCCTGAACTGGGACAACGTAGCAGAACGCCTGAATACGGCAGAAAAGCTGGTTTGACCGTATTAACCTGCAACACCCACATGGATGTCCACATCCGGGTTGTTCATCAGGAACTCGGCCATTTCTTCGTTCATCTGGAAACCCCTGTCGAAACTGCTCAGCGTGATTTTCAGGTTATCCTTGGGTTCGAAAATATTGAACTTTAAAGTGGCTTTACCCGGGTGGCTGCGGACGTTCTTATCAACAAAACTCACAAAATCAGGGGTAACAGAAGCCGGGTGCATATTGATCTCGATACTGCGGGTCAGGTTCTGCTTCACGGTTTCCAGTAAGGACATGATATTTATCTTGAATTCAAAATTGTTGGGCTGGTTATACCGGTTGCGGAAAAAACCGGTTAACAGGATATTCTGTCCTTTTTCCAGGTAGTTCTGGAATTTGATATAATCTTCACTCCACAGAACAAATTCGGTTTTGCCGGTGAAATCCTCGATCACGAAGGAACCAAAATTCTTACCGGTCTTGGTTACCCGGTGCTGCACATCGATCACGAGTCCTGCCACACGTAAACTTTTTCCCAGGTTCGGCTGCAGGCTCAAGGAATCCTTGATCTCATTAAAATCACTGATCCGGGTAATGCCGTAATGTTTCAGTTCGAACTTAAAATGGTCCAGCGGATGGCCGCTCATGAACATACCGGTCACTTCTTTTTCATGATCCAGCAGTTCGGTCAGTGTCCAGGGTTCGCAATTGGGGATCTTGGGTATCTGTACCTGCATGGCATCCGAAAGATCACCGAACAGGGTATTGGCAGTTCCTGCGGCAGTTTGCTGTGCCTGACCGTAGGCAATGATGCGTTCCAGCCCGCTCTGTCGTTCGTTTTCCGGGGTAAAGAAATACTGCGCGCGGTGGTAGGCTGTAAAACAATCGAAAGCGCCGGAATAAGCAAGGCTTTCCAATGATTTTTTGTTTACGTTCTTCTGGAGCACACGTTTGATGAAATCAAAAATGTCTTTGTACGGGCCGTTCTTTTCCCTTTCTGCGATCACCGTATCTACAGCCGCATCACCCACGCCTTTTAAACCGCCCAGTCCAAAACGGATCTCACCCCGCTGGTTCACAGCAAAACCTTTCAGCGATTCGTTGATATCCGGACCAAGTACTTTTATGCCCATGCGTTTACACTCTTCCATGAAGAAAGTGATCTTTTCGATGGCTCCGGCATGGTTCAGTACCGCCGACATATATTCTCCCGGATAATGCGCTTTCAGATAAGCCGTCTGATAAGCCACGAACGCGTAACAGGTTGAATGCGACTTGTTGAATGCATACTGGGCAAAAGCTTCCCAGTCGGTCCAGATCTTTTCCAGTTTGTCGGCTGGGTGCCCTTTGGCCGTGGCTCCGGAAATAAACTGGGCTTTCATCTTATCCAGTACGGCTTTCTGTTTCTTACCCATGGCTTTCCGCAACACGTCTGCATCGCCCTTGGTAAAACCGCCGATACTCTGACTCAACAGCATCACCTGCTCCTGGTAAACCGTGATACCGTAAGTATCTTCGAGGTATTCCTTCATATCGTCCAGGTCGTAACTGATGGCTTCACGGCCATGTTTCCGGTCGATGAATTTGGGGATATAAGCGATTGGACCCGGACGGTACAGGGCGTTCATCGCAATCAGGTCGTCGAACTTATCCGGTTTCAGTTCGCGCAGGTATTTCTGCATACCTACACTTTCAAACTGGAACGTGGCATTGGTCTCGCCTTTCTGGTATAACTGGAAGGTCTTTTCATCATCCAGCGGAATATTGTCCAGGTCTATGTCAACATTATGGTTCTGCTTGATCAGTTCCAGCGCCGTTTTTAAAATGGAGAGGGTCTTCAGACCCAGCAAGTCCATTTTGATAACGCCCGCATCTTCGATCACACTTCCTTCGATCTGGGTAACCCAGAGGTCAGAGTCCTTGGCAGTGGCAACCGGCAGCAGTTCGGTGAGGTCTTTTGGGGCAATGATGATACCGGCCGCATGGATACCGGTGTTGCGCACGGAGCCCTCCAGTCTTTCGGCCTCTTTCAATACCTGTGCACGGATATCCGTTCCGTTATAGATCTCGCGGAGCTTCTTTACATTTTCGATATCCTCCTGCTGGTAGGCCTCTTTTTCTTCCAGTGATTTCTCACCTTCTTTTGCGGTGAGCGGTGCGTGTAACACACGTCTTAATTCCGTACCCGGTTTATCCGGTACCAGTTTGGCCAGCATATTGCTTTCGGCCAATGGCAGGTCCAGAACACGGGCCACATCCTTGATACTCATTTTGGCCGCCATGGTACCATAGGTAATGATCTGGGCCACCTGGTTTTTGCCATATTTGTCCACCACATAATCGATCACTTTCTGCCGGCCCTCATCATCAAAGTCGGTATCGATATCGGGCATGCTCTTACGGTCCGGGTTCAGGAAACGCTCGAACAGCAGGTTGTACTTGATGGGGTCGATATTGGTGATGCCAATGCAATAGGCTACCACACTGCCGGCAGCCGATCCACGGCCCGGGCCCACGAATACACCCATATCCCTGCCCGCTTTGATGAAGTCGCTAACAATCAAAAAGTAACCGGCAAACCCCATGGTCTTGATGGTGAACAACTCAAAATCGATCCGCTCCTGTATCTCCGGCGTCAGATCGGAATAACGTTGTTTGGCACCCTCATAGGTAAGGTGCTTCAGAAACTCCCACTGGTTCAGGTTGGCATCACCGTGTACCTGGAAATCCTTAGGAATAGGGAAGGCGGGGAGCAGAATGTCTTTTTTGAGATTCAGAATCTCCACCTTATCCACGATAGCCTGCGTATTCTCCAACGATTCCGGTATATCGCTGAACAGTTTCGACATCTCATCCGTGGTCTTGAAATAGAACTGGTCGTTGGGGAATTTGAAACGGCGGTTCTTCAGCTGAACATCATCGTTCACAAAATCATCAAACCCCGGCGTACTCTGTTTCTCACCGGTATTGATGCAAAGCAGGATATCGTGCGCGTTGGAATCGTCCTTGTCAACATAGTGACTGTCGTTGGTGGCGATCACCGGCACCTGGTATTTCTTTGAGAACTTCAGCAGGGTCTGGTTGATGAGTTCCTGTTCCTTCATGTTATGACGCTGCAGTTCTATGTAATATTCCTCACCGAACAGGTCCAGCCACCATTTGAATTCCTGTTCCGCTTTTTCCTCTCCATCGTGCAGGATGGTCTGTGGCACATAAGCGCCAATGCAGCAGGTAGTGGCGATCAGCCCTTCGTGGTATTTCTCGATCAGTTCCTTGTCTATACGCGGGTACTTGCTGTACATGCCCTCAATAAAACCCAGCGAAGTCAGTTTTACCAGGTTCTGGTACCCGATCTTGTTCTTGGCAAGCAATACCTGGTGGTAACGCTCATCTTTCAGCTCCTTGGTGAAGGTTTTAACATGCCTGTCCTTCACCACATAGAACTCACAGCCTACGATCGGTTTTACCGTAGGTTCCAGGATATCTTTTCCATTGGCATCCTTACCCACCACTTTGGTATTCTTCCAGGCCTGGCTCACAAAATTGAAAGCGCCAAACATATTACCGTGATCGGTTATGGCCAGTGCCGGCATCCCGTCTTTCATGGCTTTTTTATACAGGCTGTCGATCGGTGCGGCACCATCGAGTAACGAGTATTGGGTATGCACGTGTAAATGTGAGAACTGGGGCATGGAGAGGTCTGTAGTTTGGGGTTTGGGGTCTGGAGTTTTAAGGGAGTCCAGACAAACGACAAATATCGTTCATCTAGCCCCCGGAAAGAAGTCATTTTTTTCCACAACTGCCGGTCAGGCAAGTCTTTTCTGAGCCAGGTAACTTATCCACATCCCGGATAACGGTTCATTAAAATGCAAAAGTTATTCCCCTTATCCTTTTTTCAGCCTGTTGGCACTTAACTTGCGGATATTGGTATATGAAAAAATTACAGGTATCATATCTGCTTTTGTTTGCCATACTCGTGTTGTCGGGCTGTGGTTCCATTCGTAAGATCTCCACGAAAGACAGTGCTTCTTCTGCCACGGCCCTCAAAAAAGTAAGGTCCACTGCCAAACGTGAGTTTATCAACGGCATAGAAGTTACCCCCGGTTACCTGGTTACTTCCAGCCAGAAAACAGGTTTCGGCAATACGAAAAAAGGAGGGAGGGATGAGTCGGCTGCTTATGGTAAAGCGGAAAACCGGCTCATGTCGTTCGGTATTGAGAATGCCAGTATGTTGCAGCTGAAATATGCCATTGCCACCGATGCTTCAGTAGAAAAGCTGACCAATATCCCTTTGCTGGAAGTGATCGATAAATGGTGGGGCACCAAGTACTGCATGGGTGGCAGCACCGATAACTGCATCGATTGTTCTGCGTTCACCCAGGTGATCATGCGCGATGTATACCAGGTAACCCTGCCAAGAACCTCGCAGGAACAGTACAATTTTGCGGAAAAGATAGAACTGGAAGACCTGCGTGAAGGTGATCTTGTATTTTTTAACACCAGCGGACGGGATATTTCGCATGTAGGTGTTTACCTGCTCAATAACAAATTCGTACATGCGGCCACCAGTGGCGGGGTCATGATCAGCGACCTGAACGAAAAATACTGGCAGCCTAAGTTTCGGGGCGCAGGGAGGGTGACGAAGTAGTTCTTAATTAGTAATCATCATTAATTGCTTTAATCTTCTCTGCGAAATCTCTGCTTCTCTGCGGCTCTGCGGTGAAGTTTTCCAACACAACACGCAATTCCTAATGAATAATGATTAACTATTCTTCCCTCTAAAAGAATTGACCCTTTTTAGAAAAACAGCATATAGCTGTCCCGCATCGGGCGTTAACTGGAAATAGAAGATACCGCCGATCATGATGGCTGAGAAGCTGATACCCCGGAGGATCAGTCCTGTCCAGCCATGAATATCCTTCATCAGTAAATAACAGAATCCATATGCTGCTATCGCCAATAAGAGTGAATAGAGGGTTTTCAGGGTAAATGGCTGCATATTGAATTTCCGTCTCAGGAACTCGAAGCGGATAAAATTGTACACTGAATACGCAGCCAGCTCTGCAAAAGCCGAGCCGATGATACCATAGTGTTTGATCAGGAAATAAGTAAGGGGCAACCGGAAAGCCAGCAACACCACACCGCTGTAAAAATCGAAACGCCAGAAAGTGGAGGTGTTGATCACCATTGCATTCAGCCCGGTGCCGGCATCAATGATGCGGACCATTCCCAGGATGAACAGCACACCCAGTCCATCTGCATAATCTTTCTGGATATTCAGTACCTGCATGCCATCCAGCACATTCAGCCAGATATTACCGAAAATGAACAGGGAAAGCAATAACAGGTTAATACAGGAACGCTGGTAAATACGGTGGATCTCTTTGTAATCCTTTTCCTTCCAGGCGCGTGACAGAACACCCGCCGAGATGGACTGGATACTTCTTTGCGGAACCTGGATCAGGTTGGCCGCATATTGGGCAAATACAAAAATGCCGGTGGCGGTCAGTCCTTTTAAACTGGCGATGATCAGGCTGTCGATAGTGGCTGCCACAGCAAGGATCAGCGTTCCGCCGAAGATCAGGGCCTGCACGCTCAGTATCTTTTTCCAGAACTTACGCGTTACCCGGCTGATCCGGAATGTGAAGTATAAATGACCGGTGCGATACAGGTAAACCAATAATACCAGGAACACCACCAGGTACTGAAAAGCGAACAGGTAAATAAAGTATTCAAAACTGAGCACTTTAAAGTAGAACAGCAGTATCAAAACACTGGTGAGGATGCGCAGTCCGGTCTCTTTCAGAAAATTGGAAAGCACCGATTTGTGCACGGCCCAGCAAAAACTCTCAGTCACCGAAAAGAACAGCATACCCATGGCAAAGGGGAACAGCCAGAAATAGTAGTCCACCACCAATGCCGACTTCTCTGTGAATTTCCGGATGAACAGGGGTTTAAAATACCAGCCACCCCACAGTACCAGGAGAAACCCGATAAATGAGGCCAGCAATGCCCAGGACAACAGGTCAATCTTTTTTTCGGGCAGGTTGTCTTTGTAATACGGATAGAATTTATAGATCACCGGTATCACGCCCAATGCCCCAAATGCGAACATGATCTGTCCAAAATCGAAAAAGATCCGGGTCAGGGCATATTGGCTGGGGGTGAATAGGTTACCTGTTTCGTAAAAAAAGAATGGGGTAGAAGTGGTATAGAAATAGTTATTGACAAAACCAATCAGGAACCCGATATACACCAGTATACTGGAAATGATCGTCTGTTTTCGTATACTCCCCATGTGGTTAATTAGTAATTAATAATTGGTAATTAATAATTTTCTATCAGCGATAGTTAATTGGTAATGTGCGAATATGAAAGAATTTACTGATAATACAATTCCTAACTACTAATTATTAATTATTCATTCCTAATTAGCTTTCACCACCACATAATAATTTTTCTCGATCTCTTTAAAAGGGAAAACCGCCAGGTCTCCGGGCCTGAGTTGTTTGGTGTTCCATTTGTTGGATTCAGGTCCCAGCAACAGACCGCCTTTGGGCGTGTTCAGGAAAATGGGAAGATTAAATCCATCAACACAGTTGGTATAGCGGTATGACAGGGTTTTCTGATCGGCCGAAACGGAATACTCAAACACAGGAACCTGTGTGGTGCGCAGGTACTGATCGAATATTTTCTCAACGCTGCTGCCGAAATACTGGCTTACCACCTGCTGAATATCTTCGGTGGTGACCGTCTGGTGGTAGAATTTCCTGCCCAGGTAGCGAAGCATTTCCCGGAACTTCTCATCGTCATTCATGGCATGCCGTATGCTGTGCAGCATATTGCCTGATTTGGGATACATATCACCACTGCCTTCTTTATTCACGCCATAAGGGCCAATGATGGGTTTGTCGTTCTGGATCCCCCTGCGGGTACCGTAATTGTATTCATTGCCGGCCTTTTTGCCAAATACATACTCCGTGAACAGGGTTTCGGAATAATTGGTGAACCCTTCATGTATCCACATATCGGCCAGGTCTTTACTGGTAATGCTGTTGGCAAACCATTCATGGCCGCTTTCGTGAACGATGATGAAATCCCATTTCAGTCCCCAGCCGCTGCCGCTCAGGTCACGGCCCAGGTAACCGTTCTGGTATTTGTTACCATAAGCCACTGCGCTCTGGTGTTCCATGCCCAGATGCGGGGATTCTACCAGTTTGTAGCTGTCTTCATAAAAAGGGTAGGGCCCCATCCAGTATTCAAAGGCGCGCAGCATGGTCTTGGCCTGTTTGAACTGTTCCCTGGCTTTGTTGAGGTTATCATCCAGTACCCAATAACTCAGGTCCAATTTGCCTTTTTCGCCCATCAGGGTATCCGTAAAGTTGACATATTTACCGATATAGGGAACCAGGTTGTAATTATTGATCGGGTTCTTCACTTCCCAGCGCCAGGTCAGGTTACCCGGACTGTAACTCTTACTGCTGATCAGTCTGCCATTGGCCACCGCCACCAGTGTATCCGGAGCCGTAATGAGCATCGTGGCACCATTATCCGGTTCATCGCTCTGGTGGTCCTTGCAGGGATACCATACACTGGCCCCCAGTCCCTGGCAGGCCACCGTCATCCAGGGGCGGCCTTTTTCATCTTTCTGGAAGATCCAGCCACCATCCCAGGGAGCCCGTTTCGCTATTCTAGGAGATCCCTCATAAGCCAGGGCCAGTTTCTGTGTGCTGCCTTTTACCAGGTTCATGGGAATATCGATCCAGTAAACATTTCCCTCCCGTTTATATGTCAGTTTGGTATCGCCCAGGTAGGCTTTGGTCAGCTGCATCGGCTCCTGCAGGTCTATCTGCATGATTTTACCGGGACGCAATACCTTGAATGAAATATCCACTTTGCCTTTAATCGTTCTTTGGGTAAAATCAGGTGTTACGCCGATGCTGTAATACAACACATCCCACCAGGTACGGTTCTCATTCAGACTGCCGCGGAGGCTATCTGCTTTGGTGAAAACTTCTTTGTCAACACCCAATTGCGCCTGTGCCATACCCCAGCTGCACATGACAGCCAGCAGCAGGAATCTGATTTTTGTATTCATTGTTTAAAATTATGATATTCGGGGGGCATGAAAGTGAATAATCAGCTAATTGTCCCTCCCGTTTTCAAACATACTAACCATCTCCGGCACTTGCTTTGGCTGCTGCCAGCTTTGATCGCTGTGGCCTGTCAGCAGGCCCGGACAGAAAAACGACAGGTGTTTTACTATAACGAATCCACAGGTATTGCCACGCTGGACCCGGCTTTTGCCAAGAACCAGTCAATCATGTGGCCCGTTCACCAGATCTATAATACACTGGTGGAAATAGACAGCGGACTGAACCTGGTGCCTTCGGTTGCCCGTAATTGGGACATCAGCGAAGACAGGCTTACCTATACCTTCCATCTCAGGAACGATGTGTATTTCCACGACAACGAAGCTTTTGCCGGAGGAAAAGGACGGCGCATGACGGCAGCGGATGTTGCCTACAGTCTGCAGCGCATCATCGATAAAAATACGGCCAGTAGCGGCGCCTGGATCTTCAATAACCGGGTGGATACCACGGAAGGATTTACCGCACCGAACGACACTACTTTTCAGTTGAAACTATTGCGACCCTTTCATCCCATACTGGGTATTCTGAGCATGCAGTACTGCAGCATTGTTCCGAAGGAAGTGGTGGAAAAATACGGCAAGGATTTCCGCAGACATCCCTGTGGTACCGGGCCATTCCAGTTCGCTTCCTGGGATGAGGGAGAGGCCCTGGTACTGCATAAGAACCCGAAATACTGGGAGCGGGACAGCAGTGGCCGTTCATTGCCCTACCTTGATGCGGTAAAGATCAGTTTCTTCGACAACAAAGCCACGGAGTTCCTCCAGTTCCGGCAGGGTGGATTGAGTTTTGTGAATGACCTGGATCCTTCTTTCAAAGATGAAGTGCTGACCAAAAAAGGCGAACTGCGTAAACAGTGGGAGGGAAAGATCCTGCTGAAAAAACATCCTTACCTGAACACGGAATACTTTGGCATACTGGTGGATAAGAACAATCCGCTGGTAAAGAACAGTGCCAATGGCAACCGGCTGGTGCGGCAGGCCATGAACCATGCCATCAACCGCCGGCAGCTGATGATGTACATGCGCAACTCCATCGGCATACCGGCCGAAGCGGGTTTTGTGCCGGGAGGTTTGCCTTCGCGTAATACGGAAATGGTGAAAGGGTATCCCTATGATCCCGCCAAAGCCAAACAATTGTTGAAACAGGCCGGTTTCCCCGATGGCAGGGGATTACCTACGGTAAAACTGCTCACCATCAATATCTATGCGGATATCGCCAGTTTTGTGGCCCGGCAGCTGGAAGAAGTGGGTATACCGGTGCAGGTGGAAGTGATACAGAAAAGCCTGTTGCTGGAGCAGACAGCCAAATCGCAGGCCCAGTTCTTCCGCGGCAGCTGGATCGCCGATTACCCGGATGCAGAGAACTATATGGCCATGTTCTACAGCAAAAATCCGGCGCCACCCAACTATACCCGCTACAAGAATCCTGCATTCGATCAGCTCTATGAAAAAGCATTGCTCGAGAACAACGACTCAATCCGTTACCAGCTTTACCGCGAAATGGACCAGATGGTGATCAACGATGCACCCGTGATTCCGATCTGGTACGATATGGCTTTTCACCTGGTGCAACCCAATATCACCGGCTTTTATCCGAATGCGTTGAACCTGCTGGAACTGAGGAGAGCGAAATTGGAAGAGTAAGGGATGTTGTCTGCCATAGCAACAGACAACTCCATCATCTGCTAATTCTTTTTGAGTTTGTCTTTGAACACTTTCTCGAATTTCTCCAGTTTGGGAGCGATCACGAAACGGCAATAACCCTGGTTCTGGTTACTGTTATAATAGTTCTGGTGATAGTTCTCTGCCGGGTAAAAATTCTTAAAAGGCTCAATATCCGTAACGATCGGTCTGCTCCAGGCACCGCTTTTGTCCAGTTCAGCCTTGTATTGTTCAGCTTTTTTCCGCTGTTCTTCGTTGTGGTAATAGATCACGCTGCGGTATTGCGGCCCTACATCATTCCCCTGCTGATCGCGGGTGGTGGGATCATGCGTTTTCCAGAACACTTCGAGCAGTTCATCATAGGTGATCCTGGCGGGGTCGTATACAATACGCGCCAATTCCACATGGCCGGTATTTTTATCGCATACCTGTTCGTAGGTGGGATTCTCTACAAAACCACCGCCATAACCACTGACCACTTCGTAAACACCTTCCAGGCGCTGAAAAAAAGCTTCGGTACACCAGAAACAGCCTTCTCCAAAAGTGGCCGTATCCGTTTTTACCCCATTGGGGATCGATTGGCTATGCATAGTTGTCAATTTCTTATCGGTCTTGGGCTGCGCGCAGGCCATGAAGCCGGGTACCAGCCATAAAATGAATAACCAGGTGCGCATCATTTTAATTTTTTTAAATGTACGACGAAACATCAGTAACAATTGGACGGCGCAATGGTTCAGGACTTACAAGACGACCCGGTTTTAACAATCCCTGTGAAATATCAGGGAGGAACTCCCATGCGCAGCAGGTATTGCCGGTAAGAGGTTTTCACGGAGATACCCGCTACAACATTACCTTTGCAGCACTTAAAACTGTAAGGATCTCTATGCGTCTATACCCGGAATCGGCTCTCACTCAACTGGAATTCGACAAGGTCAAGGCTTTGCTAAAAGAGCATGCCCGCACCGAATACGCCAAAACAAAGGCCGAAAACCTGCGGATCCATACAAGAAAGGAATACATCGAAACAGAGCTCAAACAAAGTCACGAGTACAAACTCATTCTGCAGCAGGCGCAATATTTTCCAAACGATTTTACCCATAATATCGCCCGCGATATCAAATTGTTATCCATACCCGGCGCCCTGTTGACCGGTGAACAATGGATGCCGATACGCAAGCTGGCCGAAAACATCAGCAATATCTTCCGCTGGTTCGATACGGAACGGAGGCTGGCATTTCCGGCACTGGCGAAAGTGATCTCGGGCAGTTACTACGAGAAGCTGATCATCGAGATGATCGACGAGGTACTGGATGAGAACGGGAACGTAAAGGACAATGCTTCGGAAGACCTGCAAAAGATCCGCATGAGCCTATTCCGTAAAAGAAATGAATTACGAAGGGTATTTGAAAAAGTGGTGGCCAAACTGGCCAAAGCAGGCTACAGTGCAGATATCGATGAAAGCTTCAGCAACGGCAGGAGGGTAGTGGCGGTATTTTCTGAACACAAACGACAGGTAAAAGGGATCCTGCATGGGGAGAGTGACAGTCGCAAGACCGCATTCATCGAACCCGAAGAAACCATCGAACTCAACAACGACGTGTTCGCCCTGGAACACGAAGAGGGTCGCGAAGTGCAGCGTATCCTGCGGGAGCTCACATCGCGGTTATCCGTATACGCCTCTCTCCTGCAACAATACCTGGAGATCACCGGCGAATACGATTTCATCCATGCCAAAGCCCGGCTGGCGCTGGACATGAACGGCCAGTTTCCCGAGCTGGCAGATAAAGCACATGTACACCTGATAGATGCCTATCATCCGTTGTTATACCTCTACAACAAGGCTTCCGGTAAAAAAACGATCCCGGTCACACTGACCCTCGATGATAAAAGCCGGATCCTGGTGATCAGCGGCCCCAATGCAGGCGGTAAGACCGTGACCATGAAAACCATTGGGCTGAACCAGATGATGCTGCAGAGCGGGTTACTGGTGCCGGTAAGCCCGTTATCGCAGATGGGCATTTTTAAACAGCTCTTTATCCATATCGGTGATACGCAGAACCTGGAATTTGAACTGAGTACCTATTCCAGTCACCTGCTGCACATGAAATATTTCATTGAAACGGCCAACGGTAAGACCCTGTTCTTCATCGATGAACTGGGTAGCGGCAGTGATCCCAACCTGGGTGGGGCATTTGCAGAAGTAATCATGGAGGAATTGTCGCGCCGGCATTCCTTCGGTATCGTTACCACGCATTACCTGAACCTGAAAGTGATGGCCAACCATACCCAGGGCATCATCAACGGCGCCATGCAGTTCGATGAGGTACACCTGCAGCCTATGTACAAACTCATCGTGGGTAAACCCGGCAGCTCCTACACATTTGCCATTGCAGAGCGCATCGGTCTGCCACAACACCTCATCAACCGCGCCAGGAAACTGGTGGATGAGGATCATTTTAAACTGGACAGGCTGCTGAACAGCACCGAGCAGGACCTGCAGCAACTGCAGAAAGAGAAAAAAGAACTGGCCCGGCTGGTAAAAGAGAACGAGAAACTGAAGAAAGAAATGGAACTGGTGATGAACAAAGAACGTCACCGTCAGCAGGTAGAGTTACTGAAACAGCAGAACCGGATAGCGGAAGACAGGCTGGCGTACCTGAAGGACATGGAACGCAAACTGAAGCAGATCGTACTGGACTGGAAAAAATCGGAGGATAAGAACCAGGTGGTCAGGAACCTGCAGAACCTGCTCTTCAAACGCAAGGAAGAGATCGTGGTCAACAAACTGGCCAAAAAAGTGGACCAGAAATACAAGGAACTGAACCAGAACATCACGGTTGGCTCGCTGGTGAAACTGAAAAAGAACTACCAGGTAGGAGAGGTGAAAGAGATCCGGGGTAAACGGGCCATTGTGCAGATCGGCGTGTTACCGATGAATGTGGACCTGGCCGATCTGATAACAGTGGAAAAACTGGAAGAGAAGGTTGAGAAATAGACCAGGACTTGCTAAATCTTTTCATTCAACCCTGAAAAACTTATAGCATGAAATGCCTGATTGTTCTTCTCGCTTTGGCTATTTCTTTCATCGGATGCTCTGATGGGAAGGGTTCACTGACTGTTGTGGATGCATCAAGGGATACATCATTTCTTATCAAAACCAATAAAAGCCAGACCACGACGATCATTCTATCAGTTAAGGGTAACGTTGATGATACCATTATGCTGCAGGGAAAGAAAGTACCCGGGGGTAAGATCCATGAAAACTGGCAGTTAGATTTCTATTCGAAAGCGTATGAGGTCTCATACCATCATTATAAGGCCACAAAAGGGGCAATCGATATCCAGTATGATATTCCATAAACAATAGGCAGAGTCAATAGGATATTAGTGTAAATATCTGATAATAAATAAGTTGAAATTATTGAGTTAAGTGTGAAGTGTAATTGTAGCATTAAATATGCTGGTAACCATTACAATGAATGAATAGCGGCAATACAAAAAGCAAAAGCCTGCAAAATTGATTTGCAGGCTTTTCAGCGGAGAGAGAGGGATTCGAACCCCCGGACCTTTGACAGTCAACGGTTTTCAAGACCGCCGCATTCGACCGCTCTGCCATCTCTCCGGGTGCAAAATAATAGTGTGGCGATCGATCTACCAAAAAAAGAATGGATTTTGTCAAAAACATCTTGCTAGCCAATACATTGGCTTTTCATAACTTACCGATCTCCTAATCTGTAAGCCATGAAAAAAATCCTTCGTACACTGGCGATCCTGCTGGTCATTTTTGTTGCATTGTTCTTTATCTATGGTCCATCCTATATCGATCGCTCAAAAAACAAAGTGACCCTTACCGGGCCCTTCCCAAAACAAAGCTGGTACGACTCGATCCCTTTTATCGCCGACCTGCATTGCGATGCCCTGTTATGGAACCGCGACCTGACCCAATTTCATGAATATGGTCATGTGGACCTGCCCCGTATGCAGCAGGCCAATATGGCATTACAGGTATTCACCATTGTGAGTAAAGTGCCGGCAGGCATCAATATTGAACAGAATCCCTCCAACTCGGACCAGATCGGACTCCTCAATTTTGCGCAATTGCAAACACCGGGTAACTGGTTCAGCATCAAAACAAGGGCTTTGCGGCAGTGTCACGACCTGGACCGCCTGGCCAGGAATTCAAAAGGAGCTTTTCGGGTGGTCACGAATAAAAGGGAACTGGCCCAGTTCATTTCCGACAGGGCCGCTAACCCCAAACTGACGGCTGGTATGCTGGGACTGGAAGGTGCCCAACCGCTGGAGAATGACCTCAACAACCTGGACGTTTTTTACAAAGCAGGCGTACGGTATATTGGCCTGGCCCATTTCTTTGATAACGAATGGGCCGGATCGGCGCATGGGATGCAGAAAACCGGTCTTACTACCAAGGGTATTGAACTGGTGAAGAAGATGGACAGCCTGCACATCACCATTGATCTGGCCCACAGTTCGCAGGCCACCATCAATGATGTGTTCAGGTACCATACAGGACCTTTATTGGTATCACATACCGGTGTAAGGGCACTGTGCGATAACCAGCGCAATTTATCGGATGCGCAGATAGATGAGATCGGCAAACGTGGCGGACTGGTTGGCGTAGGATTATGGGAGACCGCTGTCTGTGGTAAAGATGCTGCGGCCACGGCCCGTACCATTCAATATGTGGCCAACAGGATCGGGGTGGATAAAGTAGCTCTCGGTTCCGACTGGGACGGTGCTTTTGAAATGCATTTTGATGTGACCGGCACGCCGCTGATCGTTACGGAACTGGTAAAACTGGGCTACGACAGGCAGTCCATTGAAAAGATCATGGGCGGCAATATCCGTGATTTCTTTTTGCGAAACCTGCCGGAATAAGCAGGCAGGTTAATTCAGGTTCTTAGATATTTTTTTGGCCGCTTCCATTCCCAGTTTGATCATGCGGTTCCGGATCTTGTCGGTACAGCGGAATGCCGGCATATAGATACTGAGACTGGCCACCATGGTATCGTTCCGGTAAACCGGTACGGCCAGGCCAATGATCTGTACACTGTCTTCAATCAATGCATATCCTTTGTCGCGGATCTGTTCCACCTGCTGGTAAAATTTACGTTGGGTGTTGGCATCGTGCCATAACTGCGAAGGGGGCAGGCCAAAACGGGTGATGAATTTCTCCAGTTCCTCATCCGGTAACATAGCGATCAGTAAACGGCCGGTGGAAGAATCGTATGCTTTTTTCTCATCCGGCGTGTGCGCCTGAACCAGTTGGTTGCTTTGTTTGCGGTGGATCACCACCCGGTTTTCGCCATTCAGTACGGCCAGTAAAGTGTTCTCATTCAATTTAGCGGTCAGGATCTCCATTTCCAGATCTGCCGCTTCTATCAGGTCTTTCTTGTATCCGGTATTGCCCAGTAAAGTGTACAGTTGTTTACCGGGGAGATAACCTTTCTGTGCATCCAATTTTTCCAAATAACCGCGTAGGGTAAGCGTTTTTACAATATTGGCGCAGGTACCGGGTTTCAGGTTGATGCCGGCAGAGATCTCACCCAAAAGTTTAGGCCTTTCCGGGTCACGTGCTACAAACTCAAGGATATCGATCGCCCGATGGATTACCTGTATCATACATCTTTAATTTTCTGTAAAAAACAAAACAAAAATATGGAATGATTCAGAGAAAACCTTAGTTTCAATCCATATAAAAGAATATAGTTCCATTACATGGAATAAACGACTACCTGCTTATGAAATCAGCCTCGCCGCAACAGCGCAATATGCTGTATCCTTTTATACTGGTGACATCGCTTTTCTTTTTATGGGGTTTTGTGCATAACCTGGATCCCATCCTGATACCACACCTGAAAAAATCATTCAGCCTGAATACCCTGCAGTCCTCACTGGTAGATTCTGCCGTATTTATTGCTTATTTCGTGATGGCTTTACCGGCAGGGTTCATCATGCGCAAATACGGATACAAAGCTGGCATCATTGCGGGTTTGTTGCTTTTCGCGATTGGATCCTTCCTGTTCATTCCGGCAGCCAATACACAACAATATTTATTCTTCCTGTTGGCACTGTTCATCATTGCCTGCGGGTTGACCATACTTGAGACTGCTGCCAATCCCTACGCATCCCTGCTGGGCGATCCGGCCACAGCGACACAGCGTTTGAATTTTGCGCAGTCCTTCAACGGGCTGGCCGTTACCCTGGCACCCATCATTGGAGCCCGGATCATCCTGACCAAAGGATTCTCAGATGAAGAGCTGAATGCGATGACGGAAACAGCAAGAAAACTGGCACTGGCATCCGAAGCGTCCAGTGTAAAAACACCGTATCTGGTATTGGGCAGTATCATCCTGGTTGTAGCCATCCTGTTCGCCCTGATCAGGTTGCCGGAGATCCATGACCAGGATGAACAGATCGTTGGCAAGAACCTGTTCCATAGTCTCCGCCACAGCCACCTGCGCTGGGCCGTGATCGCACAATTCTTTTATGTGGGCGCACAGGTATGTGTGTTCAGCTTCTTCATACTTTTTGCCGTTGATGCAGCCGGTATTGACCGGGTGAAAGCGGCCGATTATCTTGGCTGGGGTTGTGGGATGGCATTCATGATCGGCCGTTTTGCGGGCACTTTCTTTATGAAGTTCATACAACCTGCCCGGTTGCTGGCCATCTATGCGCTGCTTAGCACCGTATTATGCGGTGTCGCCATGTTTGCACAGGGTATGGTTGCCGTGTATGCGGTAATCGCCATTGCTTTTTTCATGTCGATCATGTTTCCCACTATTTTTTCACTGGGTATCCGCGAACTGGGGGGTGATGCTAAATTTGGCAGCAGTTTGATCGTAATGTCCATCGTGGGAGGCGCCATCATGCCCCCGGTGATGGCACAGATCAGTGATATGACAGGCAATATCCAGCTGGGATATATCGTGCCACTCTTTTGTTTTGCCATAGTATTTTATTTTGGATGGAAAGGGCAGAGGATCCGTAAAACCGTTATTTCATGAACAGGTATTGTTTTGCACTTGACCTGGTGGATGAGCCTGCCCGCATTGCGGCTTATGATGACTGGCACCGGAAAGTATGGCCGGAGATCATCGGCAGCATTACCGCATCCGGCATCACACAGATGCAGATCTACCGGGTAGCCAACCGGCTTTTTATGATCATGGAAGTGAACGACAGTTTCCGTTTTGAAGAGAAAGCACGCGCCGATGCCGGCAACCCGAAAGTACAGGAATGGGAACAACTGATGTGGCAGTTTCAGCAAGCCCTCCCATTTGCCCGGCCTGGTGAAAAATGGGTGCTGATGAACAAGATATTTGACCTGGAACAAGATTATATTCAATCATAAGAAGTGTAGCATGATGTTCTCTTTACAACAACAACAAGCCGTGATCACCGGTGCCGGAAGCGGAATAGGAAAAGCCATTGCAGAAACCTTCGCCCGGCAGGGTGCCATCGTACATATCATCGAGATCAACGAGGAACATGCGAAACAAACTGTAGAAAGTATTGAAGCTGATGGAGGCAAAGCGGTATACCATATCTGTGATGTGAGCGACCAGGCCCAGGTAGCGGCTGTCTTCGGTCAGATCGGCCATATCGATATCCTGGTGAACAGCGCCGGTGTGGCGCATGTAGGCAATGCGGCCAATACTTCTGCGGAAGATTTTGAACGGGTATTCAATGTGAATGTAAAAGGCACTTATAATTGTTTGCACCAGGCTATTCCGCAATTGCTACAGCAAGGGGGAGGGGTCATACTTAACATAGCTTCCATTGCAGCCCTGGTGGGCATACCGGATCGTTTTGCCTACAGTATGAGTAAGGGCGCAGTTTATGCCATGACCCTCAGCGTGGCCAGGGATTACCTGCAGGAAGGCATCCGTTGCAATTCCATTTCGCCGGCCAGGGTGCATACCCCGTTTGTTGACGGCTTTCTTGCCAAACACTATCCCGGAAAAGAGAAAGAAATGTTTGCCAAACTATCACAGACACAACCCATCGGCCGTATGGCTGAAACCAAAGAAGTGGCGGCAATGGCACTCTATCTCTGCAGTAAAGAAGCTTCCTTTATTTCCGGGAACGACTATCCCATCGACGGCGGTTTCATCAAGCTGAATAATTAGTCCTGTAAAAACAGTCCCAGTAACCTGCCCTGCACAGCTTATCAATAAACTATCAGA
Organism: Sediminibacterium sp. FW305-C-269; assembly: GCF_058231045.1. Lineage (NCBI taxonomy): Bacteria > Pseudomonadati > Bacteroidota > Chitinophagia > Chitinophagales > Chitinophagaceae > Sediminibacterium > Sediminibacterium sp. FW305-C-269. The sequence goes on along the minus strand of NZ_JBIQXQ010000003.1, from coordinate 715,616 downwards.
AATGGATGGTTTAATACAAATCTGTTTTGCTTTTTTATCCTGTTAATCCAGAACTTTGCCCGACTCAACCAAATAAAAAGATTATGATACCAGCAAAAGCATATGCAGCCTTGGATGCAAAAAGCCCGTTACAACCTTTTTCCTTCGAAAGAAGGGATCTGCGTGCGGATGATGTGCAGATCAGGATTCACTATTGTGGTGTCTGTCACAGCGACATACACCAAGCCCGTAATGAATGGGGCGGTTCCATGTACCCGATGGTTCCCGGACATGAGATCATCGGTGAAGTGGTGGGCGTGGGCAGCGCTGTCACCCATTTCAAAGTAGGTGAAAAAGTAGGCGTAGGCGTAATGGTGGATTCCTGCTGCAACTGTAAAAGTTGCAACAAAGACATGGAGCAATACTGCGAAGAGGGTATGACCGGAACGTATAACGCGTTGGAAAGAGATGGCGTTACCATTGCACAGGGAGGTTATTCCTCCCAGATCGTGGTGAAAGAACGTTTTGTGTTGCATCTTTCCGATAAACTGGACCCTGCAGCTGCCGCGCCTCTGCTCTGTGCCGGTATCACCACTTATTCACCCTTGCGTTTTGCAGGTGTGAAAGCGGGACAGAAAGTGGCCGTAGTGGGCTTGGGTGGACTGGGCCATATGGGCGTTAAATTCGCCGTATCCTTTGGTGCGGATGTAACCGTGATCAGTACTTCTCCAAAAAAAGAAGCTGACGCCAAAAGACTCGGTGCGCATCATTTTCTGCTCTCGACCGATAAGGAGGCCATGAAAAAACATGCCGGTCATTTTGATGTGATCCTGGATACCGTATCCGCCAACCATGATTATACGGACATGCTGGACCTGCTTGACCTGGAAGGGAAACTGCTGATCGTAGGACTTCCCTCGGAAGAGCCTTCCTTATCACCTTTTTCACTCATCACCAAACGCAGGAGTATCATCGGGTCCATGATCGGCGGCATCAAAGAAACCCAGGAAATGCTGGATTACTGTGCCGAAAAGAACATCGTTTCCGAGATCGAACTGATCCCGGTGAGCTATATCAACGATGCCTACGAAAGAATGATCCGGTCTGATGTGAAATACCGGTTTGTGCTGGACATGAGTACGCTTTAAAATAGTATTCCCATAAAAAAGCCCTGGTTGTATAACAGTCAGGGCTTTTTGTATGCGAACAGAGAGGTTTACCAGCCTATTCCGTAGTCTTCTCCATTATTGCTGCTGCCGCCCCACAAACTGCCATGTTTGTGATCGAACAGGATCGCATTGATAGGGCCGCTGGTCCTGTTGCCGGTACTGATCTTATAGCCCATCTTCTTCAGTTCATTACGAACGGCTTCCGGTGTTTCATTGGACAGCAGGATACTGCCCGGTCTGGGTTTGCGATCGGCCAGTTTGGTTCCGCCCAGGGATAACCACAACTGGTTGGTATTGAAATTCGGTGCTTCGGTGGCTTTCTGCACGGTCATATCAAACTCAACCATGTTCAGGAAGAATTGTACCAGGTTCTGATCCTGGGTATCGCCCCCCTGTACACCAAAACAGAGATAAGGTTTGCCCTCTTTCAGTGCCAGTGAAGGCGTTAAGGTCACACGGGGCCTTTTACCCGGCTCTACCACATTGAACGGATCGATCAGCGGATCCAGTACAAAACTCTGCATACGCTGGCTCATACCCACACCGGTATTACCCGCAATACAGGCAGGGATCCAGCCACCGCTGGGTACGATGGACACCACCCAGCCAGAGGTATCGGCCGCTTCCACAGAAGTGGTACCGCGCCATAAACGGTCCATATAGGCTTCATCAACACCCGGTACTGCCTGGTGCAGGGAAGCGGTCTGGTCGTGTTTAGGTATGGCATTGCCGGATCCTGCAGCGCTGTCTGTCAGTGCCACCCGCTGTTTCAGCAGATCGAGATAAGGATTGGTCTTTCCTTCGAAAGGATAGGGATCACCGGGTTGGGCAAACGCATCATTCTTCTCATAACCGATCAATTTAGCCCTCGCTTTTGCATAGTCCTTGCTCAACAGGCCCTTGATGGGTTCCTGTGGCGGAAAAGCAGGGTCACCATAATAGAAATCACGGTCGGCATAGGCCAGGTTCATGGCCTGGTAAACGGTATGGATATATTTGGGACTGTTATACCCCATGGATTTGAGGTCGAAATTCTCCAGGATGTTCAAAGTCTGTAATAGCATTGGTCCTTGTGTCCATTGCTGCAGTTTGTATACATCAATGCCTTTGTAATTCGTCATCAGGGGCTCTTCAATGATGGGTTTCCATTTGGCCAGGTCCTCTTTGGTGATCAGTCCGCCCTGTTCGCGGCTGCCACGCACGAATTCATCGGCGATATCGCCTTTGTAAAAACGGTCGTATGCCGCCATGATGGCTTCTTTGCGGCTCTTCTTTTTCTTCAATGCGTTTTGTTCGGCCTCTACCAGTTTCGTCAAGGTATTCAGCAGGTCTTTCTGCACAAAGATCTCTCCGGCTTCGGGCGCTTCGCGTTTTTCACCCTTGTGGGTCAGGAACACTTTGGCGGAATAGGGCCATTCCTTGATGCGGTCCTTACCCCGCTCAATACTATTGGCCGTCTGAGCATCGATCGGGTATCCTGCCGCCAGTTGCATGGCAGGCTCCAGCACTTGTTTCAAACTCATGGTACCATATTCAGACAACATCAGGCACAAACCACCTACGGTGCCGGGCGTTACAGCAGCCAGCGGACCATACTCCGGTGGAAACTGGTAACCTTTGCTTTTAAAGAAATCAACGGTGGCGCCGGTGGGTGCTACGCCCAGGGCATTGATTGCGATGACTTTTTTTGTTTTAGGGTTATAGATCAGAGCCTGCGTTTCACCGCCCCAGCTCAGTACATCCCACATGGTACAGGTGGCGGCCAGCATGGCACAGGCCGCATCAACGGCGTTGCCACCTTTTTGAAAAACGATGGATCCGGCTGTGGCTGCCAGCGGTTTGCCGGTTATGGCCATCCAGTTCTTGCCATGTAAAGGCGGTTTCTGGGTGGGCTGGGCCAGCAGGGTAGAAGCCATAACAACAAGAACCAGGGAGAAAAGAGATTTCTTCATTTGCATTGTTTTAGTTGGTCAGGAGGTCTAAAGATACTCAACTCCCGATTATTTTACAGCCAGATGACAGTTCTTGGGCCTTTCCGGCAAATCCGCTAACATTTATCATATTTTACAGCAACCAGCCTGGATAATTTTGCCCCGTACCACAACTTATTGTATGAAGCCATCCATATTACCCTTACTGCAGAAGTACGACCTGCCCACACCCCGTTATACCAGTTATCCAACGGTTCCTTACTGGGATTTTGCCAGCATCAACGAACAGACATGGAAGGATACGGTGGTGAATACTTTCCGGGAAGAGAATGGTGAGATCTGTATCTATATCCACCTGCCCTTTTGTGAGAACATGTGTACTTTCTGCGCCTGCACCAAACGGATCACCGTGAACCATGCAGTAGAGGATCCCTATATCAGCGCCGTACTCAAAGAATGGGCCATGTATCGTTCCCTCTTGCCAACTACGCCCATCATCAAAGAGATACACCTGGGTGGTGGTACACCTACTTTTTTCAGTCCCGATAACCTGGTACAACTGATCACCGGTATCACCCAGGATGCGATCGTTACCCAGGATCATGAATTCAGCATTGAGGTACATCCGAACTACACCACAGAAGAACATATCAAACGGCTGGCTGAACTGGGTTTTAACCGCATCAGCCTGGGTGTGCAGGATTTTGATCCTAAAGTGCAGTTCGTGATCAACAGGATCCAATCTTTCGAAAAGACCAAAGAAGTGGTTGACTGGGCACGTGCCTACCATTACAACAGTATCAATATCGATCTCGTATATGGCTTACCGCACCAGACCATCAGCAGTGTAGAACATACGGTGGAACGCATCAAGACCCTGATGCCCGACAGGATCGCTTTTTACTCCTATGCACATGTGCCCTGGAAAAGTAAGGTGCAGCGCCGTTATACAGAGGCCGATCTGCCGGCAGCAGCAGAGAAATGGGCCATGTACAGCAGGGGAAGGGAATTGCTGGAAGCCGCCGGTTTCCAGAGTATCGGCATGGATCATTTTGCGCTGACCAACGATAAATTATTTACGGCAGCGCGTGCAGGAAATCTGCATCGCAATTTTATGGGGTATACCACAACCCGTTCCAAACTGATCATCGGTCTTGGCGTATCCAGCATCAGCGATGCCTGGCATGCGTTTGCCCAGAACGAAAAAGAAGTGGAAGCGTATGAGGCCAAGATCAACCAGGGTGTACTGCCCCTGGTACATGGCCACCTGCTGAATAAGGAGGATGGGGTACTCCGTAAAAAGATCCTGGAACTGATGTGCCGCAACCAGACCGAACTCGATGACCCGGAACTGGATCCGGCATTTGTTCAGGAAGCTTTCCGGAAACTGGCGTTGCTGGAAGCAGACGGACTGGTAACGCTGTCGGGCAACAGGATCGAAGTTACCCCGCTGGGCATGTCGTTCATCCGGAATATCAGCGCAACGATCGATGCCCATCTCTGGCGCAACCACAGTGGCGCCAATACATTCAGTAAAGCCATTTGATCCGGTCAATACAGAGAAAAGCTGCGGCATGAGCGAAGGTTTAGCGGGTTTGTGTCCGTTCGGGTATGAGTTCTGTCCGCACAAGCCATTTACCCACTTATCAAAAAGCGATTCACACAGATGCGCTTCGCCCTTTACCTTTGCACAAACAAGTACCAGCATTGAAGCATCTTTCGGCCCTCAATAAATATTTCTGGAAATACCGCAACCGTTTTTTCATCGGGATCTTTTTCGTGGTGGCATCCAACTATTTTGCCGTGCTGGCACCACAGGTCACCGGTTTTGTGGTGAACCAGGTACAGCAGCGTTTACCCGGTGCCAAACCCGCCGTTACCAGGCCGGCACACGATCAGTTGGTGAACTGGTTCGTGGATACCATGCAATCGGGTCAGTTCAGTTTTGGCTGGCTGGTGGCCATTTGCAGTCTCACCATTCTGGGACTGGCCATCGTGCGCGGTATCCTGATGTTCTTCATGCGGCAGACCATCATTGTGATGAGCCGGCACATAGAATATGACCAGAAGAACGAGATCTTTCGCCATTACCAGCAACTGGATACACAGTTCTACAAGACACACAGCACCGGCGACCTGATGAACCGGATGACGGAAGATGTGAGTCGTGTGAGGATGTATACAGGTCCTGCACTGATGTATTTCATCAACCTGGTTACCCTGATCGGTTTTTGTGTGGTGAACATGCTGCGAAAAGATGTGCAGCTGACCTTATTGGTACTGGCGCCACTGCCCATACTCGCCATCACCATTTACCTGGTGAACAGCGTCATCAACAAAAAAAGCGAAAAGATACAGGCCCTGTTATCCGACCTTACCACCAATGCACAGGAATCCTTTTCCGGTATCCGGGTGATCAAATCCTTTGTACAGGAAAAAGCGATGCTGGGTTTCTTCCAGAAGAACAGTGAGGAATACAAGAAGAATGCCATCGGACTGGCCAAAGTGGAAGCCATCTATTTTCCGAGTATGGCATTGATGATCGGGTTAAGCACACTGGTCACGATCATGCTGGGGGGTATGCAGGCATTGGAGGACAGCAGTAAGGTTGGATTGATCGTGGAGTTCGTGATCTATATCAATATGCTCACATTCCCGGTAAGTGCCATCGGCTGGACGGCCAGTATGATACAACGGGCAGCAGCCTCGCAAAAAAGGCTGAATGAATTTCTGCATACCGAGCCCACCATTGCCAATACGGCCGGTGCGCGTAAACAGACCGTTGCCGGCGATATCCATTTCCGCAACGTGAATTTCACCTACCCGCATACGGGCATCGAAGCGCTGAAAAACTGTAACCTGCAGATCCGGAAAGGGGAGAAGATCCTGTTACTGGGCAGAACGGGTAGCGGCAAATCAACACTGGCGCAGCTGCTGCTTCGTTTTTACGATCCGACAAGTGGCAGTATAGAGATAGGGGGTACCCCCATCCGCGATATTGATCTTACCAGCCTGCGGGAGCAGATCAGTTATGTGCAGCAGGATGTGTTCCTTTTCAGCGATTCGGTCCGCAATAATATCAGCTTTGGTCTGGCCAATCCGGCCACCCAGGAAAAAGTGGAGCAGGCAGCCGGTTTCTCCAGTGTACACAAAGAGATATTGGGCTTCAGCAAGGGATATGAGACCATGATCGGCGAGCGGGGCGTTACGCTGAGCGGTGGCCAGAAACAACGGATCTCCATCGCCCGGGCACTGATCAAGGAACCGGAGATCATCGTATTCGATGATTGCCTTAGTGCCGTGGATGCCAAAACAGAGAATGAGATCATCGGTAACCTGTACCGTTACCTGCACGATAAAACGGCCATCATCATCACACACCGGATCTTCTCCAGTTTTCCCTTCGATAAGATACTGGTTCTCGAGAACGGCGAACTGGTAGAACAGGGCACACACGAAAGCCTGATGACCCAAAATGGCTATTACGCCGAACTGTTCAGGCTTCAGCTGATGGAAGACCGGGCCACAGAAAAGGCTGAAAAACCAGAGAACCCGTAATGCCTGAAATGGATAAAACCCCGGTTCTACAGGCTGTTGTCCTTTTTTCGTAAAATTTTGGTAATTCTGAAACAATCCTATATTTGTCCTACTTAAAAAAGGATTCGAAAACCAAAAAACTAACTACTGTGGCGTACGAGAACAACGACAAAAAAATGGAAAGTGTTTACAGCAAACGGATCAGGGCAGGAAAAAGAAGGACCTATTTTTTTGATGTAAGGGCAACCAGGGGTAACGATTATTTCCTGACCATTACAGAAAGCCGTAAGCGCTTTGATGACAATGGGTACGACAGGCATAAGATCTTCCTGTACAAAGAAGACTTTAATAAGTTTATCAAGGCACTGGGCGAAGCGATCGATTATGTGAAAACAGACCTGATGCCTGATTTCGATTTCGATGCTTTCAACCATGAATACGACGAAGAAGGTGCACCCGTAGCAGAAGTGGCAGAAGAAGCTGAAGTAAGTGCCGCTCCCGCTGAGCCTGCAGTTGTGGCCGAAGCTCCGGTAACCCCGGCAGCCAGCAGTTCGGTTACCGATGAAGCCGCTTCGAACCTGGCTTCAGAAGAAGTAGACAAATGGTAATGACCTTATACAGACCAATCAAAAGAGCCGCTTTTCAGCGGCTCTTTTTTTATAAGTTCTTCAGCATCCAGATATCACAACCATTATGCCCTGAATTACCCATGGGGCCGTTGAGATAGGCGAACCCGAATTTTTCATATACGCTGACGGCTTTTTTCAATTCGGGCATGGTTTCCAGGTACACCGAATCGAAACCGTTCTCCTTTGCTTTCTGTAAACAGCGGTCGATCATAAAGCGCCCGAGTCCCATACCACGTACCTCAGGAGAGAGATACATTTTCACCAGTTCGCAGGTGCTTCCCGGTAATCCTTCCGTTGGAAAGATACCCGCACCGCCTACCAGCGCTCCATTTTTCACGGCCACGAAATAGGCGCTCAAGGGAGTAGACTGGAACAATTCGAATAAATGATCGGTCGATTCATCAAAGTAAACAGTACCGGGGCGCGCCGCGCCGAACTCTTCCAGGCTGTTACGGATGATACGCGCCATGGTGGCGTTATCGGAAAACTGTATGGGTCTGATCTCTATCCCTTCCATTATTGTTTTATGAAGCTTTTGAATGCGTTGATCAATCCATTGGTGGAGGCATCGTGCGAATCCACGGCCTCTTCGGTGATCAGTTCAGGCAGGATCTGGTTGGCCAGCTGTTTACCCAGTTCCACACCCCACTGATCAAAACTGAAAATATTCCAGATCACGCCCTGCACAAAGATCTTGTGTTCGTACAATGCGATCAGGCTACCCAGGGTATAGGGATCGATCTGTTTTACCAGGATGGAATTGGTGGGCTTGTTGCCTTCGAATATTTTAAAAGGTGCCAGTTTCTTGATCTCTTCCTCAGACTTATTGGCTTTCATCAGTTCCACTTTCACACCATTCTCTGTTTTCCCGTTCATCAACGCTTCGGTCTGTGCGAAGAAATTAGACAGGAGCTTCACATGGTGGTCGCCGATGGCATTGTGGCTGATGGCCGGTGCTATGAAATCGCAGGGGATCATGCAGGTGCCCTGGTGAATCAGCTGGTAGAATGCATGCTGGCCATTGGTCCCGGGCTCACCCCAGATCACGGGGCCGGTGGCATAATTGACAGGGTTGCCGCTTCGGTCAATACTCTTTCCATTGCTTTCCATATTTCCCTGCTGGAAATAAGCGGGAAAACGATGCATATATTGATCGTAAGGCAGGATGGCTTCACTCTGTGCCCCAAAGAAATTGGTGTACCAGATACCGATCAATGCCATCAGCACGGGTATGTTCTTATCGAATTTCTCTTTATGGAAATGTTCATCCACCGCATTGGCGCCTTTCAGCAATTGCTCAAAATTGTCGTATCCGATGGTCAATGCGATCGAAAGCCCGATCGCACTCCAGAGAGAATAACGGCCGCCTACCCAGTCCCAGAATTCGAACATGTTTGCTTTGTCGATGCCGAATGCCGTCACTTCGGTCTCATTCGTGCTCAACGCCACAAAATGTTTGGCCACATGAGCCGCATCCTTGGCATGCTTCAGGAACCATTCGCGTGCGGTGAGCGCGTTGGTCATGGTCTCCTGCGTGGTGAAGGTCTTGGAAGCCACCAGGAACAGGGTTTCCTCTGCTTTTACTTTCTTGAGCGTTTCAGCAATATGGGTACCATCCACATTGCTCACGAAATAGGTCTCGACACCTTCCACCCAGTAGGGGCGAAGCGCTTCGGTCACCATGAAAGGCCCCAGATCGCTGCCACCGATACCGATGTTCACAATGTATTTAATCTTTTTGCCGGTATAACCTTTCCATTTACCGCTATGCACTTGTTCACAGAACTCTTTCATGTGCGCTTTCACCTTGCGGATCCGGGGCATGATGTCCTTACCCTCCACCAGGATCGCCGTATCGGAAAAATTGCGCAAGGCCGTATGCAACACGGAACGCTGCTCGGTCTCATTGATCTTGATACCCGCAAACATTTCGTGGATAGCTTCTTTCAACTGACAGTCTTCCGCCAGTTGTAACAGCAGTTGCAATGTTTTCTGGTTGATGATGTTCTTGGAATAATCAAAGAGAATATCATCCAACCGGATGGAGAATTTCTGAAAACGGTCGGGATCCTGTGCAAACAGGTCGCGCATATGACGGCGACTCATCTCTTCCTCGTGGTGTTTCTTCAATAAAAACCAGGCCTGCGTATTCGTGGGATTAATTCTGGGTAACATAGCTGTACTGATATTAATGATTCTCTTGCTGCTTTCTTCTCTGCTAAAGGGTGTTGATCGTGTCGATGGTTCGCTCTACATCTTCCGGACGGATATCCAGGTGAACCACGATCCTGATCTGTTTGGGGGAAATAGCCATCACATAAATCCCCTGCTCTTTCAACAGGGCCGCCAGTGAGGCTGCTGTGTATTTTCCTTTGACCTCAAAAATAACGATATTGGTCTCAACAGGCAGGATCTCGCCAACAAAGTGTTTGCCGGCCAGTGCCGCAGTGATCTGCTGCGCATGTTTGTGGTCATCCGCCAAACGTGCCACATGGTTCTCCAGGGCATAGATCCCGGCCGCGGCCAGGTAACCCGCCTGTCGCATACCGCCTCCAAAGATCTTGCGGATGCGGCGTGCCTTTTTAATGGTATCGCGGGTTCCGATCAGTACGCTGCCCACCGGGGTACCTAATCCCTTACTCAAACAGATGGAGATCGAATCGAACACTTCACCGTACTGTTTACAGGTCTCATTTTTGGCCACCAGGGCATTGAACAGTCGGGCACCATCCAGGTGCAGCTTCATATTATTTTGTAAACAAACCTCTTTAATCTGCTGTATATCAGTAAAGTTATAACAACTGCCTCCGCCGCGGTTACCCGTATTTTCAAGGGAGACAAGGGTGGAAAGGGGTTTATGCACATCTTCTTTGGGATTGATGTTCTCCCTTACCTGGTCAGCCGTGATCCGTCCGCGGTCACCATCGATCAGCCGAACGGAAGCACCGGAATTAAAAGCGATCCCGCCGCCTTCATATTGGTAGATATGCGATAGTTTTTCACAGATCACTTCATCACCCGGCTGTGTATGACATTTTATTGCTATTTGATTGGTCATGGTGCCGCTGGGACAAAAAATGGCCGCTTCCATGCCAAAAAGTTCGGCTGACATGTTTTCCAGCTGATTTACAGTGGGGTCTTCACCAAAAACATCATCCCCAACGGGGGCTTTCATCATAGCTTCCAGCATGCCCGGGGTAGGGCGGGTAACGGTGTCGGAACGAAAATCTATCATAAGTTGCGAAGATACTCCGATTCCGGACTGTAACCCTCGGGGAGACAGGGATAATTTATACAGATTTACAGCAAAATCCTGCATTTTTTTGCTCATTTAGGTAAGTTTTTCCACAAAAGCTGGCATAATTCGATGTTCCAACGTACCTTTGCAGGCCTCAGAATGGATTTTCGTTATTTTAACGAAATCCTTTACAGCGTTCATAAAACAATTGGGGTCTTAAAGTCGTTTACCATAAATACGTAACCATACAACATGAGGCAGCTCAAAATCGCTACACAGATTACCAACAGAGATTCGCAAGCCGTTGAGAAGTATCTGCAGGAAATTTCCAAGATCCCAATGATCACTCCAGAAGAGGAAACTACTTTGGCACAACGAATCAAAATGGGCGACCAGCGGGCACTGGATAAACTGGTGCAGGCCAACCTCCGTTTCGTGGTATCTGTTGCTAAGCAATACCAGCACCAGGGTCTTTCCCTGAGCGACCTGATCAACGAAGGTAACCTTGGCCTGATCAAAGCTGCCCAGCGTTTTGATGAAACCAAAGGTTTTAAATTCATCTCTTATGCCGTATGGTGGATCCGTCAGTCTATTCTGCAGGCTTTGGCCGAGCAGGGTCGTCTGGTACGTCTGCCACAGAACAAGATCGGCACCTATAATAAAGCCAACAAAGCCTACATGGCATTTGAACAGGAACACGAGCGTGAGCCTTCTACCGAAGAGCTGGCCGAGATCCTGGAAATGAGCGAAACAGAGATCAACAATATCTTCCAGAGCAATACCCGTCACACTTCACTGGATGCCCCCGTGCACGAAGCAGAAGACGTGGCCATGGGCGACCTGCTGGAAGGCAGCGATGATACCGATGAGGACGTGATGAAGGATTCACTGCGCGAAGAGATCCGCCGCGTGCTGAAATCACTCAGTCCACGCGAAGCCGAGATCGTGAACGCGTATTTTGGACTGGATGGCGAGAATGGGGTTACCATTGAACAGATCGGCATGAAATACGATCTTACCAAGGAACGTATCCGCCAGATCAAGGAAAGGGCCATCAAACGCCTGCAGAAAGCGCGTTACAGCAATGCATTGAAAGCGTATCTGGGGTAAAACTTTACTCCTGTAACATAACCAGGCTCCCTGCACTGCAGGGAGCTTTTTTTGTCGCTAACTTTTATGATTTCTGCTTGTTGTATTACCTATAATTTTACCGTATGAAAAAATGGGGATGGTTGGCAGTTGTGCTCTTTGCTTTCGTTTCCTGCGAAAAGGACATCCAGCTGCAACCCGAAATACAGGCACCCAAACTGGTGGTGGAAGCGCAGATCGAGGACGGACAGGCTCCCTATGTGATCTTATCCAGCTCACTGAATTATTTTTCTACCATTGACGCCGCCACACTCAACGGCACCTATGTACGCAATGCAAAAGTGAGTATCAGCGACGGCAGCAGAAATGTTGCCCTGCAGGAATACAGCGTACCACTTGGCAACGGCTATTTCTTTTACTATTATAGTACCGGCAGTGGTGGTAATTTATTTGGAGAGCAGGGCAAGACCTACCAGCTCAGTATTGAAAGCGGAGGACAGCTTTATAAGTCCTCCACGCGTATTCCTTATCTCACCAAGAAGATCGACTCGCTCTGGTGGAAAAAAGCCCCGTTCAATACCGATACCAATAAAGTAGTGCTGATGTCAAGGGTTACAGATCCTCCGGGGTTGGGCAACTATATCCGATATTTTACCAAAGTCAACAGCGAGGAGTTCTTTCCGGGCATGAACAGCGTGTTCGATGACCAGATCGTGGATGGTAAAACATACGATATCCAGATAGACCAGGGCGTTACCAAGAACCAGAAGATCAAATTCGAGGATTACGGTTATTTCAAAAGAGGGGATACCGTGATCGTGAAAATGTGCAATATCGACAAAGCCAGTTTTGATTTCTGGAAGACCTGGGAATTCGCTTACCAGTCCATCGGCAATCCTTTTTCCACCCCCGGAAAAGTCATCGGAAACATCGATAATGGTGGATTAGGCTCCTTTTGCGGATACGCGGTACAGTACAAAAAGCTGATTATCCCCAAATAAAGCGTTTTTGTGTACAATCAACGCGTATAATCCGTAAGGGATTGATATTTTTGTTCGTTATAAAAGATAAAAGAGTACATATGTCAAATGAGGCTACAGAAAGGGTGCATATCCTGATCATCGGATCAGGCCCTGCAGGATATACGGCTGCCATTTATGCGGCCAGGGCGAATATGAAACCGGTATTGTACCAGGGTATACAACCTGGTGGACAACTGACCATCACCACAGAAGTGGAGAACTATCCAGGGTATCCCGATGGGATACAGGGCCCGGAGATGATGGTGCATTTTGAGAAACAGGCTGCCCGAATGGGAGCCGATATCCGTTTCGGGCTAGCCACCAAAGTGGATTTCAGCCAGCAACCCTATAAAGTATGGATCGATGAGGAGAAACTGATCGAGGCCGACGCGGTGATCATCAGTACCGGTGCTTCTGCCAAATGGCTCGGTCTGCCCAGCGAGGAACGCCTGAACGGTTTTGGCGTAAGTGCCTGTGCCGTATGTGATGGCTTTTTCTTCCGGGGCAAGGAAGTGGCCATTGTTGGTGCAGGAGATACCGCTGCAGAAGAAGCGATCTATCTCTCCAAACTCTGTACCACCGTTCACATGTTCATCCGGAAAGATAAAATGCGTGCCAGTAAAGTGATGCAGGACAGGGTGCTGAACACCCCGAACATCAAGGTATACTGGAACACCGATACCGAAGAGATCCTGGGCGAACATAAAACAGAAGCGGTCCGCATCAGGAACAATCAAACACAGGAAACACAGGTGATCCCTGTAAGCGGTTTTTTTGTGGCCATCGGTCACAAACCCAATAGCGATATCTTCAAGGACTATATCAAAATGGACGAGACCGGTTATATCCTCACCGAACCCGGTACTACCAAGACCAACCTGGAAGGGGTATTTGCCGCAGGCGATGTGCAGGACAAGAACTACCGCCAGGCAGTTACCGCTGCCGGCAGTGGCTGTATGGCCGCGCTGGACGCTGAGCGTTACTTAAGTGCCAAAGGGCTCGCCTGATCTGTCATTACCGGGGTTTGCTGTTGAGTGCCGATAGGTTCCCGTCAGCAAGCCCCGGATCTCAAAACGCATCATGTTATCGATCCATCTTCATCAACTTCAGCTGTTTGCACATCATGGCATCTATGCGGAGGAAAAAATATTGGGTAATTGGTTCGAATTGGATCTCACCATCCGGTACCAACCCGAAAAATTACCCGTACAGCATTTATCAGAGAGCATCGATTATGTGGCCGTGTATGAACTGGTAAGGACAAGGATGGCACAGGCCACGCCCTTACTGGAGACCGTGATCACCGAGATCGCGATCGGAATACTGAAGAAATTCCCGCTGGCCGAAGAAGTTGACATCTCTATCCGGAAAAAACACCCGCCCATCCAACAGATAGAGGGCAGTGTAGGGGTAAGTTTTGCGATCACAAGAAAAGAATTATAATCCATCGTACCCATGAAATACCTGGTCATCCTTATCGGTTCCCTGTTGATGTTCACCGCCGGTGCACAGGATATCAATGTGCTGTTGAAAGAGGCGGACAATCTTGAGAAACAACTCAAAGAACCGGAAGCGCTGGAAAAATACAAACAGGTATTGCTGCAGAACCCGGTGCAACTGAAAGCCCTGGTCAAAGCGGCCGAGCTGAATGTATCCCTGGGCAACCGGCAAACCGATAAGAACAGCAAACGCCTGTATTACGAGTCAGCTTTGTCTTTTGCCAACCGGGCGTTTATGGCCGACAGCAACCAGGCGGATGCATCTTATGCCATGTCGATGGCATCCGGAAAAATGACGGATGTGGAAACAGAAAACAAAAAAATCGTAGCTTATGTGAAGGATGTAAAAAAGTACGCCGACCGCGCATTGTCCATCAACCCCAATCATGCAAGGGCCAACTATACCCTGGGCAAATGGCATTATGAAATGGCCAACCTGTCGGGCGTCAAAAAAATAGCCGTGAAGCTGTTCTATGGCGGTTTACCCGAAGGCAACCTGGATGATGCCATCACGTATATGGAAAAATGCAAATCACTGGAACCTTATTTTGTGAGCAATTACCTGGATCTGGCCAAAGCCTATAAAGACAACCGCAGACCGGCACAGGCCATAGAAGTGTTGAACCGCCTGATAAAACTGCCTACCCGAAGCACCGATGACATATCCAGCAAAGCAGAAGGAACTAAACTACTGGAGTCAATGCAATAACTGCATACCGGTATTCCCATTTTGAATTTTTCATTTTAAATTTTTAATTACCATGGAACTCCAGCAACTATTTGAACAGGCCGTAGCCAACAGTAAACTGCTTTCTGAAAAACCCGATAATGAAACTTTACTGAAACTGTATTCGCTCTACAAACAGGCTACTGAAGGGGATAACACAGAAAGCGGCCCCTCAAATCCATTTGACTTTGTGGCCAAGTTCAAACACGAAGCCTGGTCCAAACTGGCCGGCACTTCTAAAGAGTCTGCCATGCAGCAGTATATTGACCTGGTAACCCAACTCAAAGGGTAGGTAATGTTGAACAGAGGAACAAGGAACAGATGAATGATGAATGGGAGTCATTCATCTGTTCCTTGTTTAGACACATCTTATTTCAACAGATAACTGACTCCGATACCAATCGAATTCAGAGAAAAACCATTCAGGCCGGTTGAGAAACCAACCTGGTTGCTGGTACTGTTGACAGAGGTAGTACCATTGAAGTTAGTGGTCTTACCGTGACCGAACTCAAGACTTACCAGATTGTTCAATTGTGTACTCAGTACAAAGCGCTGGTTCAACTGGTACAATAATCCGATGCCGCCGCGGAGATATACATTTACACCCTTGGTATCGGTCGTAGCAGGCGAACTCGTGTTGCTGGTTTTCTGGAACTGATAGTTGGCACCTACGGTTCCTGACAAGGTGAAATACAATTTTTTGGCCAGTGGTTGCAAATGTGTCTGCGATACGAAAGCACCGATCAGATGCGAATTGTAGGTCTGCTCCGAAGGACTGCCAATGCCGGTTCTCTGATGCTGATAACTGTATTGTAAGCCGAAACCATTAATCCTTGTGGGACTGCTGAATTTGGAAAAAATAGGAGAGATGCTAACAGAACTATTGTTCTGTTTTATGATAGGGGTGGTATTGAAATCCGTATTACTATATCCCACAGACAACTGTCCGCCGATCATTCGCTGACCGGTACTGAACTGAGCCTCAGCAGCATACACAACACAAAACGAGGCGAGTACTAAACATAATTTTTTCATGGTAATTGGTTTTCCGGATGAGCTCCAATTATCATACCAAAGATCAGATTCGCGTATCTTTCCAGCGACCACTTTGCATATACCAATAAGACGGAATAAAGATGGTTGACCAGTAGATCCATTCACTGGCCCAACCCCATGCAATAGGAAGTTGTAATTTCTCCAGTACGATATACACGTAGATGCAATAAAAGGTAATGGCAGCTATTTCAGACAACAGGTTCATTTTGGAATTCCCGGTACCTGTAACCGCATTCATCCATACAACGGCGATGGACATCAGCACCAATGCACTTGACACCACACGCAAAACAGGTATGGCAGCTGCAATAAAATCATCTCCCTGTCCGTACATAGACAGGAATAAATGCGGAAAAATATTCAGGAACAAACATACCAGCAATGCAAAACCAAGGCTCCAGGACATGATGCGGTAAATGAGTTCCTTCACATGATGCTCCCGGTTCTGGCCGATCACATTACTGACCATGGTATTGGCCGTGGCAGCAAAAGCCCAGGTAAAACAACCAAAGAAGCCGAAGATATTCCGCATGGTATTCGATACAGCCAGGTCGCGTTCACCATGGTGTTCGATCAGGATATAAAAGAATTCCCAGCTGATTACACTGATCCCATGTTGCAGGATCAACGGGTACGACTGATTGATAATGAGTTTCACATTCGAAGCATCATAGGCCCAGTTGCGGAACAGGTGTAATTGTTTGGCAACGCCATTCCAGCGGATTACGATGAAAATGACCAGCAAGCCCGCGAACTCAGAAATGATCGATGCATAAGCGGCACCATCAAAACCCAGTTGCGGCATACCGAATTTTCCATAGATCAGTGAATAGTCAAAGAAGATATTGGTAAGGGCTTCCGTTGCCGTTCCGATGATGAGGTATTTACTGTTATTGGTACCTACCAGCAAAGCATTACGCATCTGGTACAGGTACAGGAAGGGCAGCCCCAGGATGCGGATGTTCAGGAAACGAACGCAGATCTGCACGCTCTCCGCATCGTGCAGCGACCAGCCCAATACGGTAGGGGCGATGAACCAGGTAAGCAGCATACCGATCAATGCGAACACCATGGCCACACGCAGTCCCTGCGAGAAAAGGTTACCGATGGCATCAATGCGGTTCTCACCGGCACGGCGCGAGATCAATGCCTGCAGACCGTTGTTGAGGCCATGTCCCATCACCGCAAAGATCAGGTAGTACACACCGGTAATGCCGGCCAGAGCCAGCTCTTTTTGTCCGAGACCGCCCAGGAAAATATTGTTGGTGATGAAATTGATCTGCGGAACAATGATCGCGGCCGTAATGGGAAGCGCGATACCCAGTATTTGCCGGTTGCTCGTATTCACCTGCAGGTTGATCTCTTGTAAGGCTTTTCCCATAATGTGGCGCAAAGCTACTATTTTGCAGTTTTACTGTTTCGCCTTTTACGGCCTAAGGCTTTTTTTATATCATTGCAGTGTAATTCAATTTCATGACCAGCAGAACCATCAGTTATTACAACGATATCACGGGCGCATCACATTCCGATGCGGACCAGCTGGTGCTGGAGGTCTGCACATCGCATATCGCCTGCCTGGTAAAGGGAGCTGTTTCCGGGGAAGTGGAAGCGCTGGAAATATTCACCATCGAGCAGCCGGCTGCCGAATGGAATGATATCTTTCACCAGATTAAGTCCCAATCGCTTTTCCTGAACCGTACCTATCGTGATATCCATTGTTATTACAATTTTGAAGAGGCCCTGCTGGTTCCCCAACACCTGTTCAGTGCCGGTGCCGCAGAAGATATGCTTGGATTGGTCTATGGAGAAAGCGACCGTCACGAGATCAGGTACGACACCCTTGTCGGGGAAACGCCCATGGTCAACGTATACCGCATCAAAAAGACGATACTGGAACAGGTGAACCGTTATTTCCTGTTGAACAAGCCACACCATATCTATTCCGTATTGGTACAGCATGTGCTTGCCGCAAAAGACCTGCCGGAGCATTTTATCAAAGTATTGCTCTACGAAAAACATTTTGTTGCAGCGGTAGTGAAGGACGGGCAGTTACAACTGGTGCAGTCCTTTGCCAGCGAAACCCAGGAAGATGCCCTGTACCATTTGGCCAACCTGAGCCGCCAGTTCTCACTCGATCCAAAAAGATCACATCTGGAGCTTAGCGGAAAATTCGATACAGGTTCGGAACTGCACAAACAATTGCAGTCTCTGTTCGGTCTGATCAGTTTTGAATCAACAGAACCGGATGGCATCTTCAAAACAGCGGGCGCACATCCCTTACATTATTTTACCCCTTTTTATAAACTGGTTGTATGAGGATCATTTCCGGCAAATGGGGAGGCAGAAGAATTCATCCGCCGGCAAAAATGCCCCACACAAGACCCACTACCGATATCGCCAAGGAAGGTCTATTCAATATACTGCAGAACCGGATGGATTTTACAGGCATCAAAACACTGGACCTGTTCGGCGGAACCGGCTGCATCAGTTACGAACTGGCATCAAGGGGCGCGGCTGATATGACGATCGTGGAGAAGGACAATATCATGCATGCTTTCATCACAAAAAATATGAACCTGCTGGGAGCGGAAAACGTAAAGATCCTGAAGATGGATGTGTTCGCATACCTGAACAGCTGTTCCGAATCCTTCGACTTCATCTTTGCAGGCCCGCCCTATGCGCTGGGCACTATCGATGAACTGCCCAAGATCATTGTGGCAAAAAAGATGATCCGGCCCGGCGGCTTTTTTGTGCTGGAACATACCCCACGCAACCAATACGAGAACTTTGCCGGCTTCAGTTTTGTTCGCAATTACGGCACTACCTTATTCTCATTTTTCGTCAGCGGGGAATAGTTGTTGGTCGATAGATGAAGAGGAGCGTATACCCGGATCAGCATACGCTATCGGTCGCCAGCAACCATTTCTCACAAAAAAACAACCCATGCATTCTCCCATATTTATCACAGGCATTGGAACCGATGTAGGTAAAACACTGGTAGCGGCCATCGTGACCGAGGCGCTGGAAGCAGATTACTGGAAACCCGTACAGGCAGGACTGGAGGATGGCACCGATGCCATGCGGGTCCGTTCCCTGCTCAGTAATCACCGGTCGCAGATACACCCCGAAGTCTACCGCCTGACCACACCGGCTTCACCGCATATCGCGGCAAGGATCGACCAGGTTACCATTGATATCGATTCCATTGCGGCAGAGGCAAAGCGGATCCAGGCGGAACAACCGAACCGCCAACTGATCATTGAAGGGGCAGGTGGATTACTGGTGCCCTTGTCTCCGCAACATACCGTGGCCGACCTCATCAGGACCCTGCAGGCAAAACTGATCCTGGTAAGCCGCAATTATCTCGGCAGTATCAATCATTCCCTGCTGACCGCTGCCTGGTGCCGCCACCACAATATCCCTGTGGCTGGCTGGATCTTCATGGACGATTACCTGTATTACGATGACGAGATCGTAGGCTGGTCGGGTTATCCGTCGCTGGGCCGTGTCCCGCACCTGTCCGTCATCAATGCAGCTACCATACGGGAACAGGCGCAACGCCTGAAACCCGTTTTAACCGGTACCTTTGCTCACTGACCATGAACAAAGAAACACTCAGACAGATCTATAAGGAAAAAAGGGCCAGCCTCGATCCGCGGTCACGACTGCGGTTCGATGACCTGTTGTTATTACAATTCCAGCAGTTCGATTTTTCGGGTATTTATACTGTATTATCTTACTGGCCCTTATCCGGACAGGCAGAACCCAACACACATCTTTTTTCGGGTTACCTGCGGCATATGGTGCCCAACCTGGTGCTGGCCTACCCGCTCACCAATACCCGCACCTGCGAAATGACGGCCATCGCTATCAATGAAGACACCGTTTACAAAACCAATACACTGGGCATCACCGAACCCAAAGAAGGCGAAATATTGCAACCGGAAGAGATCGACCTGGTACTGGTGCCATTATTGGTCTGCGATACCCAAGGCTACCGGGTAGGCTATGGGAAAGGCTACTACGACAGGTTCCTCGCTCTCTGCAGAGAAGATATTGTTAAGATCGGCTTCTCATATTTCGATCCCATCGAACAGATCAGCGACACCGGGCATTTTGATGTACCTTTATCGTATTGTATCACGCCGCAGCAGACCTATGAATTTTAACGCGTTCTTCCTGAAGTCTTTCCGCATCCTGTTATTGCCCTTTTCACTGATCTACGGGTTGGTGGTGGTCATACGTAACTGGTTATTCGACAAAGGTTACCTCAAGTCCGCGGAATTCAATTTCCCGCTGATCTGTGTGGGTAACCTATCGGTAGGTGGCACGGGCAAATCGCCCATGGTGGAATACCTGGTGGAACTGTTGGAGAAAAGATACAAGACCGGAACCCTGAGCAGGGGCTACAAACGAAAGACCAAAGGGTATGTGCTCGCCAACCGTGTAACGACCGCCCTCGAGATAGGGGATGAGCCCATGCTCTTTCACAACAAATACCCCAATGTGGCGGTAGCATCCTGTGAAGAAAGGATCGTGGGTATCCCGCACCTGCTGCAGGACGTGCCCGACCTGCAGGCCATCATCCTGGACGATGCCTTCCAGCACCGGGTGGTGAAAGCAGGTCTCAACATCCTGCTTACGGACTACAGCAACCTGTACCCACAGGATTTTTTCCTGCCCACAGGCGATTTGCGCGACCAGTGGTCATCTGCCAAACGAGCCGATGTGATCGTTGTCACCAAATGCCCCTATAACCTTTCGGCCGAAGCCAAACAGAAGATCATCCGCAGCCTGAAACCGGAAGCAAAACAAAAAGTATTTTTCACCACCATTGAATACGGAACGCCTTACCACATCACTGACAGGACAGATGAGTGGCTCATCACGCCAAGGGACGAAGTGTTACTGGTATGCGGCATCGCCAATCCCAAACCCCTGAAAGAATACCTGCTGGCCAAGACACATGCCTATTACCAGCAGGACTATTCAGATCACCACATTTTCACCATTGATGACCTGAAAGAGATCAAAGAGAAATTCAACGACATACATGCCAAGGATAAAATGATCCTTACCACGGAGAAAGATGCGGTAAGACTGGTCAAATTCACGGAAGAACTGGCCACATTGCCCCTGTATGTATTACCCATACGCCACTATTTTTTATTTGATGAAGGGCCACAATTCAATGAACTGGTGACGGATTTTATTACGAACTTCCACTTCAATCCAGCAACATGAGTAAGAAAAAAACAAAGACCAGGTCCAAATCAAAGGGCAAACCTGCAGCCCAGCTTCTCTTAAAAGGGAAACTGGAAGTGACCCGTTCAGGAATGGGCTACGTGATCGTTGAGAATACCGAAGGCGATGTGCTGGTCCGCCCGGGCGATTTCAACACGGCACTGAACGGCGATACCGTTCGGGTAAAAGTGTTCAAGGAGAACACCCGTACCGGTAAAAAAGAAGGAAAGATCACCGAAGTGGTCACACGCAAGCAGACAGAGTTCATCGGGCACATACAGTTATCCACCAACTATGCTTTTTTTGTTCCGGATACCGATAAACCCATGCCCGACCTGTTCATACCCCTGGCAGAACTGAACGGGGCAAAGAATCGCGACAGGGTAGTGGCACGTTTACTGAAATGGGACAAGGACGATAAGAAACCCGTTGGCACGGTAGTGAGCATTATGCAGCCGGAAGACGAGAACGATGCGGCCATGAAAGAACTGCTGGCACAAGCCGGATTCCCGCTGTTCTTTCCCGAAGACGTGCTGGAGGAATCGGAGCGCCTGCCCGATGTACTCGATAGCGAAGAGATCAAAAAAAGAAAGGACTGTCGCGACATACTCACCTTCACCATTGACCCGGCAGACGCCAAAGATTTTGACGATGCGCTCTCCATCCGTACGCTCCATAACGGCCTGTATGAGATCGGTGTGCATATTGCCGATGTGAGTTATTATGTGCACCCCGATACCGAACTGGACCTGGAAGCCTATAAACGCGCCACTTCCGTTTATCTGCCAGACCGCGTTAACCCGATGTTACCCGAAAGGATCTCGAACGAGCTCTGCTCACTGCGTCCTCATGAGGACAAGTTCACTTTCTCGGCCATTTTCCAGATGAACGGGAAAGGCGAAGTGAAACAGTACTGGCTAGGAAAAACCGTGATCCATTCAGACCATCGGTATGCATATGAAGATGTGCAACAGATCATCGAGACCCGGAAAGGCAAACACGAAAATGAGATCCTGTTGTTGAACGATATAGCCCAGCAACTGCGCAAGAAACGATTCAGCAAAGGGGCCATCAATTTTTCCTCACAGGAAGTGCGCTTCAAACTGGATGAGAAAGGGAAACCCATTGCAGTGGTGGTGAAGGAAAGCAAGGAATCACATCAGCTGATCGAAGAGTTCATGCTGCTGGCCAACAGAACCGTTGCCGAGAATGTGGCCAAACTCAAGATCAACAAGAAACCCCTGCCATTCCCATACCGGGTGCACGACAGGCCAGATGAAGAGAAACTGGCCCCCTTCATCATTTTCGCCAAAAAACACGGGCATAGTTTTGATACTTCCTCACCACAGGCCATTGCGCACAGCTTCAATTCCATGCTAAAAGATGCGGAAGGCAAACCCGAACAGCATGTGCTGGAACAGCTGGGTATCCGCACCATGGCCAAAGCCATCTATACAACGGAGAATATTGGCCACTACGGGCTGGCATTCGAATACTACTGCCATTTTACCTCACCCATACGCCGTTATCCTGATGTACTGGTACACCGGGTGCTGGAGTCCATCCTGAACGACCAGCCGCAGACCGATAAGAAGATGGAGGAGAAATGCAAACACAGCAGCGAACGCGAACGGGCGGCCATGGAATGCGAACGGGCCGGCAATAAATACAAACAGGTAGAATTCCTGCGCGACCATATCGGCGAAGTGTTCGAAGGCGTCGTAAGCGGTGTTGCCAGCTTCGGTTTCTGGGTAGAGACGGTGGCGCATAAATGCGAAGGATTGGTGAGCATCATCAGTCTCTCAGATTATGATGATTTCCGCCACGTAGATGGCGATTACAGTCTGGTAGGCAGACGCAGCGGCAGAACTTTTCGCATGGGCGATAAGGTCTTCATCCGCGTAGTGGCAGCCAATCTCGAAAAAAGGCAGCTCGATTACGAATGGGTCATCAATGCCGGCGGGGACGAAGAGAAAAAAGCCAAACCGAAGAACAAGTCGCAAAAGAACAAAAAGAAATAAGCGGCGGGATGCTGGATACTTGATACTTTATCCTTGATACTGGATGCTTGTTCCTTGATTCTTGATACTTGTTCCTTGATCCTTGTACCTTATTTTCATCCAGCTGTTTCCCTGAAAACGATCCCCTGCTCCTGCAGTTTCTGCAGTACCGGTTCATAGATGGCCGGGATGATGGGGATATGCAGTCCTGTTTCCCGGATCTTTCCTTCGAGCAATAAAGTGGCGGCAATGCCCAGCGGCAGGCCCACAGTTTTAGCCATGGCGGTGCGGATATGGTCTTCACCGGTCACCACAAGGCTGCTGCTTATCTGGTAATGAGCGCCATCCATTTCATAACCCAGTTCGTGCAGCATCACCACCAGGTCCTTGTCGCCCGGTAACAATACCCATTGTTTTTCCAGGATGAACTGTAACACATCTGCAGAACAGCAATGACCTTTGTTGATAAGGGTATCGTCGTTCCAGCCAAGGAAAAGGAACTGTTCCTGCAATAACGGAGTCATCTCCTCAAAGCGGATCTTCCTGTCCTGGCAACGCTGCTGCAGGAATTCTGCTATGCTCAGTCCATCGGTAGCCACGGAATCCGTTTCATCCGTTAGACCCAGGTCAATCACCTGTTTCCAGCCCGTACAGAAATCCGGGTAACGTAAGGTGGTGCGTTTGAAAGTGGCGACATTTTCCAGTCCGTAGGTAGGTATGTAACTCAGGGAATCCCTGTTGGGGTAATAGGCCAATCTGCCCAGGCCTTGAATGGTCACTTCGCCACAGCCGGTAAATACCTCTTCGTAGGTCCTGCGCTGCACTGCCGTATCTTCTTTGTAGATGGCTCCCGCTTTACCAGCCAGCACCACATTCCTGGGGTTCCAACTGATCTTATAGTGCCAGGGGTTGGTATCACTCTCAGGAGCCACCAGTCCGCCGCAATGCGAAAGGAAGGATTCGATCTGTCCGCCCTTGGCCTGGATCCGGTGGATCAGTTGCATGGCACTCATATGATCGATGCCCGGGTCAAGTCCCATCTCACAAAGGAACAGGATCTGTTTTTCCTGGATCTCTGCGGCCAGTGCCCGGATCTTGTCATCCACATACGATGCCGTAAGCAGGTGTTTGCCAAATGCCAGGCAATCCAGCGCTACCGTATAGTGCAGGGCAGGAGGCAGTAAAGAGATCACCACATCAGCCTGCCGGATCAATGCCTGCCTGGCAGTGGCATCATCAATCGAAACACCCACGGCTTTCACCCAGGCATGATCGCCCACTTTGGCCTGTACGGCTGCCAGGTTCACATCCGCAACGGTTACCTGCCATTGTTTCTGGGTAGCGGTCTGTTTCAGGTAATCGATCAGTACGGTTGCCGACTTGCCGGCGCCAAAGAGGAGGAGCTGTTTCATAATCTGTAAAGATACTGAGTATTCACGTCCGCATTCCTTACCACAAAAACCGGTCATGGTCGATCACCGTATTTCAACCGTAAAAAGTTCTCCCTATCTTTCCTTACCGGCAAAATGAAGTTTCCTGAAAGGAGACTGTAACATTTTTTCGGAGTATCCGTTACAAAACAAATCATCCTCATGAAAAAAATAGTTTGCTTCTTTTTATTGCTCACAACGCTGGCTGCATCTGCACAAAAAACGGTGCACGATGCCAATGCCACTGTGCGCAATGTGGGCCCTTTCCACGCCATTGAGATAGCCGATGGGGTAGACCTCTACCTTAGCCAGGGCAATGAGGAGGCTGTTGTGGTAAGTGCTTCCACCAACGATTTCCGCGACCGCATTCGCACCGAAGTGGTGAATGGTGTATTGAAGATCAACTTTAACCAGGAAGGCACCTGGCGACTGAACTGGTTTGGCAACCGAAAACTGAAAGCCTATGTGACGGTGAAGAAACTGGAAGGGCTCTCAGCTTCAGGTGGATCGGATGTGTATATAGAGGACCAGCTGACCACAGAGAAACTCTCACTGGCCCTTTCAGGAGGTTCCGATTTTCGGGGTAAACTGGATGCCGGTGAGTTAAAATTAGCTGCCAGCGGCGGTTCCGATGCCTATCTATCCGGAAAGGCGGATAAGCTCTCGATCACTGCCAGCGGAGGCAGTGATGTGCATGGTTTTGAACTGGTATCCAATACCTGTTCCATCGAATCCAGCGGGGGCAGTGATGTGCGTATTACCGCCAACAAAGAGCTGCAGGCCAATGCCAGCGGAGGCAGCGATGTGTATTACAAAGGATCCGCCACTTCCCATACCAGCAAAAGCGGTGGAGGAAGCATCAAGCGGGTGAACTGAGACCAACGCATAGAATTCAATACAGACAAGGGTTTCCGGCAAAAGGAAACCCTTTTTGCATGCCTTCTGCCAGACGGCTGATAACACCCCGATCCTGCCAGCGGCCCGAGTTCACAACTGTGGATAAAACCCCTTAAAAAAGAGCTGTTTTTGGCCCCTTTTCCCCCTTAAAAAAAGTATCTTCGCCAACCTGTAAACAGGGCTGTTTAGCAACCTGTCAAAGAACTAAAATCTCACGGAATCACACACATGGAAGACAATCTGTTACCACCGGAAAAAACCAATGATAACGACCGGATTATTCAGGTGAATATCGAAGAGCAAATGAAGACCGCTTACATCGACTATTCGATGTCGGTGATCGTTGGCCGAGCCCTGCCCGATGTACGGGACGGATTCAAACCCGTTCACCGCCGCGTGCTCTACGCCATGAACGAACTGGGCAACAACAGCAACAAACCCTATAAAAAATCGGCCCGTATCGTGGGGGAAGTGATGGGTAAATACCACCCGCACGGCGACTCCTCCATCTATGATACCCTGGTGCGTATGGCCCAGGACTGGACCATGCGTTACACACTGGTAGATGGCCAGGGTAACTTTGGTAACCAGGATGGCGACCCGCCGGCAGCCATGCGTTATACAGAAGCACGTCTGCAACGTTTGTCCGAAGCCATGCTGGATGATATCGAAAAAGAAACGGTCGATTTCCAGCTGAACTTCGACGATTCGCTGCAGGAGCCTTCCGTACTGCCCACCCGTATCCCGCAACTGCTGGTCAATGGTTCATCAGGTATCGCCGTAGGTATGGCAACTAACATGATGCCCCATAACCTGAGCGAAGTGGTGGATGGTTGCGTGGCCTATGTGGACAACCGCGAGATCCCGGTAGAAGAACTGATCAACTACGTAAAAGCACCCGACTTTCCGACCGGTGGTATCATCTACGGTATGGAAGGGGTTCGCCAGGGATTGCTCACCGGACGCGGAAGGGTAGTGCTGCGCGGTAAAGTGCATGTGGATACCAAGACCAGCGGACGCGAACAGATCATCATCACCGAAGTACCTTACCAGGTGAACCGCGACCAGTTGACCGACCGTATCGGGCAACTGGTGAACGATAAGACCATCGAGGGCATCGCCCACGTGAACAACGAAAGTAACATGCGCGAAGGAACGCGTATCGTACTGGACCTGAAGCGTGATGTGGTGGCACAGGTCATCATCAACCAACTGTATAAATTCACCGAACTGCAGACCAGTTACGGTATCAATAACGTAGCCATCAGCAAAGGCAGACCCCGGGTGATGAACCTGAAGGATCTGATCGCCGAATTCATCGAGTTCCGGATGGAAGTGGTGATCCGCCGCGCCAGGTTCGACCTGCGCAAAGCTGAAGAGCGCGCCCATATACTGGAAGGTTACCTGAAAGCACTGGATCACCTGGACGAAGTGATCGCCCTGATCCGTGCCAGCCGCACGCCGGATGACGCCAAAGAGAACCTGATCAATAAGAGCCGTGAAGAAAAATGGGTTCTCAACAGGGCCTTGTTCTCTGATATCACCAACAACCTGTACCAACAGGAAGACGGCCTGTCGGAAGCACAGGCCAAAGCCATCCTGGAACTGCGTTTACAACGTTTGACAGGTATGGAGCGCGATAAGATCGTGGAAGAATTCAACAGCCTGATCAACACCATCAAATACCTGAAAGAACTGCTGGCCAGCGAAGACATGCGTTACGAGCTCATCAAAAAAGAACTGATCGAAGTGAAGGAGAAGTTCGGCGATGCGCGTAAGACAGAGATCCAGTACCTGGCAGACGAAATGCGGATCGAGGACCTGATCGAGGACGAAGACGTGGTGATCACCATTTCGCACCTCGGATACATCAAACGTACATCCGCTACCGAATACCGCCAGCAACGCCGCGGCGGCAGGGGAGCCGTAGGTACCAAAACACGCGAAGAAGATTATGTGGAACACCTGTTCGTGGCTTCTACCCACGGTACCATGATGTTCTTCACCGAAAAAGGACGCTGTTTCTGGTTGCGTGTATACGAGATCCCCGAAGGAGAAAAACAAAGCAAGGGAAGGGCCATACAGAACCTGATACAGTTGCCCGCAGATGATAAGGTGAAAGCCATCATCGATGTGAAGAAACTGGACGACAAGGAATATGTACAGGACCATTATGTTGTACTTTGTACACGCAAAGGCATCATCAAGAAGACCTCACTGGAAGACTTCAGTCGCCCGCGTGCCAATGGTATCATCGCCATCACCGTAAATGAAGGGGATGAGCTGTTATCGGCCCGTTTGACCGATGGTAACCAGGAGATCATGATGGCCGTGAAGAGCGGCCGTGCCATCCGTTTCCCCGAAGAGAAAGTAAGGCCTACGGGCAGGGGAGCCATCGGGGTAGCCGGTATTGAAGTGGACGATCAGAACGATGAAGTAGTAGGCATGATCTGCATACACAAGGACGATCCTACCCATACCATACTGGTGGTTAGCGAAAAAGGCTTCGGTAAACGTACCGTGGTGGATGAATACCGCATCACCAACCGGGGTGGTAAAGGTGTTAAAACCATCAATGTGACGGAGAAAACCGGTAGTTTGGTAGGCATTTTGTATGTAACGGAGAAAGAAGACCTGATCATCACCTGTAAGTCGGGCATTACCATCCGTACCGGTATCCAGGATATTCGCGAAGCGGGCAGAGCCACCCAGGGTGTTACCCTGATCAGGCTGGATGAAGGGGATGAGATCGCCGCTATTTCACAGATAGAAGAACAGGAGGAAGAAACCGTTAACCCGGAAGATCAGGGAGCAGAAAACATGGATTCCACCGAAAATAAAACAGAAGATAACAACGATAATACTACTGAAAATCAATAATAAACCCCGCTTAATATGAAGAAGTTCTTATTACTTGCCCTGGTTGCAGCAAGCCTGCAGATGGTTCAGGCGCAAGACCTGAAAAAAGTGCAGACAGCTTACCTGATCAACAAGATGGAAGATGCCAAGACAGAAGTAGATAAGGTGATGGCCGATGCCAAACAGAATGCCAAACCGGAAGCCCTGTACTGGAAGGCAAAAGTGTATGCAGCCGTGTACAAGGATGCCAACCTGCGCACCAAGTACCCGACAGCAATCACCACCGCAGATGAGGCATTCAAAGCATACAAAACTGCCGATCCTGCTTTTGCACAGGTAAAAGAAAAAGGAGCAGAGGGCTTTTTTGATATGTACGCCACTTCTTACGCCAATGGTGTAAAACTGTTCAACGACAAAAAATGGGATGATGCCGCCGGCAGTTTCAAATATGCCGTAGAATACAGCGACTATATCTTCCAGAACAAATGGAGCAATGCCACCATCGCTTTCGATACCACATCGATCCTGTACCTGGCATATGCATACCAGAATGCCTCTAAACCCGACGATGCGGCCAAATACTACAGCCGCCTGGCCGATGCAGAGGTAGGAGGCGAGATGTATATCGATATCTATAAGTTCCTGGCCAGTCACTATACCACTGTAAAGAATGAGGAACTGTTCAAGAAATACGTGGCATTGGGCCGTAAATTGTATCCTGCCTTTGCCTGGGATGAGTTCGAGATCGACTACATGGACCAGAACCTGACCCTGGCCGAAAAGACCGCCCTGTACGATAAGGAAGATGCAGCAGGCACTCTGAGCGAGGTCAAATACCTGCAGTTCGCCGATATCTTCGTGAACGCACACCACAAGGACAAGAGCCTCGACAGCGCCGCTGAAAAATTCTACAACCAGAAAGCGGTGGATGCTTACAAGAAAGCATATGCCAAGAACAACCAGAACGCCATTGCCGCATTCAACGTAGGCGTGGTATACTACAATATCTATGGCGAGTACGATGATGCCTATGCACAGAACATCCGTACCATGCAGGGCATCAACGCCGACAGGCCACAGGAAAAGGATCCCAAGAAAAAAGCAGCAGCTGAAGCGGCCCTGAAAGCCAAACTGGACCCGATCCGCAAGGCCAATGCCGATATTGAGAAGCCCCTGAACGAGAACCTGAACCTGTCGCTGGAATGGCTGGAGAAAGCCTATGTGATCCTGAAGGACAAGAGCACCCGCAACAATACCGAGAAGAGCGTGATCAACAAGACCGTTGACTTCCTGGCCAATCTGTACGCCTATAAGCGCGACAAAGTACGTGGTAAGGACCCCAAAGCTTTCGATGCCTTCGAAGCCAAGTACAAGGAATTTGATGCTTTACACGGTAAATACTAAGTATAATAACCTCATTACATAAAAAAACGCTGGCCAAAAGCCGGCGTTTTTTTATGGTAGTATCTTAAGAAGAGGCTATCGCATTGGCAAATGCCCCGTTATCGCATTCAATTACTGGTGGTGGCAGCTACCGGTGCGGTGGTGGGTTTGGCCGGTGCGTTGGTCATCGGCCTGGTTACAGTGGCACAGGAAACCAGGAACAGTAATAAAAAGCAGATACAGATCGTGTTTTTGAGCATGGTGGTGGTTTTAGGATAAATAACTGGGTCAATGATAGTGATTTTTCCTTGTATCCTTATTATGTTACTTGGTTAGGGCTGTGAAGCCCGTTTTTTATTTTTAGCGGAGCGCAAAACCGGGCTGGGCGGGAGAAAGGTTATAAAGAAAAAAAACGTGGAACGACTGAGCCGGCAGGAGAAGCAAGCCTTTTCGCTTAGATTTGAGACAATCAAAACCAGTTACATGGCTATACTTAGATTGACCGAACAGTCGGCTAAAGACTTGGATTTAATAGTCGACCTATCAATAGAAATTGGGCTGACTGATACATTGGCCCAGTTTAAGGTTATTCAGAGATATGGGTTTAGTCAAGAAAATATGGACTTGCTAAACATACTTTTGCTCACTTATGACCCAGAAGGTGATATATTTTCTGGTGTTAAGAATGGATACTTTATAAGTACAATTTCAACGGCACACTTTAAAGAAACTGGAGGATTCGGTAGGATATATCGAGAGGAACAAGAAAAAGAAAGAAAAGAGAAAATTGATTTGGCTAATGCGCAGAGGCTGTATAATACTTACTGGTACACTTTTTCGTTTGCTGTCGTAGCGTTATTGATTTCTTTGGTTTTGTTAGTTCTAAAATTAAAAGAGTAAACAGCACAATAACTTTTAGCGTTATTATCACGGGGAGTACTTTATTATAAACAAGCCAAACTTACTTTCTTCATAATCAAAAATAGAAGTGTAGGCCTTTTTTAAATCTTTTCGCTGTGCGCCATTTAACATAAAAGTTAGTTATAAGTGTTCCCCTTTCCTTGTCCGGTTATTGCGATTTTATCCCTGTTTTCTTTCCTTCAACTGCATTATCAGGGATAAAATCGCAATAACCGGACACCCGTGAGCGATAGCGAACCCACTAAAAGAGAAAGGGAAACAATTATAACTCAATATTATGTTACTTGGTTAGGGCTGTGTAGCCCGTTTTTTATTTTCAGCGGAGCGTAAAAACGGGCGGGGAGGGAGAAAGGTTTTAAAGAAAAAAAGCGTGGAACGACTGAGGCGATAGCCGAAGCAGGTCTTTTTGCTTAGATTTAAGGTATTGATAATAAGTCTGCCAAAAAATGAGAAAAATAGTTCTGTTTTTTTTATTGGTCATTACAGTTAGTAATTCGTATGCAACCTGCATAATAATATTACTGACACCAACTGCAATTTATGCCGCCGCAGATAGTCGGCAGGTATTTAATATATTAAAAAACGGGAAAGTAATTAAAGAGTATAGAACTATTGAAAAAATACATAAAATAGGAAAATATTTTTTTGCTGTATCCGGTACTCAAGATGAAATGTTGCACGAAACAGCTATAAAAGCAATAAACACCAACGCTGTTGCCTCTTTAGTTGAAAAAATGAACAATTATTGTAAAATGGTAGTTCAACAATATACTGGTTCTCTTAATTATTTAAAGAAATCGGCTCCTGATATTTACAATAGATACTTAAAATCAGGCAAAATAGCAGAAGTGTCAATATTTGGATTTATAAATAATCCTTTTATGACGACTTATCTCTTTAAGCTAACAGAAGTTAATGGGATTCCTGTGGTAAAATTTATATCTAATGATTCCCCAATAAGTATATTGGGAGCATCTGACCACATCCCACGCCTTGATAATACATTGAATATTAAAACCAGTATTATCAAAGCTATAAAGTCAGAAATATCATTTCATGATGAAAGTGTTGGCTTACCTATTAAATTTTTGACATTAACTAAAGGTTCTGAAAAATGGGAAATTTATAATTAAGAATCACCCCAAACCACATAAACATCATTATTTATTCGGATTGAATCAAAGTCTTTTAAGCCTCCTTTTTCATACATTTTAATTAAAGAGTCTATCACATTGCCATTATTGATAGATGGATGACATAAATTAGAAATATCTTTTTTTGAACTCCAGCATGAGTTAAGTGTCAATAAAAGCCAATAAAGGACTAAACTCTTAAACCAAAACAAGACGTTACCTAAAAAAGTGTAAACAAAAAATTTCCATTTGAACATCTGCGCGTACCAACACTCTGAAAATTAAATACAATCATTACTCGCACTAATCAAAAGTAGAAGCGTTGGCTTTTTTTTTCAAACCATTTCGCTGTGCGCCATTTAACATAATGGTTTGTTATAAGTGTTTTCCTTGCCTTGTCCGGTTATTGCGCCGATACCCGTTGCCGACAGGCTTACTACTGATTTAACGGGTATCGGCGCAATAACCGGACACCCGTGAGCGATAGCGAACCAACTAAAGAGACAAGGAAAATAATTATAACTCAATATTATGTTACACAGGTAGCCCGTGTGCAGGGGCAATCGTAAGTTTAGCGATAGCAGTTCGATTGCCCCGATGCTGGGAACTCATGGATTTACAAGGTTTTAAAAACCAATAGCAAAGCGAGTTGAAAACGAGCCTAATACTCCCGTATTTTAAAAGAAAAACCCGTACTTTTGAAAAATACGGGTTAAAATTGTTTAAAGTCTGTGGAACTTGCAGAGCTCACACCGTAACGTTTATAGCGTTGCGGCAAAAAAAACCGCGGGTGGTTTTCTCCTGATGTTAGCGCATCGGGAGTTTTTTATTCTTGTTCAAAGCTAAGTCTTTCCAACTTTCCAAACAAATAATATTAAACAGAAGCGTTGGCCGTTTTTAAATCCTTGGAAATCAATGAGTTATGTGCACTGTTTAACATAATATTAATTATAGGTAGTTTTATTGTCTTTAGTGTATTCGCTATCGCTCACGGGTGTCCGGTTATTGCGAATTATTACGCCTCTCAGTAGTTGCAAGGGCGGCTGTAATAATTCGCAATAACCGGACAAGGAAATAAAACTACCTATAATTAGTCGTTATGTTAAATAAGCGCACGGTGATTAAAAAAGAAAAGCCAACGCTTCAAAAAAGCAGCGGCGGATTGGCGCCCGCCGCTCAAAGAGTGCGGTTTACAACTTAGGATTGGTGCCCCAAGTCGAGCCATTGCGGCTCCTTGTTGCTTCTATTAATAGAAAACTAAAGATACAGATTTTCTGTGTCTTTTTTTATGCACTCTATTTTTATGTTCGTTTTCAACTCACGGCTCCGCGGTATTTTCTTTTTAAATCACGCCACACACAAGGCTAACTTAAGTAACATAACGCAAATACATTATAGGATAATCAGTAATATTTGAAAGATAGCTGAAACCTAAGCTGGTATTGACACAGACCGGAATAATGGTATAATATTATATGGTATACAGGCAGGACATCTTCATCCTGCAAAAAGCGATCTTCTTCCACCTGTCAATTTATTTTCTGGGGAACGGATATACGGATATTTTTATGGGAAGAAATTCCCTGCATCCGCCCAAACGGATCTGAACCTCCAAAACAACTGTAATGCATCTGAGAAAAAAAATCGGCCTGCTGTTGCTGCTCCTATGTAGCTTCAGCCTGCTGCACGCACAAAACATTCCCACACCCAAAGAACATTTCGGCTTCAACATTGGCGACAACTACCAGCTTGCCACGTACACCCAGACCGAAGCCTATGTAAAAAAACTGGCGGCCGCATCTGACCGGGCCAAACTGGTGGACATCGGCAAAACTGAGGAAGGCCGCTCACAGTTCATGCTCATCATCACATCGGCCGAGAACCAGAAAAAACTGGATCGCTACAAGGAGATCTCGCGCAAACTGGCCTATGCCGAAGGGCTTACCGCCGAACAGGCCCGTGCACTGGCCGCCGAAGGTAAATCCGTGGTCTGGATCGATGGCGGCCTGCACGCCACAGAGACCGTGGGCGCCCACCAGCTGATCGAGATCATGTACCAGCTGACCAGCCGCAACGATGCCGAAACAAAACGTATCCTCGACAATGTGATCATTCTCTGCACCCACGCCAATCCCGACGGCCAGGAACTGGTGAGCAACTGGTATATGCGTAATCCCGTTCCGGAAAAACGCTCGTTGAGCCAGGTGCCAAGGTTGTACGAGAAATATGCTGGTCACGACAATAACCGCGACTTTTTCATGATGAACCTGCGCGAAACACAGAACATCAACCGTCAACTGTATATCGAGTGGCTGCCACAGGTCATGTATAACCACCACCAGGCAGGTCCTCCCGGATCCGTGGTGGCCGGTGCGCCATACCGTGATCCCTTCAACTATGTATTCGATCCGGTGATCGTGACCAGTCTCGACGCATTGGGCGCTGCCATGAGCAACCGCCTGAACGTGGAGGGCAAACCCGGTTATACGGAACGCGGTGGCTCCAATTTCTCTACCTGGTATAACGGCGGATTGCGTACCACCACTTATTTCCACAACATGGTGGGACTGCTCACCGAGATCATCGGTAACCCCACCCCTTCTGAAGTGCCGCTGGTGCCGTCGCGACTGATCCCCAGTGGCAACACACCCTTCCCGGTAGTGCCCCAGAAATGGTATTTCAGGCAGTCGATCGATTATTCCGTGTCGCTGAACTATGCCGTTCTCGATTATGCCAGCCGTAACCGCGACCAGTTGCTGTTCAACATGTATCAAATGGGCAGGAATTCGATCGAGCGCGGACAAAAGGATTACTGGACACTGTCGCCCAAGCGGGTGGCCGAGATCAACCAGCTCTACCAGGCCGATCAGCAGAGGAACAACCCGCGTCCGGCCGCCAGCGAAACCGAAGCAGCCGCTGCACAACGCGGCGTGAGCACGGTACCCGTGAAATATTTTGATTCTGTTTTCAAGAATCCCGCACTGCGCGATGCCAGGGGCTATATCATACCCGCAGACCAACCCGATCTGGGTTCGGCCATCCGGTTCCTGAATGCCCTGATCCGGACAGGGGTACTGGTACAGAAAGCCACAGAAGCTTTCACCGTAAAAGGAAAACAATATCCTGCCGGTTCCTATATCGTAAAAACAGACCAGGCATTCCGCCCGCATGTACTGGATATGTTCGAACCACAGGATCACCCCAACGATTTCCAATACCCCGGAGGTCCGCCCGTGGCCCCTTATGATGCTGCCGGCTGGACACTGGCCTATACCATGGGCGTGCAATTCGACCGGTTCCAGGAGAATTTTGACGGTCCTTTTCAACGCATACCCTATGGCGAATTACAGGCAGTACCAGGTTCTATGCCCAGCACTGCGGCGGCAGGATATGTACTGACCGCGCAGGCCAACCAGTCTTTCACAGCCGCCAATGACCTGCTGAAAGCCGGCCTGAACGTATACCGTTTACAGGAAGCACAGCCCGATGCAAGCATCGGATCATTCTATGTTCCCGCATCTGCCAAAGCCAAAAACCTGCTGGAAAAAACAGCCGCTTCCGCAGGCGTAAAAGTAACGACCCTGGCCAAAAAGCCTGCTGCCACTACATTACAGAAGATCAAAGCATCGCGTATCGCTTTGTGGGACATGTATGGCGGCTCCATGCCTTCCGGCTGGATGCGCTACATCATGGAACAGTTCCACTTTGATGTGGACGTGATCTATCCCAAAGACATAGATACCGGTGGACTGCGCAGCAAATACGATGTGATCCTTTTTGTTGACGGGGCCATCCCTGCCCTGCCAGGCGCAGGTGCGTCGATGAGAGGCGGTTTTGGCGGTGGCGCACCCCGTGCAGAGGACATACCGGAAGAATATCGTGCCCGTCTGGGCAGGATCACAGCCGAAAGATCCATCCCGCAACTGAAAAAGTTCCTGGAAGAGGGCGGACAGATCGTGACCATGGGTTCCAGCACCAACCTGGCCTACCATGTAGGCGTACCGGTTCGTAATGCACTGGTGGAACTGGTGAACGGACAGGAACAAAGACTTGCCGCAGAAAAATATTATATCCCCGGAAGTATCCTGCGTGTGAGTGTAGACTCCACCCAGCAGGCAGCCTGGGGCATGGCATCACAGGCCGATGTGTATTTCGATGCCAGTCCCGTATTCAAGATCACCCCTGAAGCCAGTTCCAAAGGAATAGTCAAACCGATCGCCTGGTTCTCTACCAACAAACCCCTGCGCAGTGGCTGGGCCTGGGGACAATCCTACCTGCAGGACGGAGTGGCCGCATTTGTGGCCCATGTGGGCCAGGGTAAACTGTTCGCCTTTGGTCCGGAGATCACTTTCCGTGCACAGACACATGGTACATTCAAATTCCTCTTCAATGAGTTATATGTGACCACACCGGCCACAAAATAACCGTTGATCCTCTCATAGTAAGAACGGGTCGTAAATGGAAAGATTTACGGCCCGTTCTCATTTTACACAGCCCATAACAAACTGAACAGGATCAGCAGTAAGGGATCGTTCACCTGACAGATCTCAGGCCAGCTGCTGCCTATCTATTTGATTATGAATCATTAATTACGATCTCTGCCTTGTACCGGTCTACATAAGCCAGCGAAAGCATGCTAACTCATTGATTATCCACTATTGATTCAGGGATAACCCGCCGATGACCCGCAGATAACCCGCCTATAACCCGCCTCTTGTAAAGGGCGGGTCACAGGCAGGATATTGACGGTTCATAGGGGTGATATCTCTTAACAGACAAGCAATGGGATACGGGATGAGGTAGGGATCAGACCGTTCTGTGATCGATATGGGCTTGCGGAAAGCGCAAGCCGTTGATCAGTGTTTTTCTGATTCCTGATCAGTTCTGTTCTATTCATCACCGGCAAAACAGTAACTTTAAGGAAACAAAATTTTATGCAGGTATACGAAAATCTGGTAGATGCGGTGAACGACCTGAAACAAAAAGGCTTTGTCACTGATTTTCATCTTGCCTTTGATGCTATCCAGTGCAGACTCTCGGGAATAAACCTCTCACCTGCCGAATTCGAGATCGTGGCCCATCACCGATTTGAAGCCAATACCGATCCGGATGATTCCAGTGTGTTGTATGTGATCCAGTCGAAAGACGGCAAGATGAAAGGCACACTCATCAGCGCCTATGGCATCTACGCAGATGCAGCCAGTGACGAGATGATCCAAAAACTTTCCGTACACAAATAATCGGATCAATTCCTTTATTTTCACGCCCTTGTTGTTCAAAGACAAATCAGAATAGTATGCTCCACAGAAGACGATTTCTGCAACTGGGCTCACTGGGCCTTACTTCTTTTTCTTTTGCCGGTTTCCGTAGCGCCGGACCTGCCCGCAAACCGATCGTGATCTCTACCTGGGATACCGGTATTGCCGCCAATGCCGCGGCCTGGCAGGTATTGCGCAACGGTGGCCGTGCACTGGATGCCGTGGAAAAAGGCGTTATGGTCACGGAAGCCTCACAGAACTGCTGTGTGGGACTGGGCGCCAATCCAGACCGGGATGGTTATGTGACACTGGATTCCTGCATCATGGATGAACATGCCAATTGCGGCAGCGTGGCATTCCTGGAGCGCATAAAACACCCCGTTTCTGTGGCCCGCAGGGTGATGGAAAAAACACCGCATGTGATGCTGGTGGGATCCGGTGCGCAACAGTTTGCCGTAGCAGAAGGTTTTCCGCTGGAGCCGCAGGTATTATCGCCTGAAGCGGACAAAGCCTACAAGAACTGGCTCCAGAAAAGTGAATACAAACCTGTGATCAATATCGAGAACAGCAAGAACCAGACCGCCTACGCTCCCACCCGCTTTGAGAACGGCGAATGGAACCACGATACCATTGGTATGGTGGCCATGGATGCGCAGGGAAACCTGAGCGGCAGCTGCACCACCAGTGGCATGGGCTTTAAGATGCGCGGGCGCCTGGGAGATTCGCCCATTATCGGTGCGGGGTTGTTTGTGGACAATGAGATCGGCGCCGCCACAGCCACCGGGCAGGGAGAAGATGTGATCCGCATCTGTGGTTCACACCTGGTGGTGGAACTGATGCGTCAGGGACACTCACCCGAGAATGCCTGCAAAAAGGCCGTGGAAAGGATCATCCGCATCAAGGGCGACAAAGCCAAAGACATACAGGTGGGTTTCATCGCCATCAACAAACAGGGCGAATATGGCGGATACTGCATACAGAAAGGCTTCAATTTCGCGGTCTGTTATGCAGACGACAAGAACTTTATGGTAGATGGCAAATACCTGCTTTAATCACCAACAGAAAGGACATCATGTTACTGGAAATATGCGTTTTTAATACGGCCACAGCCGTTGCTGCAGAAAAAGCAGGGGCCGACAGGCTGGAACTATGCGAGAATTATGCCAATGGCGGAACCACGCCTTCCTACGGTTACCTGAAAACGGTGCGCGAGAAGATACAGATCCCCGTGTTCCCGATGATACGACCAAGAGGTGGTGATTATTTTCATACCGCCGATGAGATAGAGATCATCCGGAAAGACATACTGCTTTGCAAAGAACTGGGCTTTGATGGAGTGGTATTTGGTCTGCTCAACCAGGATGGTACGATCGACCGCGACAATACCGCCCGACTGGTGGAAGCGGCTTATCCGCTGGAAGTCACTTTCCACCGGGCTTTCGACCGATGTCAGCATCCATTGGAAGCGTTGGAAACGATCATTGCCTGTGGCTGTAACCGCATCCTTACGAGTGGCCAGGAGCCAAAAGTGACAGAAGGCCTGGCACTGGTAAAACAACTGGTGGACCAGGCAGACGACCGCATCATTATCATGCCCGGCAGCGGACTGAACAGTTCGAATGTGGCCCAGATCATTGCTACGGCCGGTGTAACGGAAGTACATACTTCGGCCCGCATCCGTGTACCATCAGAAACACAATACCGCAATGCCAGGATCCCGGAAGATTTTGATATTGATTTTGTAGATGCCGCTGAGATCAGTAAGATCAAAGCGCAGTTCTGATCAACTCCTGATCGTTATGATCATTCGTGAAGAATTACTGCAGGAACATTCCCGCAAACAGGCGTTGCGGATAGCGCATTATGCCTGCAGCTCCCCGGCAAATTTCAGGGAACTGATGCAGTGTTTCCTGAGCCCGGAATACCGCGTAGCACAACGTGCGGCCTGGAGCGTGAGCTGGGCGGCATTACAGCAGCCGGAGATGATCCGTCCTTATATCAAGGACCTGGTGGCCTGCCTGCAGCGGACAGGCATTCATCCCGCACTGATACGCAATTCGGTCAGGGTGCTGGAACAGGTGGATATTCCCAAAAGATTTCATGGAGAACTGATGAATGCCTGTTTCAGTTTCATTGGAACACCCGCTACACCTGCGGCCATCAAGGCTTTTTCACTCACCATCCTGTTCCGGTTGTCAGATACTTACCCCGAGATCCGGCAGGAACTCAAACTCATCATCGAGAACAACTGGGAAACAGAAAGCCCCGCTTTTAAAAGCAGGGCCCGAAAGATCTTATCCGCGTTAAAGAAGCATTAGCAGATCTCTCATCAAGGATCTGTTCTGCATCCGCTGATCCGTAAGCTTAGTACAGGATCCTTACCTTGATCGTAGACTTCACTTCCTTCAACAGCTCCACGGCCTGTTTAGACAGTTTCTTGTCCACATCCAGCACCACATAACCGATGGCATCATTGGTCTTCAGGTATTGGCCAACGATATTGATATTGTTTTTGGACAAAGCTGTATTGATGGCACTTAACACACCGGGAATATTGTGGTGGATATGCAGGATGCGGTGCGCATTCTCTACCGGCGGCAGACCGATGGCCGGAACCGTATGAGAACCGTTGGTAATACCTCTTTCGAGGTATTGGAACAGTTTGATGCTCACGTCCTCACCAATATTTTCCTGGGCTTCCTCTGTAGAACCTCCGATATGCGGGGTAAGGATCACATTGGATAGACCCTGCAACGGGGTCTCGAACCTGTCGCCATTTTTCTCCGGCTCCCAGGGATACACATCGATGGCGGCGCCACTGATGTGTTTTTCCTGCAAGGCTGTTGCCAGCGCTTTCAGGTCAACCACTTCTCCCCTTGCATAATTCAGCAGGATAGAACCTTTCTTGAATGACTTAAGCAGGTTTTTATTGACGAGGTTTTTAGTCTGCGGTGTATCGGGTACATGCAGCGATACCACATCGGCCTGCGATACCAGGTCTTTCAGGCTCTTGGCTGCGGTAGCATTCCCTAAAGGCAGTTTGGTCTCGGTATCGTAGAAAAGCACTTTCATGCCCAGGCTTTCGGCCAGTACGCTTACCTGTGAGCCGATATTGCCATAACCGATGATACCCAGGGTCTTGCCACGCAATTCATAACTGCCCTTGGCCTCTTTCATCCAGATGCCTTTGTGGGCGGCGTTGTTCTTATCGATGATGCGGCGGATCAGCATGATGGAGGCACCGATCACCAGTTCGGCCACACTGCGGGTATTGCTGTAAGGGGCATTGAAGACCACCACACCCGCCTGGGTGGCCGCTTTCAGGTCAACCTGGTTCACACCAATGCAAAAACAACCAATGGCCTGCAGTTTTTGGGCTGCAGCCAGCACTTTGGCGGATATATGGGTTTTGGAACGGATGCCCAGCAGGTGAACATCTTTGATCTCTTTGATCAGCTCTTCTTCGCTTAAAGCGCCCGCCAGTTTGCGGACTTTTACATAGCCATGCTGGTTGAACTGTTGTACGGCTTTGTCACTGATATTTTCCAGGAACAGGATATTGATCCGGTCTTTGGGATAACTGGTTACGGCTTGCTTGCTCATGTACGCGAAAATAAATGTTATTTGTTTTAACACCATGCACATAGTTTTCCACGAAGGTTGGCTACACTGTGGGCAGAAGTTATATTTGCGGCTTTAGTACCAAACCGCAACCGTGATGCAACCGAAGTTGATCCCTTTACTTACTTTCCTGATCATCGGCTGTGGCGCCAATCCTTCGCCGGACAAAAAAGCGCCCTCCCACAAAACGGCCAACAACTCCGGTTTCTCCCCTGTATCTCCCAAAGAGAAAGCCTATTATGCCAATGCCATTGCGCCCATGTACCAGAACCTGCTGGCCAAAAGAGGGTTCAGCGGAGGCATTCTGCTGGCCAAGAACGGGGAGATCGTGTTTGAGGACTACCGCGGTTCTGTGAACATGCGCACCAAGGAGCCCATCACCGCCAACACGCCTTTCCATATCGCTTCGGTATCCAAGACCTTCACTTCTGCCGTGATATTAAAACTGATGGAAGAAGGTAAACTGACACTGGATGACCACCTGGAAAAATACTTCCCCGATTTTCCTTATGCCAATATCACCATCAAAAACCTGCTGACCCATCGCAGCGGTCTGCCCAAATACGAGTATTTCATGGATGGCACCCGTACGGAAATGATCCGGGTGAAGAACAAAAAAGGCAAATGGGTTAAAAAAGCCCGAACTGTGCGCATTGCGCCGCAGTTTAGCGGACTGGCCACCAACAAGGACGTGCTGCTGTACATGATCAATAACCGCCCTGCTCCCGAATCGAATCCCGACAGGCGTTTCAGCTATTGCAATACCAACTATATGCTGCTTGCGCTGATCATTGAACAGGTGACCAATATGTCTTACCCCGACTACCTCCGCACCCAGGTATTTGAGCCATTGGGCATGAACAACAGTTATGTGTTCAGCCTGAAAGACGCATCTAACTACGTACCTTCTTACAATTACAACAACGCACCCTTTCCGCTGCAGAAACTGGATTGTGTGTATGGCGACAAAAATGTGTACAGCACCGTGCGGGACCTGCTGCAATGGGACCGTGCCCTGTACCAGGGAAGTTTTGTGAGTACAGAGACACTGGAAATGGCATTCCAGCCTTACAGTAATGAGACCCGTGGACAGAAAAATTACGGATTGGGCTGGCATCTCTTCATCAAACCACCGGATCCCACCATCGTGTACCACAATGGCTGGTGGCATGGCAACAATGCGGTGTTCAAAAGGCTGATCGCCGATACGGCCACCGTGATCATCCTGGGAAATAAATTCAACCGTAATATCTGGGCTGCAGGCAAAATGAGCTCAGTGTTCACCGGTCATGCAGACACCACCCTACTGGAAGAGTAATTAATTGATTATCATCGGATTTAGCCTATCCCAGGCAGAAAAGAATGCTTGGGCAAGTATTTTAGTCAAATCCACCTATTTTTGCAGACTTTAAAAAACCAGCAGATTAATTCGCTTTATGGACAAAATCTTGTTTTACGCCGTTCCGGCGATGGGAGCATTGGGTCTCCTCTACACATTGATCAAGTTTAACTGGGTATCCAAGCAGGATGCGGGTACAGACCGCATGAAGCAGATCAGCAACTATATCGCCGAAGGTGCTATGGCATTTCTGAAAGCTGAATATAAGATCCTGGGCTATTTCGTAGTGATTGTCGCTTTATTATTAGGTTTCATGGGTTATTCAGACCCTCATAGCCACTGGAGCATTGCCCTTGCGTTTGTAATGGGTGCTTTCTTCAGTGCTTTTGCCGGTTTTGTAGGTATGAAGATCGCCACCAAAGCCAATGTGC
Organism: Sediminibacterium sp. FW305-C-269; assembly: GCF_058231045.1. NCBI lineage: Bacteria > Pseudomonadati > Bacteroidota > Chitinophagia > Chitinophagales > Chitinophagaceae > Sediminibacterium > Sediminibacterium sp. FW305-C-269. The sequence continues at coordinate 673,224 of NZ_JBIQXQ010000003.1, read as the reverse complement.
GTACGGCACAAGCGGCCAGGACCAGCCTGAGAAAAGCCTTACAGGTTTCTTTCACCGGCGGCTCTGTGATGGGTATGGGCGTAGCGGGTCTGGCTGTGCTGGGTCTGGGAGGTCTGTTCATAGTGTTGAAAGCGATCTTCGCTCCGGAAGCAGCCGTGGACAGTGAGGAAATGAAGCGTACGATCGAAGTACTGACTGGTTTTTCACTGGGTGCGGAAAGTATTGCGCTGTTTGCCCGCGTGGGTGGCGGTATCTATACCAAAGCTGCTGACGTAGGTGCTGACCTGGTTGGTAAAGTAGAAGCAGGTATCCCGGAAGATGATCCCCGGAACCCTGCCACCATCGCCGATAACGTGGGCGATAACGTAGGTGATGTTGCCGGTATGGGTGCCGACCTGTTCGGTAGTTATGTGGCTACCGTTCTGGCCACCATGGTACTTGGACGCGAAGTGACCGGAGCCGGTGGTGTGGTGCTGGAAGATGGATTTGGTGGGTTATCCCCCATCCTACTGCCGATGCTGATCGCTGGTATCGGTATCCTGTTCTCGATCGTAGGAACCTGGTTCGTGCGCATTTCAGACAGTGCCGGCATCAGTACCCAAAAGGTACAGGCTGCCCTGAACATGGGTAACTGGGGTTCCATCATCCTGACAGCTATCGCTTCTTATTTCCTGGTAAGTTTCCTGTTACCGGAACATATGTTATTAAGAGGTTTTGATTTTACACCCAATAAAGTATTCGGCGCCATCATGGTAGGTCTTGCCGTTGGTACGCTGATGAGCATGATCACCGAATATTATACAGCCATGGGTAAACGCCCGGTGATGAGCATCATCCGCCAGTCGTCTACCGGACATGCCACCAATATCATCGGCGGTCTGGCCATCGGTATGGAAAGTACCCTGCTGCCGATCCTGGTGCTGGCAGGTGGTATCTATGGTTCTTATTGTTGCGCAGGTCTGTACGGTGTGGCCATTGCAGCAGCCGGTATGATGGCAACTACTGCCATGCAGCTGGCGATCGATGCATTCGGTCCGATTGCAGATAACGCAGGTGGTATCGCTGAAATGAGTGAACTGCCCAAAGAGGTTCGTGAAAAGACCGACGTACTGGATGCCGTGGGTAATACCACTGCTGCTACCGGTAAAGGTTTCGCCATTGCTTCTGCAGCCCTGACGGCGCTGGCACTGTTTGCCGCTTTCGTAGGTATTGCAGGCATCAAGGGAATTGATATTTACCATGCCGATGTACTGGCAGGTTTGTTCGTGGGTGGTATGATCCCCTTCATCTTCTCTTCACTGGCCATCCGTGCCGTGGGTGAAGCTGCCATGTCGATGGTGGAAGAGGTTCGCCGCCAGTTCCACACCATTCCAGGCATCATGGAAGGTACCGGCAAACCCGAGTACGATAAATGTGTGGCCATCTCTACCGAAGCTTCCCTGAAAAAAATGATGTTGCCCGGCGCCATCGCCATCCTATCCCCGATCATCATTGGTTTTGTATTCGGTCCGGAAGTACTGGGCGGATTCCTGGCCGGTGCTACCGTAAGTGGTGTACTGATGGGTATGTTCCAGAACAATGCGGGTGGAGCCTGGGATAATGCCAAGAAATCTTTCGAGACCGGTGTTGAGATCAACGGACAGATGTTCTACAAGAAATCTGAACCGCACAAAGCATCCGTGACCGGTGATACCGTGGGCGATCCTTTCAAAGATACTTCTGGTCCTTCTATGAATATCCTGATCAAACTGATGTCGATCGTATCGCTCGTAATTGCGCCTACCCTTGCACAATTGCATACATCAGATGCCAAACCGGCCCAGGTGATCGAGCAGAAGATGGAAGTGAAAGTGATCGGCAATGATTCTGCCACCACCGAAGTAACGGTCAATGCCAGCGAAGATGGATTCAAAAGCCTGGTGGAAGCCCTGAAAAAAGATGGCCTGGCCACTGAAGGCAAACTGTCTATCGAGTACCAGGACGGCAAGTTCAGCATCAACGGCAAAGAGCAGTCTGCTGATGTGCTGAAAAAATATGAAAGCTATTTCAACGGCAAGAAATCCATCCACATCACACTGGATGAGTCAGTTGAAAAAAAATAACCCATTCATCAGAAGCTCGTTTACAGGATCCCGGTCAATGACCGGGATTTTTGTTGTAGATAGATGGCTGTTCAGATAATAGCATTTATTTTTATCGCATGAGAATAAGTCACCTCTTATGCCTGTGCCTGTGCCTGCTGGCCGGCTGCGCATCAGATGCTCCGGTCAATGAAACCGGCGCAGACAGCACCGTTGTGGTCAGTTATGACACCATCCCCGAGACCAGGGCCAGTGTAAAGACGGCACCGGCAGCCAGTTACAGCGAGCCGATCCCGGATGAACTGAATAACTGGACATTCAGCGTATCCCTTTATGAAACCAGGCAGACATTCCGGTATACCATCCGTGTGCAGGCCAAAGAAGTGAGGATCACAGATTCACTGACCATTCCAAATTTCGGCATACAACCTACCGTAGCAATCCGTAAAGGCGAGGAACCCCTCTCCTGCATCATCGGGTTCCTGGACAAGAAACAGGAATTCAAACCCTACAAAAGGGTCAGCTTCAAAAACGACCGCCTGCAGATCAAAACGACCAACAGCTATTATGTAGGCTCATATAAGACGAAGAAATAATTAGTAATTAATAATTTCTAATTGATCAGTTAGTCCCCCTGTTCTCACACAAGTCCAACTATCAACTATTAACTATTAATTTTTAACTGTTAATTATCCTCCCCTGCTGCCGTTTAACATTTTTTTATTTGGCTTGTTTGAACACGCTTAGTAAATTGCTTACGAACAAAATCGTAGAAATGGCCGTTTCCAAGAATGTCAAACCCACAGAAAGTGAACTGGAGATCTTACGGGTGCTCTGGGACAAAGGCACTGCCACTGTCAGGGAAGTGCACGAGATCCTGAGTGAACACAAAGACGCCGGTTATACCACCACCCTGAAGCTGATGCAGATCATGTTTGAAAAGGGGATCGTGAAAAGGGACGACAGCAGCAAAACGCATATTTACCGTGCCAATATCTCGCGTGAGAACACCCAACAGCAGATCGTTGGTAAAATGATCAACTCCCTGTTCGGTGGTTCTTCCACACAGCTGGTGATGCAGGCATTGGGTAACCATGCACCCAACAAATCGGAACTGGAAGAGATCCAGAAATTGTTGGACAACCTGAAAAAACAGTAGTGTATGCAGTCACTGTTCCAATCCAGTTTTTTACAGGCATTGGGCTATGCCATTGCCCATAGCATCTGGCAAACAGCTATTGTTTGGCTGTTGTATGTCTGTATCACCGGGTTGATCTCTATGAGTGCCGCTGCCCGGTACCGCATGGGCATCATCGCCCAAAGTATGGGTTTCATCTGGTTCCTGTTCACCTTCCGGTTCTATTACCAGCAATACCATGCCGCCTGGCAACCGTTGCAGAACACGGCGGTGCCGGAACTGCAGCCTGTGATACCACAGGGCAGCAGTTATCTTTCCGGCATCATTCAATGGATGCTGAAGGGCGAACTGTTACTGCCCTATATTTCCATGGCCTACCTGCTGCTGATCACGGTGCTCTGTATCCGCTGGTTCCTGGGGTACCGGAAAACACAACAGATCAGGTACCTGGGCCTGCAGAAAATGCCGGCTGAATGGCGTTTGTTCGTGCAACGCATCGCCACACAGCTCGATATCAGAAAACCGGTACAGGTATTCTTATCTGAACAGGTCAGCACCCCGCTCACCATTGGCTTCCTGAAGCCGTTGATCCTGGTGCCGGTGGCCAGCATCAACCACCTGAACACCGAACAGATGGAAGCCGTGTTGTTGCACGAGCTAGCACATATCAAACGATACGATTACCTGTTCAACCTATTGCTGTCGGTTGCCGAGATCAGCCTGTTCTTCAACCCGTTCACCCAACTGCTCAGCAAAGCCATCCGCAAAGAAAGAGAGAACAGTTGCGACGACTGGGTATTGCAGTTCCAGTACCAGGCTCCCGTGTATGCAGAAGCCCTGCTGCGCATCGCTTACCTGCAACAGGCACCATCGCTGGCCATGGCCGCTACCGGTAAAAAGAACGACCTGCTCAATCGTGTAAAACGGATGACCGATCAAAAAGAGAACAGTTTCAGCTACCGGAAACAGCTGCTGGCCCTTTGCCTCTTAACGGGGATCCTGAGTTCGGTGGCCTGGTTAAGCCCGATGCACACCACACGGACCGATAAACAGACGGCCGCTACAAAAAGCCTTTCCCGGCTGGGACAACGCAAACAGACCTATACGGTAGAGCCCATGGCCATGACCGTAGAGAACCCTTTATTCAACCCCGTATTCTTTTTGGCCAAGCCCTTGCAGGCCGAAATGAAGAAAAGTATGGCCAGTACCGGGAAGTCGCAGGAAGCAGCCAGTAAAGCCGATCAGAAAAAGATCACATCCCTTACCCCGATGGTGGCCAGCGCGTTGAAACTGGCGGCACAGGAAATGCAAACACAGCAACCGGACTGGGAGAAAGAGATCGGACAGATCGAAAAAGCCAAACAGGAACTGGACAGGACCCTGTCTGTCGACTCCCTGTTCCTGCCCGCCAACCTGAGAACCCAATTCAGGCAGGACATGAACAAAGAGCTGCGCAATGCGTCTGCAGAGATCCGAAAAGCCAAGGCAGACATGCAGAAAGCCTTCCAGGAAAGCGCCAATATCAAGTTGAACAAAGAAAAGATCCTGCGTGATGTGCAGAAAGCAATGGAAACTGTAGCCGAACTTGATAAAGCAGGTTTGAACAAACTCATCATGCAATCCCTGCAATCGGTAGAACCGATGCTCCGTGGTTATGATAAGATCGGGCATCCCACTGATCTCAAATCCTCCAAAACCATCCTGACCGAACCCATACCGGAAATTCCGGATGTACCCGATCCCAAAGATGCTTTGGCGATGATGGAAATCAGGGAATCTGCAGACAGCCTGCTCACCTTCCCGCTACCGGTTCTTTCACCCCTTGATATACAAAGGATGAAAACAGCGCTGCTCCAGCGTTTGTCAGTAAGAATGCATTTGCAACTGGTTCTGGTAAAAGATGCCAGCGAAAAACAGGTACAACTGATACAGTTGGTGCACCGCAAACGGGTGAACAATGAAAACCGGAACCTGATCGTTTTCCAGTAAAGGCCTACCAGAGATTACGCGGGCACCAGTCGCCATATTTGTTACCCAATAAGAAACCGATCAATATCTCGTGCGTTCCGCGGCTAACTGTGTTCAGGTTAGAGGTCTGCACATCGTAGGAATACCCGATATTGATGTTACGGTTCAGGTTCAGTCCGACCATGGCCGCAAAACCATCCTGGTAACGGTATGAGGCACCGGCCCAGAGCAGGTCCTGGTACTGAACTTTGGTATTCAGATCGAAGCCCAGCGGTAAGGGGCTGATATAACGCAATAACATAGAAGGCAACAGACTGATATCATCCGATAACTGCATGCGGTATCCGGCGCTCACAAAAAGGTGCGGCAACAATTTCCCGTTCTGGAGATACACGGTATTATCGGAAAAAGCGATCTGCTGCGGTATGATCTGCTGTGCGGCCACGCCCACAAAATAGTTACGCGAATACAACCAGAGACCGGCACTGATATCCGGTTTGATGCGGTTGATGACACCACTGCCTGCCACAGCAGGATCAACGGAGGTACCACCAAAATTCAGTTTACTCGCATCCAGGCTCATATTGGTAAAACCAACCGATGCTCCGGCCGCCAGTGAAGTGGTTGGTGAAAGGCTCAGGTGATAGGAATAGGTTCCGTACATCGCAAAGCGGTTCAAAGGACCTGTTTTATCGTTGAGCATCGTAAAACCTACTCCATGGTGCGGGTCGGGTGCGGTATAATCGCGCCAGTAAGCTTCTCCCCTGGGATTCTGTCCGCTTGCCCGGAAGCTGGTGGCTGATCCCCTGTCGTCATAATCACTTTTCTTCAGCGGGCCATGTATGGTAAGATAAGTGGTGACGGGTGCATCCTGCAGGCCTACCCATTGCAGACGGTGACTGGCTTTAACATCCCAGTAATTCTCAATTCCGGCCACGGCAGGATTGATGATATAGTTGTTCATGATATATTGCGTGTAGTACGGGCGTTGTTGCGCTGCGGCCGTCAGGCAGCCTGCCAAAGCGACCCCTATCATGAACTGTTTGATTCGCATATACTTACTTTATCAGGGTCACCGATCCCGTTATGATCTGCCGCCCGTTTCTTGGATTGATGATATAATAATACGTTCCCACCGGTAAAGGGTTGCCGTTGCGGGTGCCGTCCCATTCCTTGTCGTAACCCAGTGAACGGAATACGATCTGACCATAACGGTTGTACACGTCGATCGTAGCACCCGGATAGCCATCCAGGTATTTGATCTTCCAGGTATCATGGATGCCATCGCCGTTGGGCGAGAAGGCATTCGGCACTTCCGGTCCCTTTAAAACCCGTATAAAAATAGTATCCGTTACTGAACATCCGCCACGTGCCGTCAACTTTAATTGATAAGTGATATCATCATCCGGAATGGCTTTGGGTGTGGCTGCCGTATCGCTGCTGAGGTATGTGGGGGGTGTCCAGAGATAACTAAGCTCATTTCCAAACACATAGGTCGGCGTAAGCGTAACTTGTCCGCCAGCCAACACCGTGATCATATGCGGTAAAAGCAATTTAGGATTGGGATAAACGGTAAGTGCCTGTGTGGCCGTATCGCTGATACAACCGTCCGTATTGAAGAAATAGAGACGTGTGGTAAAGGACCCGGAATCATTGAACTGTTTATTGGGATTCTGTGAGGCAGAGACAGTGCCTCCTCCCAGGTCCCATACCCATTTACTGATGCTGCCGGACCCTGCAGAACTCTTGTCGGTAAAGTTCACGATATCGCCATAACATAACTGACTGACGGACACGTTGAAAGCCGCTTTCGGCTGCGGATACACGGTGATGGTCTGCGTAGTGGCATCCACACAGGCCGAACCTCCTGAATACGCCACCAAACGGATGGTATAAATTTTCGGAGCTGTTGGATCAGGATAGGCATGCGGATAGATCTTACCCTGCACCGGGTTTTCATCCACTTCCTTTATGGCTGGGGCATTAGCAAAGTCCCAGTAGATCTCAAGCCGGGTTACCCCCCCAAAGTCTACGGTGGAATTGTTACGCAGTTTCACAGGTTTTACCCCGCAGTATGGCGCCGCATTGGCAAAATCAAAAGCCGCTTTGGGAATACTTCCGTTCACGGTAAAATCCTGCACCAGGCTGGCCACACAAGCATCTTTGGAAGTGACCGTAAGCGATACCTGGTACACGGCAGATCTGGCATACTTGACCTGCGGATTCTTGAGCGTGCTGCTGCTGATATTGGGGCCGGGACTTACAGGTGTTCCGGCATTAAAATTCCACAGGTATTTGAATTGTGATTCAGAACCATCAGAAATTCTGGATGTATCTGTAAATATGGCAAAAGCATCACTCAAACAAACTTCGGGTAAAGTAAATCCAGGCTTAGGACTTGGATTGATAGCAAATGCCGGTGTGTAAGGATCACTTTCACAACCGGTGGTGGTGGCTACTTTCAGACTAACGGATTTAGCGCCATCCGATGCATACTGAGTGGTGACAGCTGCATTGGAGGAATTCACGATAACCGTTTTCCCATCGGCCAGGTCCCAGGTCCATTTGGCCAGGGTACCGGTGGAAGTAGTGGAGCCATCTGTGAATACCACATCCTTTTCAATACATTTTAGCGTGGATGTAGTAAAACGTGCCACCGGTTTGGAACTCTGCTGAACCGTCTGTGAAGTCTCAGCAGACAAACAACCGATATCCGATACTGCTTTCAGTTTGATCGTATAGGCGGCCGGGCTGTTGTATATTTTTTGGGGTACCGTTGCAGTCGCGAGATCGGCAGTGGTACCGTCACCAAAATCCCAGAACCAGCGTTTCACGGTTCCCTGAGCCGCGGTACTCTGATCGGTAAGGGTAACCGGATCGTTGGCACAGCCGCCTGCCGCAACCGTGAATTTCGCCACAGGCAGATCCTTTACGGATATCGGTATGGTAAACAACTGGTCTGTGCTGCCACAACCATCAGGCGTGGAAGAAGTGGTGTACAATTTAATAGTATCGCGTACGGCAGCCGTGTTGGCATTGGTGAATGTGAAAGTTTTACCGGGACTGTAATATCGCAGGTTCCTTGCCAGGTCCGTGCTATCAGCCACAACGGTAGTAATGGGACCGATCCTGGTATTGGGAGAAATATTGGGCGCCGCGGAGAAATCCCAGGTAATGCTTGCCGGGGTAAATGTGAACGGAACAGACAATTGCAGAGGGGTATTAACACAGGTCACGGCAGAGTCAATCCTGCCATAGGGGTTTTGAATGATGGTGGTTGAGGAAAAGTCGCGGACGTTGGTACCCGCATTATAGCCATAACTTTCTGCCGAACCAAAACCATACGCAATGGCATTGAAACCTGTGTCAGAATACAGCGTATGTGAACCGGCAGATACCGGGATAATGGCATACGAATAATTAGGTTCCTGCGGGTGGGGTTGAAAACCGGTGACCTTACTGCCATCCAGGGTAAAACTGGCGGTACCACCATTTTTGATGATGACATTGATATAACTCTGTAATATCCGGTATTTATCGGCAGAATACAGGGTGATCTGGTTGATGGTTTGCTCCACGGGACTCAGATAGATCATTTCAGGGTCACCGAAAGGTGTGGTGTTCGGATTTCCTTCCTGCCCCTGCGTAGTGCAGTACTGGGACACCAATACGGGTTTATCCGCTTCAATCAGATTGGGAACCGCGGGGTTGGTTCCCGAAGCATTGGCGTTTTTAAACTGATAATAAAAACCATTAACGAGAGAGGTAGCAGGTAATACTACCCCATTCAGTTTTACAACGGTTGTAGGATCGGTTACGCAGACACGGTAAAAATTGTTAGGCTGAGAACCTGTTGGTGCCGTCAGGTATTTTTTACCCCAGGCAACTGCCGGAAACGCCTGTGCAAACAAATTATCGGCACTGCCGCTTGCATTGCCAGCTCCACCGATACTTACTTTTCCTGAACCAGAAAACACCGCAATCTTTTTACAGCCCCCCGATCCTCCGGCACTAACCGAACGGATTTTTGAGCCGGTTAGGTCTGTACCCAATGTTCCCGTGGTAGTACCCATGACACTGTACACTTGTCCTTTGTTCAGGGTAACCGTCGATGCCACACCGGGGGCAAGCCCGTTCAAGTTGGTTCCGGAAGGCGTAATCTCTACAGAAGTATTGTCTTCTGTAGCTACTACAAAGAAAAAAGAGTTGGCAAAACTGGCATTGGACGACTGTGTGAAGTTCACCGAATAATATTCCTTACCAAGGGTATTGGTAGGAAATAGTAGGGAGGCTCCGGATACACTTGCGTTGTAAATATGCGCATAGGCAACAATCGGCACATCACTTTCTATATGAATACCCCGGTCAAAAGTTCCCGGTCCGTAGATCCTGGCATCCTGTGTACCCGTTTTCGGGATCGGATCTGACGTGGTAACCTGGTTAGCTAGGACAGAATAGCTCTTTTTATAGTTGATACCGGGTATATCGACAGTGACATTAGCATTTTTATCTGAAGTGAAATACAGGACCATGTCCTGCAGGTTATTCTGGTTGGCAGCAACACCGGCGCCCATATTCACATGAAATCCATATCCTAACCAGAAATCCTTTCCTTTATTGGAGAAATCCTGCGCGGGCAGAACTGAGTATACCAGAATAGCCAAAACAACTAACAGAAATCGATTATACTTCATGGGGGGCGGTCAATGATTCGAAGCGTATCTTGTTGATAGACACACGAAATTTAAAATTACGGCATCTATGTTTAAGAAACACTTTAAAGACGCATTAAAACATTAAAATGCTGTCTGTAACACCCCCCTTGTTTCAGGGCCACAGCAGAACAAAAGGTCGAGGATACAAAGATTGGGCTGGAAGCCGATCCGGTCTTCAAATACCTGGATATACTTCATGTTCCAGGCTTCTGCCTGGTAGTTTTTAGGTAAGAGATGGTTCCGCAGATCCGTCATCCCTTCAGGAACCGTTTTCCGGTACTCGGGACTCCTGTGGATTTCGGCCGGCAGTTTCAATATCCGTTTCAACCAGTCCAGGATCTCCAGGTTCCAATCGAGCAGGAACACATGTTCCTTCAGCAGGAGATCATGCACCCCATCACTGTAAAATTCAAAAAAAGGCGCCCGGCTGTAACAGGAAGCGATGGTCCGCCAATGTTGCACCTTCCAGTTGCCTCCGCTGCTGATCCTGGTATCCTTCATCAACTCCCGCTGTCCCCTTCCTTTTTCGATCGGAACCGACAAACCCACCACGCCATTGCTCCCCGCAACCATACAACGGTTGCGAAAACTCATTTTCTGGTAGGTCTCATATTGTTCAATTTCAATATTTGAAAATTGAAATAAAGTTTTATAATAATCAATTGTTCCAAAAAATTGAGAATCAATTAATAATGATTCATTATTTTGACCTTGTTTAAGCATTTCCGATCAACTGTCTTTTGATTGTTTTTGACTACAAAAATGGAATTTATTTAAATGAAGTAGACTATATTAATTTAATGATTATTAATACTTTATGACATTTATCAGTTAGCTAATAATATTAGTATCAAGAAATTCATGGTTTTTGCTGTCAAAAGCTAATAATTTTAGCAACAAAGATACCGCATTTAACAAGACGGTTTCTTGAAAATCGGCGAGTCTCTCCTATTTTGCAGGCAAATTGTTCCCTTTTGAAGAAAAGCCTTCTATTCGCCTTATTTGCCCTTTTCCTGTTCGCCTGCCAGAAACCACAGGGCTTCGATTACCGTTCCATCAAAAATGTCAAGATCGAGAATATGGGGTTCGACAAGACCCTCCTGGCCATGGACCTGGTATACTACAACCCCAACGGTTTTGGGGTGGACCTGAAAAAAGTGGATTGTGATATCTATATCGATAACAGCTACCTGGGCAGGTACCAGCTGGACACGTTGATGCATATCCCCCGGAAAGCAGAGTTCAACCTACCCTCCCGGATCGCCGTAGACATGAAAACCATCCTGAAAAACGGGCTCAACCTCCTGTTCAGCCAGGAAGTACTGGTTCAGGTAAAAGGCACCACCCGGGTTGGCAAAGCCGGCTTTTTCACCAATGTTCCCTTCAGTTACGAATCCAGGCACAAGCTGGATCTCTTTTGAATGATGAATGATGAACAAGGAATGATGAATGATGAGTGTTTTTTGAGCAGAGGAACAGAGGAGCAAGGAACAGATGAATGTTGAAGTGTGAGAGATTCGGCAGACTAATGGTTTCTCTGGCAACATAAAAAAACGCCAAAGTTCTTCACTTCAGCGTTCAACATTCCTTGTTCATCATTCAATATTCAATACGGCTGCATATGACAGGGTTTGCCTTTCTGCGGGCCTCCGCCGTCTTCTGCACGTTTGCAGATGGGAGGTAATTTCTGGTAGGCTTCGGGTTCGGCCTTATCGCTATCGGCATCGAAACCGGCATTGTTGAGGGCTGCTTTGATGGCCAGCGCATTGGTACGATCGGGCAGGAACTGTACCTTGATCTCGCCCTGCAGCAGGTTGATCTTCCACTGCATCATACCACTTTCCATCTGGGCTTTGTTCTCCATCAGCAGGTACTTGTCCAGACGTTCTTTACACTCCCAGCAACGCAGATTGGCCGATTTGATGGTCACCCATTCCGGTTTGGGTTGCTGTGCCTGAACTGCGAACACAGTTGCCAGTAAGAAACCGGCCAGTACTAATAGTTTTTTCATACGATGAGGTTTATACATCCCTATTTAGATCCCCTGCCAGCTGGCGGGGTCATTGCGCCAGGAAAGCAGCAGTTGTTCCGTATCGGCCGATACCTGTCCCTTTTCAACCGCCAGGCTGATCAGGTTGGCATAGTTGGTGAGCGAACGGTAGGGTACGCCGGCATCTGCAAAAGCCTTATCGGCCACCGCAAAACCGTACGTGAAAATAGACACCATGCCTACTACTTCCACGCCGGCATTTCGAAGCACGTCCACCACCTGTAAACTGCTTTTACCGGTAGAGATCAGATCCTCGATCACCAGCACCCGCTGCCCGGGGGTATAATGCCCTTCAATCTGGTTACCCAGTCCATGTTCTTTGGGCTTGGGCCGCACATAGATATATGGCAGCTTTAACTGGTCGGCAGCCATGGCGCCCCAGGGAATACCCGCTGTAGCCACACCTGCCAGCACTTCAGCTGCAGGAAAATGTTCGAATATCACATTACACATTTCACTTTTGATAAAATCGCGTACAAAAGGGAATGATAAGACCCTGCGATTATCGCAGTAAATAGGGCTTTTCCAGCCACTGGCCCAGGTAAAGGGCTTTTCGGGACTCAGTTTTACAGCAGCTACCTGCAGCAGTTTCTCAGCTACGGCTTTTTCGTTTGTCATGCCGCGAAATTAAGATAATTACCGTCCAACACCCACCGGCCGGTTTGGGAAATTGAGAAAAAGGGTTCACATTTGACGCATCATGGTGAAAAAGAAAATAATCGCCGGTGGCGGACTGGTACTGAACGATTCGGGTGAACTGTTGATGATCTTCCGTCGCGGCAAATGGGACCTGCCCAAGGGCAAACTGGATGATGGTGAAACGATTGAAGCCTGTGCCTTGCGGGAAGTGGCCGAAGAAACCGGTGCCACCAACCTGGAATTGGGTGCTTTGATCGACATCGGTTACCACGAGTATTTCGACCGTTTTCTGCAGGAAGAAGTGATCAAGGAAACACACTGGTTTTCCATGCGCGCCAAAGGGGTTCAGAACCTGGTGCCGCAAACGGAAGAAGATATCCTTGAGATCAAATGGGTAAAAGATGCAAGCCTGGCTGACTGCCTGCAAAACACCTACGACAATGTCACTGATGTGATCAGCAAGGCCGGGCTGCTATAAATAAATTTTTACCGCTTTTTCAGGATCGCGACCGTTAGCCGGCTTATGCAGACCAGTTTGTCCTGTTCATCGTGAATCCGGATCTCCCACACATGCGATGTGGCGCCGAGATGGATGGGGGTTGCGGTTCCGGTCACCTGCCCGCTGCGGGCGCTGCGGATATGGTTGGCATTGATCTCCTGTCCCACGCAGATACACTGTTCCGGATCTATCACCAGCGCAGACCCCACACTGCCCAAAGTCTCCGCTAAAGCCACCGAAGCGCCCCCGTGCAACAGGCCATAGGGCTGTTTGGTACGATGATCGACCGGCATGGTGGCTTTGAGGTATTGATCGCCCAGTTCTGAGAAGCGGATCCCGATATGGTCTCCCATGGTATCCTTGCCCAGGTTTTCGAAATCGGCCAGGCTTAGGTCTTTTTTGAACCAGATAGGCATGCGCTTATTTTTTGGAAGGATATAAGGTTTGGTTCACCGCATCGGGCAGGAAAGGCGAAGCGTCTCCCCCGTTGCGCAGGATATCCCTGACAATGGTAGATGCCACGGAAGTATATTTCGGCTCTCCGGTAAGAAAGATCGTTTCAATATGTTTGTCGAGCGTACGGTTGGCATCAGCGATGGTCTTCTCGTACTCGAAATCACTCACGTAACGGATTCCCCGCAAAATGAAGTTGGCTTTGATACTGCGGCAGTAATTGACGGTCAGTCCATCGTAGACCACGCTCTGTACTTTGGGTTCATTCTTATAGATCTCACTGAACCACTGCATCCGCTGTTCTGCACTGAACATGGGGCTTTTGGAAGAATTGATACCGATACCCACATAAATCTTATCGAACAAAGGCAAAGCCCGGTTAATGATATCGGTATGCCCGAGCGTTACGGGATCAAAGGTTCCGGGAAACAGGCAGATTCTTTCCATAGTGCAGCATTCTGGGCGTGAAAGTACGAAGTACAGAATACAAAATACCGGCCGTTTGATTAAATGTTCGGGAATTACTGTTCCCTGCCTACCAGCAGGTACAGTACCGCCATCCTCACCGCAACGCCGTTCTCCACCTGGTTCAGGATGATGGAATAAGGTCCGTCGGCCACATCACTGTCCAGCTCCACGCCGCGGTTAATGGGTCCCGGGTGCATGATCACGATATCTTTGCCCAGGCTTTCCAGTACCTTTCTTTTGATACCATACGCCAGGTTATACTCGCGCAGGGAAGAGAACAGCGGCTGGTTCTGGCGCTCCAGCTGTATGCGGAGCACATTGGCCACATCGCACCACTGCAGGGCTTTCTTAAGGTTATATTCCACTTTTACGCCCAATGCCTCGGCGATGTATTTCGGGATCAAGGTGGGTGGGCCCGCTACCATGATCTCGGCTCCCATCTTCTTCAGCAGGTACATATTGCTCAGTGCCACGCGGCTGTGCATGATATCTCCGATGATGGCCACTTTCAGGCCTTCCAGTTTGCCCAGTTTCTCCTGCATGGAATAGGCATCCAGCAGGGCCTGGGTGGGGTGTTCATTGATACCGTCACCGGCATTCACAATGGCGGCAGGGATATGTTTGGCCAGGAAATGCGGTGCGCCGGAAGCGCTGTGACGCATCACCACCATATCCACTTTCATGCTCAGGATATTGTTCACCGTATCCAGCAGGGTCTCTCCTTTTGCCGAAGAGGAACTGCTGGCGGCAAAATTGAGCACATCGGCAGATAACCTGCGTTCCGCCAGTTCAAAAGACATACGGGTACGGGTAGAATTCTCGTAAAAGAGATTCACGATGGTCACATCACGGAGTGAAGGAACTTTTTTGACCGGCCGTTGTAGAACTTCTTTGAATTGCTGTGCAGTGGAGAGAATTAACTGGATATCTTCCCTGTTGAGATCTTTGATACCAAGGAGATGTTTGGTAGATAGTTTCATTAAAAATCAAAGGTAATATAATCCGGGTATAAGTAGCAAATTTGGTTACTGGGTGCTGGATGTTGGATACTGGATACTTGTTACTGGATGCTGGATTTTTTTGAGGGGGTCAGATTAGGACTACGGCATCTTCTCCGTCTTTTTCGCGCCAGTTCACTTTCACTTTCTGCGAAATGATGGTATCGATGACCTTGCCGGCATAATCGGGTTGAATGGGTAGTTCCCGGTTGAAACGGCGGTCTACGAGTACGCAAAGCGACACTTTTGAGGGACGGCCGAAATCCAGCAATGCATCCAGGGCCGCGCGTATGGTGCGGCCGGTATATAATACGTCGTCGATCAATACCACTTTTTTCTCGGCAATGCTGAACGGGATATCGGTCTGGTTGGCGATGTGCAGGCTCTTACGCACATCATCTCGGTAAAAAGTGATGTCGAGTTTGCCATATTTCACCAGTTCAGGCGCAACGATCGTTTTCAGTTCGTGTACGATCCGGTCGCTGAGGTATACGCCACGCGGCTGAAGGCCGATGATGACGG
Source organism: Sediminibacterium sp. FW305-C-269 (assembly GCF_058231045.1). Classification (NCBI taxonomy): domain Bacteria; kingdom Pseudomonadati; phylum Bacteroidota; class Chitinophagia; order Chitinophagales; family Chitinophagaceae; genus Sediminibacterium; species Sediminibacterium sp. FW305-C-269. Next base: position 657,693 of record NZ_JBIQXQ010000003.1, on the reverse strand, counting down.
TATCGGTTAACTGCAGGTTGTTCTCCAGTATCTGGTGTGCCAGCCTTTTAACGGTCAATGCCAGTTGTTGCTCAGATAATATCGTCTTCAAAACCGAATTTTTTATAAAAATAAATGCTTTCCCGCATACCCGATGGGAATAATTCAGCCTGTCTGGTTTAATTTGCCCGCAAATGCTACGGCTTCATTCCATATCGCTGGTCCAGTTCCGCAATTATGTACAGGAACAGTTCTCGTTCTCGGAACGGATCGTAGGCATTTCCGGTCTGAACGGCACCGGTAAGACCAACCTGCTGGATGCCGTCTATTACCTGAGTTTCACCAAAAGTTATTTCTCGCGCCCCGATAGCCAGAACGTTCATCATGGCCTGGCAGGCATGCGTCTTGAAGCCCAGTACACGCTGCAGGATGAGCCGCAGAAGCTGGTCTGCATACTCCGGGAGAATAACCGGAAAGAAGTATCCCTGAACGAAGAGACCTACAAGAAGTTCTCGGAACATATCGGCAAGATCCCCTGTGTGATGATCGCTCCGGACGATGTGATACTGGTAACAGGCGGCAGCGAGGAAAGAAGGGCCTTCCTGGACACATTGTTATCGCAGATCAGCAAGACCTACCTGCTGGCCCTGATCGATTACCAGAAATTACTGCAGCAACGCAACAGCCTGCTGAAACAGGCGGCAGAAACAGGAGATACCGATGAGGCACTGCTTCAGATACTGAATGAACAGTTATGTGTGAAAGGCAACCTGATCTTTGCAGAAAGAAAAAACTTCCTGCAGGATTTCCTGCCCTTGGTCGCATCCATCTATCAACGCATTGCCGGTAAAGATGACGGGCTTGGCCTGGCATACGAAAGCCAGTTACTGAAAGACGATCTTGCCTCATTGCTACAGCAGTCCCGTCAAAAAGATCTGGCACTGACACGCACCACGGTGGGCATTCACCGCGACGATCTTTTATTCTTCATGGGAGCCGCCCCTTTTAAGACCGAAGCCTCACAAGGGCAACGCAAAAGCCTGCTCTTTGCCCTGAAACTGGCCGAATGGCAGGTATTAAAGGAAAAAAAAGGCTTCACTCCCATCCTGCTCCTGGATGATGTTTTTGAAAAACTGGATGAACAGCGCATGTTCCAGTTACTGAACTGGGTCTGTACAGAAAGCGACGGACAGGTATTCATCACCGACACCCATGCAGACAGGCTGCAATCCCATCTCTCCCAGATCAATGTGCCTTACCAGGTGGTGGAGTTAATTAATAATGGCAATTATACCCAGTTACACGCACTCTAACGTAAGAGGTTGATAATGAGTAAAGAGTAGTTTTCTAAGGTTTTTTCTTTACTACTTTGCTATCTGCGTGTTTAACAGATGCTTTCATTATGTCCAAAAAAGAACCTGTAACTACCTGCGTAGTTTCCTTTGGTTTAGTCTTTTTTGGCTTCTTATCTTTCATACTGCTAATATACTAAATCTTCATTGAAGATACTTTTGTACGTCCTATTCATTGTAGTTTTTGCCTTGTCCATATAGGCGGATAAATTGGCTTTGTATTGCTCTTTTAATTTGTTCACTTGTTCTTTATCCCCAATAGGTGTTGTTTTCATTTGCTCCGCTTGTTGCTTCATGCCGTTTTCTAATGATTCTACTATATCATTCAGTTTGAATTTCTCTACCAAAATATTTTTATAGGCTATCATTGAATCACTAAATGAGAGAGTAAGGACACCACTTTCAAAGTATCCATTCATTGCATCTACTAATGTTTTAGTATCGGCAAAACTGTATTTTATATACGTTTGGGTTGCTTCCTTTATGTAGTTTATTCTATCGGTAGGGTACTTGCTTATTTTATTTGTAAACTCTTCGCAATTAGTATTTAGCTCTAAAACATTTACATCTTTACCCGTACTTTCTGTTATGAGATAAATTGATGAACGTATATCGGCTGATAGTTTTTTATCCCAATCTATCCCATCGTTTACGGGTGCATCGGTAGTTGCTACTATTGGCGTACCATTCATAGTAACTACCGTTGCTCCATACATCCGCATAAAGACAATACCAAAAATCAATCCTGAAGATAAAACCACACCCTTTATTATAGCTTCCCGTGTTTTTTCTTCTATTGATTGTGCGATAACTCCAAATACTAATATGAATAGCCATATCATTGGAAGTGTAATAAGAAAAAGACCTGCACTCATCCAAAATGATGGATATTGAATATGCTGTGGGTCTTTCAGGTCAACGAATGAACCTAAAGAAGCGTTTGCCATCGTAATAATAAGTATCATACATATAAACGAAGTTGCGTAGCCGCCACCTTCTGCGAAAGCGTATTTGAAAGAATTAAAACTCGCAAATATTACCCTAACACCTGTTATGATAGCGGTAACAACCAGTATTGGGATAATGCCCTTGAATACATTAGCGAAAGTATTTAGCTCTGTACCACCAAAGATAATTGGTGCAATAAATACAATAACAACCACTATAAGTAAGCTATCAATTAAACTTTTGCGGATCATGAAAACCATTCCAGATTTAGCTATTTTACTTGGGTCGTTAGTAGTAATCATTTTGTTCATAAAAGAACGGTGAAATAGCATTGTAACTATTGCATATCCCGCTATGAGCAACCATACTTTAAGGTTTAATAGGATGAGAACTCCTTGGAGGACAGATTGCCAAAACATAAGCCGTTAGTTTGTCTGCCATGTTTCCTATGGCAATTGTTTAAATAAAATGACGTGGAACTATAGCCAAAGGATTGAGAAAGGACTGGGAAGACCTTAGTAACCACAATAGCCGATAGCCCACGCCGTACGTGAGCGTATCGCACTATATCCATTGGTTACTTTGAAAAATTTCCCAGTTTCTCTCAACCCGAATAAATGCTAAACGCCAATATTTTCGCCATAAAAATATACTTTTTACAGAGTAAATTGTTATCTTTGTGAAACAAGAAAGCCCCGTAAAGACGAGGCGACTATCTCGGGGATAGTTTTCTTGTGGGTTCGCGCAACCACTTATATGTTTAGTTTTAACCCCCTTCGGGGATTGATGGTCAGAGTCTACTAAACCCTATCTCAAACACGTGTTGCAAGCACGGATTTAGCGGCTTATGAGACCGTCCTCGACCCACCAATATTTTAATCGGACTGATTTATCAGTCCTTTTTTATTAGCCGATATACACTACCCGCTTTTTTACTCTTTCCCTTAGCGGTACTTTCAATATCTCCTTTATCCTTTAAGCGTGTAAGTGCGTTCCCTACATTATTTGTTACTTCTTTCACACTCTTACCTATTGCTTTGGCATAGGATAGTTTAATGGCTGCACCTTCTAACGGTGACTTTCGCAACAGAGATAAGATGTAGTCTGAAATACCTAAGTCCAATACAGGGAAAGATTGCGGAGCGGCATTCCCTACCTTAGTTACAAGAAATCTCCTAACAGTAATTAGAAATTCACGCTCATTTTGAAGTGCTTCAATTTTAGCGTCCTTTTCTAATATCTCCTTATCAATTTCAGAAAGGTCTATAGGGATTATATTGGGTGCTTTTTCGCTCATTTTAAGTCAAATTTAATCCGTCTAATATAAACTAACAAATATATTTTCAGTTTTTCAGAAATTAGACAAAAAAGGAGGCAATTAGCCCCCTTTGAGATTATTCTGCTTTACCTGTGAGTTCCTTGTAGGTAAGCCTATTATTTTCGCTTTTCTCAATAGACTTCATGAAACGGTCTATGTTGGTTATATCCCTCTTATTATAACGCTCTGTGAACTCGTCACAATATTTTTGCAGATGCTTAGGGCTAACGAAATGGAAAGTACCGATAATGCCACGCTTTAAGATGCTCCAGTAGTTCTCTAAACCGTTACTTGAAAATGCACCGCTAACATATACTCCCTCACTATGGTTAACCGTAACATGGAAATAATCGTTTTTAAGTGAGTTGTAAGCTCCCCACTCGTCTGTTACCATAATACTACCTTTCTCTACCCATTGCTCAATGACTGGCTTTATATGCTCACTATCAGCACTTGCTATAACCTTTGTCTTTACAGTTCCTAACAAGCCCCTTGCACCTAAAACCGTTGTTTTCCCTTTCCCTGATCTTCCCTGCGAGTTTGGTATCTTCTTATCAGCGTGACGGTTTTTATTTTTGCCGCCCACGAACGTTTCATCTAAAGCCACTACGTCACGTAATAATTTCGGTGCTGTTTCTGTTAGCATACTGCGTAAACGGTGATTGATAAACCAAGCCGTTTTTTGGCTTACACCTATCCTTACGCCCAACTCAATAGAAGATATTCCTTTCTTGCCGATACTCAATTCATAAGCAGCCTGTAACCATTTTCGGAACTCCACTTTACTACCTTCAAAAATTGTTTTCGTTCTTACCGTGAACGGTAAACCACACTCACGAATACCACAACGGTAAGACGGTATATCTTTGAACTTACCTCTTGCCTTAACAGTATAGTATTTCGCACTCCCGCAATGTGGGCAGCATGGAACACCGTTCCATCTTATTTGCTCGTAGAACTCATAACAGGTTTTTTCATCCCTGAAATAGTCGTTAAATTCTGAAATTGTTTTGAAGGCGAAATCCATTTTAAATAGTTTAGTTTATGGTTTAAAACTGTCAACTAATAGGTGAAAAAATATATGACTATCTATTGCGCCTTTTTACAGATGCCGGAATAGTCGGAAACTCATTTGTATTAATAAACTGTACTCCATCAATAGTAAAGCAATCCATTACATTATTTGTTATCAGTTTATAAATGTAAGCGGTAGTAACACCCTCCCCAATAGCGAAGTTCTTTATCGTTTTCAATGCGTTCAGGTCAACGGTATTTTTAGCCCCTTTCATACACCAAAGATATATTACTTAGTTGGTACTTGCAAACTTTAAACTAACTATTTTTAAAAAAACTTGCACTAATTAATATGCTTTAATACTTTACATACTCATGAACCAATTAACCGACAACGAATCCATTGATTTAATACTCGCATTGATTTACAATAATGGTGAATTTGTATATATACCCATTGGACACATAGAAGAAAACTTAGGTTCGGATGTGCATAAATGGGATTTAAATAGGTTACTCATAAAGGCAAAAGAATTAGGATTAATTAGAACCAGACCAGAGTTAGGTGCTTGGATTATGGCAAGCACTGGATTAGAAATAATTAGAAAACATGGTTCGTACTTGGCATATCTTAAATACGAAGAAGAGAAAGAAACTAAAAAATCGGAAAGTGATAAATTTGATAGAGCGATTAAAAACGGTAATTTAGTAGCATCTGTTATTGTAGCTGGATTTGCCGTATTCGCAACCATATTGTCCACAGACAACAACACAGAGCGCAAGTCGCTAAAAGAATCAATATCCAATGTATCCCGTCAAATTGATAGTCTACGGACAGATGTATTGAAAACAGCAAAGCCCATAGAGCAGAAGCTACATTTAGATACTGCCACCAATAAATAGATTTTATATATTTCATTTCAATAAGTTTGTGAGTGAAGAACGGGAACAACTAACTTATTAGTTGCGTGTAAATGGGTATAATTGCCTTAATAATTAATAATTAGTAATTATTAATTGATTTATACAGAGGATGTGCTTACGTCTGCCTTTATTCTATTTCTTAATTCCTAATTATTAACTACTAATTACTAATTTCACCCCCATGTCTGAGTTTCATATTGGCGATGCGATCAAGGGGTTCCTGCATAAGAGTAACCTGCGTAACGGGATCCGTGCGGTACAGATCGAGGAGATCTGGGAACAGCTGATGGGCAAGACCATTGCCAAATACACCAATAAGATACAGATCATCAACCAGAAATTGTTCATCCATACAGCAGTGGGTCCGTTGAAGAATGAATTGCTTTACCAGAAGCAACAGATCATTGACCGTGTAAATGAAGCGTTCGGTGAGAAAGTGATCAATGAAGTGATCATACAATAATCCTTTTCCGGAGGGGTCATTTAGGACAATACCACTGGATCATTTTACCCGAACCCTTGGATCTACTACTCCGTAAAGAAGATCAGCCAGTATATTGACCAGGATAAAGAAAGTGGCCGTGAGCAGTACGCTGCCCATCACCACCGGGAAGTCTAGTTTTTCCAGGGCATCCACGGTCACTTTGCCGATGCCTTTCCATCCAAAGATATATTCCACAAAAAAAGCGCCTGCCAGCAATTCGGCAAACCAGCCGGTGATGGCGGTGATCACGGGATTCAGGGCATTACGCAGTGCGTGGCGGAAGATGACCAGTTTTTTCTGTAATCCTTTCGCGTACGCTGTGCGGATATAATCCTGATCGAGCACATCCAGCATGGAACTCCGGGTGAGTTGCGTGATAATGGCCAATGGGCGGATCCCCAGGGTAATAGCAGGCAGCACCAGGTTCTTGAGCTGCAGATCCTTACCTGTGAAGGGATCGATATTATATAGACTGCCCGTCATGTGCAAACCCGTATACTGACTGAACACAAAACCGAACAGGTAGGCCAGTACGATACCCATGAAAAAAGAAGGTGCCGAAATACCCAGCACGCTGGCAAAAACAGAAGAAGTATCCAGCCAGGTATTTTGTTTGACTGCAGCAAGGATCCCCAGCAAGATCCCGATCACTGTAGCGATACACATAGCAGCCAGGGCCAGTACCATTGTACCGGGCAACGCTTCCAGCAACACTTCGCCCACATCTTTTTTGGTCTGATAGGAACGGCGCAGGTAAGGTAATTTGATGCCCAGTTTATTCTCTCCTCCTACAAAAAAACCTTTCAACTGTTTCTTTTCAATATCAGCGGTACTGTGCACAGCAATCGGTGAAACATCATTCAGGTATAATACGAACTGCTTCCATTTGGGCTGATCCAGGGCCAGTTCCTTGCGGATATTCTGGATGGTGGCACTGTCTCCCGCCTGCCCCAGTACCAGCCTGGCAGGGTCACCAAAACCCTGGAACAGGAAGAATACCATGATCACCACGCCTACCAGTACCAGGAGACCGTAGAGGAGTTTTTTGGCGAGGTAAGACATGGGTTAATGAGTGAATGAGTGAATGTTTTGATCAGGGTTTGGGGGTGATTTGGGATAGTAGTTGGTTTTGGTCTACGTAGCTGGTCTTGGATAGTACGGTGGCGCCTTGCATGAGCACGTAGGTGGGGTTTACGCGGGCGAAGGTCTTCAGTACGGTAGCGTCACATTTCAGGATGATGCTGTTGGGGAGACTGGCCTGCGCCCTGTCGGCATCTGCAGTTACAATGAGTACCGGCAGGTTCTTCTTTTTAGCCGCTTCCTTCACCTGGTCAAAACCCGAAAGCCAGTCGGCTGAATGGTCAAAATCTTTTACCAGCAACAGCAGGTACTTTGCTTCTGTACCCAATACGGCAGCAGTAGTATCATTGCCTGATAATGTTTGCAGAGAGAAGTCAGTGATTCTGGCCTGTAAACCATTCCCCTTTTTGATCAGTTGGTCTTTCCGGTCAACATATTCATAGGTAGAATCAAAATCCGCAGGAAAATTGGCCTGGTCGAATTCCAATAGTTTGCCCTTGTGTTTGTAGGTAAAAACAATGGAGAAGCTGTCCGGTATGGCATTGGCCGGGGTCTTCATCTGTTCCAGCAGATTATTGCCTTTCTTGTAGGGCAAACAATCCACTATGGGCAGGTGCTGCAGTACATAATACTGGCCATATCCCACGCCAACCGTAGCCAATAATAACAACACCATTGCACCGATCGGTTTTACGGCTGGCTTGATCTTTTTAGCACTGAAGAAGAGGATCAGGATCAGCAATAGCAGGAAAATATCCTTTCCGAAGGACTGGGCAGGCGTCAAGGGCAAACAATCACCGAAACAGCCACAGGTCTTGATCTTTCCGGAGAACAAGGCATAACCGGTGAGGAATGTAAAGAAAATGATCAGCAGTAACAACAACCAGCTGAAGAGTTTCATGCGCCAGCCAATGATGACGGCCACGCCTGCAACGATCTCGAAGAGGTTCATGAGGAGCGCGAAAGCCAGGGTATAATCGTTCAGGAAATGCAGGCCCCATACTTCAAAGAATTCCTGCATCTTATAACTCAGGCCCAAAGGGTCATTGGCTTTCACCAGTCCGGAGAAAATAAACAACAGGCCTACGATCCAGCGGATGAGCAGCAGAAATGTCTTCATGGGGATTAATGTTTTCCTTCAGCGATCAATATGAGTGCAAAAACGGCGTAATTGATGATGTCCACATAATTGGCATCGATCCCTTCACTGATCAGGGTCTTGCCATCATTGGCCAGGATCTGTTTGATACGCATGAGCTTCATCAGGATCAGGTCGGCAAAACTCTGCTGGCTCATTTCGCGCCAGGCTTCACCGTAATCATGGTTCTTATCAAGCATGGTGTTTTTGGCCAGTTCGATGTTCTTCCGGTATAACTCATCCACTTTTTCAACGGGCAGTTCCTCTACCTGGGGATTACCCAGTTCCAGCTGCATCAGGCCAATGACCGCATAATTCAGGATGCCTTTGAATTCTGAAGGGATATCATCCCCTACTTTCTGCGTATTCAGGTCCTGTATGGTACGGATGCGGAGCGCCTTGATAAAGATCTGATCCACCACCGAAATGGTGCGCAGTACGCGCCAGGCTGTTCCGTAATCCTTGGTCTTCTTGATAAAGATATCCTTACACTGGCTTACCGCCTCATCGTATTGTACATTCGTTCTGCTCATTTTTTGCGCAATTTATCGTCGCTTTGGTAATACCTTTGACCGACTGCAAGATAAATGAATCCCGCTGTATGTACACGCTGAATTGTAAAGGAAGGTTACTGGAAATATCCCGGCCCGTTGTCATGGGCATCATCAATGTCACCCCCGATTCTTTTTATACGGAGAGTCGCCGGTTTACGGTAGACAGTGCCCTGCGCATTGCCGAGAACATGCTGGCCGAAGGAGCCCGGATCCTGGATATTGGCGGACAAAGCACCCGGCCCGGAAGCCAGACCCTTACAGCAGCAGAGGAAATGGCAAGGGTATTACCGGTGATTGAAGCCATTTGCCAGCGGTTTCCGGAAAGTTTTCTTTCAATAGACACTTATTTTTCGGAGGTAGCAAAAGCGTCTGTTGAGGCAGGCGTGGCAATCGTCAACGATATCAGCGGTGGCAGTTTCGATAACAGGATGCTTGCTGCTGTGGCAGCATTGCGGGTTCCTTATGTTTGCATGCACGTAAAAGGCAGTGCAGACACCATGCATCAATCGGATGCCGGGAGCGATATCACCAAAGAAGTGCTGGATTATTTTATCGAAAGAAAACAGGCCTGCATCGATATCGGGATCACAGACCTGATCATTGACCCTGGCTTCGGCTTCAGCAAGACCATTGCCCAGAATTTTGAGATACTGAAGAACCTGGAACTGTTCTCCATGCTTGAAAAGCCTTTACTGCTGGGGGTTTCCCGCAAATCATCCATTTATAAGACCCTGGGCATTACCCCTGATGAGGCGCTGAACGGCACTACGGTACTGAACACTGCCGGTCTATTAAAAGGTGCAGCCATTCTCCGGGTACATGATGTGAGAGAAGCTGCAGAAGCCATCGAATTAACCCAATATCTTTTATAGTTGGATTCATTCATATACAATGACAAAGGCTCCGGAATCCGGAGCCTTTGTATTATGATTTCAGTAAGACCTGATTATTTTCTCTGTGGCTGCTGTGGCTGACCCTGTGGGCCTGCAGGTTGTGCAGGTTGCGGTGCAGGTGTGGTCACATCCAGCATTTCAATTTCGAACACGAGATTGGAATATTGAGGAATAACCGGAGGCTGTCCATTCTGACCATAGGCCAGCATAGCAGGGATATACATCTTACCCTTAGCACCTTTGCTGAACAAACGCAGCGCTTCGTCCATACCGGGAATCACCCCCTGGGTGCCTACTACCACCTGTAAAGGCTGGTTATTGGGTGAATTCTTATCCATGTTAGAATCGAATTCCTTACCGTTCAGGAAAGTTCCTTTGTACATCAGGGATACCTGTTTGCCGGAATCGGCTTTGAACTGGGCATCCCCGGGTGTTTGAATCTCAACCAGCACACCTGAAGGGGTTGACACGGTTTTGATACCTTTTTTGGCAGTGAATTCCTGCAGTTCCTTAATCTCTTTTTGTTTCTCCAGATCCTGTTCTTTTGCCAGGTCGGCTGAAGCCAGTTCCTGCTTGTCGAATGCTTTCAGGATCTCTACACGTCCTTTGATCATATCCCTTGCATGGAAGATATTGTTGTACTCGAGCATACCCAGTTTTTTCAGGGTATCCACGCTCATGCTGAATTCGATCTTGTCGCCAACGGCACATTTGGTGATGATCTCAAGAAAACTGTGTTTGCTGGGACGAGAGGTATCGATCACAAGGTAAGCAGGTACATGACCATAGGAAGAGGTCAGGACAGAATCTTTTGGCGGAACCTTATATTCAATATTAAATTTCACAAACTGGCCATGTTTCAATTTGTCTTTACTGCCGCCACTGGTGATCTTATAAGAAAGACCGGATGGGGTTTTCTGGAATTGATTGCAGCTTGCAAGCAATACGATCGCTAGTAACAGCGTGCTGGTTGTTCTCATCATTTGTTTTTATTGTAGTTGATGTTGATATTCTTTGATCACTTCTTTAAACCGGGCCACATTGGCATCCAGACTGTCGTAACTGCCTCCACCCGCAGCATTCACATGTCCGCCCCCATTGAAATGTTCCCGGGCAAACTTGTTCACATCAAAAGTGCCCTTGCTGCGGAAGCTCCATTTGCGCTCGCCTTCCCTGTCTATCACCAGCGCCCCGAAACGGATACCCTGTATCGTCAACAGGTAATTCACCAGTCCTTCGGTATCTCCTGTTTTGATATTGTACCGCTGCAGGTCCGAGCGGGTAATATACATCAAAGCTGTGTTATATTCATACATAACTTCCATTCTGTTCACCAGGGCATAACCGATGAAGCGGAGACGGTTTTCTAGAAAGTTATCGTAAATATTATCATGCACCTTGGTATGTTTCAATCCCAGGTCCTTCAAAGTGGCCACCATACGGTGCACCCCTGCGGATGTGGCCGGGAAACGGAAAGAACCGGTATCGGTCATCACACCCGTATACAGGCATTCTGCTGCAGGCAGAGATAATTTATCGAGATTACCTGAATCAACGATGAAGTCATAGACCATTTCACAGGTAGAACTTTTGGCGGTATTACTGATGCCATAGGTAAATGCTTCTTCCTGCGGTTGTTCGTGGTGGTCAATCAGAATCTTGGTACAATTAGCATCCAGTAACGGCTGTTCCATATTCTTCGTTCGGTGCAGCACATTGAAGTCGAGGCAGAAGATCACGTGGGCAGACTGTATGGTACCCAGGGCTTTGTCCCGCTGCTGTTCAAAATCGATCACCGTATCGATCCCTGGCATCCAGTCAAGGAAATTGGCCCAGTTGGTGGGTGATATCACGGTAACCTCATGCCCCATGGCAATGAGAAAATGGTAGAGTCCGAGGGCAGATCCCATGGCGTCGCCGTCAGGCTTCTGGTGCATGGTAATCACTACCCTGGCGGGGGTATTGAGCTGGGAGTAAAACTGATCGATCGGAAGCATATAATGCCGGCAAAATTGCGGTTTCCGGGCTATTCTATCAAATCAATTTGTATCACTTTAACAAAAAACAACCCTTATTATCCTCAAAACGACAGCTGAATGCTTACTTTTGCGCCCGAAATTTTACAAACTATATGAGTAACAGAACATTTACCATGATCAAACCGGATGCCACCCAGAAAGGATATACCGGTGCTATTTTAGACCAGATCATCAAAGCGGGTTTTACCGTAAAAGCGATGAAATGGACCCGTTTGACCCAGGAGCAGGCTGGTCTGTTTTACGAGATACATAAAGAAAGGCCTTTTTACGGTGAACTGGTTGCATTCATGAGCAGTGGCCCGATCGTAGCCGCTATCCTGGAAAAAGAGAATGCCGTAGCTGATTTCCGTAAACTGATCGGTGCCACCAACCCTGCCCAGGCAGAAGAAGGTACCATCCGTAAAAAATTCGCAGCTTCTGTAGGTGAGAACGCCGTACACGGAAGTGACAGTGATGAGAACGCTGTGATCGAAGGAGATTTCTTTTTCTCCAAACTGGAAAGGTTCTAATAAGAACAACTATACTGATGAATGAAAGAGCCATCCCTGAAAAGATGGCTTTTTTATGTCCCGCCAGAAACAACACCCATAAAAAAAGCCTCGTGGATAAAATCCACGAGGCCTACTTGTCGGGACGACAAGATTTGAACTTGCGACCCCACGCCCCCCAGACGTGTGCGCTACCGGGCTGCGCTACGTCCCGAAAAAATTACAGAATATGTTTATCCTGTAAGTACCGCTTAATTCCTCTTTTCTTAATCGAACGCTCCAATTTAATGGCTTCCGATCTATTACTACAAGCAAAAATATGTACTAGTTTCCAGGGAATGCCTGTTGCTGTAAAGGCGGATTTCCCTAGATTGTGATTCTCTATTCGCTTCTCCAGATCTCCGGTCTGACCAACATAGTACAGTACTTTTGAAGATGATCACAGAATAATATGTAGACCACAAAATCCATGTTATCTTTCTCTCTCAATGAACTTCTTTCGCCCCCTCCCGCCTAACGGCGGGATGCGCTACCGGGCTGCGCTACGTCCCGAAAACCATTTAGTTGCTAATATCCAGTATCTGGTATCCAGTATCCAGTATCCAGCATCTAGTAACCAACAACCAGTAAATGGGTTGCAAATATAGGGGGTAAAAGAAAAATTCAGGTTATATTGCAGAAAATTTTCCCACCGCTACATGAAGATACTTGTAAAGCAGGCGGTTATTGCCGATCCGGGTTCGCCTTATCACGGACAGACTACCGATATTTTGATCAATGGAGAACAGATCAGTAAGATCGCTCCGAATATTTCCGATACAGCTGATGAGATCATTGACGCCGCCGGCGCACTGGTATCGCAGGGATGGGTAGATATCTTCTCCCATTTTTGTGATCCGGGCTACGAATACAAGGAAACCCTGGAAACCGGGGCTGCTGCTGCCGCAGCGGGTGGATTTACCCGTGTTTTTGTGCTGCCGAATACTTTACCGGTGGTGGACAGCAAATCGCAGGTGGAATATATCTGCCAGAAATCAAGATCCTTACCGGTGACCATCCAGCCACTCGGCGCCATTACCCGCGGAACGGAAGGCAAAGACCTGGCAGAGATGTATGATATGAAACAAAGTGGTGCCGCTGCTTTTTCAGATGGCATGTTACCGGTACAGTCACCAGGATTATTAGTAAAAGCCCTGCAATATGTAAAAGCCTTTGATGGCACACTGGTGCAGGTGCCACTGGACAAAAGCATTGGTGCAGGTGGACTGATCAATGAAGGGGTGATCTCTACCCGCCTTGGACTTCCCGGTATACCGGCGTTGGCAGAAGAAGTGATCATCAAAAGAGATATTGACCTGTTACGGTATACGCAATCAAGACTGCATATCACCGGCGCGTCAACCCGGAACGGAATGCGTTTCATTGAGGCAGCCAAAAAAGAAGGCCTGAACATCAGCTGCAGTGTTACGCCTTACCACCTGTTCTTCTGTGATGAGGACATGCAATCGTACGATACCAACCTGAAAGTGAACCCGCCTTTACGCACCAGGGAAGATATGCTGGCTTTGCGCGAAGCTGTGGTGAATGGTGTGGTGGATTGTATCGCATCGCACCATATCCCCCAGGATTGGGACAATAAGACCTGTGAATTTGAATACGCTAAAAACGGCATGACCGGCCTGGAAACCAGTTTTGCCGTAGTGAATCACCTGTTACCCGAATTACCGGCAGATCAACTCGTACGCCTGTTCTCATTGCAGGCCCGTAACCTTTTTCACCTGCCGGCAACGCCAATCAAAGAGGGCGCTGCTGCAGAGTTGACGATCTTCAGCAGATCAGCACAAACCCTGCTTTCCCGCACACAGTTGAAAACAAAATCGGCCAACACTCCATTCCTCGAAAGGGAACTGAACGGAAAAGTACTGGGTATTGTACACAAAGGAAAACTCACCATCAACCAAAACTGATACCATATGAAAGTCAATATTGTCAACGAAGGCCTCAAATGGGGAAGCATTAACGGCCTGATCGCCGTATTGCTCATGTACGGATCCTGGGCTGCAGGACTGAACACTTTTGTGTCATTCCAGTTCTGGGGCAACTTTGCTCCCTTCATGATTGCCATCCTGATCTTTGCGGGATTGCAGATCAAAAAACAGAACGATGGACTCCTTCCTTTTTCTCAGGCGTTGAAATTCACTTTTCTGAGTTATGTGGTGGTTGCGGTCATTACAGCTATTGCCACTTATGTGCTGTATAACCTGATCGACAAAGAACTGACACAAAAATCGGTTCAGGTAGGCCTGGAAAAAACCCGCGCAATGATGGAGAAATTCGGTGCATCAGAAGATGATATCGAAAAAGCCATGAAGTCGGGCATGGAAGAAGGTGCCAAAGGCACCGGGTTCAGCAAGATCTTACTCGGCACAGGCCTGTTCCTGATCTGGGATTTCATCAAAAGCCTGCTGATCTCACTGGTGATCCGCAAGGAAGAAAAATTTGTCGACTAACTTAGTATTATGGATGTATCAATCGTTATACCCCTGATCAACGAGGACGAGTCCCTGCCGGAATTATGCAGCTGGATAGAATCGGTTGTCACGAGCAACCAGTTGTCCTATGAAGTGATATTGGTTGATGACGGCAGTACGGATGACAGCTGGGCTTTCATTGAAAAGAAATCCCGGGAGAACCCGAATTTCAAGGGTATCAAATTCCAGCGCAATTATGGTAAATCAGCCGCTTTGAACGAAGGTTTCAAAGCCGCCCATGGCGATGTGGTGATCACGATGGATGCAGATATGCAGGACTCTCCCGATGAGATACCCGAGTTAAGACGGATGATCATTGAGGATGGATACGATATGGTCAGCGGCTGGAAAAAGAAACGCTACGACAATACCCTGACCAAGAACCTGCCTTCCAAACTGTTCAATGCAGCCGCCCGTTTCAATTCGGGAATACAACTGCACGATTTCAATTGTGGCCTGAAATCCTACAAACGCAAAGTGATCAAGAGCATCGAAGTATATGGTGAGATGCACCGTTACATACCGATACTGGCCAAATGGAGCGGCTTCCGTAAGATCGGTGAAAAAGTGGTGGAGCACCGTCCCCGCAAATACGGTGTCACCAAATTCGGCTGGCAGCGTTTTGTAAATGGGTTTCTTGACCTGGCCACTATCATGTTCCTGGGCAAATTCGGCAAAAGACCCATGCAGTTCTTCGGACTGTTGGGTACCCTGTTCTTCCTGATCGGCCTGGGTTCAAGTATTTACCTGATCGCGGCCAAATTCATGGCAGAGGATTTCAGTCTTACCAACCGCCCTTCTTTCTACATAGCCCTTACCACCATGATCATAGGTATGCAACTGTTCCTCACCGGATTCGTTGCCGAACTGATCGCCCGTAATGCCCCGGAAAGAAACAGTTACCTGATCGAAACCAAATTAGGATTGTCATAATTCAAAAGTAAAAAGTCAAAATTCAAAAATAAAAATTTAAACAAGTATCCTATCCTTTTGAATTTTGACTTTTGAATTTTAACTTTTACATCGTGTCGAAAAAAGTCATCATCATCGGACCTGCCTGGCCACTGCGTGGCGGTCTTGCCTCATTTGATGAGAGGCTTGCCCGCGAATTCATGGCACAGGGTTACGATGCTGCCATCTATACCTTTTCCTTACAATATCCGGATTTCCTGTTCCCGGGAACCACGCAATATTCCACTGAACCGGCACCGGCAGACCTGAAGATCAAGGTCTGCATCAATTCCGTGAACCCGCTGAACTGGCTGAAAGTGGGTAATGAGCTGAAGAAGCTCAGACCCGACCTGGTGATCGTACGTTACTGGCTTCCGCTGATGGGACCCTGTCTGGGAACCATCCTGCGAAAAGTTCGTAAGAACGGCTTCACCAAAGTGATCTGTATCGCCGATAATGTGATCCCACATGAACACCGTCCGGGCGACAAAGCCTTTACCCAGTATTTTGTTCAGCCGATCCACGCTTTCATTACCATGAGTGAGAAAGTGAAGAAGGATCTGGCGCTGTTTACGGATAAAGCTGCCAAACAAGTGGTACACCCGCTGTATGATAATTTTGGGGGGGCCGTTGCCAAGAACCAGGCCCGCGAACATTTATCGCTGCCTGCCGGAGAAAAGATCATCCTGTTCTTTGGTTTTATCCGGAAATACAAGGGCCTGGACCTACTTTTCGAAGCCATGCAGGATGCGAGGATCCAACAGGCAGGCATCCGGTTACTGGTGGCGGGCGAGTTCTATGAGAAACGCGAAGAATACGACTCCCTGATCGAGAAACTGGGTATAGCTGATCAACTGATCCTACGGACCGATTTCATTGCCGACAGCGAAGTGCGTTATTACCTCAGCGCTGCTGATTTTGTGATACAACCTTACCGCAATGCCACCCAGAGCGGTGTGACCCCGCTGGCCTATCATTTTGAAAAACCCATGCTGGTGACCAATGTGGGTGGCCTGCCCGACCTGGTTCCGGATGGCAAAGTGGGTATTGTTACAGAGCCTGATCCCGGCTCGATCGCCAGCGGCATCCTGCGCCTCTATGAATTAGGTGAAGATTATTTTTTGCCCCATCTTCGCGAAGAAAAGAAAAAGTATAGCTGGAACCAATTGGTCGCAGCCATTGAAGAAATGGCCCAATTATCAGTTTAAGCAGGTTCCAGCGATTTTAATCTGGCAAGTAATGATCTACCGCAGCAAAGCTCCCTTACGCATCGGACTGGCTGGTGGCGGAACGGATGTAAGTCCTTACTGCGACCAATTTGGCGGCGCCATCCTGAACGCAACCCTGTCACTCCACGCCCATGCTACCCTAGAACCGACCACTGATGGAAAGATCCATCTGTTCTCGGTGGACAAACAACAGCAACAAAGCTTTGACTGGGCGACCCGGTTACCGATCACAGGAGAGTTAGACCTGTTAAAAGGTGTGTACAACCGCATCCAGAAAGACCACCCGTTTACCCTGCCGGGTTTACGGCTGTCCACTTTTGTAGATGCACCTGCCGGCAGTGGGCTGGGCACTTCCTCTACCCTGGTGGTGGCCATTATCGGGGCTTTTGCCGAAATGCTGAAACTACCTTTGGGAGAATACGATATGGCACATTATGCCTATGAGATCGAACGCAGTGACCTGCAACTGGCCGGAGGAAGACAGGACCAGTATGCGGCCACATTCGGCGGTTTCAATTTCATGGAGTTCTATGGCAATGATAAAGTGATCGTGAACCCGCTCCGCATCAAACAGGAATACCTGAATGAACTGGAGAACAACCTGGTATTGTATTTTACAGCTACCACGCGTGAATCGGCCTCGATCATCACCGAACAACAGCGGAACGTGAAGGAGAACAATACCAAAAGCATTGAAGCCATGCACCAGTTAAAGGAGCAGGCAAGAATGATGAAAGAAGCCCTGTTGGTAGGTAAACTGGGCGCCATTGGCGAGATACTGGACTACGGTTTCAGGCAGAAGAAGAATATGGCTGCCAATATATCCAACAGTTCCATTGACGCCATTTATGAAGCCGCCATACAAGCCGGTGCTACAGGAGGTAAGATCAGCGGTGCCGGCGGTGGCGGATTTATGATCTTTTATTGCCCAGGGAATACCAGGTACAAGGTAATTGAGACATTAAATACCTTTGGCGGTAAGATCAACCCTTATCAATTCACACAACATGGTTTAACCAGCTGGACCGCGCAGTGATGGTCCGGCGAAATAACTGAGCATGAACCCGAAGATAGCAAGCATCATCAGTGCATCGATCGATGTAAAACAACAGATACTGGCAGATACCGCATTTCTGCAGACCATTGAGCAGGTAATTGAAGTGGTCACCAACGCTTTTCAGAACGGGAAAAAAGTGCTGTTCTGCGGTAATGGAGGCAGTGCTGCAGACGCACAACACCTGGCCGCTGAATTTTCGGGCAGGTTCTACAAAGACAGGAAAGCATTGCCTTCTGAAGCATTGCATTGCAACTCATCTTACCTGACGGCCGTGGCCAATGATTACAGTTACGATGTGATCTACTCGCGCCTGGTGGAAGGCATCTGCGAAGAAGGTGATGTACTGATCGGCTTAAGTACTTCTGGCAATTCTAAAAATATCCTGAATGCCTTTGAAGCGGCCAAAGCCAAAAAAGTGATCACCATCGGTTTTACCGGTGCCAGTGGCGGCAAGATGAAGGATGCCGGTGATTACCTGCTGAATGTGCCCTCTTCCGATACGCCCAGGATACAGGAAAGCCATATCATGGTAGGCCATATCATCTGCGAACTGGTGGAAGCTAAAATATTCGGCTGATGCAGGTGACCGAAGCAATTGTACTGGCAGGCGGTTTAGGCACCCGTTTACGGGAAGCCGTTCCGGAATTGCCCAAATGTATGGCACCGGTAAATGGCAAACCCTTTGTCGCCTATTTAATCCGTCACCTGTTGCAACAGGGTATCACGCATTTTATTTTTTCATTGGGCTATAAATCCGAAGCCTTTATCGGGTTCCTTTCCGAAGAACTGCCGGCAGGGTCTTATGATATTGTGGTGGAAGAAGAACCACTCGGAACAGGAGGCGCCATGCAATACGCAGCGCAGAAGGCCAAACAGGATGATCTTGTGGTGGTGAATGGCGACAGCCTCTTCCAGACAAATATTCCCGCACAGGCAGCTTTTCATTTTGCCCATAAAAGCTGTTGTACACTGGCACTGAAAGCCATGCAGAACGTAAGCAGGTACGGTTCGGTAGAACTGGCCGATAACGGAAGCATTGCCCGTTTCAGAGAAAAACAATTCTTCGAGAAAGGACTGATCAATGGTGGGGTATACCTGATCAACAAGCCCTGTTTGGTAAGCAAACAGCTGCCGCAGAAATTTTCCTTTGAAACAGATTTCCTGCAACGGTTCTATACAGATGGCAACATCTATGGCATAGAACAGGAAGGATATTTTATTGATATTGGCATACCCGAAGATTATCAACGGGCTCAAACCGAATTACTGTATTAAGATGCTGGACCTGACAAAGATCAACCAAGACTGGACCTTATTCCTTGACCGGGATGGCGTGATCAATCACGACAAGGACAATGACTATATCCGTAACTGGGAAGAATTCCGTTTTTACGATAGCACCCTGGAAGCACTGGCCATTCTCGCAAAAAAGTTTACACGTATCGTGATCGTTACCAACCAGAAAGGGGTTGGCAGAGGTCTAATGACCCTGGAAGACCTACATCGGATCCATAAGAATATGCTTGAAGCAGTTATCCAGCATGGCGGACGTATTGACAAGATATACTTCTGCTCCGACCTCGACAATGATTCCATCAACCGGAAACCCAATCCTGGCATGGCTTTTCAGGCCAAGACCGATTTCCCGGAAATAGATCTTACCCGGAGCCTCGTTGCAGGCAACCGTACCAGCGATATGGAATTCGGCCGCAATGCAGGCATGCACACGGTCTTTATCGCATCCACCCACCCGGAAACGCCGTTCCCTGATCCCAGGATCGATCTGCGTTTTGATGACCTGCTGGGTTTTGCCAAAGCAGTTCAGGGCTAAGAAAACCTTAAAATTCATTCGCCTGAATGCCAGAGTTGTCCGGCACTCGCAGATAGGATGTAATATTGGTGTATGAAGCAAGTATTGGTTTCCCTGTTATTTTCTTGTCTGGCCATAACAGCTAACGCACAACAGAAGTTACCTGCTTCTGTCCAGGCACTGATGCAACTGGAAGAGAATATGCGGAATTATGCCAATGATATCGTGAACGGAGAAGAAGTGGGCGACCGCACCACGGCCGACAGCATTTTTACCAGGGCCCTGGTACAGGCATTAAAGATCCCTTACTCGTTCTCCTACCCTTTCGACTCCCTGAAAACGATCTCGCATATCTATGCGCCTGACAGCAGTTTCCGCATATTCACCTGGCAGGTGATGAAGGATTTCTCCTATTACCGCCAGAAAGGGGCTATCCAGTTCCGCACAAAGGATGGTTCTTTGAAATTGATACCGCTGTACGACTATTCCCCTTTTACCGATAACCCGGTAGATTCTGTCCGCACCAACCAGCAGTGGATCGGTGCCGTGTACTATAACATCATCCAGAACAGTTATAACAACAAAACCTATTATACCCTGTTTGGTTACGATGAGAACGATGCCCGAAGTACCAAGAAATGGATGGAAGTATTGACTTTTGACGAGCAGAACCGTCCCCTCTTCGGTGGTCGGTATTTTACCTATGCCAATGACCCGCTAAAACCGGCCCAGCCTGCCTATCGTTTCTGCCTGGAATTCAAGAAACAGGCCAATGCGCGCTTGAATTACGACGAGGAACTGGGCATGATCACTTTCGCCCATCTCACCAGCGAAACGGGTGAACCCGAAAACCGGCACACACTGATCCCCATGGGTAGTTATGAAGGATTCAGGTGGGTCAATGGTAAGTGGGTGCACGTACCCGTTGTAAAGGAGGCCGATCCCAGGTCCAACATCAACCCACCACAGCCTGGCGCCGAGAGAGGCGGCAACAGCTTTCCGGATACGAGGAAGAAAAACGGGAAGGGATAGGGAAGTTAAAAAGGGTTAAAGTGGTTAAAAGGGTCGAGGCAGTAAAGCCACTTTAACCCTTTTAACCACTTTAACCCTTTTAACTATTTTAACCAACAGCCCTAATCCAGTTTCAACACCGCCAGGAAAGCTTCCTGCGGGATCTCTACGTTACCGATCTGGCGCATGCGTTTTTTACCTTCTTTCTGTTTCTCCAACAGTTTACGTTTACGGCTGATATCACCTCCGTAACATTTCGCTGTCACATCTTTACGCATGGCGCTGATGTTCTCACGGGCGATCACTTTGGCGCCGATGGCAGCCTGGATGGCGATCTGGAACTGTTGTTTCGGCAACAGCTCTTTCAGTTTTTCACAAAGTTTACGACCGAAATCCTGGGCACGGCTGCGGTGGATCAGAGCGCTCAAAGCATCCACTTTATCTCCGTTCAGCAAAATATCCATCTTCACGATATCCGCATCCCTTGAGCCGATCGGCGTATAATCGAACGAAGCGTATCCGCGGGTAGAACTTTTCAGTTTGTCATAGAAATCGAATACGATCTCTGTCAGCGGCATTTCGAAGATCAGCTCCACGCGGGTCGGGGTAAGATAACTCTGGTTGATGAGTATACCCCGTTTGCCCAAACAGAGGGTCATGATATTACCGATATATTCAGGCAGCGTGATGATCTGCGCTTTGATAAAAGGTTCTTCAATGCGGTCGATCTTAACGGGATCCGGCATCTCTACCGGGTTGTTCACGGTGATCTTTTCGCCACGGGTGGTGTAGGCATTGAAACTTACGTTCGGCACCGTGGTGATCACGGTCTGGTTGAACTCACGTTCCAGTCGCTCCTGGATGATCTCCATGTGCAGCAATCCAAGGAAACCGCAACGGAAACCGAAACCGAGGGCCTGTGAAGTTTCCAGTTCAAACGTAAGCGAGGCATCGTTGAGCTGGAGTTTATCCATACAATCGCGCAACTCCTCGAACTCATCCGTATTCACCGGGAAGATACCGGCAAATACCATGGGTTTCACTTCTTCAAAACCATGGATCATTTCGCCAGGGTTACCGGCCAGGGTGATGGTATCACCCACTTTCACTTCCTTGGCATTTTTGATACCGGTGATGATATATCCCACATCTCCCGCACGCACTTCCTCCTTGGGTGTCATATTCAGTTTCAGAACCCCCACTTCATCCGCATAATAATCCTGGCCGGAAGCCACGAACCGGATCTTATCCCCTTTCCGCAACACGCCGTTCATGATGCGGTAATAAACGATGATACCGCGGAAACTGTTGAACACGCTGTCGAAGATCAACGCCTGCAATGGCGCTTCCGGATCTCCCTCAGGGGCAGGTATGCGTTCAATGATGGCCTGCAGGATCTCTTCGATCCCGATGCCCGATTTACCACTGGCCAGCAGGATATCTTCCTGCTTACAACCGATCAGGTCAATGATCTGGTCGGTCACTTCCGGGATCTTGGCACCGTCCATGTCGATCTTATTGATCACAGGGATGATCTCCAGGTCATTATCGATGGCCAGGTACAGGTTACTGATGGTCTGGGCCTGAATACCCTGCGAAGCATCTACCAGCAGCAAAGCCCCCTCACAGGCCGCCAGGGCACGGCTGACCTCATAGCTGAAGTCCACGTGTCCGGGTGTATCAATCAGGTTCAATACGTATTGTTCTCCTTTGTAAGGATAGTTGATCTGTATGGCGTGGCTCTTGATGGTGATCCCCTTTTCACGTTCCAGGTCCATATCGTCCAGTACCTGGTCCATCATCTGCCGCTCGGTAATGGTCTGGGTATGCTCCAGCAACCTGTCGGCCAGGGTACTCTTACCATGGTCAATATGCGCGATGATGCAAAAATTCCTGATATGCTTCATAGTCTGCAAAGATAAGTGCGAAGCATGAAGTAAGCGGTATGATTTTCCACAGTGGCGCGTTTAGCTCCCGCTATCCTTCATTTCGGGAATTTCAATGAGGGTGCTACATTCGCACCATGGATGATCCTGTTCCGGAACCGGGCAAACCGGATACATCCAACCTTATTGACCATACAGCCTATTAGCCTGATGCAGACGACCATTGGACATGATATTGCAATAGCTGCCGACCATCTCCGTAAGGATGCATTGGTGGCCATACCCACAGAAACCGTGTACGGGCTGGCAGGCAATGCCTTGCATGAAGCAGCTGTGGTAGCCATTTATGAAGCCAAGAACCGGCCCAGGTTCAACCCCCTGATATTACATGTGGCGGATATCCCGGACATAGCAACCTATGCTTTTGTGGATCTGGTCAGCCGGCAACTCGCCCAGGCTTTTATGCCAGGCCCTTTCACCTTATTGCTTCGCAAAAAAGAGATCGTACCTGATCTGGTAACGGCAGGTAGTGACAAAGTAGCCATCCGGATCCCGGCACACGAAGTTACCAGGGCGCTGCTAAGGCTGGTTGGATTCCCGCTGGCGGCCCCCAGTGCCAATCCATTCGGGTATGTAAGTCCCACCACTGCTGCACATGTATTACAAGGACTGAATAGCAAGATCCCCTACATACTGGATGGAGGCCCCTGCCAGGTAGGGGTAGAATCGAGTATTGCAGAAGTCAGTGGCGACAAAGTGATCCTGCACAGGACCGGAGGTATTTCGGCAGAAATGATCACCGCTGCGACAGGGCTTCCTGTGATTACCGGCGTTCACACAGCGGCACCCGCCACACCCGGACAATTAAAAAGTCATTACGCCACCCGAATCCCTTTATACAAGGGAGATGTACCTGCCCTGATGAAGCAGTTTCAGGATAAAAGAATGGCTGTGATCAGTTTTACAAAATCCTACCCGGTAACTACCGGTTCCCATCTTTTTGTACTTTCTCCTACGGGTAATATCAGTGAGGCCGCACAAAAACTATTCGCCACCATGCGTCAGATCGACGAAATGGATGTAGACCTGATACTGGCGGAAGACTTCCCTGATAGCGGTATCGGACTTGCCATCAACGACAGATTGAACCGCGCACAGGCCATGTACAAATGACCGGGAACTTACTATTTTTTCAGTGCGTTGATGATGGCCACGAACTCATCGGCAACCAGAGAGGCGCCGCCTACCAGTCCGCCGTCTACATCGGGCTGACCGAAAATATCCACTGCATTGGCAGCTTTTACGCTACCTCCATATAAAATAGAAATAGAATCAGCTACTGTAGTGCCATATTTACCAGCCAGTTGCGACCGGATAAAAGCATGCATCTCCTGCGCCTGTGCGCTGGTGGCAGTTTTACCGGTTCCGATGGCCCAGATGGGTTCATAGGCGATCACTACCTGTTGCAGCTGTTCTGCAGAAAGATGGTACAGGGATTCTTCGAGTTGTTTGGCCACAAATTCGTTCTGTGTATTGGCTTCGCGGATGGACAGTGGCTCACCACAGCAGAAGATGGGACGTATCTTGTATTCAAGACAGATATTCACTTTCTCGGCCAGGAACTGGTTGCTCTCACTAAAATATTCGCGACGTTCAGAATGCCCCAGTACCACATATTGGATACCCAGCGACTGTAACATTTCTACAGAAGTCTCACCGGTATAGGCACCGTTTTTCTTACTGTAACAGTTCTGCGCAGCCACGAACACATGCTGCTTACCTGCCAGTTTCTGTTGTGCCATGGCCAGGTATGGAAAAGGAACGGCAAATACTGCCTGCTGGTTGGCGTTCAGGGAATGCGGCTGTGCGATGATAGCGTCTAACAAAGCTTCTCCCTGCTGCAGGGTCAGGTTCATTTTCCAGTTGGCTGCTGCGATCTGTGTTCTCATGCTTGAAAAAAATTGGTCGTTTGTTGGTTAATAATGCGCAAAGATATGCTGTAGCACAGCAATTTCCGAATCGCTCAGTTGCCGGCCCTTCAGCCGTTTCCAGTTATCAATGGCTTCCAGCGCTTTCTTGGGTTCATAACGGGTGCCGCCTGTACCCCAGGCAAAATTGGGGATGATGGTAGGTAATAGTCCCGCCCCGAATACATTACAGCTCACCCCGATCATGGAACCGGTATTGATGGCAGCATTGATTGCCACGCGTGAGTAATCGCCCATGATAACCCCGCATTTTTGTCCAACACCTACATACTTTTCCGCACCCATATCCCAAAGCTTCACCTCTCCTGCTGTATTCTTGATATTGCTGTTGGTACTGCCTGCACCAAAATTGCACCATTCCCCCACCACGGAATCGCCCAGATACCCATCATGGGCTTTGTTGCTATACCCCATCATCACCGTATTCTTGATCTCCCCTCCTCCCATACAGAAGGGTCCGAGCGTTGTGGCTCCATATACACGGCTGTTCATCTTCAATACAGCGCTCTGTCCCAGCACAAAAGGTCCCCGGACCACAGAGCCTTCCATGATCTCTGCATCTCTGCCAATGTATATGGGGCCTGTAGCGGCATTCAGGATACAGTATGACAACCTAGCACCTTCTTCTATGAAAATATTTTCAGGCTGTATCATCTGTACAGTTGCCGGTATGGGTTGTGACTGTCTGTCTTTGATCAGCAGGGTTATATCTTCCCGTATCATGCGGTCGTTCCACTGCATCAGTTGCCAGGGATGTTCCAGGCGTTCTGCCGTTGCGTGATCAGCGATATTCTCAAAAGCAGCAAGCAGGTTGTTATCTGATATTTTCAGTAACTGATCTGTTCTCCCCGCGATCAATCCCCTTTCATCCGCCAGACAGCAGCCGGGCGTAAGGGACAACACCGCATCCAGCAAAGACCGGATGGGCATGACAGACGCATCCACCCATGTATGGTCGCCAGCAGGTATGTCCGGATACAACACCTGCAGGTAGGGAACCGTTGCCACATATACAGTTTGACCGGAAAGTTGCTCCCATCGTTCTTTGATGGTAAAAACTCCGAAACGCAGATCAGGCAATGCCCTGGTTAAGGTGAAGGGAAACAATCCCTTGCGGTTATGGTTATCGAACAGTATGATGGCCATCTTGCAAAGTAACTGAAAATGTTTTGTTGCAGGTGTGGCAGATGCTGTGCCTGAAGTGGTCATTCATACCACTTTTCAACAGGCCCCGGACCGCAGTAACCTACCAAAAACTTCTTACCTTGCGCACTCAAACTGATAAAATCATACTGTATGAGTCTTGGATACTTTTCATACCCGTTACCGGCCAATGAACCCGTTCTGCAATATGCACCCGGAAGTCCAGAAAGAGCGGCCTTAAAGAAAACACTGGCCGAACTGAAAAAGAAAGAGATCGATATCCCGATGTACATCGGCGGCAAAGCCGTGAAAACCGGGAAAAAAGTGGCGATACATCCCCCGCATGAGACCAGTTTCACACTGGGACATTTTCATGCAGGTGAGGAAAAACATGTACACCAGGCCATTGATGCTGCATTAAAAGCCAAAGAAGCCTGGGCAGCCATGAGCTGGGAGAACCGTGCGCATATCTTCCTGAAAGCTGCCGACCTGCTGGCCACCAAGTACCGTTTTCATATGAACGGTACCACCATGCTGGGACAGAGCAAAAATGCTTTCCAGGCCGAGATCGACAGTGCCTGTGAACTGATCGACTTCCTGCGCTTCAACGTTCACTTCCTGAGTGAGATCT
Source organism: Sediminibacterium sp. FW305-C-269 (assembly GCF_058231045.1). Lineage (NCBI taxonomy): Bacteria > Pseudomonadati > Bacteroidota > Chitinophagia > Chitinophagales > Chitinophagaceae > Sediminibacterium > Sediminibacterium sp. FW305-C-269. The sequence goes on along the minus strand of NZ_JBIQXQ010000003.1, from coordinate 631,245 downwards.
ACAAGCAGCAACCCGTATCCTCACCAGGCATGCACAACCGCATGGAATGGCGTCCGCTGGAAGGGTTTGTGCTGGCCATTACCCCATTCAACTTTACCGCTATCGGTGGTAACCTGCCCACATCTGCTGCCATGTGCGGCAATACCGTGGTATGGAAACCCGCCAATACGCAGATCTATTCTGCGCAGATGTTCATGCGTATTCTGAAAGAAGCCGGTTTGCCGGATGGTGTGATCAACCTGATCTATGTGGATGGCCCAACCCTGGGTAAAGTATGTTTTGCGCACCGTGAATTTGCGGGCGTGCATTTTACGGGTTCAACCGGTGTGTTCAACAATATGTGGAAAGTGATCGGCGAGAACGTGGCCAAATACCGCTCTTATCCCCGCATAGTGGGAGAAACCGGTGGTAAGGATTTTGTGATCGCACACAAGAGTGCCCAGGTGGATGCAGTGGTTACTGCGTTGGCCAGGGGGGCTTTTGAGTTCCAGGGACAAAAATGCTCAGCCGCATCAAGGGCCTATATACCCAGCAACCTGGCGGAAGAAGTGAAAACCAAGCTGGTAGCCGCCATCAAATCGATGAAAATGGGTACCGTCGAAGATTTCAGCAATTTCATCAACGCCGTGATCGATGAAAAAGCCTTTAACAGCATCACGAAATACATCGACAATGCCAAAAAGGACAAAAAAGCTAAAATTTTAGTTGGCGGCACCTACAGCAAGGCCAAAGGCTATTTCATAGAGCCGACCGTGATCGAAGCCAAGGATCCGAAATATGTGACCATGTGCGAAGAAATCTTCGGGCCGGTGCTCACCCTGTATGTGTACGATGCGGATAAGTTTGAAGAGACCCTGACACTGTTGGACAATACCTCCTCTTATGCCCTTACCGGCGCCATACTGGCCCAGGACAGGGCCGCGGTAGAACTGGCCACAAACAGGCTCAGGAATGCAGCAGGAAACTTTTATATCAACGATAAACCTACCGGGGCTGTGGTAGGCCAGCAACCGTTTGGGGGCGCCAGGGCATCGGGCACCAACGATAAGGCAGGCAGTATGCTGAACCTGTACCGCTGGTTAAGCGCCCGGACCATCAAGGAAACCTATAATCCGCCGGTAGATTATAAATACCCCTTCTTACAGGAAGCCTAAAAATGATACTACCGACCTGCCCTTGGTTCAGGTAAAAATCAGAGAATGTCGAAGGATAAGTGGTATTATACTTACCCCTTCGACATTCCTTGTTCAATATTCATCATTCTATCCCTATATTTGCCCCTCTAAAATTCAGCTTACGTGGCAACCAAATTCTCAAAAGAAACCTATCTGTATTGGTATGAACTGATGCAATTGATCCGTCAGTTCGAGTTAAAGGCCGAAGAAATGTATAAAATGGCCGGTAAGATCCGTGGATTCTTCCATGCTTATGTGGGCCAGGAAGCCATTGCTGCCGGTTGTATGACCGCCACCGGGGCCGATGACCCGTTCATTACGGCCTATCGCGACCACGGTCTGGGTTTGGCAAAGGGTATGTCGGCCAACGCCTGTATGGCAGAACTGTACGGTAAAGCAACCGGTTGTTCAAAAGGAAAAGGAGGCAGTATGCACTTCTTCAGTGCAGAACACCGTTTTTTCGGAGGCCATGGTATTGTGGGCGCCCAGATCGGTACAGGTGCCGGACTGGCTTTTGCTGAAAAATACAAAGGCACACAGAACGTGGTACTTTGCTTTTTCGGAGACGGAGCCGCACGTCAGGGTATCCTGCACGAAACATTCAACCTGGCCATGTTGTGGAAACTGCCGGTGATCTTTATTTGCGAGAACAATAACTACGCAATGGGTACTTCTGTGGAACGTACCAGTAACGTGGTGGACATTTATAAACTGGCCGATGCCTACGATATGCCGGCAGACATGGTGGATGGTATGACACCTGAGACCGTGCACGAAAGCGTATCACGCGCGGTTAAAAGGGCCCGTTCCGGCGATGGTCCTACCCTGCTGGAATTGAAGACCTACCGTTACAAAGGACATTCCATCTCAGACCCACAGAAATACCGCTCCAAGGAAGAAGTGGATGAGTATAAGGACCAGGATCCGATCAGCAAAGTGCGCAGCACCATCTTATCGAACCAATTCGCATCTGAGGCCGATCTGAAAGCCATTGATGACCGTATCGGACTGGTAGTGGATGAGAGCGTTCGTTTTGCGGAAGAAAGCCCCTGGCCGGACGACAGCGAACTGCTGAAAGACGTTTACCTGGATACAGAATACGTTTTTGAACAGGACTGATCACCTAACCCATTTTCAACTACAAATCTAAAAATACAGTATGACTGAGAAGCACGAAGAAACGAACCAGGCCCTGGTAAAAGCGCAGGGATTCTGGCAGAAATTTCAAAAACCGGTTCTGATCGTAGTGACCGCTATTGTGGTCGTATTAGGAGGCTGGTTCGGATACAATGAATACATTCTGAAACCCAAAGAAGAAAAAGCAGCTGATGCCCTGTTCAAAGCGCAGGAATATTTTGCCATGGACTCTTCCAAGCTGGTGCTGGAAGGCGATGGCCGGAGCAAGGGCGTATTGTATGTACTGAAAAACTATAGCGGAACCAAAGCAGCTAACCTGTGTAATTACTATGCCGGTGTGAGTTACCTGAAACTGGGCGATTTCAACAACGCCGTTAAATACCTGAAGGATTTTACAACCAATGCCAAACAGGTGCAACTGATGGCCTATGGTTGCCTGGGAGATGCTTATGCCGAACTGAACAAAAAAGAGGAAGCTGTAGAAAGTTATAAAAAAGCGGCCCATACTTTTGAAAAGGATGAGAGCAATTCTGCCGAATATCTTTTCCGTGCGGCCCTTTTACAGGAAACCACCGGTAAAACCAAAGAAGCACTGGATCTGTATAAAGAACTGAAAGAAAAATTCCCCAGAACAGAAAAAGGATTCCAGGCAGATAAATACATCTATCGTTTGAGTATCGAAAAAAACTAGGCCCATAACATGGCTACCAAAGGCAATACAAACGTAAACAAAGGCATCCCGGCAATCAAGGATGCCTTTGTTGTAATCGTGAAGACCGAGTGGAACGCGCATATCATCAATAAACTGGAAGCAGGCGTAAAAAAAGTACTGAAAGCACATAATGTCGTCTGTAAAACACTCACCGTTCCAGGTGCATTCGAGCTGCCATTTGCAGTGAAGAATCATTACACCTATGCAGACAAGCTACCCGATGCATACATTACCCTGGGTACAGTGATCCGCGGCGACACACCACATTTCGATTATGTGTGCAAAGCAGTCACCGATGGTGTAGTGCAACTCAACCTTTCGCTGGATAGTCCCGTTATCTTTGGTGTGCTCACCGTTGACAACGAACAGCAGGCCATTGAACGCATTGGCGGCAAACACGGACACAAAGGTGAGGAAGCAGCTATTACTGCCATAAAAATGATAGCTTTAAACAGGAAACTCAAACAGTAATTTTCTTCCACACATGAACGTTCAGTTATTCATCCCCTGTTTCATTGACCAGTTGTATCCTTCTGTGGCATTCAATATGGTAAAAGTGCTGGAGAAAGCAGGATGTACCGTATCGTACAACACCGGCCAGACCTGTTGCGGCCAACCTGCCTATAACGCCGGATTCTGGGGCGAAGCAAAAGAAGTATGCAGTAAATTCCTCAGTGATTTTTCCGGGTCCGATTATATTGTTGCCCCCAGCGCCAGTTGTGTCGGTTTTGTACGTAACTACTACATCGGACTATTCGAGAATGCCCCCGAAAGCGCCCTCGCCAAAAAGACAGCAGAAAGGATCTTCGAGTTTTCTGAATTCCTGATACATATTCTGAAGGTCGATGACCTGGGTGCCAGTTTCCCCGCAAAAGTGACCTACCACGACAGCTGCGCCGGCCTCCGCGAATGCAAGATCAAAAACGAACCACGGCAATTGCTGAGTAAGGTAAAGGGATTGGAACTGATAGAGATGAATGATGTGGAAACCTGTTGCGGTTTTGGCGGAACCTTCGCTGTGAAATTCGAGCCCATCAGTATTGCCATGGGCGACCAGAAAGTGACCAATGCCGCCGCTACCGGTGCCGAATACATCGTGAGTACGGATATGAGCTGCCTGATGCATATCGACGGATGTAATAAACACAAGAATACCGGCCTACAGGTAATGCACCTGGCCGATGTGCTGGCAAGTGGATGGTGATGGCTGTCGTTAGCAATTAGTAATTAGTAGTTGATAATTACTAATTGTTTGAAGCGTTGATCCCTGCCTCCTGTCGAAAAGCAGCCCTATGATCCCCCTCTAATTTCTAATTACAAATTATTAATTACTAAATTATTATGAACTATTGGCTCATTAAATCAGAACCGTTCAAGTACAGCTGGGAGCAATTTGAAAAAGACGGACAGACCTTCTGGGACGGCGTACGCAACTACGCGGCACGCAACAACCTGCGATCGATGAAAAAAGGCGACCTCGCTTTCTGGTACCACAGCAATGAAGGAATGGAGATCGTAGGTATAGCCAAAGTGGTGAAAGAAGCCTACCAGGATCCCACTACCGACGATGAGGCCTGGGTGGTGGTGGATTTTAAACCCTATAAAAAATTACAAAAACCCGTTGGACTGGCACAGATCAAAGCAGATAAAAGGCTGGCTAATATGGACCTGGTAAGACTGGGCAGGCTATCGGTAGGTGCCGTTCGGGAAGAAGAATGGAAGATCATTATGGAAATGGCGGGCACCAAATGACTTATATCGAACGAATGCAATTCCAAAACTGCTGGACACCCTAGGTTGCCCGGCAGTTTTCTTTAGCTGACAACCTGCAGCTATTTGTAATTTTGGCAAATGGAAAAAAAGAAACTGGTGGTACTTACCGGCGCAGGCATCAGTGCTGAAAGCGGCCTACGCACTTTCAGAGACAGTGATGGTCTTTGGGAAGGGTACGATGTGTATGAAGTGGCTTCTCCGCGTGGCTGGGCCAAAGATCCGCAGCTGGTACTGGATTTCTATAACATGCGGAGAAAAGATGTGGCCGGGGCATTACCCAATGCAGCACATACCGGATTGGCAGCGCTGGAAGAACAGTTTGATGTGACCATCATTACCCAGAACATCGATAACCTGCATGAAAAGGCGGGCAGTACAAAAGTGGTACACCTGCACGGAGAGATCTTTAAAATGCGGAGCTGCCTGGTATCGGGTCATGATCTGCAGCTTGGATACGATTCGGAAGTGTACGAGATCAGGGGCGATATCCGCTTGGGAGACCTTGCGCCGGATGGCGGGCAGTTAAGACCACATATCGTCTGGTTTGAAGAGCCGGTGCCCATGATTGAACTGGCTGCGGATATCAGTTCAATGGCGGATATTTTTGTGGTGATTGGCACATCCCTGGCTGTGTACCCGGCCGCAGGATTACTGCGCTATGCACCGGCATCCATACCCAAATTCATCGTAGACAAATCGATCCCGCAAACAGGATCAATTGCACATCTTACAGCCATTGAAGCGCCAGCAACCGTGGGTGTACAACTGCTTACAGAGCGGCTGCTGAAGATGGTATAACCCTGTATAGAATTGCTACGCTATTATCCGGTTTCGGCCAACAGGGGAACAGGTGTTTCTGTAAGCTCCCCAAAAATCCGCTACACTTAAAAGTATAAAATTCTTCTTTTTTTTCAGTTTTTATAGGATTTGGATTTTAATATATTCAGCTGGTGGTACATAACCGAGCGATGCGTGTGGCCTTGAGCAGTTGTAATCCATTCACCATTCTTCCGCTTTAAGCCTAACCTCTGATAAATGATTGGAACACATAAGCATTTAGCAGTTCGCGCCGGATAACAACTCTCATAAACAGGGCCATGATGGTTATATTAATCCCGTTTTGTGCGCTGTATTCTCACTCCTTGTATGGTATTTATATAAGTGTTTTTAGTTAACGATGTATATTACCCATAGTTACCCCACAATAAACCCACAGTTTAGCACAAAAATGTGCTGAAATGTGGGCTTACTGTGAGGTTAATGTGGACTTACTCAAACCTGAAGACGAGTGAAGTATTGATTTACTACAAATTATGGTATAATCACCTGTAGCTGTCTTGTATTTGCGAACCGACTACCCAATCCGCCCCATCCCCCCGTTATTATGCAAAGAAGATATACGCGATCATGATGGCTGAAATAACCCCTAACAGGTCTGCCAGCATACCCGCCCAGATGGCATAGCGCACTTTTTTAATACCCACACTACCAAAATACAGGGCAATGATGTAAAAAGTAGTATCAGCACTGCCCTGGAAAGTAGATGCCAGCTGACCGATAAAACTATCGGCCCCATGCACTTTGAAAATATCGAGCATCAGACCTCTTGCTCCGCCCCCGCTGAATGGACGCATGATAGCCACGGGTAACGCTGGCACAAAATCACTGGTGATACCCACCTGTATAAAACACCAGCTGATACCATTGATGATCGCATCCAGCGCACCGCTGTCACGGAACACACGGATGGCCACCAGTAAACCCACCAGGTAAGGGATCACTTTGATGATCACATCCCATCCCTGTTTGGCACCATCGATGAATGCATCGAACACATTGATCTTACGTACAAAACCTCCGATAATGAATGCGGAAATGATAAAGAACAGGATACAGTTACCCAGTACATTACTGAAGGTCTCTTTGGTAAACAGGCTTGGCTCCGGAACGTTCTTCTGCGAAGGCAGGCTGTTGATGAACATCGCAAATAACCCGATACTCACAATGATCCCGCCGAGCCATAATACCAGCACTTTATCAAACCGAAGACGCTGATAAATGCCCGTAATGATGATACTTGCCACCGTTGCCACCGTGGTAGCCAGCATCAGCGGCACAAATACACTGGTAGGATTGGTACTGCCACCACTGGCCCGATAGGCAATGATCGACAAAGGTATCAGGGTGAGTCCGCTGGTATGCAGTACCAGGAACATGATCTGCGAGTTACTGGCCGTTTCTTTATTGGGATTCAATGTCTGCAGGCTCTCCATGGCTTTCAGGCCAAAAGGTGTGGCCGCATTGTCCAGGCCGAGCATATTGGCACTGAAATTCATCACCATCTCTCCCATGGCCGGGTGTTTGTCGGGCACTTCGGGGAACAGGCGTTTCATAAAAGGATTCAGGATACGGGCCAGGAAATTGACCGCTCCGGCTTTCTCCCCTATGTTCATCAATCCCATAAAAAAGATCATAGCCCCGGCCAGCGGAAGACCGATATCCATGACAGAAGATTTGGACGAATCGAATATGCCTTCAACCAGTTTCTTAAATATCTCATAGTCATGAAAAACGATCAGACGGAACAGGGCGATCACCAGGCCAACCACGAAAAATACGATCCAGACATAATTCAGCGCCATAGGGGTAGTTTGTGAAGTGAAAATAACGAATTCAGCAGGTAAAACGGATTTTTTGAATAGGGAAACTACAGGAATCACCAGTCAGCAATCCGCCTGGAAAAACATGCCTGCCAGTTCCAGGCATGGCCAGCCAGTCTTGCTGGCAGCCGGCATAAATAGTCTGCGTTTTACCCCTAAATCAGGCTATATTTGCGGCTCTAAAATCAGGGGTAAACTGGGTAACAGTACACACCTGTCATCTAACTTATAACACTGAATTATGGCTTTACAAGCAGGCATCGTGGGATTACCGAACGTGGGTAAATCAACCTTATTTAATGCGGTCAGCAACAGCGCCAAAGCGCAGGCAAGCAATTACCGTTTCTGTACCATTGAACCCAATGTTGGATTGGTGGATGTGCCCGATGCCAGACTGAACAAGCTGGCCGAACTGGTGCAGCCCGACCGTATCGTACCCACACAGATGGAGATCGTAGACATTGCCGGTCTGGTAAAAGGTGCCAGTAAAGGCGAAGGACTGGGAAACAAATTCCTGGGCAATATCCGTGAAGTGGATGCTATCATCCATGTGATCCGTTGTTTTGAAGACGAGAACGTATTACGCGAAGAAGGCGCCATCAACCCGATCAGCGATAAAGAGATCATCGAGACCGAACTGCAGCTGAAAGACATGGAAAGTGTGGAGAAAAAGATGCAGCGCGTAGAAAAAATGGCCCGCGTGGGTAGCGATACCAAAGCCAAAGCTGAATTTGAGATACTGACCCGTTGCAAGGAGCACCTGGACAAAGGAAAGAACATACACACACTCGGCCTGAGCAAGGAAGAGAAAGTTGCAGTAGCAGACCTGTTCCTGCTGACAGACAAACCCGTGCTGTACGTAGCCAATGTAGACGAAGCCAGCATGCACACCGGCAACAAATATTCAGAAGCCCTTGCTGCAGCTGCGAAAGCCGAAGGCGCTGAAGTCATCGTGATGTGCAACAATATTGAAGCACAGATCGCTGAAATGGATGCCGAGGAAGACAAGCAGATGTTCATGGAAGAATACAAGATGACCGAACCTGCCCTGAATCGCCTGATTCATTCTGCCTATAAATTATTGAATCTGGATACCTATTTCACCGCTGGCGTGCAGGAAGTGCGTGCCTGGACCATCCACAAGGGCTGGAAAGCCCCACAGGCTGCCAGTGTGATTCATACCGATTTTGAAAAAGGATTCATCAAAGCGGAAGTGATCGCTTATGAAGATTTTGTGAAATACGGTAGCGAAGCCGCCTGTCGCGAGAACGGCCGTTTGCGCATTGAGGGAAAAGAATATGTGGTTCAGGACGGAGATGTGATGCACTTCCGTTTTAACGTATAACACAGGATCGCTCCTGCCTGGCAGCCATCCCCATCATGCTCAATCGATCAGTATGTCTGTTGTTTTGTCGATATGGGAAAAAGAAAGTTTCTACGCACCGCAAGACATCATCATTGTGGGGGCTGGTCTCATGGGGCTCTGGACTGCTTTTGAACTGAAAAAACTGCGCCCCTCGCTGCGGGTGACCATTCTAGAAAGAAACACCACTCCACTGGGCGCTTCTACCCGTAATGCAGGTTTTGCCTGCTTTGGAAGTCCCACCGAACTCCTGCACGATGCCGATACACAAGGCACCGATGACATGCTGTCTATTGCCGAAATGCGTTACAGGGGCATAGAGAAGATCCGTGCACATTTCACCGATACAGCTATCGGTTTTGATGCCTGTGGTGGTTATGAGTGTATTAACCAGGATGATACCCACTGGCAGGAACTGCCTGACCGGCTCAACTGGCTGAACGGATTATTGAAGGGGATCACAGGTAAACCGGCATTATTTCAACAGGTAAACCACAAACTGGCGGCGATGGGGCTACGGGGTTTTGATACCCTGGTGGAAAACGAAACAGAAGCTGCTTTACACAGTGGCAAGCTGATGCAGTTGCTTACACAGAAAGTACAGGCAGCAGGCGTAACCATCTTATCCGGACTGGAAGTCAGTACTATTGAAAAACAAAACAGTTCGGTTTGCATTACCACCCGGCAAAACCGCCAGTTTACAGCCATTCATGTATTGCTTTGCACCAATGCCTTTACGAATGAACTGGCACCAAAGGCGGCGATACAACCGGCACGCGGACAGGTGATCGTCACCTCTCCCATTCCGGGTCTGCCCATGAAAGGTACCTTCCATTTTGATGAAGGTTTTTATTACTGGCGTAACCTGGGTGATCGGATCCTGTTGGGCGGTGCCCGCAATACCGCTTTTGAAGCGGAAGCTACTACCGACCTTACCGGATCGGCGTCTGTTCGCAAAGTGCTGGAAGATTTTCTTGTGCAACACCTGCATCCTTCCTTTCAATATCGCATAGACCATCATTGGAGCGGTATCATGGGATTCACTGCCGACAAACGCCCATACACAGCCCAGGTCAAGGAAGGGGTTACCGCTGCCATCGCCTGTAACGGCATGGGTGTGGCCCTGACCCCCATTGTGGCCGAAAAATTATCACAGCAGTTGTTGGATTATTTTTAACGGACTGATGGCCCAACTTATCTATTTTTATCGCAATTTACCTGTATGAAGAAACTGCTACCTGTTATTGGTTCACTGTTGATGCTGGCTGCCTGCCAGAATACCGGAACAGAAGATGCAACAGCCGTTCCTGCCACAGATATGCCGGCTGTGCTGAATTATACTATCACGAATGTGTATCCCCACAATACCGGCTCCTATACCGAAGGACTGGAATGGCACGATAGCACATTGTATGAAAGCACCGGGCACGAAGGCAAGAGCAAACTGGCCCGTGTATCGTTAACCACCGGGAAGGATATCAAAAAGATCGATCTGCCCAAAGAATATTTTGGTGAGGGCATCACTGTATTCAATGGAAAAATTTACCAGCTTACCTGGGAACATGGTAAATGTTTCGTGTACGATTTCAAAACGTTCAATAAGATCAGGGAGTTCTCCTACGAGGGTGAAGGCTGGGGTATGACCAACGATGGCAAATACCTCATCAACAACAACAGGAGCAATAACCTGTATTTCCGCGATCCGGAAACCTTCCAGGTAGTAAAAACCGTAGCTGTCACAGACAATAACGGCCCCCTGGTGAACATCAATGAGATGGAATACGTGGACGGGTTTATTTATGCCAACGTATGGTTGACTAACAAGATCGTCAAGATTGATCCTGCCACCGGTAAAGTGGTGGCACAGGCTGATTTCTCTTATGTATTAGACAAATATGCACCAGGGGTCATCAGCGCAGAATCACAGTCATCCGACGAAGTATTGAACGGCATTGCCTACGATAGTGTTGGTAAACGATTTTTCATCACGGGTAAACACTGGCCCAAACTGTTCGAAGTGAAATTCCAGTAAGCAGCGGCAGTGATCAAAACAACGCATACTGCCGCTATTTTTTGGCAAACACATAGATCACCGAACTGCACCGCTTACGGTCGCCCAGTGCGTTCATATTTGAGATGAGTCCATTCCAGAGTGCACCGAAAATATTTGCACTGCCATTACGGTATTGTTCACTCAGCATTGATACATAAAAACTATCGAACCACATCGGCTCTGTGGTTTTCAGATCAAAGCCTTTGGCATTTCCCAGCATTTCCATGCTTTTGGGTGAGAAATGGTACAGGTGCCTGGGCACATCATACGCAGCCCAGAAGCCGCCATATACTTTGGCATCATAACTGGTATAATTGGGAACAGCGATGAGCAAACGTCCGCCGGGTTTCAATAGGCGGTGAAACTGAGACAGATACCCGTGCAGGTCGTGCACGTGTTCCAGCACGTGCCAGAGCGTGATGGCATCAAACTGATCCGGCTGCAGGGAAAACAGCTGGTCGGGCGACGAAGGTTCCAACCCATATTTTTTCTTAGCATTCTGACGGGCCGTTTCATCCGGCTCCAACGCGGTTACCTGCCAGCCGGCCATGCGCATGGTATTGGAGAAAGCGCCGGTTCCGGCACCTACATCCAGCAATGCACCGGTTGTGCTGCCGGTTACATCCTGCACCAGTTTGCGTTTGGTGGTAAGCGTATAATTCCGAACCAGGTGATACAGCCGGTTCACCAATCCTTTTTCGGTATCGGAATGAGACACATAACCGGCAGATTGATAATAGGCGCCAATAGCTGCTGCTGCCGGTACCCGTTGGGTAAAACGGCCGGTACAATCATCACAATGCCAGATCTCAAACTGTTCACCGGAAACCGTGTGGTCCTTGGCCGATAAAGCCGGATATACGGAAGCAGATCCACAAAGAGGGCATTGATGATAAGTGATCAGTTCAGGCATAGCTTTCGGTAAGGACAGGATCAACCGGCCCTATAGGTTCATATATAATAATAAATAAGTGCACCCATACCCAGTATCAGCAGGATCAGTGCATAGTACCACCAATTGTCATCTTCAGCCAAAACCTCCTCCTGCTCCACTTCTGACAAAGAAGACGCATCCGGCAGGAAAATCGGCGGAAGCAATGTTGACAGGTCAGTAGCTTCTTCAAACCGGATATGCCCATTCTCTTCAGAGAACAGGGTTCCTACACCAGGTAATACAGCTCTCTGCTCCTGCCGCAACCCGGCAGTAAAACGGTTGGCGAAGTTCTGAAAATCATGGACAGCGGTGGCTTCATCACATCCTGTTTCCCTCGACAGGAAATCATACAATGTTTTATCGGAAGCAGGCAGATTCTCTGAAGTGAACATCACCACGGGTCGGGGCGCCATGCGCATACCAGTTTGGGGATCCAGCTCTGAGGGCATGTTTGTAATGTACCACCTACCCAGCTCAGGTATGGCCAGTTGTCCGTGTAAAACAAGGTATTTATACAGGAGTTGCTCCATTATCGTGTTGAATTACCGGAACGAATATACAACTCCTCCCAAAACAGTGAAACCCAATACGCTATATTGATTCCAGCGCTGGTAACGGGTATTGAGCAGGTTATTCATCTGCAACCAGAGATTCAAACGCGGCATCACGGCAAATTCAGCCCCCAGGTTCAGATCAGCCACGGCTGCTCCTTTTTTGGCCTGCATGGATTTGTCGCGATACTGACTGCCATCCCACAGGTATACATCAGCCTTCACCTGCAGGTCTTTCAGCAGTTTCCATTTAACCGAGCCATTGGCTTCCAGGGGTAACAATCCCCATGCTTTGCTGTTGACAGAAAGATTGCTGTATTCCGTAAAACTGGCACCGGCTGAAAAAGATACGTTCTCCTGAACCGTATACCCGATTTCACCATGCAAACGGACCGCATTCATTTCGGGTTCATACACCACGTCAAAGGTTTTACCATCTGTGGTATTATTCAGGAACAAAGCCTGGTTCTTCAGTTTCAACAAGGAAGCTTTTACCTGGTAGGTGAAATGATCTCCCGTAGCCCCACGGATACCTGCATACTGTTCAGTGATGCGGGTATTGGCCAAACTGTTCAACGATCCAATCCAGGGGTTAAAACCCGCGAGCGAACGGAAAGTATTCTTTTGGTAATAACCTACCCATCCTGCTTCCAGTATCAGGTTCAGATCGGCCAGTCTTGTCTGCGCCGTCAGGTTAGGCAATAATGAAAATGCTTTATTATCCCAGGACGGCTGTACCCCGGCATTGATCTTTACTGAACCACTGTGGAACTGCACGGAAGGGTTCACGTAATAGAGATTATTCTTCAGTACGCGCTCTGTGGGTATCAAAGGAAAACGGGCAGTCGACATATCGGCCGTCAGGCCCAGGTCCAAAGCCAGGTTCTTACCGAATGTTTTGTTGACAGGCAGTTGTAACGATACACTGTTCTCATGCGCTTCCCTGTTATCAAAGAAACGGTACACTTTCAGTTGCGGATGGTAGGTGATCCCGAATGCATTGGCTTTCTTGGACTGCATGCCCAGGTCTATACCGATAGCAGAATACCGCTCCAGCAGGTCTTCCTTATTAAAGTTCAGGGTTGCAGGTTCATATCCATATTGGTATTGAGTGCTGCTTTGGTAGTAGGCATGTGTGGTCCATTCATGATCGGTACGGGTATTCAGGATGGATACCAGGTCCAGTCCCCATTTGGCTGTCTGCTGTGCAAACAAATGGCCTGTGGACGTAAGAAAATTTCCACGGATATTGGTGATATTGGTCTTACCATCGCCGAACGACAGGCCTGCTTCAGCCAGGTAGGAGCTGAAATTACCGGCGCCTACTTTCAGGTATTGGTTGTTCTCCCACAGATATCCCGAGTCCACCGCCAATGCTAAGGGTTTGATGGGGACCGGTTGATAAGAAAAGAACAGGTTCTGTGACGGGATCGTATAACTCACCGCCATACGGGATGAATCGATCACCGGTGTAGCAGCTGTAAAATTCACTTTGGCCGCATTCTTCAGGTAAGGCTTGAAGGCAGAAGTGATGGTGACCATTTTGGGAGAAGCGGTATCACCCAACCCCTGTAATACATTACCCTTATCGGATACAGCTTCCTGCACCTGTGATCTACCGGCAGTTGTCTTTGCCGTTTTTTTGGCAGCCGGCTTCACCGCAGCGGTCTTGCCACGTACTTTCTTTTTTTTCTGGGAAACCGTTTTCTGTGTTTTTGCCTTCTTGCGGTTCTTTTTCTTCTGTGCCTGCACAGAACCAGCAGCAACAGCTACCAGTAAAAAGATCAGCAGGGTTCTGATGATGTACTTCATGTATGGATCCGCTTTACTGTTGTTCAACTTGATTGGTTTTATTCTTCTCTGCAAGCACTTTGTCCAGACGTTGCTGCGCTTCTGTCTTCAGTTCTGCAATAGTGGCATTCTCTACGATACTTTTGAATGTGGCTTCCGCATTGAACCAGTCCTTTTGCTGTACAAACAGGTCTCCCAGCAGTATATAACTCCTGGTCACCCAGAACTCATAGGAGCCCATTTTTTTGATCACTTCGAATGCCGATTTTTCCGCGTCGGCCAGTTTGTTCTGCTGGAGTTGTATCTCTGCAATCCGGTACTGGGCCTCTGCAGCATATTCTGATTTACCGGCAGCGATCACCTGTTTATAGGCAGAGATGGCCGCATCTGTTTCATTACTCAGCTGGTAATTCTTGGCCACTACCATACTGGCCATCATACGATCATCGGTGGCAATGCCTTTTTCCTGCAACAGTTCAGCTGCATTCGTCGACGCTTCCTTCCATTGCTGGGCCTTGAACTGGCAGCGTAACAATCCACGCATAGCTTCCAAACGGTTCTCCTGCTGTACAGCTATTGATTTCAACTGTGCGAAATACCTGGCTGCATTGGGATAATCTTTCAGGTCAAAATAATAGATACGGGCCGTTTGCAGGGCACTGCGTTCCGCGTATCTGCTCTGGCCCCTGTCTGCAACTGCCTTGTAAAAAGGCAGTGCTTCCGTATTCAGTTTATTGGACACCTGTATCTCAGCGGTGAAATAACTGGCTTCAAGCGAATACCTGCCATCAGGGAATCTTGTAAGATAATCGGCAAAGCCGGTTCGCGCAGCAGTAAAATCCCTGGCTTCATACCGGAGCATGGAGGAGCGGAAGGTAAGCGAATCTTCTTCCGAATGCGTGATCGGTTTGCCATTCTGTTTCATGAAGGAAGCAAATTCACCCGGCTGTTGCTTTTCTATAAAAATATTGCGGATATACTCGATGGCATCGTTGCTCTCCTGTGTATCCGGATAAGTGGTCACCAGTTTCTGGAAGCTGGCGAGCGATTCCTCATTCTTATCCATATTGAAATAGGCCACACCCAGTTTCAGGTAAGCCTGCGGGCCCATGTTGGAGGCTTTGGGGTCTTTGACCAGTTTCTGTAACGGTACGATCGCCTGTTGAAAGTTCTCATCGGCAAGATAAGTATTGGCCATTTCCAGGTTGGCATCGGGTACCAGCGCTGAATTCGGATAAACCCTTTCCAGCGATTGCAACAGGTTGATCTTTTCGGAGTTCTTATTAGTGGCGCCTGCAATGATTCCTTTCTGGTACAGGGCATAATCGGCTGAAGGTAATTGCTGCGCCAACACCTGCTCATACATTTTCAGAGACTGTTTAAAATCTTTCCCCATGAAATAACAATCTGCAGTACGCAGATATGCATCCTGCTCAATAGCCGTTGAAGCAGCAGAGACCGTTCTGGCGATCTGCTCAAAATAGTTGCGGGCCATGGTGTACTGTTCATTTTTCAGATAGCCATATGCCAGGCTGTATTTGGCATTTACCAGGTTCACTTCACCATTGATCACCGGGTTCTTCAGGTAGTTCTGGAAAAAAGCGATAGAAGCTTCTGTCTGTCCTTTCCGGTAAGCAATCTCTCCTTTCCAGAAATAGGTAAATGGCAATTGTGCATTGTTATAAGGTGCCTGCAGCACGCGGGTCAGCAGAGCATCTGCCTGGTCTATCTGCTGGTCATTGATCAGTTCCACAGCGCTGCCATACAATAATCTGGGATAGAGTTTAATCACCTGATCACTCTTTGTACCCAGGCTTTCATAAAGCTGCAGAGCGGCCTTGTAATTGCTGGTATTGGCCAGAGTATTCACCACCAACTCCCTGGCTTCCTGGATATAATTTGACTTAGGATACGCTGCGATAAAGGACTGAAAAGATTGCAAAGCCGCGTCCATATAACCCAGTTCATAGGAAAGTTTACCGTAGTGATAGGCCGATACTTCTTTCTGCACCGCATTGCTGTTATTGGCGGCGCAGAACTGGAAGGCGGTACGTGCATTGGGCTTATCGTTGGTTTTCAGGTAGGCATCGGCCAGCAGGTACATGCTGTTCTGCGCCAGTGAATCCTGTGCACCACCCAATTGTTTGAAACCATCTATCGAACGCGACCATTGTTTGGCCTCATAATAACAGTAAGAAAGTTCATACAGGTCTTCCCTTCTTACTTTCTGGTTGGCAGAAACATATTCCTGCAGGTAAGGAAGGGCACGCGCAAATTCACGCTTCTCGAATAAGAGATGTCCCACGAGTTGTTTTAGCTGCAGGTCATAAAAAGACCCTTTCTTCTGTAAGGCCGCCAATCCATATTCCAGGGCTTTTTCGCGCTCCCCTTTGAAATAATAGATCTCGGCAATATAAAAAGGAACTACCGGCTGGTATTCGGGAAGTTTTTCAGCTATCTGAAAACTTTCCAGCGCCAAAGCATAGTTCTTATCATTGAAGCAAATAAATCCGAAATAATAGTTCGCATCGATATAATTCGGGTCTTTCGGCAACTGTCTGATGGCATTGAACAGGGGTTTGGCCTTATCGAACTGCTGCGTGATGAAATAACCATAGGCCTGGTGAAATTTCATGTCCGCGATCTCATGGTTACTCAGGTTGGCAATATTAGAGGCCGCATATTGCGCCTGCGCACTCGCAAAATCCTGTTTGCGGAAATAATATTCGCCCAGATGAAAACGCATCATCTGTAACCGGGCAGGATGGTTCTCCTGTTCCATAAAATCCAGGGCCATGGGTACTGCCGTACTATCGTTCAACTGCAGACCACAGATAATATAATAGTACCTGCACTCCAGCCGGATCATTTCGGATAACAGTCCCTGCCCCGTTCCATTGCTGTACAGTTTCTTGAACACGGGATACGCCAGGCTGAACTGTTCTTTCTGGTATAGTTCTTTGGCATTCTTGAACTCCGCATCTGCATCCAGGTGTATCTTGGTGAACTGAGCCGGCAGTTGCACACTGAATCCGGAAACCAGCACCAGGAGAAATATGTGAAAACTTTTCTTCATAGAGCAAGGAAGGTTTACATCTGTTAAATAGTAACGGTGACCCGTCTCATCCGATCGGCTGCCAGCGTTCCCGTTTATGGAAACGATAACAGCCTGGCAAAGATTTCAGTTAGTTTCTTAATGAAAAGCGAAAACCTGTTTTAAAGGTAGTATTCGGGGTTTGTAAGCAAACATCATTCCATGATTTGTGGAAAAACAGATAAGCGGCGTAAGTTTGTCAACAAATTAAGATCCCATGTACGAACATACCACCACAGTAAGGGTACGTTATGCCGAAACAGACCAGATGGATATCGTGTATTACGGCAACTATGCCCAGTATTTTGAAGTGGGACGTGCAGAATGCATCCGGGAACTGGGTTTTACCTATAAAAAAATGGAAGAGATGGGGGTACGTATGCCAGTAGTGTCTATGGAAGCAAAGTTTTTACGACCAGCGCATTACGATGAGCTGATTACCATTAAAACACAACTGAAAACCCTGCCAGCCCAACATGAGATCGAGTTTCACCATGAGGTATACAATGAAAGAAAAAAGCTACTCACCACAGGGAAAGTAGTTCTTTTCTTTATAGACAGCCACACCGGCAAACGAAGTGTTATGCCGGAGCACCTGAAACAAAAATTAGCGCCTTTTTTTACGGATTAGACCCTGTGATGATCAGACCGCCAGTTAACGATGGCCTGTTTGATCTCACTGTTTTTTAAGTTTTCCTTCACAGCTCTTTCCGCCAGTGCAGGCAATTCCGCATCGCTGGCAAAACGCAATGCAATGGCCTGACTCATGCGGATACCTGCAGGCAGGGGTTTACCCGTAAGGATAAAATGCCGGAAATTCTCTTCTGCCCGGATAGCCCTGTCCTGCGCCCTTAACGCAAAAGAACGGGTATACCAGAACAGGAAACAGAAGATCACGCTGACAAGACAGATCAGGGAAGCCGAATACAGGTTCTCTTTGGCAGAATGGGCCAGGTTGATAAAGGAACCGATCAGTAATGCCAGCATGGCAAGTGACGTTACAAAATGAAACCCAGGCACATAACGCGTGTGATTACGGTAGTTTTGTTCTTTCATGGGGATGTATTTGTTTGGTTTAGTTTTTTTCTTTTCCGTCGGGACGTTGCCGCTGCAGGCAATACCTGTTTATTTCAGTTCATCCAGTACCTGGAACATCTTCCGGACCATCTCCCCTGCCGAACCATCGTAATTGTTGACAATGATGGCCACGGTATAAGTAGTGCCATCCTTTGCGGTATGGTATCCGGCAAAACTTTTAGCCCCTCCAATGGTTCCGCTTTTCAGTTTCATCTGGTTGAAAAGGGGCAACGCCTCATAAAAAGCGGGGAACCAGTCGCGGCCCCGGGCATATTGCAGCACATCCACCAACGCATCGGCTGTAACACGGTTCTGCGGAGAAAGGCCGCTACCGTCGATGATGCGTAAAGCCGAAGACTCAATGCCCCGCTCTTTCCAGAATTTTTTAACCAGCTCAACCCCTTTATCCGTAGATCCCTTTCCTGTTTTTTCAAAGGCGATCGTTTTCAGAAAAGCTTCTCCATACAAATTGATGCTTTTCCGCAGGAACCAGTAATTCAGGCTGTCCAGCGGCGGTGAATATATTTTTCCCAGTTCCTGTCCTCCTGGAATGGTTTTGTCGTATGATACCCTATAACCGGCAGGTGTAATACCAACCTTGCCCAGAAAATCGCTCACGGTTGACAGCATTTGCAGTGCGGGATCAGGAAATGACCCTGCTATTACGAAAGATTTTTCTTCAACCGGTATCGTACCCCGCACAAAACCTTGACTCGCAAACGGGGGAAGATAGATATAAGCATTATCGCCCGTGCCTTTAGCCGCAGCAAGCGCCTGGCTTTGCAGGGTTACCCCCACCGGAGCAGGTCTCGCATCCACCACCTCAACCGTATCGCCGATGCTACTGCCTGATCGTAATACCAGGTCGTACTGGTTCTCACGCCAGTTCAAAGCCGCAGAACCAGCCCCGTAATAGTTCCCGATATCGTCCCAGATCCATCCACCGGGCAGGGTCTCCTGCTCCCATTTACCTGCCAGTCCTACCAGACCACCCTCCATTTTCCGGATATCTTTTTGCTGCAGCAGTGCCAGTACCTGTTGCAGTTGCCGGTCTTCTTTCGTATGCTCGTACCGCCAGCTGCCCAGGCTGGGATCGCCACTGCCCTGCAGGTACAGATCACCATGCAGCTTGTTACGGGTAATACGTCCGGTATAGCCCAACACCGTTTCATAACGATAAGCAGGACCTATTAATTCCAGGGTAGCTGCACTGGTAATAATTTTCTGACAACTTGCTGGTGCTAAACCTATTTGCGCATTTACCTCAAATATTTTTTCCCTCGTTTTTGCATTCACCACGCGTAAGCCCAGCAGGGCATGTTTCATCTGCGCATCGGCCTGCAGTTTTTCCACTGCCCTGGCCAGACGTTCCTGTACCGGTTGTGCTGTCACAGAAAATGAACAGACCAATAAACCTATCAACCAATAAGCTGTTTTCATATTTGCCCTTTACCTTGCACTAAAATTAAGCGTAAGCAGACTATGGAAAAAGTTTTTGCGTCGATCATTACCATTGGAGATGAATTATTGATTGGACAGGTCATTGACACCAACAGTGCCTGGATAGCCCAGGAATTGAACAAAATGGGGATCCTGCTCAAGCACAGGGTAGCCGTAGGTGATGTACGTGAGGATATCTGGCAGGCGCTTGATGAGGAAAGCCGGCAGGTAAAACTGGTGATCATCACCGGTGGACTGGGCCCCACGGCAGACGACATTACCAAACCCCTGCTCTGCGATTATTTTGGAGGCAAGATGGTAGTGCACCAGCCTACGCTGGACCATATCACCCATATATTCGAAAATCTGCTCAAACGGCCGATGATTGAGCGTAATGCCAAACAGGCCGAAGTACCGGATGTGTGCACCGTATTGCTGAACCAACAGGGTACTGCGCCCGGTATGCTCTTCACCAAAGAAGACACCGTATTCGTTTCTCTTCCGGGTGTACCGCATGAGATGAAATGGCTGATGACCCATGAGGTACTTCCACGGATACCTGAACTGTTCCAGACAGGCTTTATTGAACATCGTACCCTGCTGACAGCCGGCATTGGCGAATCTTTCCTTGCCAACCTCATACAAGACCTGGAAGAAGCCTTACCAGCCCATATCAAACTGGCTTACCTGCCCAATTATGGCATGGTAAGACTACGTTTAACGGCATTCGGATTCAATAAAACTGAGTTGGCCGCTGAAGTCACACATCATTTTAACCTGTTCCAGGAAAGAGTGAAAGAGCACCTGGTGGTAGCCGAGGACCTGACGATGGAACAGGTAGTGTCGCGTATGCTCAAAGAAAGAGGCCAGACCCTGTCCACAGCCGAAAGCTGCACAGGAGGTTATATTGCCCATGTACTCACCAGTTATCCGGGATCCTCCGCCATTTTTACGGGAAGTGTGGTGAGTTATGATAACCGCATCAAACAAAAGGTATTACAGGTACCGGATGAAACACTGCAGACCGTGGGAGCAGTAAGCGAAGCGACCGTGGTGCAGATGGCCATATCGGTGAGGGAGATCATGCAAACAGATTATGCCATTGCCGTAAGCGGCATTATGGGGCCGGATGGCGGTACTCCTGAAAAACCTGTAGGTATGGTCTGGGTGGCCGTGGCCGGTGCAAAAAGAACGGAAACCCGGTTATTTCATTTCCGTTACGACAGGAAACGCAACATTGAGCTGACTGCTACCAATGCGCTCAACCTTTTGCGTATCTTTATCAATGAAACCCGCTAACAGGTGTTCGTATTTGCCTGGCAAACGATACATTTGCACTTTCGTTTTTCTGTGTGTATTTTACCGGTGTATTGAAAGAAAAACGGATCGAGAGCGTATAGAACCTATCCGAATTAAAACAGCACGATAGTATGGCAATTGCTGAATTGGTTATGCCCAAACTGGGCGAGAGCATTATGGAAGCCACGATCCTGAAATGGCACAAACAGGTTGGCGACACTGTAAAACAGGACGAGACCGTATTGGATATAGCTACCGATAAAGTGGACAGTGAAGTTCCCTCTACCGCCGAAGGTGTGATTACCGAGATATTGTTCAACATTAATGATGTAGTGCCAATCGGAACCGTGATCGCCCGCATACGTACCGGCCAGGAAGCCAGTGAGAATGGTGCATCGCAGGGATCAGCTGCAACACCCATCACTGTAGCCGAAACGGCTCCGGCTGCGGAAGAACCTGGGACCGAAGCTGCCATTGTCCCGGCTGCCACTGAAATTGCAGAGGCCTTTTATGCTGCACCGGAAGTACCGGAAGTGCCTTTTATCCCGGCTGCGGTAACAGAACCAGCCAAAGCTGCTGTTAATCGTTTTTATTCTCCGCTGGTACTTAACATTGCCAATAGTGAAGGCATTGCTCTTAGCGAACTGGAAAGAATTCCAGGCAGTGGTAATGAAGGAAGGGTGACCAAGAAAGACATCCTTCAATATGTTGCTGATAAAAAAGCCGGAAAACTGCCGGTCTATACACCTGCCACAGATACGGTTGTTTCCGTTCCTGCTGTTGGTCAGATCAATATTACACCTGCAGTAGCTTTCGTTACTGAGCCTGTTGTAACGGGCAGTTTCACACCGGTTAGTTCCGGCAGATTATCCGATCCTTCCATGGTGACACTATCCGGTGTTACAGAAATCGTGGAAATGGACAGAATGCGGAAACTGATCGCCAAACATATGGTGAACAGCAAACAGACCAGTCCGCACGTAACCAGTTTTGCCGAAGCCGATGTGACCCATATGGTATTATGGCGCCAGAAAGTAAAGGATGAATTTGAGCGTCGCGAAGGAACCAAGCTCACATTCACACCGATGTTCATCGAGTGTATTGCCAATGTGATCAAACGTTTTCCGCTGATCAACTGCTCACTGGAAGGTGATAATATCATCCTTAAAAAGGACATCAATATCGGCATGGCTACGGCATTACCGACCGGTAACCTGATCGTACCTGTGATCAAAGGGGCCGACCAACTGAATATTGTTGGATTAAGCAAAGCCGTTAACAATATGGCCGATGCAGCCCGTAACAACAAACTGAAACCCGAAGACACACAGGGAGGTACTTTCACCCTCACCAATGTAGGCACTTTCGGAAGCCTGATGGGCACTCCTATCATCAACCAGCCGCAGGTAGCCATTATGGCCGTTGGTGCGATCAAAAAACGCCCGATGGTGATCGAATCACCGGAAGGTGATACGATTGGCGTCCGTCACATGATGTATCTCTCCATGAGTTATGATCACCGTATCGTGGATGGAAGCATCGGTGCCAAATTCTTATCAGAAGTGGCACTGGAATTTGAAAAATGGGACCTGAACAAACAATGGTTCCAGTACCTGTAACGCTGAATTTCTTGCAGGAAAATTGATTTTACAAAGCCATTCCCCAATGGCTTTTTTTATTGCCGGTACTGACCGGTTAAAAATACAGTAACCAACCGGCAGTAACCCATCCCCCACTCCAGATGATAGCGGTAACAACAATGATTCGGCCATATAAAACAGGTTCTATCTGTAATAAACCAGCCACTACCGGAATATAACTGCGTACAAAAGGAGTAAGCTTGGCAATAAAAATGGGGCGTCCCCCGCCTGATGCTATTTTTTGTTTCAGGGAAAAGACTTTTTTCTCCGGCAATTTCACCCACCTGGGTTTTATCTGTATCAACCAGTTGCGCCCATAATAAAACAGCAAATAAAGAATCACAGAACCCAGCATATCGGCCATTACCACCAGCGCAATTACCAGGGGATACGAAAGCCCGGCCTGGCGGCTCAGGTAACCAAAATACAAGAGTACCAATTCGTTCGGAAGCCCCGGCATACCCAGCTCCTGCAATAACACCATGGCAAAGACGGCCAGGTAGCCATACACGACAAAATAATTGACGAGTATTTCCTCCATGATTATTTATTTGCAGTAACCGTTTTAGAATACTGTTGTCCTGTTGTTACCTCGTTCGCGATTAATTTCAGCGGCCCGGCTACTGTATGATCGGGTACTTCGAATTTTTCATGCAACAATAGCGAAACAGTAGAAGCGATCTGCTTCTGATACAAACGCTCTTTTGTTTTTATTTCACCTTCAGAAGCAATTCCCGCACCGATCATGGCCATCCAGGCTTCGCCTGAGCCTTTCACCCAGAAACCATGCTGGCTCCACTTGTTTCTTTTGCTGCCTCTGCCATGGTCAGTTGTGATCAGAAACACCGTGTTGTCTTTATAAAAAGGATCGGTTTGAACAAAATACCACAGTTCAGCCAGCATTCTGTCTACCTGGTGGGCTTTTTGCAGGTATTGATCGTACCGGCCTTTATGCGCATATTCATCCGTTTCGCCCAAACCCAGGAAAACCACTTTTGGATGTTGTTGTTCAATGTAATTTTTGGCACTGGCATAGGTAAGCAGGTCCTGGCGGGTATTGCCCTTATGCACCACATTTTTCTGCACTTCGTTAATCAGAATATTCAATATATCATCTCCCTCTTCCAGCATTTCGTAGCCACTGTTCACGGGCAACCCACTTCTGTTTTCTGCCAGAATATAAGGCATCAGGTTCCAGGAACTGAATGCGACTACTTTGCCGGCATATATTTCCGTAGTATTCAGGTACTCCAGAATATTGGTATTTCGGTTGCTAACGGTAAGATTGGGAATGAAACGTGTATCGGCATACCCCGTGAGTATTTCATTGTATCCGGGATATGATATTTTGTACAGGTTGGCCACATTTACTTCGCTGCCATAACTGCGGTTACCTGATAACCTGCCTTTCTGTGCTATCACATTCCAGAAAAAGGGAAGCAGTTTACGCTTTCTTTCTTCAGGATCATCGCTCCAGAACTGCTGACAGAGCAGGGTTGTGTCTTTTACACAGGCCGTATCCCTGATCAGCAATGAATCGGCTCCCCTGAATACTTCCTGCCAGCGGAAACCATCAGTAGTAATGATAAAGACATTACGGGGAGGAGCAGACTGGGCAACGGAGCGTACACCCAAAAGACAAAATAAGACTACGATAACGGGTTTCATGCCAAAGGGTTTTACAAAGAAACCCTGTCACTATATCCGCAACATGAACAACGGGTTAAGCAAAAGTTATCGAAACATTAAGCTACTATGAATTTAACGGCAGGATATAGCCAGGTAACATACGATTAGTTATTTCATACCAGAATGATCATGTATGAAAAAAGCCAGCCTCCCCAAAGTATCCGTGCTGATACCTGCTTACAATGAAGAAAAGTACATTTATCGCACACTGACAGCGATACTTGCACAGGATTACCCAGACTATGAAGTTATTGTAGCAAACAATGCTTCAACCGACCGGACTGCATTGCTGATACAACAGTTTATCGACAGGCAACCCGCAACAGGTATCCCTCCCATCCGAATGGAATACGAGGAACAAAAGGGAACTAATTTTGCCAGGGAAGCTGCCCGGAAACTGGCTACAGGCGATATCATTGCGCAGATGGATGCAGATTGTATTCCTGCTTCGAGCTGGTTGCGTAAAGGAGTAAAGGGATTATTACACAACCCCTATCGTGTTGCCGTAACAGGCCCTTATGATTATTTTGACGCCAACAGGCAAATGCGTTTTTTCTCGCTGCTCTCGCAACAGCTAACCTATCCATTGGTCAGTAATCTGGCACAACTTGCCGGCAGGGCCGCCATTCTGATCGGAGGTAACGCATTTGTGCGCGCTTCGGTTCTGGAAAAAACCGGCGGATACAATACTGCTTTGACTTTTTATGGCGACGATATTGATCTGGGTAAACGACTCGCCCAATTCGGAACAATTGCCTATCTACCCTCACTGGTGCAGCAATCCTCATCACGCCGTTACCAGGCCAACGGTTTCTGGGAAGTGAATAAAAAATACCAGGATTGTTTCTGGAACCTGGTCTTGCGGAAAAACGATATCCTGACAACAACTGAAACCAGTCACCCACGGTAACAGGTTGTATACGTATAAGGATATCCTGTGTCAGACCCAAAAGAGCAGGGCGCATCTGTATATGCGCCCTGCCTTTTCTAATGACTATTTGAATCTGTACAAACAGTTTTCAGTTTACTTTCCATCCCTGTCTTTTGTATTCAGTTTTACAAAAGCGGCTCTTTTAGGTGCAGGTACAACCGCATCCAATCCTTTTACCGCTTTCCAGATCACTTCTGTGAATGCACGGTCCGGAATACGGTCTTCTTTTGAAAAATCAAAAGCTTCGCTTTTCCGCTGCCATTCATTCATACCTGTATTTTTTTCATTCAGGTCCACTCCTGCTGGTCTTGCTGTAAATGGTGTCAGATTCACTTCATTGGTGAAACAGCGCCACATGGGTGTGGCTGCCGCATCGTACTGGCTCATAGGTGGAATACCCAGTATCAGTTCAATCGTGCGAAGCATCGAAGATGTGGAATACATGGTATGATCCACAAATCCCCTTTTTACCATTCCGCCTGCCACATAGGCCGTACTCCTGTGTGCATCTACATGATCAGGGCCATCCTGTGCATCATCCTCCAGGATGAATACCACACTTTCTTTCCAGATAGGGCTTTTGCTCAGGTATTCCACGAACATTCCTACCGACAGGTCGTTATCTGCCACATGGGCAAAAGGAGTGGGTTTTCCCAACCGCAGTCCCTCGGTATGATCGTTGATCAGACGTAGTGTGCTTAACCTTGGCAGGGCATTGTTGGCAAGTAATGAATCAAAATCCCGTTTCCATTGACCTACCCGGGTGGTATCCCGTACGCTCTCATCCCAACTGGTGTAATACGGACAAAAATGATCCTGTAACACCGGGATATTGGGTTTGTAATCATCGGCGAACTCACCATAGGTCCGATAACTTACGCCGGCCCGTTTACAGTGATCCCAGATGAAACCGTTCTTGTTGTTGGCGATGGCGCGGTTACCTTCTGCATCATAATTACCCCCGCGACCACCATAACTGGTTACCCAGGTTTTTTCCAGGTAATCCGTAGCATAAGCGCCCATGCTCCAGTTATGGCCATCGGCGCTGACTTCTCCGTCAACATAGAAATTATCCAGTAATACAAACTCTTTGGCCAATGCATGCTGGTTAGGAGTTATTTTTCTCCCGAACAAACAAAGCGAACTATCCCCGTTGCCTTCGGGCATATCGCCCAAGACCTGGTCATAGGTTCGGTTTTCCTTGATGATGTAAAAAACATATTTAATAGGAGAAGAATCTCCCACTTTCCGTGGGATGGGGTTGCCGATCGCATCATGCGACACCTGTTCCCTGGTTTTACTGTAAGGTGAATTCCGGTAAACCGCCTGCGAATACACGCTCAACTGGCTGGCCGAAGGAACTGGCAATATGCTCAGGGTTCCTTTAAACAGGCCACCGATGTATTGCACTTCCTTGGGTTTGGAAGTATCTCCTTTCTGAAATCCAAGCTGAATCTTCTTACTGATGGGATTAGGACCAAACGGATTGGCTTTCGAGGTAAAACCCTTTCCATTTGTCACATATATTTTCGAGCCGATGGTCTTTACTGCGGTCGGGTACCAGCCAACAGGAATATATCCTTTCGATACACTACTTCCTTTCTGACTCACATCATATACCGCCAGGCAGTTATTATCGGCATTGGCGATGTAGAGCGTTTTTTCATCACTGCTCAGGGCCACGCCATTGGTAGTGGAACCCGCAGGTGCATCGGGATACAGGGCCGTATTGAGTGTTTCCACAACTTTACGTTGTTTGGTATCGATCACCGATACGGAGTTATCGTTGGCATTGGCCACATACAACCAGCGTCCGTTCGCGGTAATGCAAAAATCGTTCGGATTACTGCCCACTGCAACTTCCGACAGGATCGCATGCTCCGTTATGCCATATACCAATATCCTGGAGCAGCCCCAGCAAGAAATGTACAACTCTTTTTTATCAGGCGAGAGGCGGCAGGTATAAGCTTCACCAGGCAATGCCAGTTCTTTTTTGATCTTCTTGGTAACCAGGTCAATCACGTACAAACGGTTATTGTCTTTGGTAACCACATACATGATCTGTTTGCTGTGATCAATGGTCAGCCCGGTAGGCGAAATCTTTTCAGGCCAGGGTTTACCTAACAGCATGCTGTCTGCCAGCAAAAGTTTCCGGTTACTGACTGCATATTTCCAGATACGGTTATCATTGCCACCAGATACGTACAGGAACCGGTTATCCGAACTGAATTCCAGTCCCACCCAGGCTTTGGGCAATTCCAGATGGTCCAATACTTTTTCAGTAACCACATCAATCAATTGCAAACTGTGTTTACTTTGGCCGTTATTGGTAACTGCCAATAATTTCTGAGAAGGAGAAACGGCTATATTCAACGGCAGATCACCCAACGGCAATGATTTGCCTACCGGCGTCAGGCTCCAGCCATTGGGAAGACCGATACGCTTTGCTTCAAGGGAAGCAAGACTTTGTGCATGCATACGGAGAACTGCCACACAACAAAGCATCAGAACGAAACTTATTTTTTTCATATACGAATTATAAAATAATAAAATAACCAAATAATCAGAGACTGGCAGCAAACTCTTCCGCCAATCCAAAAGAAAGTGTCATACCTGCTCCACCCAAACCATTCAGGATATATACTCCCGGCTCGGGATTCAGCAATACTTCTGTTTGTCCATTTGTCATTTTAGGATAGATACCATTCCATGACTGCACCAGTTTCCAGTCGTTGGTAATCATAAAACGTTCCAGGTAGTCCATAATCAACCGGTTCACTTCTGCCCGGTCAAATGGATCCAGCGTGTGTCCATACTCGTGTGAATCACCAACGGTCAGTTCTCCTCCTCTGTTTTGTGAAACCATGACATGGATACCCCATTTCAGGTATTCGGTCATGTCTGTTTCATATCTTTTTTTCAGCGCAGGCAAAGATGGCGCTGACTGAAAACTATGATAATGTATCAGAGACAAACCTCCACATACCGAAGTACCGATACGCTGGTTCGCATGATCAGATAGATAACGCAACATTTGCAGTTTACACTTTGTGATCTCTGTCTTTGCAAACAGTTCAGGATAGAGGGTCTCAAAATCAGCACCGCTGCAAATGCATATAAGGTCTGCCTGCTGTACCTGCTGCCCAAGGTATACCTTACCGGCTTCAACCCGGTTCACCTGCTTTTGCCAGAGAAAAGTTACCCCTAAATATTCTTCCAGGTAAGTGGGTATGGACGAGATAGCTTCGCGGGGGTCTACAATCAGTTCGGTATCGCTGTACAAACCGCCCAGCAATGTCTGTGTCTGTATGCCGGAAAAATTTTGACTGATCTGGTCTGGCGATAACAATTGCGTATTTCTTCCATTACCGGAGAAATGGTGATGTAATTCCTGCAATACCTGCCATTCATCTGATTCGGTGGCTACATGCAGACTACCGGCTTCTTCGTACCAAAGACCTATACTGTCTGCGATCTCCTTCCATATCTGCCGGCTGCGCATAGCACGGTTGTATAATTTCCCATCGGGTTGCCCAATAGGCCATACCATCCCGAAATTTCGGATAGACGCCCCTACTGCTTTTTCTGTTCTTTCGATCACGGTTACACCATACCCCTGTGCGGCAAGCGCCCTGGCTGTGGCCAATCCCACAATACCAGCTCCGATCACGATCGCTGATGGCTGTTTCATAGTTGTTTAATTAAATAAGAGAGCATATTTTTTATTAAAATAACCCAAGGCAAAAACAGTAGCGGCAATACCAGCAACAGAGAGTAGGATAACGCCATTACTATAAACAGTTGTCCAGGACAAACTGGGATTAAAAATGGTTTTAGAAATGATGACTGCTACACTGGCCAGGTAACCAAAAGAATCGGCCAGGTACATCAGAAAACCCACATTACCTGTTTGACGGAAAGTCGCAATCATCCTGTCGAACAGGATACAGTTAAAAGGGATATACCCCATATATAACCCCATCCCTACCCATGTCATCCAAGCAAAAGGGGATAATACACCCGATACAAATAACAGGGAACTGACCCCTGCCACCAGGAATCCGGCCACAATGATCCAGTGTGTCACAACAAAAGCCTTTCTGTTATTCCTGATCAGCATCATACTGCTGATCAGGGCCAGTACGGCAATAGTGATGGGTATTTCAGTTGCTGTAAAAACAGAAGGCTGACTTCCATAACCCAATTCTTTCCACATATCAGCGGCATAGTTATCGCGGATATCCCGGAAAAGGGTCAGGAACACGTAGATCAGTATGAGTAATATAATACCTGTATTAAACTTACTGAAGAACTGTTTTCTTTCAACCCGGTTCATGGGTTCGCGGGAAACCCTTACCTGAATATCCGACGTTGAGGGTGGTGGGATACGCTCCAGCAGAAAAACGAACAGCAAGAGCGGAATGAGGAATACCAGTCCGGTAGCAAAAGGCAGCCACTGGTCCGTTATAGAGAAGTCGATCAGCAGACTCTTGGCCACCGATTTTACGAAACCGGAAGAAAAAATAAAACTTACTGCCAATGCCGCTCCTATGAAATCGGTGGCTTTTCTTCCTTCCACATAAGAAAAGATGACACCCCAGATCATTCCCAGCGGGAAACCGTTGACAAATAGCAATCCAACATTCCAGGGAGCAGGTACCCAGGCAAACAACAACAAAGCCAGCCAGGAAACAGCCACCAGTAACAGTATGACCTTTCCCCTGCCCATTTTTTTCAGCTCTGAAATGAAACGGATTCCGTAAAATTTACTCATCATATAACCCAACACCTGGCTGATCACCAGTGCATCTTTGTAATGAATGCCTAAAACCATGGGCTCCTGTTCAAAGCCACCAACAGTAAATGGTTTGCGGAATGCATATACAGTAGCATACGTAAGAAACGTTACCAATGCTGCATACAATGCCACCAGGGTATCTTTTTTCCCAGCAGCAAATATTTTTCCAGTAAACCGAACCATGTTTTACAGGATTAGTGCAGGTAATTCCTGCAATGAATCAATGATCGCATCGGGGTGGTAGGCAGAAAGCTGTTCACGTGTGTAGGCACCCGTGGTAACAGATACCACCCAACCACAGCCGGCATTTCTTCCCTCATTCACATCTACTTCCGTATCACCCACTTTTACCACTTCTGCAGCATCCGTAATATGGAGCTGTTGCATAACAGACCGGATCATATACGGATGTGGTCTGCCTTCCGGAACCTCATCACTGCAGATCACCGCATTGATAGAAGCAGTCTTATCCCATCCCAGTTTTTGCAGGATGGCATCTGTAATTACACGGGTAAAACCAGTATTCAAAGCCACTTTGATGCCTTTCTCCTGCAACATCGCAAACAGTTCTTCTGCGAAAGGAAGGGGTGCAAGGTTTGTATCATTCCGGTAAAATTCCACCATCATGCTGTTAAACCTGTCATGAATAGCATTGACCAGCTCTTCCTGCCGAGAACCAGTTAGCGCTGGTGCATGTTTTACCACCATCCGCTTAATTGCGTCTATCTTCCTGTACCCCATCAGGGTATTAACTTCTTCAATTGCCACCTGTATATTTTCTTCTGCCAGCGCATCGCGGAACGCCTGGTTTACATTGCCGTTATCAGACACGGTGGTTCCTGCAATATCAAATACAACTAATGCTGTTTTCATCTGTTTTCAGTTATTTTTCTTTGTTCGGCTAAATGTTGCTGCATCAATACGCGGTAATGTGTAAGAGATGGCAGCGGGATATGCTCCTGTTTGGCCTGTTCGTCCCATCTACGCAGCCGGATGTACCATTCTGCCAGCGGGTCGGATTCAAAAATCCCCGCTTCTTCTTCCGTCATCATACCCCCCTGGAACGCAAGGGTTTCTTTACTTGCGGGTGATAATTGTTCATAATAATCAGGATAACGTCGGGTCAGGTATCTTTTGGCCGCCACATGAGAAGCTACCAGTTTGGCGATCCTTTCAGAAAAGCCTTTTTTGCGCAGGTAATCCGCTCCCAGTTTTTCATGATCCACCACACCATAACCATCCATGAGTTCCACTTCGGTGATATGCTCGCACAAATGACCGATATCATGAAAGAATGCGGCCAGGATCACTTCCGTGTCACACCCTTCCTTTTCTGCCAATTGCGCGCACTGGCACATATGCTCTATCTGGGAAACGGGTTCACCGATATAATCCTCCCCACCAAACTTTTCATAGAGTGAAATCACTTCATCAACCACCGTATCGATTTTTTGATCAGGTATTGTCATAGTTCAGATTTATAACATAAATTGTAAAGAGAGCCAGATATTTCTACCCGCACCGTTAATGCCACTTCCGTGGGTACGGTAATCAACATTCCCGATATTTTGCAAGCCGGCCTGTATCCGCAACTGTTTTACAGAATAACCTGCCTGCATATTCACCAGGTTCCATCCCGGGGTTCCTCCAGCAGGGATCCTGTTATCGTCTTTATCACCCTGCGCAAGTCTTGTTTGTGCACCTGCAGCCAGGTTTTCAACCGCTATATACCATTGCAGGTGTTGGTAACGCAAAACAACCCTTCCATTTGCTGGCGGGATACGACGCATAGGTTCATTGGCCGACAGATTCTGACCGAACAGATAAGTACCCCCTATTTCGCAGGTAAGTTCAGACAGTAACTGATACCTGAATTCCAATTCAGCTCCTTTCAGGTAAGATTGCTGGCTGTTCTGTTTGGTGTACAAATTGTACCCGTTCACTTGTTGACCCGGAACCTGCACACGTGTGATCAGATCGGTAAGATGCATATAGAAAACAGCTGCTGATGCAGACATTCGCCTGTTCTTAAACCTGTATCCGATTTCCGTATGATAACTTTTCTCAGGTTGTAACCCGTAAGCAGGAACTTCATAACGAAAGTCAACCAATCCCAAACTACCCAGGTCATCAATATTGGGTGCACGATAACCGGTACTGAATGCGGTATATAAACGGGAAGTTGTATTGAGCTGATAACCCAACGCTATATTCACCACCAGCGAAGAGGGCTGTATGGTTACTTTACCCAGACTGCCCGGTGTTTTACTGGTATCGGTTATATGAATAGCCAGTGTATTATAACGCACACCACCTTCTGCGGAAAAACGTCCTGCCTGAACATGATGCAGGCTGTATAGTGAAAAACTCTGGTTACTGGCACCATCAGGATACAGGCCACGCAAGGTTTGTACAGCAGTACCTGAAAGAGCCTCCTGAAATTTAACACTATTCACTGCATCACGATAATATTCAATTCCACTATTACTATACCATCGTTTACTCCATACAGACGCGATATCAAAGCTGGCACCGAGTGTGCGCACTTTGTCTTCCTCAGAAAAACGGTTATTGCTTCCGTTTCGCAGGTAGTTCCTGCGTTCGTAACTTTGTTGTGCCGAAAGGATCAGTTGTATCCGATCCATCCAGCGATGGTTTGTTTTGGTTTCGAGTTTCAGATAAGTCAGGGAACGCTGTTGCGGTGCAAAAAAGTAGTACGCATAGTTCTCCAGTTTAACACGATGATACAGGGGTACTTCTTCCTGGTGCACGTACTGGTGAGAAAATGACAAAAAAGTATTGTCACCCAGGCGAAACTTCATTTTCGCATCAAAAGCCCGCTCTGTGTATCCGGAAGGCGTTTGTCGACCGGTGGTGTCACCTCCCATAAGGTCACCAAATTTGCGCTGGGTATAACCGGCAGAAAAAGCAAACCCGTTCGACTGGTAAGAAAGTTCTCCCCTGCCCGTATATTCCATGTCAGCAGAAACCATTTTGGCAAAGGTTTTAGCATGAAAGGATCTTTTTCCGAAAGACAGGTCTCGACTGAACAACTGTATCACCCCACCCAATGCATCAGATCCATATTGCACGGAGCCGGCGCCCTTAACCACTTCTATTTTATCTATCGTATACAGGTCGATGGTATTGAGGTATTGATTGGGGCCATAACGGAAAGTGGCATTGTTGAACCGGATACCATCGAGCATGATCAATGCCTGGTTCCCGGTAAGTCCTCTTACAAATGCCGAGCCGCCGCCATGATTGGTCTTTTGCACAAACACACCTGTGGCACCCATCAACTGTTCCGGCGTGGTTCTGGCACCTGATTGATGGATCGTTTGCGAGTCAATAACAATATACGAATAAGGTAACAGGTATCCGTCTGTCAATTTACGCGTTGCCGTAACCACAACCGGCTCCAGGGAACCGGAAGTATCTTTTCCCTGAGCAGGATGATGCTGTCCTGCAGCGAACAGGGGCAACAGAGAAAGAGACAACAGTTTCATATAATGCATAAAGAGTGGTTTCATCGGGCCAATATACAAACACCATTCATCAAGACCTCAGTTTTACGGCTATATTCATGAATAAGGTAAGCGAAGCCCCGGAGGGCTCCGCTTTTGAAAACTGCACCTATGCTAATTCAATTATTACTTGATGACCCACATATCTGCATTGATATCATCAACACCTCCCGTAAACTGCCTTTGCAGCGCTTCCTGCAGGTTGGTTTTATTGGTAGCGTTTTCTGATGTGGGATACAGGAAACGTTTGGCGATACGCTGACTGTTTCCTGTACCTGGACCTATAAGGAAAGTAGGCACACCCGTCCTTCTCCAGTTATAATAAGCTTCCCAACCACTGTTCTGGAAAAAAGACAGGTATTTCTGTAGCAGAATCTGGTTGAGACCTGCAGCCGTATTACCCGCATATTTCACCGTTGCCTGGTTGTAATAGGTATTTTCATCGTAATTGATCACGTACGTGTTGTAATCGTTCAATGTACCGCCTGGTTTTTGAAAATACACGGTATTGTTTCCGTTTACGATACCGTAAAAGGCAATGGAAGCCGTAAGTCCTTTCTTATACCAGCTTTCTGCGTCACCGGTTATCCAACCACGGTTAATGGCTTCTGCAATATTGAAGCACATTTCAGGGTACCCGATCTGTATATTAGGTTCTGCCGTGTAAGTGCTGTAATAACGTTTACGGTTGATAAAAGAATACTCTCCATTGTTTGCTTTTGAACTCATATCTGCCAGGTCCTCACCGCTGCTGGCACCCAGAAATGCGCCGAATGAATTAGGTGCTGCCCCACCGGCCACTCTTTTGGCTGCAGGTTCAGCAGTAACGAATGTACGGGGGTCCTGCAACGCTACCAGGTTATTCAGGTATGTAGCGCTGGTATTGTAACGGGTAGCATCGAAACCAAAATTATCCGGACTGGTAGGATACTTGTTAAACGTACTGTTATACACATACTGCAGGTTATCAGCCATAGAAGTAAATAAAGGATACTTTGTGGCATCAGCCAGGGTTGCCGCAAACTTTTGCTTGATGGCCAGGTCCGTATCGGCCTCTTTTTTACTTAGAGCGATCAGCACACGTAATTTAAAAACATTGATCGCTTTTTGCCATTTTTTCAGATCGTTGTTATAGTAATAATCACCAGCCAGGGTTCTGTCGCCAGCAGTTATCAGTGCGGCCATATCTGTGTTGGCCTCTTCCAGCCATTTCAATACCTGTGTGAACACTTCCTTTTGTGTATTGTATTTGGGCGTGCTCATTTCCAGGCCTTTTACCGCCTCATTCATCGGCAGATCACCAACACGCATGGTAAGATCATAATAAAAGAATGCGCGGAAAAATTTACCCAATGCTGAATACGGATTCTGTGCAGCAGCAATCTTGGCTGCTTCCTGCTCCATTTTTCCGATATTTTTCAGCGTATTATAGGGATTAAAAGAAACATTGGTCCAGTTATATTCCTGATTACCATAATAATTGTAATTACAGTTACTGAACTGGTTCCAGCGATGTGCCTGTGTCCAGGCGCCCTGGGTAAAATCATTCTCAACACCACTCAGTACAAGTGATGGCGGCACACTCTCTGGCCGGTTGGTATCGATCTTCAGTTCATCAAATTTCTTGGTACAGCCGGTAGTAAAAGCAGCAGCCGCCATTAATGAACAGATTAATATCTTTTTCATACTGTTTTTATTTGAATGGATCAGAAGGTTAAGTTTAAGTTGAAACCATAACGACGGGTAGTAGGCGTTTGCAGGCTGGAGGATGTTTGTCCGCCGGCATACTGATCAATATCCACATCTTTGTAACGATTACCGTCTTTCATGATATAAAGCAGGTTACGTCCTACCACTGAAACCGTAGCTGATTTGAAGAATCCCTTTTTGCCAAAAACATCCGAAGGAATATTGTATGTCAGAACCACTTCACGCAGCTTCAGGTAGGTTTTGCTGATCATGTTTCCCTCTGAAGTATTGTAATAACGGCTGATATAATCCTGTAAAAAGGTTTTGGTAGTATTAGGTGAGTACTTGAGATCACCGTAATTGGTTACTGCGCCTGTGGTAGGATCATATTTGATAGCTACCCCATTAGACACTACCACACCTTCACCCACATAGGATTTCACACCCATATAATCCTGGTAACGGGCTTCACCCATAGCGCCTTCTGTAGTTTCGATATGGCGTCCGCCACGGAATGATTGTTTCCGTACATAATCTTCCATAACACCGCCAATACGGCCATCAAACTGGAAAGAGAAGGTTACATTTTTATAAGAGAAACGGTTATTCAGTCCCCATACCAGGTCCGGATCCGCATAACCCAGGAATTGGTTCACTGAATTCACAATAGGGCGTCCACCCGCATCATTGATCAGTTGTCCATCGGGCGTTCTTACAAAACCTCTTCCGTATATTTTATCCAGCCTGTCGCCTTTTGCATAAAAAGTATTCAATACATCTACCCCTGCTGGCAATTCGGCCAGTGTTCTGCGGTATTTACTCAGGTTCAGCAACACATCCCAGGAGAAATCCTTGCTCTTGATAGCCTGTCCACTGATGGAAATTTCAATACCGGTTGTTTTGTTCTTCACCGCATTCGTGATGAAGGAATTGTATCCGGTGGTCTGTGACAGAGGTTTGTTATAGATCTGCGGACCGTCTATATTGGTATAATAGGCGATATCCAGGCCTAGACGGTTTTTCAGAAACTTGATATCCAGACCCAGTTCCAGCGTGGTACGGCTGTCAGGACTGATAGATGGATCGATCAGGTTATTGGGATAGGTAGCATATGGCTGGTTATTATACCCGAGAGCCGTGTTGTACGGAGTAGCCAGGGCATAGGTAGGTCCATCATACGAAGAAGTGTATTCTGCACCATAACCCAGCGGATAACTCGCATTAGGCGTTGCACCGATATAAGAGGTTACACTGGATCCACCACTTTTCACATTCGCATACGATGCGCGGGCTTTCAGGAAAGAAATGGCTTTGGGCATCACCAGATAATCAGAAAGAATGGTATTACCTGAAACAGAAGGATAGAAATAAGATTCGTTCAGGGTTGACAGTTTATCGACCCTGCCGGTTGTGTTCAGGTTAAAATATTTGCTCAAAGCCACATCAAATGAGTAATATGCACTCATCACACGCATATCGCTTGCAAAATTGTACGCCCTTACAGGGTTACGGCTGTTGGCAAAAGAATAGACACCCGGTACGTTCAGGTAATCGGTAGTAACAAAACTGGACTTATAAGAAAAGTTACGCACGTTACCACCCACAAAACCGTTTACACTGATCTGTCCAAATCGGTTATTGTACTTGGCCATCAGCTCAGTATTGTTCTCAAACAGGTTACGTTTATCTTCACGGTAATCACCACGTCCTTCCTCTCTTCCATAAGGGTGAGCAGAGAAAGGCATTTTTTCTGTACGCAGAACATCATAAGTAGTCACAGCGGTTCTGGCTACCAGTTCCGTGTTATTTCCGATCTTTTGTGTTAAAGAAACGTATCCGTACACATCGGTTTTATAATGTCCGCGCAGCCACTCGTATGCCATAAAATAAGGATTATGGTAACGCTGGTACTCTGCATAAATGCTCTGTACACCTTCTTTACCCGGCTGCCAGTAATTACGCATATCATCCACATTCCAGTCGGCACCGCCCCAGAGGGTCATATTATAGATGATACTGTTGGGACCATAGTTCACATCCGGGAAATTGGGTGTATACTGACGGTTATAATTCAACTGTGCATCCAGTTTCAGCTTATCGTTGAAACGATAACCGGTATTGATGTTGAAGTTGGTGATATTCAGCTGCGTGTTGGGCACGATACCTTTCTGGTAAGAATGCGACAGAGAAAAGCGAATATCATATTTGTCATTGCTGGAGGAAACTGACAGGTTGTTAGTAGTAAGCAAACCCGTTTGGATATAACGCTTCAGGTTATCTTTACCCCTGGCAACCCAGGGAGTACCTTTGCGTACACCGGTAACAGGATCTATGGGACTATCATATTGCGGGATCAGCTGTCCTTCAAATTTGGGGCCCCAGATATCGTAGTCGCCATCATTCAAACCACCGCCTTTACCATCTACAAATGCATATTTACCATGGTCGCCGGGACCATACAGATCCTGTGTTCTGGGCAGGGCAATAAATCCTTTATCAAACATGGTACTGCTGTTGAACTCGATCGCATAACCGCGTTTGTCTTTGGAACCTTTTTTGGTAGTAATGATAATGGCACCACGCTGACCACGATATCCATATAAAGCAGATGCCACAGGTCCTTTCAGTACGGTAATGTTTTCGATATCATCCGGAGAAACGTTCCAGGTATCAGAGTTAATAGGAATACCATCGATCACATAGAGGTCTATATTGGAGCCACGCAGCAATACCTGCGGACGTCCCAGCAATTCTGCAGAAGCGCCTACAGACAGACCGGCAACCTTACCCACCAGTGAGTTAATGGGGTTGGGTTCTCTGGCTTTGATCAGATCTGCACCCTTGATTTCCTGGGTAGCATAACTTACCAGCTTCTTTTCTTTTTTAATACCCAATGCAGTGATCACCACTTCATCGAGTTGCTTCACAGAAGCTTCGAGGCTGATAGACAACACTTCTCCTGTTACAGTTACCTGTTTGGTCTGGAAACCTACAGAACTGATCTGTAACTGGGCATTTTTTGATGCATTGATGGTAAATTGTCCTTCAGCATCAGTACTGGTACTGGCTTTTACATTTTTTACTTGGACGCTGGCCCCTTCGATCGGTTTATTGGTAACCGCATCGGTCACCTTCCCTTTCACCTGGAAGGTCTGGGCATGCAGCATGCCGGAAAGAAACAGGATAACCAAAACTGGCAATACCCGTTTCAGGTAATGGATGTGTTTCAACTTCATAAACAAGGTTTTAGTTGTTTGATGAAGGCAAAACTATCCGGACAGTGTTAAGGGAAGATGTTGTTAATGTTAAGTAAAAGTAAAGTCAGGTTAAACTTTTGAAAGAATTTGACTGTATTTATCTACTAATATTAAACTTTTGTAAAGAATTTGTTAACCAGTTCCTTATCAGATCACCCTTTCTTTAAACAGGTACACTACCAGCAACAATGCATCTCCCTCACCGGTATTGGTTGGGTTATGTGTTTCTGTTGCATCAAAAAAAAGGGAGTCTCCCGCTTCCATATCAAACAACTCCTCTCCGATCTGGTAACGGACATTTCCACTGATCAGGTACTTGAATTCAAAGGCATCGGTACTAACCGGCGCACGCTGGGCATTTTTGGCCAGGCGTAACAATACAAAATCCACATGATAATCGTGTACCGTAGTAGAAAAAAGACGCTGGTAAAAAAAACCATCCGCATTTTCTTTCTCAAAAGGCAGGTATTCGCTCTTTTTCCGGAAGATCACTTTGCTATCCGGGGTAAGCAGGTTGATATCTTTGAAGAAGTCGTTAAAATCAACGTGCAGGGAACTGATCAGGTTCAGCAATACGGGCAAAGAAGGAATGGCCCGGCTATTCTCTACCTGGCTCAGCATACCTTTGGAAACCCCGGCGGCTTCTGCCAGTTCTTGTAAAGTGATGTTCTTTTCCTTTCGCAGATCGCGAAGACGGTTACTGATCTGTATGATAATATCTTCTTTCATAAAATTATTTGCTGCTTGATAAATCTCAAGACAAGTTAACAGAAAACCAATGGATTTGATCAAATATCCCGTTGCCGATTGTCGAATCGACCCTGGCACAACGGGACACCTGATCAAAACACTGGATCAATGGGTTTCTTTGATCTCTTCGTTGGCCTTTAACAGAACTGAATCCCCCGCTTTTAAATTACCATATATTTCAGTTTTATCGGCCGCCTGGTTACCGGTACTGATATCCACTTTCGAAATTTTTCCCTTCCTGGCAAGCAGTACATATTTCCTTTCCGTTGAACTTACCACCGCAGATCTGGGAACCCATAAAGCCGATAGATTTCCCTTGGAATACAGTACCACATCTGCATACATGCCTGGCGACAGTTGTCCTTTGGGGTTGTTCACATCTATCTCCATTCTTTCACTGCGGTATTGAGCGTTTACATTGTTTGACCTTCTGCTGATAAATCCATTCAGCTTTACACCTTGCAACGCGCTGACATAAAAGGAAACCGTATCCCTGTTCCTGATATTGGCTGCAACCGTTTCCGGCACATCAAGCTGTAATCGAAGATGGTCTACCTGTTTCAGTTCCAGCATCGGTTTGTCCTTGGCCGTGGTACTTACCAACGCTCCGGGATGTACATTCCGCTCCGTAACCACCCCATCGAATGGTGCAGTTACTTTTACATAGTCCAGCATGGTCTGCTGCATCTTCCAGTTGGCATGTTCTGCATTACACATGGCACTATCCGCTTCAACCCTTGCTTTATAAGTGGAGATATCCAGTACGGAAACCGCTCCGGCCGTTTTGGCGGCATCCAGTAGTCGTTGATAATGTTCCCTGTCTATGGCGTAATCGGCTTTGCTTCTTGCATATCTTTCCCTGGCCTGTATCACTGCCTGTTCCAGCTCGGGTGCTTCCAGCGTCATCAGGAGCTGTCCTTTGCGGACGATGGAGCCTACATCAACGGTCACGGTTTTAACATAACCATTCACTTTGGGGAACACACTCACTTCCTGCCAGGCGGCAAGTTGTGCCGGCAGTTTGATCACTGAAGCTACACCACCCGTTTCTATGGCAATTTTTGCATAATCCATGACAGCTGTCTTTCCTACGGAAGTATCTGTCGTTTCCTTTTTTTTCTGTGTACAACCCAGCAGGACACACACAAAAAAAACGCTGATATAATATTTCATGTTGATTGATTTAATGATGAACATCTTCTGGTAATAAGGATACTGACTGATAGGAAGCGTTTTGCCTGATCCACCCATACACCAACGGCACAATAAACAGAGCGGCAAATGTGGAAGCAATCAATCCACCAATTACCGCGCGACCCAAAGGTGCCGACTGATCTCCCGCTTCACCCAGACCACTGGCCATGGGCAACATGCCGGCGATCATTGCCAGGCTGGTCATCAAGATGGGGCGTAAACGAATACTGGCGGCAATGATGGCAGCTTTATAGGGATTCCTGTATTCCATCCGTAAGCTTTCCGCATTGGTCACGATCAGGATGGCATTAGCAACCGACACACCGGTACTCATGATGATGCCCATATAAGATTGCAGGTTGAGCGTAGAACCGGTGGCGAGTAACAACAGCAACGCACCCAACAATACAGCCGGAACCGTAGAAAGTACAGCCAGAGATACCCCGAACGACTGGTAATTAGCAGCCAATAACAGCAATATCACTACGATGGCCACCAACAATCCGGTTTGCAAAGAGCCCAAGGTCTCTGTCAGCAATGACGACATCCCCTTCATATCTGCCATCAATCCGCGAGGCGGCTCTCCCAACGACCGTATCACTTTCTGCACTTCTGAAGTGGCCGTACCCAGGTCTTTTTTATGCAGGTTGGCACTGATGGTCAGGAATCGCCTGGGACCTGCCCTGTCGTATTCGCCCGGAACCGTATCCACCTGCATCTGCGATACATCCGACAAAATCGGTCTCATTTTTCCTTTCACCAGCGGAATGGATCCCAACTGCTCCAATGAATTCATGAGGTATTCAGGCACTTGCACCTGTACCTGGTAGGTATACGCAACTTTGGTATCCAGCCATTGGATCTTTTCGGTAAACCTGCTGGATGAAGTAGCATCAGTGATACTTTTTGCCACTTCGGACAGGTTCAGTCCCATCTGTGCCAAACGGAACCTGTCGAGGGTAATTTTCACTGTAGGAAAATGCAATGGCTGTGCAATCTGTACATCCCGTAGATAAGGAATCTTTTGCAAGCTATCCCGCAGCCGTTCCGTATAACTTTTAATTTCACCGAAATCTTTACCTGCCACCCTTATTTCAATAGGTGTGGCCGCACCCTGTGCCATGATCTTCTCGGTAAGTTCAATGGGTTCAAAGGAGATCCTGGTCTGGGGATAAGTCCTGGCGATATTATTTCTGAGTCTGTCTTTGAGCTCATCCAGGTTTTCATGATAATCTGCCGAAAGATTTACCTGTACGATCGCTTCATGCGTACCGCTATTAAAGATGTACAGGTTACTCGATCCATAACTGCTGGGGATCAACCCAACATATGCTGAACTCACAGCCAGATTACCATGCACCGAACTATCGATCAACGTCAGGATACCTTTCACAACCCTCTCCGTATTCTCCAGCCTGGTTCCATCAGGTTGTTTGATACGAATCTGGAGCTGTCCGTTATTGGTCCTGGGCAGCAGGTCTTTCCCGATCAGCAGAAAACAGGCCCCTGCCGCTATCATTGATATGATCAGGTAACTCACCACTATCAGCTTTCGTCTGGCCATCCATTTTTCCAGCAGGTTGGCCAACTGCATTTTGATGCGTTGAAAAAAACCATTCTCATCCGGATGTTTTCTGTCTTCCTCAGTATGTAAGGTTACTTCTTTTACTTCCTGCGGGTCCAAAGCCAGCCCTGCATGCGCATGTCCCTGGTTATGATGGTAATGGAACATCTCCTCTTTCAGTAACCAGTTCGAAATAACCGGAACAAGCGTTTGGGCAGCCACAAATGAGATGATCATGGCGAAACCGATCGACAAAGACAATGGCAGGAACATAGCACCCGGTACACCCGTCATGACAAAGGATGGTGCAAATACGGCCAGTATACAAAGCAGGATCAGCAGGAGCGGAAA
This sequence comes from Sediminibacterium sp. FW305-C-269, assembly GCF_058231045.1. Classification (NCBI taxonomy): domain Bacteria; kingdom Pseudomonadati; phylum Bacteroidota; class Chitinophagia; order Chitinophagales; family Chitinophagaceae; genus Sediminibacterium; species Sediminibacterium sp. FW305-C-269. The sequence goes on along the minus strand of NZ_JBIQXQ010000003.1, from coordinate 588,796 downwards.
AGAAATTTCTTCACAGGCTTCCAGTATCGCCTGCCGCTTGGTTTTGCCCATTTCAAGATGCTGGTGTATGTTCTCGATTGTTACCGTTGCCTGATCCACCAGCACACCAATGGCCAGCGCCAGTCCACTCAGTGTCATGATGTTGATGGTCTGCCCGAACAGGTGTAGGAACAACACACAACCAATCACCGCAACCGGTATGGTGATCACTACCACCAGGCTACTGCGCCAATCACGTAAGAACAACAACACCATCAGACCTGTCAACAAAGCCCCAAGCACGCCTTCGATCATCAGGCTTTTCACAGCATTCATCACGAATACGGACTGATCGAATGCATAACTCACTTTTACCTCCTCCGGCAGCAGGCTCTGCATCTCCGGGATCCTGGATTTCAGGGATTGCACCACATCCCAGGTGGATGCATCTGCGGTTTTTACCACCGGTATATAAACAGATCTTTTGCCGTTCACCAGGGCATAATCGACTGTTATATCAGCCGCATCTGCCACGGTTGCCACATCATGAATAAAAACAGAGGCAGACCCGTTGGTGGCGATGGGAATATCTTCAAAATGCTGCACTTTCTCTTCCAGCGAATTCAATGTGGTCACATACATCAGGCTATCCACACGGAGGTTGCCGGATGGTGTAATCGCATTGTTCCGGGTGATCGATTCCACTACCTGGTCAGGTGAGATATTATACCGTCTGAGTTTTTCCGGATCCACGCTCACCACAATCGACCTTGAGTTGGCACCAAAAGGCGGCGGTGCCGATAAACCGGCTACTGTAGAGAACATAGGCCTTACCCGGGTCACCGCCATATCGTAGATCTCTTTCAGCGACTTGGTAGAACTGCTGAACACCAGTTGCCCTACGGGTAAAGACGATGCATCAAACCGAATTACCTGGGGCGGTAAGGCACCGGGAGGAAAGAACTTGGACGCCCGGTTTACCTGTAGTGCTACCTGTGCGGAAGCTTCGGCCATATCCGTATTCTCATAAAAACTGAGTTTGATCAGGGTCAGTCCCTGTATGTTTTTGCTCTCCATGTTTTTGATGCCATTCACATATAGGAACTGGTCCTGCATACGCGTGGCAAAAAAACCTTCCATTTGCTGTGGCGACATCCCCCCGTACGATTCTATCACATAGATCGTAGGCAGATTCAGTTTCGGGAAAATATCAATAGGGATCTTCCGGATCGCCATGAAGGAAAAGAGCAACAACCCTGTAAAAAGAACCAATACCGTTATCGGTCTTTTCAATGCGCTACGCACCATGATTGATTAGTTTAGGGTTTGAATGAATTGATTGAGGGCACCGCTCAGTGCGGCCTTATTCAACTGCGCCAGGTACCAGTCGCTGATAGCTTCTATATAATCCGTTTGCGAACGGTACAACACGAATGAAGCATTCGTGAGATCGATCAGTGAAATCAACCCTGCCCGGTATTGCGCCAGTTTCTGATGGTAGGTATCAAGCGCTGACTTCAACTGAACCGGGTATTCAACAAGATTGGCTTGCAGTGTATGCAGAACGGTTTCCGTCTGCCGGTTGGCTGATTGTAACAAAGCCTGTTCCTGTTCCAATGCATAGGTACTCGCTTCCGTATCAAAACGGTTGATCGTCAATTTTGACTTGCGATACATACTATTGAAAAGATTATAGGTAAAAGCTACCCCAACCGCATAATTGAATCGCTGAAAACCCAGGCCATTGGAAAGAGGGGTGAATTTATCGTTGTACTGAATACTTGACCCTCGCCCCCACGCGCTACCCGACAACAGAATCCTGGGCAGGTAACTTTTACGGATCAGATCCTCCCGCGACAATAACAGGTTCCGCTGTTTGATATAATAGCCCAGCAGCGGATTGGCTGTTATGGAATCAGTCACACCAACAGGTAACGGCGTATGGATCAGGAACTGTTTTGCAAAACTATCTGCCTGCAGTTCGGTTACAGGAATGCCCGTATAAAAATGCAGCTGTTCCCTAAGTTGTTCCACCTGTGCCGCTGTTTGGTTATAGGTGATCCTGGTTTTAGACAGTTCGGCTTTGGCCTGCGAAGAATCTGCCCCCGCTCTCAACCCGCTTTTGGCCAGTGCACTTATCACGGTAAAAATGCTATCATACCGACGCACATTCTGCCGGTCAGCATCCAGCCGGTATTGCTGTTTCAGAATGGCGAAATAAAGTTTGGCTACCTGCCAGGCTACCAGGAATTCTTCCCGCTGCTGGTCAGCCACCTGTAAGTCTGTTATGGATTCGGCATACCGCACCTTGGAACGGTTCAAACCAAAATTCACCAGTTCGTACTCACCATACAGTACCGCAACATTACCGGTAGCAGCCTGCAGGGTATTGTCAGACCTGACACCGGCAGAAGTAGATGGTGTCATACCCATCGTGAAGAAACTGCCTGCCAGGGAATTATCAGAACCCAGGTTCAGTTGCTCGCTGAATTTTACTTGCGGTAAAAAAGACTGTTTGACATCAGCTACAGAAGCCTGGGCACTTTTCACCAGCGCCTGTTTCTGTAACAATACCGGAAGGTGCAAACGGGAGGCTTCCACTAATTCTCCCAATGATATTTTTTTTTGAGCGATGCCCGTATAAGAGAACAGGAGTATACATGTACTCAATACCCATACACGCTTTCTCGCATAGAAAGCTGTCATACACAAAAGTTAATGATGAAATAAAGTTGTTAGCCCTAAAATCAGACTACAACCGGCGGGCCTCTGAGTGAACAGGCTGAAAGAAATACTTCCGGATAAAACTGGCATAATTCAATACCCAGTGTCAATATCGGAGCATAGGATACTGTAAGTGCCATACCCAAAATTGGAACGGGGGGAAGCACTGACGGCTCATACCGCTTATTCAGGCGAACTTTCTGCTTAAACAGATCCTTAACGGGAGTTTGCTTTACATAAGAAGCCGATAACTTCTTACCATCCCTGTTCAGCTCAATGGAAGGGAATATTTTCTGTGAAAGATCGTGGTTAAAAAAGAGCTGAACCGTAAAAAACAACAGGTACAATACCAGTACAGGCATTTTGTAAAACCAATTAATCTGTTGTCTTTTTTGAAAACGCATGAATGGATTCAGGTGAATGATCAAAAATAACGGTATTCGTTAAAATATCTCCTAAAAAATAGGTCACCGGTATTCTCTCCGGGTTTTTCACATACTGTTAGTAAACAATATTGGACTTTCTAAAGTCAGTAAAGTAAATTAATGATTAAAAAGATCAATATGAAGACCTTATCACAGACCTGGTTTGCCGATGGGTACATTGATTTTGAGCTCAAGAAGTACACATTACTGGCTTACCTGCAGGAGATCAACCGTTATTTCTGCGAGAACAAACTGTATCCCCAGTTTGCCGACCTGATCTTTCACTACAACAACCTGGTGGCTTTTAAAGAGAACAAAAAATACCTGCAGGAGCAGTTTCCCAAACGGCTTACCGGTATACAGATCGAAAAACTGCAATTATTATACGAATCGCTGATAGAGGATGATGAACTGATGCAGGAACTGGAAGACATCATCAACTATGCTTCTTCCACCATGAAACGGACCATTACCAGTGGTTCAGAGATCTATGATTTTGTTGAGAACCGGCTCAATATCGAACCTGTGGGACTGGTGCCACTTGATCACAACGAAGGCTATTTTATGCTTTCTGAGGGACAGTGCCGCAATACCTGGGTATACCAGTACCGATTGAGTATTTTTGAAAAACACGATGAAAAATACAGGAGCATCAAAACCGAGTTCGTAGATGTGTGGCAGCGCAACATCGTGAACTCCTACCAGAATATCAAAGCAGAACTGCTCCGAAACCGCTCCGACCTGCCCAATCCGGCAGTATACGTGGTTGAAACAGAACTAAGTTTACCCATAGAAGAAACCCTCTTACCCATTGCCAAACGCAGTCTGGTAAGATATATCACGACTAAGGGGAATTAATAGTTAGAGCTACAACATATCTCCAATTGAACTATTAACTAACACGTTGTCCTCCTATTAACCCCTTAATATAATTGGAGACCCTCTGCGAAAACGCTGCTCCTCATGTTCGCTGCGGTAAAAAAACCTTACAAAAAGGCCGGTTGCTATTATTCGGGATGTTATTCACCGCAGAGAACATGAGAACAGGGAGTTTCCGCAGAGGTTTTAATAGAGCACAATACGTCATTAACTACTTTCCTTCTCCATCATCAAATAAGCCTTGATAAAACCATCCAGTTCCCCATCCATCACGGGACCTACATTACCTACTTCATAATCGGTACGGTGGTCCTTGATCATCTTGTAAGGATGGAAAACATAACTGCGTATCTGGCTGCCCCACTCGATCTTCTTTTTATTGGCATTGGTCGCATTCATGGCTTCCTGCCGTTTGCGCAGTTCCTCTTCATACAACCGGCTTTTCAGCATCTTCAACGCCAGTTCTCGGTTCTCACCCTGTGTACGCGCCTGCTGACATTCCACAATGAAACCACTGGGTATATGTTTCAGCCGGACGGCGGTTTCTACCTTATTCACGTTCTGTCCGCCACTGCCACCACTCCGGTAAAAAGCCCATTCCAGATCACTGGGGTTCACATTGATCTCTATGCTGTCATCTATCAATGGATATACGTATACTGATGCAAATGAGGTATGCCTTCTTGCATTACTATCGAAAGGCGAAATACGTACCAGGCGGTGTACCCCGCTTTCCGCTTTTAGAAAGCCATAGGCAAAATCCCCATCGAACTGCAGGGTGGCACTTTTGATGCCGGCCCCATCCCCTTCCTGGTAATCGATCTCTGTCACTTTCCATCCCTGCTTTTCGCCGTACATGCGGTACATCCGCAACAGCATTTCGGCCCAGTCCTGGCTTTCCGTTCCACCAGCCCCGGGGTTGATCTGCAATACAGCAGGCAATTCGTCTTCCGGTTTGTTCAAGGTACTCTTGAATTCGGCGTCTTCGATCTGCTGTATGGCATGGTCGTAGGCCTCCCTGGCTTCTTCTTCCGTTGCGTCGCCTCCCTTCCAGAAATCAAACAATACGGCAAAATCCTCCACAGCAGTATCTACCTGCTTGTACAGCTTTAACCAGTATTCATTTACCTTGATCTCTTTCATGATGGCCGTGGCCCGGGCATTATCATCCCAGAAACCCGGCGAAAGCGAGAGTTGTCTGTCAGTTTCTACTTTGTATGTGCGGTTCTCGACGTCAAAGAAACCTCCTCAGGACCAAAACGCGGTCCCTCATAATCTTAATCTGTTCCTGTGTCATAGGTGCAAATGTAAGGGAAAGCTATGAGCGATGAGCTGCGAGCTATGAGCTTGTTTGGCTCTTAGCTCACAGCTATCAGCTCGTAGCTAAAACAGCTACAAACCTCATAAGCCGGATTCTGTTTCTAAACCATCATTTATCTGGCCCCGGCATTACTGCCGTGATCTTGCTGCCTACCCTGGACCGCGCCGCGCCGTGAAGCGTGAACTCGGACGAGCCGCCCTCGAACGATCCTATACATGGCATTACAGCACCCAAGGTTTACCCGTGTTCCGTGTTACCACGGAAGACCGTGAGCTTTTACCTCACATTTTCACCTTTTCCACACCGAAGTGTGGTAGTTATTTTCTGTGGCACTTTCTCGTTCCTGCATTGCTGCAGAAAGCCGGCGCTTAACCGGTGGGTTGCCCTGCGCTGTCCGGACTTTCCTTGGCGCCTGAAGCGCCACGATGGTTCGGGTTTGTAGCAAATACAAAGGTACGACCTTTTTCAATGAGTGAATGAGTGGATGAGTGGATGAGTGGATGCTGGTTTAGTACTGGAAAAAGATCTCGGTGGCTCCGTAGCCGAAGCGGGGGTCGTATTGATTGATGAAGGTTTTTACTTCACGCTTGGTTTTCAGGATATCGTGAATCTCATCCTTTAGTTTACCGGTACCCACACCATGGATCACGATCAGGGATGGCTGGTGATGGGCAATGGCCAGATCGTACCATTTCTGGAACTCGTTCAGTTGTATGCCCAGTATCTCCAGGTTACTCAAATTTTCCCAGCTATGGGTCAGCTTTTCAATATGCAGGTCCACCACCGAACGGGCCGGTTCCATGTGCTGGCGGGCTTTGGAAGCTTCATACACTTTGAATCCTTTGGCGGCCAGCGAACCCAGTTCAAAATAAGGTTCTTCTGTTTTTTCAGGATATTCGGTGAACAGCTGGTACGAGAGGGTCGGTTCGTTGTTCTCCTTCATTTCCTCAATACGCTTGAACACCTGCTTGGGTTTTAGCTTGAGAGAAGTTTCATAATGTGGCGCTTTCCTTTTATCCGGGTTCATCAGCGAAAAATCAAAAGCAAAGGAAGGACTGTCGTTCACACGCTCAAAAGAAATATCGTGCAGGTAAAAATCATGGAAAGCCGCAATATCGGCACGAAGTTCAAAATCGGTCTCACCCAGGAACTGCTGCGTATACACGAAATGATAGGCCCTATCGGTCCTGTTCACCAGGTGGATCTTGAGCAGGTCAACCACTTCGTCATTGAAATCATCAAGAGAGAATTTGGGAATAAATGACAGCCAAACGCCATCTGCCAGCTTGATCTGGTTGGGCTGGGGTTTTTCTTTGAGCAGCTGATCCACATATACTTTCGGCTCCGGCTTTTTAGCAAAGAGTTTTTTCTCCGTAAACCGTTTGAAATAAGGGAAATCGATCTGGTCCATATAAGCCGGGAACTTTACGCCCCGTACTTCTATCATCACCATCTGATCGTTCATAATCTCTACCACCCTGCCCTCTTCATTGCTCAGCAGTACGATAATTTCATCACCCACCTGGTATTTCATACGGCGAAATTACAAAGAAGAAGTGGTTTTGCCCACCGGTATCCCTACCCATGATGGGCACGCTTCCCACCAATTCAACATTCACATTCAACATTCATCATTTCCCGCCTAGGCGGGATTCAATATTCGATATTCCTAAGCTGCCAGTTTGCTCTGCTTTCTTCCATAGAAGAAATAGATCAGCAGTCCCAGTCCCATCCACGCAAAGAACCATAACCAGCTGATGGCGGGGATCTCGATCATCAGGTAAAGACAGCTCAAGGCGCCTACCACGGGGATCACGGAATAACTGCCGATGAAACTCTTGACAGCAGTAACCACAGCAATCAGTATGAATACCAGGAACAATACTTCCTGGTAACTTTCCGATCCCATATTCGCAAGCGCATCACCTATCCGGTCGCGGAACAGGAAGATCGTCAGCAACACCAGCAGGGGTATCAGGTATTTGCCATTGATATACGGCAAACGGAAAGCGCCGGCACGTTTCGTATCCGTCAGTTTAGGCAACACCAGCACGCCAAAGCAGACCAGTACAAATGCGAATAAGGTTCCAATACTGGTCAGATCGGTCACCGTACTGCTTGATACAAACAGGGATGGGATCCCTACCATAAATCCCGTTACGATCGTTGCAAAAGATGGCGTATGAAACCTGGGATGGACTTTGGCGAATTTTTTCGGCAAAAGCCCGTCGCGACTCATACTCATCCAGATACGCGGCTGGCCCAGCTGAAACACCAGTAAAACGCTGGTAGTAGCCACCACCGCACTTACTGATATCAGGTAACCGATCTTGTTGAGGTGTAATTTTTCAAACACATAGGCCAGCGGATCATCCACTTTCAGTTCGCTGAAGTGCACCATACCGGTCAATACCAACGCGATCAGGATATACAGGATGGTACAGATCAACAGTGAATAGATCATGCCCCGTGGCAGGTCGCGCTGCGGGTTCTTACACTCTTCGGCAGTGGTAGAGATCGCATCGAAACCGATATAGGCGTAGAATACGGCAGAAACACCCGCCAGTACCCCGCCAAAACCATTGGGCAGAAAGGGATCCCAGTTTTTGGTATCCACATAAAAGAACCCGATGGCTATTACAAAAATGATCACACAAACCTTAAAGATCACCATCAGGTTGGTGCTCTTCTTGCTTTCCTTAATACCTATATAAGCCAGTATGGTGATCAGGAACACGATCACCAGCGCCGGTATGTTGAGGATCATCTTCCAGCCACCGATCACAGGGGCATGCATGATGGCATCATATCCCATTTTGGCATTCTTGCTCAGCGACTCCAGGGGTTGGCCGGCAGCAAGCCCTTTCATGGCTTCCTCATAACCTGCCTGTGCATTGCCGGCATTGGTGGCCAGCCATCCGGGAAGTCCGATATGAAACCCTTCCAGCAGGTTGTTGAAATAACCACTCCAGCTGATCGCAACCACGATATTGCCGATCGCATATTCCAGGATAAGTGCCCAACCAATGATCCAGGCCACCAGCTCTCCAAAAGAAACATAGGCATAGGTATACGCACTTCCGGCGATCGGTACACGGCTTGCGAACTCTGCATAACAAAGGGCACTGAAGCCGCAGGTAACCGCCGTGATCATGAACAGGAACACGATACCCGGACCGCCATTATAAGCAGCCGTACCGATGGTGGAGAATATGCCTGCACCGATCACCGCCGCAATACCCATAAAAGTAAGGTCCTTCACCCCCAACACTTTTCGTAAACCGCCACCACCGTGACCGTCACTCAAACCGGCCGCAGAATCGGCCACTATTTTTTCTATCGATTTTTTCCTGAAAACAGAATCAGACATGAAGTTGGTTTTGGGTGATCAAGATAGGAAAAAGTTATAGAGGTTAAACTGGATAGAAGGGTTAAAAGGGGTTAAAAGGGGTTAAACTGGTTAAAATAGTTAAAAGGGTTAAATGGCTCCAGGCGATATTCCATCTTTAACTATTTTAACCCTTTTAACCATTTTAACTACTCCCCGTCACCCCACATCAGTACTCACGTTGAATTAAAAAAGACGCCAGCTCTTCCAGCGGCTTTTTGCGGCTGGATACGACGGCTATATCTTCCAGGTGTTTCAATGCCGTTTGTAAGTATTTTTCTTTCAGTTGCACTGCCCAGGCATCCACACCGCACTGGCGGAAAATATCCAGCACTTTTTCCACCTTATCAGCCGGGTTCTGCAGCATCAGCGTTTCCAGTGTTTTTTTCTGCTCCGCATTGGCCACTTCCAATGCATGGATGAGCAGGAAGGTCTTTTTATTCTGGCGGATATCGCCGCCCACTTCCTTACCAAATTTCTCTGGATCACCAAAAGCATCCAGGTAATCGTCCTGCACCTGGAAAGCGATACCCAGGTTTTTTCCGAATTCATAGATATGTCTGCAGTTACCTTCGCTGGCACCGCCCAGTATGGCACCCATTTCCAGTGTAGCTGCGAGTAATACGGAAGTCTTCAGACTGATCATGTGGATATAGGCATCCAGCAACACATCAGGCATTTTTTCAAAATCGATATCCAGTTGCTGGCCTTCGCACACTTCCCTGGCGGTACGGTTAAACAGTTCCAATATACGTGGCAGGTACTGCGGATTAACCAGGTTCAGGTACTCATAGGCGCGGATCATCATCACATCACCCGTCAGCAAAGCAGTGTTCACGCCATACTTCCTATGTACGGTTTCCATACCCCTGCGCAGCGGTGCTTCATCCATGATATCATCGTGAATCAGGGTAAAGTTGTGGAACAATTCCACAGCGGTGGCCACATGCCAGGTATCTTTACTGATCTCGGCGAACAACTCATTGCCCATCAAACACATGACCGGGCGGATACGTTTTCCTCCCCAGGATAAAAAATATTCACCAGGCTCGTACAGACTTGCCGGTGTTTCCGGAAAATGCCGCATAGCAAAACGCTCTCCAAAACCGGCTACCAGTTCTTTAAATGTATGCATGCTACAAACCTAATTATAAAACCAAAAGCAGCCGCATTTGAACCTTAACTATTCTTTGCGGGGCCATTTTATATTTTTGGCACGGTTTTGTATCAGAGGACATAAAATTCGCTTATGAAACGACTATTTGTAGTAGCGCTGATACTTACAGGCTTTGTACAGGCGCAGGCACAACAGAACATGGGAACCGATTACCGCACCGCCCTGGGTGTAAAAGTGTATCCCGGTGCCGTTACCGTTAAACACTTTATCAACAAGAACGCAATTGAAGGATTGGGCTATATTTCCTCCGATGGCTTCCGGCTTACCGGACTTTATGAGATCCACAATAACCTGGGGAACGTAGAAGGACTCAAATGGTACGTAGGTGGCGGTGGACACGTAGGTGTCTGGAGCGATAGCTGGAAAAATCGTTATCCTACCCGTGAAAACGGACTGGCCATCGGCGTGGATGGTGTATTGGGACTGGATTACAAGATCAAAGGAGCCCCGTTGAACCTTAGCTTCGACTGGCAACCCTCTTTCAACATCATCGGCTACAATTATTTTGAAGGTGGCTGGGGAGGATTGGCGATCAGGTATACCTTTTAGAACAGATGAACAGACGAACAAGGAACAGATGAACGGATAAGCAGTATCTAATACTTCCGTTCATCTGTTCCTTGCTCATCTGTTCTTTTATTTATTCAAATTGAAGAGGCTGTCTACAAACTCATTTTTATCAAAGATGATCAGGTCATCGATCTTCTCTCCTACGCCGATATATTTTACGGGGATCTTGAATTGATTGGCGATGGCCAGTACTACACCACCTTTGGCGGTCCCGTCCAGTTTGGTAATGGAGATGGCAGATACATCGGTGGTTGCTGTGAATTGTTTGGCCTGCTCCAACGCATTCTGACCGGTGGAGCCGTCCAGCACCAGCATCACTTCGTGCGGCGCACCGGGAACGATCTTCTGGATCGCCCTTTTGATCTTGGCCAGCTCATCCATCAGGTGAGCTTTGTTATGCAAACGTCCTGCCGTATCAATGATGGCCACATCCGCTCCTTTGGCAACCGCACTGGCAACGGTATCGTAAGCTACAGCGCTGGGATCTGAACCCATGGCCTGTTTTACAATGGGTACACCCACTCTTTCGCTCCAGATGGTCAACTGGTCAACTGCAGCCGCACGGAATGTATCAGCCGCACCCAATACCACACTTTTACCGGCTTTTTTATAGTTATGCGCCAGTTTGCCAATGGTGGTGGTCTTGCCAACGCCATTCACTCCAACCACCAGGATCACATAGGGCTTTTTGCCTTCGGGAATGCCAAAGTCTTTGTACGACTGTTCCGCCGCATCCACCAGCATGGCAGCGATCTCTTCCTGCAATATCCTGTTCAGCTCATCGGTGTTCACATACTTATCCTGTTTCACCCGCTTTTCAATCTGCTCAATGATCCGGATCGTGGTTTCAATGCCCACATCCGCACTTACCAGGGCTTCTTCCAGGTTGTCCAGCACTTCCTCATCCACCGTGCTCTTGCCGGCAATGGCTTTGGTAATCTTGGAGAAAAAACTCTCTTTAGTCTTTTCCAGTCCCTGGTCTAAACTCTCTTTTTCCTTTTTTCCAAACAGTTTGCCTAAAAAACTCATAGCTGAATTTTCAAATTTTCAAATTAGCTCATTCCCAAATTCCCTTGCGCCTAAATACAAAAAGCCTTCCACACAAAGGGGAAAGCTTTCTGAATATCTTATACGCTGAAATCAATTATTTCTCAGACAGGAAATCCTTGATCTTATCCTTGTGGATGATCTGCTCTTTGAAAGTATAGGCACCGGATTTAGGACTGCGTACAGCCTTGATCACTTTGGTCCAGTTCTTTGCTTCAGCTGCAGCCTTAAGGTCTTTTACTTTCGCGTTTTTAGAAGCTACTTTAGCCATGATTATTTGATTTCTTTATGAACAGTTACTTTTTTCAGAATCGGGTTGTACTTCTTTAACTCCACACGCTCAGGTGTGTTTTTCTTGTTTTTGGTAGTGATATAACGGCTTGTACCGGGCTGACCGCTGGTCTTATGCTCTGTACATTCCAAAATCACCTGCACCCTGTTACCTTTCCTTGCCATTGTATTGCGTAGTTTGCTTTGTGAATAAGTTAGATTTTAACGCCTTCTGCTCTCATGGATTTGATCACAGTAGACAGACCATTCTTGTTGATGGTCCTTAATGCATCTGCTGATACTTTAATGGTTACCCAACGGTCTTCCTCAGCAAAAAAGAAACGCTTCTTTTGTAAATTCGGTAAGAAACGACGCTTGGTCTTGATGTTTGAGTGAGAAACACTGTTACCAACGATGGGCTTTTTACCTGTAACCTGACATACTCTTGCCATGACTCTGAATTTTTTTCCGATTTTTTCGGGAGGCAAAGGTAAGGAAATGCTCCAAAAAACCAACATCAGAAAACCTTTTTTTAAATATTTTCTTCACAAACGGGTAGAAAACCTGCTTGGAAATTTGATTTTCCCAGGTTTATCCACATTTTCTGTTGCAACCGGAGCTTTACAGCCCTATCCCACCTACTCCTCTGCCAAAACAAAGGCCGGGAATCCCGGCCCTTATATATACTTATTTACTCTATATACTGTATATACTTCGCTTACTTAACCATACATTTCCGCCCTCAACTCCTTCACCCTCGCGTCTTCCATGTATTCATCGAAGGTCATCAGTCGGTCAATGATGCCCTTGGGGGTCAGTTCAATGATGCGGTTGGCCACGGTCTGCATGAATGTATGGTCATGCGAAGTGATCAGTACCACCCCCGGGAAACTCTGACAGCCCTCGTTGAAGCTCTGGATGCTCTCCAGGTCCAGGTGGTTGGTGGGCTGATCCAGGATGATCAGGTTGGGGTTCTGCAGCATCATACGGCTTACCATACAACGTACCTTCTCACCCCCGCTCAATACATTTGTTTTTTTCTGAATATCATCGCCACTGAACAGCATTTTTCCCAGGAATCCACGGATAAAGGGTTCATCGGCATCGGTCACATGCGCTGGCACAAACTGGCGCAGCCAGTCCATCAGGCTCAGTCCCTCGGTAAAAAATTCCTGGTTCTCCTGTGGCAGGTAAGCTTTGGTTATAGTGGTACCCCATTCAAACTTACCGGTATCGGGCTGCATCTGATCATTGATGATCTCAAAGAAATTGGTCACGGCCAGCGGGTCACGGCTCAGGAAGGCGATTTTTTCGCCCTTATTGATGCTGAATGACACTTTATCGAACAGTTTCCTTCCGTCAACGCTCTTGCTCAGGTTCTCCACGTTCAGGATCTGGTTACCCACTTCGCGCAAGGGCTGGAAGATGATACCGGGATATTTACGGTTAGACGGTTCGATCTCTTCAATGACCAGTTTCTCCAGGGCTTTCTTACGAGAAGTGGCCTGCTTGCTCTTGGACGCATTGGCTGAGAATCGGGCGATGAAGTCGAGCAGGTCCTTCCGCTTTTCTTCGTTCTTCTTGTTCTTATCGCTGATCTGGCGTGCGATCAACTGGGATGATTCATACCAGAAAGTATAGTTACCGGTAAACACTTTGATCTTGGAACGGTCCACATCTGCCACATGGGTACAGATGGTATCGAGAAAGTGACGGTCGTGACTCACTACCAGTACAATATTCTCATAATCAGCCAGGAAGTTCTCCAGCCAGCCAATGGTTTCAATGTCCAGACCGTTGGTAGGCTCATCCAATAACAGGATATCGGGGTTACCAAACAGGGCCTGTGCCAGCAATACACGCACTTTGAAAGTGCTGGGGATGTCTTTCATCAGGCTCTGGTGCAGGTCTTCTTTTACACCCAGGCTGCTCAACAGACTTCCGGCATTGCTTTCCGCCTCGTAACCGCCCATTTCGCCGAACTCACCTTCCAGTTCACCCGCTTTCATACCGTCCTCCTCGGTAAAATCGGCCTTGGCATAAATGGCATCGCGCTCGTGCATGACTTCCCACAGGCGTTTGTGGCCCATGAGTACGGTATTCAGAACGGTGCAATCATCAAATTCGAACTGGTTCTGTTTCAGGACGGCCATACGCTCACCCGGGGTGATCTCGATGGTTCCCTTATTGGGTTCTATCTCGCCGCTGAGGATCTTCAGGAAAGTGGATTTACCGGCACCATTGGCACCAATGACCCCATAACAGTTCCCCTTGGTAAAATTGATATTTACCTCATCAAACAGTACCCTTTTACCATAGGCCAGGGTGATATTTCTTGCACTGATCATGTTTCTAACGCTGTTTTCGGCGGCAAAAGTAAGGCTTACCAGCGGATTTTAGGGGATGAACTTAAAGTTATCAATGCAGTTCCAGCCTGCTTCCATCCGAAAAAAAGATAAGTTTACGCTATAATTCCAGCTCATGTCAGAAAACAATACCCCAACCGTTTCCCGCCGGTCTTTTATCAGAAATGTTTCTTTTGCTTCTGCCTTTTTGCTCGGTGGCGGCATTCGTGCCCTTTCGGCCGAAGATGTGTACCGCCTGCGCCAAAAAGTGAGCCTGCGTTTTGTGGTGGCATCCGACGCGCACTACGGGCAACCCCAGACCGATTTTGACGGGATGATCGAAAAGGTCATTGGCCAGATCAACGCTTTTCACCACGGGAGCCCGCTCGATTTCTGCGTGTTCAACGGCGACATCATCCACAACGAAAAAAACCTGCTGCCGCTTGCCAAAAAACAGCTCGACAAACTCACCATGCCCTGGTATGTCACCCGCGGCAACCACGATATGGTCAGTCCCGCTTACTGGGAAGAAGTATGGGGTACCCCATTGAACCATGATGTCACCATCAAACACCATGGCATCGTTCTGGGAGATACTTCCAATGAAGAAGGTAAATACCTTTCACCAGACCTTAACTGGCTGAAAGAGGTACTGGACAAACACCAGCAGCAAAAACAGGTCTTTCTTTTCCTGCACATACCACAGGCCAAATGGACCAAAAATGCCATCGATACACCGGCATTTTTTGAGCTTATTAAAAACTATCCCAATCTCAAAGCCGTATTCCACGGGCATGAGCACGACCAGGACGGTGTGAAGATGAGTAACAACCTCCCATTCTTCTTCGATGCACATGTTGGCGGCAACTGGGGCACAGCCTACAAAGGTTTCCGCGTAGTGGAACTGCTGGAAGATGCCTCAATGGTCACCTATATGATGAACCCGACAGAGAAGTTGAACGAGATGAAATATTAGAATGAGTAGTGAGTAGTGAGTAGTGAGTAGTGAAAAACGACGGCTCCTGCAGGCAAGTTGTTCAACACATAATTAGTAATGATCTACCATTCCGCTCTTGCGCTGGGGCCTGCTGAGAGGTCGGTGAATTCGCCCGCCTGGTATTTGTAATAGGCTGTTATGGCAATCATGGCAGCGTTATCGGTGCAGTATTCGAATTTGGGTATGAAGGTTTTCCAGCCGTGTTTCGCACCTGCCTCCTGCAGGGCTTTGCGCAGGCCGCTGTTGGCGCTTACACCACCTGCTATGCAAACCTGACGTACACTGGTTTGCTGAACCGCTTTTTTCAGTTTCCGCAACAATATACTGATAATGGTATGTTGCACCGAAGCACAGATATCTGCGAGATTGTCTTGAACGAAACCCGGTTCCTGTTTCTGCAAAAAATAGAGCACAGAGGTCTTCAACCCGCTGAAAGAGAAATTGAGTTCGGGTATCTGGGGTTCCGCGAATTTGAATGCCAGCGGGTTCCCCTCTTTCGCATATTTGTCGATCAGCGGACCGCCGGGATAAGGCAGTCCCAGTAATTTGGCACTCTTATCAAAAGCCTCACCAGCAGCGTCATCGATCGTTTCACCGATCACTTCCAGGTCAAGCGGCGAACGCGCCAGCACGATCTGCGTATGACCGCCACTCACGGTCAAACAGAGGAAGGGAAATGTGGGCCGCTCCTCACCTATCAGGTTGGCCAGCACATGGGCCTGCATATGATGCACCGCGATCAGCGGTCTGTTCAGCGACAAAGACAGCGATTTGGCGAACTGGGTCCCTACCAGCAAACTCCCGATCAGTCCCGGAGCCTGTGTAAAAGCAATCGCATCGAGCTTTTGTAACCGCTCAGCTGGCGTCGGTAGTAACGGAAACGCCTGTGCCAAAGCAGCATCCACCACCGGCACAATATGCTGCATATGCGCCCGGCTGGCCAATTCGGGCACCACTCCCCCATACTGTTCATGTACGGTCTGGTTGGCTATGAAATTGGACAGTATCTGCCCATCCGCACAAACAGCGGCCGAAGTTTCGTCGCAGGAAGATTCTATGGCGAGGATGGTTGGCAAGATTACTTGGTGTTTACGGGTTGATGGCTATGATCGATGACTATCCGTTCCGGATAACCATGTATCACGAACGGGTGCAAATGTAGGCAGACCGGCGCAGAAACCAAGGATCAAGGAACAAGGGACATGGATCAAGAAACAAGTATCCAGTATCAAGAATCCAGCATCCAGCATCAAGAGGCAGCTTCTTTCCCGGCCTATTTCGTCCGGATGGCCACTACCGGGTCCATCCTGGCAGCAATAGAAGCCGGAATAATGCCCGAAATGATCCCCAGGACGATACAGATACTCAAAGCAAGTATGATGATATTCGGTGCGATAAAGATCGGAAAAGGCAATACGGTACTCAACACCATCGACAGTACTTCCACCAATGCCAGTCCAACCAGACCACCAATGATGCACAGGAAAGCACTTTCGATCAGGAACTCTGTCAGAATGGTACTGCGTTTGGCTCCCAGGGCTTTTTTGAGACCGATCTGGCTGGTCCGCTCCCGAACGGTCACAAACATGATATTGGCCACACCGAAAGCACCCACGATCAGGCTTAACCCGGCAATCGCCCAACCTCCGGCGCTTACCTGGCCAAAGAAACCTTTTACCTGCTCACTGAACATGGCCACATCGTTGCAGGAGAAATTGTCTTCATCCACCGGGCTCAGCCGTCGGATCTGGCGCATGATTCCCGTCAACTCATCCTGCAAAGCCTTGGAAGCAATATTGGGTTTACCCTGCACCATAATGAAGGGACTGCTGTTATCAGGATTGTAAACGCTGGCGAAATAACGGTAAGAAACGATCAGGCTCTGGTCGTAATCAAATCCCCCCACAAAACTCTGCCCCTGTTTTTTGATCACCCCTACCACAGTCACTTTTTTGCTGTTATAGGTCACTTCCTTACCCACCGCTATCTGCGGGTTGCCAAACAGCTCTTCGGCCACCTGGTACCCGATAATGGCTGTGGGGTTACCTCTAAGAAATTCAGACTCATTCAGATAACGGCCATGATCAATATCGATGGTCTGGATGATGTTGAACTCCTCAGAGACACCATATATATTTACATTATTCAATATATTGTCTTTATAACTCAGCTTCACATTACTCGAAACAAACATAGCCGAATTGGCGGCGAGCTGGCTTTTGGTCTTGATGAACTTCATCTCCTCAATCCGCATGGGCGGGCGTTTCATGTATTTCCACCAGGGATAATCATTACCGCCACCATAGTTCCATTTATCGATGTAGATGGTGTTATTGCCAAAAGATTTGATATCGTTCTGCACTTTGCGTTCCAGGCTATCGACTGTTGCCAGCACGCCGATGATGCAGAAGATACCGATGGTGATACCGAAGAGCGAGAGAAAGGTACGGAGCTTGTTCACCCGTAACTCCTGCAGGGCCATCCGGAAACTGTTCCATAAGATGCTCAATAGCTTTAACATGTACCAAATGTAAGTGAGTAACTGCTTCAGGGAAAGTATTTTTATGTGAACGGTTGTGGAGTTTTCAGCAGCCGTTACCAGGGGCATCTTTCAACAGGCGATGCTTCCGAAAAAAGCCGGCAACAGTCTGGCAGCGCATTTTCAGGGAATTCAGTTGCATACCATCCGCAAAAACTTATGAACCTACGTGCAAAAAAGTTGTGAATACGGAACGCACAGCATTGTATACTATCCTATTTTTGCAGCGATTTACAAACTTAAACTTGCAATATGACCTGGAAACAAGTCTTCACTTCGTCGGTAGGAAAGAAATTGGTTATGGGTTTCACCGGTATTTTCCTGATTCTTTTCCTGATTGTTCATGCGGGACTGAATGCCTGCATCTGGGCAGGTGATAATGGTGAGATGTTCACCAAAGGTGCGCACTTCATGGGATCCAACTGGGTGCCGCGTATCCTGGAACTGGGTCTTTTTGCCGGATTGTTCTTACACATCATCCAGGGTCTGATGCTCGAATTCTCCAACCGCAGCAAACGTTCTGTGGGTTATGCCGTAAGCTATGGCAACGAAGGAAGCAAATGGTACAGCAGAAGTATGGGCTTATTGGGTACGCTGATCCTGTTGTTCCTGATACTGCACCTCTACCACTTCTGGTTGCCCAACCGCGCCAACCAGGGTTTTCTGCTGGGTGAAGAGATCAACCTTTTCGAAAAAATGAAGTTGGAATTCAGCGAGCTGTGGGTAGTGATCGTATATGTGCTGGGCTGTATCTCTTTGGGATACCACCTGGCCCACGGTTTCCAGAGCGCTTTCCGCACCCTGGGTATCCATAACAAACGCTACAATACCCTGCTGACCTCTGTAGGATATGCGTTCTCCATTATCATCGCCCTGCTCTTCGCTATGATGCCGGTGAGCTTTTATATGGGATGGGTATAATTATAACAATGAGTGAATGAGTGGATGATAGAATGAGTGAATGTTTTTTTGGGGGGTAATCAAAAATAAAAACCTGTCTGCCGAGAGGTGGGCGCCAAACCATAGAAATATGTTAGATGCAAAAATTCCTGCCGGAACTTTAGATGAGAAATGGACCGAGTATAAGGGGCATTGCAAGCTGGTGAACCCGGCCAACAAACGTAAGCTGGAAGTGATCGTAGTGGGAACTGGTCTTGCCGGTGCTTCTGCAGCCGCTTCCCTGGGTGAACTGGGCTATAAAGTAAAAGCTTTCTGCTTCCAGGATTCACCCCGCCGGGCGCACTCCATTGCCGCGCAGGGTGGTATCAACGCCGCCAAGAACTACCAGAACGATGGCGACAGCGTTTTCCGTTTGTTTTACGACACCATCAAAGGTGGCGACTACCGCGCACGCGAAGCCAACGTACACCGTCTGGCAGAAGTGAGTGCCAATATCATTGACCAGTGCGTGGCACAGGGTGTACCTTTTGCCCGTGAATATGGTGGTTTACTGAGCAACCGTTCATTTGGTGGTACACAGGTACAAAGAACATTTTATGCTGCCGGACAAACCGGTCAGCAGTTATTGATCGGTGCTTACCAGGCCCTGGAGCGCCAGGTAGCCCTGGGTAATGTAAAAATGTACAGCCGGCATGAAATGCACGAGATCGTTAAGATCGATGGCAAAGCCCGTGGTATCATTGCCCGCGACCTGGTAACCGGAAAATTGGAAAGACATTTCGGACATGCAGTATTGCTTTGCAGTGGCGGATATGGTAACGTGTTTTACTTATCAACCAATGCCATGGGCAGTAATGTTACCGCTGCCTGGAAGGCCCATAAAAAAGGAGCCGCTTTTGCCAATCCTTGTTTCACACAGATACACCCTACCTGTATACCTGTGAGCGGCGATCACCAGTCGAAGCTGACCCTGATGTCAGAATCACTGCGTAACGACGGAAGAATCTGGGTACCTAAAACCAAAGGTGATAACCGTAAAGCAAACGAGATCCCGGAAGAAGAAAGAGACTACTACCTGGAAAGAAGATACCCTGCATTCGGTAACCTGGTTCCGCGCGACGTGGCGTCACGTGCCGCTAAAGAAAGATGTGATGAAGGTTATGGAGTAGGTACCAGCAAGCAGGCTGTATATCTGGATTTCAGCGCAGCCATTATCCGCTATGGAAAGATCGAAGCCAGCAAAGAGGGTAAGGACAATGCCTCCCAGGAAGAGATCATCGCCATGGGTAAGGAAGTAGTGAAAGAAAAATATGGTAACCTGTTCGATATGTACGAAAAGATCACAGGCGAGAACCCCTACGAAGTTCCGATGCGTATCTACCCTGCCGTACACTATACCATGGGAGGTTTGTGGGTAGATTACGAACTGCAAACCAGCGTTCCCGGATTATATGCTTTGGGTGAAGCAAACTTCAGTGATCACGGCGCCAACCGTTTGGGAGCATCCGCACTGATGCAGGGGCTGGCCGACGGCTATTTTGTGATACCCTACACCCTGGGTAACAATCTGGCAGATGAGATTTATGCCAAAGCTGTTGAAACTTCTCACCCTGCCTTTGAAGAAGCAGAAAAGGAAGTTGCCGACAGGATCCATCAACTCATGAGCATCAAGGGAAAACAGTCTGTAGAAAGTTTCCACAAACGTTTAGGCAAGATCATCTGGGATAAATGTGGCATGGCCCGTAATGAGCAAGGATTGAAACAGGCCATCGCAGAAGTGCAGGCACTGAAAAAAGAATTCTGGAGTGATGTACGTATACCCGGCGAGATCGAAGAAATGAACCCGGAGCTGGATAAAGCCATCCGCGTGGCCGACTTCATCGAGCTCGGAGAACTCATGTGTATTGATGCACTGAACCGCAATGAAAGCTGTGGAGGACACTTCCGCGAAGAGTACCAGACACCAGATGGTGAGGCACTGCGTGATGATGCCAACTACATGTATGTAGCTGCCTGGGAGTATGCCGGCGAAAGCAAATGGAACCTGCATAAGGAACCTTTGAACTACGAAGTGATCAAACCGACACAGAGGAATTACAAGTAGTATTTATACCCGGTATTTAACGCATTTGAATTGGAGAATTGGAAAGTGTGCTAATTTGAAAATAGTCACTCCAAAATCCGATAAAATGCTTAATGATAGAAGAAATGTGGTTGCCGAGAAATCCGTTGCGTTTTCTCTCTCGATCATACGATTCACAGAAGTTCTTGAACAAGACCGAAAATTTGTGATTGCAAAACAGCTTTTACGTTCCGCAACCTCGATAGGTGCAAACATATTCGAGGCGCAAAACGCAGAAAGCAAGGCAGACTTCGTTCACAAAATGAAATTAGCAGCCAAAGAGGCAAGTGAAACAGAATATTGGCTGCTGCTTTGTGAAAAAAGTGAGTCATACCCCTTTGATCCGGCCTTAGCTTGTCACCTCGAAGAGTTGATAAGGATCCTTTCCAGGATCATCACTACGGCAAAAAGGTAAAACGTCAGCATTTTCAGATTTTCAAATTCTCAAATTCTCAAATTTCTATATGGAACATTATAACATGAACCTGAACCTGAAAGTCTGGAGACAGAAAAACTGCAAATCAAAAGGCGAGTTCAAACTGTACCGGGTAGAGAACATTTCCTCTGAAATGAGTTTCCTGGAAATGTTTGATGTGCTGAACGAGCAACTGATCCGCGACGGGGATGACCCGATCACGTTCGATCATGACTGCCGCGAAGGTATTTGCGGGGCCTGCTCTATGTACATCAACGGTAAACCCCATGGCCCCTGGCAGGCCAACACTACCTGCCAGTTGCACATGCGCGCTTTCAACGACGGCGATACCATTGTGGTAGAACCCTGGAGAGCCGATGCCTTCCCCGTGATCAAAGACCTCATGGTAGACCGTTCTGCTTTTGACCGTATCATTCAGGCAGGTGGTTATATCAGCGTGAATACCGGCAATGCCGTAGATGGTAATGCCATCCCCATCCCGAAGGACGATGCGGACGCTTCATTCGCGGCTGCCATGTGTATCGGCTGCGGTGCCTGTGTGGCTGCCTGCAAAAACAGCAGCGCCATGTTGTTCCTGAGCGCCAAAGTATCTCACCTGGCCCTGTTGCCACAAGGTGCCCCCGAAAGAAAGAGCCGTGTGATGAACATGGTGGCACAGATGGACAAAGAAGGTTTTGGTTCCTGTACCAATACCGGTGCCTGCGAAGCTACCTGTCCGAAAGAGATCTCTATCACCAATATTGCCCGCCTGAACAAAGAATACCTGGGCGCCGGATTCACCTCCGATAAATAATACAACACTTTCCTGAAAAGGAACTGTTACAGAAGCCTGTTTCGTAAAAGGAACAGGCTTTTGTTTTAGCATGCAACACTTGCCGGAGTGGCACCGGCAGAAACATTGTAATTTTAGGTCCATGTCGAACAGTTTTTTCCAGTTCCAGCAGTTCACCATACACCAGGAACACTGTGCCATGAAAGTGTGTACCGACGCCTGCCTGTTTGGGGCATGGATGGCAGCCAAAGTAACCCGTATGGGGCCAGACGACAGTATCCTGGATATCGGCACAGGCACGGGTTTACTGAGCCTGATGCTGGCACAGCAGAACAGGGCAAGGATCGATGCGGTAGAACTGGATGAACAGGCCGCAGAACAGGCCGCAGAAAATTTTGAGGTATCGCCCTGGCGGGAAAGATTACAGGTGATCCGCGGCGATATCAGAACAGTGCACCTCGGAAAAAAATACGAACTGATCATCAGCAACCCGCCGTTTTTTGAGAACGACCTGAAGAGCAGCGATACCCGCCGCAACCTTGCCCTGCACAGTGAAGCCTTATCGTTGGAAGAATTACTGACAGCCGCACTGACTCACCTTACAGATCACGGCCAACTGGCAGTACTGCTGCCCTACCATCGCAAACAGGCATTTGAAGAACTGGCCGCAGAGAAAGGATTGCATCTGGAAGAAGCGATCTCTGTCAAACAAACACCGGCACATCCCTGTTTCAGAGCTATATTGCTGTTCGGCAGCGTAAAAACAAAACCTGTCATACAAACCCTGACCATCCGTGAGGGAACGGCCTATACGGAAGATTTCGAGACTTTATTACGTCCCTATTACCTGAAACTGTAAAACGCGGATAACGGTTATTTTTATACAGCTGTTGGTTGATTGGCGTAACAGATCACTTAATACGCATAATCACTCAGGTAGTCAAAATAAGCGGTGAGTTTTCCATCCTGCAAAATGGTGGCGCGTTCAATGATCTTACTGCCACCTTTCCGGATATCTTCCAGTACATATTTGATCAGTTGCTCGCCGAAAAACCGGCTGGCATCGCGGGGCAGTTCGTTGGGCAGGTTACCTACGGCCATGATATCGATGGAGCCGGGTATATAGGGAGCGGTCTTCTCTCCTGTCATCTTATTCACGCCGTAGATCGGGTCATCGATGGTGGCATCGCCCAGGTTACAGGGCACACTGCCGTTCTTGTCGTCGGTGATATCGGCAATGGTCTGGATGCGGAAATCGGGCCGCTGCATCGTTTCCATTGAGAACAAACGCGGCATAGTGGGTTCCCAGTAAATACCATTCATCAGGATATCGGTATGGGCGCAATATTCTTCGAACAGGCAGTCATAATCGGCGGCATGTGCATGAAAATCTTCACGGTCGTAGGAACCGTTCTGCCGATGCCGGTAAAGCTGCGCACCCTTCAGATGCACATATACCGGGTAGTCGAAATTCCGAGAAAGGAATTCGCCGGGCTCCACATCCTGTACATCCATCAGTGTCATGATCTCCAGTATGCCATGGGCCACACGGCCACTGCCGGTGATGGCGATCTTGACCCTGGGCAGTTTTAACCCGAAATAAGTATGTATCAGTTCCCGGTAATCCTTCACTTCGCCCACACGGCCCAGATGATAGGCTCCGGTACGGTTGCCATAAGCCATGATGCCGTTATGCGCCCCTACAATACCCGCAAAAAAACCGAAACCGATGATCCGCTGTCCATCTTCATGCTCCAGGCATTCATAATCGATCAGGGTGATCTTATGTTCCACCATGGCTTTCATCAATGCCTGGTTATACGCTTGTTTTTTCTTGGTATGAGAAAAGAATAGATAGGTCTTACCGGGGATCAGCTGGCTTACAGGCACTTCCTTGATACCCAGCAGCAGGGTACATTCCGACAGGTCATCCACCACCTGTAAACCTGCCCGCCGGTACTCTTCATCCGTAAAACAGCGGTTAGGTGAACTTTGCACCAGGATCCGCAGTTCCGGGTAATGTTTCAGCAGCCATTTACACTGTGCCGGCGTAAGTGCCACCCGGTTATCCGCCGGAACTTTTCCCTCTCTAATAAGCCCTATGACTAGCATTGTAGTAGTTTTGTGCAAGATACGCCTTGTTAGGGAGAGGTGAGGCGTGAGACGTCTATCGTCAGTGGTGAGTGGTGAGTGGGAAGTAAGGGCTTTCCAGTTCCACCCCCTACCTACTCACTACTGACGACTCACTACTCACTATTCATCACTCACGATTCACCATTGCCCATTCACCCATGAACTATTTCGAACTATACGAACTCCCGATTTCCCTGCAGCCCGATCCGGCAAAACTGCGGGCCAGGTTTTATGAGCTGAGCCGCTTATACCATCCCGATTTTTACGGGCAGTCAACCGAGGAAGAACAGGCCGAAGCGCTGGAGAAATCTTCGCAGGTAAACATGGCATTTAAAGTATTCCAGAACCGGGAAGCTACTCTCAAATACGTGTTACAGCTGAAAGGTTTACTGGAAGAGGAAGAAAAATACCAGTTATCGCCCGATTTCCTGATGGAGATGATGGAACTGAATGAACAGGCCATGGACCTGTCGGATCAGGCGGATAAGGACAGGCTAACCCAAACCATTCAACAACTTCAAACCGAGATTTATGAACCTGTGGCAAAAATTGTGGCAGATTATCAGGAAGGTGTTACTACCCAGGAAGAGCTGCTGCAAGTAAAAGAATACTATTTCCGCAAGAAATACCTGGACAGGCTGCTGGCAGGCCTGCAATAGGCTTCCTCGCGCCTTTGCGGGCATATTTTCACGCCAAGGCACAAAGGCTCGGGGGGAGTCTGTTTCAGGGGGCTAAATATTTGGTGGGTATGCACCGATACTGTAATATTGCAACCCGCAACCAAGGCCCAGATGGCGGAACTGGTAGACGCGCTAGACTCAAAATCTTGTTCTCGCAAGGGAGTGCAGGTTCGATTCCTGTTCTGGGCACCCTGATTATTTTAAACTCCTTGTAAATCAATAATTTGCAAGGAGTTTTTATTTTAAGGGGAACAAATAAGTTACTTTAACTCGCTTCTTCTTGAATCCAATCAGATGATATAATGAAGTTAGGGTCAAATGTCTTTGTTATTACAAGCCTCACTTGCTTTAACATTTCGTCCTTATCATACAGTGAAGATATGGGCCAGATAACAATTTTAAAAGAATTGGGATTATTCTTGTGAACAAGACTTAAAGCTACACTTTCAACACCTCCAATAGAGGAAATATTCTGTTTGAGCTCTTCTTTCTTTAATTCAAGGTGCGAATATGAAAAATTTGTTTCAACAAGAATTTCATGATATTTCATAACATAGAATTTTAAGAGAAAGCCGGGCTTAAGTTCAAAAATTTAATCGTTACTTCCCGATTGTATTTTTTTTGCCTCGGCCAAATCAATACGCGCTTTTTGCCCATGTTTTTCTAAAAGGAATAACAAGTTACTTCCGTTCAAAAGTGTTAAAGGCTTGTTTTTCACAAATTCGTATGCATCTGGCCCATAATCAGCTGTAGAAACAAGTATTCCCTTCGTAGCACCTTCATTCATTACTGTTCCATAAAGGTCTCTTACGGCGGACACTCCGACTGTATTTGTATAGCGTTTTGCCTGAATAACTATTTTACCTCCACGTATAGGGTCAGGATCAAAAGCAACTGCGTCGACGCCGCCATCACGACTTGCTTGAGTTACTTTAACTTCTCCACCGTTTGAGCTGAATTCCTTTTCGAATAGTTCCCGTATAAGATGCTCAAAATCTTCCCAATCCATTATTGCAAGATTGTATCCTTCATTAATTTTATTGCTAACGTCATACGATGAAACAAATCTTTTATCATTCTTATTCATTTGTAATAACGGCTGAACTGCAGTAATTCCAATAAGTTTACTGCTACCTACACCTTTCAAAGTCTTAAAACAGGATTTAGGATCAACATTAGAAAGTTGTATTTCAACAAACTCACTTTTTCTTGCCTGAACAGATACAATACAATTATTCATCTTTTTCCCATTCGATTTATTTATTGTATCCACCCATCCATTAAAAACAATAACGTCAATAGCGTTAGCCTTATCTGCTTCGAAAATCTCATGTAATGATCTCAAACAAACGTTATATACGGCAGTATCGTACATTTTTGAGAATTGAGTATCAGATATATAAACCTCCTTTAGTTCCTTTTTTGTAGCAATATATTTCACCTCGGAAAGCTTGGGTAGATTTTCCGGAGCGGGTAGAATATATTCTATAATCAAAATCCTATTATCAGAGTTGTATTCAAGATCAAAGTCCTTCGGGAAAGTATCTGGATATTCAGAATTATTCAAAACAAGTTCGCAATATTGTAAAACAGCATTTGAGTCGTTCTTGAAATAGTCCTCTTTTAGTTTTTCGATCTTTTCATTGTGTTCTTGCTGATTTTTTTGATACTGCTCCTTTTGCAACTCCCATTCTTTCTCTAGTTTCAGGTAGTTATTTTTAACTAACTCTTTTTGTTTTTCAAATTCTACCTTCGAGGTCTTATATTCAGCTTCCAATTGAGCATTAGACTCGGTAATATTTTTTACAAGTTGCCTCCATGCAATCATTGCACTTTCATATTGAGATTCACTCTGTAAGATTTTTTTTTGAGCACGTGATTTTATTAACTTATCAATTATTGAAAGCTTTGCTTGAAATATTAATGAATTAGGTTCAGGAGGAATATTCTTATAAATTGGCTCTGGCGGAACTGGCACTTTATTTAGTGCGCTTCCCAATTGTTTTATGGGATTGGGGACTCCAAACTTTTTTTTATCTTTCAAAGAATCCCAATCAACTGTATCATCTATATCAAGTGTATGTAATAAAATGTTTTCAATCTCTCGAAGCTTCTCTTGTGCCTCTTCTGTTCGCTCTTCTGCTAAATTTTGATTATTCTCTTTTTCTGTCTGAGTTTTGTTTTTTAAAACAATCTTAGACCATTGTTCGTCCCATTTCACAAATTGGGCGTCAATCTTGTTATTCAAAATCCAACGGTCTTTATCTTTAATAACACGATATGTAGCTAACCCTTCATGCCGAATAGCAGCTATATATCTAATTTCATAACTTCTGGTATATTCTTCAGAAATATCAATATCATGTAAATGCTCAAAGGATTCGTCCATGGAATTTAGTTTTGGTACACACAAATTTGACATCAACTATAAATGAGAAAGTTGATACAATTTTAAATATATACTAAATATACAAATATGATTTATAAATGCAAGCCCACATTTCATTGCCTAAGGAACAAAATGCGGGCTTGAGTGTTGGTTATCAATAAGTTTCTTTAAGTGTAGCCTTACTTGATTTTGAAGACTTACACAACGTTGTCGCACTGGCGAAGGTTGGGGAGAGTTGTTCCTGTCGCTGGCTTGGCCACTAAAGACTCGATTAGCTAAAGCCAAATTACTGAAGTCTGATCAGAAAACCTACAGCCGATGGGCCAAAGACTAAAGCCCAACTCTTGCCTGTGCAATGTTGGCCGCAGTATTAATGCATGCAACCTAGAAATAGATCTCGTTTAATGACTTGAGTAGTAGCAAATTTCGACTTTAGTAACGTGCACATGCTGTCGGCCGATTTCTTTGAGTCAAATATATTGCTGAAGACAATCATTTTCATAGTATCAGAGTAATCTTCTTCATACGCATGTTTCATTTCAACACTTACAAAATTTTGTTCATCAAACGGTCTTCTAGGATAATATGCGCCTCGATACATTTCATCTTCAGAATCTTCAGGAACAACTATTCCTTTTCCAGACTTATAAAGCCGACCGAGCATATTAACTTTACTTCCCAAGAAAAGTGCTGTTTCTTGTGCGATAGTATTCAGAGAATCGAAATCGTAACCCTCTGCTATTTCAACAAGGTAAAATGCCTTAGTTGCCGTTTCATAATCAACGGTGTCTACTAATATTTGCTGCTTTCCGGGGCTAACTAAGACTGTGTCTTTTTTTGAATATGCCAAAGTGGGAGTAGCTGACGGCTCGCTGCATGATTGCATAATTAGGAATGCAAAAAATAGGATTGATAGTTTCATACTTATTGCGGCTAACTCTTAAATATACGCACTCATCCTTAATTAGTTGCGCAAATCAGCCAATTTCAGTATGCTTTACGCAACTCTTAATTTACAAAAAGTAATTCATTAACAATCAAAACATTAGGTAAGTTAAAAGTTATTAGCATCATGTGTATTTTACTTAAGAGCATTGAACTTCCAGAGTACAAATTGGGGGGTGCAATTGAAAGCCCATGTTTGGCGGTCATTTTAGACGCGCGGCGCATTGGTTATCAATGCGTAAATGAGACTCAAAATCTGGTTATCGCAAGGGAGTGCAGGTTCGATTCTTCGGAATACAACAAACAGCTACAAAACGCCATACCCTTTGTTGATAGTGAACTTCAGACAAAGTCCTGCCTGTTATAACGCAACTTCAAGCCGGTGTTTTACATGTTTTTCCTCCTGCTTGCGAAGCTGCCGGTTATTCACCAAAAGATATTCTCTTCTTTTTTCTACGACCCTATACCAATACACCGCAGGGATAGACCTGTTGGAATGGAGTTCCAGTCTGATAATGATACTTTCACTGGGTTCACGCCGGTCACTGATCAGTTGACTCAATAGCGTTTCGTGGATATTTATTTCCGCGGCAAATGCTCTTCGCTTCTTGTTACCCAGGGAAAGATATTCTTTTAAGAAGTAGCCGAAAGTTTTGCCGGTGTGAAATTCTCCGCCTTTGATATATTCCTCAAGCTGAAACCGCAGTTGCATCAATTGAGCCATAAGCTGATCTGTAGCCGACATGGCTGCCTGGCTTTTTTTTCTCGCTGCTGCCAGCTGGGAAGCCGCTGCTGTTTTTTGTGAGGCAGTTAGCTTTACCGGATAAATATAAGCTTCCGCTTTTTGCGCATCACTCAAGCCTTTTGTACTTCGTTTCATGGGAAATATTGTTTAATTACATTTATCAGGGGTTTGCTATCAAGATATACCTGTCTGCCGGCATCAAGCATACCATACTTTTTGATATAGTGCGGTTTTAGCCTGGTCTTAGGTGTTAAGGATACACAGGCTAAGGCACCATATTGAAGCACTGCCATGCGACATGCATATGCGATCAAACATCCTGCAATTCCTTCAAACTGCTTTCCGGATCCCTTGTTTTCTGCAGAAACAGCTAACAGGGCAATTTCAATTCGCTGTTCATCAGGAAAGAATTCCAATAACATTACACCGATTATATCATCCGATCCCACCAATTGTAACTTATAAACAGCAGCACCTTTATATTTTTTCCAGTTAAAAGCATGCTGTCTGACAGTAAGCAGTTTGAAATCCTCCTCAGATGCCAACTCAATGGAAACATCTTTGGGATTACCAGAAACTCTTTCTGTAATGATCATTTTCAAATATACAAAAAACTTTACTAATTTTGTAAAGAACCCTTACAAAACAGGAGGAAATCGCGTTTTATTCATAAGGATCCTTTCCCACATATGCAGCTTTCTTACAGATCATATCTTACCAGATGCAGCATGGCACAAAACTTTCCAGCAGCTGGATACCTTACAAGGAACTGACGTTATAGCTAACTTATAGTTAACTTATAGCTAAGTTATAGGGTCCGCTATCCAATCACTAACCGGTGACTATCCGATCTCCCTCCGACTCCCATCCTACCCAGATCCAGGTCCGACCCGATCCTCATTCGGGTCTGCTCCGATAGGCATCCGGTTGACCGGCTATGGCCGGAAATACCGGTCCGTACACAAAAAGATAGCAGGATATAACGGGCCGATTCCCTCAAATGGCTACAACCTCCTGTAGAAGAATCTTTTACCGATACAAGATTTCCCTATTAATAAAATGCTAATTCACAAAGGGGAAAAACTGTATGGCTGTTGAGCGGCATTACGGCATACAATTTGTTTTTGATAGGGTTCATCAAACCAATATCCCATGAAGAAGCTAATTCTCTTGCTGACAACCGGTGTTATTGTCGCAATGGTAAGCTGTATGAAGACCGCCACTACCGAACAAAACGGCGGCAAAGCCAATATCCATGTACACCTGACCGATGCCCCGGGGCTTTTTGACGCAGTGAACATCGACATCAAAGACGTACAGGTAAAACTGACCGCAGACGGATCGGATAGCGGCTGGCAATCCATCAACCTCGTAAGACCCGGCGTTTACAACCTGCTTGATTACAGGAACGGTGCTGACACCATGCTCGGTAGCCTTTCAGTACCTGCCGGTCCGGTCAGCCAATTGAGGCTGGTACTCGGCAGCAACAACAGTGTGGTGGTAGATGGCGTAAGTTTTCCCCTGCAAACGCCTTCTGCACAACAGAGCGGTTTAAAATTGCTGATCAACACTACCTTGTCGGCTGGTATCAATTACCATTTCACTATGGACTTTGATGGAGCCAGATCGATCGTGAAAACGGGTAACGGAAATTATATCCTCAAACCCGTGATCCGCATCTTTACCGAATCTACTACGGGCGCTATCAAAGGATTGGTGGATCCTGCCGCATCCAAAGCATGGGTGTACGCCATCGCCAACCAGGCCGATACCCTGGCTACCACACAGGCGGATACCTTAACCGGCCGTTTCTTATTGCAGGGTATTGCCGCAGGTTCCGCATACAAAGTGGCCATACATGCTGCAGCAGGTGGCTATAAGGATACCACGTTAACAAACATCACCGTTACCAACGGTGTAACAACAGATATCGGAAAAATCAGCTTGCAGTAAAAAATACCGTAGCCTATGCCCCGTATTCTTATTGTATCGAATCGTTTACCGGTTAAGATCACAGGAGAATCACCCGCCTTCACTTTGCAAACCAGTGAGGGCGGGCTTGCTACGGGACTGGGAGCCATTTATACACAACACAACACCCTATGGCTGGGATGGCCGGGCATTTGTGCAGCAGATGAAGCCGAACAGAAAGAGATAGACCAGTTGCTGGCAGAAAAAAAACTATACCCGGTATACCTGACTGCTACCGAGATCAGCCAGTATTACGAAGGCTTCTCGAACGAAGTGCTTTGGCCTGTATTTCATTATATGGCAACTTATGCCAGGTACGATACCCAGTACTGGGATACCTATGTAGCCGTAAATCAAAAATTCTGTGCCGCCCTACTTGAACTGTACCAGCCGGGTGATATCATCTGGATACATGATTACCAGTTACTGTTACTGGCCAACCTGGTACGCAAAGAAAAACCGGCCGCCATCATCGGCTTTTTCCAGCATATCCCTTTTCCATCCTTCGAGCTGTTTCGTCTGCTGCCCTGGCGGACGGAACTGCTGGAAGGTATCCTGGGCGCTAACCTGGTGGGCTTTCACACGTACGATGATGCCAGGCATTTTTTATCAGCCTGCAGCCGTTTACTGAATACGCAGTCCACTTTCAGCACCATCCGTTACCAGGAAAGGAATATCGTGGCCGAAGCATTTCCGATGGGTATTGACGATGAAAAACTGGTAGCACTCACCAATCACCTCTCTGTTCAGGAACACCTCAGCCAGCTTCGAAAAGATTTCAATGGCATCCGCATCATCCTGTCCATTGACAGATTGGATTACAGCAAAGGTATCCTGCAACGTTTACAGGCTTTCGATCTGCTGTTGCAGCAACATCCCGAATACCGGGAACAGGTAAGCCTATACATGATCGTGGTACCCTCAAGGGATATGGTTCCTTTGTACAAAGAACTCAGGAACGAGATTGATAAACTCACCGGCAACATCAACGCCAGGTTCAGCACCAACCGCTGGGTGCCGGTGAATTATTTTTACCGCTCTTTCCCGCTGGAACATTTGTCGGCCCTGTACCAGCAGGCGGATATCTGCCTGGTAACACCGGTACGTGACGGGATGAACCTGGTTTGTAAAGAATTCGTGGCCAGCAGGGTGAACCACGATGGCGTACTGATACTGAGCGAGATGGCTGGCGCCTCCAAAGAGCTGGTAGACGCACTGATCGTAAACCCTAATAACAGTGTTGAGATCTGTGAGGCCATGGTTACGGCGCTGCATATGTCGCCCGATGAACAGTACCGACGCATGAAACAGATGCGCGAACTGGTGTCCAGGTATAATGTGCATCACTGGGTCGACATCTTCATGAAACGTTTGCTGGACGTAACCAACAAACCCGAGCAAAGACCCGCCAGGCAGATCGGCGTATTTACACAGGCATACATCCGCAACCGGTACATCAAATCCAAAAAAAGACTGATCCTGCTGGATTACGATGGTACACTCGTCAGGTTTTACAGCAACCTGATGGCAGCATTTCCCGATGCAGCCTTACTGGCCATTCTGGAAGAGCTCTGCGCCGATAAAAAAAATACCGTAGCCATCATCAGCGGCAGGCAACACAGCACGCTGGAAAAATGGCTGGGGCATTTACCGGTACACATGATCGCAGAACATGGTATGTGGCAGAAAAAAGAGAACGGCGATTGGGAAGAAACCGCAAAAATAGAAACCGACTGGAAACAGGAACTATTGCCCATATTACACAGTTACACAGGCAGAACCAGCGGATCACTGGTGGAAGAAAAATCACATTCACTAGCCTGGCATTACCGGAATGCCGAAAAAGAACTGGGCGAATACAGGGCCAATGAACTCATCAGCCATCTTCGTTATTTTGTGGCCGACATGCCGCTGAACATTCTTGCCGGCAACAAAGTGGTGGAAGTGAAAAGCACAGAAGTAAATAAGGGAAAAGCCATTGAGCCCTATCTCTCCAACGAATCTTATGATTTTATCCTTGCCATTGGTGATGATGCTACGGACGAAGATATGTTCAAAGCGATCGGTAAAAGAGGTATCTCCATCAAGGTTGGTACCAACCGCACAGCTGCCGGTTTTTGCGTGGAAGCCATTGACGATGCAAAAGCTTTGCTCAACTTCTTACCGGCACGTTTTATACTGACCCGCATGTTGGATACCGTGATGAAATACCTTCCCTACCCCTCTTTCATCAAACTGAAAAGATAGGTAGCTGATCATTCATTTCAGCCCCGACAGTACACCCAGTCCGGAACAGGCATCCCAACCTGGCTGTGCTTCATAACCCTTCCGGTTATAGGTGGTGATATTGTCGCCCACAGTGATGTCCCGGTAACGATAGGTGCCGTTGTACAATTTGGGATGTACGAATCCCAGCTTCTTCCCTTTCAATTCATTAAGCCTTGCAAACAGTCCGGCCAGTAAAGGTGATACGGCACTGGTTCCTCCAATCACAAGTTGCTGTCCATCCACCAATACCCGGTAGCCGGTTTCCGGATCAGCATTGGCGGCCACATCGGGTATACCCCGTCCTTTATGTCCGGTATTCAATGAGGCAGGCACACCCACTTTTTGCTGATAATCGGGCAAGGCAAAAAAATCACTGACACCACCACCCGTAGCGGCGCGGTCATTCGTATGCCATACCACTTCATTGGCAATAGAGGTCCCCAATACGGTAAGGCTAGTTCCCCCGCATGCCAGGACATGCGGACTTGACGCAGGAAAATCAACATGCACCAGGCCATCCATTTCTCCATCGGCGGAACCTGTATCGCCCGATGCCGCACAAACCGTAACACCCAGTAAAGCAGCCGTTTGAAAAACGGAGTCGTACCCCTGCAATGCCTGTTTGCTCCAGTTACGCTCCGCAGAACCCCAACTGATGGAAATAATGGAAGGTTGGTTTACCTGGTCGTGAACAGCCGCACTGATCGCAGACAGGAAACCTTTTTCTGTATTCGGCGCAAAATATACTGCAATAGCTGCACCAGGTGCCACAGCTCCCGCCACTTCAATATCCAGCATTACTTCCACATCAGCACTGTCGGCCGTGGACGGATCGTTGAAGCCACCATCCACCGATACGGCGCTAACCGCGGGAACGGGCAGCCCAATGCTTTTAAAATACCTACGCAGGTCTGCAATGCGGTATCCACCACCAAGTTCAATGATGGCAATGCATTGTTTGGCGCCAGTTACTGTAGCAGGAAAACCATAGATCTCAGGTAATTGATCCGGAAAGAAACTATAGGGAGAAGCTTCATGGTTCACAAAACGCCCCTGTTTTTTGGCTACCAGAAATTTAGGTGTGGCAATGGGTCGGTTATCCAGACCAAACACTCCTTCCACAAAACCGAGAAAGGATGCAGGCAGGTAGAGTTCGCCCGACCTGGCAGAAAAAACATGTCCCCGTGAATCCCGGTAATGCGAAAGCGATACCCGGAACGCCCTTTCAAAGTCAACGATCTTTCCCTGCAGTTTTACGAGTCGCTGTTCGGGCAATATGGCCGACACGGATAAATGGAACTGATGTGCAAATGCTGTAACCCGGGCAATATGTTCTTCCGAAGCACCATGTCTCTTTGCATAAGACTCCCGGCTGATCACTGAATGTGCATGCGCTACAGGAACCAGTTTATGGCAGAGCAGCAAACTCACTTCCATAGGTGTTTGTTTGTCAAGCGTGTTCAGTCTTACAGCCTGGGGTATTTTACAGGCGCTGGCAGGCACAGCCAGAAAAGGTTCTGCAGAGAAATCGGGTATTGACATAAGCTGGATTTTAGAAAACAATCACCTGCAAGTATTGTGCAGAAAAACGTTTAAGGATTGCTAAGTTTTTTTCGAGCGTATTCACAAAAGATTAATCGCCACGTTCCCTTACAGGCATAATACTTGCGGCTATTTCTGCTTCTTTCATTTTTTACCCTAAATCCAGTATCATGAAAAAAACTCCATGGGGCATGATGACCCTTCTCCTCATCACAGCAGGCGTTTTGTCGCTTCGTTTTACAGATGTCACCACCGGTAAAATCAAGGGGCAGATAGAGCCCTCCAATGGCGCAGCCAAAGTGCAGGCAATCTCTGTCAGTGACACGTTCAGCGTGAACGTAGTAAACGGATCTTTCGAGATCGGCAATGTAAAACCGGGCGAGTACAACCTTTCCATTGAAGCAGTTCCGCCTTACCGGTCTACTTCCAAATCCGGTGTACAGGTAACGGATGGCACTACAACCGATGTAGGTATTATCAGGCTGGAATCAATGAAGGTCTATTAGAAGCGTGATGACAACAAACAGCCGGATCACATGTGGCCAGGGAGTTCTTTCGGCAAAAAATAGCTGCCACTATCCCAAGGCCAAAGCCTCCCGCCACTTCCGGCCTTCACGAGGCGCATCAACAAAAAACGGCGCCCCCGAAGAGACGCCGTGCGAATGACCTGGTGTTCAATAATGATTGCTATACCTTTTTCAAACAACCCATGCGGTTCATTCGGTCTGATATAATGGAACCCGTGCTTACTAACCGGGCCATTATGGCTTGTTGTGTACCTGCCTTATTTCTTTGTGAGATATGGACTGGAGAAACCCAGTTTCTGTAGCCCATTTTTGACTTCCGGACAACTCATGAATAATTTCCAGAGCAGCCCAGTGCGGTAATTTTCCATCATGACCACGATTGGTCCCTGGTCAATGGCCAGGTAACGGGGCGTATACCAGTTCTCCGTTTCACTAAATGCATCATAAAAACCATACACACCGAATAATTGGTCTTTGCGGTCTTTGTACCAATGTTTCATGGCCTGCATCGACTCTTTGGGCGTATAAGGGAAGGATGACAGTGCCGCAGTAGGAGCTATCACACCAAGATCTCTCTTGGCAGCAGGTGCATGTCCTGAATACCCCCTTAACGAATAACTGGAAGTGAGTCCCCAGCTATCGGGCCCATACCCTTTGAAATGATTCGGGTTCTCCACACACCAGCGGTAGTTGCGTAAGGCATGGTTGGTATTTTCTTTCCAGTAATCGGCGTACCTGTCTTTCAATCCACGCGGATCAAGTCCCAGATAAGAGTAATGCGACCAGAACAAAGGTCCTCCATTGACCGTATCGCCGTGATGGCGCAACTGCAGTGCATCAGCTTCCCCTGTGTTACTCAGTTTGATCTTTCCGTTCTGTGCCCATCCTTCATGGTATACTTTCGGATCCACGCCATGGGTGGGTGACGAGGCGGCCAGCACGTACATGATGAGACATTCATTGTAACCGGTTACACCAAAATTCATATCCCAGTTGTATTCCGGGCTCCAGTGCCAGTACAATATATTTTTACCCTGTGTATACCAGTTGAACTCTACCTGCTTCCAAAGCGTATCGATCCTGGCAGCCAGTGCTTTCTCCGAGGCATTTCCCTGTTGCAGGTATTGCCTTGCGCAAAGCAGTCCCTGGATCATAAAAGAAGTTTCCACCAGGTCTCCCCCATTGTCTTTTTTACTGAAAGGCTTCACTTTACCCGTTTCGCCATTCCACCAGTGCGGCCAGGCGCCATGAAAGCGGTCTGCGGTTTCCAGGAAGTGTACGATCTTTTCCAGGCGTTTCACCCCGGCTTCGTGCGTGATGAATTTTCTTTCCATACCTACCAGGATCGCCATCACACCAAAACCACCGCCACCACTGGTTACGGTGTTCTTATCGTTCTGCGGGTACATATTATCTGTATGAAAACGTTCCCTGGCCAGTCCGCTATTGGGTTCTGCCCCATCCCAGAAATACTGGAAAGTGGCGTGTTGTACATCGGTAAAGATCTTTTCATCTTCAGCCGATAGTTTTACCGTTTGGGCCTGCAGCAGCAATGGTGCCAGCAATACCCAAACAAATACAGGAATAAAGGATTTATGTTGCATACATGTACGGTTATCGTATTAGTAAGACTCCCTAAAAGCAGAGGCATAACTCCAAAAGTTATGCCTCTGCTCCGGATTATTTGTTGGCTTTACCCAGGTTGTACAATGCTTTGATATAAGCATCACCCAGGCTTTTATTGAATATACGCACTTCATCGATCTGCCCGGTCATGGGCGCAAAGCTCACATCGGTACTGACCGTTTTACCGGGAATACCATTGTAGTTGGTACCGATGATGATCTCGCTCGGCTCGTAAGATTTGAAGAGGTTGTTACCGGTACCCCTGTTGGGATATCCACCTATTTTCACACCGTCGGCCCAGATATTGAATACGCCGCTGCTTCCATCATAGGTAAGCAATACATGCGTCCACTTGGTGACACCGATGGTTGGATACAGTGCATTGTTCAGGTTATCCTGTGTACCGCCACCCACGGTGGTGAAAGTGGGTTGTATCACCAGGTTGGTATTGGTAGCAGGATTCGCATTGGTGTTCAGGATAAAATTGATATTACCCGTGAAAATACCCGGACGCGCCAACTGGAACAGCATGGTTTTTTTAGAACCGTTGTTCAGGATCCTGATCCAGGCACTGATGGTAAAGCTTTTCAGCGAATCGGTTTTGAAACGCTGGAACTGTGTGGGAAAATACAGGTAACCGGCAGCCAGACTAAGCGCCTTACCCCTTACGCCATCCGCCACATAACTGTCATTAGCGGATGAACCGGGTGCTGTGCCACTCACCAGTTCGTTCTTGGTATCATCAAAACTCCAATAGGCAATCAGGTTCTCGGGGAACACTTCATTGGAGCTGCTGTACCCGTCAATCTTGCCATCATAAGCAGCTGTGCTTACAGAAGGCAGGTTATTGGGGTTACCATCCTTGGTGCAGGATGCTGCCAGTATAACGAGGAAGAACATGACCATCATGCTTTCCCGTAGTGGTATATGTTTGTGATCGTATTTCATGTTAGTAGGTTAATGGTCAATGATTAATAACCGGGATTCTGCTTCAGCACACCCGCACTCAGGTCGATCTGCGTTTGCGGTATCGGCAGTAATACATCCCTGCTGTTGATGAAATTGTTCTTACCAGCAGCATTCAGCACTGTTTGTGCAACTCCCCAGCGAACAATATCAAAGAATCGGTCGTGCTCCATAGCCAGTTCAGAACGGCGCTCGCGGCGGATAGCATCGCGTAATGTTGCCTGGTCGATAGTGGTAACATCGGGTAAGATACCAGCCACCCCATTCCTTGCACGCAGACGTACAGAGTTCAGTGCGGTTCTGGCGGCTGTGATATTATCCGTTCCACCCAGTTCATTGGCTGCTTCGGCATACATCAGTACCACATCTGCATAACGCAGGATACGGATGTTCATCCAGTAACCAAAACGGTTACCAATAGAAGCACGCAGTGCCGGATTGGTGTACACTTTGTTATTGTAACGCGGATTGGGTAAACCTACCGGCAGTGTTTCACCATACAAAGTCTGGTACGTAGTAGTAGCCGTACTGGTATACAGGATCGTACGGTTCTTGCGGGGGTCATTGGCCTCGAAAGCCGCTTCCAGCTGTGTGCTGGGCGTATTCCAGCCCCATCCCAGGTCAAACACTCCGGATCCTCTCACACCCTGTATCTGCGCATACTGTACCCCATTGCTGGTTGGAAAAGAGGCATTGGCAGTTGCCTGCACTTCAAATACAGATTCCTTACTGTTCTCCCCTTCTTCACGGAATACCTTGTCGAAAGAGGTAGACAGGTCATACTGGCCTGATTTTATCACCAGGTTAGCTGCATTCATCGCCAGCGCCCATTTCTGCTGGGTCAGGTACACTTTGGCAAGCAAACCATTGGCTGCACCACTGGTGGCACGACCTACGAATTTGCTGTCCCATACCAATGGTAAGTTGCCGGCCGCATAGGTCAGGTCCTTTTCAATGAACGCATATACCTGTGCCGCGGTACTTTGCGGTACGTTATTCTGTGCAGCGGGATTATCGAATACGGTATCAATAATCGGAACATTTGCGAACAAACGGACCATCATGAAATAAGCATACCCTCTCAGGAATTTTGCTTCACCGATCGTCTGCGCTTTAACAGCGTCTGTGGCCGTAATCGTAGTATTGGTATTCACTTCCTTGATGGTTGTGTTACACTTGTTGATCAGGCTATAATAGCCCAGCCACAAAGTATTGGCAAAACCATTACTGGGCGTAACCGGAAAATTATCCATATCAATGGCGTTGGCACCACCATCTGCCGGTGTACTGCCTTTATCCGCATCATCACTTCGGATGCTGGTAGCCGTGATGAAAGCCTGGCTGTGTACGTTAAAACTTCTGAGATCATTATAAGCACCGAAAATGAACTGGTCATAAGGACCGGAACCTCCGGGGTAAGGATAGTTATCTGCATCATATGCTCCCTGGCGTTGTGTATCCAGGAAGTCTTTTTTACAACCTGTCAGCGTCAACAGCACAGACACAAAGGCCAGCAGCAGCACCGCAGGTAAGAATGTATTTATCTTTTTCATTGTATACATGTTTTGACAGGTTTAAAAAGTCAGGTTAAGACCGAAAGAATACACGGCCGGTACAGGATAAGAACCATTGTCAGCTCCACCACCCAGGATAGAACCAATGATGGGCTCCGGTGAATAACCGGTTACCTTACTCCATGTTTTCAGGTTCTGGCCGTTAACAAACACCCTTGCTTTTTTAATACCTGCTTTAGACAGGAATCCCTGGCTGAATGTGTACCCGATCTGGAAATTGCGGATACGGAAATAATCACCCGGCTCCAGGTAATAGGTACTCATCAGGAAGTTATTACCCCTGGTATTGTCCAGAATGGGTTCGATATTGGAAGAACCGGGGGTAGTGTAGGCATTCAAACGGTTCACTTCATAGTTCAGCACCGCAAAAGTGGAAGTGCGGCGTTGCGCATAGATCTTATGACCAGCCATTCCCTGCACATCCAGTTCCACATCAAAACCTTTGTAGCCCAGTGTGAAATTTCCACCAAAGCTGTAGGGAGGAAATGGTGTACCGATATAACCACGATCAGCAGGTGAAATGATACCATCTCCATTCACATCTGCATAAGCGATATCGCCCGGCAGTGAGTTGGAGAAGGTGGCTGTTTTGGCCATATCAGCAGAAGACTGGTAGATACCTACCTGCCTGTAGCCATAGAAATAACCGATAGACTGTCCGGTAGTGGTCAGGTTGGCGCCACCGTTTCCGATGATGGAGAAATTGAAGTTATTACCGATGGAGTTCACCACGTTCTGGTTGTAACTGAAGTTCACTGATGCGCCATAGGTAAGGTCCTTGCCTATTTTATCGTTCCATCCAAGTGATACTTCGATCCCTTTGTTGGTGATCTGTCCGAGGTTGGTGAAGTAGCTTCTGCTGTCGTTGGGCAGTGCCACTGCGGTAAGGATATCAGAAGTGGTTCTGTTATACCAGGTAAACTCAACATTCATACGGTTGTTCAGTGTACGCAGGTCAAATCCGAGATCGATACCTTTCACGGTTTCCCAGTGCAGGTTGGGATCAGGAATATAAGCGGCCTGTATAGAGCTGTACACGTTATCTCCAAACACAGCAGTAGAAGCATTGGAAATACCGGGTTTATACAGGTTATCGGCAAAACCGTTGGCATTACCCGTCAAACCCCATGCACCACGGATCTTCAGGAAATCAATACCCTTGATCTTACGGAAGAAACTTTCGTCGCTGGCGATCCAGCCCAATCCTACGCTACCAAAAGTACCCCAGCGGTTTCTGGGAGCGAATTTGGAACTTCCGTCTCTTCTTACGGTTGCATTCAACAGGTATTTGCCGAGGTATGAATAACTTACCCTTCCAAAATAACCGGCAATGGAACTTTCGCCACCACCGCCATCAAAATTGCCGGGGTTATTGGCATTGGAAACACCGAGATACCAGAAATCCGGACTATCGTTGATGTTCACAGAAGTATCCCTTCTGGTTCCATTGATATAAGAACTGTAACTATAGATAGATGTAAAACCGGCCAGTGCGGTCAGTGAATGTTTACCATTGAAATTTTTGGTAAAATTCAGGGTATGATCCTGCTGGTAACGCTTGGATTCGCTCTGGTTTTGTGAAACTGAAGTCCTTACAGAATTATCGTAAGTGGTTGTTGTGGGCGTTGCCCCTTCACCCAGGTTGATGAATGTATAAGGCAGCCTGTTGAAACCTCTTCCGGTATTGAAACCAAGGTCAGCATAAAACGTTGAACGCCAGGTAAAATATTTGGCAAACTTGATCTCACCGTAGATATTACCGATCACGCGGAAACCTTTGTCAATACTGGTTCCGTTACCCCTGTTCAGGGCAGCCACAGGGTTACCCACCTGCGCACGCTGGAAAGAGGGCATGCTGTAATAGGTACTCTGGTCTTTCTGCACATCCACTATGGGAGCAGCCCATAATGCATTACTGATAGAAGCAGATGGCGGATTGCTGATCCAGTGATAACCGGTTACTTCAGCGCCAACCTTGATCTTATCTGAGAAACGGATCTCCTCGTTCAGGCGGGCGAGATAACGTTTGTAGTTATCGTTACGCAGCACACCGTCCTGGTTGGTATACCCCACATTCAGATATGTACTGCTCTTTTCAGCATTATTGGCGATGCTGAGGTTGTTGGATGTCATCACCGCATCACGCAGGATCAGGCTCTGCCAGTCGGTATTGGCCGTATAGTTGGTATAGTCAAATGCCGCAGCACCCAAATTGGCCAGCTGGGCATTGTATAATTTTTTAAAACCTGCTGCATCAGCAACTTTGATGCGATCGTTCACTTTCTGGATACCCACAGTACTCTGAAAGTTCACACGGGTTTCTCCCCTGTTGGCTTTCTTGGAAGTGATAGCGATCACACCATTGGCGCCACGAAGACCGTAGATGGCGATGGAGGAAGGATCACGCAATACGTCGATGGTTTCAATATCAGAAGGATTCAGAAAATCGATATTATCATGTAAAATACCATCCACCACATATACCGGGTTGGCACTGTTGGTACTGTTGATACCACGGATACGAACCACCGGACTGGCTCCTGCCCTTCCGGAGTTGGCAATGGTGAGACCGGCCACTTTACCCTGCAAGGAAGACACGGGGTTAGTACCCGGCATTTTAGCTACCGCTTCCCCTTTTACGGTAGAAATGGTTCCGGTAAGGTCTTTTTTACGCTGGGTACCATAACCAACCACTACAACGGCCTGGTCTATCAATACCACAGCTTGTTTCAGTCGTATGGTAAGATTATTCTGGTTACCCACTTTTATCTCGCT
Source organism: Sediminibacterium sp. FW305-C-269 (assembly GCF_058231045.1). Lineage (NCBI taxonomy): Bacteria > Pseudomonadati > Bacteroidota > Chitinophagia > Chitinophagales > Chitinophagaceae > Sediminibacterium > Sediminibacterium sp. FW305-C-269. Next base: position 546,764 of record NZ_JBIQXQ010000003.1, on the reverse strand, counting down.
GGTCTCATAGCCAACATAAGAGATCACCAGGGTAGCATCAGCAGTCACGTCAATAGAAAAACTTCCATCGGCTTCTGCTTTCACGCCTTTATTGGTTCCTTTGATCAGCACACTGGCACCAGCCAGGGGCGAACCATTTGCGTCTACTACTTTACCCTTTACCACATTGGCCATAACGGCTTCCACTGCTTTCTCTGCAGGTGCTGCCTCGATGGGTCTGGGGGTAATGGTAATCGTCTTGTTCACGATGCTCCATGACAATGGCTGATCGCTGAATACCTGCTGCAGCACATCCGTCAGAGGCTGGTTCTTTACTTTCAGGCTCACAGGTTTTCCCTGCTGCAGCAATACCGCATCGTAGAAAAACACGAAACCTGTTTGAGATTTGATACTTTCAAACACTTTCACCAAGGGCATTTCCTTGCCGGAAATAGATACCGTTTGGGCAGTTGTTCTGGCCGACACCTGGAGAACAGCCGCTAAAAGCAGCAGGGTTGTCAGTTTCATGATAAGTAAAATTTTAGATCGTTCGCCGACGGGGGAATCCGGAATTCCCAGCCGGGCAGATACAGGGGCGGTTGCAGCCCTTGCCACCGGCGCTGAACACCGGTTTTCCGCATTAATTTTCATACATTAGCAATGTTTGGGTTATGGAAAGATTTGCCTCGACAGTAAATTCACCGGTAATCTGAATGGCCGTCCTGATTGCAGTCGGGGCGGCTTTTTTATACCGTATGATTCGTCTTGTTTATATCATAGTTGTTTTTTAAGGTCTTACAAAAAGCTGTTCGTTCTCGATCCTGAAATGCACATTGTTCTTTTCCAGCAGTTTCAGCACTTCAGACAGGTTCAGGTCCCGCTGCATATCACCACCAAAGACCCTATGGGGTATTTTCCCCTCATATTTCACCTGAATATTGTACCACCTGGCCAGTTGTCGCATAACCTGGTACAGATCAGCATGATCGAAATTGAAATACCCATTCTTCCAGGCCATCACGGCTGCCAGGTCTACCCCGTTCCTTACCGAGATACCAGCGCCCTGCTGAAGGCCATTGGCATAAAATGCCTGTTGCCCGGGCTGGATCACCACAGGCTGACTTTCAGGCAATTCAACACGTACACTTCCCTCCAGTAAGGTCACATGCGTATGTGTTTCATCCCCGTAGCTGTTGATATTGAAATGTGTGCCCAACACTTCCACAGTTCCTTTACCCGCAACGGAAACGCGGAAAGGCATCGCAGGATTCCTGGCCACTTCAAAATAAGCTTCACCAGTTATTTCCACTGGTCGAACCTTTCCGTTGAATGCAGTGGGATACTTGAGCGAACTTTCACTGTTCAGCCATACCCTACTGCCATCACTCAGGGTGAGCGATACGGGTTTGCTTCCTCTTGGATTGAACAGGGTATTATATACGGTTTCTGTGGCAGAACCATGATAAGCAATGGTTCCATCAGCAGCCCGCTCGATCTGTACAGCCCCTTCACTGGCAAGTGTACCACTCTGGTTACTGTCGATCACGATCTGCTGTCCATTGGCCAGAGTAATGGTTGCCCTGCTACCGGATGGTGCGGCCACATCTGTCCTATGGCTCTGTAGTGCCGCCAGCGAAGGCTCAGGTTGTTTGTCAGGACGGAGAAACCAGAAAACAGCAGATGCCAGCAATAGGATAACGGCTGCAGCCGCCACTTTTGCAGGCCGCCAAAAACGGCTTTGAACAGGCGCCTGCTCCGGATCGGTCGCCAGCCTGATGTTTTCCAGCATTTTTGCAGATAGATTCCCGGGTAATTCCACAGAACCGGCTGCAGAAATATCGTCTGCAAATTTTTCGAGTAACAGATTTCGAAGGATGGGAGAATCTGCTTGTTGCAGGTATTGTAATAACAGGCGAAGCTCCTCTTCGGTTAGAGAAGACCTGTTCAATAACTCTTCAGGTTGAAAGCGTTTGGTCGGCACCGGGCAAGCGTTTGTCTCATAAATACAAACACACTACCCTATCGGGGGGGGTAAGAAATAATTTTTTTTCAGGAAAACAGCATCCAGATCAGGGGAAGCAGCATGGTATATTCGGGGTGAGAAACAGCGTACTCCCGCACTACCTGCATGGCACCGGAAAGGTATTCTTTCACAGTATGACCAGAAATATTCATTTCACGGGCAGTTTCCTGGTAAGTACGTCCCCGGAGTTTACACAATTCAAAAACCCGTCTTTTCTGTGGAGATAACAACTGTATGGCCTGTTCCAGTAGTTCCATCTGTCGGTCATAATCCGGCAGCGGATCAGCATCTACCACTGACAGGGACAGGTTCTGCCGGGCTTTGGCATCTACCAGTCTGCGTTTCAACCAGTTCACGGAATGATGGTAACTGATCACAAATAACCAGCCTGCCAGGGATTTACCTTTACGGATACGATCCCTTTTTTGCCAGAAACTGATAAAACAGTCCTGAACCAGGTCTTCAGCAGCGGAACTGTCCTTGGTCAAACGAAGAATATTCTGAAAAAGGGGAATATGGTAACGATGGTAGACTTCTTCAAATGCGGTCCTGTCTCCTTCTATAATAAGGGGAATCAAACAATCATCCTCATAATCCTGTAAATGGCGCATAACATCGACTGTTCTGAGTCCTTAATAAAAGTAGTCATTTCAGAACAATATGCAAAAATACGTTCACAGCGGTTACATAACAGGTTTAATATCCCCCTTATTTGTACGGCAAGATTAATCGCCCCTGAAAATGACAAAGTTCAGTACCAGGTTGTCCGAAATATTATTACCACTGGTATTATAGATGGTAATGGTAAAAGAACCATTGGCAACAGCATCTACCTGAACCTGGTATCGGCCTGGTCCACCGCCGGAAGCAATTGCAACAAAAGGTACATCCTTGTCCTTGACAACCGAATTATTGACAACAAAAGAAACATTTGCACCTACATTCATTCTGGCATTGTCGGTAGTAATACGACCAGAATAGGCATTGATGGTGATCGATCTGGACTTACTGGTGTTCTGCATGGCCACTGCCCCATTAGATGTATAACCGATCCCCATGGCTGACGGAGAAGCCGAAGTGTTCAGTCCCCCTTCAGCCAGAAGGGTCCCTGTAACCGTTGCCTCTCCGGATACAGACAAGGCGTTCAATGTACCCAGGGATGTTAGAGAGGACTTAGTGATATTGGCAGCAAGTGTAGAACCGGTAAGGGAAGTGCCCGCAGGTGTGGCTGCAGCTACAGCAGCATCTGCATAAGCGGTGGTAGCTAACTGGGAATTGTTGGAACCTGCTCCGGGTGTTGGTGCAGTGGGTGATCCCGCAAAAGCAGGAGAAAATATTGGGGCTTTGGCCTGTAACATGGCCGCGGTATCCGCGTATTTCACTGACTGACTGATTTTGGCATAACCACTTAACATTAAAGCAGTATCAGCATATTTCATTGACTGAACGGTCTTTGCGTAACCACTCAGCATCGAAGTCGTATCGGATACCTTCAAACGATTCGACAGTATCAACGCAGTATCAGCATATTTTACAGACTGATCGGTTTTAGCATAACCACTTAACATTAAAGCAGTATCAGCATATTTCATTGACTGAACGGTCTTTGCGTAACCACTCAGCATCGAAGTCGTATCGGATACCTTTAAACGATTTGACAACATCAACGCAGTATCAGCATATTTTACAGACAGAGCAGATTTAGCATAACTGCTTAACATCAAAGCAGTATCAGCATATTTCATTGATTGGCCATTCCTTGCGTAACCACTCAGCATCGAAGTCGTATCGGAGACCTTTAAACGATTCGACAACATCAACGCAGTATCAGCATATTTTACAGACAGAGCAGATTTAGCATAACTGCTTAACATCAAAGCAGTATCTGCATATTTCATTGACTGGCCATTCCTTGCGTAACCACTCAACATCGAAGTCGTATCGGATACCTTTAAACGGTTCGACAGCATTGAGACAGTATCAGCATATTTTACAGACTGATCGGTTTTAGCATAACCACTTAACATTAAAGCAGTATCAGCATATTTCATTGACTGAACGGTCTTTGCGTAACCACTCAGCATCGAAGTCGTATCGGATACCTTTAAACGATTCGACAACATCAACGAAGTATCTGCATACTTTACAGACAGACCGGTTTTAGCATACCCACTTAACATTAAAGCAGTATCTGCATATTTCATTGATTGACTATTCCTAACATAACCACTCAACATGGAAGCCGTATCAGACACCTTCAAACGATTCGACAGCATTGAGGCGGTATCAGCATATTTTACAGACAGACCGGTTTTAGCATAACCACTTAACATCAAAGCTGTATCAGCATATTTTATTGTTTGGCCAGCCTTCGCATAACCACTCAGCATCGAAGCCGTATCGGATATCTTCAAACGATTCGACAACATCAATGAAGTATCTGAATATTTTACAGATTGAACAGATTTAGTATACCCACTCAACATCATAACTGTATCAGCATATTTCATTGACTGACCGGTCTTCGCATAACCACTCAGCATTGAAGCCGTATCTGACACCTTCAAACGACTTGACAACATCCATGAAGTATCCGAATATTTTACAGATTGAACAGATTTAGCATAACCACTTAACATCAAAGCTGTATCAGCATATTTTATTGACTGACCAGTCTTCGCGTAACCACTCAGCATTGAAGCTGTATCGGATATCTTCAAACGGTTTGACAACATCAACGAAGTATCTGAATACTTTACAGATTGAACAGATTTAGCATAACCGCTCAGCATCGAAGCCGTATCTGATACCTTCAAACGGTTTGACAACATCAATGAAGTATCTGAATATTTTACGGATTGAACAGATTTAGCGTAACCACTTAACATCAAAGCTGTATCAGCATATTTTATTGACTGACCAGTCTTTGCGTAACCACTCAGCATTGAAGCCGTATCGGATATCTTCAAACGATTCGACAACATCAATGAAGTATCTGAATACTTTACAGATTGAACAGATTTAGCATAACCGCTCAGCATCGAAGCCGTATCTGATACCTTCAAACGGTTTGACAACATCAATGAAGTATCTGAATATTTTACGGATTGAACAGATTTAGCGTAACCACTTAACATCAAAGCTGTATCAGCATATTTTATTGACTGACCAGTCTTTGCGTAACCACTCAGCATCGAAGCCGTGTCTGATACCTTCAAACGATTCGACAACATCAATAAAGTATCCGAATATTTTACAGACTGAACAGATTTAGCATAACCACTCAGCATTGAAGCCGTATCGGACACCTTCAACCGGTTTGACAACATCAATGAAGTATCCGAATATTTTACAGATTGAACAGATTTAGCATAACCACTTAACATAGAAGCCGTATCAGTCAGGTTCAGTTTTTCACGGATATTTGTATTCAGGCTTGCCGTATCGCTGGTATTCAGTTTGGCATTGATCTGGACTGCCAGACCGGAAGTTGTTTCTTCCAGATGCGCTTTCAAGGATTGTTGTGCGGCAAATATCCGGTTGCTCAATGATGCCGTATCTGCCGCATCAAGTTTCCGGTTGATCCTGCTCTGTAACAAAACGGTATCCAGATAAGGCAGCCATTGACCATTGTCTGCCAGGTAACGGCCTCTGACCGAACCGGGCGCAGGTACCAGTCCGTTAATACCCGTTGCAAAAACAACATTCCTGTTGTCCGCATACGGTTTCAGCATAGCAGCTGTATCCGTAATGTTCAGTTTCTTGTCCATCCCCTCTGTTTTCGCAGCAAATAAGGCGTAGGGAACCGCCCAGAAAGGAGAAGTCCCCAGGTCTGCATAATTCTGCGAGGGGTCCCAGCCTATGGCGGAAGATGTTGGTGCCACAGCAGCTTTCACGCTGAAATAATACGGTCCTGCTGACCAGTCGATATCGGCAATGGAAGCTGCACCTGAAACACGTGTGCCCTGCCCGATCACGATAGTGACCAAACCCTGCTCCGATGCAGTTACCTGGAAAGTTTCATTGTACACCACTTTGCCATTAGGCGTTTTTTGTACAATGGCATCCTGTATATACACTTTCCTTCCGGAAGCTGAATTACCATTCCCATCCGTAATAGATGCCTGGAACAAAATACCGTTGGGGGTTTGTACAATCTGCGCAACAACATCTCCCCCCGTCAGTACCAGAACAAACAACAATATTGCTATATGGCTTGCCCGTTTCATCATCTTAGAATGCTTTTAGAATCTTGAATGACTGTATCTTTTCCTTATTAGCATACAACGTAACAATACAATATCCCAGCGGAAACCCACGGACATCAATAACCAGTCCGCGGTTGATTGATGCCAGATCTGTCCTTACAGTTTTAATGGGATTACCCATCAGATCCGTTAAAGAGATCGTATACTGTACCAGCCCCTTTTCCGGAAAATTCACCAACGAACGGATCGTCAGTTGATGGACGGCAGGGTTGGGATAGGCATAGACCTGTAACTCCATCTTGGGTGACACTTCCTTACAGCTAATGGCAAAGGGCCCCGGTTTGGGAGCTATGAATTTGGATAACCCATTGGTGATCTCAAAACATTTACTGTACTGGATGATTACCGGTTCGCTGAGTTTGACAGATGTGTCTCCGGTTGCTCCGATAAAGCCAAAATGATAGTGAGTTTTTATCTGGGCAACAACAGGAACATTCAGCAGCAAACAGGTAATCAGTACATAACATGCACGTTTACCTGTTTGATACATATTCGAACCGGATGGTTTTATCCGCATGAGTGGTGGTCAGTCGTAACCGGCCCTGATCCAAACGTTCAATACGGAAATGATTAGTAAAATAAGGTGCAGCAGTATTCACACACGAACGGGTGCTCTCGATCAATGAATCCCTCGAATACAGGGTCCAGTAACCGGTGAAGCCAAGATCATCCACGAAAGTTCCATCGGGACGATACAGCTTCCGCGTACCTTTTGCTGAAGTATCAGCAGCATTGTTTACGAAAATGGTAGTAAGTACCCAATTCACAGAGCCGGGTTGACCGGTCAACGTGGCGATCCTGTCGCTGAACAGATTTCCGGGATCGTACCCTTTGGTACAACTGGCGTAGCTGCTTACCGTCACAAGAAGGGTCACGGCTGCCTTACGAAAACCCGGGGAAAAGTTTTTGTTCATAGTCTTAGGAAATTTGTTTGCAGATAGTTCATATCAACAAACTTTCCATGGGTACTTTGGACAGTTTGTGATATTGGATTTTGGGGACACAAGTATACCCTCGAATTCTCATATAAAAATTCACCAGCAACATTTCCGGAAAATGCTAACGAATCCACCTCTATCTCAGACAGACGCAACAGCTACTGTCGCTACTCAGCGCCGTAGAATTTCCTTCACAAATTCCTGAATACCTACTACCCGCTTAAAAAAAAAGAGAGTTCCGGGCACAGCTTACCGGGTCAAATACCGACTGGATAAGATTTATCACAGACAAAACCGTTCGATCCCCGTATTGCCCGATGTCTATAAAATGTAGTATAATCAATCGCATTAGTGTGGGAAAACAACAAAAAATCATCAAAATTATCATTGATAAAAACTACTCGTAAGGCATAATATTACTACATGCGTCAGTTCTTTTCACCGGGCAAAAAACCGTTATAAAACATTGATAAAAAAGCTGTTTCACATGATAAAAAAGTGAAAAAATCAGACAGTTATTCACAGTACGGGGATAAATAAATGGAAAGAAAAGTCAATTTATGAAATAAAAACCCATGACCAGTCGTACCCGGTACCCATCACAAATAACCCGTTTATTTCCAGATACGAAAGTTAAGCCGGAACTTCTTTTGTTCCAGCAATACACGCCAGTCGATGAACAAGGGAACAAAGATGATTAATACACCGGGCAACAGGGTGAGCAGACTTTTCCAGGTAAGCAAGCCGGCGAAAATGGCTTTTGAATTCTGCACTACATAATCGCCCGCCAATACCATCACCATATCACTGATGAACTTACCCACAAAAAAAGCAGGAATGATTTTGATAGGCGGGATCCTGGCCATACCTGCAGCAGTAAACACGGGAGTGGACGACATGGGGGTTAATGTATACACCAGTACAAACAACTGAATCTGCCAGCCCTTTTGGGAGAGTTTCTGGCCAATGAATTTGAGGTCTTCATTTTTATCTGCTTTGATATACCTATCTGATAACCAGGGCATATACTGGCTGAGCGCAAAGCGTCCCAAGGTAGAGCCAATAACACCCGTAACCAGTACCAGCCAGATATTTAACCCGAACTGCATCTGGCAAAACACCATAACCGTCCAGGCCGGTGGCCCGATAAACGGCACCAGGTCTACCAAAAAAGTAGCAATAAATACCAATAGGTACATCCACATAACACATGCAAGATAACCTTTGAACGTCACCGGATAAAATCAGTATGCGGGTTACGGCAGAACCAGGGAAATGGCACGATGCCTCATATTCAGGAAACTCAATTACGGTTGGGTGTTGGGGTTTGTAACCTTTGTTACAGAGTATGCACTGGTATCTGTGTAACTTTACTGAAAACCGGTATATGAACTCTTACCTGCTAAACGTGGAAAATGTAAAATGCATGGGTTGCGTAAACAATATCCGAGAAAACCTTCTGCAAATGGAAGGTGTGGTTTCCGTTGACGCAGATATCAAAACCCAAAAAGTAGCTGTAAGCGGCATTGCTATTGACAGGGATGCCATTACCAGCAAACTGGCGCAACTGGGTTATCCCGAAAAAGGAAAGAACAGTTTCCTGGATAAGGCAAAAACCTATATCAGCTGTAAACTCCAGGAACTAACCCAAAAATAAGCCCGATCTTTAATCAATATTTTCCAAGCATTCCCATCATCATGAAAAAATGGATCCTCATCAATAAACTTTACCTTATCGGCGCAGTGGCAGGTGCCATTGCCGGTTATGTGTACTGGCAACAGATCGGGTGCAGTTCAGGTACCTGCCTGATCACATCCCGGCCACTCAACAGCACTTTATATGGCGCTATGATGGGGGCACTCAGCTTTGGGCTGTTTAAAAAATGATTGTCGGGAAACAACCCTTATCTCTCAGCCGTAAATGAGATACTCACTTCCTTCGCATTCACAAAATAACTAAGTGACAATTCTGTCCGGGTCAGTTTGTTGATATGGAATTGCTGAATGGCATAGGCACCCGATTGTGTATTGGTCACTATTTCACGCAAGGAATCTTTGGCTACCAGACTCCATTTGCCGCGCAGTCCGTCACCATCTTCAAAACTTCCATTGAGCTGGTAAGACTTATAATAATCCTTATTGATGGTATTCGCAGGTTGTGTTACCTGTTCAATAGCGATTTTGTTCAAACGCCATTTGGAATAGGCCCCTTCACTTCCCGTTAAAGCAATAATATTAGTAGCCAAAGGATCGGGAGTAATCGTATACGCTTTATTGCAGGAAAGCGGTACAAATAATATACCTGCCAGCGTACACCATTGCCAGGAACGGACTAAAGAAGAAAACAAATACATTTTACATAAATCTTGACCTGTAGTAACGAGTGCCTGACAGGAACAGATATGCAAAAAGAGTAATTTAATTAACTTTTAAGATTCAATCCCGCATATAAGGGATCCTGCCGGTGTTTTATGAGAACAGCCCACCCTGTTTTATACTCCTCCATTCATAACAATCCAGGTATTTTTTTACGGAATGATACAGGGTTTAACTACTTTAGTTACCCTCAATTAGTACTTATGAAAAGACCCTTAAGCGCAATTATTTACTGTTTACTTGTAGTATCCTCGCTGCAATCTGCTGTAGCGCAGATCCAGACAGGTCCGCCGGCAGTAGAAAAAGAGTTCCGTGCTGCCTGGATCGCTACCGTTGCCAATATCAACTGGCCAAGCAAACCAGGGTTAAGTACTTCCGAACAACAGAAGGAAGCGATTGCACAACTCGATTTCTTAAAAGAACACCATTTTAATGCAGTCATTTTCCAGGTGCGCCCTATGGCAGACGCTTTGTACGATAGTAAACTGGAACCCTGGTCCTATTATCTTACAGGCGAACAGGGCAAAGCTCCTGACCCCTATTACGATCCCCTGCAGTTCTGGACCGAAGCCGCTCACGACCGTGGCCTTGAAATGCATGTCTGGTTAAACCCCTACCGCGCCTATCACCCTACCAGTAAGAATATCAGTGACGGTTCTATTGTAAAAACCAATCCTGAACTGGTGGTAAAACTGAAACAGAATTACTACTGGATGGATCCTGCCAGAAAAGAAACACAGGATAAAACAGCGGCCGTAGTGCGCGACCTGGTAAAACGCTATGATATCGATGGTGTACACCTGGATGATTATTTTTATCCTTACCCTGAATACAATGGCGGAGAAGATTTTCCTGACCAGGAAAGCTGGGCAGCTTACCAGCAGAAAGGTGGTACACTTTCCCGTGGCGATTGGCGCCGGGCAGCTGTGAATACGCTGATAGAACGGTTGTACAAAGAGATCAAAGCCGAAAAGAAATATGTGAAGTTCGGCATCAGTCCATTCGGTACCTGGCGCCCGGGTTACCCGTCCATTGTAGAGGGTTTTGACCAGTACAATACCCTGTATGCCGATGCCAAACGCTGGCTGAATAAAGGATGGGTGGATTATTTTACCCCTCAGCTGTACTGGCCCATTAACCGCATCTCGCTGAGTTTCCCGATACTGCTGGGTTGGTGGGAAAAAGAGAACACCAAAAAACGTCATTTATGGCCCGGCATGAATGTGGGCGACAGCAGCATAAAGGGTACCAATGAAACATTGAGCCAGATCATGATTACCCGGGGCATGTTACCTAACAGTGCCGGTGCCGTACATTGGAGCCTGTCGTCTGTGATCCGCAGCAGCAATCTTTCCAAAGCCTTGCTGGAAGGCCCATACAAGAAGGATGCGCTGGTGCCGGCCTCACGCTGGCTGGGCAATAAACAACCTGAAGCCCCTGCCGTACAAACCAGCAAGAGCACAGATGGCATACAGGTTAGTTTCACACACCCGCATGCTGATAAAGTATTTCGCTGGGTAGTGTATAAACAATATGGCAACAGCTGGACCTACCAGATACTAAACCGGACAGAACACGGCACAACGATCACAACTTCCATTAAAGACAGGAACAACAAAGATACCAAGCTCGTCAAGATCGCGGTAACTGCGGTTGACCGGTTAGGCAACGAAAGTGAAAAAATAGAAACTGAGATCCCTCAATAAAAGTTTTATTCCTGACTACGCCTTGGCTTCTTTGCCTGCAACACTGATGCAAAGACACCAGGGCGCGGTTATTTTACACAAGTCCTGCAAAGCCCATACAAAAAAGCCCACCCCGGTTAAGGGATGGGCCAAACCTACACCTACTCTCTATACCCGTTCAGAGAACTGCGCTTTCCCATCACGGTTTGGGGGGCTGTATAGAAAGTCTCTTTATGGCACAATAAGCTACCAGGTCACATTCTACTGGGACGCAGGTGAAGCATGCCGGTAAATAAGGTTGATGATAAGCAGAGAATCGTTAAGCAAATTTCCTGAAATACATTTTTATGTTGTGTAACATTTGTTACATACCCTATCTATATTTTTAATGTCTATATGATTGTTTCATAATTAGTGGCACTAAACAACAAAAGCCCATCCCAACCAGGGATGGGCCCAAACCTACACCACACTTTTATGAATGCCATTCGATTATGGCAGCTGCGCATAACCATTACGGAGTTTCCATAGAAAATATTTTTCGAGCAGCACTTTACCAAAGTCCCAGATAATATTGGGCAACATGATAGCGATGCTGCGGGGTTTGAACAGGTGATTGGATAAGATGATCACTTCTTTTTTTCCTGCGTCCATGATACACACGCCGGGTATTTCGCCCCATGTTTTTTCTTTCAGCTTGGTCTCACCTTTAATAGTACGTACGATGTTCTCTGCCACGATCTTACCGGTTTCGTCACTGGGGTACCCTGTTTTCGGCACGGCAAAAGGCACGGCCCCTTTTTCAAAAGGCGGGGCTACCTGAACCGCTAATCCGGCTACCCATACGTTGGGATATTTTTTGTGACGATAACTGGGTAATACATCGATGAATCCATTGGGCAATGCCTCCAGTTTGGGGGAGCTGGTAACAAAATCAACACCGCGGAAAGGTGGCATCAGCATCTTGAATTTGCTGGCAATGAACTCGCCGTTACTCAGGTATACACCCTCTTTCGTTACTTCCTTGATAGCCACATTGGTGCGGTAATGGATATGGAACATTTTCATGAATCCTTTCAGCATAGACTCGCCCAAAGGCATGCCATCTATACCGAAATGGCCCAGATAGGTTTCGGGAGTTACCCAGTACAGATCTACTTTTTTACGGATATCCTGCTCGCGCAGCCATTTTTCCATATTGAATAGGAACTCGTATGCAGCACCCATACAGCCCGCTTCCTGTGTAGCACCGATCACGATCGGGCCGGGATCTTTTTTAAATTCTTCCAGTTTTTCGCGGGCATCCATGGCTCCGGTGGGAGTACCGATATAACAGGCATGTTCACGTATACCAGGAGCGACATCAAAATTCACTTTCGGGCCCGTTGCGATCACCAGTTCATCATAGGGCATTTCCCCTTTTTCGGTATATACGATCTTTTCATCGGGATCTACACGGAGTGCAACGGTCTGAACGAACTTCACTCCTTTCCGGTCAAGTACATTCCGCCTGTCTACACTGATCTCATTCACTTCCCGGCGTTTAAAGGGCACCCAGATCAAAGAAGGGACGAACAGAAATTTTTCGTTCCTGTCTAGTAAGGTTACTTCGGCGTTTTCTTTGAGTTTGTTTTTGAGGAGGATCGCTGCGGTAAAGCCTGCGAAATTACCTCCGACAACGAGGATTTTCATACATGAGGTGTTTGTTTGTACCCCAAAGTTGGTACAGCTTTAGTACCCCCTGTGTAACATATGTTACGTATCCTGTATGCCTGAATTATTTACTGTTTTACCAGGAAAGGCCTGATCTTCTTATACCAGATATCATATCCCTCCTGCTTCATGTGCAGCTTATCCTCACGGAACAGTTCCGGTCGCATATTGCCCTTTTTATCAAGCATCAGCGGATAGATATCAATAAACCCAGTTCCGCTTTGCGTAGCGAGATACTCCCTGATAAGTTCATTAGCCCTGGTAACAACCGGAAGGAATTGCGCACGTGAAGGACTGGGTTTGATGGAGATATACGCCACCGGAACATCCGGCAAAACAGTGCGGACATGTTGGAACAGTTTCTGAAACGCCATAAAAACAGTGTCTCCATTCGGAGCTGTCAGGATATCATTCTCTCCAATATACAATACAATCTGCCGGGGTTTATACGGCAGTATGATATCTTCTACATATCGGTCAATATCACGGGTCACCGCCCCTCCGATACCACGGTTCAGAACGGTATATCCCCGGAACTGTTCTGCCAGGTTGCCCCACAAACGGATAGAGGAACTACCTGTAAACAGGATGGGATTTTTAGGGGGTGCATAGATCTTATCGTATTGTTTGATAACCTGTACATCATTCCAGAAATCAGGATGGGTTTGGGCACCAACACGGGTAAACAGAGATACACATAAAAGCAATACAGGAATGAAACGCATAGACAGATCAGATTATACGGCAAATTACGGAATCTGTTACATACAAAGACTGGCCGAAATTGATAAAAACTTAACACCATTGCAGTATTTTCCTGAATAACTTTAAGAAAACCTATACGGCCATCCCTCAAACCAGCTATATGGAACAAAATCAAATTCTCGTCATCAGCATAACCGCAGTAGTGGTGCTGGCACTGATCCTTTTCCTGGTACGACAAAACAAAAAAGACAGAGAAACCATGAAACCTGATGAAGCCGATTCTGTAAAGGAAGTCCATACCAACCAGGAAAGGAACCGTGATAAAATCTGATTGCACAAAATTCAGGGTGTGTTACGTTCCGATATTCAGTAACTTGTTTTTCTCAAGTTCACTGAATATTGTCCATAACTGCTGTTGCCATATTCGAAAACCCCAGAGCGGGCAAGGGGAAATCCGCTGCCCTGTCGGCCTGGCTGCACAATGAGCTGCAGAAAAGACAGATCCCGGCTACTATCTACAGAGACCAGTGGCCTGTGGCACTAACCGGTTTTTCAGATATCTGGCTGATCGGTGGTGACGGAACCATTAACTACTTCATCAACCGATATCCCGACTGTGATAAAGCGCTGGCAATTTTCAAAAGTGGTACGGGCAATGATTTTGCCTGGAAATTATATGGGAACAAAACAAACGCCGAACAATTAGCCCAGGTATTGCAAGCTACACCAAGATGCGTAGATGCCGGCAGGTTCAATGAGCATCTGTTCATCAACTGCCTTGGATTGGGTTTTGACGGAGAGATCGTTCGTTCCATGGGTTCCATACGGATGCTGGGCGGAAAACTCGGCTACCTGCTTGCCGTAATTACAAAGATCTTGAGGTTCCGGGAAAAAAGATTCACCATACAGTCAGGGGCCGAACAATGGCGAGGTCCCTATTTGCTGGTGATGGTGGTAAATTCATCCCGCGCAGGTGGCGGCTTTTTTGTGGCACCGGAAGCGTCTATTGAAGATGGGAAGTTAGACATGGTACTCTGCAATCCGCTACCACTGCTCAAAAGACTGCGATACCTGCCCGTGATCCAGAAAGGGAAACACCTCCATCTGCCATTTGTAACACACCGCCAGGGAAACAGCTTTCACATCAGCTGCAACGAAATGATTGACATACAGGCAGACGGTGATCTGCACTCGGCAAAAGCGTTGACAATAGAAGTGCTTCCCGGAAAATTCCGGTTCCGGTATTAATTCAATACCACCTGCTTATTGTATTTGTTCCGGTATTCTATTGGTGTTAAACCTGTGATCTTTTTAAAAACGGTACGGAACGCTTTGGTATCGGTATACCCAACATCGTACATCACTTCGTTGATATTTTTGCGGCTACTTTCAAAACTGCGTTTGGCCGCTTCTATCTTAATCCGCTGCATATATTCCACCACCGTATTACTGGTGGCTTTCTTGAACCTCCGCTCAAAACTGCGGCGTCCCATGGCATAGCGATCGGCCAGTTCATCCACCGTGATGCGGCCCTGATAATGCTCTTCAATAAAAAGCTGTGCCTGCAGAATGGCTGTATCGGCATGTTCCTTTTGCCCACGGAACATCATAAAACTGCGCTGGCTTTCCCGGTCAATATCCACTGCAAAATATTTGGATGCCAGGATAGCCGTATCCCGGTCTGTATATTTTTCAACCAGATACAACAACAGCCGCCAGTAAGAATTGGCTCCGCCGCTGGAGTAGATCCGTTGTTCTTCGGTTATGATACTGCCTTCAACCAGCTCCACTTCGGGGAACAGATTCCTGAACTCATTAGCTGCATTCCAGTGTGTGGAGCATTTCTTCCCGTTCAGCAAACCCGTAGCAGCCAGTAAAAACGCACCAATGCACAGGGAAGCCACTTCTGCACCTGACCGGTATTGTGCAACGATCCAGGGAATCATTTCTCTATTCAACTCCAGTGCCCTAACAATATCGCCACTGATCGCAGGGATGAAAATCAGATCGGTCTTGTCTACTTCATGCAACAGTTTATCAGTATGTACAGAATAACGGCTATTATCCAGCCTGACATCTCTCGTCAATCCCACCAGTTGCACCTGGAATAAAGGTTCCCTGCCAGCGGCCACCAGGAACTGATTCACAGCTTTGAACATGTAGTTAGGATCCGCAACAGCTTCGATAACGGCTGTTTCAGGCACAAGGATGGATACGTTTTTCATAGGCTAAATGTAGAAAAAAGCTTTGTCGTAATCAACCCTCTTAATTGTCTTCATCGCACCTTGCACAGATCAAAAACTAATAACAGTTTTGTATCGGATGCATAGAATCTGTGCAAACATACATGACACAACTACAATCTTATTTGAGTTTTAACGGTAACTGCCTGGAAGCCATGCGTTTTTACCAGCAGGCGCTGGGAGGTCAACTGACTTTGCAAACCCTCGGTGAATCACCCATGGCAGAAGGTTTTCCGGAGAAGATGAAAACCTGTATCCTGCAGGCGGCCCTGATCAAAGATGGATGGATCTTACTGGGATCGGATATGGTCAGTGAGGAGGGACTGATACATGGCAACGCCATTTCCATTTGCCTGGACTGCAGCAGTGAAGAAGAAATCCGGTGCAGTTATGAGAGATTGGCCACCGGCGGACAGGCCACACACCCACTGAAAAATACCTACTGGGGCACGTTATTTGGAGGATTAACCGATAAATTCGGGAACCGTTGGTTATTACAATACGATCAAACCAAACATTTACCACCTATATGCGAAAACTAAAATTACAAATGCAGCTGAGTATTGACGGATTTGTGGCCGGCCCCAATGGCGAAATGGATTGGATGGAATGGAACTGGGATGACGGGATCAAAACATTCGTGAGCCAGCTTACTGAACCTGTTGATACCATTGTGTTAGGCAAGAACCTGGCTATGGGCTTTATTCCCCACTGGACAGCTGCGCTGGAGAATCCGGATACCAATGATGCATTTGCACAAAAAATGGTCAATACACCTAAAGTTGTGTTCACCCGAAGTCTGGAAGAAAATCCCTGGGCCAATACGCGTTTGGTCAAAAGAGAACTGAAAGATGAGATTATGACCATCAAACAACAGGAAGGGCAGGATATCATTACCTACGGCGGTGCCGCACTGGCTGCCGCATTGATACAGGAACAACTGATTGATGATCTTTATCTCTTCATCAACCCTACGGCCATTGGTAACGGCATGCGCATATTCACTGACAAAACAGCACTGGTAATAAAGCAATCTGTTGCATTTACCTGCGGTATCGTTGTCCACCATTACTCACCCAAACAAAAAATATGAAAGCTACCAACCTAACCTACTGGATCTGTACCACGCTGATCTTTCTGTTTGAAGGTGTTATGCCAGCACTTACATCGCACACCCAACTGGCCATCGACGGTATACGACACCTGGGATATCCGGATTATTTTCGGGTGATGCTGACCATTTTTAAAGTGAGTGGTACACTGGTACTTATCATCCCGGCTTTTCCGCCGAGATTGAAAGAATGGGCCTATGCAGGACTGAGTTTCACTTTTATCTCGGCTTTTGTTTCGCACTGGGCAACGGATGGATTCAGTGGACTTACGCTGTTCCCGATAGCTGTATGGGCGGTGTTGATGACGTCGTATATCACTTACCACAAAAGGTTACAGGCCGCCGGAGGCAAATGACGGTTACATACCTAACTGTTCCAATGCATCGGCCGTAATATCGTAAAGATGTTTGTTATCCGCGTGGATCTTCAAGCGTCCTTCGGGACCTGATTGTCCATGGATATAATATTTTTTGATAGCTACTACCCGGCCAGCGTACAAGGAAGTTCCTTCCAGGGTCTCATAACTTCTCAGGAGAACAGGCAGGAATTCCGGATTGCGGGTATCGCGGAACAGGTGCAGCGACCTTTGTTTGCCATCAGGAAGTTGAATGATTTCATGGTAATAATGCGCGTATTCAACTTCCTGGTATAATCTTTTGTTCAGTTTTTCTATGTAGACAGATCCGGAATCTACTACTACGATCCTGATTTCTCCCATTGGTATTGAATTTCGCTTACAATAATAACCAAAGAACTGCATTACGCAAACTAAGAATACAGGTCAACAGGATCAGGCATTCGCCAATGCACGGTCAAGATGCACATATCCTCCATCTACATGGATCAGCTGCCCCGTTGTATGGCTTGACCTGGGCGAGAGCAGGAAAGCAACCGTATTAGCAATCTCTTCCGGCGTTGTCATGCGGTTCTCTAATGGTATTCTGGCACGTATTTCTGCCAGTTTCTTTTCGGGTTCACGTAAAGTATTGATCCAGGTTTCATAAGCCGGCGTCCAGCTTTCGGCTACTACCACGGCGTTCACCCGGATTCCGTATTTGAGCAATTCAACGGCCCATTCACGGGTAAGTGCATTTCTTCCTCCATTGGCAGCAGCATACGCCGATGTATTTCCCTGACCCGTTTCCGCCGTTTTGGAGGTGATATTCACGATGGCACCTTTGGACCTGATCAACTCAGGCAACGCAGTTTGTGCCACCAGATAATAATGTACCAGGTTCTTGTGCAGGCTTTCCATGAAACAGTCATAACTGCCATGCTCCAATCCCACCCCATCATTCACACCTGCATTATTCACTAAGCCATCTATTCTGCCAAACTGCAACAATGCGGCCCTGACGGCATTACTGGCTGCAACGGGATCGGCCAGCTCCGCAACCACCTGTCCTGCCTGGCAACCATTGGCCAGCAGCTCATTCACCAGTTGTTGATTATCCTGCTCATTTCTTCCAATGATCACCGGAATGGCTCCTTCTTTGGCAAGTACCCGTACGATACCTTCCCCGATACCGCGTGCACCGCCGGTCACCAGGATCACTTTATTTTGTAATTGGAGGTCCATCTTCAAGAATTATACATGATAAAAAGCAGCTGCGTTGCCGCCAAACAAAGCCGCCTGTTCGGCAGCAGAAAAGTTACTATAATATTCTCTCACGGGTTCCATCATTCTTTCATACGATGCGGCCAGCAAACAAACGGGCCAGTCGGAACCATACAACAAGCGGTTGGTTCCAAATGCTTCTGTTACAATATCCAGATACGGATACAGGTCTTCTTTTTTCCAGGACGACCAGTTGGCTTCGGTAACCATGCCACTGACCTTGCAATACAGGTTCGGTAAAGCCGATATGGCCTGCATATGTTTGGCCCAATCCTTCCAAACACCCCTGCTGATATCCGGTTTGGCCAGATGATCGATCACAAAACGCTGGTTGGGAAACTGTTTCACCAGTTGTTGCGCTGCAGACAGGTGCCTGGGGTAGACCAGTATATCATACGTAAATCCATATTCCTGCAAAGCCCCGATGCCCCGTAAAAATGCAGGCTGCAGCATGAACACAGGATCTTCTGCCTGCAGAATATGCCGGAATCCCTTTACTACCGGCACCTGGTGATAATATTGCAAACGTTCCCGGATATTCTCTGCACAAAGATCTACCCAACCCACTACCCCTTTGATCAAATCATTACTATCGGCAAGCGATACGAGAAAATCAGTTTCAGCTTCCGACTGGTCGGCCTGAACGGCAATACATCCATCAACCCCTTGTTGTTTCAGTATGGGGGCCAGATCCGCAGGCAGGAAATCCTCCCGGATCACCGCCATCTCATCGCTGATCCAGTCATGCGTGTCAGGATGGTATTTCCAGAAATGCTGGTGCGCATCAATCACGGGCATAAGCAAGCAGGTTTTGACGGGAACTGCCCAATCCATCGATCCCCAGCTCTACTACGTCACCGGGTTTCAGGTATACAGGCGGCGTAAAACCAAGCCCCACACCCGCCGGTGTTCCGGTAGACACGATATCACCCGGCAGCAGGGTCATGAAGCGACTGATATAGGACACCAGTTGCGGAATAGAAAAAATGAGGTCGTCCGTATTTCCATCCTGCATCATCACGCCGTTCACGCTTAACCATAACCGTAGTTTATGCGGATCGGAGATCTCGTCCCTGGTCACCATCCAGGGTCCCAGCGGGGCAAATGTGTCGCAACCCTTGCCCTTATCCCAGGTGCCCCCACGTTCCAGCTGGAATTCACGTTCACTCACATCGTTGTGTAAACAATAGCCGGCCACATAATCCATGGCTTCCGATTCGGCTACATAACTTGCTTTTTTACCGATCACAAATGCCAGTTCCACTTCCCAATCCGTCTTAACCGAATCCTTCGGAATGATAATGGGATCATTGGGCCCACTTATAGAGCTGGTAGCTTTCATAAACAGGATGGGCTCACTCGGTATGGGTGCATTGGTTTCTTTTGCATGTTTGGCATAATTCAATCCAATGCACAATATCTTGGAGGGCCTGGCTACCGGGCAACCCAAACGGGTTCCTTCCGGTAATGGCGTCAGTTCCGTTCGTTTCGATAACAGGGCCGATAAGCGGCCGAGCCCGTCGTTCGCAAAAAAAGCTTCATCGTAATCATTCACAAAGCCGGACAGATCGTAATTCTTTCCATTGATATGCACACCCGGTTTCTCTTTACCCGGTTCTCCAAAGCGGATCAGTTTCATGTTGGTTATTTATTGAAGGGTTAATTCCAGTATCGTATCAATGGCATCTAAGCTGATAGTATCAAGGTATACAAACAAACCTTCCGGTTGCTGTTTGAACCGCATCGTTTTTTTATCGGCAAAAGTAGCGACTTTACTGACCGTTGCCGTAACACCCGGCAGGAACAGGTAATGCTGTTTCACTTCTTTTTTGTTCAGAATATGTACATACAGAGTTTTGTCTTTGGCCGTAACGGTTCCCCATTCCTGTTCCGGTATCACATTACCGCGCGTTCCGTAAATACTGGCTCCATTGGTACGCATCCAGTCACCGATCTGTGCCAGCGTATCGGTAAATTCTGATTGGATCTGTCCATTAGGCTTGGGTCCCACATTCAGCAGGAAATTGGCATTACGCCCTGCAGCTTTCACCAGGTAATGGATCAAAGCGGGTACTGTTTTGAATTTCCGGTCGGTCATATTGTATCCCCAGGCATCATTCATGGTTTCACAGGTTTCGAGTGGCAGCTGCGAAACGCTGGCCCCGCCAAATCCTGTGGTATTATTACCGGGCAGGTCTTTCTCAAATGCCTGAAAGTCCTCACCGGGTATGGGTGAAAGATGATGGTTATTGCTGATCAGGCATTTGGGTTGCAACTGGTGGATCAACGGATAGATCTCATCATAATGCCAGTTCACTTTGGATTGCAGGGTTTTATCATGGTCGTTATCCAGCTGATCCCAGTGGCCATCAAACCAGATGCCCGCGATCTCGCCATAATTGGTGAGTAATTCGGTCAACTGCCCTTTCATGAAATTGATATAGCTGGGCCAGTTGCTTTTCTGGGTCCTGCCGGTGCCTTTGCCTGTCTTACCGGTCTCATACTGGTAATCAGAACGGTACCAGTCGAGCAGCGAATAATACAGGAAGAGCTGGATACCCTGTTTATGACACTCATCTGCCAATAACTTCAACGCGTCTTTCCCGTAAGGCGTATTGGTGATCTTCCAATCCGAGAGTTGGGTATCCCAGTTACTGAAGCCGTCGTGGTGCCGGGTAATGAAAGTGATGTATTGCATACCCGCATTTTTAGCCGTGGCTACCCAGGCTTTGGGATCAAAATCTACCGGATTGAATACCCGCTGCAGGGTGCTGTATTCATTCACACGGATATTACGGTTGTTCATCACCCATTCACCGCTACCCAATACACTCGAAGCGCCCCAGTGAATGAACATACCGAATTTACTGTCCTGAAACTGTTTTCTTGATGCGAGATTTTCTGGACTGGGTGTATATAACTGCGCCTGCATCACTGCAGCAGTTAGCACACCAACCAAAAACAACAGGGATTTTTTCATGTGCAAGCATTTAACGTGAGAAGGAATTTCTTTGTGGCTTACAATGATAAAACTAAAATGCTTTGGCTGTCATTCCGAACAGCATTTAATTTCCACAAAACGGTATTTGCGGAAGCACAGCAGCAGTAATTCAACATTACGGAATCAAATTCAACCAAAAAAGGCAGTGACTATTGCTCAACACCTGGGGCAGGGCTTATTTTGTCTTCCCGTTTGGTACCGGCATACATTTCGTATTCCAGTAAACGGCAATCGATGGTGGCATTGAAGAATTCGATCCGTCGGGAAGGTTTCAAACGGATCTTTTTGGCAAGGTCAAGGTTACCGGTGAACACATAACCGGTATATCCTTTGCAGGATTTTTTCAGAAAATCGCCCATTCGTGCATAGGTAGCATTCAGTTCTATCTCATCACCGAGTCGCTCACCGTATTCAGGATTGAACATGATCACACCAGCGGCATCCTGCGGAACGGTGGTCTTTTCAAAATCGCATACCTGAAAAACGATCAGCTGCTCCACACCTGCAGCAACCGCATTGGTTTTGGCGATGGATACGGCCAGTTCACTCCGGTCCGAAGCAATCACTTGCAAACCTGGCACTTCCTGTACCTGTTTTTGCAACTGTGCCATGGCTTCCTCGTACACGGCGGCATCATAACTAAGAAAATGCATGAATGCATAATTCTTGCGTAACAGCCCCGGCCGGCGGTTGGTAGCGATCAACGCGGCTTCGATGGCAAGAGTACCTGAGCCGCACATGGGATTGATAAAAGGCGAGCGGCCATCCCATTTGGTGGATAAGATGGTAGCGGCAGCCAGGGCCTCCAGCATAGGCGCTTTGCCTGGCAATTTCCGGTATCCGTGTTTGGCGAGTGTTTCACCGGAGGTATCTAAAAAAATCTCGGCCTCTTCCTGTTTCCAGAACAGGTATACCACCGCCCCCGATAATTCAGAACCCGTAGAAGGCCGTTTACCTGTTTTATTCCGCATACGGTCTACGATAGCATCTTTCACACGCAGATTGGCAAAGAGGTTGGTCTGTATGGTAGGATGAAACACATTACTGGTCACAGAAAAATAACCATCCGGCCGGATCAGCGTTTCCCAGGCTATGCTTGTCAGTTCCCTGTACAATTCATCCGGGTGATCACACTGGAATGATCTGAGCGAATACATGACCTGACTGGCGCAACGCAGGTTCAGGTTCAGCCGGATACAGTCGTTCAGGGTACCGTTCAGTTCCACACCCGTAGGGAATGAACGTGCGATCGGGAAACCCAGGGCCGTTACTTCACGCTGTAAGGCAGGAGACAGCCATTTATGACAGGTTATAATAATACGACTGGAACTGGAGAACACTTGCATAACCGCAAACTTACTGTTTTCCCGGCGGGTAGCCTGATCACTCCGTTAATGGCAAGCAATTTAATTTACGTATTTTCGAAATTCATCCAAGCCTATGTCTCATTCTTTACTTAACCCCGATCGCTGGATCAACGACTATGCGGACGCGTTATACAGTTACACGCTTCCCCGGGTAAACGATGCAGCGCTGGCCGAGGATCTTGTCCAGGAAACCTTTCTCAGTGCCTGGAAAGCCCGTAGCAGCTTTAAGGGCGAAGCTTCTGAAAAAAGCTGGCTCTACACCATTTGCAAAAATAAGATAATCGATTATTACCGTAAAAAAGCCAGGGATATCACCCAACCCATGCCCGAGTTCACTGCAGCAGATGGTTTTTTTGATGAAGTGGAACACTGGATTCCTGAAAACCAGCCCGGCCATTGGGACATACAGCAACAACCAACAGACAGTAAAGAATTTTATGCAGTACTGGAAAAATGCCGGAAAAAACTGCAGGAAATGCAACAGGCTGTTTTTTCCATGAAATACCTGGAAGATCTTGACGCAGCGGAGATTTGTAAGGTATTGAACATTACTTCGTCTAACTACTGGGTATTAATACACCGGGCCAAATTGCAATTACGCGTCTGTTTGGAAAAAAACTGGATCCATTTAAAATAATTATGATGAAATCCCTGATGATCAGTTGTAAAAAAGCCACATGGCTTATTGCTAAGAAAGAGGAGAACCGGTTGTCCTGGCTCGAAAAATGGCAATTACGCACACATATGGCCCTATGCAGCATGTGCAGAAGGTTTGAGAAGCAGAGCGGTTTGATCGGTCGTATGGCCAGGCAGATCCATATACATGAAACCCTCCCCGACGCCAGTAAAGAAAAAATGCAGCAGGCGCTTGCGCGAGAGCATTGAGATCCTGCATCAAAACTGCAAAGTAAATACGGATCCTTTCCCTTCCACCGATTGAGCCGTGATATTGCCCTTGTGCAACATCATGATCTGCTTACACAGGCTCAGTCCAATACCACTGCCATTCTTTTTGGTGCTGAAAAAAGGTATGAAGATATTGTTCATCACCTCTTCGCTCATCCCATAACCATTATCCGATACTTTAACGGCCAGTTTATGGCCGGAAGACTGTACCGCCGAAAGAACGATCCTCGGGTGTTCACTTTCCTTCACTGCTTCAATGGCATTCACAATCAGGTTGATCAATACCTGTTCAATCAGATTGGGATCTACTTCAATGGACAGGTCGGGGTCTTTGAGTATCAATTCCATCTCAATGCCTTTCTGGTTGAAGGTAGGCAGCATCAGGTTGTGCATGTTCTCGAACAGGTCACGCACGAACACATGTTTCAGGGCTGGATTGGTAATTTTGTTCAGGTTCCGGTATACTTCTGCGAATTTCAGCAACCCTTCGCTGCGGCGTTTAATGGTGTTGATACCCACTTCCAGGTCTTCCACCACCCCATTACTGTTATCCAGGAACTGGACCGATTCCTGCAGGCGGTTTTTGAGCGTATCGGCGAGGGAAGAAATGGGTGCTACTGAATTCATGATCTCATGCGTCATCACACTCAACAGCTTTTTCCAGGCCTGCGATTCGGTGGCGTCTAACGCCTCATTAATATTTTGAAAAGCCACCAATTGAAACTTTTTCCCTTCCGTTTGAAAAGCGGTGGCAGACAGCAGTATCTTGAACATGTTCTTTTCCTGGTGAACCGTGGCCACGTGGCTGTTACCGGGTTGCAGACGAATGACCTGTTCGTACAGCACCGCATCCCTTTTTTGCAGGGAATGAATACTCTTTAGATAAGGCAACAACAGCATTCGTTTCAGCGACTCGTTCATCCATACCACTTCTCCAGTCTCCGTTTCGTAGGAAATGATTCCTGTATCAACCAGTTCCAGAATCTTCTGCAGGTACTGGTATTGGGTTTCCTTTTCCTTCGAGATAAGTTTGAAAGCGGAATTGATCTCATTAAAACCCCGACGAAGTTCTTTCAGGTCTTCAGGTGCCTGTGTCACGTTGAAGTTCCGGGAGAAATCCCGGTAATGGATCGATTCCACAAACTGCTCCACTTCCCGCTGTGCCTGTTTGTGGAAGCTATAGAAATCAAATACCTGGTAGATGATCACAGGCAGTACCAAAATCTCGTATACATACCACTGCTTTACCAGCAGGAATGCGGCTGCACAAAGTGTAAGCAATAACAACAGTACGCGGGTGAGGATATCCCACTGGATCCTTCTATATGTCATATTTACTAAGTCTTCTGTACAATGCAGTTCTGGTAAGCCCCAGTTCTCTGGCAGCTTTACTGATATTGCCATTGTGTTTATCGATCACTTTCATGATCGTGTTCTTTTCCATGGTACTCAGTTTGAACACTTCATCTTCCTGCGACTCCGTTACGGAGGATTCAATGGGTGAAAACAGCAGGTCCGCCGCTCCGATAGTATCACTGTCAGCCATGATGATGGCGCGTTCGATGGTATATTGCAACTCCCGAACATTTCCGGGGAATGGGTAATGCTGCAACTTCTCCATAGCCGATGGATGAAACTGGATATTCGGCTTCAGGTATTTGTTTGCATAGGTCTTGGCAAAATGTTTGGCCAGCAGCAGGATATCATCCTTACGTTTACGAAGCGGCGGTACGGTGATCTCAACCGTATTGATCCGATAGATCAGGTCTTTGCGGAAACGGTTCTCATTGGCCAGCTCGCTTAGCGGTATGTTTGTGGCGCAGATCAGCCGGATATCAATCGGCACGGGCTGATTAGCGCCTAAACGTGTAACCTGCCGGTTCTGCAAGACCGTAAGCAGTTTGGCCTGCTGTTGTAAAGAAATATTCCCGATCTCATCCAGGAAGAGCGTACCGCCACTGGCCGATTCAAAACGTCCCATACGGTCTTCTCTTGCATCCGTGAATGCGCCTTTTTTATGGCCAAACAGTTCGCTTTCAAAAAGACTTTCTGTCAGCGCACCTACGTCCACTTTCACAAATGGTTTATCTGCACGCAGGGATTGTTCATGAATAGCGGTAGCGATCAGGTCCTTACCTGTGCCGTTCTCGCCCAGAATCAGAATATTGGCATCCGTAGGTGCTATCTTATCGATTTTGTAAAAGATATCCTGCATCACATCACTCTCACCGATCAGCGTACTGTTGCCCAGTCCTACCTGTATCTTTTTACCAACAGTATGGTTCTTGGGAAGTTCCCGCTTACTCAATACACTCTGCAGTGTTGAGAGCAGTTTCTCATTATGCCAGGGTTTTACCACAAAATCTGCCGCACCCTCTTTCAGGGATCTTACCGCCAGATCAATATCGCCATAGGCGGTGATCATGATCACAGATACACCAGGCTGCAGCTGCTTGATTCTTTGCAGCCAGTAAATACCTTCATTACCGGTGTTGATGGAAGCGTTGAAATTCATGTCCAGCAATACCAGATCAAAGTTGTCCTTACTCAGTAAAAAGGGGATCTGTTCGGGATTCTTTTCGGTTACCACTTCTTTCATTTCGGTACGAAGCAGCAGGCGGACCGCCGTCAGCACGTCGGTATCATCATCTATCACCAGAATACTGGCTTTCTTCAAACTCATGCAGGGGCGGTTTTTCAGATATCGTTATGGTTTATGGACATGGGTTGATGCGTTCACGGGTTAAACGGTTGATAAAGGCTGTTTACAAACAGTAATTCATTATTCAATAACACCGCAAACAAATGAGCCATAAATATACCAGTTAGCTAATAATTTGAGAAAGAACAATTTAGAAAAAAAAGCCAAAGGGATACTGTATCAAAACCGGACAGTTTCTGTACCGGATGCGTACAGTCTTTTCAGTTGATGAAAAAGTAAATCATTGATTATCAATAAGCACAAGTTCTGGCACAATCGTTTCATAGTCTATACCATAATTCACCCTGTATGAAAACAACCATCCGGCAACAACCCCGATTCATAGCCCTCCTGCTGGCAGCAGGAACAATTGGCCTGGTGCTACTGGTGTTTGTAACATCTTCCCATAAACAACGTTCAGCAAGGGAAGGATCTGAGATCGGCATCATCAAACTCATATAAGTTCAACCAAAAACCAACAGCTGTGGACAGAGTCATTCAAAAAAAGAAATGGAACAACAAACGGATCCTTACCATTGTGGCAGCAATAGGTATTCTCGCATTGATCGGCGGTAGTTTTTACCTCACTTCGGGTAAAGCCAAATTGAATGTGGATACAGAAAGGATCACCATCAGTGAAGTAACCAAAGGTCCTTATAAAGATGCCATACCGGTAAATGGTATTGTTTTACCGGTTACATCTATCTACCTGGATGCCACTGAAGGAGGCCGTGTAGAAGAGAAATATGTAGAAGACGGCGCCATCATGAAAAAAGGACAGCCCATCCTGAAACTATCTAACACCAACCTGCAACTGAGCTTGGTAAACCAGGAGACTTCCGTATATAACCTGTTGACTCAGATGCAGATTTCACGCAATGCCGCATTACAGAATACGGTGAACAAATTAAACCAGATGACCGACGTGGAGAGTCAGTTGACTGAAGCGGAACGTTTATATAAACTGAATAAAACCCTATACGAGCAAAAAGCCATCGGTTTACAGGAATTCAAGACCTCAGAGAACAACTATAATTACCTGCTGCGCAAGAAGCGGCTCACCAACCAGATCCTGCAGCAGGACTCTATCTCCAACAAACAACAGCTGGAACAGGCCAAACAATCCTATGAAGGCTCACAGAACGCTTTAACGGTCATGCGTAAAAAAGTGGGCGACCTGGTGGTGCGAGCACCGATTGACGGGCAGCTCACTTCGCTTGATGCAGAAATCGGCCAGAACAAAAGAGAAGGTGAACGACTGGGACAAATAGATGTGCTGAGCGGTTTTAAAGTGCGTGTAGACGTTGATGAACACTATATCTCGCGGATATTCACCGGTCTTACAGGCGATTACACTTTCGGTAACAAGACCTTTAAACTCAAGATTACCAAAGTATTTACCCAGGTAACGAACGGACGGTTCCAGGTAGACATGCAGTTCGTGGGTGAAATACCCCAGGGTATCCGCCGTGGTCAAACCTTACAGATCCTGCTGGCGCTGAGCGATGAGACAACCGCCATACTGGTACCCAAAGGGGGGTTTTATCAGCAGACCGGCGGTAACTGGATCTTTAAAGTGAACGAGAACGGAACCATGGCATACAAAGTAGATATACAGCTGGGACGCCAGAACCCCGATTATTATGAAGTATTGCAGGGACTGAAACCAGGCGATAAAGTAGTGACATCCAGTTATGAGAACTATGGAAATATGCAGGAACTGGTGTTGAAGAAGCAGTAGATACAGTTTTGGGGATACTGGATACTGGATACTTGATTCTGGATACTGGTGGTTGGCCGAGTTACCTGGAAACAGGCAGATGAACGGCCAATCAACAAATAAAACAAAGGGCATTACAACTTTCGAATAAAAACAACTCATACACATAACAAAAACCAAACCATGATAAAAATCACTGACCTAGAGAAGATCTATCGTACGGATGAAGTAGAAACCATTGCACTGAACCGTCTGTCAATGGAGATCAAATCAGGAGAATTTGTTGCCGTAATGGGGCCATCAGGCTGTGGCAAGTCTACCCTGCTGAATATCCTTGGCCTGCTGGATGATCCGGATAATGGCAGTTTTGTTTTTAACGGGACAGAGATCGCCAAATTCAATGAACGGCAGCGTGCTGAACTGCGCAAACACAATATCGGTTTCGTATTCCAGAGCTTCAACCTGATAGACGAGCTGACCGTATTTGAGAACGTAGAACTTCCACTGATCTATACAGGTGTGAAAGCGGCTGATCGGAAAAAAAAGGTAGATGAAGTGCTGGAGAAAGTACAGATCATGCATCGCCGGAATCACTATCCCCAGCAGTTGTCCGGTGGTCAGCAGCAGCGTGTGGCAGTTGCCCGTGCCGTGGTCAACAACCCTAAACTGATACTGGCGGATGAGCCAACCGGTAACCTGGACTCATCCAATGGTAACGAAGTAATGGAGTTGCTCACCAATCTGAACGAACAGGGAACCACCATCATCATGGTTACTCACTCAGAGCATGATGCCAGGTACAGTCACCGCATCATCCGCATGCTTGATGGACAGACAGTGACCGAGAACATACTGGTATAATTCATTCAAAAGTTGTAAGCCTGTTAACCACGAACCATTACCAAAGCTACCCATCACCATGTTCAGGAATTATTTGAAAATAGCCGTAAGAAATCTTTTAAAGAACAAAGGGTTTTCTTTCATCAATATACTGGGCCTGTCCGTAGGCATGGCCAGCGCCATATTAATCCTATTATGGATCAACCATGAAATGAGCTACGACCAGTTTCATGAAAAGAAAGACCGTATTTATGAAGCCTGGAACAAAGACACGTTCAGCGGTAAACTGCAATGCTGGAATACCACTCCGAAGATCTTCGCCCGTACGGTAGAACGTGATTTCCCGGAAGTGGAGATGGCCACACGTGTGAACTGGCCCAGTAATTATCTCTTCTCCATCGGCGAGAAAAGGCTTACAGTAGCAGGCAATATCGTAGACTCGAATTTCCTGCATGTATTCAGCTTCCCCTTACTCAAAGGAGATCCGAACACAGTATTGAAGGACATGTATTCGATCGTACTCACAGAAACCACAGCCAAAAATTTCTTTGGTGATACAGATCCGATGGGAAAACAGGTCCGCATCAACGACAAGGATAATTTTACGGTAACCGGCATACTGAAAGATCTCCCCAACAATACCCGCTTCAAATTCAACTACCTGCTGCCCTGGGCCTACCTCCGCAAACAGGGTGAGGATGATGCCAACTGGGGTAACAATTCCACACGGAACTATGTCCTGCTGAAACCCAATGCAACACTGGCTTCCATTGCACCGAAGCTGAAAACACTCAAACGAAAATACGATAACTCGGAGCTGACCAATGAAATGTTTCTCTATCCCATCCAACGCTGGCGCCTGTATTCCAGTTTCACCAACGGCGTAGAAGATGGCGGACTGATCGATTTTGTAAAAATGTTTGCCGTCATCGCCGCATTTATCCTGCTCATCGCCTGCATCAACTTTATGAACCTGAGCACCGCACGCAGTGAAAAAAGGGCAAAAGAAGTAGGTATCCGGAAAGTGGTAGGCGCCAACAAAGGTTCACTGATAGGACAGTTTCTCGGAGAATCCATTCTGATCTCATTGATAGCAGGCCTCGCAGCCTTACTGATCGTGCAGCTTGCATTACCGGCTTTTGGCACACTTACCGACAAAAAACTATCCATCGACTACAGCAACCTCTATTTATGGTTGATCTTTATCGGTTTTGTATTGTTCACAGGTGTCATCGCAGGAAGTTATCCCGCATTCTACCTATCAGCCTTCCAGCCGGTAAAAGTGTTGAAAGGTACTTTCCTGAAATCAGACAAGGTAGTCACTCCGCGGAAAGTACTGGTGGTATTGCAGTTCACTTTTGCCATCATCCTGATCATCTGTACTGCCATCGTAAAAGAACAGATCCAACATGCCCGCAACCGGGAAATGGGCTACGATAAGAACAATCTCATCTTCCATTTTCTTACCGGCGATCTTGAAAAGAATTATGCGCTGGTCAAAAACGAACTGCTCGGATCCGGCGCTGCCACTTCCGTTACCAAGACCAGTTCCCCCATCACACAGGGATGGAGCGATACCTGGGGCATTGAATGGAAAGGAAAAGCTCCGGATGACAAAACAGATTTCGACCGCTTCTCTGCCGATGAGGATTTTGGAACTACCGTGGGACTGCAATTTGTTAAAGGACGTGATTTTAACCTGAAACAGTATATCACAGACTCTACCGCTATGATCCTGAATGAATCTTCTGTAAAAGCGATGGGACTGAAAGAACCTATTGGAGAGATCGTTAAAGACAATGGACGCGAATGGCATGTGGTAGGTGTAATCAAAGATTTTATCCTGCAGTCACCCTACTATCCCACCAAACCCATGATCATTGAAGGGGCCAAAGGCTGGATGAATATCATACACATTAAACTCAACAACAAGAACACTACTGCAGATAATCTAAAAAAAGCGGAAATCATCTTCAAAAAATACAATCCTGAATACCCTTTTGAATACAAGTTTGTGGATGAGGATTATGCTGCCAAGTTCAAATCGGAACAACGAACCGGAACCCTGGCCGGCTTATTCGCAGGACTTACCATTTTTATTTCATGCCTCGGTTTGTTTGGCCTGGCAGCTTATATGGCAGAGAGCCGGATCAAGGAAATAGGTGTCAGGAAAGTGTTGGGCGCGTCTGTAACGGGCATTGCCACCCTTTTATCCAAGGATTTCATCGGGCTGGTAGTGATCTCATTCATACTGGCATCTCCCGTAGCATGGTGGTTCATGCATAACTGGCTGCAAAACTACCCGTATCGGGTATCTATTGAATGGTGGGTCTTTGCTTTCGCTGCCGGGCTCAGCATCCTGATCGCAATAGTAACAGTCAGTTACCATGCCATCAAAGCGGCCAATGCCAATCCGGTAAAAAGCCTGCGTACAGAATAAGAAAGATCACACGAACGGATCAGCACATGAGAAACAGTTGCATCCTTTCACAACTTAAAACAAACCAATGCTAAAGAATCATTTGATCGTCGCATGGCGGAACCTGGTAAGGAACAGTTCGTTCTCCATTATCAACCTGTTGGGACTCTCGATTGGCATGGCGGCCACAATGCTCATCCTGCTGTGGGTGTACGCGGAGAAATCATGGAACAAGCACAATGAGAAATATGCCAATACGTACCATGTCATGTCCAACCGGAATTTCAATGGCGTGATCAATACCGGCCCTGATATGATGTTCCCGCTGCCGGCAGCAGCGAAAGCAGCTTATCCGGAAGTGGAGAACGCAGCTGTAGTTTCGTTTGGCGAGAAGACAATCTTTACTGTTGGTGAAAAGATCCTGACCAAAAACACCCTCACCACCACAACTGATTTTTTCAAGATATTCAGCTTTGACTTCATAGAGGGAGATGCCTCTGTGATCAACGACCCGGATGCCGTGACCCTGACCCAATCTACCGCCAGGTCACTGTTCGGCAACGGCAATGCTTATGGCCGCGCTGTAAAGATCAACAATGACAGGAACGCTGTGGTAAAAGCGGTCGTTAAGGATATTCCCGCGGGCTCTACCATACAGTTCGACGCATTGATCACTTTTAACCCATCCTCCCCCCAGGTAATTGCCGATCAAAATGGATGGGTGAACTGTGGAAACCGCGTATTCCTGACCACCAGGCCCGGAACCAACATATCTGCACTGGAAAAGAAATTGCTGGACCTGATCAGATCAAAGACGCAGGGCGACAATCCCACCACAAGGGGCAGCCTGATACTGCATCCCATGTCCAAGTGGCGCCTGTTTGAAGAATTCAAGGACGGAAAAAATACCGGTGGACGGATCCAGTATGTATCTCTTTTTATCTGGATAGCACTGATCATACTGGCCATTGCCTGCGTAAATTTCATGAACCTCTCTACCGCACGCTCTGAAAAGAGAGCCAAAGAAGTGGGTATCCGTAAAACACTGGGTTCAGGGAGAGGCCAGTTATTGGTCCAATTTATCACAGAGTCGATACTATTATCCGTAACTGCAGTGATACTGGCAACCGGATTGGTGTACCTGCTGCTCCCCGCATTCAGCCAGTTGTTAAATGAGCCCATCCGTATTCCGTATGAAGAACCCATGTTATGGTTAATACTGGCCGGCATTGCATTGGTTACCGGTTTGCTGGCAGGCAGTTATCCCGCATTTTACCTGTCTGGGTTCCAGCCTGTGAAAGTACTTAAAGGAAGTTTCCTGCCTACCCGGGGCGTATTATTACCCAGGAAAATACTGGTGACCGCTCAGTTCATCGTATCTATCGTACTGGTCTCCGCCACTTTCATTATTTACCAGCAATTACAATATGTCAAAACACGCGATATCGGCTTTTCAACTAACAAGCTGGTAACGGTAAACGCATCGAACCAGACAGACAAAAGTTTTGATGCGCTTCGAAACGACTTGCTACAAACAGGGCTCATCACATCAGTGAACCGCGCTTCCAGTCCGCCCTCTAACATCTTCGGATTCACTTCAGGTGTAAAAGCAATCAATGCACCTGTTAGCAATAACCTGATCATCGGGTTCATGTTCACAGATGTGGATCTCACCAAAACCCTGCAGGCAAGGATCACGGAAGGACGTGATTTCAGAAGAGGTGACAGTCTGGGTGTGATTTTCAACAAAGAAGCTATTAAACTGATGGGACTGAAAAACCCCATTGGCACTGCCGTAAACTGGGCGGGAAGAAATATGGAGATCGTAGGCGTAGTAGATAATATGATCATGGGTTCCCCTTACGAATCAGCTGCTCCGCTGATGTTCCGTTATGAAGACAGGTGGTCTCGCTACATCAATATCCGCATCAACGAAAAGGCCGATATACGTAAGACCATGGCTTCTATTGAATCCATCTATAAAAAATACAGTCCTGCCTTCCCTTTCGAATTTAGCTTTGCAGATGATGAATTCAACCAGAAATTCAAGACAGAACAGCTGATCGGACGTTTATCCGTGATCTTTGCCGGTCTGGGTATTTTTATCTGTTGCCTCGGTTTATTCGGACTGGTGTCTTCATCGATAGAAAGAAGAAAAAAAGAGATTGGTATCCGTAAGGTGCTGGGAGCTTCCTTACAACAACTGTTGTTATTGCTGTCGAAAGAATTCCTGTACCTGGTAGCCATTGCTTTCCTGATTGCCATACCTACCGCCTGGTGGGGCATGCACCGCTGGCTGGAGAATTTCAGTTATCGCGTAGTGGTCTCTATCTGGATCTTTTTTGCAGTAGGCCTACTAATGCTGGTGATCGCACTGCTGACAGTCAGTATGAATGCCACGAAAGCAGCACTAACCAATCCGGTAAAAACATTAAGAAGCGAATAGCAGATATCGGCGAATCCATGTTCGCCGGGTATCATTAAAAATACGACTTATGATACAGAACTACCTGAAAATGGCCTGGCGTAACCTGATGAAACATCGGTTCATCTCGTTCATCAACCTCTTTGGGCTGACCATGGGGCTGGCCTGCTGCCTGCTCATCAGCATTTATATCATACACGAGACCAGTTACGACAGATACCACAGCAAAGCCGATCGCATTTACCGGGTAACCCGGAATTTCAATAATCCGGATGGTACGGTTACGCTCAGACTCAGCACCATTGCGCCACCCTTTGGGCCACTGTTAAAAAATGATTTTCCGGATATCCAGCAAGTGACGAGGCTGCTGCCCAGCGGGAAAACACCCGTCAAATACGGGGAGAAACTTTTCAACGAAACACAATTATTTTTTGCCGACGAACACCTGTTCGACGTATTTGATGTGGATGTAACCAAGGGTAACCCGCAAAAAGCCCTGCAGGATCCATTCACTGTAATGGTTTCAGAAAAAATCGCCAGGAAATATTTCGGTAATGAAGAAGCATTGAACAAGATTATTAAGATCAACAATCAGTTCAACCTGAAAGTAACGGGTGTATTCCGCTCGTTCCCGTCCAACTCACATATTCACCCAGAGATCATGGTATCTTTTAATACCCTGAAAGATTCTGCAGTATATGGCGAGAAGCAATTACTGACAAACTATGGCAACAATTCCTTCTTCACTTATTTCCTGATCCCCGAAAAGTATCCTGTTAAGCAGATAGAAGCGCAGTTCCCGGCATTCATCGACAAACACGTTTTTTTTCCTGGCGCACCTCCTACCGTGAAGTTCTCGAAGCTTACCAGTCTGGGGATACAGAAACTAACCGACATCCACCTATACTCACATACAGATTATGAAGCAGAGGAGAATGGAGATATCACCCGTGTGTACATCTTCGCTGTGATCGCTCTGATTATACTGTTGATCGCCTGTATCAATTATATGAACCTGGCCACAGCCCGTTCTGCACTCAGGGCAAAAGAGATCGGGATCCGCAAAGTAGCGGGAGCCGGGAAAGGTGAACTGATCGTACAATTCCTTAGCGAGTCCGTATTGATCGCCTGGATAGCCATGATACTGGCTGTATTGATCGCCTGGATAACTTTACCCTGGATCAACCGTTTATCGGATCTGGCATTAACAGGACGTATGCTTCTGAACTGGAAATACATGGCTCCGGTGATCCTGGTCCCTTTTATCGTAGGTATTACATCGGGTATCTACCCTGCCCTGTTCATGTCTTCTTTTCAACCCGTCAAAACGCTGAAAGGTTTATTCAGGGCTGGCGGCCGTAGCCTTTCATTCCGACAGGCACTGGTGGTGACACAGTTTGGGATTTCCATCGTATTGATCATTACTACAGCCATCGTGTTCCAGCAACTCCGGTATATGCAACAGGCCAAACTGGGTTATCAGAAGGAACAAGTGCTTGCACTTCCCTACTATTTTACCAGCAGCAGTCAGTATGAAGCTTTCAGGAATGACATACTTACACAAAGGCATATACAAACCATCGGACGTTCCTCACGCATCCCTACGGGTCGCCTGCTCGACTCGCAGAATGCAGCCGCCGAGTCCGGCGACTCCTTACAGCCCGTTAATGCGGAACTGAAATACCTTGCCATAGACCAGGATTTTATTCCTTCTTACGGTATTGACATGGCCGCAGGAAGGAATTTCTCCAAAGCGATCGTTACAGATACCGCCAATTTCCTGCTGAATGAAACCGCAGTAAAAGTGCTGGACTGGCCTTCAGCAGAAAAAGCGATCGGGCGGAATTTCTCCTATGGCGGCACCCGCGGTAAAGTGATCGGGGTTGTCCGGGATTTCCACTTCGAATCACTGCGCCAGCGTATCGCTCCGATGGTTTTGTCGATGCCCAACCCGGCACTTCCTAATTTCTACAACGCCCTCTCTGTCAAGATAGCTGGCAACAACACCAAAGAAGCAGTGGCCTCCATCGAGAAAATATGGAAAACGTATTTACCGGAGATCCCTTTTGAATTTTCATTCGTAGATGACAGTTACAACAAGCTGTACCAGGCTGAACAGAGGCAGGGCCGGTTGTTCACCATCTTCGCGGGTATTGCCATACTGATAGCCTGCCTGGGTCTGCTGGGACTCTCCTCCTTTGCCATTACACAAAGGATCAAAGAGATCGGCGTACGCAAAGTGCTGGGTGCAGGAACAGGCAGTATTGTGTTCCTGTTATCCAAAGATTTCATGAAACTGGTATTACTGGCAGCACTGATCGCTTTCCCGGTTGCCTGGTACGCCATGAGTCAATGGCTGGCAGATTTCGCCTACCGCATTCCGGTAAGCTGGTGGATCTTTGTGGCTGCAGGCAGCATAGCCGCCGCCATTGCCCTGCTTACTGTCAGTATACTGGCCATCCGTGCAGCTATCGCCAACCCTGTAAAAAGTTTACGAACAGAATGATCTACGTGAGTAGTGAGTGGTGAGTAGGTAGTCCACATTCACTACTCACTACTCACTACTCACTACTCACTACTCACTACTCACAAATATGATCCGAAATTATCTCAAAACCGCCCTCAGAAGTTTTCAGAAGAACCGATTCTTCACATTTATCAACCTAGTGGGGCTCACCATAGGTTTCACCTGTTGCATACTGATGGGTTTATATATACAAAACGAACTGAGCTATGATCGTTTTCAACAAAAAGGCAACCGAATAGCCCGCGTCATCATGTCCTACAGTTTTGGTGAAAAAATAAACAAGGGCAACTACACCAGTACAAAAGTAGCCCCCGTTTTCAAACGTAATTTTCCCGAAGTGGAATCAGCGGTTCGTATGTACCAGTCTGGCCGGATCGTAAAATTCGAGGATAAGGTATTCAATGAAAAGAAATTCATGTACGCAGATTCCACTTTCTTTGACCTATTCTCCTTCCGGTTACGCCAGGGAAACACCAGCACTGCGCTGGCTGGTCCTAACAAGATACTCCTTACCGAAACAACAGCACGCAGGTATTTCGGCAATACCAATCCGGTTGGCAAGACGCTACTGATCAGTGCTTCGCAAACGCCCTACCTCATCACAGGTATCATACAGGATTGCCCGGAAAGTTCACAGATAAAATTTGATTTCCTGGCGTCCTTCTCTTCCATGGGGGAAATCCAGGAAACAACTTACTGGAATGCAAACTATACTACCTACCTGCTGCTGAGAGATGAGAACAGTTTCATCTCCCTGCAGAACAAGATACCCGGGTTCATGAAAAAAGAAATGGCCGACCAGCCCAATACCTATGTTTCATTTGAACTGGAGCCTTTTACTAAAATACATTTATACTCACCTTATCCCGGTTTTGAACCCAACAACAGCATCACCTATATCTATATTATCTGTGCAGTAGCCTTGCTGATCTTATTTATCGCCTGTTTTACCTATATCAATCTCGGTACGGCCAGCTCTATTGAAAGGGCTAAGGAAGTAGGCATCCGCAAAGTACTGGGCGCCGATAAATGGCAGGTATTCTGGCAACACATCGGCGAATCCCTACTGCTATGCCTGATTGCCCTGCTGGTAAGCCTGATCCTGGTGGCGATGGCACTTCCCTGGTTTAACGGACTAGCAGACAAGCATATCAGTTATTCGGCACTATTCACGCCGGTGAACCTGTCTTTCCTCTTGGCTGTATGGATCATCGTCAGTTTTGCAGGAGGAAGTTATCCTGCAGTGGTATTGTCTGGTTTTCAACCGATCAAAGTATTGAAAGGGCTGTTCCGCAACAGCAGTTCGGGGCTGCTGGTCAGAAAGTCGCTCATCGTTTTCCAATTCATGATCTCTGTATTCCTGATCGTTGCCACCCTGGTCATACAGCAGCAGATGAATTATATCCGCAGCAAGAACCTGGGATATGATCGGGAGCATGTATTGCTATTACCGCTGGATCAGAAAATGCTGGAGAACTACCCCACCCTCAAAACCGAATTGAAAAAGAAAACAGGTATCCTTGCTGTATCCAGGGCCGTGAGCAACCCCACCATGATAGAAGGCGGATACCATATGCGGAGTGATGCGATGCCACCGGATGGAATAGTTTCCGTGACAGCTTCGCCTGTTGACGAGGAATATGTGAAAACGACCGGTCTGCAACTGATTGCCGGAAGTGATCTGACACAACAGGACATGGAAAATGCAGACGAATTGAAACATCCCGAAGATCCGGCCTATCAATTCATACTGAACGAGTCTGCTGCCAGAGAATTGGGCTGGACGGCACAGACCGCCATCGGTAAAAAGATGTTTCTTGGCGATGACAGGCCCGGTTATGTGAAAGCCGTGATTAAAGATTTTCATTTCAGGTCGCTGCACGATAAAATCAACCCATTGGTACTCTTCCCATCCTCCAGGAGTTCACAGATGCTGGTGAAACTGGATGGTAACAACCTGCCATTGGCGATCACCAGCATGGGAGAACTATGGAGAAAAATGGTGCCGCACAGGCCTTTTGAATACCGGTTCATGGACGACGCATTCAATGAACTCTACGAAAGCGAGAACCGGCTGGCAAAGGTACTGTCGGTATTTGCCGGCATCGCCATATTGCTGGCCTGTTTGGGATTATTGGGATTGTCGTCTTTTGCGGCGCAGCAAAGGATTAAAGAGATCGGTATCCGAAAAGTGCTGGGGGCCTCCCTGTTCCAGATCGTAACCATCCTGTCTAAAGAGTTTATCCTGCTGGCATTGCTTGCATTTCTGCTGGCCTTCCCCATTGGCTGGTGGGCGGTCAACCAGTGGTTGCAGGATTTCTCATACCGGATCACAGTTCATTGGAGTGTCTTTGCTATAACGGGTATCGCTACCATCACCCTGGCTTTGCTTACGGTGACTTTCCGTGCACTTAAAGCGGCACGGAGCAACCCGGTGAACAGTTTACGAACAGAATAGACATGTACGAACACAGACAGCAACTGTCCGTTTTCGTACACCTTCCAATAGCAATAATTCACAAAATCCTTTCCTGGCAAGGGTTTGTAAAGATGGCATAAACTTTGACTTTCGACCTTAACGATACAACCGACTATGATCCAGTTAGAAAAAATCTACAAATGGCATAACAACGGGAATAACCGGGTGTTCATCCTGAAAGACATCAACCTTGGT
This sequence comes from Sediminibacterium sp. FW305-C-269, assembly GCF_058231045.1. NCBI lineage: Bacteria > Pseudomonadati > Bacteroidota > Chitinophagia > Chitinophagales > Chitinophagaceae > Sediminibacterium > Sediminibacterium sp. FW305-C-269. The sequence continues at coordinate 507,524 of NZ_JBIQXQ010000003.1, read as the reverse complement.
ATTGAGGAAGGAGCATTCATTTCCATTATGGGCCCTTCAGGATCGGGTAAATCCAGCCTGCTGAACATTATCGGCATGTTGGATGAAGCTTCCGAAGGCAATTACCGCTTTTTAGGACAGGATGTGTTCCAGATCAAAGAGAAACAACGTTCCGACCTGTACAAACAGAATATCGGTTTTGTCTTCCAGGCATACCACCTCATTGATGAGCTGACCGTTTATGAGAATATTGAAACACCCCTGCTCTATCAGAAGATCAAAACAGCGGAACGGCAATCCATGGTAGCGGATATGCTCGACCGGTTCAACATAGTGGGTAAAAAAGATCTCTTCCCGTCCCAGTTATCCGGTGGTCAGCAGCAGTTGGTTGGGATTGCCAGGGCACTGATAGCCAAACCCAAACTATTACTGGCAGACGAACCTACGGGAAATCTCAATTCCAAACAGGGCGAAGAGATCATGGAACTTTTCAAAAAGATCAACGAGGAAGAGGGCGTTACCATCATACAGGTAACGCATTCAGAGAAAAATGCCGCATACGGCAACCAGATCATCAACCTGCTCGATGGCAGGATCGAAAAAAATTAAATGGCATAGCGCATATGAAAAAAAGACTTCTTACGGGCATCACATGGGTAGGGTGTTTACTGTTAAGCATCGGAAGCAGTGCACAGAACACGGATACGAACAACGGCGTACTCACACTGAAACAATGTATTGAGAGGGCCATCCAAAACAACCTGCAGGTAAGACAGGCTGAATACCAGGCACAGTCCGACAAAGTGATCTATCGTCAGGCAAAAGCCAGCCAGTTACCCTTTATCTCGGGAGCAGTGAACCATGGCATCAACCAGGGCCGCAGCATCGATCCTTTCACCAACACTTATGCCAACCAGCAGATCAATTTCGCGAACTACAACATCAATACCAGCGTCACCCTCTGGAACGGTTCTGCCATACAGAATATGATCCGGCAGAATGAACTGTCTGCCAAAGCCAGTGAAATGGACTGGCAGCAGGCCAAAGACAATATCACCATCAATGTGATACTGGCCTACCTGCAGGTGCTGAGTGCACAGGAACAGCTCTCCATCGCACGCAACCAGGTAGAAGTTACCAAGGCCCAGGTGGCCCGGCTCGAAACGCTGAATGCCAGTGGCGCCATCGCCCCGGCCGTATTGTACGACCTGAAAGGTCAGCTTGCATCCGACCAGCTGGGTGTGATCAATGTGAAGAACCAGCTGGAGACTGCACGCATCAACCTGTCGCAGATGATGAACATGCCCTACCAGGCATCCCTCCAATTGGAGGCACTCGCTTCACCCGTTACACCTATTTTATACGATGGCACAGCCGATAATATTTACCAGGCAGCCACACAACAGCTGGCGCTGGTAAAAGCAGCCGAATACCGGAAACAAAGCGCACAGAAAAGATACCTGTCGGCCAAAGCGCAATTATTGCCCACGCTCAGTTTTAACGGAGGTTTCGGCACCAATTATTCCAGCGTGGCCACCCGGCAGGAACTGATCAGCACTACCGATATGCCCACCAATCAGTATGTAGACCTGAGCGGCAGCAAACTCCCTGTATTTGCACCGCAAAGCAATTACCAGAGCCATAAGATCACCTATGGAGACCAATGGACCAACAACCTGAACTCTTCATTGAGCATTGGCCTGCAGATCCCGATCCTGAACGGATTACGTGCGCGCAGCAATATGAACCAGGCTAAGATCGCCGAGAAAAGGACCAGCTTTGAGGCTCAGACGGTCAAAACACAGCTGCGGCAATCGGTTGACCAGGCCTATATCAATATGAATACCGCTTTTGAACGCTACCAGACCCTGGCACGTCAACTGGAGGATTTTACCATTTCTTTCAAAGCGGCTGAAGTCCGTTTCAATGCGGGTGTGAACACTTCCGTAGAATATATGATCGCGAAGAACAATGTGGACAGAAGCAATGCCAATTTCATTGCAGCCAAATATGATTACCTGTTACGGGTAAAAGTGCTCGACTTTTACCAGGGAAAACCTTTGTGGTAAAGAGCTTTCTCATGTGTACATATCTGTTATGTCGCAGGCCCTGTATTTTTACAGGGCTTTTTTGATCAACTGCATCTGCCCCATATGATAGGCATCGTGTTGCAGACATCCCATCAGCAACTGATAATAGGTCTGCCCTTTCATGGGCGATGCCTTATCAAGTGATGACTCATCAAACCTTGTGATCACCTGGTGCAGTTGGCGGTAAACCTCTTCAAAATGTGCCAGTGTGGTTTGCCAGGAGTCATCATCCGGTTGATCAGGCAGGTACATGTCGGGCATAGGAGGCTGTGCATTCTTTCCCTGTAAACGGATCATCACAGTTTTTCGCCAGTAAATGATGTGGTTAACGAGTTGCCAGATACAATTACCTTTCTCATGCAGTTTCTGAACTGCGGTGCTGTTGGATACGCCCTCCAATACCTGCTGCATGTTCAGTCCTACCCAGCAATCACCCTGCTGCAGATCGTCAAATAAATGACATATTTTCTCTGTTTCCCGCATAATTTTGAATTGAATGGTAAACATAGCAGAATTTAGCACTCAGAAAAAGACTCTTACATGAATGGATATAGCAAACAGATCGAGATCAGATGGAGCGATATTGACCCGAATTTTCATCTGCGTCATTCTGTATATTACGATTTCGGCGCTTTTGTTCGGGTAGCGTTCATGACAGAACACGGACTTACCCCTTTTGTGATGCAACAGAACCAGATAGGCCCCATCCTGTTCCGCGAGGAATGTATGTTCAAAAGGGAAATCCATTTCAGCGACAAAGTGGAGATTTCCTTGAAAATGGTGAAAAGCACCCATGACATGAGTCGCTGGACCATGATACACGAAATCTGGAAGAACGGTAATACACTCAGCGCCATCATCACCATCGACGGAGCCTGGATCGATACTGCTACCCGTAAACTGGCCGTACCGCCGGAATCCTTCCGGCAGGTATTTAACAGCATGCCCAGGTCAGCGGATTTCAGCTGGACCGAAAAGAAGACCGTATGAACATTCAACAGATAGACAAGTCGAAAGCAGCAGAACTTTCCGGGTTGGCTAAAGCCATTTATGTGGAGCATTACCTGCATTTATGGTATCCCGGCGGAGCAGAATGGTATATGAATGAATATGCCTATCCGGAAGACAAACTGCAGGCAGAGCTGGCCGATCCTAACAACCTGCATTATATCGTTTACAACGACAAAGGTTTGCCCGAAGGTTATCTCAAACTAAAACTGCAGTCCGTATGCCATGTTTGTGAAAACAAAACCGGGTTGGAGATCGAAAGGATCTATCTGCACAAAGCCTTTACGGGAAAAGGGATCGGTAAGCAGTTGATGGAATTAAGTGAAGCAATTGCCCGGCAGCACAACCAACAGCTTATTTTTCTGAAAGCGATGGACACCAGTCTTGATGCCATCCGTTTTTACAAAAAGATGGGATTTACAGAACACGGCAGGCTGGTATTACCTTTTGAAAATATGAAAGAAATATACCGGGGTATGGTAATACTCTGCAAACAGCTCTAAAAGAAAAAGCCCCTTCTCAGGGGCTTCGGATTATTTACCCGGTACCGATTGCTATGCCACCGAGTTGTAACCTTTAACAGGATAAAACTACTTGTCCTTACCAGCGCAAAACTGATTATTCGGGCGTTAGAGGATTATTATCGGTGAACGGTATGATTTTCTGTAAAACAGCTGCAGGATACCCCGTAAACAAGGCGTATCACAGCCTGGAATCAGCTGACCGGCTGTTACAGGAACAGGCGGCATGCCACACGAGTGGTTTTCATACCACGGCGCAGTTTCCACATATCAACAGCACCGAAACGGTGGTTGACCTTTTTGCGATTTACAGGAAGTACACCGGTTGCAACGGTTTCTTTTACTTCGCTTACCAGTTGCTTCAATTGATTTGCCTCGATCTGGACAATAGAGGGCATGACATTATTCTTCATAATATTTCTATTTTTTACTGTTATGTTTTATACCGAGCAGAAAGGGGGAAAGAACCAGTTCAATCGTTAGAAGAAACTCCAGATAACATCACCCATGAGAGTCTTTAATAATACGTTCTCGGTTTCAGGGTGCAAATGTACAGCTTTTCAACATAATGGAAAAATAAAACTGCAAATACTATGTTAATGTATATAAATAAGCTTCCATACAACAAGCGGGTAGCTGCATCAGCAAGTTTGGTTATCTTGGTTAAAACTATACGCTTATGTTCAGGAAGTTCTTTCTTGTGCTGTTACTGGCCAGCTGTGTAACAGGCAGTGCCCTGGCACAACAAAAAAAGACATTGCCCGTAGACGATTACGGCAAATGGCAAAGCATTGGTGCCAACGACCTCTCACCCAATGGTGAATGGGTAGCTTACCAGCTACTGGTGCAGGAGGATAACGACACGCTGTTCGTTACCAACCGAAGCACCGGCAAATCCTATAAACTGGAGTTTGCCAGCGCACCGGAGTTCTCTAAAGACAACAAATGGTTGGCCTACCGTATTGGTTTGCCGTTCAAAGAAGCAGAGAGACTTCGAGACCAGGGTAAACCCATCGAATACAAAATGGGACTACTGAACCTGGAAACGGGTAAAAAAGAAACCGTGCAGAACATATCCCGGTTCGGGTTTTCACGCAATGGAAAGTTCCTCGCCGTGTACCTGTCTCCTCCGAAAGAGAATAAGGAAAAAGGCAGTGTACTGTTGCTGAAAAACCTGGCGGATAATTCCACCCGAACCATTGGCAATGTCACCGACTATGCCTTCAACAAAAAAAGTGATTTCCTTGCCTATATCACAGAATCGGCCAATATCGCCGGAAACTCTGTGGAACTGTTCAACCTGAATCACTATACCTTAAAAGTGGTGGCCAGCGACACAACCCGTTTCTCAAAACTTACCTGGCAGAAAGAGGGTGATGGATTCAGCTTCTTCAAGACCTTTAAGAAGGATACACACGAGGAAGAGAACGCCATGGTATACAGTTACACGGATATTTATAAGAATCTTGCATTACAGGTCTTTGACCCAACCACCGTAGCTGGTTTTCCGAAAAACATGCGGATCTATAACGGTTCTGCACTCAGGCTCAGTGATGACATGAGTGCCGTTTTCTTTGGCCTGAAGACCTGGACCCTGAAATCCAAAAAAGAGGACAAAAAGAATACGGACAGCAGCAAAAGCAAAACAGACAGCACAAAAATGCTGGCAGCAAAGAGACCTGCCGTTGATGAAAAATTACCTGCAGTGGATATCTGGCATTGGAAGGATCCAGAAGTACAACCACGACAGAAAGTGATGTTTCCACAGGACAAGGAAGCCAGTTACCTGTCTGTATGGAACCTGGGCAACGGACAGTTCTACCAACTGGCGAAAGAGAACACACCCGATGCATTACTGACCGGCAACCAGAAATTTGCCATCACTTCCACCAACAAAAAATACAAACCCGCTTTTAAAGAAGACTATGCGGATTTTTACCTGGTGAATACGCAAACCGGCGAAGAGAAATTATTGTATGAAAAATCGCTGGCAGGTGCCTACACCGGTCCCCGCCCCTCTCCTGACGGCAAATACCTGTATTATTTCAGAGACAAACATTGGTGGGTATATGATATCGCTGCGGCCAGGAATACCAACATTACCCAAAACATAAAAACGGATTTCCAGGATATACGCGACGATCATCCTGCTACCAGGCCACCGGTGGGTGTTGGAGGATGGACCAAATCCGACAAGGAACTCTTATTGTATGACGAGTACAATATCTGGGCAGTGAAGCCAGATGGCAGTGGGGGAAGAAAATTAACGCAGGGAGAAAAGGAAGAGATCATGTTCCGCGTATATCGGACCGATTTTGAAGAACCTTACCTGGACGATAGCAAAGCGATCTATTTTTCCGCCTATGGCGATAAAAGTAAAAAGTATGGTTATTACAAATGGGAGAACGGGAAAACCGACAAACTCATTTTCGAAGATCTCTCCATCAGTCGCCTGACAAAAGCCAGGGATGCCAACAGTTTCCTTTATGTAAAACAGGATTTTCATTTATCGCCCGAACTTTTTGTTAGCGATAATTTCAACAACGAAAAAAAGGTCACCGGCACCAATCCACAGCAGGATAATTATTACTGGGGTAAGAGCCGCTTGATCAGCTATACCAATACCAAGGGCAAAAAAATGCAGGGCGCGCTGTTCTATCCTGCCAACTATGAGCCAGGTAAACAATACCCGATGATCGTTTATATCTATGAGCTGTTGTCGAATACTGTTCATACTTACACCAATCCATCAGCGCGGAGCCCTTACAATACCACCAATTTCACCACCAATGGTTATTTTGTATTCCGGCCCGACATTGTATATGAGACCAACGAACCCGGCACCAGCGCTGTGAACTGCGTGGTGCCTGCTGTAAAAGAGGTTCTAAAAACAGGTATGATCGACAAAGACAAAGTAGGCCTGATGGGACATAGCTGGGGTGCTTACCAGACCTCTTTTATCATCACACAGACAGATATCTTCAAAGCTGCCTGCGCCGGAGCTCCGCTCACAGACCTGATCAGCATGTCCATGAGCATTTACTGGAACAGCGGTACACCCGATCAGAAGATCTTCGAAACCAGTCAGGGCAGGTTTGATGGTCCCTGGTATGAAAGAACTGATGCGCATATCCGTAACTCACCCATGTTCAATGCCGGTAAGATCAAAGCACCTTTGCTGGTGGCTTTTGGCGATAAGGACGGGGCGGTTGACTGGCACCAGGGCATCGAAATGTACGGCACTATGCGCCGGATGGAAAAACCGCATGTGATGCTGGTATATGCAGACGAGAACCATGGTCTTGCCAAAAAAGAGAACCAGATCGACTACCAGAAAAAACAAAGAGAGTGGTTCGATCATTACCTGCTGGGCAAACCCGCAGAAAAATGGATCAGCAACGGGGTCTCTTATCTCGATAAAATGAAAGAACGCGAAAAACCCGCCTCCACCACAACCAACTAAACCGTTATCGTAATCTCATCACATAAAACCTGCCCCAAATTGGAGCAGGTTTTATAATTTTAACCCAATCGATCATTCACTCATTCTCTCATCCACTCATTCACTCATTACTCCCTATGTCTCCCATTAAAACAGCCCTACTTTCCTTCGGCATGTCTGGAAAGGTCTTCCATGCCCCTTTCATCGATCTGCACAAAGGATTCGAACTGACCGGTATCTGGGAAAGAAGCCGATCAGCATCAGCCGAATTTTATCCGAAGGCCAGGATCTACCGTTCACTGGAAGAAATACTGACCGATCCGTCCATAGAGTTAGTAGTCGTCAATACCCCTACCGGAACCCATTATGATTTCACCAAACAGGTATTACTGGCAGGCAAACATGCTGTGGTAGAGAAAGCCTTTACCACAACTGTAGCTGAAGCTATAGAACTGAACGCATTGGCAGAACAGCAGCAGTTGGTGCTCTCAGTATTTCAGAACCGCAGGTGGGACAGTGACTTTGCAACCGTTACACAAATCGTTCAGGAAGGCTGGCTGGGCGAGATCATGGAAGCAGAGATCCATTTCGACCGTTTTAAAGATGAATTGAGTCCTAAACTGCACAAAGAAATCGCTGCGCCGGGTGCAGGTATCGTCAGTGATCTGGGACCGCACCTGATAGACCAGGCCCTTTATTTGTTCGGCATGCCGCAAGCTGTTTTTGCGGATATCCGCATTACCCGGCCGGGTTCACAGGTTGATGATTATTTTGAGATACTGCTGTATTATCCCCTGCTGCGCGTTCGTTTAAAATCGGGATACCAGGTGCGCGAGCCCTTTCCTTCGTATGTGATACATGGGCGCAAAGGATCTTTTCTGAAGACGCGTGCAGACGTGCAGGAAACCCGGTTGCTGGCCAATGAGAAACCCAACCTCACAGATTGGGGAACAGAGCCCATATCGGAACAGGGATTGTTGCATACTGAAAAAAACGGTCAGGTAATTCGTGAAAAAGTACCCACCCTGCAGGGAAATTATTACGGCTATTATGAAGGCATCTATCAATCGTTGCGCCACGGGAAACCGGTTCCGGTATCAGCCACCGATGGTATCCATGTGATGCAGATCATTGAAGCGGCCAGGGAAAGCAGCCGGGAAAGGAAAGTGATGGACTTATAGTAGTCAACAATAGAAAACCCACCGAATGGTGGGTTTTCTTATCAATTGTGTATTCGTTGGTATTACATTTTCTTAGCGTCTTCCAGGAATTTAGCCAGGCCGATATCTGTTAACGGATGTTTCAGCAGGCCAAGGATAGAGTCCAGCGGACAGGTACACACATCAGCGCCCAGTTCAGCCGCTTTGATGATGTGCAGCGGGTTGCGGATAGAGGCAGCCAGGATCTCTGTTTTGTAGTTCTGTACATCAAAAATATGACGGATCTGACCGATCAGCTCCATTCCATCCCAGCCGCTATCATCAATACGACCAATGAATGGAGAAACATAGGAAGCACCCGCTTTGGCAGCCAGTATGGCCTGCCCGGCCGAGAATACCAGCGTACAGTTGGTACGGATACCATTATCGGTGAACCACTTGATGGCTTTGATACCATCTTTGATCATAGGGACTTTTACAACGATATTGGGATGAATGGCAGCCAGTTTCTTACCTTCTTCCACCATGGAGGCAAAATCGGTAGACAGCACTTCCGCACTGATATCACCATCCACCAGTTCGCAAATGGCTTTGTAATGCTGGGCAATGGCTTCCTCGCCTTTAACCCCTTCTTTGGCCATTAAACTTGGATTGGTGGTTACACCATCCAGAATTCCTAAATCATTGGCTTCCTTAATCTGGGCCAGGTTACCCGTGTCAATAAAAAATTTCATATTGGTATTGCAGATTATGAATTAACGGATTACGGATTTGTCGGATGAATAATTCTTTTGCATTCCGATCATTCGCACATCAGCCATTTTTCGAGTAGAAGAAAAAAAATGGCAGGCTACTCGCATCGCACCGCTCAACCGCTTATCCTTGCTGCATTCCTGCCCTGGGGAGGTTCAGCAGGAGCTGGTCGTGCGAGACCTGCCGGCGCAAAAATAAGGGTTGACAGGCTAATTCAACTATTTTTTTGAAGGATTCTGACTGAAATAAATATCCCGTACATACATGCATTCAAAAAACCGGCCGCTCATTACGTGAATTCACTGAACGGATCCCCACCAATTCATCATGACGGCTACTGAAAGAACGATAATAAAACAGGACAGTATATTCATTCTCCGTTTCCCAGTAATTTCCTTCCGTTAACGATGGCTCCGCTTTTTCTTCCGGATGTTGATCGTTTTTGGTCACATAAGCATAACTGTAATAGCCCTGTTTCAGCAAGATGGTCTTGGTGTACAGTCCCCGGGCCGCATCATAGTCCATCTTCGAAGTATCCCCAATCTGGTTACCGGTACAGGATCCCAAGAGGTACACCGATCTTCCGGCAAAAGGCTGCCTGTTGGCAGGGGCAAAAGTAAAATGCACATATGCATAATCTGTTTGCCACCAGGGATTCAGCGATTCTGTTGTGTTGATCTCATCCCAGCCATTGCGGTCGCGGAAAAACAGGTAACGGAGATTATTTCTTTCCAGATCAGGTTTCAGATATACATCAACCGGTTCCCTGGTTTTATCAACCCGGTCCATCCTGTCGCTCAGGAAACGGAAACTCTGCAGATCAGCCCAGCGGTATTCTTTCCCTGCGGGGAAAATGCAGTCCTGCTCTGCATTGTATTCCATCATCTTACCGCGGATAAAAGTCGGTTGTATATCCCTGATCGCATCGTCCCAGCGGTTATTCTGCAGGATCACAAGTTTGGTCTGCTGCGGGCTCAGTATATTCAGTTGCTGCGTATTCACCGCCACCTGTATCTTCTGGTGGGTGCGCAGGATCTCATTATCAAAAGGCTGCTGTACCTGCGCCCCCACACTGGCCCGGTTATCCACTACCAGCATCCGTTTGGTAAAAGCCAGTCTGGACGTATCCGCATCCAGGTATACTTTCAGCAGGTAATTGCCGCTTTTCGAAGGCATACAGTTCCGATCCGGCAACAATGCCTGGTAATGTACATATCGGCTGGCAGTAACCGTAGAAACCCGGTATTGACTGAGACGGTTCTGCGGAAAACCTTTGATATAATCGAACGGGCTCACATCAGCCGGCGTCCAGTCGGCATTGCACAGTACATAGGTATAATAGTAATTTTTAGGGACCCCGCTCATATCGTCGAAATGCAGTTCCAGCAGGTCTGAAGAATTCAGCGTGATCAGGGCCATACTTTGCTGGTTATTCTGCTGAAACAGCCTGGGGGTGCGTATCTCCGGCATATAAACATGGTCTGGCAATCTTTGTGCAGTTGCCTTGCCCATACCTGCTATCAATAGTACCCAAAAGAAAAGGTTTCGCATATGTGCCATTCAAGCTTAAACATACAACATTTCTGTAACCAATTGCTTTTGGGGCATTGCCTGCAGCTGTGTAGTTTTGGTGCAACCAAAATCGTGCCGTTGAACCTGGCTTTTCATATTGCCAAAAGGATCGCGTTTAACCGACAGAAAACCTTCTCGCGGTTCATCATCCGCTTATCTGTTACCGCAACAGCGCTCAGCGTAATGGCGATGATCATTACGCTATCTTTTGTAAACGGTTTCCAGCGAACGGTATCAGAAAAAGTATTCAGCTTCTGGGGACATGTACGCGTACAGAAATACGAACCCAACAAATCACTGGTAGCCGAAGAAACGGCCATCAACAAGGACACATCCATTGAGGCATTGATCAGGCGGGACCCGGATGTTCTGCAACTGCAGGGTTTTGCCACCAAATCGGCCGTACTGGAAAAAAATAAGGAGATTGAAGGGGTATTGCTCAAAGGCGTTGAACGGGATTATGACAGCAGTCGTTTACATCCTTACCTGTCAGAGGGCAGATGGATCCGATTTGATACAGCCGGTTACAGCAAAGAGATCCTGTTATCGAAGCAACTGGCGGCCCAGCTAAAGATTAATCTGTCGGATACCATTACCGTTTATTTTATTTCCGGAACCGATGGTGCCAGGACCTACCGGAAACTGACAGTGGTAGGTATTTACAAAACGGGCATCGAAGAATACGACAAACTATTTGTGCTGGGCGACCTGGACCTGATACGCCGGGTGAACGACTGGGCACCCGACCAGACAGGCGGCTATGAGATCTTCCTGAAAGAACACAGCAGCATCGACAGTGTGAGCAACCGTTTGTCCGAAGCCTTACCCGCGGCCTGGATGAGCCGCAGTATCCGCGAAGTGTATCCCAATATCTTTGACTGGCTGAGCATACAGGATATGAACCGCGATGTGATCTTTATCGTGATGTCGGTGGTGGCTATCATCAACCTCATCACCTGTTTGCTGATACTGATACTGGAGCGAACCCGTATGGTAGGCATCCTGAAGGCATTGGGAGCCGAAGACGGGTTGATACGGAAAGTATTCCTCTACCATGCCACCGTGATCACATTCACCGGTATTGGCGCAGGTTTCATACTGGGTATAGGCCTCTGTTTACTGCAACAGTCCACCGGTTTTATTACACTGGATGAAGCCTCCTACTATGTATCCACCGCTCCCGTAAAGATTATCTGGTGGCAGATCTCGCTGGTATGCGCAGTAACAGCCCTGGTCTGTTACCTGGCCCTGATCATTCCCACCTGGCTCATCAAAAAGATAGAACCGGTAAAAGCGATACAGTTCCGGTAAGATCGGGCAGCCGGTTATTTTACCCGGGTAAGATGAGATACGATGATACCAGCAGCCACCGCAGCATTTAACGATTCGGCTCCACCGATCCTGGGAATGGTAATGGGATGTGAAATGAATGGCAATAACTCCGGCGCAATACCTTTGGATTCATTTCCGATCAGCAACAAACCCTCTTTCAGCGGTGCTTCTTCGTACAGGTTCTTACCTTTTAACAAAGCACCATACACCGGCAGTTTCACCGATTGCAGAAAGGACAACAAAGGTTGATACCATACCTGCACCCTGGCAAAACTACCCATGGTACTCTGGATCACTTTGGGATTATAGAGTTCAACGGTGTCCGGACTGGCAACGATCTGCCGGATCCCAAACCAGTCGGCAATGCGGATGATGGTACCCAGATTACCGGGATCCTGAATATTATCCAGCACCAGAGTAAGCTGGTTCTCCAGTTCCAGGCCGTTAGCCTGCTCCGGCTGTACCACTACGGCCAGTACCTGGTTGGGGGTTTGCAGGTTACTGATCCGTTCCAGTTCCGGTTCGGTGATAACGGTCAGATTCGGCAAGTGGCTGTGTTTCTCCGCCCAGGCAGGCAGTGCATAAATACCTTTCACCTCATATTGGGTGAGTAACAGCTCTTCTACCAGCTTGGCACCCTCCACAATAAATAACCGTTCTTCCTGCCTTTGTTTTTTCTGGCACAAAGATTGGATATATTTGAGCTCATTCTTGCTTAACATTCTGTATGGGTTTGACCTTTCATAATATATTTATTCGTTCTTTTCTCTGTTTCTCCTTACTGCTGGTACTCTTCAGTTCCTGTTCAATAGTGAATTTTACTACCGTCAAAAATCCACCCACCAACAAAGCTTTTGTATTCGATAACAAGATCGAACTCAAAGGAAATATTTCCAAAGATGAGAAAAAACGTTTGTCCGAAGAACTGGTCAATTACTGGGATGACAGCCTGAAAGTACCAAAGATCCAGCAGTTCGGAGTTTTTTATAAGATCAAGAACCCGCCGGTATTCGATTCGGCCAATATCACCCGCACCGTAGCGATGATGAATGCTTACCTCAATTCGCAGGGATATTATTACGCCACTTATGCAGATTCCGTGAAGATCGATACCGTAAAAGAACAGATCCGCGCAAAGATCAATATGCGTATCCAGGTGGGTAAGAATATCACGATTGATTCTGTTTCCTTTGCCCTGGGCGATAGCACCCTGCAGCAGCTTACCAAAGAAAAAGAAAACAGCACCCTGCTGAAAAAAGGGGTACCCTATACCAAAGGTTTGATCAGCGCTGAGCTGGACAGGCTGGTGAGTCTTTACCGGCAAAATGGATATTTTCTGTTCACCCGTGATGATATTTTTGCAGAAGCCGATACCACCGATCCCCGCCTGCTTGAATTAACACTCGACCCTTTTAAACAGGCTCAGCTGATTGCAGAAGCGGCCAAAGCAAGAAGGGAAAATCCCACCTGGGACATTACCATCTTCAACAGGCCCATCACCGATTCAAACCGGCTAAAACAATACTATATTGGTCAGCTGTACTACTATCCGGAGACTAAAATGTCTGATATCCCGGACAGCCTGCTGAAACGGACTGATTTCCTGGAAACCCATCGCAGGAATATGACCATTCGTTACAAAAAAGGGCTTTTCAATTACCGCCCGCTGCGCGAACATACTTTTTTACGCAACGGTTCCCTGTACAATGAGAACGATTATTTCAAATCGATCAACACACTCGGACAGATCGGCGCCTGGCAACAGGTGGATGCCAGGCCGGTGATCCGGAGTAAAGACAGCCTGGATGTCTATTTTTTCCTGGCTCCCGCCATCAAACAGAATTTCACCGTAGACCTCGAAGGCAGTCGCAACACAGCCGATTTCGGTCTGGGTAATCTCTGGGGTATCTCCACCAATTTCGCCTACAATAACAAAAACGTATGGAAAAGCGCAGTGCAATCGCTCACCACTTTACGTACGGGAGTAGAGCTCAATCTGCTTACCAGCGACAAAAGCCGTTTGCTGCAGACATTCCTGGTGAATGTAGGACACACGTACGCATTCCCCAAACTCATCGTTCCTTTCAAGAACTGGCGCGCGTTGAGCAGGCTCGACAATAAAAAAACACTGTTCTCTGTCAACGGCTCATATGTGGATAGAAGGGATTTTTACAAACTGCGTTCATTGGTGACCAGTTGGGGATATGAATGGAAAAAAGGAAATAATACCTGGCTGTACAAACCATTGAATGTGGAGCTTTACTCCATCGATACGCTGGATGGTTTACGGCGCTTGTTCGACAGCATCCCATTCTTACGATCCTCTTTCAATTCAGGCAGGGTGATCAGCCAGAGCCTTTCATTGATAAAAAATTTCATCAATAGCAACAATCCGAACCGGAGCCATTATATGCGTGTTGGACTGGAAGAAGCAGGTGGCTTGTTCGGTTTATTTGGCGGCATCCGAAATCAGATCTACCGTTATGTGAAACTGGAAGCTGAATACCGCGAGTCGATCAAAATGCGCAAGACAGAACTGGCTTTCCGGGCTTTTGCGGGAGTGGGATATAATTACGGAAATGATACGCTTCGCGACAGGACCCTACCCTTCTTTAAACAATTCTCTGCCGGTGGACCATACAGTATGCGGGCCTGGGGATTGCGGCAGCTGGGACTGGGCAGTTCGAAGCAAAGCGAAGCCAGTGCCAGCGCCAACAGTTACCGCGACCGTTTTGGGGACTTCCAGCTGGAAGCCAATATTGAATATCGTTACCCACTGGCAACCATTGCAGGCGTTAAAATCGGGAGTGCTTTGTTTGCAGATATCGGTAATATCTGGAACTTGAAGACCAATACCATTGACCCCGAAGCAAAATTCTCTTTTAAAAACCTGGGGCGTGATCTCGCGATCGGCGTGGGTACCGGCGTGCGGGTAGATTTTTCCTACTTCCTGATCAGGCTCGACCTGGCTTATAAAGTGAAGGACCCTGCCAGACAATACAACAATGGCTGGATGGACAAATTTCAGTGGACAGAGAACAGGGCCAATGGATTAAAGATTCCCAACTACGCTTTACAGTTAGGCATCGGCCTGCCCTTCTGATGCAACAGTTAGTTGCTTCAGTTCCTCTTCAAAACTTTCGATGCTCTGTGCATCTTCTACTTGGAACATGCCGATACGGGTCCTGCGCAAACTGCTCATATAACCGCCCACACCCAGGGCCGCACCAAAATCATGGGCCAGACTCCTGATATAAGTACCCGTAGAACATACTACGCGGAAATGCACAACAGGCAGTTCTAATTTCTCTATCGTGAAAGAATAGATCGTAACCGGCCGGGGTTCCAGTTTAACATCCACCCCTTTCCTGGCGGCCAGATACACAGGTTTGCCATCCTGCTTGATGGCAGAATGAATGGGCGGCACCTGCATGATCTCTCCGGTAAAGATTTGGGTAGCCTGGTGAATGGCTTGCTCAGTAAGATGGTTATACTCTTTGTGGTCGCGGGGCTCACTTTCCAGATCGTACGTAGGCGTAACGGCACCAAGAGTAAAAGTTCCTGTATACTCTTTCTCCATCCCCATGTATTCATTGATTTTCTTGGTAAACTTTCCGGTACACACGATCAGTAAACCGGTGGCCAGCGGATCCAGGGTGCCCGCATGCCCTATTTTCATCACCCTTGTCAGGTTCCGTATCTTACGAACCATATCAAAAGAGGTCCAGCGAAGTGGCTTATCAAACAGCAACACCTTACCCTCAAGATAAGGCTGCATATAATCCGGAAGCGGTTTCTGTTTCATGAAAATAAAACACAATTAGAAAACAAATGAACAGACGAACAGATGAGCAAGGAACTGAAGAATATCAGCTATTTTCATTCAACACCTGTCCGCCGTCAGACAGGTTCATCTGTTCCTTGTTCATCTGTTCAATATGCTAATATGCTCTGGCAAATAACACCCTTTGTGCAGAAGGTTTGCCTGTTAAAATACATTTTCCTTCTTCCTGTGGGTTATTCAAGGGGATACAGCGTATTGTAGCTTTACAGAGTTCCTTGATCTTGTCTTCTGTTTCAGGTGTACCATCCCAATGGGCTGATACAAATCCGCCTTTGTTATCCAGCAACTGCACAAACTCGTCCCAGTTGTCCGTACGGGTAATATGTTCATCACGGAACTGTTTGGCCCTGTTGAACAGGTTGACCTGTATTTCTTCCAGCAGTTGGCTGATATAGGTTTCTATACCATCCATGCTTACCGTATTCTTCTCCTTGGTGTCTCTCCTGGCTACTTCCACCACATTGTTCTCCAGGTCACGGGCGCCAATAGCAATGCGTACCGGGACCCCTTTCATTTCGTATTCGGCAAATTTCCATCCGGGTCTTGCATTGTCACTATCGTCGTATTTCACCGAAATGCCCATTGCTTTCAGGTTCTTCACCACCGCATGTACTTTTTCATCTATCAGCGCCTTTTGCTCATCCCCTTTGTAAATAGGAACAATCACCACCTGAACCGGAGCGATCTTCGGAGGCAGAATCAATCCGTCATCATCACTATGCGCCATTACCAGAGCACCGATTAACCGGGTACTCACGCCCCAGCTGGTGGCCCATACATAATCCAGTTTATTATCCCTGTCGGTGAACTTAACATCAAATGCTTTGGCGAAATTCTGCCCAAGAAAATGTGAAGTACCAGCCTGGAGCGCTTTACCATCCTGCATCAGCGCTTCAATACAATAGGTGTCTACCGCACCGGCAAAACGTTCGTTCGGACTTTTCACTCCTTTGATCACCGGCAATGCCATCCAGTTCTCTACAAAATCGGCATATACATCCAGCATTTTTTTGGTTTCCACCACCGCTTCTTCTGATGTGGCATGGGCCGTATGTCCCTCCTGCCAGAGAAACTCGGCCGTACGAAGAAACAAACGGGTACGCATTTCCCAACGAACCACATTGGCCCATTGGTTCACGAGGATGGGCAGGTCGCGGTACGACTGTATCCATCCTTTATACGTATTCCAGATAATGGCTTCACTGGTGGGGCGCACTACCAATTCTTCTTCCAGCCTTGCTTCTGGGTCAACAATCAGTTTACCTTTGTTATTCGGATCAGAAGTAAGCCGGTAATGGGTTACCACTGCGCATTCTTTGGCAAAACCTTCCGCATTCTTTTCCTCTGCCTCAAACAGGCTCTTGGGAATGAACAGCGGGAAATACGCATTCTGGTGACCGGTTTCCTTGAACATCCTGTCAAGCACATCCCGCATATTCTCCCACAACGCAAAACCATAAGGTTTGATGACCATACAACCCCTAACAGCGCTATAATCTGCAAGACTTCCCTTGATCACCAGGTCATTATACCATTGTGAATAATCCTGCGCTCTTGATGTAATTTCCTTTCCCATATTTGTTTAACATTCTTTTAACATATATAAAGACTTACAATTGTTAGTTGGCAAAGGATTTGTCACACTATTGTAAGAAGCCTTACCGGCTGCGCAAATGTAGGTAACTTAGCTTTATCTAACCCTAATCCTGCTTATATGAAACAGGTTTTACTACTATCGCTACTTGCTGTAACTGTACTCTCCGGTTGTTCCACTGCCTTTAAAAACGGGCAAACACCTGATGATGTGTATTATTCACCCGGCCGCGAGCTGGAAGAGGAAGTGCTGAGCCAAAAGGATCAGCAAAAGCAAAAAGAAGCCTACGAGGCTTATGTCAGCAGCATGGACGACAGGTACCTGCGCATGAAAGTAGCCAACCGCTACCGTTGGGGCGGGATCGACAATTTTGACTATTGGTACGATAGCCGCTACGACTTCGGCACATACAATTATCAATATTATAGCAGCCTGAATCCTTATGCCTACTGGAGTCCAGGATTTGGATTGGGTATGGGCTACGGTAATTACTACCCCGGCAGGTATGGCTGGGGATGGAGCAGCCCTGTGTACACGGTGGTTCATTATTACTCACTGGTACCCAGTAACCCCGGTGGTTATACTTTCGGCAGCAATATCACTGCCTACCGTAATAAGAATTACGACAATAGCAACTATGGTTACAAAGACCCCAAAACAGGCGCTTTTGTACCCGGCGGCAGTAACAGTAACTTCGGCAGCCTGTTAAAAAGAGTGTTCTCCGGTTCATCGGAGGGTAGTAGCTACAGTTACGACAGGCCTGTAAGGACCTTTAACTCACCTTCCAATAATCCAACCTATACACCACCTCCTACCAGCAGCAGTGCGGGTGGTAACAGCGGTGGATTCAAGAGCACCGGCAGCAGTACCAGCACCGGCCGTGGAGGACGAGGATAAACTTTTTCCATTCATCATTATCCCATTATCAAAACACCTGGTCAGGTTTTCACGGTTCATCGTGTACCCAAAAACGCTTGTATGAAAAAATATCTACTAGTTATATTTTCCATAGCCAGTACCACCCTTTTTGCCCAAAATCCCGATGACGCCTTACGTACGGCCTGGTTTACCCAGAATGGCACCGGCCGCAACATGGCCACCGGAGGTGTGATGGGTTCCCTGGGTGGCGATATCACCGCCAACCATGTAAACCCTGCGGGGATCGGCCTTTTCAAAACGAACGAATTCGTTTTGAGTCCGGGCTTTGGTCTGAACAGGAATAAGTTCAACTACCGTGGTACCGACACCATCAGCAACCGGAACAATTTTAATTATGGAGCTTCCGGATTTATCCTGAGTTCATCCTACAAAGGCAGGGAACGCAAATGGACCAGCAGCGCTGTTGCCATTTCGGTGAACCAGGTGGCCAATTATAACAACCATGTTCAGTTCAAAGGATTCAACAACATGAGTTCTTTCACTGAGCAATACCTGGAAGAACTTACCCGCGACCGTGCCGATACCAATGCAGCTTTGAGCAATTATATCTTTGGCTCTTCCCTTGCGTTCCGGACTTTCCTGATCGATACTTTGAGCGGCCCCGGCGGATCTGTGGCAGGTTACCAAAGCCTGGTGCCCATCTCCAGCGGAGTGAACCAGTCATACGACGCCAATACTTTTGGCGGCTATCATGAGATCGCGCTGGGCCTTGCAGGTAACCTGGAAGATAAAATGTATGTAGGTGGCAGCCTCACCATCCCGGTGATCAGTTACCGGCGCAATCTTACCTATAGTGAAACTGATGCCACCAGCCGTACCGATAACCAGTTCAAATCATTTGAGTATACCGAGAACTTTTCCTCACAGGGCATCGGTGTAGGCGTAAAACTGGGAACGATCTATAAACCCAAGGAATACTGGCGCATCGGTTTTGCCTTTCACAGTCCGCAACTGATGGGCTTTACCGACAAGATCAGTTCTTCCATCACCGCCAATACGGAAAGTTATGCTGGCATCCGTACAGCCAGCAGTAACGCGCTGAACAGCGGCCGTTCCGGCGAACGTAAATACAATATGATCACGCCCTGGAGGGCCATCATCAGTGCCAGTTATGTATTCCGTGAGATCAGCGATACCCGCAGGCAACGCGCTTTCATCAGTGCCGACCTCGAATATGTGAATTACCGGGGTGCCCGTTTTTCCGCAGCAGATAAATCAGATCAGGCCCTCAGGGATTATTACAGCATCGTGAATGAAGGCATCAAAGACACTTACAAGGGAAATATCAACCTGCGCCTTGGTGGTGAGTTAAAACTGCACACCATCATGTTCCGGATCGGCGGAGCCTATTATGGAAGCCCTTATGCCGATGCGGCGCTGAAAGCCAACCGTATCCTGGCATCTGGTGGAGTGGGTTACCGCGATCATGGCATTTTTATCGATCTTACCTACTCACATATGTTCACGAAAGATGCACAGTTCGCTTACCGTCTGAACGATAAGCCCAACACATTCGCCACACAAACCGGCGGCCGGGGCACCATCATGATGACCTTCGGATGTAAATTCTGATAGAAGTTCCCATCATAAAGAAGAAGGCCAGTTGATTCAACTGGCCTTCTTCTTTGCGTAACTGAATTACCTATTTGATATCATCCAAAGTCAACCCCTGGTTCACTTTGGTCTCAGAGATCTCGGTATTGATCTTGAACTGACCGGTATCCATCACCAGTTTCACAGGAAGTTTCACACCATGAAAGGTCTTGTATTCTGTATTGGTGACACTGATCGTCATTTTGCCGCCCGGTGTTTCCTGGGTTCGGGCTTCCTTTACACGCAAACCGGTTGCCACATCATAAAAGAAATTAATGGTTCTTCCTTTAGGCGATCTGATCTCCAGGTTATAGGCATCTTTCCCTTCTACCTGCTCAATCCCTTTTACAGTATAGCTGTACCCACCTTTTTTCTGCATATACAGTTCTGGTATCAGCGAAGCAGCTTCATCCAGTTCTTCCTTATCCTCGTCTTTCAATTGCTGTTCCATGCCCTGCTGTGCCACCAGGTAGGTACCATTTTTTGTCATCTGTTTGGCTACAGCAATCCCGCCCATACTGATGTGCTGCAGATAACCCGAAGGAAGCACATACTGCGCTGTAAAGTCAAGGCTCTGCCCCATCACACTGGCCGTTCCCTTCATGGATACGTCCTTTAATGCTGCGATGGCCGCTTCTCCACCCTGTGCCTCAATCGCTTTGTTCAGTACGCTGGACGGTGTGATATCTGCACCTGCCTTTTTCTCTACAGGCGCTGCCTTTTCATTACCATACACATCAAAATACCTCACTTCACCATATTTTTCCAACCCAGGTGCGATCTGTTTTGCGTTACCCACGATCACCACATGCATCTTTCCGGGTGTCACATATTTGTTGGCCATGGACTGTACGGCACTGTTATCTACAAGCGACAGATTCTTCAGGTAATTCTGGTAATAGTCCTTGGGCAACCCATAACGAGCCACATTCAATGCAAAATTGGCGATGGTGGCAGGGCTTTCCAGCGAGCGGGCAAAACTGCCGCTCATTTCATTTTTAGACCGGCCCAGGTCCTCATTGCTGACTGCTTCATTACGTATGCGGTTCAGTTCCACAAAGAACTGGCCAATGGCGCTGTCTGTTTTTTCATTACGCACAGAAGCACTGGCTGTAAAGTTACCTACCAGTTTATCTGCCTGCAGTGATGAGTAAGCGCCATAGGTAAACCCGTGTTTCTCACGCAGGTTCTTATACAATCTGCCGGAAGACCCATTGCCCAACAGGTTGTTCATCACAGAAGCAGCGATCGCATCAGGTGCACCGGGTTTCAATGGTACCGGTGTTACCAGGTTGATCACACTCTGTACGGAACTGGGCCTGTCTACAATAGCAATATAGGTCTTGGCCGGAGCCACCGGCATCGCAAAATCCTGTGCTGGCAATTCTCCCTTCTGCCAGCTACCAAAATGTGTTTCTGCCAGTTTCCTGGCTTCTTCCGGTGTAATATCCCCCACAAAGATCAGGTAGGCGATATTCGGTTTCCAGTAAGTGGTATAATAAGAGCGGATATCTTCTACCGTAACCCTTTTTACGGTCTCTTCGGTCTCTATTTCACCGTAGGGATGATCTTTCCCGTATACCAGTCGGCTTACCACATTCTCTGCAATGGCATTGGCATCTTCCTTGGCCTGTGCCAGGCCGGATAATTCCTGGCGGCGGATCTTCTCCAACTCATCGGCCGGAAAAGAAGGGCGCAGGGCAATATCGGCCATCAGCGCAAACAGTTTACTGAAATTATTCTTGAGCGATCCGCCACTGACACTGCGTGCCGAAGTATTGATGTTGGCGCCCAGGAAATCGATCTCTTCATCCAACACGGCTTTTTTCATGCTGGTGGTTCCCCTACGAAATAACTGTCCGGCCATACTGACCAGACCGGCTTTGTCGCCCTCCCGGATCGTTTCGCGATCAATGGTGAGTGTGGCTGACACCCTCGGCAGTTTGGTGTTCTGCACCACGAATACACGTAAGCCGTTGGCCAGTGTAAAAGAGGCGGGCTCTCCTACTTTGATCACGGGTGCGGGTCCTGGTTTCGGAGCCTGGGTTCTGTTGATCTTCACCTGTGCCATCACGGCCATGGGTGTAACTATCAGGAAGTATAGGAATATCTTTTTCATGTTCTTGCGTTTAGATTGTTGAGTCAGCGAAACACTGTTTATTTCTTGGATCCCTTGGGTACATAGTACAGTGTTACCCGGTTCTCCTTATTCAGGTATTTCTGTGCCACTTTCATCAGATCCTCACGGGTAACTTTGTTGTAGCGGTTGATCTCCGTATTGATCAGGTTGGCATCGCCAAAATATACCTGGTAATTGGCCAGCGATTCAGCGATCCCTGCCATGGATGCATTCCTGTTGACGATATCGGTAGTGATCTTGTTCCTTACTTTTTCAAACTCGCGCTCATCCACCAGTTTTTCCTTCACGCCATCCACCACTACTTGTATCTCTTTTTCCAGGTCTTCGGGTTTCACGTTCATATTGGCAATACCGAAAGTGATGAAGAGACCTGCGTCTTCCAGCGCATAATTGAAAGCACCAGCCTGCACGGCCAGCTGTTTTTCATCCACGATGGCTTTGTTCATGCGGGAAGAGTTACCGCCTGAAAGCAGCGAAGAGAGTACATTGAATGCATAATATTCCTCACTACCCTGCCTGGGAGAACGATAGGCCTGCACCACGGCAGGCAGCTGGATATTATCCTCGATCACATCCCGGACTTCTCCACCCAGCGGCGGTTCGCTAATGGCGGGCCTGGGTATGGGCTGAGCGCCTTTGGGGATCGGTCCGAAATAAGCGCTGATCTGCTGTTTCAACTGCGGTATATCAATATCACCTGCGATGCTCAGCACGCAGTTATTAGGTACATAAAACGTTTTGTAGAACTGGATGAAATCAGAAAGTTTTGCCCTGCTCAGGTGCTCCAGCGAACCGATCGGCTGCCATTTATAAGGATGCTCCCTGAATGCCCTCTTGAAGATCTCTCCGATGATGGTTCCATAGGGCTGGTTATCAATCCTTTGACGTTTTTCTTCTTTCACCACTTCTTTCTGCGTATTCACGCCAACCTCTTCGATCTTGGCATGTAACATACGCTCACTCTCCAACCAAAGGCCCAATGCCACCTGGTTGCTGGGAAAGAGTTCAAAATAATAGGTCCTGTCCTGGGTGGTATTGGCATTGTTATAGCCACCCGCGTTTGAGGTATATTTATCAAAATCCCCCCTTTTGATGTTCTCACTTCCTTCGAACATAAGGTGTTCGAAGAAATGCGCAAAACCGGTACGTGCCGTGTCCTCGTTCTTCGACCCTACATGGTACAGGGCCGACACCGCCACTACCGGCGCCGTTTTATCCTGGTGCAGGATCACCGTTAAGCCGTTGGGCAATGTGTACTTCTCAAAAGTGATTTTGGGTGCCTGCGCCTGTGTACCGTTGATAAACAACAGAACAGCCGGCAGGGTCATGAGCCATTTTCGCATAATTATGTTTTTGATAGGTTTCCGTATCGAATACCTGTAAGATAAACGAATCAATATTATTTGTAATAATAAAGCGGCGATTATTACACAACAGCTAACATTTTTTTAACCTTTTACCAGTGCCACCAGCTGCTGCAAGGCAGCTGCCGAAGGCTCGTACCATTGAAACGCCTGATCCTTCCGGAACCAGGTAAGCTGTCGTTTGGCGTAATGACGGGTATTCGTCTTGATATGGTTCACGGCTTCTTCGAGACTGCAGTGGCCATCCAGGTGTTCGAATAACTCCCGGTATCCGACCGTCTGCAGCGCATTATGTGACCGGTAGTGCGTTAATGATTTCACCTCTTCCAGTAATCCCTCCTGCATCATCTGGTCAACCCTCCGGTGAATACGTTCCTGCAACTGCTCTTTGGGAATGTTCAATCCGATCTTGATCACACGGAAAGGACGTTCCACCTTTTTAGCTGTCCGGAATGCCAGGATGGACTCTCCCGTGGCATTGAATACTTCCAGTGCGCGCATCAAACGCTGCGGATTCTGTTTTTCGGCCACTGCCCAGAATGCAGGATCTTTTGTTTGCAATTCTTTCTGCAGCCAGATCAATCCTTTCTGCTCATATCCTTTGATCACATCCTGCCGCACGGCATCCGGCACTTCCGGCATGGGATCGATCCCTTCACAAAAGGCCTTGATGTACAAACCGGTGCCACCCACCATCACAGCTACGGGATGGTGTTGAAAAATGGCTTCAGCAGCCGCCAGCGCATATTTTTCGAAACTTCCTGCATTCAGATCCTCCGTTACCGAATGCGAAGCGATAAAATGGTGCTTCACCGCTGCCAGCTCCTGCTCCGTAGGCCTGGCAACACCG
Organism: Sediminibacterium sp. FW305-C-269; assembly: GCF_058231045.1. Taxonomy (NCBI): domain Bacteria; kingdom Pseudomonadati; phylum Bacteroidota; class Chitinophagia; order Chitinophagales; family Chitinophagaceae; genus Sediminibacterium; species Sediminibacterium sp. FW305-C-269. Next base: position 483,343 of record NZ_JBIQXQ010000003.1, on the reverse strand, counting down.
ATCCGCATTTCGCGGTAACACTGACGTGAATCGGCAGAGATGATCTCTGTTTGAAAATGTTTCGCCACCTCCATAGCAAATGCGGTCTTACCAACAGCAGTGGGTCCGGCAATGATGATAATGGTTGGCTGCATGCAGTGGGAATGTTGAAGAGGTTAGAGAGGGTTAGAGAAGGTTAAAGGGGTTAAAAGGGTTAAAGAGGTTAAAATAGTTAAAATAAAGAGTAAGAATGGGTGAGATGTGTTGATAAAACAGGGAATAGCTGATGGTTATGCGGGGTCATCGGAATGGTACACTGCAAAATACTTCTGCCTCTCCCCCCCATTTAACCCTTTTAACCTCTTTAACCCCTTTAACTATTTTAACCCTTCCCCTAAAAATCATCCTCCTGCCCCGTACTATCATCAGCGGCTTCCTCTTCATCGGCCTCGGTATCGCCTTCATCCCCTTCCGTACCAAAACCTTCGGCGGCTTCGGCGAGATCGTATTTTTCTTCTATGTCGGTGAACTTATCTCCCAACAGGCTCTTGGTCCCGTATTGTTGCGGGCCGATACCTTCTGTGCGGGTAACTGCAGGATAACTGAGTTTGCTGCTCTCTTCCTTGCTTACATTGATCAGTTCCACCAGGAACACCCAGTGCTTTTCAAAATCATATTCGTAAATGAACTTCTGATTGGTATCACGGATCTCAGAACCAATGGTCACTTCCGCCATCAGCAGCGGCTCCACCACATAGGGTTTGTCGTACCGCTCAAAACTGATCTCCCTTCCCCGCTGCCAGTTATCGTTACTTCGGTAAAAAGTGGCTTTGTGTTTAGAATCGAACTCATACGATTTCAATATGGCGAAATGCAACTCCTGAAAGTTCTGTGTGTGTTTGATCACCACATCCCTGTATACTGCATCATCTTCTTCCAGGTAGATCCGGAATTTTAATATAGCCATTCGGTTGTTTTATTGGTTTGTTGGTTTATCTAACTAAAGAACGCAATACTGACCACTCACTACTCACTACTCACTACTCACGATTACCCATTCACAAAACTACAATTTATTCCACCGCCGACAAGTTCAGCTCGGCCGCTTTTTGCAGCATGAAAGCATGGGCCGCTTCAAAATCGTTGGGGATCAGTCCATCAAGGATCGCTTCCCGGATAGCATCTTTGATGACACCAACGGTTTTACCGGGACTAAGCCCGAATTTGGCCATGATCATCTCTCCCGAGATAGGTGGTTGCCAGTTACGGATCTTATCGCTTTCCTCTACTTCCTGCAGTCGTTTGCGCACCATTTCGAAATTCTTGAGGAAACGTTTCACCTTATTGGGATTCTTGCTGGTGATATCCGCCTCGCACAACATCATGAGATGGTCGATATCTTCACCTGCATCGAACAACAATCTGCGGATGGCGCTATCGGTGATATTCTCTTTGGTGAGACTGATGGGACGCAGGTGCAGTAACACCAGTTTCTGTACCATCCGCATCTTTTCATTCAGCGGAAGTTTGAGACGCGTGAAGATCTTAGGCACCATCCTTGCCCCTACCACTTCGTGACCATGAAAGGTCCAGCCATGTCCCTCCTCGAATTTTTTGGTAGGTGGTTTGCCGATATCGTGCAGTAACGCGGCCCAGCGTATCCAGAGGTCTCCGGTATTTTCTGAAATATTATCCAGTACCTGCAGGGTATGGTAAAAGTTATCCTTATGCCCTTTACCATCCACATATTCTGCACCGTGCAGGTCAACCATTTGCGGAAAAATGATCTGCAACAGACCGGAACGGAACAAGAGGTCCCAGCCAACAGAGGGTTTTCGACTCAGCATGATCTTGTTCAGCTCATCCGTGATGCGTTCCTGCGACACGATCCTGATCCGATGCGTATTATCCCGGATGGCCTGGAAAGTCTCTTCAGCTATCACGAAGCCCAACTGTGAGGCAAAACGGATGGCGCGCATCATCCGCAGCGGATCATCACTGAAGGTCTGGAGGGGTGCCAGAGGTGTCTGTAAGATTTTCCGTTCAATATCCCTCAACCCGTTAAAGGGATCCACCAGTGTACCAAAATCCGCTTGATTCAGGCTGATGGCAATGGCATTGATGGTAAAATCACGCCGGTTCTGATCGTCTTCCAGTGTTCCGGGCAGCACTTCAGGCTTGCGGCTGTTCTGGCTGTAACTTTCTTTTCGGGCGCCCACAAATTCTATCTCAAAATCGTCGAGTTTGATCTGGGCGGTACCGAATGTCTTGAAATAGGCCACCGTTGGTTTGGGACGGAATGCCGCAGCCACGGCATGAGCCAGTTCAATACCGTCTCCCATACAAACAATATCCGCATCTTTCGTAGGACGGCCAATGATCTTATCACGTACAAAACCACCGATCAGGTAACAGGGAACATCCAGCTGTTGCGCTGCAGCAGCTATTTTTTCAAAAATACCCAACTCCCTATCTGTACATACAATATCCATGTGCTGCAAATGTAAGGTGGCTTGGCCAATTGCATCATTTTGAGAGTACAGCCAGTAATTGCGGGGTAGTGATCAGCCTGGCACAGCTAAAATGAGCCTGTGGGCAGGCTTTTTTGCCATGTAGTCCGCAGGGGCGGCAAGACAAGGGTTCTGCCACTTCCACCACATGGCTGTTGTCGGACAAGGGTCCGAAACCAAAAGCGGGGATGGTGGAACAATACACTGCCGTTACCGGTGCATTGACAGAGGAGGCGAAATGCATTGGCGCCGAATCATTCACATAATTCATCACCGCGTCCTGTTGCAGAGCAGCCGATTCCAGGAAACGCAGCTGACCGGCCAGGTTCACCACAATTCGCCCCCCGCAGGCGGCAACGATCTCATCGCAAAGTGCCCGATCGCCTGGAGCGCCCAGCAGGTATACCTGCAACGATGGCGGTAAAGCCTGTACCAGCTGGATCCATTGTTCTTTCGGGAATTGTTTGGTGAACCAGACAGAAGCAGGTGCTATGCACACATAAGGTTGCGTTTTCCATCCGGCTACGGCAGCCATATCGGCATCAGAAGGGTATAACCTGGGTTTGGCTGCTTTATCATCGGTGAAGGAACGGATGAGTTCATGGTTACGTTCTATCTCGTGCATGGTGTGATCGCCTTCACTGATCACATGCCTCACCACATCTGAAAAAAGGAAACTGAATGGATTCTTATCAAACCCGATCGTTTGTTTACCACCGGAGAACGCAGTGAGGATACCCGTAGCGGCAAAACGCTGCACATTGATCACCAGGTCGTATTTGCTGCGGCGGATCTGTTTCAACAGGGTAAACAGGTTCGCATATTTAGGCCCTTTTTTATCCCAGACAAGTACCGTATGTACAAAAGGATGTCCTGTAAACAACGACTCATTGCCTTTGCGCACCAATATCGAGATACTTGCATCCGGAAAATAGACATGCAGTTTTTCGAGAATACCGGTAGCCAGTACCACATCGCCGATAAAAGCCGTTTGTATCACAAGCATTTTCTGCATGGTGCAAAACTATAGAAGATGCGGGAGTTGACCGGAAAAGATTTACAGTATCCGCTACTCATACTCCAGCTCATTGCTGAAGAATTCCCAATCGAATAACAGAAAACTCGAAGAGATCCTTTTCAAGGAAGCATTCTGCCTGGTCTGCCTGATAAAAGGTTTGCGCAGTCTTTTGGATTGAATGGTATGAGAAGCCAGTCCCAGCCCAAGTATCGCCTTGAGAAAAGGTTGCATTTTGTCATTGGGAACATCAAGGATTACTCTGGTCATGGCTTATTTTCCTTACTAGAAATGTACTGCATTTTATTGAGCCATGCAAGCATTTACCCGATTATCTTACCTGGAATTATCAGAGATTTAACAATGCAGCTTTTCTAAGCAATTCTGAGCCAGAAAATTAACAGAAAAACCTTTTTTCACACAGGGTTTTGCACATTTCAGGGACGTATGATACTGAGTGTTCCGTCTTTTTCCCATTTCACAATCGACGAAGGTTTTCGGTATTCTGTTTCTTCCTGTCGATAGCTTACCACATAATCCACCCCATTGATGATAGAAGGTTCAATTTCCTTGAAACACAGTGGTGACGGGTATCCGCTGATATTGGCTGAAGTACTGACAATGGGTTTTCGGAACCGTTTGATGAGGTGTTTACAAAAAGCATCCTCACAGATACGGATACCCACCGAACCATCATCAGCCAACAGGTTCTCGGCCAGTCCAATGGCCCCCTCATAGATCACTGTGGTAGGGCGGCTCACACCTTTGATATAATCGAATATCTGAAGTTCCGGCTGGGAAACATACGTGAGTATATCCCGCTCATCAGCCACCAGAACGATCATAGATTTACTGTCGATACGTTTTTTCAGCCGGTAGATCTTTTCCACGGCTTCCGGGTTGGTGGCATCGCAGCCAATACCCCATACCGTATCGGTCGGGTACAGGATCAGGCCGCCCGCCTGCAGTTTTTCGAGACAATATTCAAGATCGTTGCTAAATGGCAGCATAAGCGTATCGATAAGTGCTTTCCAGGCACCAAATTACTAATTGTGACAGAACAATTACCCAACAAAGTTCTCATAAAGTTTTCATACTGTATGTTTGCAAAAAATTTACGCATGTCCTTACAAGCTCAGATCCAGGAAGCCTGGAGCAACCGCGAACTTTTAAAAGATCCTGTTTATACAGATGCGGTGAAAGCCGTGATTGAAGAAGTAGACAAAGGCCGCCTGCGGGTGGCTGCCCCTGCCGAACAGGGTTGGGTGGTGAATGAATGGGTGAAACAGGCCATCCTGTTATATTTCGGCATACAGCAAATGCAGACATGGGAACTGCCGCCCTTTGAGTTCTATGATAAAATGCTGCTGAAAAGCAATTACAAAGAGCTGGGCGTACGTGCCGTACCACATGCGGTGGCCCGTTATGGCGCCTATATCGCCAAAAATGTGGTATTGATGCCCAGTTATGTGAATATCGGTGCCTATGTAGACGAAGGAACCATGGTAGATACCTGGGCTACGGTAGGCAGCTGCGCCCAGATTGGCAAAGGCGTGCACCTAAGCGGCGGTGTGGGAATCGGCGGTGTACTGGAGCCCCTGCAGGCCAGTCCGGTGATCATTGAAGATGGCTGTTTTATCGGCAGCCGCTGTATCGTGGTGGAAGGTGTGGTTGTTGAAAAAGAAGCCGTACTGGGCGCCAACGTCGTTCTGACCCAATCCACCAAGATCATTGATGTGAGCGGTTCCGAACCGGTTGAATACAAAGGACGTGTTCCGGCCCGCAGCGTAGTCATACCCGGCAGCTACAGCAAAAAATTCAATGCCGGCGAATACAGTGTCAGCTGTGCCCTCATCATCGGTCAGCGTAAAGCCAGTACCGATCTCAAGACCAGTCTGAACGATGCACTGCGCGATTTTAATGTGAGCGCCTAAATTCTCTTACCGTGACCCTGGCCCATAGTCCATGGTCACGGTTTTATTTACTATGATTATCCATCAGGGTTATGGACAAAAAGATCACCCTTGCCGGTTTTTTAATTACCCTGCTGGGGGCTATCTTTTTTTCTACCAAAGCCATCTTTGTTAAACTGGCATTCCAGGCCACACAGGTAGATGCCATCACACTGTTGAGCCTGCGTATGCTCTTCTCACTGCCTTTCTACCTGGTTGCCGCCTGGATGGCTTCCAGGAAAGAAAATAAAACCCCTTTGAGCCGGCGCGACTGGCTCCTCATCCTGGTGATGGGTATACTGGGGTATTACCTGAGCAGCCTGTTCGATTTTATTGGTCTTCAATATGTTTCAGCCGGACTGGAAAGGCTGATCCTTTTTCTCTACCCCACTTTTGCGGTACTGATCAATACCTTTTATTTCAAGACCCGCCTGAGCCGGGTTCAGCTGGTGGCCTTGGTACTAACCTATCTTGGTATCGGCATTGCGTATTTTGGCGAACTGAAAATGGATACCTCGAATCCACATTTCTATTATGGCTCATTCATGATCTTTCTCTGTGCCATCACGTATTCATTTTACCTGGTAGGCACGGGCAGAATGGTACAGAAAGTAGGGGTAACCCGGTATACGGCATATGCCATGCTTGCCGCAACTGCCGGAATCTTCATCAATTTCCTGGTGACGCACCGGGTGCAGGACATCCCCCTGTCTGCCACGCTGGCCTGGTATGGCATTGCACTGGCCGTGATCGCTACCGTATTCCCCTCTTTCCTGATGAGCAACGGCATGAAGCGTATCGGCAGCAACAACGTATCCATCATCACCAGTATCGGCCCTGTTTCTACCATCCTGCAGGCCCACTGGTTTTTGGGTGAGCATATTATTCCGGCACAGATCATCGGTACCGCACTGGTAATTGCCGGGGTAATCCTGATCGGCTGGCAGTCGCAATATGCCGGTGAGAAATAAATCCAATTTTTTTACCGAAGCTTTCCTGTCGTTTACCGGCGATTTCGGGTTAACAGCCTAAAGTCTATTGACCCGGGGAGTCCCCTCTCCTAGTTTTGCTGTATAAATATTTCAAAATGGAAAACGAAAGCAGAAAACCCAGCCTGATAAACGAGAAACACGACCGGTTCTGGACGGGCTTCGCCTTCCTGGTGGTTGGTGCGGCATTATTGCTGCAGAAAATGGGAGCCGGTCTTCCCGACTGGCTATTTACCTGGCCCATGATACTGATCATTGCAGGTGTGGTAACCGGTTTGAAACACAGGTTCACCAATGCTTCCTGGCTGATCATGATGGCTATCGGCGTATTTTTTCTCTGGGATGAAATGATGATCGATCTTGACCTGAAACGTTATTTCTGGCCTGTCATCATCATTGGCGTTGGCCTGATCTTTATGTTCCGGCCCAGAAAAAAATGGTACCGTGAGCGTGAAAAATGGGGCCTGCCGGATGAAAATATCAGTTTCGGTGCAGGCTATTCCTCTCAATCATCAGATGATGTGATCAACAGCACTTCCATTTTCGGTGGTGTAAAAAAAGTGATTACTTCAAAAGATTTTAAAGGCGGGGAAATCGTTTGTTTCATGGGTGGCGCTGAGTATAACCTCAGCCAGGCCGATATTACAGGGCCTGTCAGCATCGAGATCATCCAGGTATTTGGCGGTACCAAACTGGTAGTTCCCCCGCATTGGGAGATCCGTTCCGAAGCGGTGGCCATTTTTGCAGGCATCGAAGACAAACGTCCTGCACAACCCGGTAGCTTCGACCCTAATAAAGTGCTGATCCTGAAAGGAACTACCATATTCGGCGGAATCGAGATCAAAAGCTATTGATCTGTATATGACATATCCACCCCACACCAAAATTATAATTCCCATGCAATGGTATCTGGCCAAACTGGTATACCGCATCATCTGCGGTCCCGGCAACCACACCGCCCAGTTTGATGAACAACTAAGACTGATCTGTGCAGACGATGCATTACATGCTTTCAACAAAGCACAACTGGTGGGACAGCGGGAACAGGACTGCTTCAACAACCACCATCAGCAACCCGTTCACTGGAAATTCATCAATGTTACGGAGTTGCACAAACTGGAAGCGCTTTCAGACGGAGCAGAAGTATATTCCCGCATTTACGAAGATGCCGATGGCGACAAATACCAGCATACCGTACAGGTAAAATCAAGATATTTGTCGGAACACTGTACCGAACAATTTATCCAGTCATTGTAAGTCCATGATCAACCCTGTCACCAACGGCTCCCGTTTTCGTATTTCATTTACCAGTTGGTGGCTGGTATGGGCACTGGTGCAGGTGATGGTGGTTAACAGCTATGGGGCCAGTTTACAGCAAAGCATTATTGACAGTTTGCTTTGTAACCTTTTACTGGCAGCCAGTTGTCTGCTCATCACCAATAACATGAAATACTATCTGCCCCAAAAAGAACGATACTGGTATGTTTTGCTGATGAGTGTGGTACTCAGTGCGGTATGGTTATGGCTGGTGAGGATCTTGTTGAAACTGTTTCTGGGCAGCGATGCAGATTATCTTGTTTTCCTGGAAAAATCAATCTATATCCGGTATGTGATCGGGGTGCTGATGATCGGATGTATGGGGATACTGAGCCTGCTCTGGTATACCTTGCAGGAACAGCAGGAAGCCAACCGTCGCAAAGAGGAGGCGGAGAAGATGACCAAGGACGCAGAACTCCTGAAACTGCGGCAGCAGCTGCAACCGCATTTTTTATTCAATAGCCTTAACTCCATCAGCGCCCTGGCGGGAACACAACCCGAGAAAGCCAGGCATATGATACACCAGCTGTCCGATTTTCTGCGCGGCACATTAAAAAGAGAGGATCATCAATGGGTTTCCCTGGAAGAGGAATTGAGGCATCTGGAATTGTATCTTGAGATAGAAAAAGTAAGGTTCGGGCAGCGGTTACAAACGGCAGTAACCATAGCGCCTGATACTAGGGCCTTACATATCCCCTCACTCCTGTTACAACCGATCGTAGAGAATGCGATCAAGTTTGGATTATACGATACCACCGGCGAAGTACTGATCACCATCGATGCCCATGTCGACCGGGGACAACTACAGATCACCATCACCAACCCCTATGATGAAGAAACCGCTGTAAGCACCCAGGGAACGGGCTTCGGACTGGCATCCATCCACAGGCGGTTATTCTTATTGTTTGCCCGGCACGACCTGTTGCAAACCAGCAAATCCGGCACTTTGTTTACCACCACTATCCTGATACCTCAATATAACTATGAAAGCAATCATCATTGACGACGAAATGCTCGCCCGCAGTATGGTAAAAGAATACCTGCAATCGTATCCTGACATCGAAGTGGTACAGGAATGTAACGACGGGTTTGATGGTATCAAAGCCATACAACAATACCAGCCTGATCTGATATTCTTAGATATACAGATGCCCAAGATCAACGGGTTTGAAATGCTGGAACTGATTGAGAACCCGCCTGCGGTAATCTTTACCACCGCATTTGAAGAATATGCGATCAAGGCTTTTGAAACACATGCGGTGGATTACCTGCTGAAACCCTTCAGCAAAGAGCGCTTTGACAAAGCCATACAGAAATGGCTGTTACAAAACAAACAGGAAAGGATAACCAAAACCGAAGCACTGCTTACAACACAGGCTCTGAACCCTGTGCAGCAGAACCGGGTGGTGGTGAAAGATAACGGGAAAGTGAAGATCATCCCAATTACCCATATCCGTTACCTGGAAGCCGCAGATGATTATGTAAAAATCCATACGGCAGACGGCATATTCCTCAAGAATAAAACGATGGGCTTTTTTGAAGAAACGCTGGAAGCGCAAAATTTTATCCGGATCCACCGTTCCTATATCATCAATGTACAATTGATCACCCGCATAGATCCTTATGAAAAGGAAAACCATCTGGCGGTATTGAGTATCGGTGTAAAACTACCGGTGAGTAAAGCGGGTTATGCCAAACTGAAGAAAGTGCTGGGAATCTGAAGGTCACATTGGCGGATCAGTCACGCACCAGGTTACGCTCTTTTACCTGCTTGACAATGGATGGGATCATCAGAAAATCGCGTGACTTATCGAGAAAATAATCAGCACCCAAACGCATACATTCATCGCGATAACCGGCAAAAGTATTATTGGTGAGCATGATGACAACAGGCTTTATCACCTGGCGAAGACTGAGCCTGCGCAACATTTCAATACCGCTCATTCCCGGCATATTGATATCGAGTACCATAACATCAGGTTGATACCCCTCCATCAATACCAGGGCTTCCTCTGCACTGGTAACCGTTTCGGTGCTGGTTACATCTTTTACATCAGACAGGATTGATTTGAGATGCTGCAGTACCATTACCGTATCATCAATCAATAAAACCTTGAGTCCTTTCTTTTCCATTTGCGTACAATACCAGAAATCGAAGATAGAGCTGCTTGTAAATAGTAGTTGTAGCAGAGAATACAAAGCTATTGTAGTCGTTACACTACCATTAAAAGCTATATCTTTCATAAAACAGCTTACAAGAGAATCTATACAATTCCTCTATCCGGGCTTATCGCGTTTATAAAAAGAAAAACCCCACAACAAAGAATGTTATGGAGTTCTTCAGTTTTCTGTCCCATGGTTTTTCTAGGAGAAAATATTCTGTGCAAATGCATTACAATGGCAAGCAACCGGTAAGCATCTGGGAATTTCCAAGGATAATGAATTATAAGGATATTGATTATAAAGAGGTAAGATGTTCCATACAAGAGAAACCTTCACTTCCTATTTGGTAAAGGAAATGATAAAAATCGTCACAAAAAATAGTATATTATTGCTATTGCGTAGTAAATAAACTACACGATATTTTTCAAATTATATAATATTATTCATGATCGCATACTTCACAAGGTCAGCATTGCTTTGCAGATGCATTTTTTCCATGATTCTGGAGCGATAAGTGCTGATGGTATTTACGTTTAGCGACAGTATTTCGCCAATAGCAGAAATACTTTTCCCGGAAACGATCATTTTGAACACTTCGAATTCTCGGTCGGATAACTGTTCGTGTGGAGCCTGTGTGTTGTTTTGTTCAATGGAACCGGCAAGGACTTCGGCCACTTCGCTGGTAATGTATTTGCGGCCGCTAAGTATTTGTTGTACTGCTTTTACCAGTTCGTAAGGAGCGCTTTCTTTAGTCAAATAGCCAGAGGCACCGGCTTTCAGCGAACGAACTGCATATTGTTCCGGAGCATGCATACTCAACATCAAGACAGGTGTCAGCGGTGCATTTTCTTTGATCTGTTTTAAAATCTCAATACCTGAATAACCAGGCATGCTGATGTCAGAGATAATGATATCCCATTTTTCCTGAATGGCTTTTTTTAGGAGGTCAGCTGAATCAGACACATCATGTATATCCGCAAACGGGAACGACTCCACCAGTATCTTTCTCAAACCTTCCCGGATCAGTGTATGATCATCTGCAATCAATATTCTCATTAGTGCTACTCTTTTATTTCAATTTAGATGTTGATTTTACAGCCCTATGCCTTCAAAATTACTACATTTCACTTATCAATTTTCTGCAAAAAACAGCAACTCCATGCTGATTCCGGCATATTAATCTTGTCAATACCAATATAAAAAACTCATTATCATTGAGTTACAAAAATACAGCCGAAAAGCTGGAATTATACTATCTTATCCAAATATGATACAACAATGACAATCGTAATTCGGGTTTACTGTCATGCTTTACCTATGGCAATTTACTGAATCCAACTACCAATACCTTGCGATAATCACCCTATTCATTTGTGAAAAACACGGAAATATTTGTCACTGATTTTTTAGCATTTGTAGCGTGTACAGCAGTCCCTCCCATTTATCGGTGCAGGGCAGGCATTATAGCATCCCGGGTGTTCAGGGATGCCCAATAAAAAAGCCCCGCATTTGCGGAGCTTTGTGCCCAGAACTGGATTCGAACCAGCACACCCTTGCGAGCGCTGCGACCTGAACACAGTGCGTCTACCAATTTCGCCATCTGGGCAGAGAATAATTAAAAAATCTAAATTCAAAAATCAAGATTCAGATTTCTTAATTGTGTTTCAGGGGTGCAAATATAGGAGGAATTGAATAAATACCAAGCAAATTTTTTTCTTTAACACTCCCTCCAACACAAAACTGCCCCCTCAGTTTAATTAGAAATTATCAATATTGATTTTTGATTTTTGAATTAAACAACAAGCTGGCTACAGCCCCTGATATCACTATTATCCAGCCGGCCCCATACTTCAAAACTACCATCCCCGAAAACCTGTCCCACATCTTCTGTAGCAATAAAAGAAATACTGTGCCGGTTGGCAAGGTCGATCACCTGTAGAATACCTCTACCGGTTTCTTTTATACAAAATGGGTCTTCTTCATCCCGCACCAGCACTTTCATCCAGGGGGGACAAACAAAACGCCCCTCTCCTTTTGAATATGCCTGGCTGAGCAGTTCCGTCATGCCATATTCAGAATGTATGGATGTAACCCCCAATCCTTCCGTCAATAAACGGTGTACTTCTGTCCGGGTGAGTTCCTTACGGCGACCTTTCATGCCTCCGGTTTCCATCACCACCGTATGTGTAAGCCGTTGCGGATGAGACGCTGCAAAATCAAGCAGGGCAAACGTAACCCCGATCAGCAAGGTTTTCTGTCCCTTAGTTTCCTGTTGCTGCAATACATCGGATAACTGCTGGTGATCATACAGGTAAAAACCACTATTGGGATGGGCACTTGCGCGGATCAATTCATCCACCATCATCACCAGCGAGGAATGCTGCCGTTCCAGGTAAGAAGGCAGCAAACCCAGGATGCACCATTCTGTTACCTCTCCATAAAAAAGATGAAATGCTTCCAGGAAACTACGCCGGTACAGGTCAACCGATTTTACCAGGTGGCGGCTGGCGAGCTGCTGTGTGGTTCCGCTGCTTTCGAAAACAACTTCAGGCTGAAACTGTCCGGAAACCACTTCCCTGCTTTTAAAAAAAGAGATGGGCAACGCAGGTATCGAAACCAGCGTCTTGCATTCGGCAGGATCAGCGCCTGTAAGCTGGCACCATTCGCTATATACCGGGTTCTCCTGATACTGGTAATGGAAAGTCTGCAGGCTGGCTTCCAGAAAAGCAGCCGGATCGCCGGAAAGAGAGAAAATATTGTTAACATCAAATGAGCCCACAGCTATCTATTGTAATGTTTTAACTAAATTTGAAATGAAAGTGATCCGAATGAAGACAAAATTATTGATACTATTGGCAATACCGTTCCTATTTTATGCCTGTAAAAAGAATACCTATACCACCAAACCCCAGATCAGTATCAAAAATATCAACGCAACAACCCTGAACCAGGGGGACCTGCTGTTATTTGAACTGGAGTTTACCGATAAGGAAGGTGACATACAGGATACTTTATGGGTACAAAAAATCTCCCGGAATTGCCCGGGTACACCCGGTGCCCAGTTCATCAGCAAAAATAAAGTGCCGAATTTTACGGCCACTTCCAACCTGAAAGGCACGCTTGAATTCGGTTATGCCTACAATGCCAATATTCAGGGCTATAGCACTATTACCGGTTGCGGTACCAAAAACGATACTGCCTATTTCAAATTCTGGCTGAAAGACAAAGCCCAGAACGTGAGCGATACCCTTACCAGTGGTAACATTATCTTACTTAAATAAAAGCGGTTGAATGGCTTAATCAGGTTACTCTTTTTCGGAAACTATTTTTATGGTTTCTGTGCAGTGGCTTTGTCCATAGAAGCCAACCTGCAACAGCATATCCCGCTGAACAGCCTCACCTATTATTTGTTTGTATTTGCCGCTACGGTACTGTATTACACACATGCCTATATAGCGGAGCCAGCAAGCAGCCCGGAACATAAAAACAAAAGAACCGCCTGGTATGCAAGGAACCGGAGCATGATTGCCTGGTCACAACTGCTGCTGACCATCCTCTGCCTATCAACAGGCAGTTACCTGCTGAAAGAGAACTGGAACAATCTCCTTGCACTGAAAAGCTGGCAATGGCTGCTGATCCTTATTTTCCCGGTAGTGGCGGCATTGTATTATGGCAGCCTGTCCCCGGGCGCCAGTAAAAAAAGCCTGCGGAACAATGGCTGGATAAAACCTTTTGTCATCGGTTTGGTATGGGCGGGTGCAGTAACCGTATACCCCGTTGTATTCAGCGACCTGGAACACCATCGGCTTGACCGGCCCAACCTCTTCATGATCCTGCTTACATTAAAAAACTTCATGTATATCTCCCTCTTGTGTATCCTGTTCGACATAAAGGATTACGCAACCGACTATAACAAACAGTTGCAGACATTTGTAGTAAGGTACGGCCTTCGGTTTACCCTTTTTTCAATTATCATACCGCTGAGCCTGGCCGGACTGGGTGTTTTTCTGGTGTTTACCACGCTACGTGGTTTTCCACTGGAAACCATATTGATTAACATGATACCGTTTCTATTGTTGATAACTGTTGCCCATTCCATGCACCGGCGTAAAAGCATTCTCTATTATCTTGCAATCATAGACGGCCTAATGCTCGTTAAAGCAATCTGCGGAATTGCAGGAATGATATTTATAAAATAAACTGTATGGCAAAAGCGAAATCTTCCTCCAGATCAAAGACCAGGTCGATCCTTACGGACGACTCCATGGCATTTCTAAAGAACTATATCAACACCCCTTCACCTGTTGGTTTTGAAAGTGGCGGGCAAAAAATATGGCTCGATTACGTAAAACAATATGTAGATACCCATTTTCATGATCCATACGGAACAGCAGTGGGTGTGATTAATCCAAACGCTCCTTTTAAGGTGGTGATAGAAGCACATGCCGATGAGATCAGTTGGTTTGTGAATTACATCAATGAGCAGGGACTGATTTATCTGAAAAGAAATGGCGGCGTGGACCACCAGGTGGCACCTGCCAAACGCGTATGGATCCACGGCAAAAAAGGACCTGTAAAAGCTGTTTTCGGCTGGCCAGCCATCCATACCCGCTTAAGCAATCCCGACCAGAAAGAACCACAACCCAAAGTAGATAATCTTACCCTCGATTGCGGTGCACGCAGCAAAAAGGAAGTAGAAGCCCTCGGCATCCATATCGGATCGGTAGTGACCTATGAAGAGGGGTTTGACGAACTGGCTTATGATTATTTCATCGGTCGCGCTTTTGATAACCGGGTGGGTGGTTTCATGATCGCCGAAGTGGCCCGTTTACTGAAAGAAAATAAGAAAAAACTTCCTTTCGGTCTGTATGTGGTGAATGCCGTACAGGAGGAGATCGGTTTACGCGGAGCAGAAATGATCGCGCGCCGCATCAAACCCGATGTAGCCATCATCACGGACGTAACGCATGATACCAACACCCCACTGATCAGTAAAGCAATTGAAGGTGATATCCTCTGTGGCAAAGGCCCCTCTCTTGCCTATGCACCAGCCATTCATAACAAATTGCTGAAACTGGTTCAGGATGTGGCGGAGAAAAACAAGATCCCCGTTCAGTACAGAACCCTTAGCCGCAGCACTGGAACCGACACCGATAGTTTTGCCTACGCCAACGATGGTTGTCCCTCTGTGCTGATTTCCATTCCGTTGCGATACATGCACACCACCGTGGAAATGTTGCACAAAAAAGACATTGAAGAAACCATCCAGCTGATGTACCATACATTACTGGCATTGACACCCAAAACCAACCTGAGTTACCTGTAACAATTTGAGTTTGGGGCTGCAATACCCCGGTACCGGCCCCCAACTCAAATATCCCTACTTTCGCGGCGTATGAATGCAACAGAGAAAAAATATGTGCGGGTTGCCATCCTTGATCTGTACGAAGGACAGGCCAACCAGGGAATGCGTTGTATCAGGGATATCTTATTACAGTGGGAAGCCGCCAACCAGGTAGAACTGATCTGCCAGGAATTCGATGTTCGCCTGAAACTGGAAGTGCCCGACAGTTCTTTTGATATTTATATCTCCAGCGGCGGCCCGGGTTCACCGCTGGAAACGATAGGCAGTGAATGGGAAAAAAAATATTTCAGCTGGTTAGAACAGATAGAACAACATAACCTGCATGCCGATGAAGCAGATAAGAAACATGTGTTCTTTATCTGCCATAGTTTTCAGCTGGCCTGCCGGCATTATGGCATCGGAAACGTATGCAAACGTAAATCCACCGCTTTTGGTGTATTCCCGGTGCATATGCTGGAGGATGGCAAACAGGAGCCCGTATTTGAAGGGCTTAAAGATCCATTTTACAGTGTGGACAGTCGCGATTACCAGGTAATAGAACCGAACCACACACGTTTGCGCGAGATGGGCGGCAAAATACTCGCCATCGAAAAAGACCGGCCGCATGTACCGTACGAAAGGGCCATCATGTCTGTCCGCTTCAACGATCATTTCCTTGGAACACAGTTCCACCCAGAGGCAGATGCCACGGGTATGCATATGTACCTGCTTCGGGAAGACAAAAAGAAAACAGTGATCGAGAACCATGGCGAAGCCAAATGGCAAAGTATGGTGGAACAACTGCAGGACCCTGAAAAGATCATGTGGACCTACCGTCACGTGCTGCCCAATTTTCTCAACCTGGCGCTGGGAGAATCCGTAACAGCGTAGGCAGTCATCTGCGTATTTTCTCATCAGCACTACAGGTAAAAAATCTTTCGGGTATTGGAAAGGATTTTTTACTTTAGGAAAAAGCTAAACTCTGATACATGGTACCCGCTGTGAGAAAACAGTACAACGAGCATTTTACTACTGAGCAATATGAAGCTTTCCTGAAAGAACTGCACAGCAAACATCCCGGCGCCATTGAATTCCGTGTGGCAGAAACTCCCGTATTCATCGACAGGGCATTTCGGGACAAGATACTTTCTGCCTGCGAAAGTATCGTGGATGTGATCACGCAGCCCGGATTTATCAACAGCAGTGCTGCTGCTATTCCTGAAGAGGTGAAAGTGCCCAACGAAAATGCACACACCCATTTCATCGCCTTTGATTTCGGCATCTGCCAAAATGAACAGGGGGAACTGGAACCACAACTGATCGAAATGCAGGGCTTCCCTACCCTGTTTGCCTACCAGGTGTGGCATGATGAAGTAACACGCAGAAATTTCAACATACCCGAAAATTACCACACCTACCTTAACGGGTTTACCCCCGAATCATACAAACAACTGCTAAAAGAAATCATACTGGGCAACCACCCGGCAGAAAATGTCATTCTATTGGAATTATTACCACACCAACAGAAAACAAGGATCGATTTTTACTGCACATCCGATTATATAGGCATACCGGTGGTTTGTCTGACTGAATTGATTCAGGAAGGCAAACAACTTTTCTACCTGAAAAATGGCAGAAAAATTCCCGTTGCCCGTATTTACAACCGGATCATTTTTGACGATTTGCAGCAACAAACAGCCGAGATACAGGAGAAAGGAAAAGTATTACTGGCAGACCTCCATGTGGAATGGGTGCCACACCCCAACTGGTTTTACCGTATCAGTAAACACACGCTGCCATTCATCGATCATCCCTATGTTCCTAAAACATGGTTTCTGAACCAGCTATCGAAAATACCTGCTGACTTGCAGAACTACGTATTAAAGCCCTTGTTCTCTTTTGCAGGCCAGGGTGTCGTGATCGATGTCACCCATGCTGATATAGATAAGATAAGCGATCCGCAAAACTGGATATTGCAACGGAAAGTAACTTATGCCGATGTGATACCTACCCCGGATATTCCGGCGAAAGTAGAGATCCGTATTTTTTATTTCTGGAAAGAAGGATCAGCCAGACCCATTGCCACCAACAACCTGGCCCGCCTGAGTAAAGGCAAGATGATCGGCGTACGATACAATAAAGACAAAGAATGGGTAGGCGGAAGTCTGGCCTATTTTGAAGACTGAGCTGCAATAGCGTTCCCCTTTTTTAGTAACTTTACCGGGATGAATTCTTTCTGGACCAGGATCATAACGCGCACTGTTCTAAACGCTAAAAACGATGATGGCGATATCGATTATTCCCGGTATGAACTGGCTAAAGGATATCGTGAGCTGAAGATCAATTTTCTGCGGCTGCTGAGAGATATCTTCTTTATGCTGGCGGGTATTTTATCTGCCGCATTCGGACTTGAAGGTTTCCTGTTACCCAATGACTTTATTGATGGCGGCGCCACAGGTATCTCTCTATTGATCTCAGAACTTTCAAATGTTCCCCTCTACATACTGTTGATCGTTGTAAACATCCCCTTTGTCTATCTTGGCTACAAAGTATTGGGGAAGAACTTTGCTGTTAAAACTGCTCTCGCAATCACAGGTCTTGCGATTACGGTTGCTTTTATTCATTTTCCGGAAGTGACGCGCGATAAATTACTGGTTTCCATTTTTGGCGGTTTTTTCCTGGGTGCCGGCATTGGCTTATCCGTAAGAGGCGGTGCCGTGATTGATGGCACAGAAGTACTGGCGATTTTTCTCAGTAAAAAACTGGGCACTACCATCGGCGATATTATTATTATGTTCAATATCCTGATCTTTTCAGCGGCAGCCTACCTGCTTTCCATAGAAACCGCGCTGTATTCTATGATCACTTACCTGGTAGCTTCCAAGGCCCTCGACTTTGTTATTGAGGGTATTGAGGAATATACCGGTGTCACCATCGTATCTCCACACAGCGAGGAGATCCGTATGATGATCATGGAAAGGATCGGGCGCGGACTTACCGTGTATAAAGGGAAACGTGGTTTTGGTAGTCATGGCGAAAGAAATGATATTGACATCATCTATACTGTAGTAACCCGACTGGAATTGAACAAGCTTAATACCGAGATCGAAAAAATAGATCCGCATGCTTTTGTGGTCATGAACAGTGTGAAGGATACCCGGGGAGGCATGATCAAAAAAAGAGCATTGAAGGGGCATTAAGTATCCCCCGCGGTTTAATTCACAAAATTCCACCAAAGACCAAAACGTATCCACAGTGCCGTACCGGGATAATAGTTGGTCATAAAGTTAGGTTTGTTAAACGTGAAGCCTTTCTTTACATTCAACGTATTCAGATTTTCCAGGCGCAGGAAGCCTTTAAAGCTCTTGATCCTGAAATGCAGGAAGGCCGCAATATCCGGCCGGTTGCTGATGGTATTGTTTTGCTGCACAAAATACTGCCCCAGTATGGGCGAATAATCATCTGCCTTGTAAGCGGTATTATAACGAAGTTCCAGACCGGTGGAAAGAAAAAGATTGGTAGCAAAATTTCCCTCAAACGCAATACGGTTACGGGTTAGCAGCAAAGGAATATTTACCGGCGGTTGTCCTGTTGTTTGCTGTACATGAATCTCTGTATACCAGTTCCAGTAACGGGACAACCGGAATTTCTTTTCGGCATTCAAATGCAAAACATTGAACAGGCTAGCATATTGTTTAGCCGTAAAAAAACTATCAAAATACAGGTAGTTGTTCACCACAAAATATTCTGCTCCCAGTTTCCAGCCATTACGCGGATTCTCATACAGCCCGAACAACCGGATGATGTTTTCTTTACCATAGGTACTTCTTTTAGACACCGGAAAACTGCTCAGCCGGTTCAGGATGAATGAAGGGGAACGGTTCACATTCTGGAACCCGATATTCAGGTATCCCAGTTTCTTTCCCAGCATACGTTTCATGCTGATGTAAGCGGAGTAATCTCCTGCATGAAATCCATTCAGGTATAACTGCCCCGTAGCTTCCAGATCCCATACCTGGTTGCGGGTACGGTTACGGTATTCGCCCAGCACAGACAGGTTGTACATAGAGATGGTTGCCACTGAATCGTTGAATGTTCCTTTCAGGTTCTGCACCGCAACACCGGCTTTCAGAAACTGGGCAAGATTGTTCTTATCAGGAAAAGAGATCAGGCTGAATTCATTATTCAGGTCGCTCCAGGCATCCTTGAAACTGATAGGAACATTATCGGGGGTTGTATAATTAAAATATTTCTGGTAATGGCCTGAATCAACAAACTTATCCAGAAAATTGAAATTACTGCCGGTATATCGAAAAGTATGTTCTATCCGGAAACGCGGGTAGAATAGCTGGTAAGTCACAGAATCGGTAACCAGCGAATCCCTGGAACCTATATCATAATGATGCCGGTACAGAAAAGTACTGTTTTTATAGATATTCCCGGTATTCACTGCCGTATTAAAAGGGTTACGGCCTGCTGCTCCTGCCCTTCCCATCCTTGTTTCCAGTTCGTAAGGATCATTAAGGGCAAGACTATCCAGCTTGTTTACATCCTGCAATCCCCCATTCTCGGAAGAGGCACTTTTGTTGGAGATGAAAATGAAAAAATTCTCGTACTTCTTATTCAGTGTCTGGTAATGCACAGCAAAACGGAAATTATTCTGGCTGGCATTCTGGTTCTTAAGATTCCCCGGCGCGTTATTGAAGCGATATTCGACTGAAAAGTTGAGGTTACTGTTCCGGTTCTGGGTATGCAGCACACTCAGTAACTGTTCGGCCTTACTACCCAACACATATGAGAGCTCTGTATATGGCCGGGTGGTTTGAAACAAACGGGTACCCTCCAAAGTGTAAGCATACACATCATACTGATGAAAACCTGCATCAAAGCCGGGTTTCATGAGGGGGTTAAAGAAAAAAGATTGTGAAGCAGTAGAATAATTACCCAAAGTATGATAATAGTACGGCAGGGGAAAACGCGTGGTAAAATCATTAATGGAAGAATCGATCGTACGCAGCCTGCTCGAATCAAAAAACTTGTAAAAAATGGTAATAGAATCTGCATTCCTGTCGCGCCGCTGCAAAGAATCGTTACCCGTATTCTTTTTCATCATCCGGCCCTGGCTATCATAGGTGATATTGCCGGTATTGCGCTGGAGATTACCCAACTGCCCAAAACGGGTTTGCGCCTGCAAAATGTTGTTACCGGACACCAGCAACAACAGCCAAACAAATATGTTCCGGGCTAAGGGTAGACGCATGCTTACAAATGTGCAATAAATTATGGGTAAAGCTACTAAGGATCACGTTAAAATAGTCGGAGTCAGGATTTCATATTACTGCAATTTCCCGGCTCACCACTGCTCTTATAGACTTTTCACCAGCTCTGTAAACAATACCGTTAGTTTGGGTTCTGCTGCATGGGCAGCTTCCAGCACCTCCTCATGTGTAATGGTATTGTCTTCCTCGCGGATACCCAGATCGGTGATAACACTCACTGCAAAGACCTTCATACCGCAATGTACCGCAGCAATGGTCTCTTGTACGGTGCTCATTCCTACGGCATCACCTCCCAGGATATGGATCAGTTTATATTCTGCCCTTGTTTCAAAAGTAGGACCTGTTACACCCGTGTATACTCCCTGGTGAACCCTAATCTGGTGCTGACCAGCAATATCGCATACTTTTTTGATCAGTTCTTTGTTGTAAGGTTCGCTCATGTCGGGGAACCGGGTTCCCAGTGCATCTTCATTTTTACCCAATAACGGGTTCTCTGTGAAAAAACTGATATGGTCTTTGATGATCATCAGGTCACCAATCTCGAAATCGGGATTGACCCCTCCGGCAGCATTGGATAAAAGCAGCGTTTCTACGCCCAGCAAACGCATCACCCGTACGGGGAAACAAACCTGTTGTGCCGTATACCCCTCATAATAATGAAAGCGGCCGGCCATTACCCATACTTTTTTACCACCCAGTTCGCCAAAGATCAAACGCCCTTTGTGTCCCTGAACAGTACTAACGGGGAAATTAGGAATGTCTGTATATGGTATTTCTTTTTCCGCTACGATCACGTTGGCAAGGTTGCCCAGTCCGCTACCCAAAATAATTCCGGCATTGGCCTGCCCTGACACCTGTTTCCGGATAAAATTCACTGTTTCCTGCAACTGCTGCATGATATCTGACATATGCTAAAAATTAGTTGGCAAAGATAATGATAAGGCGGCTACTGTACAGAATAGTCTCACGCGTAGTTATACAGCTATTGGGTGCTGCATCCGTATGCTGATAATAAAAAGGCCACTTCGCTGAGCGGAGTGGCCTATGATAGGTTAAGAAAGTTCAGAGTTAACTTAAACGCTTAACGTTAACGGCATTTAAGCCTTTACGTCCTTCCTGTACATCAAAAATGACTTTGTCATTTGCTTCGATCTGATCAATCAGGCCATTGGCATGTACGAAAGTTTCTTTACTGGAGTTATCATGCTTAATAAATCCAAAACCTTTTTCTTCGTTAAAGAACTTTACAGTTCCTGTGATTTGTGTGTCCATTTGTAAAATTGTAAATAATTAATGGCGGCAAAGGTAACCTTAAATAGCTTCGCCGCCTAATAAATATGCTCCTGAACTGTTAAATAACAGCCAATACGCTGTATAACAGCCTGATACCCGTATTCAACAGTGATTCATCCGCCCATATAACAAACAAGCGGGTAATCTGCTGAATACTAAGGCTGACTTATCTTAGCAGGCGATACAACCGTTTCTACTAACCTATAATAGATTTGATCTGATGTTTGGCATCTCCTATTTAGACATATCCGGTGCACTCGGACTCTGTGCTACCGGGGTGCTTAGTTTCAATTTTTTGCTGGGTATGTTACTGAGTACTGCATACAAACGTTCCGTGTACTGGAAGAAACTGCCATCTGTTGTACAACAGATCAATATAGACCGCTTGCATAACTGGACAGCTTATATCGCTTTGCTTTTTGTGGCACTACACCCCTTATTTCTGCTGCTGGATAAAGAGCAGGCTTTTACCCTACGTGATATACTATGGCCCGTAGCGGCCCCCAAACAAAGTAATATCGTTATGTTAGGTACAATCAGTTTTTATGCATTACTGATCGTTATCATCACCACACAGAAAATAGTCAAAAAGAAACTGGGATTTCGTTTGTGGAAGAACATTCACCTGGTTTCATATGCCACGGCCTTGTTGTTCCTGTTTCACGGGTTATTGATGGATCCTTTATTAAAAGACAGACCTACAGATTGGCTGGATGCAGAAAAGTTCTTCTCAGAATTTTGCCTGTTGCTGATCCTTACTGCCATGATCCTTCGCATCAGGTATCACTTTACAACAAAAGCCAATACCTGAGCTCATTTTACGACTCATCCACACGATACGATTTATTTTGCATGGTTTTTACGAAGCGCAATATAGGCCCAAATGGCACTGGCCAGCATAAACACAGCACCCAATAAAAAGGAGGCCCCCGGAAAATAAACGGGCGCTTCCTTATGTGTGAAATAAGCGAAGAGATTGGTCATCATCAGCGGCCCTACGATTGATGTTGCACTCATCAGGCTGGTCAACGCCCCTTGCAACTCGCCCTGTTCATTCGGTGGCACATGACCCGAAATAATGGATTGCAAAGCTGGTCCTGCTATACCTCCCAGGCAATACGGTATCAGGAACACGAACATCATCCAGCTTTCTGAAGCAAAAGCAAACAGGAGCAACCCCAGTGCATACAATCCCAAACCGATGTACACACTTCTTTCATTGCCCAAACGGGGATTCACTACGCGTACCAATCCGCCCTGCACTGCTCCCACCAGCACTCCGATTACACCCAGGGAGATCCCGATCATCTTGGGGGTCCACTTGAATCTTTCAATATTAAAAAAGCTCCAATTGCTCTGTACAGCGTGTGCCGCAAGATAAATTAATACAAAGGAGCCGATCAAACCACCTACAGCCGGGTATTTGCGCAATTGCAGCAGCGACCCCAGCGGGTTGGCCCTTCTCCATTCAAAAGGTCTGCGGTGTTCTTTATCGAGCGACTCGGGTAATACAAAATAACCATATAGCCAGTTCATCAAAGCCAGGCAGGCGGCCACCATAAAGGGAACACGGGGTCCCAGCTCACCCAGCAAACCACCCAGAAGCGGACCGATAATAAAACCCAATCCAAAAGCAGCTCCGATCATTCCAAAATTCTGTGCACGGTTCTCCGGAGTACTGATATCGGCTATGTAAGCAGATGCCGTAGTAAAACTGGCTCCGGTGACACCGGCAATCAAACGTCCCAGGAATAGCCAGGCAATGGTAGGCGCGAAAGACAACAAGAGGTAATCGATACCAAAACCAAACAGGGAAAATAACAGCACAGGACGCCTTCCATATTTATCGCTCAGGTTACCCAGCACCGGTGCAAAAAGAAACTGCATAAAAGCATAGGCAAATGTGAGCCAGCCACCGTACTGTGAAGCCTTACTGATATCATCCACGCCCAGCAACTGTTCAATCAGTTTGGGCATTACCGGGATGATGACACCAAAACCGGTAACATCTATCAGCAATGTGATAAAAATAAAACCCATTGCCGCTTTGCGGTTCATTGCCATGTATCAAAATTAAAGTGCATGTAAAATAAAAGGCGACAAATATAAGAAAATTTATACCTGTTCCCTGCTTACCCCGGGCACTTCCAGGATAAGATCGGCACCATAAGCCCCGGCAGGTGTCTGGTAACCTATTTTCAGGTTTCCCGCCAGTACTTTCCGGACGATCAGCAGGCTGCTGATAGCTGTTAATGTATATCCTTCCGGACAGCGCATACGAACGGTACGGGTTTCACCGGCAGCATTCCTGGCTTCACCCCAGACCAGGCTAACGGCTCTGGCACGCAAGTCAGCCGAAGGTCCAGCCGGTTGTTTTTTGATCCTCTTTTTAGCAAGGTTGCGGACAAAGGAACTGCGTAGTATCCAATTATAGAGTGATTGCCACTTCAGTAGCTGGAATGTTTTTGGGGACACAGCTGTATACGTTTCTATATTAGGTATACCCGTAGTGGTGTATGCCGTTGAAACATCACCCCAGGGTATTGCCATTACAAACAGTTTCTTTTCACCGAAATCGATCCATTCGCCCTTATGTCCCAATGGTTTTCTAATGATTTTCCCATTCTCCCTAACAGCACCTCCTTCACCCAGGCCTTCCGCCATGGTAGTAGCGGTTCCGTGCGAGAGTTTACCACCCAGTGTGGCAAAAGCCAGTTTCAACTGTGTGGCATCAGGTAATTGATTCCTGACATACAGGGCTGTGCAATCGGTAGGCACCACATCAAAACCTACGCCTGGCATCAGCATGATGCCTGCATCTTTTGCCCGGGCATCCAATTGTTTGGCCATTTCGAATACGGCGATCTCACCGGTGATGTCCAGATAGTGGGTATGTGTGGCCAGGCAGGCTTCCATCATTTTAAGGGCAGTGAACTGAAAAGGACCAGCGGCATGTAATACAACCGAAACCTCCTGCAAAGCCTGCTGTAAGGCAGCCTTGTCTGCCAGGTCTATTACCTGGTAAGGATATCCCAGCGTTTCCGATAATTGTTGCAGAGATTCTTTATTTCGTCCGGCAAGAATTGGGGAAAGTCCGTAACTATCGGCCAGACCGGCTATCAGCCGGCCGGTATATCCATTGGCCCCATACAAAAGGAAGCTATTGTTTTGCATAAGGTAATGTACAAAGAATCCAGCGCATAAAAAAAGGGGAGCATTCCTGCTCCCCCCGGTTGGTTGTTTGCTTTATTATTTTCTGAGTGTGATAATTCCTACAGAAGTCTCTCCTGTTGGTTTGACACTGATATTATTGATCGTTGTATCAATATATCCATTAGAAGCATTTACATACAGGGAATAGGTTCCTGCTTTCAGACCGCGCATCTTAAAGTAGCCTTCTTTGTTGGGAAGAGCATACGCGGTATCGGTCTGGTTAAATAAAGTCAATACCGGATACGCTTCTTTAGGTCCAACCCTGCCTGCCACGCTTGCGGAATTATTCACCACAAAGAAATGGAACACAGGTTTCAGTATAAAGCGGTTATTATCCTGTACGATGGAGCGGCTTACATCAAAATCAAGCCAGAGGCGTTTTTTGCCGGGAGCGTGCTCTTCGCACTCATTTCCTTTTAACTTAATGAGAACATATCCTTTGTCATTAGGTGGCACTGCCAGCGGATAGGTTACACTGTCCTTAACCACCGAGTTATTGGTACCCAGCTCTATTTTAATCAGGCGGATAGAACCTTTGGTGATACCGGCATTTGCCAGGAGGGTATCGGCACCATTACGGAATTTCAGGATATCGTATACGCCGGGGGCGATTCCGAGGTCTTCCCAAACAAATGAAGAATCTCTTCTGCGATCATCCTCTCCTCTCCTGTCCCAATCGTCGTCATCGTGCCTGCGTGTATCACTGCTGGTATCCACCAATACTTTTACCGAGCGGATATCGATGTATACATTGTCAAAGAAACCGGGACCATCCGTCAGATATAAGGATAGCTGTTCCTTACCTCTCATGTTCACTTCCGAAGAAGTACTTTTGTTACAGGCTGTCACCAGGAGCGATGCAGCAACAACCACCATAGCGGCTGCGAAGATGTTTTTTTTCATGTGCTTAGATTTTAAAGTAACATTCGCCCATAGATGGTTGCCGTTTGGATCCGGAGAAACCTTACAACAACCATACTAAGCTGTGCAAAGAATTTGTTAAAGAAACTTTTCAAGCCCCATTCGTATTTCGATTTTTCTTATATGACAAACATTTAGCGTACAACTGTTTGTTTTTCAAAAAATTACCAAGTTTTAACCGCATACCTGTGAAACACAGGATTTTGTTACTTAACTTGGCAGAAATCAATGAATGCTTCATGAGAAAGATACCCGCCTTTGTTCTGGCGTTGCTTCTGCATAACCAAATTTTTTCACAGCCGCTCTCCGACACCGAAAAAAAGATCATCAATTACATTAATCTGCACATCCCTGAGGCAGAAAACTTACTGGCCAATGTGGTGAATATCAACAGCGGTACTTTGAACAAGGCAGGTGTGCGACAGGTAGGTGATGTTTTTGCCAAAGAGTTTGCCAAAGCTGGTTTTACCACAGAATGGATCAACCTGCCCGATTCGCTGAAAAGAGCGGGACACCTGGTTGCCAGCCGTAAGGGAAAAAAGGGTAAGAAGATTTTCCTGATCGGTCATCTGGATACCGTTTTTGAGCCTGATATGCCATTTTCTCCGTATCAGCGTTTAAATGATTCTACTGCTACCGGCCAGGGTGTAAATGATATGAAAGGTGGTGATGTGGTGGTAGTGATGGCCTTACAGGCTTTACAATCCATGGGATTACTGGACGACACACAGATCATTGCTTATTTTACGGGGGATGAAGAAAGATCGGGACAACCCACCAGTGTTAGCCGTAAAGATTTTATAGAACGCGCCAAAGCCTGTGATGTGGCCCTGGCATTTGAAGGTGCCAACGGACTGAATTCCATCGCTACTGCCCGCAGAGGCAGCAGTGGCTGGCAACTGCATGTAACTGGTAAAACAGGTCATTCCTCCGGGGTATTTAGTGCCGGAGCCGGTTATGGTGCCATTTATGAGGCGGCCCGTATCCTGAATAGTTTCCGCGAAGAACTGAGTATGGAAAAATACCTCACTTTCAACCCTGGTCTCATACTGGGCGGATCAGAAATGATATACGAGGAAACCAAAGCACGCGGGGAAGCACTGGGTAAAACCAATATCATCTCTCCCGAAACTGTGGTTACCGGAGACCTTCGTTTCCTGACCGAAGCACAGAAAGAAACTGCCCGGGAGAAAATGCGCCAGATCGTTGCCAGGAACCTGAATGGCAGCAAAGCTGAGATCAAATTTCAGGATGGCATTCCGGCCATGGAACCTACCGAAGGCAATGCCAGGTTACTGGATGTGGTCAGCGGTGTTACCAAAGCCATGGGATTGGGCGCCACCAAAGCGGGTGATCCGGGTTCAAGAGGCGCCGGAGACATTTCGTATGTAGCCAGGTATATGAAAGGAAGTATCGATGGACTGGGAGCTTCGGGCCGAGGTGCACATGCTCCGGGAGAAACCATTAACCTGAAAGAGTTTCCTTTACTGATACAGAGAGCCGCTTTGCTGATCTATCGTTTAACCCATACTGATTAATCCAATAAACATCAACAACACCATGAAAAAAGTCGTTTGTCTCCTGTTACTCATCGCAGGAATGTTCCAGGGAAATTTAGTTGCCCAAAAATCCAAAGCCGAAAAAAGAGATTATTATGAAATCAAAGTTTACCGTCTGGCCAATAATGAACAGCTACAGCAGGTAGATGCTTTTTTGAAAAACGCTTATTTGCCGGCATTACACAGGGCGGGTGTGAAGAAAGTAGGCGTTTACCATCCTGTGGGTAACGATACGGCCACAGAGAAAAGGATCTTCGTATTTATCCCGCTTCCAACATGGAAAGATGCCAGTACGTTGGAAGACCTGCTGGTAAAAGACAACCAATTACAGAAAGACGGTGAAACTTACTGGAATGCCGCACATGATGCCCCTATGTATAAGCGCATAGAGAATATCCTGCTGAAGGCATTCCCGCTGATGACCACTTTTAAAGAACCCTCACTCACTGGTAATAAAACAGATCGGGTGTATGAGCTGCGGAGTTATGAAGGCGGTTCGGAAAGATTATACCGGCAGAAAGTAAAAATGTTCAATGAGGGTGGCGAAATAGCCCTGTTCAGCCGCCTGAATTTTAATGCGGTGTTTTATGCAGAAGTGATTGCTGGCAGCCGTATGCCCAACCTGATGTATATGACCAGTTTTAACAATATGGCCGACAGGGATGAACACTGGAAAGCATTCGGGTCTTCGCCCGAATGGACCAAACTGAAAGCAATGCCGGAATACCTGAATACCGTTTCCAGAAATGAAACGATCTTACTGAATCCTGCAGAATTCTCTGAACTCTGATCTGATACAGTTCTCTGATCATAAGAAAAGGCATCCCTGACGGGATGCCTTTTTGCTGTTACTGATCTTCTCATTCAGTCATCAGCTACCCTGTTATTTACAGGTATTATATTGTTCTACCAGCCTGGGCAAACTGGTAAAATCAAATTGTTTGTTCTTTACTGCATCAACCACTACAGAACAACCGGCGAACAGACTGGAGACTGTGGCCTCAAAATCTTTCTGGGTAATACGAACCCATTTACTGTCTGCCTGCAACTGTATATAATAGTCGCCCGCTTTACCTTCAGCCGTGGTAACACTGATCACTTCTGCGCCATTATACAGCATTTTTCCACTGTTATCCGTTACACGCTGGTATAAACCAGCCTTACCCGGTGCTACAAGTACTTTATAAAAGTCACTGGCATAAGCGATATAACTGCTGCCATTTAAGGTAAACCCAGCAATTTCAGCGGGCGAGTAGATTGTTTTCTTTCCGGCAGCTGATTGAAAAAGGATATTGCCTTTTTTAGCAGTCTGGTCGCGGATGGTTCCATCCAGCGTTTCCTGGTTGGCTTTTTGTACGGTTCCTTTCTGAAATTCGGGAACCGACTGTGCCGCTGTTCCCAATGGCAGTCCGATAGCCACTAATAACAGAGATGCGATCATTTGTTTCATGGTATGTGTTTTTATTGGTTTGCTGATAGTTACTTACTAATAAGTAAGTTTTAAGGGTAAAAAAAATCATCCTTTCACCTGCCTTAGTAAGGCCTTGCGTATTTGTACATAATCCTGCTTACCGGATATTCTTGCCAGCTGCACACCGGCAGCCAGGTTGGTCATGATCAGAAGCGCCTGCGTTCTGGCCGACTCAGTAAACCTGCATTCTCCCTTCTTCTTTCCCTCCTGCAGGGTCTTTTCCACCATGCCCAGCACCAGTTCGATCAGTTCGGTTACCCGGGTCTTAACCGACTCAGGTAACGTATTATAATCAGACGCTACAGAACCAATGATGCAGATGCAATTGGAATCTACCAGCACAGAGTAACGTTCAATGAACTTATCCAGTTTCTGTAAAGCAGTCAAACCTGATACCTGCAGCTGTTTGCCCATCTGGATATACTCATCCAGGTACTGGTCAAGTATGGCCGCCAGCAGATCTTCCTTGCCACGGAAATGATAATGCACGGCAGCATTCTTCATTTGCAAGACTTTCGAAATATCGGCATAACTGAACGCATTGTAGCCATAGCGTTTGATCAGATCCATCCCGATCCTGAGTATTTCCTGTTTGGTATCCTGGTTTCTGGGAGCCACACCCTGAAATTAAGGAAAACTTACTAACCAGTAAGTTTTGAGAAGTCTTTTTTCTTCCTGGGGTATCTCAGAACCCACCCCTGTCTTTCTCTGCCTGATGGCTGCGGATCATGGTTACAAAATCCTGCTTGCGAACCAGGGCATTGACCACCTGTACAATACGTTTGGTAACTGCTGCCTCTGATTTTACGCCCCCTATCCACTTGATGAAATAATTGCGGTGCGAAGGCTTGAGTTGTTCAAAAAAAATCCGGGCTTCAGGTGCATCGTCCAGGCATTCCATGAATTCGGCCGGAACCGCCAGTTCCTGTTTGTCAATGGATAAACTGACTGTAAGCATGGCACTTTTTTTCTTCTGTATCGTTTTTCGCATAACTGCATTCAACGGAAGGATAAATCTCCCACCTCCCATCGGAAGCAATGCCACACCGGAAATAGCATAGGCATCCAGTTTACCCTTTACCCGAAACGATTTGCGACTACCCGGCTGCAACTGTTCAGCAATATCGACAGGGATAGCAATATAGGTCCAGCCGGTCTTTTCTCCCTGCTCACCAAATTGTTGTATCATAGCTGTAAACTGTACCATATTCTCATTCAATTTCGGGTATCCCTGCAAATCCTGCAAATCAGATCCCATACATTTGATAACCGGCCAATCTCGGCCCAGTATCGGCAGGTGGGTTGTTCAACTGGCACGTTTTTGCTAACTTTGATCTGTTGAAAAGGCTGATCGCTATATTGTTCCTTTCCATTTACCTGTTTTCCACAACAGAAATGTACCAGCTGGTTAAACTGCCGCTGCTGGTGGAGCATTTTATCGAACATAAACAGAAAAAAAGCGATCTGACCCTTTGGGAGTTTCTCTGCCTGCATTACACCCCTACCACAGAGAAAGATTCGGATTATGCCAAGGACATGAAATTGCCGTTTAAATCGCATGATGGTTGCATCAATGCGGTAATTGGTGCATTTGTACCCAACAATCATTCTACAGAAATCCACAAACCTGTTACCAGCAACTCCAGACATTTTCCTTTGTTAGATGAGACATTTACAGGTGCTTCATTTTTGTCTACCATCTGGCAACCCCCCAAAAGCTGTTGATCTGACCTCTGGTAATGGTATCAGGCAAACACCCTTGTGTTTGCGATACCCTGTATGCAATTACGCTAACAAAAACGATCAACAAAAATTATGCTAAACAAGATAATCGGCTTCTCGATTCGCAATAAACTCATTATCGGACTATTTGTACTGACGCTGGTGGGTTTTGGTATCTACGAAACCACCAAACTACCCATTGACGCTGTACCGGACATTACCAATAACCAGGTGCAGGTAATCACTGTGGCCCCTTCGTTTGGGGCTACCGATATTGAAAGACTGGTCACATTTCCCATAGAACAGGCCAACAGTAATATCAAAGGCATGCTGGAGATCCGAAGTTTCTCCCGTTTCGGCCTTTCACTAGTTACCATCGTATTTGACGACGAAACAGATATTTACTGGGCCAGACAACAGGTAGCTGAACGGCTGCAGAAAATACAGGGACTGATCCCTCCGGGCATAGGAACACCTGAACTAGGCCCTATCAGTACCGGACTGGGCGAGATCTACCAATATGTGGTAAGACCAGAAGAGGGCTACGAAAATAAATACGATGCAACCCAACTCCGTACGATCCAGGACTGGATCGTGCGCCGTCAGTTGCTGGGCGTAAAAGGTGTGGCCGAAGTCAGCAGCTTTGGAGGAAAACTAAAACAATACGAGATCGCTGTAAATCCCAACAAACTGCAATCATACCAGCTTACTATCCGGGATGTATTTTCCGCACTGGAAAAAAATAACCAGAACACCGGTGGGGCTTATATAGAAAAAGGTGCTACCGTACTGTTCATCCGAAGCGAAGGTCTGATCGGCAGTCCGGAAGATCTGGGCAACATTGCTGTTAAAACCACTTCGAATGGAACCCCTTTGTTCCTGCGCGATATAGCAGAGATCAAAACCGGTTATGCCACCCGCTATGGTGCCATGTGCTACAACGATAAGGGTGAAGTTGCCGGAGCCGTTGTCATGATGCTGAAAGGTGCCAACAGCAGCGAAGTCATCAAGAATGTGAAAGAGCGGGTAGCACAGATACAAAAAACCATGCCCAAGGGTGTGGTGATCGAGCCCTTCCTCGACCGGACCAAGATGGTAAATCATGCCATTGGCACCGTAACCCGGAACCTGATGGAAGGTGCGCTGATCGTGGTGTTTATCCTCGTACTGTTCCTGGGTAACATACGTGCTGGTTTGCTGGTAGCTTCCGTGATCCCTTTATCCATGCTGGTAGCGATTATCCTGATGAACCTGTTTGGTGTGAGTGGCAACCTGATGAGCCTCGGAGCCCTGGATTTTGGATTGATCGTTGACGGTGCCGTAATCATTGTGGAAGCGGTGATGCACCAGCTTACACACAGTAAGAAATTCGCCAGCATTACACAGTTATCGCAAAAAGATATGGATGAGCAGGTGGACCTATCCGCAGGAAAAATGATGAACAGCGCCGTATTCGGACAGATCATTATCCTGATTGTATACCTGCCTATTTTCACTTTACAGGGAATTGAGGGAAAAATGTTCAAGCCCATGGCACAAACGGTGGCTTTTGCCCTGTTTGGGGCATTTATATTGTCACTCACTTACATACCGATGATGAGTTCACTGGTGCTGAGTAAGAAGATATCACACAAGACTAATCTGTCTGACAAACTGATGTTCCGGCTGGAACGGATTTACCAGCATGCACTGAACAGGTTGCTGCGTATTCCTAAAACCATTCTGACCATTGTTGTAAGCCTGTTCATACTGGCTATCTTTACCCTAACCCGCATGGGTGGTGAATTTATTCCGGCCCTGGAGGAAGGTGATTTTGCAGTTGAAACCAGGGTGCTTACAGGCAGTAACCTGACCACTACTATTGAGAGTACACAAAAAGCAGCACATATCTTAAAAACAAGGTTCCCGGAAGTAGAGAAAGTGGTAACCAAGATCGGTAGTGGTGAAATTCCCACCGACCCAATGCCTATGGAAGCCAGTGACCTGATGGTAATACTGAAAGACAAAGAAGAATGGACTTCAGCCAAAACATTTAAGGAAATGTCGCAGAAAATGGGCGAAGCGTTGCAGGAAGTTCCGGGTATCACCACCGGTTTCCAATTCCCTGTACAAATGCGTTTCAATGAATTGATGACAGGCGCCAGACAGGATGTGGTATGCAAAATCTTTGGCGAGAACCTGGACACACTGGCGCATTATGCCGCACAACTGGGAAAGATTGTGAACACGGTACAGGGAAGTCAGAGCTTATTTATAGAGCCTGTAACAGGCATGCCACAGATCATCATTGAATACAACCGGCCACTGATTGCACAGTACCAGCTGAATATTGCTGATATTAACCAGATCATCAATACTGCATTTGCGGGGCAATCGGCCGGGATGGTATTTGAAGAAGAAAAACGTTTCAGCCTGGTGGTTCGACTGGATATGGACAAACGTCGCAGCCTGGAAGACGTGCAGAACCTGCTGGTAGCCACTCCGCAGGGCACACAGATTCCTTTGTCGCAACTGGCAACTGTATCCATCAAAGACGGTCCCAACCAGATACAAAGAGAAGACGCCAAACGAAGAATTGTAGTCGGTTTTAACGTGAAGGATCGTGATGTGGAATCAATCGTTACAGAACTACAGCAGAAAGCGGAAAAACAGATCAAACTGCCGGAAGGCTATTATATCACTTATGGTGGTGCTTTTGAAAACCTGAATGAAGCTAAGAAAAGGCTGAGCATCGCCGTGCCGGTATCACTTTTCATGATCCTGGTATTACTGCATTTTGCCTTCAACTCACTCAAACACGGTTTACTGATCTACACGGCCATACCCTTATCGGCAATCGGGGGAATCTTTTTCCTCGCCTTACGTGGCATGCCATTCAGCATCAGTGCGGGTGTCGGTTTCATTGCGCTGTTTGGCGTGGCGGTATTAAATGGTATTGTATTGATCGCAGAATTCAATCGCCTGAAAAAAGAGGGGTTGACCAACCTGCACAATATTGTACTAATGGGTACCAAAGTACGTTTAAGGCCGGTTTTGATGACGGCATTGGTCGCTTCGCTTGGTTTCCTGCCCATGGCCATCAGTAACGGTGCGGGAGCAGAAGTGCAAAGGCCGCTGGCCACCGTAGTAATCGGCGGATTATTGATCGCAACATTTTTAACCCTGTTCGTTTTACCTATCATGTATATCCTCTTTGAAAAATCCGGTATCCGGAAAAAGAAAAAAAGGAATGGCCATGCGCCTGTTGCCATAATTATTGGTCTGCTGTTACTATCGACAACCGGCTTACAGGCACAACAATACATCAGTCTGGGTGCAGCAATTGACACTGCATTAAAAAACAACCTGACAGTAAAAAACGAGAAACTGAAAGCAGTGTGGCAACAACAGTTGATCCAAACAGCCACCAACATACCCAAAGCCAATATTTCGGCAGAAGCGGGCCAGATCAACAGCGGTTACACTGATACCAAATTTGGCATTACGCAATCTTTCAGTTTTCCAACGGTCTACACAAAACAAAAAAACCTGCTGACAGAGGAATGGAAATCATCTTTACTGACCATAGCAGTAAAGGAAGCAGAGTTAAAACGTTCTGTCACACAGGTCTTTTATTCCATACTGTTATTACACGAAAAAAGGCAACTGTTATTGAGGGCAGACAGTAATTATGCCGAGTTTCTCCGGAAAGCATCCCTTAGATTGGAAAAAGGGGAAGCCAATATCCTCGAAAAGACCACGGCAGAAACACAACGTGGCAATATTTTCCTGCAACTGAAAGCCTTACAGGAAGAAATGGAACTGCTGCAGATCCAACTCCGCTTATTACTGAATACCACGGAGATGCTTGAGCCACAAGCAAGTTCGCTGAAAGTGCCGGCCCCGCCGGGGATGGACAGTAGCAACCTGTCTGGTCACCCATTACTGACCATATTGCAGCAACAAAAGATAGCGGCCATGGCCAACACGGAATTGGAAAAAGCCCGGCTGCTACCCGATCTCAACATCGGTTATTCCAACGCAAGTATCCGGGGAGTAGGCGCCGACAATATTGTGTACGGAAGCGGAACCCGTTTCAGTTCAGCCTTGATCGGCGTCGGCATACCCATTTTTGCAGGCTCGCAGAAAGCCAGGATCAATTCTTCCAGGGCATATGAAAGGGTTACCGAAACCAATTACCAGCTACAGTTACAATCACTGGAAAGCCAATACAAGACAGCTGTTACACAATATATGGCGGGTCTTCAGTCTGTGTCCTATTTCGAGAAAACAGCATTGCCCAATGCAAGACTGATCACCCAGACTGCCAATAAGCAGTTTTTAAATGGTGAGATCAATTACCTGGAATGGGTAATGCTGAGTAACCAGAGTATCGTGATAGAGAATAGCTACCTGGATGCTCTGAAACTGCTGAACGAAAGCCTGATCCATATTACTTATCTATTATCTAAATAATCTTATATGAAGCATATATATATCGTCTTATTGTTCATCATGCTCTCAGCCTGCAGTAGCAAAAAGCAGGAAGAAGCCGCTATATCCAAACCGGAAGTTGCCAACCTCGTAACCTTAACATCAGCACAATTGGCAGGTTCCAAAATAGAAACCGGGAAAGTGGAAGAGAAAAGCATATCCGCCATAATCAAAGTGAGTGGTAAAATAGATGTGCCGCCACAGAATATGATATCGGTAAGTATGCCCCTGGGTGGTTTTTTACGTTCTACCAAACTGTTACCGGGTATGCACATCAGCAAAGGAGAAGTGATCGGCGTTATGGAAGACCAGCAATACATCCAGCTGCAGCAGGATTATTTAACAACCAAATCAAAGCTGGTATATCTTGAAGCAGAGTTCCTCCGCCAGAAAGAACTGAACCAGAGTAAAGCTACCAGTGATAAAATTTTCCAGCAAACACAGATGGATTATCAAACACAGAAAATCAACCTGGGTGCCATTGCTGAAAAACTGAAGCTGATCCATATCAATCCGCAGCAGGTATCGGAGAACAATATTTCCAGAAGTGTCAACATCTACTCTCCCATTACCGGGTTCGTATCAAGCGTAAAGGTGAACACAGGAAAATATGTGAACCCTACTGATATCCTGTTTGAACTGGTGAATCCTGACGATATTCACCTGAACCTGCAGGTATTTGAAAAAGACCTGCCCAAACTGGCCATTGGGCAGAAATTGTTGGCATATACCAATAACAACCCAGGAAAAAAACACCCCTGTGAGATCAGCATCATCAGTCACGATCTTTCACCAGAGAGAACCGCTGATGTACATTGTCACTTTGAAGATTATGACAAAACCCTGTTCCCGGGCACCTATATGAATGCTGAGATCAAGCTGAAAAGTCAGCAATCTCCTGCATTACCCGAAGAAGCCATTGTAGCTTACGAGGGCGTTAACTATGTATTCATACAAAAAGCTCCCAATCAATTCCTGATGACAGCCATTGAAACAGGAACCAAAGAGAATGGGTTTATAGAGGTCATGAATAGTGCCAGTTTTGCAGGTAAAACCATTGTAACTAAAGGTGCGTATACCCTCTTAATGGCCCTTAAAAACAAACCACAAGAATAATCGATTATTCTCCGGCTACATCAATAGGGGGGCAGGTATCCATCGTACCTGCCCCTTGTTTTTACGCATTCAAGCCTCTTTATTAAAAACGATCTATTCTCCTAATCACACGGCACGGTTGTTTTTAAGATTGCCCAACCGCAATATTTGAATGCTTCTTGATATACAACAGGTCTAAGGTGTTCCGCAGTATGATTGCTGCTATCTGGTTTTTTTTCTAAAGCAGATTCTGAGCAGGCTGTTGATGACTTCTGCAGAAAGAGGATCAGTCATGATGATACATTTCTCATGCCTGTTCACCTTAAAAAATGCAAAATCATTCCTGATTTCGCCTGAACCCGATTCTTTGCCTGGCAGGTTGTGTAGGATTGATCAGTTGTTTGAGATATTGAAAGAGAGTCTGAATCTGCCCATCATGGCCAGAAAGCCTTTCTTCGATTTTTTCCAACTGCAGTAGTATATCCTTATGCGTCAATAATGTTTCCCGCATACGCGAGAATATCCGTATCAGCTGAATATTCACCTTAATGGCTCTTTCGCTGCTAAGAATACAGGATAACATGGTTGCTCCCTGTTCCGTGAAACAGTAGGGCAAATGCCTGAGTCCCATTTTGAGAGAATTGGAGGACGCAAATTGCGTTCTCCAATTCTCGAACTCATCCCTATTCATCTGAAACATAAAATCTTCCGGGAAACGCGACAAATGACGCCTGACAGCTTCTTTCAGCCTTTTGGTCTCCACACCATACAATTCGGACAAATCCCTGTCAATCATTACCTTATGGCCTCGTATCACATAAATCTTGTTCATAATCACTTTGTCAGCAACCTGAATATCTTGTCTATCCATAACTTTTTGGGAGTTATCCCCTTTAATTGGAGGACGCAATTTGCGTCCTCCAATTAAAGGGGCATGCGTGTATATGAACTACTAATATAATCTGTCGGGGCAGTACTGCATAGCGTATTTGCCGCAATCACCTCCTATCAATACACCCTAAAAGAAAAGGCCGGGATACCATTACCCCGGCCTGAAAACCTATGTCAACCCATCTTTATTCTTCGTTCCTGAATACAACTACCCCATCAAACACATCTACTAATACAGGTTTTGTTTTATCGATATCACCTGCCAGAATTCTTTTACTCAGGGCATTGATGATCTGTTTCTGGATCAGCCTTTTCAGCGGTCTGGCGCCAAATTGCGGATCATATCCCTGTTCAGACAGGAACTCTAGCAAATACTTACTGAAATTCAGTTCGATACCGTTCTCGGCCACCAGTTTTTTCAACCCTTCCAGCTGGATCTTGACGATGCCCAGGATCTGCTTTTTCATCAGCGGACTGAACATGATGATCTCATCCACCCTGTTCAGAAACTCAGGCCTGATGGTCTGACGCAACAGATTCATCACTTCAACCTTGGCCGTTTCTGTTACTTCCTCAACATTGTCCTCATTCACTTTCTCAAATGCATCCTGGATCAGGTGGCTACCTATATTGCTGGTCATGATGATGATGGTATTCTTAAAGTTCACCACACGTCCTTTGTTATCGGTCAGACGGCCATCATCCAGCACCTGCAGTAATACGTTCCATACATCCGGGTGTGCTTTTTCGATCTCATCCAGCAATACCACACTGTACGGTTTTCGGCGTACGGCTTCGGTCAGCTGTCCACCTTCATCATATCCTACATATCCCGGAGGAGCTCCTACCAGCCTTGATACGGTATGCTTCTCCTGGTATTCACTCATGTCAATACGGGTCATCATACTTTCGTCATCGAACAGGTATTCGGCCAGCGCTTTGGCCAGTTCTGTTTTACCCACACCGGTGGTTCCGAGAAAGATGAATGAACCGATCGGTTTTTTGGGATCCTGCAAACCGGCACGGCTTCTGCGGATAGCATCGGCCACCGCTGTGATGGCTTCTTCCTGTCCAACCACACGATGATGCAGTTCATCCTCCAGGTGCAGTAATTTCTCCCTTTCGCTCTGCAGCATTTTGGCTACCGGGATACCTGTTGCTTTGGCTACATTGGCTGCAATATCCTCAGCATCCACTTCTTCCTTCAATAATCGTTTATCAGTGGAGCTTTCGATCTGTGCGGAGATCTCTGTAATCAGCGCCTCCTGCTCTTTGATCTTACCATACCGGATCTCAGCTACTTTTCCATATTCGCCGTTACGCTCCGCCTGTTCGGCCTGTTGTTTCAGATCTTCAATTTTTGCTTTCGCGTTCTGGACCTTCTCTACCAGTTCTTTTTCCTGTTTCCATTTCGATTTCAGGGTATCCCGCTCCACCATCAGGGTGCTGATATCAACATTCAGTTCTTTCAGTTTGGATTCATCATTCTCCCGTTTGATGGCTTCGCGCTCAATTTCCAGCTGGCGTATCTGTCGCTCCAGTTTATCCAGTTCTTCCGGCATTGAATTCATTTCCAGGCGCAGTTTGGCCGCACTTTCGTCGATCAGGTCAATGGCTTTGTCCGGCAGGAACCGGTCGGTCATATAACGACTTGACAGTTCCACTGCCGCAATAATGGCTTCGTCCTTAATACGTACATGGTGGTGGGTCTCATACCTGTCTTTGAGTCCACGCAGAATGGAGATCGCATCTTCCATAGAGGGTTCATCGATCATCACTTTCTGGAAACGGCGTTCGAGTGCTTTATCTTTCTCAAAATATTTCTGGTACTCATTCAGGGTGGTGGCGCCAATGGCTCTCAGTTCTCCACGGGCCAGTGCCGGCTTCAGGATATTGGCTGCATCCATCGCACCCTCACCACCACCTGCACCGATCAGGGTATGGATCTCATCAATGAAAAGGATGATCTCCCCATCGCTGGTAGACACTTCCTTTACCACGCCCTTCAAACGTTCTTCAAATTCACCTTTGTATTTGGCACCGGCGATCAGTTGTCCCATATCCAGTGCAAAAATGGTTTTGGAACGCAGGTTATCAGGCACATCACCATTGATGATACGCATGGCCAGCCCCTCCACAATAGCAGTTTTACCTACGCCGGGCTCACCTACCAGTATCGGGTTGTTCTTACTTCTACGGGTAAGAATGTGCAGGGTTCTGCGGATCTCTTCATCCCTGCCGATCACAGGATCCAGCTTACCCTGCCTAGCCATTTCATTCAGGTTTTTGGCATATTTGTTCAGAGTATTCAACTGGGTTTCCTGTGTCTGCGATTGAATAGTATCTCCCTTGCGCAGGTCCTTGATAGCCGTGATCAGGCCTTTT
Organism: Sediminibacterium sp. FW305-C-269; assembly: GCF_058231045.1. NCBI lineage: Bacteria > Pseudomonadati > Bacteroidota > Chitinophagia > Chitinophagales > Chitinophagaceae > Sediminibacterium > Sediminibacterium sp. FW305-C-269. The sequence continues at coordinate 443,772 of NZ_JBIQXQ010000003.1, read as the reverse complement.
TCTGTAAGACCCACCGCTTTCAGGGTTTTGGCAGTATCATCATTCACCTGCAACAGGGCGAGCAACAGGTGCTCCGTGCTGATGAATTCATCCTTAAATTCTTTCAGTGTGCTGTTGGCTTTAAGGAAAACGGTATTCAGGTCGCGACTGATGCTCTGGGCAGGTTCACCGGTCTGGATCTTGGGTAATTTGCTGATACTTTCATCCACTTTGGTTTCGGTGAATGCCACATTCACATTGTTCCGCTTCAACAAAAATTCTACCGGACTGTCCTTATCCGCCAGCAAGGCTTTCAACAGGTGGTTGGTCTCAATATTGGGATTACCGTTATTGAACGCTACCTGCTGTGCCGCCTGGATGGTTTCCTGGGCCTTGATGGTATAATTGTTCAGGTTCATATAGGGGTTTTATCGTTTACTGATTGGCAGATTTGTATAAGGTTAATTGACTGATAGATAGTTTTTACCCGGCTGCAGTTGGCGCTTCCTCTTTTCTTGCGTCGCACACGGGTACTTTTGGTACTTTGGGCAACAGGATTTATCAAAAGACTCTTTGCAGCCAGGCCACCGATTTCTGTCGGAACTAGCTATTTTTCAAATAACTTTAAACCTTATTACAAATCACAATCCAAGTGATAAATCCGGAAATTATGTCTGTAAAAACAAGCGAAATCTGCGGTAAAGTCAGTGCTGTATTCATTTTCCTGTTATTCTTTCAGGTAGCCATGGGGCAGCCTGAGTTTTCAGAACTTGACCGCAAACTGGAAGCTTCCAGGAAAGAACTTGGCGGACAGGTGGTTGCCCTGATCTATAAAGACGGCAAGCTCATTTACCAAAAATCCATCGGAGCCGATTTTAACCTGAAAACCCAGGCGCCTATTGCCAGTTGCAGTAAATGGCTGACGGCGGCATTGGTCATGAGTTTTGTGGACCAGGGCAAGCTATCACTGGATGACAAGGTGGGTAAATACCTGCCCATTTTCACCAAATATTCCAAAGGTTATATCACTATCAAGGATTGCCTCGTACATTTAACCGGCATCGAATCGGAGCCCATACGCCTGCTCAGTATCATGGGTCGTAAAAAATATGCTTCACTGGAAGAAGAAGTAAATGATTTTGCCTCCAAACAGGAGATTGAATCTAACCCGGGCCTTTCTTTCCGTTACAGCAATATCGGGCTGAATATTGCCGGTCGTGTACTTGAAGTGTTGACTCGCAGAAGTTTTGAACAGCTCATGCAGGAGCGCATTACCCGTCCGCTCATGATGCGTAACACCAGTTTTGCCAGCTTCAATGCCGTAAATCCTTCCGGCGGAGCCATCTCTACTGCCGGCGATTATATGAATTTCCTGTCCATGATCCTGAATAAGGGAATGTTCAATGGCAAAAGAATACTCAGCGAAAAAGCGATCGGAGATATGCAGACCGTGCGTACCACTCCTGCCATGATCAAATATGCACCAAAAGCGGCCGAAGGATATAATTATGGGTTTGGTGAATGGATACTGGAAGCAGATGAGAACGGACAGGGAACCGTAGTGGCCAGTCCGGGATTATTTGGCACCTGGCCCATGGTAGATCATTGCCGGGGTTATGCCTGTATCTTCTTCACAAAAGGGCTATTAGGCGAAGAAAGAAAAGATATCTATATGGATATGAAACGTTCTATTGATGCACAACTGGCATCCAACTGTAAATAGCCAACACCTTGAGCGTTCTGCAAAAACATACCCGTTTGGTGAAAGAAGCTGCCCGACAGCTGGGATTCTCGTATTGTGGTATTGCCAGGGCGGAACAACTGGATGAAGATGCCCGACGTCTTGAAGCCTGGTTGCGTCAAGGTATGCATGGAAGCATGCAATACATGGAGAACCATTTTGATCTGCGTATAGACCCTCGTAAGCTGGTACCCGGTGCTAAATCTGTGATAACCCTGCTACAGAATTATTATCCTGCGCAAAAGCAGTCAACCGGCATACCTAAAATTGCCAAATACGCCTATGGAAAGGATTATCACGATGTGATACGGGCCAAACTCCATGGTTTCCTGGCACAGCTCAACCAATCCATCGGAGAGATACAGGGACGGGGATTTGTAGACTCGGCCCCAGTACTGGAAAGGACCTGGGCCGTAAAAAGCGGTGCGGGGTGGATCGGCCGAAACGGGAACCTCATCAACAAACAAACCGGTTCTTTTTATTTTATCGCCACACTCATAGTGGATATAGAACTAGAGTACGACGATGCCCTTGCCAAAGATTTCTGCGGCAGTTGCCGGAAATGCATCGACGCCTGCCCTACCGACGCCATCGGTAACAACAAAGTGATCGACGGCAGCAAATGCATCAGTTATTTCACCATCGAATTAAAAGATGCACTGATTCCGGAGCAGATGAAAGGGAAATTCGACAACTGGTTATTCGGCTGCGATGTTTGCCAGGATATTTGCCCATGGAACCGTTTCAGCAAAACACATTCGGAACCGGCATTCACTCCCATCCCCGAAATACTGAACCTGGGCACACGAGAATGGGAAGCACTGAGTGAAGAAGCTTTCACCCGTATTTTCAAGGGTTCTCCCATCAAAAGGGCCAAGTACAAAGGCATCAAACGAAATCTTTCTTTTATCAGCCCTTCCGGATAAAAGACGGAAATGGTTCGTTGCAGCTTTTACAATCTTTTGACTCATTTTTTAGCGTATTGCCAATTACATTTGCCTCATGAGTTTAACAGAAAGAGACCAAAGGGTAATCTGGCATCCCTTTACCCCGCAAAAAAATATGGCAGCACCTGTCCCCATTGTAAAAGCTGCCGGAACACTCTTATACGCCGAAGATGGCAGCACCTATATTGACGCGATCAGTAGCTGGTGGGTAAACCTCCATGGCCATGCACATCCCTATATTGCAGAAAAAATCTACCACCAGGCATTACAACTGGAGCAGGTCATATTTGCCGGATTTACACACGAACCTGCGGTCAGGCTCGCTGAAAGGCTGCTACCATTGTTACCGGGTAACATGAGCCGTGTTTTTTATAGTGACAACGGGTCCACCTCCACAGAAGTAGCCATGAAGATGTCCATACAATACTGGTGGAACCAGGGTGAAACCAACCGAAAAAAAATACTGGCATTCCGGAATTCTTACCATGGAGACACTTTTGGTGCCATGAGTGTAAGCGACCGAAGCGTATTTACCCTGGCTTTTCACGACCTGTTATTTGAGGTGATTTTTATTGATACGCCTACCCTGGAAAACATAGGTGCTATCGAACAACTCCTGCAACAACAGGGTGAAGAGATCGCCGCTTTCATCTATGAACCACTGGTTCAGGGCGCTGGTGGTATAAAGATGTATGAGGCAGCATTGATGAACCGGCTGTTGGCAGCTGTTAAACAATTCCGGATCATTTGTATTGCTGATGAAGTGATGACAGGTTTTGGCAGAACAGGCAAACTGTTTGCCAGTGAATACCTGACCGAACAGCCAGACATCATCTGCCTGAGTAAAGGCCTAACCGGTGGTACCATGGCGCTGGGTGTAACTTCCTGTAACCAGTATATTTACGAAGCATTCGTAAACGATGATGCATTCAAGACTTTTTTCCATGGCCACTCTTTTACAGCCAATCCCCTTGCCTGTACAGCCGCATTAGCCAGTCTGGACCTCCTGGAAAAAGAAAGCTGCCGGCAGAAGATCGAATGGCTCTGCCGATCAAACACAAGCTTCGCCGAAACACTGACCCAAGGTTTTCCTGTAAAAGACATCCGTGTTTGCGGCACTATCCTTGCTTTTGAGGTGACTCAGGGAAAAGATGGATACCTCAATTCGCTCAGCAGTTTCATTACGCAGAAAGCAATGCAAGAAGGCGTATATCTCCGGCCATTGGGCAATACGGTTTACCTGATGCCCCCCTATTGTATTACGGAAGAGGAACTGACCAAGGTATATCAGGTAATCACCGGTATACTGGGGCAACTGAGCCGGTGATTAGTGCTGCTCTGCCAGTTTCTTGAGATGATTAAGATTTGTTTCCATCATGGTGCCCAGTATCTTATCGTTCATCATCGAACCCAACCTTTCCCACGGATACCAGGGCAATTGCTGTTCGAACTGCCACTGAACAACTACCTGGTTTTGAGCGCTGTTGCCGATGATACGAACCGTACTGGTTTGCCTGATGCCTTTTTTGGGGGTCCAGATGGATACCACCGATGAATCTGTGATATTGGTGATCACCACTTCTGTACCGGCAAGATCTGCTTTTACCGGCGAATGGATGGTAACCGAAGCCTGCTTCATACCCTCCATCCAGTTCTTCCATTGTTGAATATCGGCAATATAAGGTTTGATGGAATCTTTTGCGGCCACAATATCTACAGCCCTTGAGACCAGCACATGAGAGGGCAGTAAAATACCTATGAATGAGGCAACCACAAACAATGACAGTACACTAAAAAAAATCAGCTTGATCAGTTTCATACACTACTCCCACTTAAAAGTTTTAAAAGCAACAGCATAGACCACCACTGTCCAGATGCCAAGTATACCCAATTCTTTCCAGCAACTGAGCAAACTGGTCCCTTCAAATGCAATATTGCGCATGGCCGTATTAAAATGTGTCAGTGGTAATATTTTACAGATCGGCTGCAGCCAGGCGGGGAATGCTTCGATGGAGAAAAAAGTTCCAGCCAGCAGGAACTGCGGCAAAGTGATCAGGTTAGCGAACGGCGGGATGGTGCTTTCACTCTTAGCCACACTACTCACAATAAAACCAAAGCCCATGAACAGGATCAGTGCTATGAAACTCAGCACCATGATCTCAAGAAAGGTCTGCAAACCATGTACCAGCGTGAACTGGAACAGGAAATGCCCTACACCGATCACAATCACAGAAGTAAGCATCTGGAACAATACCCGGCTGATGGCTTCGCCCAGTACGATATAGGATCGTTTGATAGGCGTTGCATAAAACCGCTTCAACACCAGTTGCTGCCGCAGGTTAAAAAACAGGAAAGCCACCCCAAAAACTCCGGAACTTAACAAAGAGAAGCCCAACTGTCCGGGAAGGATAAAATCGATGGTACGGTAAATACGACCGGGAATTTTTTGTACCGTATTACTTACCATAGCGATGGTAGGTGCGTTGGCATAGGTCTTTTGATTGAGTCCTGCGATAACAGCATCCAGGATCGACCGGAGTACCTGCAGGTTCTGCGGGCTTACCGCTTCAGAACTCAACAGGCTGATCTTATAAGGTGGATTAGACAGCCCGGATTTCTCAATATTGATCACAGCAGTGATCCTGCCCTTTTCCAGGTCTTCCTGGATCTCAATGTCCGGCTTGCTGACTATTTTGACACCTGCCACCCCCTTGATAGCGGCATATACCGGATTGGCCGTATCTGTATGTTTGTCAAATGCCACATTCAGGGACACTTTACCTCCATTGCCAATAAACCCAAACACCAGGATGAACACCAATGGAAAAGCAATACTGAATATGACCGCCGAGGGACTGCGGAAAATAGCCCGTAAACTACCCCGGGTAATGGCCAGCATTGCCTTGTACTGGCTATAGGTACCTTTCATAATGAATACATTATACAAACAAATCTATCCCATTATTTGCCTATTGAAAAAAAAAGAGCAGGAAACCGAAATATCCGCCAAAAGTCGTATTATTGTACGACAATTGACGGATATGGCAAAAATGCAGAAATATACCGCTCCGAAAGGGAAAACAGCCCGCGTAGAAGAACCAGCCATCATCTATCCTCCGGCAAAGAAACCTGTACAGGTAGCTGATTACACCTATAAAAAAATGAAAAAGGTAGCTGATCTGGTACCTTTTACCCAGGCAGAATGGGCCAATATGCTGCATCTCTCTGAAAGAACGCTGCAGCGTTATGCCAAAAACAACTCTTCCTTTGAAGGCATTTATACTGACCGGATACTGCTGTTGCAGGAAATGATACAGCTGGGGCTGGAAACATTTACGGATGCACAGGCTTTTTACCGCTGGTTAAAAAAGGAGAAGTCGGTGATGGGGCAAACACTCAATTTTGCATCTTTATATTCAGATCGTGGCATACAGGAAATCATTGATCAACTGATCCGTATTCAACAAGGTGTTTACGCATGATGCTTTTTCGTTTTGCACACAGGAAGTTTGCGCAGGACCTCTCCGGAACCGGTGCGCGCCTGAAAGGCGGCAGATGGAACCCTCCGGGCATTCCCGTGATCTATACCAGCGAAACCATATCCCTGGCATTGCTGGAAATACTGGCTAATGCCCATACCCTGGAGGACCTTCGGCTCGTGCAACTCATGGAAATAGAGGTACCGGATAATATTGCCTATCACGACATCCGCTTGCACGGCCTGAAAAAGAACTGGCACCACGATTTTGACTATACCCAATGGATGGGGAAAGAGATACTGCAATCACAGCAAAACTTGTTATGCCGATGCCCATCGGCCATTGTTCATCAGGAACACAACTATCTCATCAATCCGCTCCATACAGATTTCAAAAAAGTGAAACTGGGTAATGCCGCTGATTTTTATTTTGATGAACGTCTGTTCAAACAACAGGCCGTTTAACGGATTGTAACCAAAAACGGCAGCTTTGCCTGCGGTGTACCGATCATTGCCTTCACTTTCCCGAGTTCCTGCAGCGCTTTTAACTGCTCCTCTCCCAGCTCTTCCTTTAAAAGGCTGGTTTTGATCGATCTTTTATAACTGTTCATGATCTGCTCAAAAATGGTCTTTTTCTCCGGGTATTCTTTGATCCGGTATTCACCCAGTTTTGCCATCCGGGCAGCGGAAGCAATTGCATCCTGCAGCGTGCCGATCCTATCCACCAATCCCACATCAATTCCTCGTTTACCGGTCCAAACACGTCCCTGTGCGATGCTGTCGATATATCCGATATCTTTTTTACGCCCTTCGGCCACCCTGCTTTTGAAAGTATGGTATATGGAATCGGTGGCAGCCTGGAAGAATCTTTTTTCTGTTTCATTCAAAGGCCTGTCCCCCCCGCCGGCATCGGCAAACGGGGCTGTCTTTACCCCATCGAATGTAATACCCAGTTTATTTTTGAAGAAAGACTGAAAATTAGGAACGATACTGAATACCCCGATAGATCCTGTGATCGTATTGGCATTGGCAAAAACGGAATCCGCATTACAGGCAATATAATAGCCCCCAGATGCCGCAACATCTCCCATACTTACGACTACAGGTTTCTCTTTTCGAGCCAGTGTGATCTCATGCCAGATCACATCACTCGCCAATGAACTTCCCCCGGGAGAGTTGATCCGGAAAACGATCGCTTTCACGTCATTATCCAATCTTGCTTTACGTATCAACGTACGAAATACATCACTTCCTACCTGATCATGATCTCCATTGCCGGAAACAATATCTCCATCGGCATAGATCAATGCAATTTTTTTGTCGCTGTAAGACTCTTTAAAATCAACAGCCTTACCATAATCACTGAACGTAACAAAATTGATCTTCTCACGCGGGCTGAGTTTCAATTTATCCTGCATCTCCCTTTTTACTTCATCATCGTATTTTACCCCATCCACCAGTTGGTGTGTAACTGCATCCTGCGCTGTTTGTATGGTACCCTGCACCGCCATACTCCTCAACATCGCCGTATCCAGTTTACGCGAAGTGGCGGTTACTGCCAGCAGGTCATTGTACAGATCACCCAGCCAAACGGATGTCTGCAGACGGTTGGCTTCTGTCATCTTTGTTTCACGCAGCGGTTCCGTGGCACTCTTGAACTTACCGGCATAAAAGATCTGTGGCTGTATTTCCAGTTTATCAAGCATACCTTTCAGGAAGATCAGGTTGGAGGAATACCCAAACCACTCTACCCCACCCTGCGGATGACAGTAGATCCTATCGGCCGCACTACCCACATAATACCCTTTCTGAGAGATGGCTTCTCCATAGGCCAGCAGGAATTTTTTACTGGTTTTAAAATCGACCAACGCCTTCCGCAATTCCTCACTGGCGGCAAAACCATTCCGATTATTACCACACAGCACGTAAATACCTTTGATGGCGGAATCGGATTTGGCATAACGGATCATACGCACCATATCATGCAGGGAGGGCCACTCGTTTTCAATACCATTCACCAGAGCATCCAATGGATTATCCCTCGACTGTTCTTTGAATTCGCTGGAAAGATCCAGTACCAACACAGCGTCCTTACCGACAACCGGTTTATCGGCTGTAGTGGCACTGGCAATGATTCCCAATAGAATAAATATCCCGATCACCGTAAAAATGATCAGCGCCAGTAAGGAAGCAAAGAATGTTTTAAAAAAGCCTTGCATAATTTTCGATTAAGTAGTATGAATTTAAAGATATTTGCCCCCTCAAAACCTTTTCCAATTATGAATACAGCTTATTTGCTGATAGGCGGCAATCTTGGCGACCGGTCTGCTTATCTGCAGGAAGCAATTCATTATATTCAACAATCCTGTGGCAATATCGTTCTTTCTTCGGCTATTTACGAAACTGCCGCCTGGGGATTAACGGATCAACCCAATTTTTACAACCAGGCCCTTGCCGTTGCCACCCATCTTCCCCCCGGGGAACTGATGAAAACATTGCTGTCCATAGAGGAATCTATGGGACGCAAAAGAACCGTTAAGCTGGGACCAAGGATCATTGACCTGGATATTTTACTGATCGACGACCTCGTATTGTCCACGAGGTTATTAACATTACCGCATCCGGCTCTCCCGCTGAGAAGATTTGCATTACTGCCTTTATCAGAGATTGCACCGGGGCTGTTACACCCTGTTTTACACAAAACCATCGCACAATTGCTGGACGAATGCACCGATCCGCTTGATGTGCAAAAAAAATCTCACACCACTACCTGATGGCGGTTAATTTTGGCCATCATTGAGCTGCGATTACATGAAGCACCATTTTATCACTGTGGAGGGAAATATCGGCGTGGGCAAAACCACGCTGACGCATTTATTGGCCAAACACTTCAATGCAAGGCTGATACTGGAAGAGTTTGCCGACAACCCCTTCCTCCCAAAATTTTACGAGAACCCGGATCAATATGCTTTTCCGCTGGAACTGTTCTTTATGGCCGAGCGTTATAAGCAACTGAAAGAGATGGTGCATACCAAAGACCTTTTTCAAACCGTGACCATTTCTGATTACCTGTTCACCAAATGCCTTCTTTTTGCCAAGGTGAACCTCCCGGAAGAAGAATTTCGGCTGTACCAGAAACTGTTCGATATCATTCACCAGCAACTGGTCTTCCCGGACATCCTTATCTACCTGCATGCCCCGGTCCAGAAACTGCAATCTAATATACGCAAAAGGAACCGCAGTTATGAGCAGAGCATCCCTGATGAATACCTTTTCAACCTACAGGAAACCTATACCAGCTATATCAAACAGCACAATATCAAAACCATTTTTATTGATGCCAGCAATGCCGATTTCCTGGGCAACGAGAAACATCTGCAGATCGTGATCGATGCGTTGGATAAGGATTACGATGAAGGACAACATTATTTCAGCTTACCTTAGCAAGGTCCTCAAAAATCTTGTCAATCCACTACTGATCCATGACCCATATCCAACAGAAACATGACCCTTTTGCCGCCATGCGGATACCGGAATACAGGCACCTGATGCTGGGACGGTTCCTGTTCATCATGGGACTTCGGATGATGGGCACCCTGGTGGGCTGGTGGATCTACGAACTCACCAATGAACCTTTCGCCATTGGCCTGATCGGTTTATCGGAAGTGATTCCCGCCGTATCTCTTTCCCTGTATGCCGGTCATGTGATTGATATCAGTGAGAAACGAAAATTATTATTGAAAGGCGTATCGCTGTATCTCTGCTGTGCACTATTACTACTGGGCTTATCCACCCGGTATACCGCTACGCAGATCAGCAATCACTGGATCGCATTCAGCATTTATGTCATTATCTTTTTTACGGGCATATTCAGGGCGTTCACAGGTCCCACATTCGGAACCATGCTGGCTTCCATCGTTCCCAAAAACATCCTGCAGAATGCCACTACCTGGAACCAGGGAGTATGGTTATCAGCCTCTGTAACGGGACATGCTACAGTAGGTTTCCTAATAGCCGGCCTTGGCAATACGGGCTCACTGGCTATTATTTGTCTGCTGGTGACTTTGGGGCTCTGCTTCATGTACCTGCTACACCCCAAACCACCGCTGAACGAACCCGGTGAAAAGAAAACATTGGACAGTGTAAAGGAAGGATTGAATTTTGTGTTCCGCACCAAAGAAGTCTTGGGGGCCCTCTCGCTTGACCTGTTTGCAGTATTATTTGGAGGAGCCGTAGCCATGATACCGGTTTTTGCCAAAGACGTATTGAAAACAGGCCCCATCGGTTTCGGCTGGTTGAATGCGGCTTCGGATATCGGTTCCATACTGATCATCGTAACCCTCACCATCGCACCCATGCGCAGCGGACAGGGCAAAAAGCTATTACTGGCAGTGGGCGGCTTCGGATTGTGCATTATCATATTTGCCCTATCCAAAATATTCTGGCTTTCTTTTGCCGTATTAATGCTGAGCGGTATACTCGACGGAATCAGTGTGGTGATCAGGGGTACTATCCTGCAATTGAAAACACCTGACCATATGCGAGGCCGGGTTATGAGTGTAAACTCCATGTTCATCAACAGCAGCAATGAACTGGGCCAGTTCGAAAGCGGTGTGGCCGCCAAACTGATGGGGGTGATCCCTTCCGTGGTTTTCGGCGGTTGTATGACCTTACTGGTGGTAGCCACTACCTGGTTCAAAGCTCCCAGCCTGCGGAAGATGGAATACTAAATTTGCCTATCTTAGTAATCCGTCCTCAACCTAAACCAATACTTATGAAACGTCGCTTATTCCTGCGTAATACAGGACTTACCGCCGGATTACTGGCACTATCTTCCCAGGACCTGTTGGCTGGTTTACTACAACAGCCTGCTTATAAAATAAAAATGCTCCGTGGTGACATAGGTATATTCACAGAAAGAGGCGGTACAATAGGTTTTTACCAGTCGGAAGACGGGTACGTTGTTGTAGACTCGCAGTTTCCCGACCCTGCCAGTCACGTGATAGAAGAACTGAAGAAGCGTAAAGAAATGCCATTCAGGTTTCTGATCAACACCCACCATCATGGTGATCACACCGGTGGGAATATTTCATTCAAAAACATTGCTGAACATGTGGTAGGACATGAGAACTGTTTAGCCAACTACCAACGCGTGGCGGAACAGGCAAAGACCACCGACAAACAACTGTTCCAGGATATCACCTTCAGCAAAAGCTGGAAACAGAAGATCGGTAAAGAAAGTATACGTGCTTATTATTTCGGCGCCGCCCATACGAATGGTGATGCCATTATCCATTTTGAACAGGCTAATATCGCACATATGGGCGACCTGCTGTTTAACCAGCTCTCTCCATTCATCGACAGATCAGCCGGTGCCAACATACAAAACTGGATAAGCGTCATGCAGAAAGCACAGAAAACATTTGATAAGGACACTTTATTCATATTCGGACATGCCGGCGATCCGGAAAAGATCACGGGCTCATTGAACGACCTGGCAGCTTTTGAAGATTACCTGAAAAAACTGCTGGATTTTGTTGACAGCCAGATCAAAGCAGGCAAAAGCAAAGAAGAGATCATCAAATCCCAAGAACTGCCCGGTATCAGCTGGAAGAACAGCGGTGCGGAAAGAAGCCTGACAGCTGCTTATGAAGAGCTTACTTCAAAGTAGTCATCAGTTTCTCCAGTACAAAATAAACTGCGGGACAAAAAGTCGAATTCTTTAACGTGATGGCGGGCCGTTTCAGCAATACGTCCTCATCGGTATAGGGAAAACGCTGGCAGTCAGACGGCCTTGTGTCATAGATGGAACAATAGTTATCGCTTCCCAGAAAAGGGCATGGTTTGCTTTTGGCCACGTAATCACCCTCATCATCCAGGTAGAGATAGGTCTCGATAAAATCACCTTCCTTCATCCCCAGGTATTTGCTGATGCGTTTGATATCAGGGGTTTTGAACCGGGGAGAATAATTCTTGCAGCAATTGGCGCAGGTTAAACAATCAATTTCCTCAAAAGCGGCTTCGTGCAGGTCGGGCAGCAGTTTCAGTACCCTGTTCTTATTGGCCCGCTGCAAGAACTGTTTGTACTGTTTCTGGTGCTCCCCACTCCTTTTTTCCCAGTTTTCCATGATGATTTCGCTCATACTTTGCCGGATAGAACCACAAGATTAGCAGGATTTACCGGTTTTTCCGAAAAATCCTCTAACACAGCGCAGTCATGCACTGTTTACACAATCCACTCCCTATCCCCAAGTTCAACAAAAGCTTTATTATCCTCATTTATCATCTTACCTTTGCGGCGATTTACTTCTTTGCCTGCTTTCGGGGCCCCCTGAAAAGCGACAAAATCACCTCAAACTATAGACGCACTATGAATCTATTTGAACAGCATTCCACAGAATTCCAGGGCAGGCACATCGGACCCAACAGCGCAGACACAAAACAAATGTTAGCCACAATCGGGGCTGGCTCACTGGACGAGCTGATCAGTAAAACCGTTCCTGACTCTATCCGCATCAAAGGCGACATGAAGATACCCGCCGCCATCAGTGAATTTGAGTACCTGAGCGAATTGAAAAAAACAGCATCGAAAAACAAATTATACAAAAATTATATAGGTCAGGGTTATTATGGTACAATCACGCCAAGCGTGATCCTTCGTAATGTTTTTGAGAATCCGGGATGGTACACCCAGTACACCCCTTACCAGGCGGAGATCTCCCAGGGACGACTGGAGAGCCTGCTGAATTTCCAGACCATGGTGGCCGATCTGACGGCTTTACCCATTGCCAATGCCTCATTACTGGATGAAGCCACTGCTGCCGCGGAAGCGATGGCCATGATCTTTCACCATGTGAACAAAACAGAGGTGATCAGCAAACCCAAACTGTTTGTTGACAATGCTGTTTTCCCGCAAACCAAAGATGTACTGGTTACCCGCGCACAACCCATTGGCGTGGAGCTGGTATATGGTGATTACAAGACTGTCCAACTGGACAACACTTATTTTGGTGCACTGATCCAATACCCGAACGACAATGGCTCTGTGGAGGATTATCGTGTTTTTATCGCCAATGTTCACGCTGTGGACGGGCAGGTGATCATGGCCACAGACCTGCTGGCGCTTACGGTACTCACCGCACCGGGAGAACTGGGTGCAGATGTGGCCATTGGCTCGGCACAACGTTTGGGTGTTCCCATGGGTTTTGGCGGACCACATGCCGCTTTTTTTGCTACCAAAGATGATTTTAAACGAGGCATGCCAGGCCGACTGATCGGCGTGAGTATCGATGCACAGGGCAACCGTGCCTTACGTATGGCCCTGCAGACACGCGAACAACATATCAAACGGGAAAAAGCCACTTCCAATATCTGTACCGCACAGGCATTACTGGCCAATATGGCCGCCATGTATGCCGTATATCATGGGCCGGAAGGATTGAAAAATATTGCCTCCCGCATACATATACTGGCACAGGCTGTTGCCAACGGACTGGGCAAACTGGGAATTAAACAAAACAATACCGCATTCTTCGACACTTTACAGATCAGTGGTGTACAGGCGGAATCTGTGAAAACCATGGCTGAAAAATACCATACCAATTTCCGCTATTTCGCCAATGGTAATATCGGGATCAGCCTGGACGAGACCAGCACCGTGGAAGATGCCAATACCATCCTGAAAATATTTGAAGCCGTAACAGAAAAAAGCACCGGACACCAACTGGCTGCCAAAGAGCTTTCACCTGTTACCTACCAGTTCCCTGCAGATCTTCAGCGAAGCTCGGCGTATCTCACACATCCCGTATTTAATACACACCGCAGCGAGAGCCAGATGATGCGTTACATCAAATCGCTCGAAAACAAGGACCTTTCACTGAATACCAGCATGATCAGTCTCGGAAGCTGTACCATGAAACTGAATGCCGCTACAGAAATGATCCCGGTTAGCTGGCCTGAATTTGGCGGTCTGCATCCTTTTGTGCCGGCGAACCAGACAGCAGGTTACCAGCAGATCATTGACGAGCTGAACAGCTACCTCTGCGAGATCACCGGTTTTACCGCCTGCAGTTTGCAACCTAACAGCGGCGCCCAGGGAGAATATGCCGGCCTGCTTACCATACGCTCCTATCACGCAGCCAGAAAAGAAAGTCATCGGAATGTGGTACTGATCCCCATCAGTGCCCACGGCACCAACCCTGCAAGCGCTGTCATGTGCGGTTTCCATGTAGTGGTAGTGAAATGCGACGAAGCCGGTAATATCGATGTGGCCGACCTGAAAGCAAAAGCAGAACAATACAAAGACACACTCGGAGCACTGATGGTGACCTACCCATCCACCCACGGTGTATTTGAAGAGACCATACGCAATATCTGCCAGATCATTCACGACAATGGCGGATTAGTGTACATGGATGGCGCCAATATGAACGCGCAGGTCGGACTTACCAGCCCCGGAATGATCGGAGCCGATGTATGTCACCTGAACCTGCACAAAACTTTCGCTATCCCGCATGGCGGCGGCGGTCCCGGAATGGGCCCCATCTGCGTGAACGATAAACTGGCCCCCTACTTACCAGGCCACCCGGCACTGCATACTACCGGCTCTGTCAGTGCCGCACCTTATGGTTCTGCCAGTATCCTGCTGATCAGTTACGGGTATATTAAAATGCTGGGAGCAACAGGCCTGCGCCAGTCAACCGAATATGCGATCCTGAACGCCAACTATATGAAAGCCCGGTTAGAGAAATATTACAAGATCCTTTACACCGGCTCCAATGGCACTTGTGCACACGAATTCATCGTGGACCTGCGTCCATTCAAACAATCGGTAGGTATTGAGGCAGAGGATGTGGCCAAACGTCTGATCGACTACGGATTCCACGCTCCAACCCTCAGTTTCCCTGTTGCCGGCACCATCATGATCGAACCAACCGAGAGTGAAGACAAAGGCGAACTGGACCGTTTCTGCGATGCCCTGATCTCCATCTACGAAGAGATCAAAGCCATCGAAGAAGGTAAATCAGACAAAACCGACAACCCGTTGAAAAATGCCCCACATACACAGGCTGTAGTATGTGACGATGAATGGAAACATACTTACAGCCGTAAACAGGCCGCTTTCCCGCTATACTATGTTACCCAGAACAAGTTCTGGCCAAGTGTGGCAAGGGTAAATAATACCCATGGCGATCGTAACCTGATCTGTACCTGCGAGCCCGTTTCCTCTTATATGGAAAATGCATAGGGAATATTGAACAGGGAATGCTGAATGTTGAAGTCGATTTTGATCGATGATTCCAATATTCAGCATTCCTTTTTATTTATAGCAAGATTTACCTGACTCGTTTGTATGCCGACTGGCTTAACCTACGCACTTCATCTTCCAGCAGGAAGATGATCTTGTCTTTATCAGTCAGCATCGTTTCCATCCGCTCCAATTGCCGGTTCAGCAGTTTGATCACATCATCTTTGGACGCAAAATAGGTCTGCTGTTCCTCGTTAAGCTCCGTAATAGCTGGCTGTTTGCCCAAGGAGGCGTTGATGGGAACCGACAATAACATTTTCCCTTTACCCGTAACCAACCAAACCAGGCTCAGGTCGGGATACTGTTCCTTGATCTTTTCGAGAATATCCGAACCCACAGAACCCTTTCCTTTCAGTTGTTTACCCAGGTATCCATTCGACAGATCGCAACTACGCTCAAAAGCATAGGCTGAAACATTACTGTAAATCAAATAGTCCTGCAGTCTTTCGATTAATCGCATCAGGTATAAATACGTTAGAAAATAGGTGATGAAACCATATGAAATTCATCGACTAAATGGTAATATTGTATCTCATATAACCATTACGAAATAAGTAGAATCCACTAAACCCTGCAATGCGGTTTATACCTAATCTGCCTGTTTTTTTCACGGAGCAATGAATTCCATGAAGCAGATTCAACTATTATTTTTTGTGTCGTAAGGTAAGCTCCAATAATCCCTGTTATTAAGATGGCACAGAAACAAAACATTGCATCACAATTACTTAGCAGTAAAGAAATTGCAGATCCCCAACTGGTAATCGATGAATTTTTCGATTTTGCCCACCTGCCCGAGATTCGGGAATTGCTTTGGGAATGGCTGAAAGTTACCGTTACAGGCACTTATCACAAAGAGTTAAATGCATCGGAGCGCTCCTCCATCCTAACCCTGTACGAAAAACTAAGTAAGTTGGTTGAAGCGGCACATATCCTGCACACAACACCGAAAAGCAAAATGGGTGCTCAGAAATAAAGTTTACGCGTAAGAAGGTTCCACAGAACGAACGACCTGCTTGTGCTACCCGCTTTTCTGTTTATATTTAATACCCAAACCCATATCATGGATCAGCGTATTATTAACCTGTATGACGAGTACACCCATCAGCCATTAAGCAGGGACGAATTTTTAAAACGGCTGGCCGCCATCACCGGAAGTATGGCCCTGGCTTTATCAATCACCCCGCTGCTCGAATCCAATCACGCCAAAGCCGCCACCATCGCGGAAGACGATGAGGAACTGGATACGGAAATGATCTCTTATGAAGTCAACGACATTGTGATGTTCGCGTACACGGCCAAGCCCAAAAAGAAAATGAATATGGGCGCAGTTATGGTGATACATGAGAACCGAGGTCTGAACGACCATATCAAAGATGTGACCCGCCGCCTGGCCAAAGCCGGTTACCTGGCCATGGCGCCTGATGCGCTTTCAGAAGCCGGCGGCACGCCTGCAAACGAAGATGAAGCACGCAAATTATTCACAACGCTGGATGCTAAAAAAAATCTGGACAACTTTGTCAAATCAGTTGAGTTGCTGCGGGCACGCAAAGAAACCAACCGAAAAGTAGGCTGTGTGGGTTTTTGCTGGGGTGGCGCATTGACCAACCAGATAGCGGTAAACTCATCCAGGCTGAATGCTGCCGTGGCTTTTTATGGCAAACAACCCGATCCGGCAGACGTTCCTAAAATCAAAGCGCCGCTACAGTTGCACTATGCCGGACTGGATGAACGTGTAAACGCTGGTATTCCGGCGTTTGAAGAGGCATTGAAAAAAGCTGGCACCCGGTACGAACTCTATCTCTATCCCGGCGTAAACCACGCTTTCCATAACGATACATCTGAAGCACGCTACAATGCCGATGCCGCCCTGCATGCCTGGAAACGCACACTCGACTTCTTTCAAGCCAACCTGAGCTAACGAGTAGTAAGAGGATGCAGTAAGTTATCTTTTACTATTCATTACCAACAAACAGTCCTTCAAATATTCCTTATGTCTATCCGTAAAACCGTTACATTACTAATGCTCTTCTCCTGCCTGTTATCCCGGGCAACGGCACAGGAAAAAACAGATGAATGGTTGCTGCAATTGCTCAGAGCCCAGGGATCCCCGCTTTTACAGCATGTGCTCAATCATCCGGACAGCTTCCAATACCAGATCATCTACACGGAAATCAACAGGGATAAAAACAACAAGCCCCACTTTAAAAATCATTATGTACAGGTTGACCGTAACCGTTATTATAATCCTGCCTCAACAGTAAAACTTCCGACTGCATTGATTGCGCTGGAAAAACTGAATACGTTTCGCAAACCCGGACTGAGTATTTTTTCAGGTATGCTCACGGACAGTTCCTTTAGTGCGCAGACGGCTGTTAAAAAAGATACCTCAGCAGCTGATGGAATGCCTTCTATCGCCAACTATATCAGGAAAATATTCCTGGTTAGTGACAACGATGCTTACAACCGTTTATACGAATTCAACGGACAGGACCAGCTGAACGGACTACTGCACCAGAAAGGGTATAAAGATGTTCGTATTGTCCGGCGTTTTGTTACCATGAACGAAGAAGAGAACCGCCATACCAATGCCATCAGTTTTCTGAACCAGGGCGACACCGTTTTACGTTTACTACCCCATTACAGCAGTATGGATTTTGATTACAGCAAGCAGGTCCTGGTCGGCAAGGCTCACTACAACCGGTACGATTCATTGATCAATGCACCATTTGATTTTACCCGACATAATAACCTTCCTCTTGAAGACCTGAGGCTGATGTTACAATCCGTATTGTTCCCCAAGTCGGTTGCTAGTCATCAACGATTTAATATTGGAAAAAAAGACAGAAATTTCCTGTTACAATACATGTCAGAATACCCTTCCGAAAGCAACCATCCCAAATATGACACTACTGAATTCTTCGACAGTTACTGCAAATTTTTTCTATATAAATCAGAAAGATTAAAACCACCGGCTAATATCCGCATATTTAATAAACCCGGATGGAGTTATGGCTACCTGACCGATGCAGCTTATATCGTTGATTTTGATACCCGGACGGAACTAATGCTCAGCGCCGTTATTTATGTGAACCGCGATGGAGTTCTCAACGATGATAAATATGAATATAAGGAAATCGGATATCCGTTCTTTAAAGAGATCGGTGAGATTCTGTTACAGTATGACAGGAACCGGCTACGCAAAACAAAACCCAACCTGGATGAATTCAGGTTCGTGTACCGGTAAAATAGAAACACGGTAGTTTATTCCTCCTCTACCAGGTCTTTGTCGGCTTTCAGGTATTCGATAAAACCCTGTTTGGTCCAGGCTTTTTTCTCTTCTATCCAGAGGCAAACGTGGTTGTCTACTTTAGACAGAATCTGCCATGCCTGTAAAGAAAGCTGTGCATCTTTGGGCGATTTCTTGAAAGTAGCTGAAACATCATCACCCAGTTTAGCAATAATCTTGCCGTTCTTTTTGCGAAATGTATCGTTGAAGAATTTACCTGCCGGGCCCGTTTGTTTGCCAAAAACGCAATTACCCAGGATCAGGCCGATTACTTTTTCCCGGGTAAGGTCGAGGATCATGTTCTGGTACAAATAAGCGATCGTTTCTCCGTTCTTATTAACTATGCTTGTCATTGGGGCTATTACTAATCAGCCCACAAGGTAGCCGTAACAAAATTACTGGGAAAGGGAAAATGAAAAAATAATGAAAACATAATATTAGGAGCACTTCCCAACCTCTTTGCGGCAATGCATATATTTGCAAAAAGTAAAATAATATGGGTGTAGCAGAACAACTAGCGCAACTGAAAGCTGAAAAATCAGACGCCAACCTGAAAGCAGGACAGGATTTCCTCGCAAAAAACAAAGAAAGGGCGGAAGTAACGGAATTGCCCAGCGGTTTACAATACGAAATATTGGTTAACGGTGCCGGCGAAAAACCTCTGGCACATAATGAAGTTACCTGTCATTACCACGGAACCCTGATCGATGGTACCATTTTCGACAGTTCTGTACAAAGAGGAAAACCAGCTTCTTTTCCTTTGAATATGGTCATCAAGGGCTGGACAGAAGGATTACAACTGATGCCGACCGGAAGCAAGTTCCGCTTCTTTATTCCCCCGCATCTCGGCTACGGCGACCGCCAGGTAAGTGCCCAGATCGGACCAAACAGCACACTGATCTTCGATGTGGAGTTAATCAGCTTCATCTGATCAAAAAAAATTGAGGAAATTCTGGCTACCCAAAACCATAGCCAAAATTTCCTCAATCAACTGGTAACTATTATTTACCCTCCATCTCACTCAACTCCAGCCACCGCAATTCTTTTTTTTCCAATAAGCGATCTATCTCCAGTATCCGCCCGCTCAGTTTATTCAGGTCCTCGAAAGACAAGTTACCCGACCCCATCTGCTCCGTGACCTGTTTCTTTTCGGCCTCCAGTTCAGGCAATTCCTTCTCCAGCTGTTCAAACTCACGCTTTTCCTTGAAACTCATCTTCTTTTTTACAGCCTGCTCCTTTTTGGCCACAGGCATTTCAAGAGTAACAACAGCAGATTCCGTGCTTTCACCTTTACTCTTACGCTCTTCCAGCACATCCCACTTATTCTCTTTCTTCTCATTGTCCTTCACCCACAATCGGTACTGCGTATAGTTACCCGGGAAATCACGTACTTCACCATCCCCTTCAAAAACGAACAGGTGATCTACCAGGCGGTCCATGAAATACCTGTCGTGACTCACAATCAGAACACAACCCTGGTAATCGCTCAAAAAGTTTTCCAGTACAGCCAGCGTTGGCAGGTCCAGGTCGTTGGTCGGCTCATCCAGGATCAGAAAGTTCGGATTCGTGAACAAAACGGTCAATAACTGCAATCTTTTCTTCTCTCCCCCGCTTAAAGCATTCAGGTAGGTATATTGTTTATCTGGCGTGAAGAGGAACAGTTCCAGGAACTGCGCCGCACTTAAACTTCCGCCATTGGCCAATGGAAAATTCTCGGCAAAAGTCTTCACATATTCGATCACACGCATATTCTCTTTGATTACCAGTCCCTGCTGTGAGAAGTTCCCGAAAACAACCGTATCACCGATATTGATCTTACCGCTATCCGCTGGCTCAATTTGTTGCAACATATTCAGGAACGTAGACTTACCTACCCCATTCTTACCAACGATACCGATCCTTTCCCCTTTGCTGAACGTGTAATCAAACCCTTTTAAGATGGGAAGTTCACCGTAACTTTTATACACTTTTTTCATCTCCACCACTTTACCACCCAGACGGCTCATTTTCATCTGCAGTTGCAGCTGTGCATCTTCTATCCGTTGTTTTGCACGGGCCTCTACTTCATAAAAATTATCCTGCCGGCTTTTGCTTTTGGTGGTACGGGCCTTGGGTTGCTTGCGCATCCATTCCAATTCTTTCCGGTATTCGTTCTTGGCTTTGTCGATACTGGCCTGCTCGCTCTCGATCCTGGCAGCTTTCTTTTCGATATAATTCTCGTAGTCGCCATGATACACATACATATTTTCTCTTTCCAGTTCCCATATCTCTTCACTAACGGCATCCAGAAAATAACGGTCGTGGGTCACCAGTAACAAGGTTACATTTTCCTGATTCAGGTAGTTCTCCAGCCATTCGATCATTTCCACATCGAGGTGGTTCGTAGGCTCATCCATCATCAGCAGCGTATGCTTATGGTCGAAGCCAATATCGATCAGTGTCTTGGCCAGGGCCACCCTTTTCCTTTGCCCGCCGCTCAGGTCGCGAACCGGCTGTTCCAGGTGGTGGATATTCAGTTTGGTCAGGATCTGCTTCACCTTTACTTCAAAATCCCAGGCATTCAGGTCGTCCATTTTGCCGAACAGTTCACTCAAAGCCACACCATCCTCCGTCTCACTGGCCACTTCGTAGGCGCGTATCACATTCATCACCGGATGATCGGTATGAAAGATATTCTCCAATACCGTCTTGCTTTCATCAAATCTGGGCTCCTGCTCAAACAGGGCAACAGTCACATCCTTATGAATAAACAGTTTACCCTCATCCGGGGTTTCATCGCCGTTCAGGATCCGCAACAGGGTTGATTTACCCACCCCGTTACGGGCGATCAGGGCTATTTTATCGCCCTCGTTGATATGAAAGGAAATATTCTTGAACAGGGGATTGATCCCATAACTCTTCGTCAGGCCTTCCGCAGAAACATAATGCATGCGGCAAAACTACGGTAATGCCGAATAATAATGCGCCCCCCGGCATTCATCATTCACCACTCCTTGCTCAATATTCATCATTCCCTACTCCGCATTTTCGCTACTTTCCCTGTTTTCGTGTTTTCATTATACGTATTTTTGTGATATCTATGAAGAAGATAGAACTGGAAATCGTGGCCCTGTCGCATAGCATCACCCAAACCCATTCTTATGCAGTGGTATTGGGTGAGGTCAATGGTTTGCGCCGTTTACCCATTGTGATCGGCGGTTTTGAAGCGCAGGCTATTGCCGTTGCGCTGGAACACATGCAACCCAGCAGGCCACTCACGCACGACCTGATGAAGAACTTCATGAATGCCTTCAACGTAGAACTGCAGGAAATTATCATCAGCGACCTGCAGGAAGGAATATTTTACTCCAAACTGGTCTGTTTCACCGAGCACGATACCGTTGAGATAGACAGTCGCACCAGTGATGCCCTGGCGCTGGCCGTACGCTTCGGATGCCCCATCTACACCTATGAACATATCCTCGAAAATGCGGGTATCCTGATGGAGGATGGCACACCCAAAAAAAACAAAGGCGAAGCCGTAGGTGTTGAAGAAACTGCGGCCGGCGGAAGTCATGAAGACCTGAGCAGCATGAACCTGGAGCAGTTACAAACCTTACTGAATGATGTCCTGGAGCAGGAAGACTATATTCGTGCCATCTCTATCCGGGATGAAATCAACAAACGAAAATGATTACGGTGAATAGTGAATGGAGAATGGCAATGATACATTCACCATTCACCACTCACCATTCCTCATTCACAAATACCCAATGGTTCTCTTCCCCAACTGCAAGATCAATCTCGGACTGCATATCATCCGGAAACGGGAGGATGGTTACCACGACCTGGAAACAATTTTTTATCCCATAGCCCTCAAAGATGCCCTGGAAGGCATCCGGACAGAAGGTGGGGGTATCCAGTTCACCAGTTCAGGTTTACCCGTTGCCGGTAACCCGCATGATAACCTTTGTGTAAAAGCCTATCACCTGCTGCAAAAAGATTTTCCTGATCTACCCGGTTTACAGGTGCACCTGCATAAACAGATACCCATGGGGGCCGGACTGGGCGGCGGAAGTGCCGACGGCGCCTTCATGCTGCTGCTCATTAACCGGCTCTGCAACCTGGAACTTAGCCAGGCACGGTTGATCCGTTATGCCCTGCAACTTGGCAGCGACTGTCCTTTTTTCATCCTGAACCAGCCCTGTTTTGCCGAGGGCCGGGGCGAGCGGATGCAGCCCATCCCGCTGGACCTTTCCGCTTACCGTTTTGTACTCATCAATCCCGGCATCCATGTCTCCACAGCCCAGGCATTCGCGGGTATCAGTCCCAAAAAACCAGCGCAGCCCATCACCACGATCACCTCTCTTCCTGTAACCGAATGGAAAAACAGGCTGGTAAATGATTTCGAAAAACACGTAACAGCCATACACCCCGCCATCAGTGCAGCCAAAGACGAATTATATGCCCGGGGAGCCCTCTATGCAGCTATGACCGGCAGCGGAAGTACGGTATATGGCATCTTCCCCAGGAGTACCCGGCCCCGGATACAAGCCAGCCAAAACTGGCAGGTATTCGAAACAGAATAACAATCGTTAGTATGCATAATTGATAATATTCAATCTTTCTTTGATTTAATTGAATATTATTAACCTATCTGGATAATTTATTTAAACAATCTTTCGTAAAGACGATTTTTTTGCATAAATTCACACCACGATTGCCTTCCATTTTATTTCCTGAACATTAATTCGATTGTACATGCTTGTTTCCAGACAGAGCGAGGGACTTTACGACCCGTCGTTTGAACATGATGCCTGTGGCATTGGTTTCGTGGCGAATATCAAAGGCAACAAATCGCACCAGCACATTGCAGATGCTTTGACCGTATTGGAAAATATGGAGCATCGCGGTGCCTGCGGTTGCGAAGCAAATACCGGCGACGGAGCCGGCATCATGCTGCAGATTCCGCACGAGTTCTTTTTTGATGAGTGTTTAAAACTCGGCGTCCATTTGCCCGCTTATGGTAAATATGGCGTGGGCGTAGTATTCTTCCCCAAAGAGATCCGACTGCGGGAAGAGTGCCGGGATATTTTTAACCGTTCAGCCGAGAAATTAGGACTTGAAGTACTGGCCTACCGGAAAGTGCCCGTAAACAAAGAGGGCATCGGCAATACTGCTCTTTCTGTAGAACCCTGTATGGAACATGTATTTATTGCCTGTCCCGACAGTATCACCAACCCCGATGAATTCGAGCGTAAACTCTTTGTATTACGCAATTACGCATCCCATACCATCAGCAATACGGTAAAAAAAGATGAGATTGGCTTTTATCTTGCCTCCCTCTCTTATAAAACCATTATCTACAAAGGTCAGCTCACCAGCAACCAGGTAAGGAACTACTTCCCCGACCTGAGCGACAAACGCGTGGTATCGGCATTTGGTCTGGTACACTCCCGTTTTGCCACCAACACTTTTCCCTCCTGGAAACTGGCTCAGCCCTTCCGCTATATCGCCCACAACGGGGAGATCAATACCCTGCAGGGAAACCTGAACTGGTTACGCACCAGCGAAAAAGGATTCACATCTCCCTACTTCAGTAAGGAAGAGATGGAAATGTTACTGCCAATCGTTACCGCAAACCAGTCAGATTCCGCCTGTCTCGACAATATGATCGAATTGCTGACGCTGACAGGCAGGTCATTGCCGCATGTGATGATGATGCTGATACCCGAAGCATGGGACGGCAACGACCAGATGGACCCCGTTAAAAAAGCCTTCTACGAATACCACGCCTGCATGATGGAACCCTGGGATGGCCCTGCTTCCATCTCTTTTACCGACGGAAAGATGATCGGGGCCACGCTGGACAGGAATGGTTTACGTCCATCCCGTTATGCTGTTACACATGACGACCGCGTAATCATGGCATCAGAAACCGGTGTACTCCCTATCGAACCGGCCCTGATCAAGGAAAAAGGAAGGTTACAGCCCGGCAAGATGTTCGTAGTGGATATGGAACAGGGACGCATCATCAGTGATGAGGAACTGAAACAATCCATCTGTTCACAAAAACCTTATGCAGAGTGGCTGAACAAATACAAGATCCGGCTCGAAGAATTACCCGAACCTCGCGTCATGTTCACCCACCTGGAGCATGAACAGGTATTCAAATACCAGAAAGTATTCGGCTATTCAACAGAAGACCTCGATACTATCATCGCCCCCATGGCCATCGACGGCAAAGAACCCATCGGCTCTATGGGAACAGATATTCCACTGGCGATCCTGAGTGAACAACCGCAACACCTGAGCAGTTACTTCAAACAGCTGTTTGCTCAGGTTACCAATCCACCCATTGATCCTATCCGTGAAAGAATGGTGATGTCGCTGGCAACTTTTGCAGGAAGCAATGGCAACCTGTTGATAGAAGACCCGCTGGCTTGCCACAGTGTAGCGCTGAAACACCCTGTTCTCAACAACCACGAACTGGAAAAAATCCGCAGTATCGATACCGGTATCTTCCAGGCAAAAACCCTGCAGACCTATTTCCGTGCCGACGGCAAAGCCGGATCACTGAAAAAAGGTCTTGACCGTTTATGCCGCTATGCGGTAGATGCGGTGGAAGATGGCTTTGAAGTGATTATCCTTACCGACCGCGCCATCGACTCCGATCACGCTCCTATCCCGTCGCTGCTGGCCACTGCTGCCGTGCACCACCACCTTATCCGGAAAGGATA
The DNA here is from genome assembly GCF_058231045.1 of Sediminibacterium sp. FW305-C-269. Taxonomy (NCBI): domain Bacteria; kingdom Pseudomonadati; phylum Bacteroidota; class Chitinophagia; order Chitinophagales; family Chitinophagaceae; genus Sediminibacterium; species Sediminibacterium sp. FW305-C-269. The sequence goes on along the minus strand of NZ_JBIQXQ010000003.1, from coordinate 418,315 downwards.
TCGCGGACAGGTAGGCATCATCGTAGAAGCCGGCGATGTCTGGGAAGTGCATCATTTCGCATGCCTGCTGGGTTTTGGTGCCACTGCCATCAATCCATACCTCGCGCTCTCTTCTATCAGGGACATGAAACTGAACAACAAACTCCAGACAGAACTGGATACTGAATACCTGAAGAAGAACTATGTAAAAGCTATAAACGAAGGGCTGCTGAAAGTGTTCTCAAAAATGGGTATCTCCACATTACAGTCATACCAGGGTGCCCAGATCTTCGAAATCATCGGTCTGAACAAAACCGTTGTGGACCAGTATTTCACTGGCGCTACTTCCCGTATACAGGGTATGGGACTGGATGAAATCGCTAAAGAAGTGCTGGCAAAACATTATTTCGCATTCAGCAAAAAAGATATCCCGGTTGACCGTCTGCCAGTTGGCGGCATCTATCAATGGAAGCGGAAAGGTGAATTCCACCTGTTCAATCCGCAAACCATTCACCTGCTGCAGCAGGCCACCCGGACAAATGATTATACAACATTCAAGAAATATTCGAAACTGGTGAACGACCAGACCGAAAAAGCCTGTACGTTACGCAGCCAGTTCCAGTTCAAACGTAACCGGCCTTCTATTCCGATCGATGAGGTAGAACCGGCCGAAAATATCTTCAAACGTTTTGCTACAGGCGCCATGTCGTTCGGCTCCATTTCATGGGAAGCCCACACTACGCTGGCCATCGCCATGAACCGCCTCGGCGGAAAGAGCAATACCGGCGAAGGTGGCGAAGACGAAGTTCGTTATGAACGTTTGCCCAATGGCGATTCCATGCGTTCCGCCATCAAACAGGTAGCGTCTGCCCGTTTCGGCGTAACCAGTTATTATCTCACCGAAGCGGACGAACTGCAGATCAAAATGGCACAGGGCGCCAAACCCGGCGAAGGTGGTCAGTTACCCGGGCATAAAGTAGATGATTGGATCGGCAAAACCCGCCATTCCACGCCCGGCGTAGGTTTGATCTCACCACCACCCCACCACGATATCTATTCCATCGAAGACCTGGCGCAATTGATCTTCGACCTGAAGAACGCCAATCGTGCGGCCCGTATCAATGTAAAACTCGTATCCAAAGCTGGTGTAGGAACCATTGCGGCAGGTGTTGCCAAAGCCAAAGCCGACGTGGTATTGATCGCTGGTTTTGATGGCGGTACCGGAGCCTCTCCGATCAGCTCCATCAAACATGCAGGACTTCCCTGGGAGCTTGGTCTCGCTGAAACACACCAAACCCTCGTCAAAAATAAATTACGCAGCCGCGTAGTGGTACAGGCCGACGGACAGATGAAGACCGGCCGAGATATTGCGATTGCCGCATTACTGGGCGCTGAAGAATGGGGCGTTGCCACAGCTGCACTCATCGTGGAAGGCTGCATCATGATGCGTAAATGCCATATGAATACCTGCCCTGTAGGCGTTGCCACACAGGACCCCGAACTGCGTAAACGTTTTACAGGCAACCCTGACCATGTTGTCAATTTCTTCCATTTCATCACCGAAGAATTACGTGAGATCATGGCGGAGCTGGGATTCAGGACCGTGAACGAAATGATCGGCCAGGTAGACTCTCTCGAAATGCGTGAGAACATTACCCATTGGAAATACAGTATGCTTGACCTATCCGGTGTATTGTACAAGGAACCAGGATCACTGTATACAGGTTTATACAAACAGGAAGAACAGGATCATGGAATTGCTGAAGTGCTCGACTGGCAGTTACTGAAAGCCGCTCAACCCGCACTGGAGAAAAAAGAACGCATATCGGCATCATTCCCCATCAAGAATACCGACCGGACCGCAGGAACCATCCTGTCGAATGAGATCACCAAGATCTACAAGGCAGAAGGTTTGCCGGAAGATACCATCCACTTTACTTTCACCGGAACAGCGGGACAAAGTTTTGGCGCTTTCAATACAAAGGGAATCACCCTGGAACTGGAAGGGGATGCCAATGATTACTTCGGTAAGGGATTGAGTGGTGCCAAACTGATCGTGTACCCTTCGAAACAGGCCTCATACGTTCCGGAAGAAAACATCATCATCGGCAACGTGGCATTCTATGGTGCAACTGCCGGAGAAGCCTATATCCGTGGCAAAGCAGGTGAACGTTTTGCGGTAAGGAATTCAGGAGCCAATGTTGTGGTAGAAGGTGTGGGCGATCACGGTTGCGAGTACATGACCGGCGGAACTGCCGTAATACTGGGTAACACAGGAAGAAACTTTGCAGCCGGTATGAGTGGCGGTATTGCTTATGTATATGATGTAAACGGGCAGTTTGACCAGCTCTGCAACAAAGAAATGGTAGACCTTGATCCGCTGGATCAGACCGATGCACAATTGTTGCAGGATATGATTACCCGGCATTTTGCCTACACAGCCAGCAGCGTTGCCAAATTTGTATTAGGCGATTTTGAAAACCAGCTGAAGAATTTTGTGAAAGTATTTCCGAGAGACTACAAAAAAGCGCTGGCTGAGAAAGGCGAAAAGTCGAAAGTTAAGACACAGAAATAACCCTTTTCACTGGTATCCTGCAATTGATTACCAGTAAACCAATAAACAAATAAACCCAATGGGTAAACCAACAGGATTTATAGAATTTACCAGGGAACTGCCAGGCAAGCGTTCCCCAAAAGAGCGAGTGAACGATTATCGTGAGTTTGTAGAAAAACTGCCGGAAGAAAAGCTCAATCAGCAGTCCGCACGTTGCATGAACTGCGGCGTACCGTTCTGCCACAACGGATGTCCGCTGGGTAATATCATCCCCGAATTCAACGACGCCGTATACCGAAAAAGCTGGGCCGAGGCATATGATATCTTAAGTGCCACCAACAATTTTCCCGAGTTTACCGGCAGGATCTGCCCCGCCCCATGCGAAAGTGCCTGCGTGCTGGGTATCAACCAGCCACCGGTGACCATTGAAGAGATCGAGAAACACATTATCGAGATCGCATTCGAGAAAGGATTTGTGATACCGCGTAAGCCCAATGTAAGAACGGGCAAAAAAGTAGCTGTGGTAGGCTCCGGCCCAGCCGGACTGGCCGCGGCTGCGCAGCTGAACTATGCAGGGCATAGCGTAACGGTTTTCGAAAGAGACGATGCGCCTGGTGGACTGCTGCGTTATGGCATTCCCGATTTCAAACTTGAAAAATGGGTGATCGACAGAAGGATCTCCCTGATGGAAGAAGAAGGAGTAATATTCCGTTGCAACGCCAATGTAGGCGGGAATGTGAGCATCAACGATCTCCTGCGAGAGTACCAGGCAGTCGTATTAGCCGGAGGTTCCACCATCCCCCGCAACCTGGATATACCAGGCAGGGAATTAAAAGGAGTTCATTTTGCAATGGAGTTCCTGAAACAACAGAACAAACGCGTCGGTAAACGCCCGGTGGATACCGAAGACATACTTGCCAAAGGAAAGAATGTAGTGGTGATTGGCGGTGGCGATACCGGCAGCGACTGCGTAGGCACTTCCAATCGTCATGGAGCTGTGTCGGTCACCCAGTTTGAACTACTGCCCAAACCTCCGGAGACCCGCACAGCGGTAATGCCATGGCCTACTTACCCTATGCTGCTGAAAACCACTTCTTCGCATGAAGAAGGTGCCAACAGGCACTGGTCGATCGCTACCAAAGCATTCATTGGTGATGAAAAAGGCAATCTGAAAGCACTGAAAGTGGTGGATCTTGCCTGGAAAACCCCCGAAGCAGGCGGACCTGCCCGATTTGAAGAAGTAACAGGCAGCGAGAGGGAAATACCTTGCGAACTGGCTTTACTGGCTATGGGATTCGTACACCCGCAGCACGAAGGATTATTGAAACAACTGGATATAGACCTTGACGAAAGAGGTAATGTAAAAGCAACCGAACAGGATTTTCAAACCAATATCCAGAAGATCTTTACAGCCGGAGATATGCGTCGCGGACAATCCCTGGTAGTATGGGCCATCAGTGAGGGCAGGGAATGCGCGCGTAAGGTAGATGAGTATTTAATGGGCGGATCAGTACTTGAGTCGAAAGATAAGAGCTATTTAGTTAGTATATAATTTTTTGTTATCTATTTGTAAAAGCTCCCATTGGGGAGCTTTTTTTATTATTTACATAGAATTTAAAAATAATAAGTCATTTTCAAGAAAGAATAGAGTGATTGTGCGATACATATTAATTTAAATTAAATGTTAATTATTTTTATACTAGTATTCATTTTAATGACTACATTAGTTTTATAAATAATTATTATTATTTAATTTAATATTAAATCTATGTCAAAATCCACCGTCAAGCAATTCGCACCATTTATTCTTTTATTAGTAGTTGCCGTAGCAGCCCTGTTCACCCCCTCCCTTCCCAACTTTGATGACGGCGGAAAATACAGCGCTGCCGATATAGCCTGGATCATCGTGGCTACCGCCCTGGTATTCCTAATGACCCCGGGATTGGCTTTTTTCTATGGCGGCATGGTACACCGCAAAAATGTAATTTCTACCATGATCAAAAGTGTGGTGGCCGCCGGAGTGGTAAGCATCCTCTGGGTTTTTGTAGGATATAGCCTTTGCTTTGGCAACAGTATCGGAGGTTTTATCGGAAACCCTTCTACGCACTTATTCTTCAGAGGTGTTAACTCTGGCGCTCCCTGGAGCCTGGCACCCAGTATACCTCTGTCGCTCTTTGCACTGTTTCAACTGATGTTCGCCATCATCACTCCCGGACTGGTTGTAGGAGCTGTAGCCGAGCGGATCCGTTTTACCGCATATATCCTCTTCATTGCCCTGTTCAGTTTACTGGTATATGCACCGATCGCACACTGGACATGGCATCCGGAAGGTTTCCTGTTTAAAATGGGCGCCCTCGACTTTGCAGGCGGTACCGTAGTACATATTTCTGCTGGTTGTGCCGCTTTGGCCGGTGCACTGGTATTGAAGCGTCGCAAATCGCATATTGAACAACAGGAGATCCCTCCTGCCAATATCCCTTATGTACTGATCGGAACCGGTTTACTCTGGTTTGGATGGTTTGGTTTTAACGCAGGTTCCGCACTGGGCGCCAATGCACTGTCCGTATCTGCTTTCGGTGCTACCAACACGGCTGCCGCAGCCGCTGGTCTTTCCTGGATGTTCTTTGATGTCATCCGCGGTAAAAAACCTTCTGTTCTCGGTTTCTGTATCGGTGCCGTAGTAGGCCTTGTGGCCATCACACCGGCTGCAGGTTTCGTGGCTATACCGCAAAGCATCTTTATCGGTTTTATCGCCGCTATTGTGTCGAACCTGGCCGTGTATTACAAAAGTAAATCCACCCTCGATGATACCCTTGATGTATTCCCCTGCCACGGTTTGGGCGGCATGGTAGGTATGTTGATGACCGGCATTTTCGCTACAAAGTCGGTAAATACAGCAGGTGCTGATGGACTGTTTTACGGGAATACCAGTTTCTTCTTTACACAGGTAAAAGCACTGGGCATCGTGGTGGGATATAGTTTTGTCGTGTCTTTTGCAATCTTCAAGTTCATCGACCTGATCCTGCCCTTACGCGTAAGTGAAGAAGAAGAGATTCAGGGACTGGATGCCACACAACACAACGAAAAATACGGAAGAACCCCGCAACTGGCCTAAATAGCCGGTAGCGATCCAGGATACCGATCAAATCAAACATCCCGGCATCAAAAAGTTGCAACCGTCCTGCTAACGAAGCAGCCTCTGACCAGGCATGGCTTGCAGGTGGCCCCTCCCAAAAAATAAGGTACAGCCATAACATAAACCTCTGACCAGGTTTACAGGCTGTACCTATTTGTTAATCATAAAACCCATTGCAATGTTAAAGAAAATTTCAGCAGTGTGCCTCGCATTTTTCGGGCTTGGATCAGCAAGTGCACAAACCGATTCCACTAAAAAAGCTACTACTACATTCACTGGATCGGTAGATGTTTATTACCGCTTCAATTTTAACGATCCACCCGCGGGAACCAACAACTACACCAGTTTCACTAATTCGAAAAATTCGTTCGAACTGGGTATGGCTTCCATACGGGTAGATCATACCATTGGAAAAGTTTCCGCTACAGCTGATATTGGTTTTGGTCGCAGGGCACAGGAATTCTCATACAATGATATAGGCACTACTTTGACCGCCGTAAAACAGGCTTTTATCAGCTATGCCGTTTCTGATAAACTCAAATTCAGTTTTGGCAAATGGGCTACCCACTGCGGCTGGGAATTACTGGACGCTTATGCAAACAGAAATTATAGCATGTCTTACGGATTTTCTTTCGGCCCTTTCTTTCATACAGGAATGAAAGCCGATTTTTCCTTAGGAGGCAAAACCGCGATGATGCTGGGCGTTGCCAATCCCGTTGACTATGTTAGCGCCCCTGCCAATAACTCAGCGAAAATGCTGATTGCCCAGCTGAGTACCGCATCAAAAAACGACAAACTGAAAGCTTACCTGAATTTTCATGGAGGAACAGGAGTAACCCAGTTTAACCTGGTAGTGTCTGGCACACTATCCAACGAGTGGAGTCTTGCCTATGACGGAAGTCTGAATACAAGCAAAGTAACAGACCAATATTCGAGTTGGAAGAGCCATGCCCTTTATTTGAATTATGACCCATCCGACAAATTAGGCCTCACGTTACGCGGTGATTATTTTGATGACCGCAAACTGGCCCCGTTACTGGGCAATGCCCGTAAAGTATTTGCCACCACCCTTTCAGGTAATATCAGGGTTAACAACCTTACCATCATACCCGAACTTCGATTCGACAATGCCAGCGGCGATACTTTCATCAAAGGAAACGGCACAGCTACCAGGAGCACGGCAGGTTTTATCCTTGCCGCAGTATACAGGTTCTGATAAACAGGGTTATCCGATATACAGCTTTCTATTAGAAAGATCAGAAAGAGATACCCGATGGGTGTCTCTTTTATTTGAACGCGATACAACAGCGTTGTTTTATTTATTAAGTTCGGGGGATGAAATGGATCTTACGCCTATTGCAATACATCTATTGCGTGTACGCCCTGCTCAGTTTCATCGTTATTATGCTGCTCATATTCCCCTTTGTGTTACTGGCACTGCCGATGGGGAAGATAAGGGGAGGCAACCTGATCTACCGGCTTTGTCATATCTGGGCATTTACCTGGTATTGCCTGATCGGCATAAGACATAAAGAGATCTATGAGCACCCGCACAACAGGAATCAGCAATTCATTTTTGTTGCCAACCACATCTCTTATATGGATATCCCCCCCATTGTACTGGGCATACACCAACCCATCCGTGCATTGGGTAAATATGAAATGGTCAAAGTACCCGTATTTGGCTGGATCTACCGGGCAGCCGTGATATTGGTAAACCGGAATAATGCAGAAACCCGGGCCAGAAGTGTACGTGCATTGAAATCAGCCCTGAAACAGGGTATTTCTATTTTTATCTTCCCCGAAGGTACTTTCAACGAAAATGAACAAATGCCGTTAAAACATTTTTTCGATGGCGCATTCCGGATAGCTATTGAAACCAGAACACCCATCAAACCCATCCTGCTGGTGGACACACTCGACCGGCTCCACTTCAAAAGTCTGTTTGAACTTACACCAGGCCCGAACCGGGTGGTATACCTGGAAGAAGTTCCGGTTACCGGTCTACATATCCATGATATTCCCACACTCAAACAAAAAGTATACGATATCATGGATGCAGGCCTTCGCAGGTATCGGAACTACCCATCTGCATAAAGCTTATTTTTGACCAAATTTCAGGATTTGTTTGTTGAAGTCATCATACCACTCTCTTTACCCAAAAACTATACCTGGGCCGTTCCCGCACACCTGCAACAGGCCATACATCCAGGCGTTCGGGTAGAAGTGATTTTTGGCAAGAACAAACGGTATGCGGGTATCGTTAAAAAAGTACTGGATACCAAACCAGACGCTTTTACCCCCAAAGACATCAGCAATGTACTGGATGCAGAACCTGTAGTTCATCAGCAGCAGCTTGCCTTGTGGGAATGGATAGCGCAATATTACATGTGCAGTGAAGGTGAAGTGATGCAGGCCGCCATTCCTGCCAACCTGAAACTTTCCAGCGAAAGCATCCTCATATGGAATGAAGAAAGAAGTTACGATTTCAGTGATCTCAGCGATTCGGAATTTCTGGTGGCAGAAGCACTGGAGATCAAAAAAGAACTCAGGCTGAATGAAGTGCAGCAGTTACTGGACATCTCGAACGTATACCCTGTGATCAAAAAACTGATCGAAAAGGGAGTTTGTTATGTGTGGGAGGAACTGAAAGAAAAATACAGGGCCAAGACCGAGACCTTTATCACCCTCAGTCCGGAATACCATAATGAAGACAAGCTGGCCGATCTGCTGAACAACTGGAGCAAAGCACCAAAACAAATGGAACTACTGCTCTCCTACCTGCACCTGAGCAAAACAGAAGGGGAAGTAACACAAACGCAATTAATAAAGAAATCAAATGCCAGTACCGCACAGCTGAAAGCACTTTGCGATAAGGGGATCCTGCTCGCGGAAAAAAGGGCCACGGACCGGATAGCTACTTTGCCGAGAGATATACAGATCGATTTTACCTTATCCGAAGCACAGGATAAGGCACTGAGAATGATACAATCTATTTTTACAGAAAAAGAAGTGTGCCTGCTGCACGGCGTAACCGCCAGCGGCAAAACAGAGATCTATACCAAACTGATCGAAACCTATATACGCGAAGGGAAACAGGTGCTGTACATGCTGCCCGAGATAGCATTGACCTCACAGATCATACGCAGGCTGCAGAAACATTTTGGCGGATACATCGCTATCTATCATTCCAAATTCAATCCAAATGAACGGGTAGAGATCTGGAACAAAGTAAAAAGCGGTGAAACCAAAGTGGTACTGGGTGCAAGATCTTCTCTTTTCCTTCCGTTCAGGGACCTGGGTCTGGTGATCGCTGATGAAGAACATGATGCGTCCTACAAGCAACAGGAACCCGCTCCCCGTTACCATGCAAGGGATGCGGCTATTTATTATGCTGCATTATCAAATGCCCATGTACTGTTGGGCAGTGCCACCCCCTCTGTGGAAAGTTATTATAACTGCCAGCTGCAGAAATATGGTCTGGTAACACTCGAAGAAAGATTCGGGCAGGTAGAACTACCGCAGATCAATATCGTTGATATCAGAAAAACTCCTGTAAAGGAAAAAGGCAAGATCGCATTAACACCACCCTTACTTACTGCCATTGAAACATCTTTGCAACAAAAGAAACAGGTAATCCTGTTCCAGAACCGGAGAGGTTACTCTCCCTACCTGATCTGCAAAACCTGTGGATGGATTCCACATTGCCGGAATTGTGATGTTACCCTCACGTACCACAAAGCCAAAAATACCCTGACCTGTCATTACTGCGGCACGTCCTACCCCGTGATCCAAACCTGCGCCGCCTGTGGAAGTCATGGATTTGCGCAAAAGAATTTCGGCACCGAAAAAATCGAAGAGCTGGTAACAGAAGCTTTTCCCAACGCAAGGATTGCCCGCATGGACTACGATAGTGTAAAAGGCAAGAACGACCACGACGCATTGATCAAATTGTTTGAACAGCAACGGATCGATATACTGGTAGGCACGCAGATGGTGGTAAAGGGACTTGATTTTGATCACGTAAACCTCGTAGGTGTGATCGATGCAGACGGTATCCTCAACTTCACAGATTTCAGGGTCAATGAAAGGGCCTTTCAACTGATGGAGCAGGTAAGTGGAAGAGCAGGCAGAAAAGATGGCAAGGGAACCGTACTGATACAGGTCAGCAACCCCGTTCACCCGGTACTGCAGTTTGTCAGGGAACATTCTTTCGAAAGGCTTTTTGCCTATGAGATCGCCAACCGGAAGCAGTTTGCTTATCCACCTTTTACCAGGCTGATACAGGTAATCTTCAAACACAGGGAAAAACACCTGGCTGAAGAAGCTGCCCATATCATGATACAGGGATTGAAAAAAGATTTTGGCGCAGAATGCAATGGACCTGCACAGCCAGTGGTGGACAGGGTAAGAAACCAGTATTTATGGGAGATATTGATCAAGCTGCCCAAAAATGCACAACGAATACAATTGTGTAAAAGAGAGATCCAGCAACAGGCCGTCATCATCCAGAGCAATAAAAGATATCGCGGTGTCACCATTTTACCTGACGTAGATCCTGTATAAACCATGCAGATACACCATCATTTTTCTCTTCGCCCTTATAACAGCTTTGGTATTGATGTCAAAGCGAATTTTTTTGCGGACTTCCATACAACAGAAGATCTGACAAAGCTGGCAACTGAACAGTTAGATCCGCGAAAAGACCAGCTGCTGGTATTGGGCGGGGGAAGTAATCTGCTGTTTACAAAAGATTTTAACGGATGGGTTCTGCATAACCGGATCGAAGGAATTGAACTGTTAAGGGAGGATGACAACCATTGGTACGTAAAAGCCGGCGGCGGTGAAAACTGGCATGGATTTGTGCAATACTGTATCAGCAACGATTATGCCGGTGCTGAGAACCTGAGCCTGATACCCGGTAAGGTAGGAGCCTCGCCCATCCAGAACATTGGAGCCTACGGCGTTGAGATCAGAGATATATTTCATGAACTGGAAGCTTTCGATCTGTTTGAAAAACAGGTACGGACCTTTCAACTGGCCGACTGCGATTTTGGCTACCGCGAAAGTGTGTTCAAAAGATCGGCCAAAGGCCGTTTCGTGATACTGAATGTTACCTACCGGTTGAACAAAAAGCCGGATTTCCATACCGGTTACGGAGCCATTACGCAGGAACTGGAGCGGATGGGTGTGCAGGAACTCAGTATCCGTGCCATATCAGAAGCAGTCATGCATATCCGCAGCAGCAAATTGCCCGATCCCCGACAGATCGGCAATGCGGGGAGTTTCTTTAAGAACCCAGTGATCAGCACTTCACAATACACGACCCTCGCTGATACATACCCCGCCATCCCCGGTTATGCCACCGGAGAAAAGCTTACCAAAGTGGCTGCCGGCTGGCTCATAGAACAATGCGGATGGAAGGGATTCCGGAAAGGTGATGCAGGCTGTTATCCCCAACAGGCACTGGTATTGGTAAACTACGGAAAAGCCAGCGGAAAAGATATCCTGGATCTTTCCCAGTCAATCATTGATAGTGTTCAGGAGAAATTCGGAATACGACTTGAGCGGGAAGTAAATATTGTCTGAATCTCTTCAGCATATCCTGCAAAACAAAGAGGACCATCAACAGATGGTCCTCTTTTTATGTTACTACTAATCCAATACGATTAATAATATTTCAATTTCATTTCTACGCGACGGTTCAGGCTGCGTCCATTCGCTGTTTTGTTGTTAGCAACAGGCTTGGAAGAACCAAAACCTTCGTGTGAGAGACGGCTTGCATCAATACCACCTTTGGTAGTCAGGTAATCAAACACAGACTGTGCACGTTTCTGACTCAGTGGCAGGTTTATCTTATCGCTACCGGTATTATCTGTGTGACCTTCAATGTCCAGTTTCAGCGCTGCATCTTCTTTCAGGATGCCAGCTACATCGTTCAGGGATTTGAATGATTTAGCCAGCAGTTTGCTGCTACCGGTTGCAAAGAAAATCTTCTTGGCACTGGCTGCTACCTTTTTAACCACTTCTTCCTTGATTACAGGACAACCATTGTTCTCCCTAACACCCGGAACAGTAGGACATTTATCTTCTTCATCATTGATACCATCCTTATCAGTATCAGGAACAGGGCAACCATTGTAACGGGCTACGCCAGGAACGGTAGGACATTTATCTTCTTCATCATTGATACCATCCTTATCAGTATCAGGCACCGGACAACCATTGTATTTGGCCAGGCCTTTTACGGTAGGACATTTATCGTTCTCGTCGTTGATGCCATCACCATCGGTATCAGGAACAGGGCATCCATCATATTTGGCTACACCGGCAACAGTGGGACATTTGTCTTTATCATCAGTAATACCATCACCATCAGTATCAACAGGGGCTGGTGGCGGTGGAGGGGTTACTACTACAGGAGCCGCTTTCTTCTCCTGAATAGGAGAACCGATACCGATAGAATAGGTCAGGTGGTTAGTTGCCAGACTAGATATCTTGGCATGATAACCAAACTGGGTGGTAATAAAAGTACCTTCACCCAGGTTGAATTGCAGACCTAATGCAGTAGGCATATAAGCCATATAGTATGTACCCGCATACATGGAAGCACCCAATCCCAGAGAGAAATAAGGCACCATGAAATATTTGTCTGTTAACAACTTAAAGTTCAGGTTAGCAGAAGCTTCCAGCAAAAAACGGGTATTAGAAGGAGCAGCAACTCCTGATTTGTATGAGAAGGGGTATTTCACATAAGAACCACCCAGCGTACCCATGAAATCAATATGCTCGGTAAGACCCTGGAAATAGGATAAACCCAATCCGGGTGCCATATCACGGACTTTGGTCCATTGGCCATTATTTAATACAGAAGCCAAAGAGCTGTGATCGATCAGATCTGCAGTCTTCATGTCTTTCAGTAAAAAATTCACAGATAAAGTTGGTCTTTTTTTATAGCTAAACGTAGCAGGCTGAGCGAATGACGCTACAGACAAGCCAACAGCTATCAGGGAAAAGAGAAATTTCTTCATAATACGAGTTTTAGTATATATAACAAAAATACAGTCCGGAACTGACTTTTGAAAATTATGCTACCTTTATATTATTCACTATCAATTCAGAGTCCCCTTTTTAACCGGTTCTACTTTAACCCTTGTTAAGCCACTTTTCATGAAGCCAAGTTTCTGAGCGGCTACCCTGCTCAGGTCAACTACCCTGCCTTTTTCCTTCATCCGGGGGTGCATCCGGTCATTGATTCGGACTACCACCGAACGGTTATTTTTCAGATTGGTGACCCTTACCCAGGTATTCAGCTTAAAATGATTACTGGCAGCGCTCATTTTTTTGTTCCGGTAGATCTCCCCGGTAGCTGTTTTGGTACCGTCCAGGTTGGTACTGTAAAAACTGGCAATTCCAAAATGTACCCCGTCATCAGCCATAACCGAATCCGGTTTACTGATCTTTTTTGCAATAGCGGAATCTCCCATATCTACCTGTGAAGTATCCGCCACCAACGCCGCAGTCGAATCAGGTTTTACCCATACAATGGTCTCTGCTTCCACCCGTGTCAGCCCCTTGTCCATAAAATCAAGTTGGCTGGCTGCCACCCTGCTCAGGTCTATCACCCTGCCTTTTTTCTTCATCCGGGTATGCATCCGGTCATTGATCCTTACTATGACAGATTTGCCATTGGAAAGATTGGTCACTTTTACCCAGGTATTGAGTGCAAATTCATTACTGGCTGCCGTGAACTTATTATTGCTGTATCGCTCCCCGGTAGAGGTTTTGGATCCATCCAGATTGCTGCTGTAATAACTGGCTATCCCTACTACAGATTTGCCTTTTATGAGGTAGGAAGCTGTATCTGTCTGTACCTGAGAAAGGATAGTATCTGTCTTTACAGTTGAATCCGAAATAAGATCTAATATATTTGATTGATAACTAATTAAAGAAACTTGCTCTACTTTAATTTTAGCAGATCCGGTACGCAGGAAGCCTAACCGGCTTACAGCAGAACGACTTAGCTGAATGATGGGAGCTGTTTTCTTTTTAGAGGTCCGGTCATTGATCCGAACCAACACAGCACGCCCATTCTTCGGGTTGGTAACCCTCACCCAACTACCCAGGGGATACAGGTTACAGGCTGCGGTCAATTGGGCGTTATCGAAAATCTCCCCGCTGGAGGTCTTGCTGCCATCTGCCCGGCTGCTGTAGGTAGCGGCAGTTCCGGTCACAGCTTTGCTGATCACCCTGACAGAATCCGTTAGGTCTTGGGGGAGCCCAGGCCTCTTTACAGAACTATCTGTCTGCGCCGAGACAGAAACAGTGATCAATAGCCATTGTACCAGTAGTAGTATTCTTTGCATCATAGTATCATTTATCAAACAACACTCCCTCAGACCATTGGTAAAATAGGGAAAGCTGTTGTATTCAGGCAGTTTTCTTTCATTATTTTTACTACCCGTGCTGCCGCAGGAAGCCAATAACCATGCCAGTTTTCTTATTTTATGCATATTAAAAATTCAATTAACCATTATAACTTATTTATAATCAATATTATAAATAAATATAAAGAAAGGCCGTATAAAGATCAGGAATCCCGGGCAATCGTTGCGGCCGTTGTCGCCGGCCTGTTTTGTCTGCTATTCTTCCACCCTGTACTGTTGGCGCAGAGGGAAGTCAATATAGAGCTGAACAACCCCGTCAACAAGACCCTTATCCGGATCAACCTGCCTGATAGCCTGCACAAAATGAACCGATCCAGGCAACTGTTGCTGGTCTTTTATGCCCTCCCTAACGGCAACAGCATTGACTGGACCATGGGCAAGACCATGCAAACAGGAGACGATTGGCATTTTGATATTCAACATATTGCAGCGCAAACACGCTTTGTGAGGCAGGTAATGAGCGATCAGCATGTGGTGGTGGTATACCTGTGCAACGAACTCAAAAGCTGGCCAGCCTGGAAAAAACAACAGGCGAATGGTCCGGCGGAGATCCGACGGATAGTGGACTCGATCTCCGGTATGTTCACCCATTACCGGACCCAAACCGTCTTAAGCAGCCATAGCGGAGGCGGAAGTTTTATCTTCGGCTACCTGGATGCTATTGACCAGATCCCTCAACAAGTGACCCGTTTGGTATTTATAGACAGCGATTACAGCTACAACGATACGCTGCACAACCGGAAACTGGTCCAATGGCTCAAAGGCTCAAGGAAGGCACACCTGAACGTACTGGCCTATAACGACAGCGTAGTGATCTACAACGGCAAACCACTGGTGAGCCCTACAGGAGGCACCTGGTACAGGACCCGGCTCATGGTGCAGCAACTTTCCAAAGATTTTCGATTCAGTCAAAACGAGGATTCTGTATTCCTCAATTGCCATTCATTATTAAATAGAATTGATATACGACTGAAAACCAATAAAGAAGGGAAAATATATCATACAGAGCAAGTAGCTCGTAATGGTTTTATCCACACGCTGTTAAGCGGCACGAAGTATGAAAAATCAGCGGGATATCAATATTGGGAAAATCGGGCTTATGAAGCATTGATCCTGCCACAAAACAGAGATTAAGACATAAACTTATCGGTCTTTTCAGCGCCAGTCATGTCACCATTGCTGCGGATTTGTATCTGCAGACTGGTGATCCATTCAGGACAACCACGAGCCACCAGGTGCTCATTTACCTGGTGAATAACGTCCATAACTTCTGCATAAGTACCTTCCAGCACGGTAGCAAAAGGTCCTACCTCATGTTTGATACACGATTGCCGGATAATGGCGATGGCTTCATCAACCCACTCATACGGATGCCTGTCTTGTACAACAGGCAATAACTGGATAGATGCATTTATTAGGCAACCGTGCATAAGATATTATATTTCAGTTACTTCTACTACTGCGTCCAGGTTCAGTGCCCCATGGATATGCGGAAATACCTCGTTGATGGATCCTGCCAACTCAAATACGAGGGGACGCTGCACTTTGGCTTTTTCGATCTTTAATTTTACAAGGTTGGTCCTTCCTTGGTAATACCTCTCCAGCACACCGGCAACCTGAGCCTCAGTACTGCAATGAATAAAACCTTCGGTAGCCAGGGTCTCCGAATCGTAATGTCCCAGCTTCTGCGCCTCTACCCATTGTTCATGGGTGGTAATGTGGTATATGTAATCTGACTCCATTTGTTTTTCTTTTATTGGTAAGTCAATCCGTATCGATTGAAACGGGTAACGACAGCAACTTATTGTTTAGGGATGGTATTTAAGGCTGTATCGGCTTTATTTTTTGGTTAAGCAACATCAGATCTGCCAATACCATTGCTGTTACCGCCTCCATCACCACAGGTACCCGGAGGGCGATACAGAGATCATGACGCCCTTTTACAGAGAAGCTTTCCAACTGGTCAGTCTCCCAATTGAGGGTGATTTGTTCTTTAGGAGTAGACGAAGTAGGCTTTATAACTATCCTGTAAACCAATTCATTGCCATTTGTAATGCCACCTACGATTCCGCCTGCATGATTGGTCTTGGTTTTTCCACTGGCATCCAGGATCGGATCATTATGGTCTACCCCAAACATCTTTGCAGCGGCAAATCCGGCTCCGAACTCAACCCCTTTTACAGCCGGGATGGCGAATGCAGCATGTGCCAGCAACGACTCCACCGAGTCAAAGAAGTGTTCTCCCAGGCCTACCGGTAATCCGTTCACCCTGCACTCCACAATACCTCCGATACTGTCTTTGGCAGCTATGGCTTTTTCCAGTCCTTTTTCCAGATCCGTCTCTCCCCCGATCTCCAATATGGTAGACCGGATATCGATCCCCCTCAGCAATTTTTTGGCGATCACACCGGCAGCCACCAGGCATACCGTTAACCGGCCACTGAAATGTCCACCTCCCCTGAAATCTTCAAAACCGCCGTATTTGGCATGTGCGGTAAAATCAGCATGTCCCGGGCGCGGCACTTCTCTTTGTTTCTCATAATCTCCGCTGCGGGTGTTCTTGTTCTCAAAAAGTACGGTAATGGGCGCCCCGGTGGTATGGCCATTAAATACCCCTGACTTAAAAATGGGGAGGTCATCTTCCTTACGGGGTGTAGTGCCTTTTTGGACACCACCCTTCCTTCGCTCAATATCTTCCAGGAAATCGGAGACGGAAAGAGGCAGGCCGGCAGGACAACCATCTACCACCAGGCCCACGGATTCTCCATGCGATTCGCCAAAAATATGGATACGGAATATGCGGCCGAAACTGTTCACTGTTGTTGATTTATGGGTTTATTCGTTCTCTTGTTTATTGGGTCACAGTAGCACCCAGTTGCTGCAGGTGCTGGTAAAAGGCCGGATAGGATTTGTTGATCGCTTCCGCCTCTTCGATGGTCACCCCGCTGCTGGCTTTCAGGCCCGCTACTGCACATGCCATCGCGATCCGGTGGTCATGACGCGAATGCGTGATCCCTCCTTTTACGCCGGTACCTCCCTTGATCAGCATCAGGTCATCCTGCAGGATAATTTCGATACCCAATTTAGCAAACTCCTGCTGTAATGTAAGGCCACGGTTGCTTTCTTTATGGGCCAATCGGTGTACGCCTTCAATGACTGTGGTGCCCTCGCAGTAGGCAGCCAGTGCTACCAGCGGCGGAAACAGGTCCGGGCAATCGTTCGCATTGAAATGAAACGCCTGTAAGGGTAAAGGACCGATCTCGATCTCTTCAGGCCGGATAGATAACTGGCAACCGCAGGCCACCAGCGCTTCCAACACCGCTTTATCTGCCTGTGTAGAAGCGATATCCAGTCCCTGCACCGTAATGGGGCCTGCAATGGCACCGGCTACCAGCAGAAAAGCAGCCCCGCTCCAGTCACCTTCCACCGTATACACAACGGGAACCCGGTTCGGAACCGACTCCCGGGAACGGGTGAAACGGAAAGACTGGTACTGGCTATTTTCCACCTCCCAGCCAAACTGTTTCATTACCTGGAGGGTGAGGTCTATATAGGGTTTGCTCTTCAGGTCTTTTACGGTAATGGTCACATCATCGGCCCCGGCGGCGGCGAATGCCATGAGCAACCCGGTCAAGAACTGCGAACTCAGGGAACCATCCA
This sequence comes from Sediminibacterium sp. FW305-C-269, assembly GCF_058231045.1. Classification (NCBI taxonomy): domain Bacteria; kingdom Pseudomonadati; phylum Bacteroidota; class Chitinophagia; order Chitinophagales; family Chitinophagaceae; genus Sediminibacterium; species Sediminibacterium sp. FW305-C-269. The sequence continues at coordinate 400,539 of NZ_JBIQXQ010000003.1, read as the reverse complement.
CTTCAATATCGGCAGGCCGCAATGGGCCCTGGATCTGCAGGGGCAACTTCCCTTGCCGGGATGTTACAGAAACACCCAGCTTTGGCAATATCTCATCAAAGAAGTCCATGGGACGGGTGAGCAAACTTCCGGTACCGTTCAACGTAATGGGCTTACTGCTTAGTGCGGCAATGGGGGTGAACATTCGGATGCCCAGGCCACTCTCGCCACAGTTTACTTCTGTCTGCCCGGGCTGAATGCTCCTTGACCGGATATGGAGGTCTCCATTTTCGGCATAAGAAATCTCAGCACCCAATTTTTGAATCACATCAATGGCGGCAAGATCATCATTACTGTTGCCGGGATTACGAAGGATGGTCTCGCCCACCGTCAGCAGTGCTGCGGCACAGGCCCGCTGCATGCTGCTCTTACTGGCAGCTGCCCGGATCTGCCCCGAAAGTTGTGAAGGTTGTATTTGTACGATCATTATTGGAATAGCGGATGACGGATCAGGTGTCTTTCCTGTTTTATTTTCCGAATTGTTTAAAGATATCCTGGAGCTGGACGAACAACAATGGCTGCACCACCCCTTTGCCGATCTTCTCTAACAGGATATAGTTGATGCTTACATTGTCTTTCTTCTTGTCCATCATCAGGATCTTGAAGGCTTTTTTGGTGTTGAACTGGGCCAGGGTAGGCAAACCATATTGTTCCAGCACTTTTACCACCAGTTCGGCACCGGTGAAATGTTTGAGTTGCTGCGACATCACCGCCGCATAGGTCATGCCAATACTGATGGCCTGGCCATGGCTTAACTCATACATATTCTCAATGGCGTGTCCCAGCGTATGTCCGAAATTCAACAGCTTACGTTCACCCTGTTCGAACTCATCTCCCTGCACTACTTTGGTTTTGATCAGTACATTCTGTTCAATGAGTGCCGACAGGAGTTTCCCGTTCTTCTGGTAGTCGGAGAGTTTATGTTTCTGCAGCTGGCGGAACATGACCGCATCCTTGATGCAGGCATGTTTGATGATCTCCGCAAAACCGTTCTGCCATTCAGCTTTGGGCAGGGTTGACAGGAACGAGGTATCGAACAGCAGAAAAGCAGGCTGCCTGATCAATCCCACCATGTTCTTATACACCCCTACATCGATCCCGTTCTTGCCACCGATGGATGCATCCACCATGGCCAACAGGGAAGTAGGTACGAAACCGAAACGGATGCCACGCATATAGATACCGGCCACATAACCGGTAATATCGGTTACCACACCACCGCCAACCCCGATCAGGGTGGTCTTGCGGTCGGCCCCGAGGGCGATGAGCTGGTCGATCACCACATCCACCGTTTGCTGCACTTTGTATTTTTCGCCGGCTTTCAGTACGATGGTGTTCCAGCCTTTGAATTTCTTCTTGTGTTTGGCAAAAACATGCTCATCCGTAACGATGACGGCCTTTTCTTTCGGCGCCAGTTTCTCTACCTGCGAAAAATCGGCATCGAAATAATAGGCAACGGTAGTATTTGAGAATGTAAAACTTCTTTTTTTCATGGAGACAACGGGTTAGTGGATTCCTGAATTTGCAGATCACGGATTGGCGGACTGGAGAATTCAGGAATCCACCAGTCTGCAATCAGTGAATACATGATCAGGAATTCATGATCTTGTTCTGGTGGTTGATACTTTCCATGTGTACCGCATCGAAGTATTTGGTCACAAACTCCTTGCTCAGACCCAGCTTATCCCCTTTGGCAAAAGCGCGCTCAAGGATACTGTTCCAGCGGTTGGTCTGCAGGATAGTGATATCGTTTTCTTTCTTGTATTTACCGATGCTTTCGGCCACTTTCATACGCTGTCCGAGGATCTGCATCAGTTCATCATCCAGGTTATTGATCTGCTGGCGCAGTTTTTCGAGTGCGGCATGATACTCTGGCGAAGCCACATCTTCTTTTCTCCAGCGGATACCGCTGATCATCTCACCCAGTTTTTCAGGGGTAATCTGCTGTTTGGCATCACTCCAGGCATTGTCCGGATCAATATGGCTTTCCACGATCAATCCGTCAAAATCAAGGTCAATCGCTGTCTGCGCCACTTCCTGCAGAATATCCCTTCTTCCGCAGATATGTGATGGATCATTGATCATCAGCAGTTCCGGGTAACGGCGTTTCATTTCAATGGCCAGGTGCCACATAGGGGCGTTCCGGTATTCTGTATTCCCATAAGAGCTGAAGCCACGGTGTATCAGTCCGATATGTTTGATACCGGCTTTTGCCACACGCTCCATAGCACCGATCCAGAGTTCCAGGTCGGGATTGATGGGGTTCTTGATCAGTACGGGCACATCCACACCACGCAGGGCATCGGCTACATCCTGTACACTGAAAGGGTTAACCGTAGTACGGGCACCGATCCAAAGTACATCCACGCCAAAATGCAGTGCATCTTCTACCTGTTTGCCGGTGGCCACTTCCACTGCCACGGGTAAACCCGAGGCTTTTCTTGCAGCCTGTAACCAGGGCAGACCCTTGGTACCAATACCTTCAAAACTTCCGGGACGGGTACGGGGTTTCCAGATACCTGCACGCAGGATATCCACTTTACCTGTTGCGGCCAAACGTAAGGCCGTTTGCATTACCTGCTCTTCTGTTTCAGCGCTGCAGGGACCTGAAATAATGAGTGGACGCTTCTGTAATAATGCTTCCACGGATGTTGCCTGTTCGATTGCTTGTTCCATGTTTGTTGTTGTTACTTTTATTTTTTTATTGGTTGATCAGTTAACAGGTAAACCCATCTATTGGCCGGCAATCATTCACCATCAACAGGTTTACCCGTTAACGTCTGATTACCCTTCGCCTCTTCTGGGTTTCCTGGAAAAACCAGCCGGACCACCACTATCCGCATCATTCATACGGATCCTTCTGCCTTTGTAGCTTTTACCGTCCAAAGAACGGATCATCTGCTGCGCCGCTCCGCGATCGATCTCGATCCAGCTGTTCATATCCTTCATATCGATCTTGCCCAGCACGTCTTTTTTCAGGTCGCTCATATCCAGGATGAACTGCAGGAAACTGGCTTTGAAGAAACCATCTTTGGTTCCCAGGTTCACAAACAAACGGCTGTAACCGCCGCCCCTTGCATATTCCTTACGGCCATCTCCCCTGCCCATGTTCCTGTCGTCTCTTCTCCTGCCAAAATCTTCCCTGTTGCCGGGCTCCTTACGGTCGCGACTGCGCAGGTTCAGGTCTTCGGCGTTCTCGTAGTATTTCAAGAAACGATCGAACTCCATAGCTGCCACACGCTTCAGCACATCTTCTTTGCTCACATCGGCAAATTTCTCTGCCAGCATGGGAACATAGGTTTCATAATTGCCGTGGCTGATATCGGCCGACAGTAACTTATCCATGAAATGGAAGAACTGTTTGCGGCATACATCTTTGCCACTGGGTATGTCCAGCTTGTGAAACTGCGAATTGTTGATCCGCTCGATCTGTTTGAACTTATACATCTCTTTCGCATGTACGATAGAGATACAGATCCCCTGGTTACCTGCACGACCGGTACGACCACTTCTGTGTGTATACACTTCCACATCATCCGGCAATTCGTAGTTGATCACATGGGTGATGCCTGCCACATCAATTCCGCGGGCCGCCACATCGGTTGCGATCAGCAACTGCAGGCTTTTATCGCGGAACTGGCCCATTACACGGTCACGCTGCTGTTGTGTCAGGTCGCCATGCAGGGCGTCGATATCGTATCCTTCCCTTGTCAATCTTTCAGAGATCTCCTGTGCATCGATCTTGGTGCGGGTAAAAATGATCCCATAGATACCCGGGTTAAAGTCGATGATCCTTTTCAGCGTTTCATAACGGTGCTGTGCCGTGGTAACATAATACTGGTGATCGATACTTTTGTTGGTCGTATTCACCTTACCCACAGTTACCTCTTTGGGTTCGCTCATGTATTTCTTGCTCACTTTACGGATCTCAGGCGGCATGGTAGCACTGAATAACCAGGTACTTTCCCTGGCCGGAGTATTCTTGAGAATGAATTCGATATCATCCTGGAAACCCATGTTCAGCATTTCATCTGCTTCATCCAGTACCACATACCTGATCTGCTCCAGGTTGATCGCTTTCCGCTCGATCAGGTCGATCAGACGGCCCGGTGTTGCCACCACGATCTGTACGCCCCTTTTCAGGTCGCGGATCTGTAATCCGATAGAAGCACCACCATACACAGCCACTACCGATACCCCAGTCATGTATTTTTTAAAGAGCTCTATTTCCTTTACGATCTGCAGGCAGAGTTCCCTTGTGGGACAAACCACCAACGCCTGCGGATATTTTGCCGCAGCATCAATAATATGCAGCAAAGGCAACCCAAATGCCGCTGTTTTGCCGGTTCCCGTTTGCGCCAGGCCTATAAAGTCCTTGGTGCCGCTCAGCAATACGGGGATTGCCTGTTCTTGTATTGCGGTCGGGTTCACATACCCCAACTCATCCGTTGCCTGAATCAATCTAGCATCAATTCCCAACGCTTCAAATGTCGTCATGTAATAAAAAATTTGGTGCAAAGGTACTTTTTATATACCTCTTTACCCTTTTTTGTTTGAAACCCAACACCAGTGCGGATTTCAGCTTCTGTTGCGTCGCACACCTGTACTTCCTTCCCATCCATCTGCTGATCCGTTGTCATTTCAGGATCCGCCGGATCCCGTTCGCCTTTTCTATCAATTCTGCCAGGTATTCGTAATTCTCCTTCTCCAGGCAGGATTTGAACTTGCGTAACTGCGCAATATGCTCATTCAGTACGTCCAACACATTGTCTTTATTCTGCATAAATATGGGCACCCACATGGCCGGATTACTTTTGGCCAAACGCACCGTACTCTCAAAACCACCACTGGCAAGTTCAAAAATGGCATCTTCTTCCCGCTCTTTCTCCAGTACCGTATTGGCCAGGGCAAAAGAAGTGATATGGGAGATATGACTCACATAGGCCACATGCACATCATGGTCTTCCGCATTCATGTATACAATATGCATCCCCAGCAATCCGTATAATCTTTCCACCAGTGCTACTGCATTAGCGTCGCTGTCTTCCTTGTTGCAGATCACCGTGGCTTTTTTCTCAAAAGCATTTTTAACAGCTGCTTCTGGTCCGCTATATTCGGTTCCCCACATAGGGTGGGTGGCCACAAAACGTCCGCGTTTCGGACTTTGCACCGCCGCTTCACAGATCGTTTTTTTGGTGGAACCCACATCCATAACCACCTGTTGATCCACCATTTGTAAAACCAGTGGCAGCAAAGCTTCTGCGGCATTAATGGGGGTAGCCAATATCACGAGACCGGATTCCTGCACAGCAGCGTGTAATTCTTTCACCTCATCCACCAGTCCCAGCGCAAGCGCTTTCTGTGCATGTTCGGGATTGGCATCCACGCCAATCACTTTGGTGGCGAACCCTTTTTCCTTCAGTGTCAGGGCCATTGAGCCACCGATCAAACCGACACCGATTATACTTATTGTCATGATAATGAGTAATTAGTCATTAGTAATGGGAATGGTCAACGGCTTTGGCGGATCCTTTGTATCGCTTCCTCGAATCTTTCAATGCTTCCGCAGAGACTCACCCGGATATAGCCATCTCCGGCAGTTCCAAAAATGCCTCCGGGGGTAATGAATACATTGGCCTGATAAAGCACTTCATCACTCAGCTCATAACCGCTGCCGTACCGCGACGAGATCTTTGCCCAGACAAACAGCCCTACTTGGTTCCTGGAAAATTCACAGTCCAGAAGGCTCAGCAGTTCAAATACCTTTTTCCGGCGTTCGGTATATATGGCATTGATATCATCGTACCAGTCTTTCCCCAATCCCAGCGCTTTGGCCGCAGCCAGTTGCAGGGGCAGGAACATGCCGCTATCCATATTACTCTTAAAACGGAGGATCTCCTCTACCCTTTCTTTAGCCGCGCAGATCATTCCGATCCTCCATCCGGCCATGTTCTGGCTTTTACTTAGTGAGTTGAGTTCGATCACCACCTCTTTGGCGCCATCTACTGACAGCAAGCTCATGGGTGTGGGATTCAGGATGAAACTATAAGGGTTATCGTGACAAACCAATATGTTGTGTTTCTTACCAAAAGCCACGATCTTTTTGAATAAAGACCCGGTAGGCAACTGACCGGTGGGCATATGGGGGTAGTTGACCCATAACAGCTTCACTTTGCTGAGGTCTGTTTTCTCCAGTGCTGCAAAATCGGGTTCCCAGTTATTCTCTTCTTTCATTTCATAGGGTACCGCCTTACCGCCTGCCAGTTTTACGGCACTGCTGTAGGTGGGGTAACCGGGGTTGGGTATCAGGGCTTCATCCCCTTCGTTCAGGTAGGTCATGCAGATATGCATGATACCTTCTTTACTGCCGATCAGTGGCAATACTTCCGTGTCGGGGTCCAGGGTAACGCCGTACCAGGTAGCGTACCAGTCAGCAATGGCTTTGCGCAATACGGGTGATCCCTTGTAGCTCTGGTAAGCATGGGTATTGGGCTTTTCGGCCTCTTGCTCCAATACTTTGATCACATCCGGGTGCGGGGGAAGGTCGGGACTGCCGATACCCAGGTTGATGATGTTCTTACCCTGCTTGTTCAGCTGCTCTATTTCGCGCAGTTTCTGCGAAAAATAGTATTCGCCAATGCCTTCCAGCCTTTTTGAAGTAGCTACTGTCATATATTATCCTTTTACAACTTTTCCTTTTTGGTAGATGCCGAATATTTTTACGCTGTTGGTCAGCGACTCGATGGATGCCAGCACTGCATCGAACTGTTTTCTTGATTCGAACTCCAGGTCTGCATAAAAACCATATTTGAAATTGCTTCCCGGTATCGGCATGCTCTGCAGTTTACTTAGGTTGATGCCTCCTTTTGCGATCTGTGTCAGCACCTGCGCCAGTATCCCTTTGGAATGGTTGGTCTGGAAATAGAGGGAAGCTTTGTCCGCATCCGGAATTTCCTTCACTTCGTTCTCTCTTTGCAGCACCAGGAAACGGGTCACATTATTTTTCAGGGTATGAATATTGGGGGCGATCACATCCATATCATATAATTCCGCGGCCAGTTTACTGGCAATGGCTGCCGCATGTTTGCTGTGTTTCTGGTGGATATGTTTGGCACTGAGTGCGGTATCTTCTGTTTCCACCAGTTTCCAATCGTGTTTCTCGAGGTAATCGAGACACTGCAAAATGGCCATAGGGTGACTATGCACTTCGCGGATATCTTCCAGTTTCACACCTTTATTCACCATCAGGTTCTGGCTGATGGAGAGATAGACTTCCCCGATTACTTTCAGTTTGCTTTTTTGCAGAAGGTTATAGTTGGGAAGGATACTTCCGGCAATCGAGTTCTCGATGGCCATGATGCCGCCCGCCGATTGCTTTTTATCGGAAGAGATCCGGATAAGGTCACGAAAAGTGGCGCAGGCAATCACTTCCACCTGTTTGCCAAAAAAGGAACGGGCAGCCACCTGGTGAAAACTTCCTTCATAGCCCTGGATACAGATGCCTGCTGCCTGCAGGTTCTCCTGAGAAGAGGTTTTGGGGGCTACATTATTTTGTTTCGTGTGTATCGTCATAAACAGATCCTGTTTCAGTTTTCCGGCGATGCCGGAAAAAAAATGATCCCGGCCTGTTGAGCCGGGATCGTATCTTAATTTGTTTCGCTTTTTATGCTTTGGCAAATACTACCCGGCTCCTTTGTTTAAAGAAGTAATAAAAGAAGAAAAAGAAAGTATTTGCAGTGATGTTGTTCATGTTATGTCAAATATAAGTACAGATTGTATTCAAAAACAAGATTTATCAAAAAATATTATACTAACAAACCTTAGTTAGAGTGTACAAGGATGATCTGTAGCTCAATCAGGACCGGCCATCATTGACTTGCATAAAGACAAATAAAAAAGGCCCTCCGTGGAAACGGAGCGCCCTCTAACGATTGCTTGCCATATGAAAAAAAGTTTGAAAGCTGTTCTGACCGGCAAGCTAAGTCACTTCAGATCTTACACACGTAGCTTTACCGAAAATTACTTCTTGGTAGTGTCAGCGGCAGCGTGAGTTGTGTCAGCAGCGTGAGCAGCAGTGTCAACAGGAGCTACAGCAGCGGTGTCAGTTTTTACACTGTCAGCAGCAGGAGTTTGGTTTTCACCAGAGTTACAGGCAGCGAAAGCGCCCAGAGCCAGTACGAATAACAGCTTTTTCATGTTTGTTTGTTTTGTTGTGAGTGAATTTCTAATTAATACCGGGATGTGATAAAAGGTAACCCGGGGTAACCGGTTTTTTCAAAAAAATTATTTTAGGCCTATTTTGGGTTACTTTTACCCCCTCTACCGTATTAAATGTACAGATAGTGAAAGCCGATACTACCGAACAAGCATTACTGAAGGGACTGGCACTGAACGACTCTAAGGCCATCGAGACTATTTACCGGGACAATTTTTCGATGGTACAGGCTTTTATTCTGCAGAACAATGGTTCATACGACGACGCAAGGGATATTTTCCAGGAAGCCATGATCGCCCTGTACGAAAAGGCGCAAAGCGAATCATTCGTGCTAACCTGCCAGATCAAGACCTATGTGTACTCCATCTGCCGGCGTTTGTGGTTAAAGCGGTTGCAACAGTTGGGGAGATATGCCAACCGGATAGATAACCTGGAAGAAACCGTACCCGTAGAAGAGGATCTGGAAATACATGAAAAACGCAATGCAGAATTTGCGATCATGGATCGGGCACTGAATAGTCTGGGGGAACCTTGTAAGAGTTTATTGGAAGGATATTACCTGAAGAAAATGGGAATGCAGGAATTGGCGGCCGAGTTTGGCTATACCAATGCCGACAATGCCAAGAACCAGAAATACAAATGTTTGATGCGCCTGAAGAAATTGTTCTTCTCGCAGTATAATATCGGAGATTAAGTTATGATGGACGACATTTTACTTATGGAAGCAATCGAACGTTACCTCCACGGCGACATGGAAGCCACTGAGCGTGACTATTTCGAGACCCTCCGGAAAAATACCCCGGAAATAGACCAGATGGTGGTAGAACATGGTATGTTCCTGCACCAGATGGATATTTATGCACTGCACCGCAACCTGCGGGCAAGCTTACAGGCTTCTCATACCAAATTACTGGAGCGCGGCGATATTAATGAAGGTGGAGAACTGACCACCAAGGGGAAAGTGATCCAGCTCTGGAACAAATACAAAAGAGTAACCGCTATTGCAGCATCGGTGGGCGGCGTGATTGCGCTTGTGATCAGTGGCCTGGCCATCTATTTTTCACCCGTTGTTAATGGCAACCAGATAGAACAGCTGAGTAAAGCCATCGAAGTCATTAAAAAGAACCAGCAATACCAGGGCACCCTTATCAATGAAGTAAAAAGCAAGATACCGGAAAATGCCAGGCTGATCAGCGGTGGCTCCGGCTTCCTGATTGACCCGAAAGGATATATTATCACCAACGCACACGTACTGAAAGGTTCCGGAGCTGTAGTGGTGAACAGCAAAGGACAGGAATTCAATGCTACCATTGCCCATATCGACACAGACAGGGACCTGGCCATCATCAAGATCAACGACCAGGAATATAGTCCGCAGAAATCGCTGCCCTATACCATCCGCAAGAATAGTTCTGATCTGGGAGAAGAGATTTTTACCCTGGGTTATCCCAGAAATGACATTGTTTACGGAGAGGGTTACCTGAGTGCCAGAAGTGGCTATAACAGCGATTCTCTGACTTATCAGTTACAGATCAGTGCCAACCCGGGTAATTCCGGAGGCCCCGTATTCAACAGTAACGGTGAAGTGATCGGTATTTTAAGTACCCGCCAGGCAGAGGCTGAAGGGGTTGCCTTCGCTGTTAAATCGAAGAATATTTACCGCATGGTGGATGAGCTGAAAGCTACTGATACCAATGTAGCTAAGATCAAATTACCTACCCGTTCTACCCTAAAAGGGGTGAACCGTAAACAACAGATCACCCGTTTGGAAGAATCTGTCTTTTACGTGAAAGCCTTTAAAAAATAATTACAATTGATTTTGGTTTCTAATAGCCCGCCCATGCGGGCTATTTTTTTGTCCTGCCTGACACTGCCATATCATAAAAAGAGAAAGCGGAGATACAGGTATATTCTCCGCTTTCTAATGAAATCAGGCTCTTCAATAGTTACGCCCACAAAGAAGTGGGGTATTCCCCGGAAGCCACCAGTGCATTGATGCTGGCCTGCACACCGGGTGCATCTTCCTTATACGTTACACCAAACCACTTGGCAGAAGTGGGGATCACTTTAACCACTCCCTTGCCTGATTGAATATAATGTTTGGTGGCGGTAGGGATGAAGAATTCCGCTTTGGGTTCGTTCATGTGTTTATCGAGAAATTCGTGAAACTGTGTCTCGCAGAGATCGATAAAACCTGGGGCAAAACAGAGATAGTTCATGCTGACAAGGCTGTCTTCTGACACTTCGTGCAATCCGGTTTCATCCTGATAGGTGATCTTATCATTCTCGCCCCTGAAAATACTGGTACGCTCGTTGATATCGGTAAGGTTATTATCCGCATCAATATCACATACACCACGGCTAACGCTGCCGTTGTCGCTCAGGGTATTCTTCAATTCGTAACCAATGATACAGTAGGTATGCTCATTACATTGGGTAGTGAGGAACTGATACGCTTTTACAAAAGCATCCCGGCCGTAATAATCATCGGCATTGATCACGGCAAAGGGCTCATTCACTTTACCCTTACAACAAAGCACCGCATGCGCCGTACCCCAGGGTTTGGATCTTTCTGCAGGTATGGTTCTGCCACCGGTGAATGCATTCAGATGCTGGTATACATAATCGGTGGCTATACGACCATTCAATTTGGGTTCGAATATGGCTTTGAAATTATCCGCAAACTCTTCGCGGATGATAAAAACGATTTTGCCAAAACCTGCACGGATGGCATCGTAGATTGAATAATCCATAATCGTTTCACCAGAGGGACCGAAAGACTGAATCTGCTTCATACTTCCATAACGGCTGGCCATTCCGGCAGCTAAAATCACAAGGGTCGGTTTCATGTAGAATGGTTAAGATTGTATTGTCAAATTAATGACCTGTTGTTTAAAATGTATGCAAAATTACAAAATATCAAGGTTCAGCCATTGCCCCATTTCTCGGTTGGTGATACCCAAACAGATATTCTGCGGCTTGACCTTTTACATCCGGTTGTGTCGGGTAATAAATGGTTTAAACTGAAGTATTACCTGGCAGAAGCCCTGGCAGGTAATTACCGAACACTTGCCAGTTTTGGTGGGGCTTATTCCAACCATATCGTGGCCACGGCTTTTGCAGCAAGGGAGTCGGGTCTGGCCAGTATTGGGTATATCCGGGGCGAGGAAACTACCCCCCTGTCTCCCACCCTGCGCAATGCCATGGATTACGGCATGAGGCTGGAGTTTGTATCAAGAGAATTGTTCCGGAATACTGAAGCCATCATGGCAGCAACTGTCGACAGCAGCATTTACTGGGTTCGGGAAGGCGGTTTCGGCAGTTTGGGTGCCAAAGGAGCTGCAGATATCCTGTCGGTTACAGATACCAGCAGCTATTCTCATATCATCTGCGCCGTGGGCACCGGCACCATGCTGGCCGGACTGGTACAGGCCGCTCTGACTCACCAGCAATTGGTCGGGATCAGCGTTTTGAAGAATCATTTCGGACTGGAACAGGAAGTACGGTCCCTGCTACCTTCGGGAGGTGAACTGGCCTCATTTAGCATTGAACAGGATTTTCATTTCGGTGGGTATGCCAAACATCCCCAGAACCTGATCCGGTTCATGCAAGAGACCTGGGTACAGGAGCAGTTACCTACCGATATTGTATACACATCGAAACTGCTTTTCGCAGTAAAAAATTTACTGGCCCATCAGTACTTTCCTGCCGGAAGCAGGCTCCTGCTGATCCACAGTGGCGGATTACAGGGAAATGCTTCGCTTCCTGCCGGCACATTACCATTTTCTTAAGTGATCTGCTTTTATATTTGCTACCCATGAGGCCGATTCTCCGTTCCATTTTCGTTATTGCTGCGCTACTGGCAGTGTTCCCTGTCTGCGCACAAGGACTACTTCCCGATTTTTCGGTGAAAGAACTGACCAAAGGAAAGATCCAGATCAGCTGGAACAATCCCTACCGCAACTGCGTGCAGCTGGCCATTCAGCGTTCGCAGGACAGCAGTAAGAATTTCCGGACCATTTTCTCCTCACAATCACCCGAACTGGCATCCAATGGATATGTGGACAACAGGCCAATACCCGGCGTCAAGAATTATTACCGGATCTTCTATGCGATGGAAAGTGGGGCGTATTTCTTTACCCGGGCCATTCCCATGGAAACACAATTACCCGCAAAACCGGCTGTGACAGTCCCGTCTGCCGATGCACCTGCTAAAGAAACATCGCTTAAAATAATCCCTCCCGGAAAGGTTACACCGAAAGACCTTACCAGCATCTACCTGAAAAAAACATTGTTGTTTCAACTGGACAAAAAAGCGTATCAACACTTCAAGGATTCCATCAATAGCCGGACCAACGACGCTTTACGGCGATTGAATGAAAAAGCTGTGGAATGGATACCGGCCCAAAAAGAGCTGTATTTTATTTACCAATACCAGCAACTCCTGGCAGAACTGGATGCAAAAGCATACCGGAAATTCAAAGACTCCATCAGGTACAAAACCAAAGACACGCTCTATATAGCAGATGCCTATCACATTCAACTGAGGCCTTATATTGAGCCAGCAAAAAAACTGGTATTCGTTTACCGAAACGACAGTCTGTTACAAATGCTGGAACCTGCACAATACCGGCTCTTCAGGGATTCCGTCTCTACCCAGACCAAAGACACCCTGTATGTGATAGACAATGAACACGTAAAAATTCACGCTTATCTCCCGAAGTATGTATGGAAGCCCTCTGATTATGTATTCACCAATAATAAAGGATATGTGACCATTTTACTACCGCTGGTAAAACAACACAAATACCAGGTAATCTTTTATGAGGAGGATGGCTCAGAACTATTCCGCATCAAAACCGTAAAAGAGCCCGAACTGGTTCTGGACAAAACCGATTTCATACACTCAGGCTGGTTCTATTTTGAGCTATTCGAAGATGATCAGCTGAAAGAAAAGAACAAATTTTTCCTACCCAAATAGGAATCTATCCTGCATGGCCAGGCTACACCAAGTGAACCTGGAATACTTTTTCAAAATTCCTTTTTACTTTTTGTTTCACTTCATCAAAAGGGATTTCCCTGCCCAGCTCCTTTTGCAGGGATGTCACCTGTTTGTTCTCAATGCCACAGGGAACGATATGTCCAAAATAATCCAGATCCGTATTCACATTAAATGCAAAGCCATGCATGGTAATCCAGCGGCTGCACTTGATGCCCATGGCACAGATCTTTCTTTCTTTTCCCTTAGTATCAGGATCGATCCAGACACCGGTTTCCCCGGGACTCCGATCACCTGTAAGCCCATATTCGGCCATGGTAAGGATGATCACTTCTTCCAGACTGCGCAGGTACCAGCCCAGATCTGTTTTGAATTTTTCCAGGTCAAGGATCGGGTACCCCACTAATTGCCCCGGGCCATGAAAAGTGATATCGCCCCCACGATTGATATGAAAATATTCAATATTTTTCCGTTCCCGGTCCTCGTCACTGATAAGTACATGTTCCTCTTTCCCGTTTTTTCCAAGCGTGTACACAGGCTCATGTTCCACAAACAACAGTCGATGCTCCGTTGGCAATAAATGCGTCAATCCCGACAGGTCTGCAGATCGCAAAAGGGCTTTGCGGTCGGTATTCTCTTTCAATAAACTTTCCTGGTAGTCCCAGACCTCTTTGTAATGTGGCCGACGGCCCAGGTCCAGGAACAATACTTCCTGTTGCATATAACAAAAGTAAGAAGAATTTGGGCCAGGATATCCTGCAGACCGGGCAAAACACCCCGTCTGCCCCCAATCCTTTATTTTTGCCGCATGTTGGATGAACTAGACAATTTACCGGAAGAAACATCGGAATCGCTCTACGAACGTAAAACCTTCACCATTGATAAAGGACAGGAACCCCTGCGCATTGACAAATGGCTGCAGATGCATATAGAAGGTGCCAGTCGCAACAAAGTGCAGAACGGTATTGAAGCCGGATTCGTAACAGTGAACGGCAAAACCGTCAAAAGCAATTATAAGATCAAACCGGGAGATGAGATCCTGTTACTAAGTCTGATTAACCCTGAACATACTGTTTTAAAAAAAGAAAACATTCCGCTGAATATCGTTTACGAAGACGATACCCTGATGGTGATCAACAAACCCGCCAATATGGTGGTGCATCCGGGTGTGGGTAATTTCAGTGGTACTTTATTGAATGGCGTCGCTTATCACCTTGAGCAGCAGAATCCGGGTATTGACGAAGACATTTTACCCAGGTTCGGTCTCGTACACCGGATAGATAAGAACACAACAGGCCTCATCGTACTTGCCAAGAAACCTGAGGCAGCGGCGCACCTGGCCAAACAGTTCTTTCAGCATACCGTAAAACGCAGATATGTGGCTTTGGTATGGGGAGATATGGAAGAGGACGAAGGCACTATTACCGGCCATATTGCCCGCCACCGGCAACATCGAAAAATGTTTGACGTATACCCGGAAGGAGAAACCGGTAAACATGCCATCACTCATTACAAAGTCCTGGAACGTTTCAACTATGTGACCCTGGTGGAATGCGTACTGGAAACCGGCCGTACTCACCAGATCCGTGTTCACATGAAACATATCGGGCATACACTTTTTAATGACTGGGAGTATGGTGGCGATAAAATTCTGAAGGGCACCATTTACACCAAGTATAAACAGTTTGTAGACAATTGCTTTGAGATCTGTCCGCGCTGTGCATTGCATGCAAGAACACTGGGGTTCATTCACCCTGTTACACAGAAAGAAATGCTGTTCGAATCTCCCCTGCCGGAAGATATGCAGGGTGTGATCGAAAAATGGAGAAACTACATCAGTCACAGAAACGAATAAGTTCATCCACAGATAATATCAGCTATCAGGGTATCAGATACCCTCTTATATTTGCCTATAAAATTTTTTATTCCATGCCTACTGATATCCGAAACAACTGGACACTCGCTGAAATCAAAGACGTGTACAATACTGCTTTGCTGGAATTGATTTACCGGGCTGCCACACTACACAGAACCTATAACGATACGGCTGAAGTGCAGGTTTGCACCTTATTAAGTATAAAAACAGGTGGCTGCAGTGAAGACTGTGCCTACTGCCCTCAAGCGGCCCGTTACAATACTGGCGTTGAGGTACAGGCCCTGATGCAGAAAGAGGAAGTGCTTAGCTATGCACAGAAAGCCAAAGAAGCCGGCAGCACCCGGTTCTGTATGGGCGCAGCCTGGAGAGAAGTGAGGGATAACCGGGATTTTGACCGTGTACTGGATATGGTAAAAGGCGTGAATGAAATGGGTATGGAAGTTTGCTGCACCCTGGGCATGCTTACCGAATACCAGGCACAAAAACTGGCAGATGCAGGTCTATACGCTTATAACCACAATCTAGACACCAGCAAGGAACATTACGGAGATATTATCACCACCCGCACTTATGATGATCGTTTGCAAACACTCGACAATGTGCGCAAAGCGGGCGTAACCGTTTGTTGTGGAGGTATCATCGGACTGGGAGAAACACATGAAGACCGGATCAAAATGCTGCATACACTGGCCACCATGCCCGAGCACCCCGAAAGTGTACCTATCAATGCATTGGTTCCCGTTGCAGGTACCCCACTGGAGAACAATACCAAAGTAGATATCTGGGATATGGTCCGTATGATCGCCACTGCAAGAATACTCATGCCAAAGACCATGGTACGTTTGAGCGCCGGACGGAATGATATGAGTGTAGCAGAACAGTCACTCTGTTTTATGGCAGGAGCCAATTCTATTTTTGCAGGAGAAAAATTATTAACTACGGCTAATCCGGGATTTGAAGCGGATAATGCCATGTTCCAGTTATTGGGATTAACGCCCCGAAAAGCTTTTAAAGAAGAAAAACAATATCTGCGCGAAGTAGCAGAAGTATAAAGAAACTTTTGTTTATACAAAGCAGCTTCCGGACTGAATGGTTGTTCGATAAATATTACCGGATAATCATCACCCAGCCCGAAACCGGCGGTTGGCCTGTATTCAGATCAATTACATAATAATAGGTGGCAAGGGGCAAGGGATTACCACGATAGGTACCATCCCACTCCCTGCCACCTGTTTTTGTTTCAAATACCACCTGTCCATCCCTGCTGAATACTTTCAGGACAGCCAAAGGATAGGTGTCCATATTCCGGATGATCCAGGTATCATTGATCCCATCACCATTGGGAGAAAAAACATTCGGTATCTGCAGTTTCTTATATACCCGTACAAAAGTCGCATCCGTTTCAACCGGGCAACCCGAACCGGAAACAGCAGATAAGGTATAGGTAGTATTATCTACCGGATTCACAACCGGGGTTACCGTATTACCATTCCGGATATTGCTGGAAGGCGTCCAGTAAATATCCAGTGGCGTACCTGATATCGTTCCGTTAAGGGTTACCGTATCTCCTTCAAAAATGGCTTTATCGGGCCCCGCATTCACGATCAAACGTTTGAACACGCCTACCCGGACATAACCTGAATCCTTGCATCCATATTGATTAGACACCACTACCTTATACACAGTCGTATCTAAGGGCGAAGCCAGAGGACTGGCCGATGCACTATCAGATAATCCGCTAACAGGCGACCACCGGTAAGATATACCTCCTGAAGCCGACAAAAGGGTGCTGAACCCTTCACAGATATCTACACCCGCACTAACCGTGGCTTTCACCCCAGGAAATACCGTAATGTGAAATGAATCAATACGGGCACAGCCGGGTTCTGTTTTAACCAGAACCGTATACCATCCTGAATCTTTTTCCGTAACGTTATAGATAAACGGGTTTCTTACCTGTGAAGTAAAACCGTTAGGACCCGACCATTGATAGGTAAAAGCAGACCCATCAACCGCATCCAGCCGGAAGTCCGCACCAATACAGCCTACCTGTTTGGGGTTTGTTCCCAAAGGAGGCAATGGATTTACATTCACTACGGTCACATTCGAAGCAATACGGCAGGACAATACACTGAAGTTAACCGATTCCGCCATTACCGCCCGATAATAATACATACCACCTCCGGTTGCTTTCCGGGTAAAACTAAGTGAGGTTTCTCCGGCAATATCTTTCCAGGTTTTACCGGAATCCAGACTCATTTGCCACTGAACCAATGGCTGGGCGTATTCAGCAGGATAACTGGTAGTAAACAATACATCGGCCTGCTGGTTCTCACATAGATCCACCACTGACTGCATGGTACCATTTACGCTGGATGTGATGTTGGGACCACAGGGCCGGAAAGTGATATCATCCAATGCCAGGTCATTGCCACATTGAGACCCGCCGGGTGAATTATTGGTGATCCTTAATACAACGGTGTTGATACCGGGCGGTGTTTTAAAAAAAGTACCATACTGCTTCCATATCTTCTGGTTTTCAAATGGAATATCACCGGTATCAAATTTCTTTAGTAAAATCCCTGTGGTGGTTTCAATACGGAAAGTGAGATTGGGTTTTACACCAGCTCCCCCACAGGAAGATGGTTTTAATACATTGGCCACCCAGGTGGCAAATTCAAAAGTAGTATTGGTACATAAACCACTTACTGTATCTACATAAAACTCACTGGGATCGGGTGAGGCATTCACTAACATGAACCTGCCCCCCACATCACCGGTATGATCTCCCACCATCAGATGCCAGGTATTGCCAAAACAACCAAAAGAAGCATTGGTGAGGGTGTAATACCCATCGTTGGGACAGGTACTGGTAGTATAATTGAGATTGGTAACCCCTGCTTTCAGCGGACCTCTGGGTGTTGCATCGGAGCCAAAAGTCACATTCACTACAGGATCACCCAAACTGCCGTTACAGAGTTGCGCTTTCACCTGAGAACTGCAGATACAGAACAATAAAAGATGGAACAGCTTTTTTTTCATGATGTGATTCCTGACCCCGCACGAACAAGCGAAAACTAAAAATGATTATCCGCTTAAAAATACGAATAAATACCTGTCGGATTTTACAGTAGCAAGCGGCAGGTCATAAAAAAGGGTTGCTGTAATACAGCAACCCTTTTTTATCAGGATCTATTCTTTATTTTTTCTTCTCAGCCCTGGCCCGCAGCTCCGACAAAGGCATCGCAATGATGCGTCCCTTTTGTTTTCCATCCTGATAAGTAACCACTTTCAGCATAACCGCATCTTTGGGTGGGGTCAGTGCAGAACTGTACACAGGATAATGATTATCGGGAAAACTGTTATCAAAGCTGTAATGAATATCCAGTGATGCTACTTCTTTACCCAGTTCAATCTTCAGTTTACCATCACTGGTAAGACTGGCTTCAAAGCTGGGATCGTATACACTGGGGGCGTATTTTTTATCAGCCACATCATAACGCTGAAAATGCTGCTCTACTTTACCGAAGAAATGCTCCCAGTTCTTTTTTTCTTTGGGTGACCATAAGATTTCAGAAATAGCGAATGCTCGCGGCCAGGTCATGTATTGCTGGTGGCGCATGTTATACACCTGCTCGGTCCATAAATTCGCCTGCCCTCCTAAGATGTACTTGGGATCCACTTCTTCAGGCAGTGGTTCAAACTCATAGGTTTTGTTTAAACGGAGCGAAGCATAAATACGTGGCTCCACAATGGGATCACCCTGCATATAATCCAGGTAGGCATACGTGGTCGGACTCATCACTACCTCATGTTTCATTTGTGCTGCTTTGATACCGCCTTTCATACCCTGCCAGCTCATGACAGCTGCCCCGGGGGCAAGGCCACCCTCCAGTATCTCATCCCAGCCAAGAAATTTCTTTCCTTTGGAGGATACGATCTTTTCCAATCGCTTCTCAAAATAGCTTTGCACTTCTTCCATATGCGTAAGTCCCTCCCGTTTCATGAGTTCTTTAACAGCATCAGATTTTTCCCAGAAATTTTTCGGACACTCATCGCCACCTACATGGATATACTCAAAGGGGAACAGCTGAGCCACCTGTGTCATTACCTTATCCAGAAACTCATATACTTTTTCATTGGCCGGGCAAAGGGTGTTATCTACCAGTGCTGTAGGCGGATTACCGTGCGACCAGTCCATGATCTCCTCACCTGAACGAACCTGGTAGGTATTGGCTTCTGGTGTGCAGGACAGTTCGGGGTAAGATACCACAGCAGCAAGACTATGACCCGGCACATCGATTTCCGGGAGAATATTCACAAATCGTTCCCTGGCATATTGCACCAGTTCTTTGATATCATCTTGTGTATAAAACCCGCCAAAATCTTTGGGTTCATCAGGTGTTGGCTTACTGAAAGTACCGAAATAGCCTACTTTCTTCACGTTCCAGGCACCCAGTTCCGTAAGTTTTGGCAGTCCTTTGATTTCTAATCTCCAGCCTTCGTCATCGGTCAGATGCAGGTGCAGCAGGTTATATTTATAGCGCACCATGTCATCAATGAACTGCTTCACTTCCGCTTTGGTAAAGAAGTGACGGGCCACATCGAACATAAGACCCCTCCAGCCAAAACGAGGTACATCAGTGATCTCTACTACCGGGGCCTCCCATTTTACACCCGCTACTTTTGTAGCACTTTCAATCTCTTTCGGAAATAATTGGAGCAATGTTTGTACACCATAAAACAAACCGGCAGATTCATTGGCTTTGATCACTATGTTTTTGGTGGTAACAGACAGCTGGTATCCTTCCTTACCGATGGATTTGTCTTCTGTCTTATTCAACACAAGCCTAATATCAGCACCTGGTAATTGATTACTCACGGTATAAGAACTACCAGCCGTAGTCGAAAAATGTTTTTTCAGCGTAGCCAACACCTGTACCAATCCGGGATTCGAAGGTGCTTCAATGCGAAGATTGGCAGGCAGTTTAAAAACGCCTTCACCCTGCTTAACCGAAACCGGTTCTGGAATAATGGCAATCTTCTTTTTTGCAGACTGGGCAGTAACTGCCAGGCAAAAGAACAGGCAGCAGATCGTTAATGTTTTTTTCATGCAGAAAATTTTGAAAAGTATTAATATAAAAAGTAAAAAATGGGTTCAAATAAATATTTTTAAGTTCCTATTCATCCTTATCAGACTACTATGCATCCCATACGCGCCATCTTATTCGACCTTGACGGTGTGATCGTAGATTCCAACCCAGCCATTGAAAGCTTCTGGAAAAGCATTACTGACCAGGAAGCCATTGAACTTACCGATACCGCCATCCGGACCTGGATACACGGCAGGAAAGTGGGTGATACACTCGCCGGACTCTTCGGGCATCTTTCCGAAGAACGGCACCAGGAAATCCGGGAAGCCGCCTACCAATTCGATTTGAGCATTGCACCAAAAGCCGTAGCCGGGGTGACAGATTTTATCAGGCAACTCGGGGAATATTCATTACCCGTTGGCCTTGTTACCAGTTCACATCATTCCCGAATGCTGAACATGATCACACAGCTGGATCTTCATGACCGGTTCACTCATTTTGTAACAGCACAGGATGTCAGCAAAGGCAAACCCGATCCTGAACCCTACCTGGCCATGAGCAGCAAAATGGGACTGGATCCCGGCGATTGTCTTGTATTCGAAGATGCCATCAGTGGTATCCAGTCTGCTCAAAATGCAGGTATGCACAGTATTGGTATCGGTAAAAACTGGGCCCGACAGGACCTTTGTCTTCACGGTGCCAAGGATGTGATCAGCAATTTTTCGGAGATCCGTATCCATCAAAGAACTTTTACCACACCCAACGGAACGGTCTTTAGTGCCGTTGGATAAGGCTTTATTTAAATAGCTTATTAATGATGTTACCGCCAACCTTTTTACCGGCTTCTGCTCCCACATCCACACTGTTCCGGTAGTGGATCCCGCCATACACACGGCTGATAGAAGCTTCTGCTGCCGCTTCCTGAAAGGAATTGAAATGTCTTTGCATCCCGATATAGCGAAGATCACTGGTATCCTGAAAGGCAAATTTTTCACCATACAAATGTGCGAGCACCACAGCAGCTGATGCAGTGATAGTACTATGTCCGCTGGTATATTCCGGGAATGGTGGTGTTTGCAGAAAAGGCGTCCAGCCCTTATCAATATGCTCATTGATTACGGTCACCGGGCGCACCACATTACTCCTGTATTTCTCATCCCAACAGGAAATAAAGGCATCATACAAAGCAATCGCCGTTAAAGCATAGCCCTGAGCTGTTTTCACAGCATCGGCTTTGGTAGACTGGGCCGCAATGGCTGCAATCCCCATCCAATGCCCGCCAGGAGTAATCTTTTTGTTTCCGAACATCATATGACCTGAATGTTCAATTACAAAAGGATTATCGTCCCAATACCGTGCAATGGTCTTTTCTTCTTCGGTCAGGTTTTTAGAAATAGCGTATACTTCCTTCACTTCCTTAAAGAAAAAGCTGTTGCTGTCGATACTGTATTTAGGTGGTCTTACGGGTTTGAACTGTGCTGCAGAATCCAGCAGCATGGGTTTCATGGTATTCCAGCACCACTCTATCCCATCCAGGTAATCAGGTGGAGTAGGATGCCATTGCCCGGGGTCATTGTTGCCCAGGAATTTTGGTTTCCCACGCGAAGCCGTATAACCATCATTGGCAGCACGTGCCAGTACGGTTTTGCCAATGGTATCTCCGAAAGCAACTGAACGTTTAAAAGTTTCTTCATCCATAGCAGATCTGAACCGGCTCATAGTAGCTTTTTCATAGCTGCTCAATGAATCCAGGGAGAAGATTACTTTATGTACTACCGTAAAAAACGCCTGTGTGGCTGCCAGCGCGTAATTGTAGGTTTTGTTCTTCTCCGGTTCCGGCATCGGCTTGAAACCATTCAGCTTTGCAGCAATAGAGGGTGTTCCCGGCTTGGCAAAACGGATGGCTTCATAAGAAGCCAGAGAAGAATAAACATATATCCTGCTGCTCACCGGCGGGGTAAACATATCGTAGATGATGATTTGTGTAAGTTGATCCTGGTTATTATGCAATACCGCCACTTCATCAATAACCGTTTCTTTTTTACCACCGCAGGCGGTAAGCAGCCAGATGGCCATTACCATCATACTACCCGCATAAAAATGTTTTTTCATATTGTGATTATTTACATTAATTCAACTGGATCCTTCTAAGATTTCCTTTCATGTCTTTGATATCAATTCCCCCGGTATTCAGCGGAACCTGCAGGAACCGGCCCGACTGCGACAGGAAAGATGCACCGTAATACAATTCCTGCTTTTGTTTCCGGCCATCTTTCAGAAAAATAGTGGCGCTGACGTCTGCAGACGTTACCGGAACCAGTTTTACGGGATGCTTTTGTTTAAACACGCGCAACGGCCCCCTGTTTTCGCTGGCAGCTACCAAAGCCGTACCGTCTTTCCCACGCAACTGTACCAATGCTTTTCCATTACCGGGCAGGAACATACCACTTTGCAATATCGACAAGGCCTTGAAATTTCCCTTACCATCGCCTTTCAGCACCAGACCATTCAGGGCATCGTAGCGGCCCACAGACACTTCGGTTCCATAATCGTTACCATTGATGGCCACATCCAGGTTTCCATCACCGTCAAAATCCGCTACAGACATACCATTTAATGCAGAGAATTGTGCCTGTTGCGGCAATTCGCTCATGGTGAAAGTTCCGTTGCCTTCGTTTCGCAGGTACACAGACTGAAACGTGTTGGCCTCCACCCTTTGCGCCTGTTTGAATTGCTCAGGCGGGAACAGTTTATCCATGGTGGCTTCTGCATAAGTCTTGTAATTCTGGAATCGGGTACGCATACTGATCATCTGTTTCACAATATCATCCCTTGTCTGCGCAGGAAACTCTTTCATCTCTCCTTTCTTATCCGGCAGGAACAAGGAAGGAAAAGCATCATAACTTCCATTCTTATCAAAATCGGCAGCGGTAATATGTACGGGATACTTTTCGCTGGCTCGGTAAAAAGAATTCTGTCCCATATTTCCAACGATATAATCGATATCACCATCATTGTCAAAATCTCCCGGCGCAATGGTGTTCCACCAGCCGGTTTGTTTCTGTACGCCTGATCGTACCGTAACATTGGTGAATACTCCTTTTTCGTTTTTCAGGAAAGTGACGGGCATCCATTCGCCTGCCAGTATGAGGTCAGACCAACCATCGTTATCGAAGTCTGTAAACAATGCATCGCATACCAATCCTATATTCTCCAATGGTTTTGCCACCTGGCTGGTAACATCTGTAAAGCGAACCTGCCCGGGGCGGGAATCGTTTCGATAGATAAAACTGGAAACCGGTTTGGGGTAGTTCCAGGGATCCACCCTTCCCGAAACAAAAATATCCAGGTCGCCATCATGGTCATAATCAATCGCCCTTACACACATTTTACTGGTCATATTGGTTGGCAGGGCTTTCATGTCGATTGTGTAATTACCCTTCCCGTCATTCACATACAATTTATCCTGGTAAACAAGGGTATTCCTTTCATTCTCGTAACCACCACTGGCTACATATAGGTCCAGGTCGCCATCCCCATCCGCATCAAACAGGAGCATACCTTCATCCTCCCATCGTTTGGTATTGATGTCCGCTCCCGGGAAAAGCGCTTTTTGCACAAACTTTCCATCTGCCTGCTGCAGGAACAGCTGACCACTATACGAGAAAGACCCGCCCGTTACCAGATCATCCAGCCCATTCCCATCGACATCGCCCACGGCCAGTGCCGGACCATATTCCGAGAATTTGTGCGGGATCAGTTTCTGGATATTAAAATCAACAAAATCTTTTTCAGGATGTATGTACCGGATACTCACCGCGTCAGTAATATCCGTAAACAAAGAACCGGTTACAAAAGCTTCCCGTTTGAATTGATAAGTCTCCTGAGCATCTGGATAGTTCACTGTAAGTCGCTGATCCACCTTCACATTGCGCAGCCGCTGCATTTTTCCGTTTGGCCAGCGAACAATCAGAGAATCTATTACGGTTGTTTTACCCAGTCCAAAATGTGCCTTGGCATCTACTGATGATAAATAGCCGCGATAAGGCGTATGCTCCAGAAATTGTTTTTTACCATTCCCATAATACAATTCCAACCAGGTTCCCAAGCCTCCTTTATTCAGACTGTCACCGTGCAACTGTATCTGCAGAAAATGATTCGGGTCTTTCTGACCCTTTGACTGTTCCTGCGCATTGTTCCGGTAAAGCCCTGCTTCATCATTGATGTTGTTTACTACCATATCCAGATCACCATCATTATCCAGGTCGGCATATACGCCTCCATTGGAAAAACTGGGAAGGCTTAATCCCCAGTCACCGGTAACATTCGTAAAATGAAGGTCTCCATTGTTTCTGAATGCATAATTGTGGATCTTGACTTCTGGTATCTGGGCCAGCAATTGTTTCTTGGTAGCTACCGAATAAGCCGTGTTCCGAAATGCCACAAAATCATGGTCGGTCACATCCTTGGGAAAACCGTTGGTAACAATAATGTCCCGGTTTCCATCATTATCGAAGTCGGCCACCATCGGCGTCCAGCTCCAGTCTGTTTCTGCAATGCCTGCATAAAATGAGACATCACTGAAAATAGGGTCGCCTACCGAATCGTTCTGCCCTACCCTTGGCCCCTGGTTCAGTTGCAACATGTTCCGGACATACTGGTATTGATATCCGAAATAATCGCTGTTCTGGTAGGTCTGGTAACTGTTGGCATTCATCATCATCTTTTTCCGGTAGTTGTCTTCCGGGTTCATATCCAGGGTGATCACATCACTCAAGCCATCGTTATTGATATCCACCACATCGTTGCCCATGGCGTTTGCCGCCGTGTGTTTGAAATAGGTATTCAGCTGTTCACTGAAAGTGCCATTCCGGTTATTGATCCATAACAGGTCGTTCGACAGGTAATCATTACTCACATACATGTCCTTCCAGCCATCTTTATTGAAGTCGGCTATAGTGACTGCGTGGCCATACCCTTCCACCAGTATACCCGCTTCTTTCGAAACATCCTTGTACACGGGATGTTTCAATGTACTGTCCCAGTCGTTACGAAATAACTTATCGGTATTCCTATGGCTGCCGTCTTTCAGGATGGGTCTGAAACGATTGGGGTAATCATTTTTAACAATCTCATTGTTGACCATATATACATCCAGGTCACCATCATTATCGTAATCAAAAAAAGCGGCCATGGTTCCGTGGGTAGTATCGGCAAGCCCATATTCGGCAGCAAGGTTCCTGAAATGAGGCACCCCGTCTTTATCATTTCCCTGGTTCACATACAACAGGTGTTCACGGAGTTTTGGATTCTTCAGCAAAGTGGCACTCACATAAACATCCATCAAACCATCATTATTGATATCAATCACAGATACACCCCTGCACCATTTACCATCTCCGTTCACACCTGCCTTATCAGTAACATCCTCAAAAACGAAATTACCTTTATTGAGGTACAGTTTATTCTGTACAAGGTTTCCTGAAAAATACAGATCAGGCAAACCATCGTTGTTAAAATCTCCCACACCAACACCTCCGCCATTGTATACGTTTTCAAAATCAAGCACATTCACAGAATCGTTTTCCCGGATCTGGTTATTGAAATGAATTCCAGACTGGCCTGCATCTATTTTTGTAAAAAGCGGCTGGTTACGTTTGCAGGAAATCAGCAGAAAAGACAAGAGACAGAAAAAAAAAGAAAGAAAAAGAGTTACAGGATATTTCATTGGAAAGCAGGTTCTGGCAATAACAAAATAAGGCACTACAATATCCTTAAAAAAAATGAAAGAGGCAGTGTAAACACTGCCTCTTTCGCAAAATAACTATGATCAAAACAGTCAGTGATTAGTAGCCGGGGTTCTGCTTCAAAGCACCCTTACTCAGATCGATCTGCGACTGCGGGATCGGGAAGTACTCATTCTTTCCTTTGGTGAATGTGGCACTGGTCAGATACGTACGCTTGGCTTTTTCTTTGGCGATATAGGCGTTCAGCTCAACATCTGCTGTACCATAACGTACCAGGTCGAAGAAACGGTGACCTTCCATAGCCAGTTCCAGTTTCCTTTCAAAGCGAACGGCTTTGCGACCGTAAGCCTGGTCTGGGAATACCAGGTATAATCCCACCTGATAATTCGCTGCATTAGCACCACCGGCCTGTTTAACCCAGGTACCAGGATTGTCTTTTACCCTTGATCTTACCTGGTTAACCAGTGCTACGGCATTGGCCAGTGAGCCCACTTCTACCTCGCACTCAGCAGCCCATAACAGAACGTCTGCGAAACGGATGAAAGTGTAGTTGTTAGCGGTTACACCAGCGGTCCAGAAGGAGTTATCGGTCAATGCTCCAGCCTGACGCTTATAGTACACGTGTTTGATAGGCGCATAAGGTCCACCGTTGTTCTGGTCACGAATCCAGTCGTTACCTGGGTGTAAGCCCCAATCCAGGTAAGGGATACCCCTTCTGCCGATAGTGAAATCCAGGCGGGGATCCACCGGAGTGGTCACATCAGGTGTGAAAGCCTGAGAAGAAGTCAATCCCTGGTCATTCTTGAAATCAGTTGCATTCCAGGTATCCAGCAAAGGAAGGCCGGTAACAGGATCAACTTTATAAGAGTTGGCAAGACTGATAGATGGCTGGTAAAATCCGCAGCATCCGCCAGGACCACCATTGTAAGGAAAATTCAATACATCTCCCCATCCACCGTTATCACCGCTTGAGTTATCGTTTACAGATTGCTGGCAGGAGAATACTGCTTCTGCAGAGTTTTTGGTTTCCGCATTGAAGTTGTCGAAGAAATTCTGCATCAAAGCATATTTCTTACCGTTAGTGGTAACACCATTGGCGATCACGTCCTTCAGGATTGGTAAAGCTGCCGTATAATCCTTCTTGAACATCAGCGCCTTTGCCTTCATTGACTTAGCAGCCCATGAATTGGCGCGGCCTACAGAGCTCTGCGTAGCAGGAAGGTTAGCGATGGCATAATCCAGATCGGCCAGAATATTGGGCCAGATATCTGTTGTATTGGCCACATTATAGTTACCGGCTGCATAAGTGATGGTCTCATCGATAAAAGGCACATTGTTCCACATTTTCTTAGCTTCCATATGATAATGTGCACGCAGGAAACGGGCTTCAGCGCCAATGCGCTTTTTGTCCGCATCATTGATATCGCCGGCAGCAGCCATCAGGCGAAGCACGTCGTTACAACGCTGTACGGCATCATACACAGCCTGCCATTTTTGGTTGAAATAACCATTGGATGCTGTTGGCGAATAGGTTTCAATAGGCACGATATCTGCCTGGTCACCCGGGTCAGATCCTTTGTAAGCATCATCAGATGCCACACCACCGTAAACCCAGTTGGAACCAGCACTCTGCCAGCCACCACCGGCACCGCCGTAACCATCCAGCATGGAATAAGCTCCGATCAGTACCCCTTCCACACCGGCTTTATTGGCCAAAGTGTTCTGGTCTAATGATCCGATCGGCGATTTATCAAGGAAATTCTTAGAACATGCGTAGAACAGCACCAACGAAGTGGTAACGCCTACCAGTAATATTTTGAATTTAGATTGTTTCATATTGCAATGTTTAAATACAATTAAATGGGTTAATTAGAAGGTTACGTTTACGCCGAAGTTGAAATTTTTCTGGTTATTGGGATAGTTACCATAATCAATTCCAAAAGCTGCGTTAGAACCAGACAACTCAGGATCTAACCCTGTGTATTTTGTAATTGTAAATAAGTTAGCAGCCTGCACATAAAACCTGAGTTTTTCAATACCCCATTTCTTAGACAGGGAAGCCGGCATGTTATAACCAAGGATCATGGACTTACATCTCAGGTAAGAACCATTCTCTCTGTAATAAGAGTTAGGTACCTGGTTGGTACTGAAGCTGGCATCGTTCTCTGCGATAGGTACATTGGTATTCGTACGGGTAGGCAACCATGATTTGGTCAACGCGTCGATGCTCTTCGCGCCCTGGAAAGAAGGATAGAAATCAGTCCAGTAACGTACGTAGTTGATAACATCGTTACCCACAGAAGCATACATAAAAGTTGAAAAGTCCCAGCTCTTATAGCTAACGCTCAGGTTCAGACCCAGTGTATACTTAGGATTGGGGTTACCAAAATAAGTCCTGTCGGCATCTGTGATCTTACCGTCACCGTTAACATCCCTATACTTGAAACGACCTGGTTTGGCTCCATCCTGAGTAGCAGATTTTGACACATCAGCTGCATCCTGGAACAAACCAACCACTTCGTATCCATAGAAAGCACCGATCGGATGTCCCACTTCGTTCCTTACAAAGCTTCCAATACGTGATCCACCCGCATTAAAGTAGTTACCGGGGATATTCACGATATTACTCTTATAGGTAGTGAAGATGGCTCCGATATCATATTTCCAGTCACGGGCGGCAGTGCCATGATAGGTCAATGACGCGTCCACACCCTTGTTCTGGATATCGCCGATATTTACGTTGGGCAAGGCTGCACCACCTACTGTGGCAGGAGCCTGGTCGGTAAACAGCAGACCGTTGATCTTCTTCTCATAGTATTCGATAGAGAAGTCTACTTTATTCTTGAACAACTGTGCATCGATACCGAAGTTGGTCAGGATATCTTCTTCCCATCCGGTCTTAGGGTTACCGATACGGGTTGCGTAGAAACCTTGTACAGAGCTGGAACTGGTACCATTGATATCATAGAAAGAACTTCCGGCACGGCTTCCATACTGGCTGAAGGCGTTAGAAGGATTTACGTTGGCCTGGTTACCCATCTTACCCCAGCTTCCCCTGATCTTCAGGTCATCAATCCAGTTGATATTCTTCATGAAGTTCTCACGGGAGATCCTCCATCCCAAAGCAAAGGCAGGGAAAACACCATAACGCTTTTCCGGTCCGAATCTGGAAGATCCGTCGCGACGAACTGTTACACCCAACAGGTATCTATCATTATAGGCATAATCAACTTTGCCGAATACCGAGAACAGTGAATTCTGGTAAGCATAGCTATAGTTGGTAAATCCTGAAGAACCACCGCTCAGAGTTCTGTAGTTAGGATTGTCTGTGAAGTAACCAAGCGCTCCGCCACCTACACCACGACCATAGGCTTCAACAGCTTCCACTCCAGCCAGCGCAGTCACGGCATGTTTACCGGCAAATACATTGCTGTACTTAATGGTGTTGGTCCAGGTCCACTGCCTGTTATAACCGGCATTCTCGCTGAACGAGTTGGAACCATTGTTCTCCGCATTCTCATAGGTACGGAAGCCATAGTTATAATAGTAGAAATTGCTCATAGTACCACCAAAAGAGGTTCTGGCAGTAAAGTGATCGGCAAAGTCAACTTCTGCAAACATATTACCCTGGATATCCCAAGAGTTACCTTTGTTATCATTGGCCCTCATACGCATCGCAACCGGATTCTGGGCATTACCCAGACCTTTTGCTGCAGTTCCGGCGAATCCTCCATTGATATCAAATACCGGGATGATCGGTTGCTCACGATAAGACATGGAAATCTCGTTACCCTCACTCTGGTTTCCGATCTGTGGATTGTCCCTGTTGAAGATGTACAGGTTCTCTCCTACGCGGATATTCTTGCTGATATTATAAGTGGTATTAACACGGGCAGAATATCTTTTCAGGTAAGTACCAATCAAAGTACCCTGCTGGTTGAAATAATTCAGAGAGAACAGGTAGGTGTTCTTTTCATTACCCCCACTGGCAGTAACGGTATGGCTCTGGATAGAAGCTGGACGGAAGATCTCATGGAACCAGTCTGTACCTACTTTGTTGGCGGCAGTGATCTGGTAAATACCCTTGTTGAAATCAGTCACATTGTATTTGGCCAGGTCGGCAGCAGAAATGGTACCCACGATACCGGCTCCACTGGGTCCATTCATGATATAATCAGGAATAACTGGTGTAGCCCCGCTACCATACTGAGGGTGTGTAGTGGGCTGACCGGAATTTTTCAATGCCAGCCAGGTAAGATCGGCCATACCCTGCGTACCCAGGAGGTTAAAGGCATTACCGCCTACAGGTCTTTGTGTACCGATATAGGCATCATAGGTTACGGTGGCGCGGCCGGACTTACCTTTTTTGGTAGTCACCACAATAACACCGTTAGCACCCCGTACACCATAGATAGAAGCAGCACCGGCATCTTTCAACACCTGGATAGATTCGATCTCTGAAGCATTCAGGTTGTTCAAACTTCCCTGTACACCATCCACGATCACTAATGGGTCAACATTACCGAAAGATGTGATACCACGGATACGGATATTACTACCCGAACCCGGTTGACCGGAAGTGATCACGTTCAGACCGGAAGCACGACCCTGTAACATCTGTACGGGGCTACCGGCAGGAACGGCTTTCAGCTCATTTACATTTACCACGGAAACGGATCCCGTGATATCTTTTTTACGTTGGGCAGAATAACCTGTCACCAGCACCTCATTCAACTGACTGGTGGTTTCCACCATGGCAAAGTT
This sequence comes from Sediminibacterium sp. FW305-C-269, assembly GCF_058231045.1. Classification (NCBI taxonomy): domain Bacteria; kingdom Pseudomonadati; phylum Bacteroidota; class Chitinophagia; order Chitinophagales; family Chitinophagaceae; genus Sediminibacterium; species Sediminibacterium sp. FW305-C-269. Next base: position 369,806 of record NZ_JBIQXQ010000003.1, on the reverse strand, counting down.
GAATTCAGATTTACCAGATACAGGCTGTTCTACGGCTTCAAAGCCCACCACGGTTACAACCAATACCGCTTTAGCGCCGGCATTGATGGTGTACACCCCATCATTATTGGTAAGGGAGATCACGGTGGTGCCCTTTACCTGTACGGTAGCACCCGCAATCGGCTGGCCGTTTGCTTTGTTGGTAATTTTACCGGTTACAGTCTTCTGGGCAAATACATTGAAACTGAAAAAGACGAGAAACAACGCGAGGAGGTAACTCCGCACAAGCAGGTTAATTTTCGTTGGCATAGCAATTTGGGTTGTTTGTTAAAGGATTATAGCAATCTTGGATAAATTTATAACGATTTGTTAATGACGCAATATGTTTTTTTAACAATTTGTTGTATGATTTTATCAATTATAATATGTAAATTATACACATTATAAAAAACTAACGTGTGTTTTTACCACTCAAAATACAATACCAGCAAGGGTTTTCAGGAAACTTGCGTTTTTTTGTACATTCATGCAGGAATCTGCAACTTTGAAAAACGATGAATTTTAGACACATATTAGTATCATCCATAATAATTGTTGCAGCATTGTCTTGTAGTGATGCGTCCCTGGATTCCCAGCCGAAAATAACCATAACAAAAGGGGTTCCAGCGCTAGCAACCACTGTTCACTGGATAGATTCCAGTCTGGACCTGGGTAAAATTCCCATGGGAGATTCCGTGGTGTTCTATTTCAGGTTCACCAATACAGGTACTACCCTACTGGTTCTGGGATCCATTTACACCGGCTGCAGTTGCACAACAGTTTCCCACGAAGGCACTGCAGTTGCACCAGGTATGACTGATAGCATCAAAGCTATCTTCGATACACGCAAATCCGTTACAGGATTTGTGAGCAAAACTATACAGGTTAAAGGCAACATGGCAGGAGGCGGTAAAGTGCTGCACTACCGTGCAATGATCACCGGTCACAAAGCGGTTACAGGCCTATGATCCTAATCCTCCAGTTTCTTCCACCAGGTACGATGCAGGATCAGCACGATCAACAGCAGGAGTCCCGCAGTGATCAGCAGCGGAAGTTTCATCCACAGTACCAGATACATGGGCAGAATGGTGAGGCATAACTGGCCGATGATTCCCAGCACCACATTGAACATATCACGACCAAACTGCCGGTTCGGCTGAAAGTCTGGATCTGTTTTCCTGATTTCCAAAAGCACAGGTTTCCAAAAGCCCCAGGGTTTTACGGTTACATAAAAGTGCTTCAGTACGCTGCTTTCGGTCGGTGGTGCCAGGTAGGTTCCCAGGATAGAACCTGCCAATGAGATCAGGAACAGCAGGGGCCAGTTATACAATGGCTGGCCTTCAAATACATATGGAAAGATCAGTGCTGCAATGATCCCGCTCATCATACCCAAGAAAAAACCACTGGCATTAAATCGCCACCAGTACCATTTGAGCAGGTTGGCTGCAATATATCCACCGTACAATGCCCCTACGATCCACATCAATACGCTGTTCACATTCTTTGCAAAGAATCCGAGAATGATCCCCGTGATCACGACCAGTATCCCCGCCGTGTAATTCATCCGCATCACTTTCCGGGTGGATGCCTGCGGATCGAGGTATTTGACATAGATATCGTTCACGATATATGCCTGTGCCGCATTCAGTGTTCCCGAGAAAGTGCCCATGAAAGCCCCCAGCAATCCTGTTAACGCAAGTCCCAATATGCCTGCCGGTAAATAGCCATTGATTACGGCAGGCAGTATTTTTTCAAAATCAACCCCGGCAGGTGATGCCAGGTTCAATTCCTGGTAATACAGCAAACCCAATACCGTTAACCCAATGATCATGGTATAACGCACCGGCAGCAGCACGATAGATACAAAACCGCTCATTTTAGACGCTTCTCTGGGCGAACGGGTAGACAGTATTTTCTGCATATCATAATTGGGTGCAGGCCCGGCCAGACTGGCGAATATGCCTTTGAAAAGCATCATCATGAAAAACAACCCAAACAGACCGAATCCATCTTCTGCTATTTTGTTATCGACTGCTGGTATAATACGACTCCAGTTAAGGTCCAGTTTCCACGAAAAAAATGGCGTAAGCCAGCCTTCCGGCACCGTAAGAGCCTGGTGTCGCAGGTGCTGTGCTGCAATGACACCGATGGCCACGCAGGCTACAGTCATAATAAGATACTTGATCAGGTCGCCCAGCACAATACTATGCATGCCTCCCAGGATGGAATAAAAAGTTGCAAAAAGGGTAAACACAATACCATAAAAATGTGCCACATACTGCGGGGCCACGGTAAAGGGAACATAGGCTTTCACTTCACTCCAGGGAACAAATATTTCGATGAACTTACCCAGTCCTACAAAACCATAAGCCAGAAATCCCAGGCAGCTGATGAGTGCAAAAGCTACCACCACATTATGCGAAGCCCGCACCCCGGGTCCGGATTTGCCAAAGCGGGTAGCCAGCCATTCAGCACCGGTGGTAGCGTTGGAACGGCGCAGCCATTGGGAGAGAAACATCATCAGGATCACCTGGTTGAAAACCGGCCAAAGCCAGGGTATCCAGATGCTTTTCATACCATATACAAAACAGAGCGCCACCATCCACATCGTACCGCTGATATCAAACATATCGGAAGCATCGCTCAGGCCCAATAAATACCAGGGTAATTTTTTACCACCCATCAGGTAATGCTCCTTACTCTTGCCTGCTTTTTTCCGCAGTTGCCAGCCAATACCCAGCATCAGCAGCAAGTAGATAACTATAATACTGATATCCAACGTAGTAAGTCTCATAAACAGCAATCCATTAAAGGGTACTAAACAGCCCCAACCGTCTAAAATCACCTATCACCATCCATACATCCGGCACCCGAAAATCCGAAAATGATAAAAAAGTACCAACTATTTGCAGCGAATCGGAACAGATGGTTGTCCTTAACAACAGAACGCGTACGCCATGGTCTCACTTAGGGCAATTGTACCTAAGTGGCCAGACAGCCGAACGCTTCCTTTTATTTTATGTAAAACCGCCCCCCTGCCCGCCTGTTCTCCGAACAGGATACAAGATAGCGTAGTTATGTAAAATAAACAGTTGTATCCTGTCAGCTTCTGCCGACGGGCCATTTTACGCGATAATACCATTGTTAAAGACAAACCGATATCTGAACTATGCAGAAGAACATTCTACGAGAGATCACCCCCCTGACACCAGCAGACTGTTTTACCGTTTTTGCCCGTACCAAAACAGAATTTGACTTCCCTGTGCATTACCATGAGGAGTTCGAATTGAATTTTATCAAAAACGGTAAGGGTGTGAAACGTGTGGTAGGCGATCACGTGAAAGAGATCGGTGATTATGAACTGGTGCTGATCGGTCCTAACCTGCAGCATGCCTGGTTCACGCATAAGTGCAAGAGCCCGGAGATCACAGAAATCACTATCCAGTTTCACAAAGACCTGTTCGATGAAAAATTATTACGCAGGAACCAGTTCAGTTTCATCCGAACCATGCTGGACAATTCCTTGCGGGGCATCCTGTTCTCCTATGAAACAGCCGCCCTACTTTCCTCACGCATCATGCGGCTCAGTAAAAAAGACGGATTCGAATCGGTGCATGAACTGATGGGGATCCTGCATGAACTTTCCATCTCCCGTCATTCCCGGATCCTCTCCAACTCCACTTTCAATAACATGGAGCATTTTACCTATAACAGCCGCAGGATCGAGCGGGTGATGGAATACCTGAATGAGAACTTCAAGAACCCGATTTCCTTGTCAGAAGTGGCCAAACTCACCAATATGGCCGATTCAGCTTTCAGCCGTTTCTTCAAGACCAGAACAGGCATGACTTTTATTGACAGCCTCACCGAGATCCGGCTGGGACATGCATCACGTATGCTTATCGATACCACACAATCGGTGGCAGAGATCGCCTACGAATGCGGATTTAACAATATTTCTAATTTCAACCGGATCTTCAAGAAGAAAAAAGGATGTACCCCCAAGGAATTCAAGAAAAGCTACTCCTCAGAAGAGCGGATCTTCTTTTAACAGCCGTTACAGTTTGCGGCTTACTTTGGTGAAGTCTTTGGTGACAACGGCCTTCATCACACCAAGGGTATCTTTACCAGACTGTGCCATGTTCACTTTGAACTCGCATTCGTATCCCTCGGCTTCTTCAAAGAAGATCACTTCCTTTACATCGAATTTTACGCGGGAGGAATCGTTGTTGACCGACTGGTACAGGAATTCCGTCATGGCTTTTTTCAGGCGTTGTTCCACTTCGGCAGGCTTGGGCTTTTTCTGACAGGCAAACACGGACAGCAGGAGCAAACAGGCTAATATCTTTTTCATAGCGGGAGGATAATCGTTAGTACGTGGGTTAAATATAATGATTACACGCGCATCTCCTATCCTGCCTGTTTTTTTTTATTTCCACATGCGGTCAGATAGCGGTTTGGTATTGTATTTGCCTACGCTTAGAATGTGTATTTTTACCACCTCAAACCCCTTAAGGCCTGAAGCGTTTCCTGCAAATATTACGTCGTACGATTTTGATTATTTTGGCTGTGCTGCTGCTGGCTTTCATCGCGATCCAGACAGAATTCATACAGAACTGGCTGGTGGGCATCGCCACCCAGCGGCTTTCCAGGGCACTGGGTACGGAAGTGAGTGTTAAAAACGTCAGTTTTTCTCTCTTCAACCGGCTGAATATGGAGGGTACGATGGTGAGGGATCAGCAGAAAGACACCCTGCTCTATGCAGGAAAACTAAAAGTAAGGATCACGGACTGGTTTTTCCTGAAAGAAAAAGCCGTACTGAAATATGCAGGACTGGAAGATGCCGTGATCAAACTGCAACGAAAGGATTCGGTCTGGAACCACGCTTTCATCCTGGATTATTTCTCCTCTCCCCAACCCAAGAAACAAAGTGGCGGACTGGAGTTGAATCTGAAGACCATTGAACTAAGGAATGTACGTATCCTGAAAAATGACCTTTGGATCGGTGAAAGGATGGACATTTCCATGAGCAACCTGCTTTTGGATGCAGAGAATGTAGACTTGAAAAAAAGCATCTTCCACATCAATTCCGTACAGCTGGAAAGGCCGTTCGTACGCATCCTGAGCCTTGATGGGCTTCGACCCGATTCGCTTCGACCCAAACCCACCCAGGATACAGGCATGTACCTGAATGCGGGCAACATTGCCCTGTATGTGAACCGGGTCTCTATTAAAAACGGAAGCCTGTTCATTGACGGGAATACCCAAAAACCCATTCCGCATTTTGATGGCAGTCATATACAACTTAGTAAGTTAACCGGTACCCTTCACCAGATCCGGTTTGTAAAGGATACGCTTCGTGCTGATATTGACCTTTCGGTGAAAGACCGCTGCGGACTGGAACTGCGAAAACTGAAAACAGCATTTCGTTTTACCCCGCAGATTATGGAACTGGCAAAGCTTGACCTGCAAACCAACAAAAGCAGGCTGACCAACTATTATGCAATGCAGTTTAAGGATTTCAACAAAGACTTTGCCCGTTATATCAGCCAGGTAGTGATGCAGGCGAACTTTACCAATGCAAGGGTGCATACAGATGATATTGCCTTTTTTGCGCCGGAACTGAAAGACTGGAAAAAAGAAGTGATCCTAAGCGGCAGGTACCTGGGTACCGTTGAAGATTTTGCAGTGAAGAATCTATCAGCCAAAATCGGCAGTACTACCCGGGTAATCGGTTCCAGCTTTAGCATGAAAGGGTTGCCCGATATCAACACCACCCGCATAGAGCTGAAGAACGGCACACTGCAGACCAACTATGCCGACCTGGGTTCACTGATACCTCAGTTACGCGGCGTAACTTCTCCCAACCTGGCCGCATTGGGCAATATCATTTACCGGGGAAATTTTGATGGTACGGTACAGAATTTTGTGACAGCCGGAACCTTCAGTACCCAGTTGGGAGGCGTAAGAACCAATATCAGCCTGAAACTGCCCACCCGGGGAGAGCCCTCTTACACCGGTGCACTGGAGACCACCCGCTTCAACATCGGTAAATTTTTAAGTGATAGCTCACTGGGACTGGTAGATTTTAAAGGAAGGATTGTTGGAAGCAGTTTCAATATTGACAAATTAAAGACCACGGTGCAGGGAACCGCCACTTCGCTGGAATACAATGGATATACCTATACCAATATCATCTCCCTCGGCACTTTTCAGCGAAAATATTTTAACGGAGAAGTAAAAATCGACGACCCGAACCTGGATTTCACCAGTACTGTAGAGATCGACCTTTCCAAAGAATTACCACGTTTCAATATTGTGGGCGACCTGGTAAACTCTAACTTGAAAGCTTTGAAGCTGACCAAAGATTCTATCCTGGTAACCGGCCTGCTCGACGTAAACTTTACAGGCACCAATATCGACAATTTTTTAGGCAGTGCCAAATTCCTGAATGCCAATATAAAGAGTGAACGCAGTACCCTGAATTTCGACTCATTGAACCTGAGCTCTACGTATGTAGATTCGGTCAAATACCTGTATCTCGGAAGCAACGAATTCAATGCCACCATCAATGGACGTTTTAGCATCAAAGACCTTCCGGCCAGTTTTCAGGCTTTTCTTACCAGGTATTATCCCACCTATATCAAACAACCGAAATCGGTTCCGCAGAACCAGGTATTTTCTTTCAAGATCAATACCGGGCATTTTGAACCATACCTCCAACTACTGGATAAACATTTGTATGGCTTTAACGATGCCAGTATCAGCGGCTCGGTAGACACCCGCAGGAACCAGCTGGCGGTAGATGCGGCCATACCCGCAGGCAGATATGATAAGATCAGTTTCACCGGTTTCGACATGAGTGGGAAGGGCAATAAAGACAGTTTATCGGTAACAGGGAATATCACAGAAGTGCAGGTGAGTGACAGCCTTCGTTTTCCCAATTCAAAAATCCGCATCACATCCAACAACGATCATTCCATCGTATCCATTAAAACAAGCGCAGACAATACACTGAATGATGCGGATCTTCAGGCAGATGTGTACACCCTTACCGACGGTGCCCGCATCCAGTTCCGTCCCTCTTCCTTTGTATTGAATGACAAGAAATGGGGTATCGAAAAAGCAGGTGAATTAACGGTACGCAGCAAACTGGTGCAGGCAGAAAATGTCAAATTCACGCAGGGTTTCCAGGAGATCAGCATTGAATCTGACCATCCGGATGATGGCAGCAGCAGTAATAACCTGGTGGTTCGATTGAAGAGTGTGGTACTGGGTGACCTTACATCTATCTTCTTCAAAGACCCAAGACTGGAAGGTGTTACTTCCGGCACTGTACACCTGAACGATCTGATGGGCAGTTTTAACGCAGCAGCCGACCTGAAAGCGGAGCAGTTCCGGCTGAATGATGACTCGGTGGGCCTGGTGAACATCCAGGCATCTTATGATAGCAGGACCGGCCGTCTCCCCTTTTCCATACGGTCAAACAATGAAGGTTACCAGTTCTCAGCGAAGGGAAGCTATGATCTCAAAGACAGCACGGGTAATGGCTTCCAGACCGATATGGCTCTCCAGCATACAAAGATCGACTTCCTGCGAATGTTCCTTTCAGATCTTTTCAGCGATATCAAAGGTGAGGCTTCAGGCAACCTCACCATTAAAGGAAATCTGAATGCGCCTGACCTGTTGGGAAGGATCCAACTCAAAAATGCCGGCATGAAAGTCAATTACACACAAGTGTATTATACAATCGATTCGGCAGATATCCGTTTTACAGAAGAAGGTATTGACTTTGGCAGATTCAACATTTATGACAGGTACCAGAATATTGGTACGGTTAGTGGTCAACTAAGAGAGAGAGGTTTTAAAAATATCGTGTTCGACCTGGACATGTTTACCAACAAGTTATTACTGATCGATACCCGGCCACAGGATAACCAGCAGTTCTACGGCAAAGCGATCGGCAGCGCCCGTTTACGCATGACGGGACCGGAATATGCGGCACAGATGCAGCTGATCGCAGAATCGAACGACAGCTCCCATATATTCATCCCGAACTCGGTAAGCAAGGAAAGCGGTGTAGCCGATTTCATCGTATTCAAACAGTATGGTACAGAAATGGAGAAAGCGGGCAATAAAAGCAACTTCAATCTTTCTGTCGACCTCGATCTTACCGCCAACAACAACGTAATGATTGATGTGATCCTTGATGAGCTGGCCGGGGATGTGATCAAAGCCGTGGGTTATGGCAAACTCAGGATCAAAGCGGGTACCACAGAACCCCTCACGATGCGGGGCAGGTACAATATCGATAAGGGGAGTTATGTGTTCAACCTGCAGAATATCCTGCGCAAACCCTTTGAACTGGCTCCCGATGCCGGTAATTATATTGAATGGAACGGAGACCCCTTTAAGGCCGATATGCACATAGATGCCCGGTATACGGCAGAACGCATCAGCCTGGCAGAACTGGTCAGCAACCTGAACTTAAGCCCGGCTGTGAAAGGTTACCGTGGCGATGTATATGTGATAGCCCAGTTACGTGACAAACTGAGCAGACCCGATATCAGGTTCCGCATCGATTTCCCTCAGGGTAGTCCCGTAAAATCCGATAACGAATTTAACCAGTACCTGAACCGGCTGGAAAAAGACCAAAATGAGATACTGAACCAGGTGGCTTTCCTCTTCCTCTTCAATTCATTCCAACCACCGGGTGGATTGGGCAGTGCCAATGCACTGACACCTTATTCCATCACTTCCCTCACCGTAAATACGATCTCTCAAATGCTCACCAAGAGCGTGAACAAAGTATTGTCTAACCTGCTGTTCAGGATCACTGGTGATAAGAGTCTGCGTTTTGATGTGGGTACCAGCGTATACAGCAGTTCGAACCTGATAGACCCGGGAAGCAGCAGTGTAAGCGGTACGAACAGCAAACTGGACCGTACGCGTGTTGACCTTAAATTCGGTTATGCATTTGCCAATGAAAAGATCATCGTAACACTGGGCAGTGATATCGATTTCAATTTTGGAAATACATCCGCTATTCAAAATGGTAATACGCAATGGTTACCGAACGTCAACATCGAATTCATTCTCTCGAAAGATAAAAAACTGCGCCTGATCGTATTCAACAAAGCCAGCCTTGACCTGAGCGGCGCCAGTTTTGGCCGCCGTAACCGGCAGGGAGTAAGTATCTCTTATCGGAAAGATTTTGAAACGCTTTTTGCCAATAAAGAAAAAGACCTGGTGATCAAAACACCGGCAGACAGCACCGCCGGTAAACAACAGTAATCAGCTATCGGAATAAACCTGGCCTTAGGGCAATATAGATGGAGGAACCAGCTTACAGTTCTTTAAGCGGTATACATAAAAATATCTTACCACGCCCCCACTTCTGAACTGTTTAATCGTTACCGGTTTTTCGATCTTAGTAAAATAAGCAGCATATACATCCGCAACATGCAATGGCAGATTAGAAGGAACGATGACATAAGCATCATCGCCGCGTTGCAGTTGTTCTCTTTCCTTGTTCAGCCAGGCAAACTTGTGTACATCTTCCAGCAAACCTATCCCCAATACCCTTGATCCGCTTGCCCGGGAAGTATAGAATTCAAGATGTCCACCGGGAAACCATTTATTCACCAGTATGGGGGAATGGGCTTTCATCAGGCCTTGGGTGGCATCTTCTTTCACCAATACAGCAAAAGAATCGCTGAAATTCTTCCAGCCGGAAAGATCGAGTGTAGGACAGTATTCACCATAATTCTCCTTGTCATGGCTACCGAAATTGACAGGTGATAACCTAACCAGGGCTACACCGGCCACCAATACAATGATCACCAAAGTGCCTGACAGTTTGATAAAACCCGGAAAAGTTTTGAAAGATCGTTGTTCCAGGTACAGACCACCTACCAGAAACAAGGGAATATACCCTGGCCCGCTCCAATGCGGCAAAGTGGGATTCAGTAAGGATACACCCCAGAATAAAAGGATCATTGGCAAACTCATGCATAACAGCCAGGTGGCAGCTCTTTTCCGGTTAAAGCGGATCCGTTTACGCAACAGGGCAACCAGCGCTATCAGCAGCAAGATGAAAATAACAGGGTTCTGGTAAGCAAATTCCCCTGCTATTTCCCTGCCCAGCATATCCCACTGGATAGTGGTATGGGTTACCCTTTGCGAATGAAAACGGTAAGTGATAAAATCGTTCATCACATTCCAGTAAACGATCGGAAGGATACAGATTACGGTAACCGCTGCACCTGCATACAAACGCCAGTTGAGCAGCCATTTGGGTCGCGACAGGATCAGGAAAAACCCGAAACCCGCCCAGAGATATAAACCATGTACTTTGCACAAAGCCGCAAGTCCGATCACCAGTCCCAGCAGTAGCCAGATACTTAATTTATGGTCATCATTTTTGATAAAAAGATGCCCCATGATATACATAGCACCAGTCCAGAAAGGCATCTGCGGAGAATCAGGAAGAATGAACAAACCGGAAATGATACCGGTATACACAGAGCAGTTATAGATCAATGCCGCATACCAGCCCGCTTTTTCATTGGCAATCAGTTTCCCGGTTTTAAAGATGAACCAGGTAGCTATGGCACTGCAGAGTATACTGCCCAGGCGTACCGACAGATCACTCACCCAAAGCAGGTTCAGTGTTGTGGCGCGTATCATCCAGCCAACCATGGGCGGATGATCAAAATGATTCCAGTCGGGCTGCAGGGCATAGGTCCAGTAATACACTTCATCGTTTCCCAATTCGATCAACGAAGCGGTGATCATTTTCACAATGGAAACGATCAGAATGAGCCACCCTACTTTCCTGGAATATGATTGATTCATTTTTGTAATGGAAGCAAGCAAATACTGTGCCTTATACAACTTATTTCCGATCGGTGAGCCAGCGGATGGCCAACTCGTATCCTTTCAGTCCCAGTCCGAAAATACTGCCCGCAGATTTACCGGACACATGCGATAAATGCCTGAAATGTTCCCTCGAATGTACATTACTGATATGCACTTCTACCACCGGCGCCTTAATGGCAGCGATGGCATCTCCAATTGCCACGGAAGTATGCGTATAACCGGCCGGATTCAGTACGATACCATCATATTCATACCCTACGCGCTGCAATTCATTGATCAACTCGCCTTCTACATTGCTCTGGTAATAATGAAGATCAACTGCCGGAAACAGGGTTTTCAATTCTTCCAGGAATTGCTCGAAAGACTGGTTACCGTAAATATCCGTTTCCCTTTTACCCAGCAGATTCAGGTTCGGGCCGTTGATGATGGCGATTTTCATGTGGCTAAGATAACTAAAAATAAACGCCACAAATAAAAACCGTCATTCCGGTGAGAGGCTTCTCCCTTCAGAATGACGGTCACATATAAGGTATTCAGAGAACGATCAGTTCATCCTGTCTTTGATCATTTCCAGAAACCTGTCGAACAGGTAACGGCTGTCGTGCGGACCGGGCGTGCTTTCCGGGTGATACTGTACGCTGAAAGCAGGTCTGTCTTTCAGGCGGATCCCTTCAATGGAATCATCATTCAGGTTCACATGTGTCACTTCCACATTGGGATGTTTACGGACAGCTTCCGGATCCACACCAAAACCATGGTTCTGCGTAGTGATCTCGCATTGCCCGGTAATGATGTTCTTCACCGGATGATTCAGTCCTCTGTGTCCATGGTGCATTTTAAATGTTGGGATATCATTAGCCAGAGCCAGCAACTGGTGTCCCAGGCAAATACCAAATACAGGTTTGTTGTCCTGCAGGATCTCTTTTACCGTGGTCACGGCATAAGGCATGGCAGCAGGATCGCCCGGGCCATTGGAAATAAAATATCCATTGGGATTAAATTCTTTCAACCTGCTCATCGGTGTTTTGGCAGGATGCACCCGTACATGCGCTCCCCTTGATACCAGGCACTGCAGGATATGCTGTTTCACCCCGAAATCAAGTACGGCCACTTTTATCGTAGCATTGCTATCCCCCAGTTCATATTCTTCCTGGGTACTCACTGTACTGGCCAGTTCCAGCCCATCCATATCAGGCACTTTGGCCAGCTCAGCTCTCAGTTGTTCAATATCCAGTATCTCGGTGGAAATGATGCAGTTCATGGCCCCCTTGGTACGGATATGCGCTACCAGGGCACGGGTATCAACACCTTCTATCGCAACGATGTTATTGGCTTTCAGGTAGGCATCCAGGTCACCCTCATCAGCCATCAAACGGCTGAACTGCTCTTCCAGGTTACGGGCTATCAGTCCGCGGATCTTTACGCTGCTGCTTTCCACATCTGCTTTCCTGACGCCATAATTTCCTACATGCACATTGTTCATGATCAGGATCTGGCCGGTGTAACTGGGATCGGTAAATACTTCCTGGTAACCCGTCATACCGGTATTGAAACAGATCTCACCGGTGGCAGTACCTGTTTTTCCGAAGGACTGGCCGTGAAATACATGTCCGTCTGCTAATAATAAAATGGCGGCTTGCTTGGTTGGGGTCATGTTATGTCTGTTTACAATTGCAAAAAAAACGCATCCTGCGTAAAATTCCGGATATATTTTCTCACACCGGTACACAAGAAAAAAGGCAAAACCGAAAACGATTTTGCCTTTTATATCAAATAACTCTCATCACTTATTCTGCTGCTTTTTCTTCTGTAGAAGTGGCTTCTTCTGTTGCTGCAGGCGCTTCAGCCGGAGCTGCTGCCTCTGCGGCTTTTTTAGGAGCACGTCCACGACGGGTCTTCTTGGCAGGCTCAGCAGATTTTTCCACACCCTTACCGTAGATCTCATTGAAGTCTACCAGTTCGATCATGGCTTTCTCTGCATTGTCACCAGGACGGATACCCAGCTTCAGGATACGTGTATAACCACCCGGACGGCCGGCCACTTTCGGCCCCACTACTGTAAACAGTTCTTTTACAGCGGCTTTGTCCTGCAGTTCGGCAAATACCAGACGGTGGTTGTGACTGATCTGCATAGCAGATTCATTCTTCTTGGTTTTGGTGATCAGCGGTTCAACATAGGTTCTCAGCGCTTTGGCTTTGGCCAGAGTGGTAACGATACGTTTGTGTGTGATCAGCTGGCTCGCCAGGTTCTGTAATAAAGCAACACGATGTGCTTTCTTGCGGCCTAAATTGTTGATTTTGTCTCCGTGACGCATGACTTTTTGGTTTTAATCTTGTACCGTGTCAGGAATTACAAGATGTGAGTGAATAGCTTCGAGCTGTTAGCTACGAGCTACGAACTTTTTGGCTCGAAGCTCGCAGCTCATGGCTCATAGCTTAGTTATCTAAATTGTCTAATCCTAATTTGTTCAGATCCATTCCGAAGCTCAGGCCCCTTTCGGTCAACACCTGCTCAATTTCAGAGAGAGATTTCTGACCGAAGTTCCTGAATTTCATCAGGTCTTCCTGCTCGTACTGAACCAGTTCGCTCAGGCTGTTGATCTTGGCTGCTTTCAGGCAGTTGAACGCACGTACAGAAAGATCGAGGTCTTCCAGCGGTGTTTTCAGCACTTTGCGCAGCTGCAGTACATGCTCATCCACCACATCTTCTTTCTTGTCTTCTTTGTTATCGAAAGTGATGTTCTCGTCGGTGATGATCATCAGGTGCTGGATCAGGATACGGGAAGCCTGTTTTACGGCATCTTCCGGATGGATGGTACCATCTGTAGATACATCCAGGATCAGTTTCTCGTAGTCTGTTCTCTGTTCCACACGATAGTTCTCAATACCGTATTTCACGTTCTTGATAGGTGTGTGAATAGAATCGATGGCAATATATCCGAATACAGCGTCTTTGATCTTGTTCTCTTCAGCCGGAACATACCCACGGCCTTTGGCAATGGTCAGTTCAATGTCCATCTTAGCGGTGGTATCCATGGTGCAGATAACCAGTTCCGGATTCATTACCTGGAAGTTCTGTGATAATTCACCGATCATTCCGGCAGTGAACTCAGTACGGCCTTTGATAGACAGTGTGATCTTTTCGTTGACAACATCATGCTCAACGTGTTTTTTGAAACGTACCTGTTTCAGGTTCAGGATGATCTCGGTAACATCTTCTGTTACCCCTTTCATGGTGGCAAACTCGTGGTCTACTCCTTCGATCTTGATACCAACCAGTGCATACCCTTCTAAAGAACTCAATAATACTCTGCGTAAAGCGTTACCGATGGTAAGACCGTAACCTGGCTCCAACGGACGGAATTCGAATTGACCTTCGAAATCATTAGCTTTTTGTAAAACGATCTTATCGGGCTTCTGAAAGCTTAATATGGCCATATTAAAACTTGTTTTTACTTGGTTTGTCTTCGCGCCCACAAGAGGCGAAAAGGAAAATATATGAACCGTGAGTGGTGAGTAGTGAGTAGGGAGTAGTCAGTTATTGCTTACTACTTACTACTCACCACTCACTATTCACCATTATTTAGAGTACAACTCGACGATCAGCTGCTCCTTGATGTTCTCAGGAACATTTTCACGCTCTGGGTATGTGATGAACGTACCTTTTTTCTCAGTCTCGTTCCAATCCAGCCAGCTGAACTTAGGGTTCTTACCACGGTTTTTGCTGGTAATAGCAGAATTATCGGCACTTTTTGGCTTATAGGCAATGATATCACCTGGCTTACACTGGTAAGAAGGGATATTCATGGTCTCACCGTTCACAGTGATGTGCTTGTGGTTCACCATCTGACGGGCTTCAGGGCGGCTGGCAGCCAGTCCCATACGGAAAATGGTGTTATCCAGACGGGCTTCCAGTAATTTGATCAGGTTTTCACCAGTTACTCCTTTCAGACGCTGGGCTTCTTCAAAGGTTTTACGGAACTGACGCTCCAATACACCGTAGGTGTATTTGGCCTTTTGTTTTTCACGCAGCTGCAGGGCATATTCACCTAAGGTTTTACGCTTACGTGCCGCACCGTGCTGACCGGGAGGGTTACTGTTCTTACCCAGCCATTTACCATTACCCAGGATGGGTTCACCGAAGATTCTTGAAATTTTGGTCTTAGGACCAGTGTAACGTGCCATTTGTTTTGTTTTGCGATTTTTTAATGACGATGTTTTATCATAAAAATCTAAAATCGATAAAACACCCTTTTATAGTTAATAATTAACAGTTAATAGTGGATAGTTGAATTAGTAACTATTAACTGTTAACTGATTATACCCTACGTTGTTTGGGAGGACGACAACCATTGTGTGGTAAAGGAGTAACGTCTTTGATAGAAGTTACTTCTACACCAGATTGAGAGATGGAACGGATAGCGCCTTCGCGACCTGATCCGGGTCCTTTTACAAATACATCCACTCTTTTCAGACCTGCTTCCAGCGCTACTTTGGCAGCGTCTGCAGCGGCCATCTGGGCTGCATATGGGGTGTTCTTCTTAGAACCCTTGAAGCCCATTTTACCAGCACTGCTCCAGCTGATAACCTGGCCTGCTTTGTTGGTAAAACTGATGATGATGTTGTTGAAGGTAGCAGAAATGCGAACCTCACCGGCTGCATCTACTTTAACGATTCTTTTCTTGGCAACAGCTTTTGCGCTGTTCTGTGCCTTTTGTGGTTTAGCCATGTTTCTTTTTTGAGGTAGTCCCTGCCTGTCGGCAGACTGGTTTAACAATAAAAAATCCCGTTAGCCGGGAACCGCTTTACTCTCCCTCTTTTCAGAGATCCAAGCTGGCGGATTTTATTTTAATTTGAAAATTCGGGAATTTGAAAATTTGAAGGGGTGAGTCCACAATTTTCAAATTTTCAAATTCCCAAATCCTCAAATTGCTTATTTCTTAGCTACTTTCTTCTTACCCGCAACCGTCTTACGCTTACCTTTCCTGGTACGGCTGTTGGTTTTGGTGCGCTGACCGCGAACAGGCAATCCCTTACGGTGACGGAGGCCACGGTAGCAGGCGATATCCAGCAAGCGTTTGATGCTCATGGAAACCTCACTACGCAGGGCACCTTCTACCTTGAACTCATTGTTGATGATGTTACGGATAGCGGCCTGCTCTTCGTCATTCCACTGGTTCACTTTCTTATCGAAATCGATACCAGCTTTGGTAAGAATATACTGGGCAGTGGAACGGCCAATACCAAAAATATAGGTCAGACCAATTTCTCCTCTTTTATTTTTTGGTAAATCAATACCGGCAATACGAGCCATATTTTTTGTTTAATTTGAAATTTGAAAATTTGAAAATTTGAAAATGGGTAGTGTTTGGAATTTGAAAATTGTTTTCACATTTTCAAATTGCCTCATTTTCAAATTGCCTTACCCCTGACGCTGCTTAAAGCGAGGGTTCTTCTTGTTGATCACGAACAATTTCCCTTTCCTCTTCACGATCTTACAATCAACGCTGCGTTTTTTAATGGAAGCTCTAACTTTCATTGTTTGTTTTTTTATCTCGTTCCTGCCTTGGCGTTCAGCTTTTGCTTACTGCGTCAGCGTTTAAATTATTTATAACGGAAAATGATCCTTCCCCTGCTCAAATCGTACGGACTCATTTCCACGCCTACCTTATCGCCCGGCAATATCCGGATATAGTGCATCCTCATTTTTCCGGAGATGGTGGCCAGGATTTCATGACCATTTTCCAGCTTCACCCGGAACATCGCATTGCTCAGGGCTTCCAGGATTACGCCATCTTGTTTGATCAGTGGTTGTTTCGACATACAATTTTTGGGGCTGCAAAGATATTACAATGCAACCGGAATAAGAAAAATTAGTGGAAAAAAATCTCAAAATTGTGGAAAAACCCTTAGGGACTCTCTCCAAAAGGGGCAAATCTACCAAAAATCCGCTTATTGGAACAGGTTTACGGGCAATATCAGTTCCCAGACATTGGGCTGGGCACCCCCCCGGAAGGAGTTGTCCAGCAACCGGCTGTACCTGATCCCGAAACTGACCGACTGCTGGTTCCACCAGCGGGTATCCAGGAACAGCTCGGCCCCCACCGTTCGGAAAGGATAATCGGTAGCCAGGCGGAGACTTCTGCCAATGGTATAATCGAAAAACAGGTTGGAACGCACCCTGAGCAGGTAAACCAGGTTCCCAAGCCCCTTATCAGGATATAACAGCGGGAAATGATAATTCATCCCAAACTTCCACATTTTTGGGAAGTCAATGGCGGAATACCCCCTGGCAAAAGGGAAATTATTGGAGAAAATATATTGCTGCATGGTATCCCGGCTATGAAAAGCAGCCGTCAGTACCAGGGAATGGGTATGACTGAGGCCCGGCAGGAACAGTGAACCACTGGCTAGGAACTGATGCGCCGTTCGCTGGTTCAGCAGGTTCCGGTACTGCAGTACCAGACTTTGGGCAAATTGCGGGTATATCTGCTGAACGGTCTTCTGCACCTGCGACGAATAACTGATCCGGCTTTGCAGGTACGGGAAACTGAGGTCATTCAGCAATTTTCCGGCCAGACCCGTCCAGTTCACCTGCTCCAGGTTGTAAGTGACCTGTAAGGTCAGGTTCCGGTATGCCCTCCCTCCTGTCAGGTTCAGTGGAAGCCTTAGTCCCACATAACCTACCAATTCATTCCAATGCAGCGAGGTATCCCTTGATAACAGGGCCGACCGTTGCCAGGTATTGCTCAATCCGAACACAGGCTGCAGGAAGGATCCGCCATATACCCCGTTATAACCCAGTTTATGGCTTCCCTCATTCTCATTATAGGTATAGGCAATTTCAGACCGGAACGTGTTCAGCACATTTTCGCCATATAGGGTAAAAGAATATTCCGGCTGCTCATAAAATGGCCGGAAACTATGCAGGTTCAACAGGTGGAACGATTTGCGGTACCGGCTAACCGGGTAAGCTGTTTCCGGCAATTGCGCCAGCAGCTGGTGATCTGCGGAAGCATACACGCCCGCAGGCAGGTACAATTCTTTCAGTTCATCCCGCGATGCCACCCGCTCCCAGCGGGGACGGAACAGCCCCAGCCGGTAACCATCCGCAGTGAATACAGGGCATAACAATTGTCCATCGGCACGTAATACCCCCTGGTACAAACCTGTAGCATAAGAAGCCATCCGGAAAGGGCCCTGTTTTTCTTTCGCATCCATATAGGCCCATAGTTCATCACGTCCCTGGTAGGTGGTGGTAAACAGTACCGTATCTCCCTGCACCGTCACATTACCAATGATGCGGTTGGCGGGGGCCATCAACGTGTCCAGCACATGAAAGCCGTTGCTATATTTCATCAGCGACATCTCTCCCGCCGCATTTCTTTCCGTAACATAGATGGCAAGGTCATTGGCAGTAAAACGGGGTTGAGAAAAAAAGATCCCGGCTTTTGACATAGAATCCAGCACCACCCCGGCAGTATCGAACCGCACCAGGCGGGAGTTGCCGTCTATGTCCATGTCCACCGCTACCAATCGGTCACCGGCGGTGGAGATATCCGGAGAAAAATACCTGCTTCTGTTTACCAAAGTTCGCTGCACACCTGTTGCTACATCCAGCAACCTGACAGACTGAAATTCCCGGTTACCCCAGCGGATATCAGGCTGGGAAGCTGCATAAACGATCCTGCCATTGCGGTAGGAGAAATAACGGTCCGTGGAAATATCTTTTACCGCGATCTTCTTTTCTTCCCCATCCGGCCATATCCGGTAGAAGGCGGGAATATGGCGGTTACTCGTCTTCAACACAATCACCGAGCCATCTGCTGCGGCATACGGGTATTGGTAATGGACCACATCATGCACTACTGGCCGGGTGAACCAGTTTACGGTATCTGACCGGAGTGTTTGCCATTGCTGCCGGTAAAACTCCAGGGCATTTTTTACAAATTGCGTGTAACTGGTTCCGGTATGTTTTTTTACCGCTCCCTGGAAAGGATAGAACAGGGGTTTAAAACGTACGGCATCATCAGTTATCTTTCGCCAGATATCATCTCCGTATTGTTTTCTCCCATAAGCCACCAGCAAATAACCCAGCTCATAATGATTGGGCACATAATCGCGCAGCGAGCCGTTCCGCATTTTCATGTAATCATAATTACGACCTGCCAGGAATAACGACTGGTAACTGCTCAGGAACAAGGGCAGTGTACCCCTGCCCTGCCGGGTAAACCGGGTTTCATTGAATACAGCATCTCCCTCAAAAAACCAATCGGGTACAGACATGGCGTTGGTCAGCAACTGTCCCTGCTCCCCCAACACATAACCTGCCAGCTTCGATAGCCCTTTATTGAAATTACTGTACTGCTGTACATGCCGGAACTCATGCACCGCCAGGTTATCCATCCAGTTTACGGCGCCCAGTTGAAAAGCGTTCTGAGGTGGGGTTGTATAGAATTCACTACGATAAGGGGCAAGGCCTACATAAGCGTTTGAGATCACCGTCTGGTTCTGCAACACGATACTCACTTTGCGGATACGGTCGCCTATCGTTTGCACCTGTTGCCGCTGCAATCCATGTACTACCTGCGCCACCCTTTCGGCCCGGGCCTGCCAGCCACGGGGAAAGATCACGCGTACGGTATCCGTATTCACCTGCTGCCATTTTACAGAGGGTGGATTACCACCGAACTCCTGTGCATACAGGCTTACCCAGGAAGCCATACCGATCAGTGTACCAAAAAGTGTCTTTACCATCTGCTCACGAAACTTACTCACGAACCTATACAAAAAACCGTGCCTTTGTGTGCGGGTGCGTGAATAAACTTTCCACACGAAGGCACAAAAGCACGGTTATTTGATTTTCAGGGGATGTTAAGGCTTGAGTATTTCGGTCAGTTTAGCCTGTAACTGTTCCCCATTCAGGTTTTTGGCGATGATCTTTCCCTGCGGGTCCAGCAACAGGTTCTGCGGAATGGCCTGGATACCGTATTGCTGTGCCACAGCATTCTGCCAGTACTTGAGATCTGATACATGCGTCCAGGTCAGGTTATCATCGTGGATCGCCTGCAACCATTTATCCTTGGCATCGGGCCTGTCCAGACTTACACCCAGGATATGGAATCCTTTATCCCTGAAAGCCTGAAATGCTTTTACCACGTTCGGGTTTTCGCGGCGGCAGGGACCACACCAGCTGGCCCAGAAATCGACCAGTAAATATTTACCCCGGAATGAAGATAAACTCACCGGAACACCCAGGGTATCATTCTGGGTAAAGTCCATAGCTTCGCGCCCGATACCTGTTTTCTTGGCAATGGCAATCTGCTCCTGCAGCAAACGGGCGGTAGGCAGGCTCCGGGAAGCGGCGGGCAACTGGTTGAACAGGGGTTCCACTTCATCCGCATTGATATCCCATCCTGCATATTGCGAGATCGCATGTACAGCAACCGGTGATGTAAGGTTATTCTTTACATACGCCTTGTACACCAACCGACTCTCTTTATCCAGGGCGTCCAATTTGTCTTCTGCCGCTTTCCGTGCAGCTTCATCTTTGGCTGCAGCCGCTTTGCTGTATGCGGCGCTGACTTCCCGCATGGCAGCATTCACTGTTTTGAGAGAATTTTCCAACCTGGCATAATCCTCATTGGCCTTGGATCCTTTGATACTGGCATTACTGAACGAATCCACAGATGATACACTGGTGGTTCCTGCGCTCAGGAATACCCGTGCAAAATCCCTGGATGAAACCATCTTAACAGGTTTACCATCGGCATCCGGCAGGTATTTAACACGTAAAAAACCTAATACGGGTTCTGCCAGTTTTCCGGAGAAAATATATGCCCCATCTTTGGGTTCCACACTATCGGTCACATTCTTATCGCCTGCACGATAGGACAGGTAGACTTTCTGCACCGGGAATCCCAGTTTTGTAAACACACCTTTTACCTGGAAGGGTTTCTCGGTTTGGGCCGACACAGAGACCACAACCGACATGAACGCAAAGAATAAACTTTTTTTCATTCTGCTGTATTGATTGATTTGATATCCTACAAATCTAATGGGCTTTTTAGTTTGCAGGTAAAGATTTCTCCAATATAAAAAAACCCGCTGACAGCGGGTCTCTAAAAAGTATTAACGGCTAATTATACCGGTTCGCTGGTCAGGTGCACTTTGGTCATATCCAGGTACTGGTTCTGCAACTGGTGTATGAAGTGAACATCCGGATGATGGCGCCTGTCTTCGCGGTACCACATTTCAATACTGCTGAAATCGCCGGCCCTGGGCACAACAATCCTGAAAGAACCTTTCAGGTATTTTACAGATCCGTCCTCCTGCTGCTGTTTCTGGAAACCCAGTTTCACCAATGCCCCATCGTTTAACTCGATCGGGTACAGATGATCGGGTGAGAACCAGAATTCCTGTACATCGGTTTGCACACAAACCTGTTTTTCGTCTCCGTTCAACCGGACAACTTCTCCATCCCACATTTTTCCTTCATATTCCGCTTTCAGATAGTCTCCGATCCGGATGTCGCTGAATTTAATCATATGGCAATGTTTTAGGAGAATAAGTTACGCTTTATTTGGAGAAGAAACAAGCTTTGTAACGGGGGACAGCGGGGGTATGGTAGCTTTAAGAGATCAGGGCTTTTGGCTGGAAGCCTGGGTAATAGCAGTCACTCGGCGGAGCCGAGCGACTGCTATTACGTTTGCCCTGCAGCGTAGAGGCGGGCAACTATCTTGCCAAACAGCTACTCGGCCCAGCTCATGGTATAACCCGGGTTCTCTATTTCCAGCGCTTCAATGGTTAACTGAAGCGGGTGGAAGGTATCTACCATCACTGCCAGCTCCTGCGTTTCTTTTTTACCGATACTCTTTTCCACAGCACCCGGATGCGGACCATGAGGAATACCCGCCGGATGTAAGGTAATCATGCCACGGGTCACATTCTTGCGGCTCATAAAATCACCCGCCACATAGTACAGCACTTCATCGCTGTCGATATTGCTGTGGTTATAAGGAGCCGGAATGGCATCGGGATGATAATCATAGAGTCTCGGGCAGAAACTGCAAACCACAAAATGATTCGCTTCAAATGTCTGGTGAACCGGCGGTGGCTGGTGTACCCTGCCGGTAATGGGCTCAAAATCATGGATACTGAATGCGAAGGGATAACAACATCCATCCCACCCTACCACATCAAAGGGATGATGGGCATAATGCAATCCGTACAGCATGCCATTCTTTTTGGTTTTGATCAGAAAATCACCTTTCTCATCAAAAGTGACCAGATTCCTGGGGACACGGATATCACGTTCGCAATAAGGTGCATGTTCCAGCAGCTGCCCGTATTTGCTCTGGTAACGTTTGGGGTAACGGATCGGACTAAAACTTTCCACGATGAACAGGCGGTTATCCGCATGGGCAAAATGGATCTGGTAAATGGTGCCGCGCGGGATGACCAGGTAATCGCCCTCGCTGAAAGGCAACTCACCATACTGTGTCACCAGTGTGCCGTTGCCTTCGTGCACAAAGATCATTTCGTCGGCATCCGCATTTTTGTAGAAATAGGTTTTCATGCTTTGCTGCGGTGCCGCCAGTACGATATGGCAGTCATTGTTGACCAGCACCGGCTTACGGCTCTGCAGGTAATCCGCTTCCGGTTGGATGTGAAACCCTTCAAAACTCCGATGTTTCAGCATTTTCTCTTCGGCTATCCTTGGCATAACCGGAACCGGCTCATCTGTATGTATGATCTGGGTGGGCGGATAACAGTGATACAGCAAGGAGTAGTCGTTACTGAACCCCTCGGTTGAAAACAATTGTTCGGAATACAATTTCCCATCCGGCCGGCGGAACTGGGTATGACGTTTGTGCGGAATAGTTCCGAGTGTATGATAATGCGGCATGGTTGATTGAATGAGTAATTAAGAATTAGTAATTAGTAAAGGCAGGGTTACTGCGATTATTCTATCAGCTGAAGGACGTATGGGGTCTGTTGCAGTTGTTATCTTGACAATTGCAGGGTGAGCATGAGGAAATAATATTTCCAGACGCGTTTATCAATCCAGTAGGTGAAGTTCCTGTGGTAGGGCATGGTGGCAATCGTATGGGATAAAGCTACAAACTTCTGATCAGGTTTCATAACCTCTCAGAATAGCTTGAAAGCGAATATATTTTACCACACAAGGCATGGTATAGCGGTTTCAATCAGCGGGCTTCTACGATTTTGTATCGGGTTCCTTTGATCTTTTCATTCTGCACCAGCGATAAAAGGGATTTTACCTTATGCTTTTTAACAGCCACAAATGCATTGCGGTCTTTCACGATGATCAGGCCGATCTCTTCTTTTTCCAGTCGCCCCTTCTGTGTAAAGAATCCCACAATATCCACTTTATTCAGTTTATCTTTTTTACCGCCGTTGATATAAATGGTGACCCACTCAGTTGGTTGGGGAAGTGAGAAAACATCCGGTACATCCAGTTCTTCCGGCCGCTGCCGGATATAATAAGGCAGCGGTTCTTCGCTATGCATCAGCAGGTATGCTGTTCCGGTAGCTTCCATCCTGGCGGTACGGCCATTGCGGTGCGTGAATTCCGCCTCTGTAGAGGGGAGGTGATAATGCACCACGTGTCTGATCTCCGGAATATCCAATCCGCGGGCAGCCAGGTCTGTGGCCACGAGGAATCGTACACTGCCATTGCGGAACTGGATCAGGATCTGCTCGCGCTGCATCTGTTCCATACCTCCATGAAAAGCGGCACAGACAATGCCTTTTTCTTTCAGCAGCGAAGCGGTGCGTTCTACCGCATCCCGATGGTTACAGAAAACCAGCACCGGTTCTGTTCCTATATAAGAAAGCAATGCCACCAACCGGTCGATCTTGTCTTTTTCTTTGGAAATGACCAGTTTCAGGCTGAGTGTATCCGCATCCGGTTGCTCAGAAATATGGTCCAACACCTGTAACCCATCTCCCACACCTGCAAAATCGGGTATTTGAATGGAGGCCGTTGCTGAAACGAATACTTTTTTTTGAATGTTCGGCAAGGATGCGAAGAGGTAAGACATCTCATCTGCAAATCCCAGGGCAAGCGATTTGTCAAACTCATCCAGTACCAGCATGGTCAAAGCTTCGCGGGAAAATGTATCTCTTTTGATATGATCTCCAATCCTTCCGGGCGTACCGATGAGTAAGGCAGGCGGTTCGGCCAGGTTCTGTATCTCTGTCTGCATATCATGTCCGCCATAACAACAGCTCACTTTATATCCTGTTGCCATTTTTTTCCAAACCTGTTCTATCTGTATCGCCAGTTCGCGGGAAGGGGTAAGGATCAGGCACTGTACGCGTTTTTCATCCGCCTTCATCAGTTGCCATACCGGTAACAGGAATGCCAGGGTTTTACCGGAACCAGTGGGCGACAACAGTAATACTTCTTTTTCAGACAGTATTACCCCAATAGTAGATTCCTGCATGGGATTGAGTGCGGATATACCCAGCCGTGACAGTGCGGGTTCGGCAGAAAAAGTTGATTGCATCTGCAAAACTAACACCTCTTCCTTGAATAAAGTCCTCTATTGAGAAGTTACCCTTCAGTATCCGGGGTAACCCAAAACCCTGACCCATTGTATCGCCGAAAAACGAAATACCAGATCCGTTTAATGCATAAATGTCAACCTGAGTTTTCAGGTGATACATACTGCAGACATCTTCCTATTTACCCGATAACGTGGTGCCCATAACACAGCAATGAAAGGATCAGGCACAGCACCCACCGCCCTGCGCTCAACCACCTGGCATTACAAAACCCAGCCAAGCCCATCCGTACCTGCATCGGTACATACCCTGTCCGCTACCCCCATTTTCCCCAATGGATACATTGATAATCAGCAATATACACGCACCCTCTTTCCTTTTCCTGATCTAATTCATTGATTATCCGTGCATAACAGGCAGATAACTTGCAGATAACCCGCAGATAACCCGCCTATGACCCGCAGATAACCTGCCTCTTTAAAGGGGCGGGATATAGGCAGTATATAAGTGGTATTCGTATAGTATATAAGCAGTTTATGGGAGAAGCAAGACACTTTGAGATCCGGAAGCAAGCTGCATACAGGATGTGAAGTGAATAGGTAAAAGGATGGTAGAAAAGGATTGCCATGGCTATTGGATAGCCAACAATGGTTCAATCAGCACAGCACGTTAAGATATATCCAAATCGTACACATCAAGAAAACCGGCCAGTCCAAGGGCGGACACTTTTGTCTTTTTGACCTTGTTACGTGAAGGATCGATGGAAAAATGGACGCTGGTCCGAAGGTCGGCCTTATCCAGAACGGTCTGCAGGAATATGGCCCGGATCAGATCGCAGTGATCGAACACAGAAGCAGTAAGGTCGGCTTCTGTAAAATCCACTTCTTTCAGACTACAGTTACTGAACAGTGTCTTCTTCATTTTCAGTTGAAAAAAAGAGGAAAGATCCAACTGGCAATGGCCAAAATTCACTGAGAACAGTACCGAATCGCAATCCTCAAAATGCAAACCTAGCAGTTTACATTCTTTGAACTGTACACTATTAAAACTCGCTTTATGCAGTTTTACCATGCTCAGATTGCACCCGGTAAAACTGCATTCTGTAAAATGGATCCCCGACAGGTCCATACCGGAGAAATCGCAGTTCTCAAAACGGCAATACTCATAGTCGCCCAACGGCAAGGGTTTTTCTGTAAAATTGATGCGATCGAATACCTTGTCCTCTATATAGGGTCTGTTCATGCTTACGGTTTTATCCTATTAACGCAATGCTGCTATGAGCCTGTCCAGTTCTTCCGGTGTGTTGAATGCATGCAGCACCACGCGTAATCTTTCCTTTCCTTTTGGCACAGTAGGATATAAGATGGCGCGCACGTCCAGATTCTGCTGTTGCAGGTCATCTGCCACTTTCCGAACCGCTTCATTGCCGGGTATGATCACAACCTGTATGGGTGTATCAGATAGCAGTTTCTCAAACCGCAACGGAGCGGACTGAAATTGCCGGATCAGTTGTTGCAGCCTGTACCGCGCTGCCTGCATACCCGGAAAGACCTGGTAACTGTTTTGTATCATGGCCACACTATGTTCCGGCAGGGAAGTGGAATACACCAGGCTCCTTGCAAAATTGATCAGGTAATCCCGCAGGTTCCGGGACCCCAGCACCACGGCACCATGACAACCACAGGCTTTCCCGAAAGTATGAACCCGGGCAAATACCGATCCTTGCAGGCCAAGATGTTGTACCAGTCCCTCACCCCTCTCACCCACTACACCGGTAGCATGCGCCTCATCGATGATCAGGTGCGAATGGGATTGACGACTGATGGCTACCAGTTCTTCTAAAGGACAGGTATCCCCATCCATACTGAAAACAGATTCTGTCACGATAAAAACCGTACCGGTTGCATGCGCCATTTTTTTTTGCAGGTCAGCCATATCATTATGGGCAAAGGCAAAGGACTGTGCAAACGATAACCGGATACCATCCCGGATAGAAGCATGCGAGAGCTGATCGTACAGGATCGTATCCCCTTTCTGCGGAACCGAAGAAAGCAGGCCCAGATTGGCATCATAACCCGAGTTGAATATCAGCGCAGCCTCTGCTTCATGGAAACGTGCCAGTTGCTGCTCTGTTTCCTCTATCAAAGCATAATTCCCCGCCAGTAATCTTGAGCCTGTAGAACCTGAATGCATTTCTGCAACAGGATTTTTCAGCAGCCGGTCGTGAACGATACCCAGGTAATCATTCGAACAGAAATCGGTCTTCCCCCCAGGCAGGCGCAGTTGCCGAAATGCATGCCCCTGCTTCCGTTCATTCAGTTTTTTCTGCAAAAAATCATCCCGGTACATATACCAAAACTAACGGATTGTACCAGATATTTGCCCAACAACCCACAAATCAAATCATTCACTCATTCACTCATTCACTCATCCACTCATTAACCATGGACCTCTCCCAACACACCAAAAACATCCTCGGCCTGCAACTACCCACCGATCCCCGTTGGGTTGACCTTGCCAATATCTCGCTGGAAGCCATCCTCACCGACCATGCGTATTGTGAGCAGAAAGCAGCTACTACCTGTATTACCCTGATACAGCGGTATTCAGACAAGGAGCGGCTGGTGTCAGAGCTGGCTCCGATTGTAACGGAAGAATGGGGACATTTCAGGCTGGTATTGAATGAGCTGCACAAAAGGAACCTGAAGCTGGGTAAACAACGCAGGGATGAATATGTAAACAAACTGATCGAGTTCCAGAAAAAAGGAGGCAGTCCGGAAGACCGGCTGCTGGACCATCTGCTCACCATGGCCATGATAGAAGCCCGTAGTTGTGAACGCTTCAAGCGACTGAGTGAAGGTTTGCCGGATGCCTATCTGCGAAAGTTCTACCGCAGGTTCATGGAAAGCGAAGCGGGACATTATACTTTATTTATCGATCTGGCTGAAACCTATCTTGGCAAAGCCAAGGTAAAAAAGCGCTGGAAAGAATGGCTGGCCCACGAGACCGAGATCATGAAAGACCTGGAGATCAGGGGCGATCGGATCCATTGATCTGAGCCGCTGTTGATCAGTCACCTCAAAGATGGTCTCTGAAATATTCCAGTTCACCCGAAAGATCAAGATATGGGTAACGCTCCTGTAAGGATTGGGTCTTGACCAGGTAGGTTTTCAGGAACTTCTGGTGTTGGGAAGTTGCGGGATTGAAAGGTTTGTGCTGAAAAGCCAGGTTCAGTTCCGCGATCTCTTTCATCAACGATCGTGTTTCTTCATTCATGCAGGCATCGGTGAATTTATCCCATACATATTGCGTTGCATGGTAGTTGGGATGTACCAGGTCCTCTGCATAAAACCGGTAATCGCGCAGGTCATCGATCACTAATTCGTAGGCTGGGAAATAATACAACTGCTCAAAATTGTCTACCAGTTCATGTACCGCCTGTATGAGTACCGCTTTGCTGCGATTGTTCTCGATCACGCCTTCCCGCAGGTGCCGTACCGGGCTGATGGTGAAAATGATCTGTAACGAGGGATTATATGCCTGTAATTTCCTGACCATATCACCCAGCAATACAACTGCTTCTGTTACCGGCATCAGTCTTTTCCGGAACCAGCTGGCCGGTGCTTTATGGTTATTCGCAGCTACAGAACCCGGAACTGCATTGGTAGCTTCTGAGGTTAACGTGTATAACCAGGCAGAGCCCAATGTGATCATGAGGTGATCAGTATGTTTCAGGTATTGGTGTGCCTGCGTAATGGAGCCATTGATCTTACTGATACATTCCTCAGCAGTGATGCCCGAATAACGGCTATGGTGTTTCCAGCTATGCCAGGTCTCGTTGTGCAGGAAAATATCAGAGGCGGTGAACAATTTTCCGGAAAGATAAGTGTCCACTGCTTCTGCCACGCTTACGGGATTGAACAGGATCCCGTTCGGGTTCTCCAGTACTTTGAATTTATGTTTACGCAATTTATCGCCGATATTCTCTGTAAAACAGGAACCCATCAGCATCAGTTGTTGCGGATGCTGAACAGGTTTGGGTGCGCGTTT
This sequence comes from Sediminibacterium sp. FW305-C-269, assembly GCF_058231045.1. Lineage (NCBI taxonomy): Bacteria > Pseudomonadati > Bacteroidota > Chitinophagia > Chitinophagales > Chitinophagaceae > Sediminibacterium > Sediminibacterium sp. FW305-C-269. The sequence continues at coordinate 341,324 of NZ_JBIQXQ010000003.1, read as the reverse complement.
GATATCAAATTCAAAATGAAACTTCATGGTCAGTGTACAAATATGTCAGCAGCGATCTGCAAACTCTCTGCCAATGCTTTTTTGTTAAGGTGCTGCAAGAATCCCTTTTGTTCAAAATAACCTATCAGTAATTCCGTATCCATGTTGCCCACCAGTTCATCCTGCGCCATCGGGCAGCCTCCGATACCTTTCAGGGCACCGTCAAAACGGAGGCAACCGGCATCCAGCGCCGCTTCGGTTTTTGCCAGCCATTGGCCGGGACCAGAATGCAGGTGCACCCCAAACCGAATATCCGGATACCTGGGAATGAGTGTCTGCAAGGCAAATCGTATCTGTACAGGTGTTGCCACGCCAACGGTATCAGCCAGTGAAAGCGTATGGATCCCGCGCCGGTGCATCTCATCCGCCCAGTGCAGCAGGATATCTTCCGTATACGCGTCGCCATAAGGATTACCGAATCCCATACTCAGGTATACCACCATCTCCTTGTTGTTCTTGATACAAAGTTCCTGTATCGATTCCACCCGTTGCACACTTTCTTCCAGGGTGCTGTTGGCATTCCGCAATTGGAATGTGGGTGATAAGGAAAAGGGAAAACCCAGGTAACGGATCTCATCGAACACAACGGCTTCTTCGGCACCACGGGTATTGGCAACGATGGCCAGCAGTTGGGTTGCCGACCCTGACAGGTCCAGCCCTGCGATCACTTCTCTTGTATCGGCCATTTGCGGAATGGCTTTGGGCGAAACGAAACTGCCAAAATCAAGTGTATCAAAACCCACCTGTAGTAAGGCATTCAGGTAACGGATCTTATCGGCTGTTGCGATAAAACGCGGCCATCCCTGCATGGCATCGCGGGGACACTCGACCAACGTGAGTGGTGAGTGGTGAGTGGTGAGTGAGGTGTTCATCGTATCCATTACTTACCCATACGGTGTTTCATCGCTTCATATAAAATGATACCGCTGGCTACGGACACATTGAAAGAATCGAAACCGGTTGCCATAGGTATCTTGAAAAAATGATCTGCAGCTTTGGCCAGATAAGGCTGAACCCCCTTACCCTCATCGCCCATGATGATACAACAGGGATCGGTAAAAGGAAGTTCAAAAACATTTTTCTCCGCCCGCATTTCGCTGGTAAATACGAGTATGCCGTTCAGGTGCAAGGTATCCACCGCTTTCAGCAAACTGTTCACGCGGCAGATATGGATCTGTTCCAGTGCGCCGGCACTGCTTTTCATGGCTTCTTCATTCAAGGCACCTACCCCTTTGTCGGGGATGATGATGGCCTGTGCGCCGCAACAGACGGCACTTCTGGCAATAGCACCGATATTCCTGACATCGGTGACCCCATCCAGCATCAGGAACAGGGGAAGTTCTCCTTTGGAAACCACGTAATCGATCACCTGTTGCAGGTCCATGTACTGAACACGCGCCACAAAAGCCAGCACACCCTGGTGATTGGCCTTGGTCATACCATTCAGTTTCTCTACCGGCACCAGTTGGATAGGCACGTTCTGGTCACGGGCCAGTTTACGGATCGTATTGATCACATCACCGGAAGCATTCTTCTGCAACAAGATCTTATCGATCGCTTTCCCTGTTTGCAGGGCTTCTACCAGCGGCTGCCGGCCAATGATTAAGGAGCTTTGTTTGATAGCCATCTGCAAATGTACTTATTTCCATTGCCCTTCCGAAAAGAGGGCTTTCTTCTCATTTGATTGCTATCTACCGTTTCCGAAGCGAGTTGGGCAGGCACACTAAGAGGTATACGATGACCAGGCCCACCAATGCAAATTTGGCCGCCGCGCAGAAAAAAGTGAGCCGCAGCGACATCTCATCATAATTACCCGCAAGGGTCTTCAGCATCAGCAGGTTTTCTGCAATATCCAGTATACCTGCTACCCATACGGCTTTCGCCAGGAAGATACCTGTTTGTGCCAGCCAGCTTTTTGGATCCCATTTCATAGCCGTTATCTCGGCAGACAGGGAAAGAAAGAGAACATAGGTGACAATGAAGACAAAATCGAGCCAGATATTCATTTTGGCAACAGACAGGTTCCAGCCTGTCAAAGTGGTTTGCAACAATGTCCAGCTGTTGGCAAATTCCAGGTCCACAATGCCATGCGGACTGGTGGGCGTTTTGAGACCGCTGCCCTGCCATTGCATCACAACGACCATGATCATACAACCGACAGCAGTTACGGTAAGGTTCCTTTTCATACCTGTTGATTGAAGGGGTTAACAAGCGCGAGCCTGTCAAAGATACTCAACCTCATTACGGAAAACAAAAAGCCCCTGCTGGTGAGCAGGGGCCTGATTATGTGGTTGTTGAAAGAATTATTTTACGCCGAAAGCTTTTTTCACTTTGGTAACATAATCCAGTTTCTCCCAGGTGAACAGTTCCACTTTTACTTTCTTCACTTTACCGTTAGGCAGGGTGAACTCTTTGGTTACCACTTCGTTCTTGCGACCCATGTGACCGTAAGCAGCGGTTTCACTGTACATTGGGGTACGCAGTTTCAGACGCTGCTCAATAAAGTAAGGACGCATATCAAAAATGCTTTCCACGATCTTACCGATCTGACCGTCTGTCAGCTGAACCTTGGCAGTACCGTATGTATTCACGTTGATAGAAGTAGGTTGTGCTACACCGATGGCGTAAGATACCTGAACCAGCACTTCATCCGCAATACCAGCAGCTACCAGGTTTTTTGCGATGTGGCGGGTTGCATAGGCTGCTGAACGGTCTACCTTGCTGGGATCTTTTCCACTGAAAGCACCACCACCGTGTGCTCCTTTACCACCGTAGGTATCTACGATGATCTTACGGCCGGTCAGACCGGTATCGCCATGCGGACCACCGATCACGAACTTACCGGTTGGGTTGATATGGTACTTGATCTTATCGTTAAACAGTTTTGCGTATTTCTTGTACTTGGCTTTCACCCTGGGGATCAGGATGTTGACGATGTCTTCTTTGATCTTTGCCAGCATTTTGGCTTCAGTATCAAAATCATCGTGCTGGGTAGACACCACGATCGCATCGATACGAACAGGGCGATTGTTATCGTCATACTCCAATGTCACCTGGCTTTTCGCGTCAGGGCGGAGATATTTGATCTGTTTGTTCTCTCTTCTCAGCGCAGCCAGTTCGATCAGTATCTTATGTGCCAGATCAAGTGCCAGCGGCATATAATCATCTGTTTCGTTGGATGCATAACCAAACATCATTCCCTGGTCGCCTGCGCCCTGCTCTTCTTTTTTCTTACGGTCAACTCCCTGGTTGATATCGGCAGACTGCTCATGAATGGCAGACAGGATCCCACAGCTATTTGCTTCGAACATGTATTCGCTCTTGGTATAACCGATCTTACGGATTACGCCACGGGCAATTTCCTGAACGTCCAGGTAAGCTTTTGATTTCACCTCGCCCGCGAGTACCACCTGACCGGTAGTAACCAGTGTTTCGCAAGCCACTTTCGACTGTGCGTCGAAGGCAAGAAAGTTATCGATCAATGCATCTGAAATCTGGTCGGCTACTTTGTCCGGATGTCCTTCAGATACGCTCTCAGAAGTAAACAAATAAGGCATATTAGGTTGTTTATAATGGGTGCAAATATAGAATAATGTAAATACTCTATTAAATCCGTGAGAAAATAATCCGTAAACGCATACGGAACCGGGAGTGGGTACCGCCTCCGAGCCTTACCCGTCCATCCCCTGCATCATTTCCGATGGAAGGATTGAGGTAATAGAGCGCGTTACCGGTATTTCCCGGATAAGGAGGGGTATAATGCAAAGAATCGTTAGTGGGGGCTGATATACGCAGGGTATAAGCGGTGTCTTTCCGGGTAACGATCCCCTGTACATAACGACTGAGGTCAAAATGGTAGGCAGCTACATTGTCGTACCCCTGTATTGCTTTGGAGGTAAGATAACCTCCGAAACTGGAAATATTGGGACCGCTGCTGCTGATAGTATAATCGTTGGGAATATTCCTTTTACTTCCGATGGCAGAGTCGTACCTGCTCAGCAACAGATACCTGGGGGGTACCATCTGCTTTTCAATTGTATTGAGATTAACATCGTCCGGAACCTGTTCTGCGATCAGTTCCGCCCGGTGAATGATCCGGTTGGAAAGATTCTGTAAACCCGGGATCCTCACCCTTACATAGGTACCGGGTGTAGTTTGCACATAGACCATCGAGTCTGATTTGGGCGTGGTGGTCAGGTATTTGGCTGCTTCGCTGCCAGTCCGGTTACGCAAAACCAGGTTCACATTACCACTGCTCACGGTATTCATCCGGAAATAACTTACCGCAGTATCGCGCTGTGTGGCACCGGTTGAACTGGAACTGTAATACAGTGCGAACTTGGTATTGGTATCCGCCAGATTCACTTTCAACAGGGCATTGGCGCCTGCTGCATCTGCCGTTACCGCAAATCCGGAGAAATACAGACGGAAAGTAGAATCGGTCAGATAGGCATTGGTAGAATCGTAGGTCTTGAGGAATCGTGTAGCAACAGATTTGTTCAGCGGGATCCGGATCTGGTTCTTGGCATTCTCATAACGATTATTCACTGAATCACCCAGCCTCCTGATATCAAAAGTACGGGAGGACCCCAGCGACTGTCCAAGATTGATGTTTACCGCAGAACTATAATTAGACGGATAGGCACGGTAAGGATCCAGCGGGGTATTGTTGTCTATTTCAAATACATTCAACCGGATAGGCGCCGTAGAATCTCCATAGAGCCCCTTGTAACTGAGGATCAATACGGCAGAGTCCACCACGATACTGTCTTTATGTCCCGGAATATAAAAGGGATAACTGGCAGGTTTCAGCTCAAAGAACAGAGAAGCCTGCGTTTTGCCGAAAAGTGGATCCGTATTGATATAACCGAGCAATTGGTTATCGCTCTTATAGATGCGGGTAGAGTCAAAATCCTCGTATGTGTCTGTAAGAACATCCAGAATGGTGTCTTTGGTAATCACACCGTCAATGGCAGGGATCAGTCCCGAACCAACATCTGTAGAAGAAATACGCGTGCAGCCTGTCAGAAAAATGAGCAAAACAACACCGGAAATAAAGATTCTACGCAGCGTAAAAAGTGAATGCATGAGTTAGTGATTACTTGCCCGCAAGGTCGTTGTACAATTCTAAATACTCTGTTAAATCAGAATCCCATCCCTTGAAAGGAACTATCTTCTTTCCTTTCACTTTTGCGAAATCCTCAACGAGTTTCTTTTCTATTTTATCGGCACCGAAAGTGATAGCATCTGCAAAGCTGGCTCCGCCACGGAACATGGCCGTATTGTTACCTTCTTTGAAGGCTTCCAGGTCCTTGTCTTTGATATTGCCGTTGATGATGGCTTTCTGCACAAAATCGGCCCCAAGTTTTTCCTTGAATGTGTTCTGTCCGATCGTGAAGATCACTTTGCTGTTACCGAATACCGGCTCTTTTTTATAGGCGGTTTTGATGTAAGCAGGAATCAGGCCCGTCATCCAGCCACTGCAATGGATCACATCCGGGGGCCATCCGAATTTCTTAACGGTTTCCAGGGCTCCCTTACAGAAGAAAACGGTGCGGAGTATGTTATCATCAAACCAGGTCTCCTCATCATCATGGAATACCTGCTTTCGTTTAAAAAAGTCTTCGTTCTCCAGAAAATACACCTGTAAACGGGCGTTGGGTAAAGAAGCCACTTTGATCTGTAATGGATAATCGTCGTTATCTACCGACACATTGATGCCCGAAAGCCTCACCACCTCGTGTAAACGATGCCTTCTCTCATTGATCACCCCAAAGCGTGGCATGATGCACCTCACTTCCAAACCACTGTCATTGCTTTTGATCGCCAGCTTGTTGATCACCTCGGCGAACTCGGTGAGCTCAAGGTAAGGCGACATTTCTGTAGCAATGAATAAAATTCTTTTCTTTGTTGACATTAGTACGTGAATTTTAGCACGATGCTGGAAAAATCAGTTGGCAAAGTTACGTAAAATGCACCGAAAAGCAACGCAAATCCGGCTTTTGCCCAAATCGACCCCAAATGATCCTACTAAAAACAGCTTCTGAGCTATCCCGTTTACTTGCTTCACGGAGAGATTCCGGGGCCCGGATTGGCTTTGTTCCCACCATGGGGGCATTACATCCCGGACACCTGAAACTGGTTGATCATAGTAAAAAAAATAGTGATACCACGGTGGTGAGCATTTTTGTGAACCCCACCCAGTTCAACGACCCGAACGACTACACCCGTTACCCCATTACACTGGAAAAAGACATTTACCTGCTGGAGCAGGCCGGTTGTAACATATTATTTCTTCCTGCCATAGAAGAGATTTACCCTGAAGGAACTTCCTTAGAGGAGCCCTATGCCCTGGGCTACCTGGAAACCCTGTTGGAGGGTAAATACCGTCCGGGACATTTCCAGGGGGTCTGCCAGGTAGTGCACCGGTTGCTGGAACTGGTACAACCCTCCCTCCTGTTCATGGGTCAGAAAGATTATCAGCAATGTATGGTGGTCCGGCAACTCATCCACCTGAAGCAGTTGCCCGTTGCATTACATATCATCCCTACCCTGCGCGAAACATCCGGGCTGGCCCTGAGCAGCCGTAACCTGCGGCTCTCTGAAAAAGATAAGGAAGCGGCCACCGCTATTTACCGCTCGCTGCAGATGATCCGGAACGAACTGCGTCCCGGTAACCTGGAGCCACTCATCACCAGGGCCGTTGCTAAAATCAGGGCCGCCGGTTTTGAGCAAATAGATTATGTATCCATCGCATCCGCACAGGACCTTTCGGAAGTGAGAGACTGGGATGGGCATAGTCCGCTGGTGGCATTGGTAGCGGCTTTTATTAGTGGCGTTCGCCTTATTGATAACCTCCCCTTGACGGGAGCAGGTAGTCTGTCATGATAACTCAACCGGTTATCACCTGTTAAAAGGATTATTAAAATTGCTTGTGTAACTTGCCAACGAATATGCCGCTATGAAGAAACGTTTGTTATTTGCGATACAATACCTGTTTTTCCTGGGTCTGGGGGTATTCCTGGTATGGTGGAGCCTGCACCAGATACCGGATGATAAATGGGGACAGTTCAAACGTTCGCTCGAAACGGCTAATTACTGGCTGATGTTGCCGGTTTTCCTGATCCTGTCTCTCAGCCACCTGCTCAGGGCGTTACGCTGGCGTATCCTGATGATGCCCATGGGTTACAGACCTTCACTTTCGAATACTTTTTTCGCGGTGATGATTGGCTATCTGGCCAACCTGGCGGTACCGCGGCTGGGTGAAGTGTTGAAATGCACCATCCTTGCCAAATATGAAAAAGTACCAGCCGAAAAACTGGTGGGCACCATCGTGGCAGAGCGAGCGGTGGATGTGATCAGCCTGGGACTGGTATTCCTGCTGGCCCTTTTCAGCCAGTTTGAAGTGGTAGGCGAATTTGCACATCAACTGTTCAGACAATTATTCGAGAACGGGAGCGGCAGCCTGTCGCTGGTAAAATTAGGTATTGTGGCGGCAGTCGTGATCGTGCTGACGATCGCTATCAGGATCTGGTTCGACCAATTCTCACATCTCAGGATTGTGATGGTGACCAAAAAGATATTACTGGGTATCTGGGAAGGACTGAACAGCATCCGGAACCTGCAGCAAAAAAGATATTTTATTTTGTACAGTGCGGCCATTTGGTTACTCTATATTGTAGGCACCTGGGTGGGTTTACTGGCAACGGATGGAACTTCGCATCTGGGTTTGCGTGCTGCCACTTCCGGTCTGGCATTTGCCAGCATTGGCATGATCGTTACCCCTGGCGGGATTGGCGCTTATGCCTATTTCCTGGCCAAAGTGCTGGAGAAAAACGATATCCCCTTCGAGATCGGTTTTGCCAACGGAACCCTTCAGTGGTTCGTTCAATTCATCATCGTGGTGCTCGTGGGTTCTATTTGCCTGTTATTACTGCCTTATTACAACAAAAAGAAAAAACATGAGAGCCGTTAGTGCCATCGAAAAAAAGATATTCACCCTGCCCCAGTTACAGGCACAGATCGCCAGCTGGCGGGTAACCCATAAGACCATCGCTTTTACCAATGGCTGTTTCGATATCCTGCACGAAGGGCATATTGCCTCACTTTCGCAGGCAGCTTCGGAAGCCGATTACCTGGTAGTGGGCGTGAACAGCGATAGCAGCACCAAAAAACTCAAAGGTCCTGACAGACCGGTCAACCAGGAACATAGTCGCGCCCTGATGCTGGCCAGTCTCTGTATCGTGGATGCCGTAGTGATCTTTGAAGAAGACACCCCTTTGCAACTGATCAAGGCAATCCTGCCCGATGTACTGGTGAAAGGCGGCGATTATACCCTTGAACAGATCGTGGGTGCCAAAGAAGTGATAGCCAATGGCGGGCGGGTTGTGATCAATCCTATTCTTCCCGGTTTTTCTACTACAGGCATCATCCGGCAGATCAAAGCATCTTTCTCCTGAACCCTGACTGGTGTATTTGCCGGAGAGAACCCTGTTTATCAGTAAACTTAACATTATTGAAAAACTGCATTTCTTATATTTGGTATGAGGGCCAACAGGCATATACCCTTTGATAGATTCCGGGGTTTCTAATTCATTCGTAAGCACAGGATCTACAAAATACCCTCTTATCGCATGGCAAAAAAATTACTCATTCAGAGAGATATCAGTTGGTTAAGTTTTAATGCAAGGGTTTTACAGGAAGCCAATGACCCTACCGTTCCCCTGAAAGAGCGGATCCGTTTCCTGGGGATCTTCTCTAATAATATGGATGAATTCTTCCGGGTTCGGGTAGCAACCCTGAAACGTATGCTCGAATTCAGCGAAAAACGCAGGAAGCTGAACATGCATATGGAAGAAGACCCACAGCAGATCCTTGACCAGATACAGACCATCGTATTGCAGCAGCAGAACGAGTTTAACCGGATCTGGACCGGGATCCAGAAAGAGCTGAAAAAAGAAAAAATACAATTGGTAACCGAAAAACAGCTGACACGCGAGCAACAATCCTTTGTCAAAAAATACTTTGATGAAGAGGTACGTTCCAACATCATTCCCCTGATGATCGAGAGCCTGCCACAGCTACCCTACCTGCGCGATAAAAGTATTTACCTCGGGGTGGTGATGCGCAAAAAGAACTCGGCTTATCACCAGAAATATGCGTTGATAGAAGTTCCTGCCAAAGCGGTGGGAAGATTTATACAGTTGCCCTCCAAGACCAACGAGAAACACATTATCTTACTGGAAGACGTGATCCGCTTTAACCTGCCGGTGATCTTTTCTTATTTTGGTTACGATCATTTTGAATCACATATTTTCAAAGTGACCAAGGATGCCGAGATAGACCTTGACAATGATGTGAGCACCAGTTTTGTGGAGAAGATTGAAAAAGGAGTTAAGAACCGACGCAAAGGCAAACCGGTTCGTTTTGTGTACGACAAGGAAATGGACGCAGGCTTGCTGGAATACCTGATACGCAGGCTCAGCCTGAATCATAAAAGCAATATCATACCCGGCGGACGAATCCATAATTTCCGGCATTTCATGGATTTTCCGGATGTGTTCCGAACCAAGAACCCACGCCGCGCTGCTTTTACGCATCCTGCTTTACAAAGTTCCATGCGGGTGACTGATGTCATTGTGAAGAAAGATGTGATGCTGCATTTCCCATACCATTCCTTCAATGCAATCATCGATCTGCTTCGCGAAGCAGCTATGGACCCGGATGTTACATCGATCAAGATCACCGCATACCGACTGGCATCCAATTCAAAAGTGATCAATGCCCTCATCAACGCTGCCCGTAATGGTAAGGAAGTAGTGGTCATGCTGGAACTGAAAGCCCGTTTCGACGAAGAAGCCAACCTGGAATGGAAAAAGATCCTGGAAGAAGAAGGCGTGACCGTATTGTTGGGCGTACCCAGGATGAAGATCCATGCAAAACTCTGTATCATCAAAAAAAGAAAAGGCAACAAAACCATTCAGTACGGTTTTGTGAGCACAGGCAACCTTAACGAGAAGACCGCCACTGTGTATGGCGATCATTGCCTGCTTACCGCCAACCGGAATGTGATGGCAGATATCAACCGTATTTTCCATTACCTCGAAAACTGGAAAACCGGAATCCAGCACCTGCGGATGTGTAAAACATTACTGGTATGCCCGATCCAAATGCGGCAGAGTCTTTTGTCACTGGTTGACAAAGAGATCAAAAATGCCAAAGCCGGAAAAGAAGCAGGTATCATCCTGAAAGTAAATTCATTGAGTGATGCCGCCCTTATTGCCAAACTGGGTGAGGCTGCCCGGGCCGGTGTGTCGATCCGGATGGTGGTAAGGGGCATCTACTGTATAATGCGGGACCCCAAGAAAGAAAAAGGGGAAGTGGCTGCTATCAGCATTGTGGATGAATACCTGGAACATGCCCGCGTAATGATCTTCCATAACCTGGGAAAAGAAAAAATCTATATATCCAGCGCCGACTGGATGGTCCGAAACCTCGACCATCGCGTGGAAGCCGCTGTTCCGGTAACCGACCCCGGCATTTGTGAAGAATTAAAGGAGATTATCCACATTCAATTAAGAGATAACGTAAAAGCGAGGATCCTCGACAATGATTTAAGCAACAACTATGTACCTTCCGCAGGTAAAAAACAGGTACGTTCCCAGATCGAGACTTACCATTATCTGCACAAGAAAAACATAGTGACCAGTGAGGTTAGCAGCCATTGATATTGGAAGTAACGCCGCAAGGTTATTGATCACAGAAGTTAGCCAGGACCGTGAGGGCAATCCCCTTTTCAATAAACTGAACCTGGTACGTGTACCCCTGCGCCTGGGTTTCGACGTGTTTGAAAAAGGCGAGATCTCCAAAGAAAAAAGGGGAATGATCCTGCAGACCATGAAAGCCTATGGTCACCTCATCAATGCATACAATGTAAAAAATGTGATTGCCTGTGCCACCAGCGCCATGCGCGATGCCAGTAACAGTGCCGACATCATCCGTAAAGTGAAACTGGAAACAGGATTAGGAATTGAGATCATCAGCGGCGACCTGGAAGCTTCCATCATCTACGAGAACCATGTAGCCGAACACATGGATACCGAGCACAGCTACCTGTACATCGACGTGGGTGGCGGCAGCACCGAACTTACTTTTTTCGCGGATGGCAAACTGGTCTTCAAACAGTCCTTCAATATCGGCACCATCCGTATGCTGAAGGATATGGTTGACGACAGCAAGTGGAACGAGATGAAAGAAGCCATCAAAAACAAAACAAAAGGATACAAGCAGATCACCGCCATCGGAACCGGAGGCAATATCAACAAAGTGTTCTCACTCAGTAAAAAGAAGGATGGCAAGCCGTTGAACATTGAGTTACTGAAAGACTATTACAAAGAGATCGCCAGTTTTTCGCTGGAAGACAGGATCAATATTTACAAACTGCGTGAAGACCGCGCTGATGTGATTGTGCCCGCGCTTCAGATCTACATCAATGTAATGCGCTGGGCCGATGCAGCAGAAATCTATGTACCCAAGATCGGTCTTGCCGATGGTTTGATACAACACCTCTATTACGAACTTGCCGCCAAAGGCATCGCTACCTGACAAAAATACCGGCAAACCAGGTAACCAAAGGGCAAATGCATGTAAATTTTTACCCGCAATCGCTCGACTCGGCCGAGTGACGACTATCCCCGGGCTTCCAGCCTAAAATCCGTAAAGTCCCAAAGCTACAATCCCCCTACACACAGTACCTCCCATCGAATTATCCCGTAATCAACTGAATCTTCCTAATTTTAGCACGGCATTAGAATATGCGTTCATAACAAGGCATATTGATCCACTTACTTCCTATAAAAACAACACAAATGTCCAGCCACAAGGAAATCAAAAAAGTCACTACCCATACTTTACTGCAATTGAAAGCGCAGGGCAGTCCCATCTCCATGATCACCGCCTATGATTATTCTTTTGCCAGGTTATTTGATGCGGCTGGTATTGATGCCATACTCGTAGGCGATAGCGCCAGTAATGTCATGGCCGGACATGAAACCACACTACCCATCACCCTTGACCAGATGATCTATCATGCACAATGCGTGGTTCGCGGCGTACACCGTTCGTTGGTGGTGGTAGACCTTCCATTCGGATCTTACCAGTCGAATCCCGACATCGCCGTAGCTTCCTCCATCCGCATCATGAAAGAAACCGGCGGGCATGCCATCAAACTCGAAGGTGGAGAGGAAGTGATCGACAGCATCCGGCGCATCGTATCTGCCGGCATACCGGTAATGGGTCACCTGGGATTGACCCCGCAATCGATCTACAAATTTGGCACGTATACAGTCAGGGCAAAAGAAGAGGCGGAAGCGGAAAAACTGAAACGGGATGCGCTTTTACTCCAGGAAGCGGGTTGTTTTGCCCTGGTACTGGAAAAGATACCTGCGCAGCTGGCCGGAACAGTCAGCCGGAGCCTGAATATTCCGACCATTGGCATTGGGGCCGGACCGGAATGCGACGGGCAGGTATTGGTCATGCATGATATGCTGGGCATCAACAACGAATTCAAGCCCCGTTTCCTTCGGCAATACCTGGATCTGGAAAGCCAGGTCACCACAGCAGTACAACAGTATATCCGGGATGTAAAAACGCGGAATTTCCCCAGCCAGCAGGAATCTTACTGAGTTTTTCACCGATAAGACCCTTGTTTTCACCCATATTGTTTCATGGATGATACCTGTCTGAATAGATTTGGTAACAAAGCTGGTTTCACGGTCGGACGAAAAGGCACCAGTAGCTCATCAACCATGCGTTTAAAACAATAGCCGTATGCCCTTCAACAACAATAAAAAAACAGTAACACTGATAGCACACAGTGCGGCATGGCTTTGCTTTTTTACACTTCCCTATCTCGTATTCTTTCCCCGGCTGCGTGATTTCAGCATGAGTAACCACCAGTTGGCAGCCATTATCTGCAACAATGTTTTCCTGGTGCTGTTCTACTACCTGAATACCCTGTTATTGATCCCACGTTTCCTGGTAAAGGAAAAATGGTTCCTGTATATTTTATCCATCGTTGTTTGCCTGGTTGTATTCCTGTATGCCCCTAAACAGATCGCATTACTGATAGCGGAACCGGAGCCTTTCAACCCCAATAACCGGGAGTTCATCCGCAACCCGGCATTCAAGGGTAAACCCAGGTTCACGGGATACATGCGCAGGCAAAGACCCGTGGCCGACCCCTACAACACGGTATTGTTCCTGTTGATATTTACAGTGGGAACCTGCATCTCGGTGATACAACGCTGGCTGCAGACCGAACAGAACCGGAAAGAGACCGAGAATGAAAAACTGAACACAGAATTATCGTTCCTGAAATCACAGGTGAATCCGCATTTCTTCTTCAACACACTGAACAATATTTATTCGCTGGCGGTGGTACGGAGCGAGAAAACTGCGCCAGCCGTGATGAAACTCTCTTCCATTATGCGGTATATACTTACCGAAACCCAGCGCGACCTGGTTCCGCTGCAGAACGAAGTGGATTTCACGAATAATTTCATTGACCTGCAGAAAGTTAGGCTGACCGATAAAGTGACCCTGGATTTCTCCACCGAGGGGTCTGCAGACAATCTGCTGGTAGCACCGCTGTTATTCATCCCCTTTGTGGAGAATGCCTTTAAATACGGAGTAAGTACGAAAGAAGCCTCCACCATCAGCATCAAGATCAGGACCGAGGGGAATACCATCCATTTTTCGGCGGTTAATTATATCGTACCTTCAGAAAACAATCTGACCGAAAATACGGGCATAGGTATCAACAACGTAAAAAGAAGACTGGAGCTGATGTATCCCGGCAAACACAAACTCTCCAGCTTTGAGAAAGACAACTACTATCATGTTTACCTGGAAATAGAGACGCAATGATACACTGCATAGCCATAGACGACGAGCCCCTAGCACTGCAACTCATACATGAGTACTGCAGCAAGATCTCGTTTCTGAAGCTGGAAAAGACCTTTACCAATACAGATGAAGCCAAAGCCTACCTGCAGCAACAAAAGGTAGACCTGCTGTTCCTCGACATACAGATGCCGGATATCAATGGCATGCAGTTCTACAAATCACTGGCTGAAAAACCACCGGTGATCTTCACCACGGCATACAAGGATTTTGCGGCAGAGGGCTTTAACGTGGATGCAGTGGATTACCTGCTGAAGCCTTTTGAATACGACCGTTTCCTGAAAGCCTGTTACAAAGCCAAGGAGTACCTCGAATTCCTGAGCACGCAGGAGATGCAGCTCAACTCCATCTTTGTGAAAGTGAATTACGAGATCATGAAGATCAACCTGAAGGACATTGAACTGATCGAAGCCCTGGATGATTACATCAAGATCTATATCAAACCTAATCCGGTACTCACCCTGATGACACTCAAAAGCATTCAGGAAAAGCTGCCCCCCAGAGATTTTGTAAGGGTACACCGGTCATTTATTGTGCCACTGGCCAGGATTGAGAAATTCAGTAAAACCAAACTCTGGACAGCCGGAAAAGAGATCCCGATCGGCAGCAGCTACAGCCAGGTATATGACCAATTGTTAACCATTTCCAAAACAAGATAATTCCCCGATTCTGTTGGCATGCTCGCCTATTAATCAGGCAACAATGTTTCAACAGTAAATACATTTGTCTGGATCATTTTTCATAAATGTTTCATGCAAGGTTTTGATGAGAGGTACCAGCGGTTGTTCTCAACAGGTGGTACCTTTTTTTATTTCCCCTCTTTTAATCCGTCTGCCCGTTATCCCTCTGAATAAACAACAGTTTTACACACAGACCGGTTACCACAACCTTAACCTGATATTCTTGGGCCATATCTGCAATGACGGTACTTTTGTTATATGGAATTCCTCAAACAACTCGGTATAACTGCAGAAAACGCCGGTACTTCAAGTGGCACAGAATGGATCAATAGTAAGGGTGCAGAGATCAACTCTTTCTCACCCGTTGATGGCATAAAGATCGGTTCTGTTGCCGAAACGGATACCACAGCCTACGAAACCCTGATCAGCAAAGCGCAGGAAGCTTTCGCCGTGTGGCGTATGTGGCCTGCACCCAAACGTGGCGAAATCGTTCGCCAGGTGGGCGATGCACTCCGCTCCCATAAGGAAGCACTGGGCAAGCTGGTCAGTTATGAAATGGGAAAAAGCCTGCAGGAAGGATATGGAGAAGTACAGGAGATGATCGATATCTGCGATTTTGCCGTAGGCCTTTCGCGTCAGCTGTATGGTTTAACCATGCACAGCGAACGACCCGCACACCGGATGTACGAACAATGGCACCCGCTGGGTATTGTGGGGATCATTTCTGCCTTCAATTTTCCCGTTGCCGTATGGAGCTGGAACGCAGCACTGGCATGGGTATGCGGCAATGTAACTATCTGGAAACCCAGCGAAAAAACCCCTTTATGCGGTATTGCCGTGCAAAAGATTGTGGCGGAAGTATTTGCAAAGAACCAGGTACCTGAAGGTGTGAACGGACTGGTACAGGGCGGCAGAGAAGTTGGCGAATGGATCAGCAAGGACTCCCGTATCCCCTTGGTTTCCGCTACCGGATCTACCCGCATGGGTAAGGCACTGAGTGCCGCAGTGGCAGCCAGACTGGGTAGAAGCATACTGGAACTGGGAGGGAACAATGCCATCATCATATCAAAAGAAGCAGACCTGGACATGGCATTGATCGGCTCCGTATTTGGGGCTGTGGGCACTGCCGGACAACGCTGCACCACTACCCGCCGACTCATCATCCATGAATCGGTATATGAAACTTTCAAACAGAAATTAATCAAAGCCTATGGCCAGTTACGCATAGGTGATCCGCTGGATACACATAACCATGTAGGACCACTCATCGATACCGATGCCGTGAAGATGTACCTCAGCGCTATACAACAATGTAAAGAGCAGGGTGGACATTTTATTGTAGAAGGCGGTGTACTGGAAGGTAAAGGTTATGAAAGCGGTTGTTATGTAAGACCCTGTATCGCCGAAGCGAAAAATGAGATGGCCATCGTGCAGCACGAAACTTTTGCTCCGATCCTTTACCTGATGTCTTACAGTACCCTGGAAGAAGCCATCGCTTTACAGAATGGCGTTCCGCAGGGGCTCTCCTCTTCCATCATGACCCTGAATATGCGCGAAGCGGAAAGATTCCTGTCGCATGCCGGAAGCGACTGCGGTATTGCCAACGTGAACATCGGCACAAGCGGTGCTGAAATCGGCGGTGCATTTGGCGGAGAAAAAGAGACTGGCGGCGGTCGTGAAAGTGGCAGCGATGCCTGGAAGGCCTATATGCGCCGGCAGACCAATACCATCAACTGGAGCGACAAACTTCCGTTGGCACAGGGTATTGTGTTTGACCTGTAGTTTTCCGGCAACAGAATCGTACCTTTCGGGATAGCTTTCTAAAACCAACAAAATGTTATTGGCGATCTTATTCCCCTTCCTGTCATTTTTCTTCCGGGGAAAGATATTCACGGCCGTGATCTGCCTGATCCTGCAACTGACCCTGCTGGGGTGGCTGCCCGCTGCTTTGTGGGCAGTCATGTCGTTACAGAATGCCCGCGCCGAAAAAAGGAACCAGAAACTGATCAAAGCAATCAGGGAAACACGCAGGTAAGCCCACTACTCGAACACAAAATACAAACCAACAAAAATAACCCCGATGGCTACCGAAGTGAGGCCATAGAGTATCCAGTTATACAATTCAGGAACAGGGTTCACCAGGGTAAGCACGCAACTCACAAAACCAAGGAAAGCACCGATACCCATATACAGGAACCCGAAGGTCTGTCTTCGGGCATGCACCAGTTTACGGTAGGTTGCCAGACTTTCCTGGATAAAATCGGGATCAAGGCCCGACTGCATGAGTTCGTCCTGAACAGAGGCTACCGATCGTTTATCGGCAAGCCATTGCTGCACAAAGTCAGCACTTACAGCAGAGGTATACGGCATAGCAATCGTTTATCGGGTAAGGGATATCTCCTTCCGGGCAAAATCGTTGATCAATATAAGGAGTTTATCCAATTCCTCATTATTGTCGTCACTAAATTTCAGCTTCTCCGGTAATGGTTCACGTGTTTTAGGGGGTATCGGTCTAAACAGTCCTGCAGACTACTCCTGCCCCGTTTCAACAGGAATCACGCATTGCCTTTTTAAGAATCGGCAAACTCCCCAACAAAACACATCTTTCCAGTATCTTACCAACGGAATGCCATCCGCAGGCATCGTACAAAGACCCTACTCATGAAAAAACTCATTTACTTATCGGTATTGCTACTGGCGGGGGCCTGTTCACCAGGCAAACCTGGCCAGGACAAAACAGGACAACTTAACCAACTGGCCGAACAATATGTTCGACTCGGACTCACCATTGGACAATACGACGAAGCTTTTGTTGATGCGTATTATGGCCCCGACTCCCTTCGCGCCCAGACACCGAAAGCCGCTGTATTACCCAAAGACAGTTTATTGAAAGCCGTAGCTGACTTATCAGGTAAACTGCAGGAGCTGGCCCGTTCCGGTAAAAACGATACCCTGCTCCAGACAAGAGCGGCCTGGATACAGGCGCAACTCACTGCATTTGCAGGCAGGATCCAGATCTTCTCCGGCCAGTATCCCCGTTTCGAAGAAGAGACCAAAGAGCTTTTTGGGGTAACGGTACCTACCTATCCGGAAAAACATTTCCAGCAGCTGGTGGCACAACTGAATAATAGTTTACCTGGAAAAGGGAACCTGAACGAACGTTTTCAACAACTGGCTAACCGGTTCATCATCCCCAACGAAAAGCTGGATACGGTTTTCAGAACAGCCATAGCCGAATGCCGCAAAAGAACCAAAGCCCATTACGAGTTACCCGCTACCGAAGATTTTACATTGGAATATGTAACCAACAAACCCTGGAGCGGATATAACTGGTACAAGGGCAGATACCAAAGCCTGGTGCAGATCAATACCGACCTGAACATCTTTATTGAAAAAGCGATCGATGTGGGCAGTCATGAAAGTTATCCCGGTCACCACGTGTACAATATGCTGCTGGAGAAAAACCTGTACCAGGGCAAAGGCTGGATAGAGATCTCCCTGTACCCACTGTTCAGTCCACAATCCCTGATCGCCGAAGGCAGTGCCAATTACGGCATTGATGTAACTTTTCCCGGCAAAGAAAAAAACAGGTTCGCCAAGGAAGTGTTACTACCATTGGCCGGCCTGGACACAACCGGCCTGGATCAGTATTTCACGGCACTGGAACTGAAAAGCGAACTGAATTATGCACGCAACGAAGTGGCAAGAGGATTACTGAACGGTACCATGACAGAAGCCGAAGCTTTGCGATGGTTGCAGGAATATGGATTGAACAACCGTGAAACAGCGTTAAAAGCGATCAGCTTCATCAAAACAAACCGTAGTTATGTAATCAACTATAACTACGGAAAAGACCTGGTGAAAAACTATATTGAATACAATGGCGGCACAGATAAGGATCCGGCCAAACGCTGGCAACTGTTTGCCAAACTGCTCAGCAATCCTGTTATTCCGTCCGACCTGTTGTTGAACAAACCCTAAAACAATGATAAAAAACAATAGGAGAATCTTTGACTTCAACTTTTTCATTATATTGATAACCAATACAATAGATAGGAAACCATTGAGAAATTAAGGTTTTCCTAAAACTAAGCACGCTTCATTATATTATCGTTATCATTTCTCAAATTTGTAAGCATAGAAAACACTTTTACAAAATGATGCATCGTGGGATTGTTGTTGCCATAGTGGCATTGCCTTTCTTTTTCTACCAGGGGCATGCACAGACCGAAGTACCTAAAGGATGGCACCTGATGGATTATGCACAGGATTCTTTTTATGGCATCAGTCTAAACAAAGCCTATACTTTCCTGAAAGAAAAACGCAAAACTTCCAAACCCGTGATCGTTGCAGTGCTGGATTCAGGTGTTGATACGACACACGAAGACCTGAAGAATATACTCTGGCATAACCCCAAAGAAATTCCGGGCAATGGAATAGATGACGACGGCAACGGCTACGTGGACGATGTATACGGCTGGAATTTCCTGGGCGGGAAAGATGGTCGCGATGTATGCCGCACTTCCGATGAAAGATCTCGCGTATACCATCGTTTAAAGGGAAAGTTCTCGGGTCAGTCAGTGGATACTGCAGCCCTCGCAAGCAATGAAAAAGAGCAATACCTTACCTGGAAAAAAGCAGCCAGCGAACTCAATTTCAGTTCTGATGAGCAGGTTGAATTGTTGTTTGTGGAAGTAACCGCAAAAGCCATTAAACGACACGACAAAGTATTACGCAAAGAAATGGGCTTGGAAGAATACACCTGCGACTATCTGGAAAAATTTGAACCCAGGAGCAAAGCGGCCCGCGAAGCAAAATTCGGGTACCTGACCTGTATCAAGATGATCGGTGTGGATCCTGATGAGAAGAATACCAATACCATTGCCGATCTTGATGAATATGTGGAAGCCAAGAAAATGGCTTTTGAATCCAAAGATACGCCACCGATCGATTACCGGGCCGAGATCGTCAAAGACAACTATGAAGACATTTCCGACCGGTTTTATGGCAACAACGATGTAATGGGGCCAATCAGCAACGCTAAACATGGCACACATGTATCAGGTCTGATTGCAGCACAACGCAATAACGGGATCGGGATCGACGGTGTGGCCGACAATGTCAAGCTGATGATCATGCGCGTAGTGCCCGATGGCGATGAATACGATAAGGATGTGGCACTGGCCATTCATTATGCCGTAGACAATGGCGCCAAAGTGATCAATATGAGTTTCGGCAAATCCTTCTCCCCCGAAAAAAGATGGGTAGACAGTGCGGTAAAATATGCAGAACTGCATGATGTCCTCATTGTTCATGCATCGGGTAACGAAAGTAATAACCTGGACGAAAAAGAGAATTTCCCCAATCCGTGGCTCAAGCAGTGGAACACAACTGCAAAGAATTTTATCACCGTAGGATCCAGCAGTGATCCAAAAATCACCGGCAGCATAGCGGCCGAATTCAGTAATTATGGCAAACGGAATGTAGATGTATTTGCCCCCGGCGTAAAAATATACTCCACTTTCCCCGGCGGTAACCAGTACGGCAACCTGAAAGGAACCAGTATGTCGGCCCCCATCGTAAGTGGCCTTGCCGCCATGATACGCGGATATTATCCTGAACTGACCGCCGTTCAGGTGAAAAAAATCATTGAGGAATCGGCGGTACAACCCGAGAATACCCTGACCGTTGTAAAGCCCGGCACCAAGGACGAAGAAGTTCCTTTCACCTTATTAAGCAAAACAGGGGGTATCATTAATGCCTACAAAGCTGTTGTAAGTGCCGACACTACCAAAACAGCTGCAGCAGTTATCCTGAAAACACCGGTAAAACCATCCAATATCCCTTCCCAGAAAAACACAAAATCCAATAGATAATGCCCAGACCACAATCCGCTGAATTCCCAGCATATTTCGCCAGGTATATTTCACAAGTAGCAGCGGACAGTGTGGCCGAAGCCATTCAACGCTACGCTGCTGAACTTAACGATTTTTACACATCACTTCCGGAAGACAAAGCCGACTATCGTTATGCAGAAGGCAAATGGAGTATTAAAGAGCTACTGCAGCATGTGATTGATGCAGAAAGAATTTTCGCTTACCGCATATTACGTATTTCCCGTAAAGACAAAACCCCACTGGCTTCCTTTGACGAAGACAGTTATGCACAACACGCACAGGCCAATAAAAGATCTTTTACCTCACTGAAAGAGGAGTTTGTTGCCGTACGCAAATCTTCCGACCTGCTCATGGCCTCCCTTAGTCCAGAACAACTGGCAGAGCAAGGCATCGCCAGTAACCTGCCCGTAACCGCCAATGCCATCGGTTTTATCCTGTTCGGCCATTTGCTGCATCATAAGGTTATTTTGGAAGAGAGGTATTTGGTAGTTTAGTAGTTAAAAGGGTTAAAATAGTTAAATAGGGTTAAAGAAGGAAAGCGTACACATCCCTATCGCCCCTAACAATCTTGCCACATTTAACCCTTTTAACCTGTATAACCCTTTTAACCATTTTAACCACTCTAACCTGTTTAACCCCTCCCCCCTCAATACCTCACAAAATCACACCATTCCTCATCACATAACAATTTCTGCAAAACAGGATCTTTCATTACTTCGGTGTAATCCATGGCTTTACCATTCACCCAGATAGTTCTGTATACGAGGCGGATACCATGACTATAATCCACCCACCAGTTAATATGACCCGTGTACAATGGCTGTATCGGCTTGCCATCCAATTTGTGCCAGCCATAAATCGCTTCCCTGTCGGGACGCGGGTCGCGCGAAACCTTTCCCGAGATCACTACATCTTTTTTGATCCCTCCTATCAATCCCTTTCTCCCTTTCCGCTGTCCCTCCACGATCAGGTGATGCTGCCACATGGTAACCGAGCTGTCGCGGAAGGCATACATGGGAACCGGCGCCAGTTTTACTGCCGCCTGTGCATAAATATCATTCACCATTTTGCGGGTAGGAAGAAAACAATGAAAACTATCAGCAATCACCTGCGCAGCCATAGGCGTCAGCGGGATCCTTGCCCAGTCATTGTCAGTACCCAGTGAAAGATAATCGGGTGAAACAAAATAATGCGCCTGTATGGTTTTACCAGTAATACTGTCCGTCAACAAAACCCGAATCCGGGCAAATTTCCGGAGAAAGCCTGGAAAGTTGCCGGCAAGTATCTCCTGTTTTGCAAGAGAATCCCTTTCGCGCCATTGAACAGCGGCTACCTGCTGATAAAAATCGGTTCCTGTTTGTACGCTATGCGCATCTTTCCGTACCGGCCAATGCATGGTCCGGCTGCCGCTGCAGGATTGGAGCAGGATACCTGCTATGATCACGATGAAAATTCGTTTTGTCATATGTTCACTGTTTGAACCGTTACTCACTAAGGTATATAGAAATCAGCCAACGGTTCTTATCCTTCCTGCCAGTATCTTAGCAGCGTATGACGACCATCGGACTGATATCAGACACGCACGATTATCTGGATGATGCTGTATTCCGGCATTTTGCCAATTGCGACGAGATCTGGCATGCCGGCGATTTTGGCAGTGCCGGAATCGCAGAAGCTTTGCAACAATGTAAGCCTCTACGCGGTGTATACGGGAATATTGATGGACAGGATATCCGAAGCCAGTTCCCCGAAACACTGGTCTGGACCTGTGAACAGGTGACCATTCTGATGACACATATCGGCGGTTATCCGCCAAAATACAATCCCGCCTCCAAACGCCTGATAGCGCAACACCAGCCACAATTGTTCATCTGCGGCCATTCACATATATTAAAGATCCAGTACGACGACAAACAGCATTGCCTGCACATGAATCCCGGCGCTGCAGGCAAACAGGGCTGGCACAAAACAAGAACACTGATCCGGTTTGTGATCGATGGTACAGAAATGAAACAATGCGAAGTGATAGAATTGGGTAGCCGGTAATCCATTAGAACATACGCTAAATAAAGAAGCCGCATAAATGCGGCTTCTTTATTTAGTTCATTCCCGGGAACCAGGGTCTTCCGACGATCTCACGGAAAGGCCATGGGATGGTGGCGAAGATCACGATCAGCGCCAGCAGGAAATAGATAAATGCTTTCTTGTATTTCGCTTCATCACTCACAGGCTTTTTAGCCATACCATGGCCCAGCGTGATCAAAGTAATAGCGATGATCATTCCGAGTGGATGTTCCACCCAGAAAAAACGATAAAAGGTATCTTTCATCACACTGGTACCTTCCGGCAAGGTTTTGGTGAAGAAACCATAACGGCCCCATGCCACCTGGTACAGTCCCAGTAACAAAGTGATATGGGCGCTGATCATGGTGAACAGCCATATTTTTTTGTCACCCGCAGCAAAAGCCTTTTTGCCCTGCCAACCGGTATAGGCTTTGATGATCGATACCAACAACAATATCAATATCACCCAACGAAGAAAATTATGTAAGTGAACCATTCCTGTCTGCATAGTATTTTTTTTAAGGTCGAAAGATAATCAAGGCTTTGAATAAACACGAAAGTTTCTTTTGCAAAAGGCAATCACTCACAACTCCCTACTCCACCCATTCCGCTACAAACAAATTCGTATCCCTGGTTCCTCCATTGTTTCGGTTGGAAGAGAATAGGATCTTTTTGCCGTCGGGACTGAACATGGGAAATGCATCAAATCCTTTATCCCGGCTGATCTTTTCAAGGCCCTTACCATTGATATCGGTCAGGTACATATTGAACGGAAAGCCCCTTTTGTATTCGTGGTTGCTGCAAAAAATAATGCGTTTGCTGTCAGGTGTAAAGTTAGGTGCCCAGTTGGCCTGCGCCAAATTGGTGATCTGACGGGCATTACTTCCATCAGCATCGGCCACCCATACTTCCATATTGGTAGGCGCCACCATGCCATCGGCCAGCAGCTCTTTGTATTCCCTGATCTCCGCATCGGTTTTGGGGCGACTGGCACGCCAAACGATCTTTTTACCGTCCGGGCTGAACCATGCACCGCCATCATAACCCAGCATATGGGTAATGCGTTTCTCTTTGCCGGAAGCGAGGTCCATGATATACAATTCCAGATCACCTTCCTTATCACTGCAATAGATCATTTTTTTTCCATCAGGAGAGAGAGTGGCTTCGGCATCATAACCTTTGGCCGTGGTCAGCTGTTTCACAATCTTGCCATTCAGATCGGCCATAAAAATATCGTAGCTGTTGTACAATGGCCAGATATAACGGTTACCATATTTTGCACGATCCGGGGTGGGCGGACAGTTATCCGCGCCTAAATGTGTGGAAGCATAAATAATATGTTTTCCATCGGGAAGAAAAAAGGCGCAAGTGGTTCGTCCTTTACCGCTGCTCACCATCTTATAAGTGAACTCCTCATTGGGTGAAGATGGCAGTTTTCCGATAAAGATCTGATCACAATTGATCCCCTCTTTAGGATTCGTACGCTGGAAAATGATGTGTTTACCATCATAACTCCAATATGCTTCTGCATTATCACCGCCAAAAGTGAGCTGGCGAACATTCTTGAAATGTTTTTCACCGGCAAACAGCACCGAGTCCGATGCAGCTGCAGGCGCCTGGGCCATAAGCTGGCCAATACCCGCTACAGAACAGATCCATACAAACAATCCTTTTTTCATACAGTCTTATGTTAATATTCGACAAAAATAGGTGCGAAGCCCCTCTCTTGTGTCAGAAAAATGTCATGACATACCCTATCTCCATAATTTTGCAGTATGAGAGTATGGATAGTTGCCAGTTGCCTATTGTTAGGGATCGCCTGTAAAAACGAGGCAAAGGTTCCACCATCAGGCAATCTTACCCAGGACCAGCTCCCGGCCCAGGTACAGGAGCTGTTTAACAAGCTGGATAAATACCCCGACAGTATCAGGCTGCGGATGCAGTTGGTAGATGCTTTGGACAGTCTGGGCGCATACGGGCAGGCATTGGCACAGATGGATTCACTAATCCGGAACGACAGTCTGAATAATGGCTTCTGGTACCGCAAAGGCATGTTGCAGGAAAACTCCCGCGATACCAATGGTGCTCTCCGCTCCTATCGGTATGCCATTCGCATCTATCCTTCACCAGACGCCATACTGGCCGCTGCCAATCTGCTGGCAGAAAAAAAAGACAGCACCGCCCTGTTGCTTTGCCAGCAGGTAGCCGATCAGCATATGGGTAGAGAATACACTGCACACTGCCACTTTATCACAGGTGTCTATCTGGCAAGAACCGGCAATCAATCAAAAGCAATAGCAGCTTTTGATAATTGTATCCGGAACGACCTGAATTATATGGAAGCCTATATGGAAAAAGGTTTTCTGTATTTCGATGCGCAGAAAACCCAGGAAGCACTTGAGATATTCCGTACGGTGACAACCATCAAAAACACCTATGCAGACGGGTATTACTGGACGGCCAAATGTGAAGAAAAATTGAAACATCCGGCAGAAGCGATTGATAACTATAAGAAATCGCTGATACTTGATCCCGGGTTAACCGAAGCTAGTGATGCATTGAAACGCTTGGGCGCTTCATAAATTTAATCTCCGTAAAAGGATAAATTTCCGCAATTTCGCACTACAAATCAGAGTTATGCCGATCATTGCCCCATCACTGTTAAGTGCCGATTTTCTGAACCTGCAGAAAGATTGCGAGATGCTGAATGCCAGTGAAGCCGACTGGTTTCACCTGGACGTGATGGATGGAAGTTTTGTTCCCAATATCAGTTTTGGCTTCCCGGTGATCGAACCGGTCTGCAAAGCCACCACCAAGGTATGTGATGTACACCTGATGATATTGGAACCCGGTAAATATGCCGAAGCGTTCCAGAAAGCCGGTGCCAATATCCTTACGGTGCATATTGAAGCCTGTCCGCATCTGCACCGTAACCTGCAGCAGATCAAAAGCCTGGGCATGAAAGCCGGCGTGGCACTCAACCCGCACACCCCGGTAGACCAACTCACCGATATCATACAGGACATTGACCTGGTTTGCCTGATGAGCGTTAACCCCGGTTTTGGCGGTCAGCAATTTATTCCACGTACACTCGATAAGATCCGGGCCCTCAAACAACTCATTACCGAAAGGGGTGCCAATACCCTCATCGAGATCGATGGTGGCGTAACCTTAGAGAATGCGCCTTCTATCCTGCAGGCCGGCGCCGATGTGCTGGTAGCGGGCAATACCGTTTTCAAATCAAAGGATCCGGTTGCTACCATTGCAGCCCTGAAAAAATTATAGCATCATTCTTTATGATCAGGAATACGATACGGGAAAAGTTCACAGAAATTTCACATTGATTTTTCCTGTTTCGGTATCCACATCTGTGTATAAGATGTGTTAGGATTTTATAGGGTCTTCCAGTTAAATTTGGAATAGTAGTTCAGATCTTACTAATCCATAAAATCTCATCAGCTTGACAGAAACCATCATCAACCTCGAATCCGTTAATCCCATCGAATTCTTTGGTGTCAATAACGGAAAGTTAGATTTGCTGAAAAAGAAATTCCCTTTGTTAAAGATCCTCTCCCGCGGGACGCAATTAAAACTGAGCGGGGCTCCTGAACAGATCGAAACAGCAAAAGAAAAGATCGACCTCATTATTCAGTACCTGGAACGAAACGGGCATCTGAGTGAAAACTATTTTGAACAGATCCTCGGTGGCGACGACGCAGAGGCCATCGACAATTTTGTTGACCGTAATCCCAACGACATCCTGGTATTTGGTCCGAACGGAAAAACTGTAAGGGCCCGAACGCAGAACCAGAAAAAGATGGTGCATGCGGTTGACCGGAATGATATTGTTTTTGCCATCGGTCCGGCGGGTACCGGTAAAACCTATACTGCCGTAGCACTGGCAGTAAGGGCTTTAAAAAATAAGGTTGTGAAGAAGATCATCCTCACACGTCCGGCGGTGGAAGCTGGCGAAAGCCTGGGTTTTCTTCCCGGCGACCTGAAAGAAAAGATCGACCCTTACCTGCGTCCCTTATACGATGCGCTGGACGATATGATACCTGCCGACAAACTCGGTTATTACATGAGTACCCGCACCATCGAGATAGCACCATTGGCCTATATGCGCGGACGCACGCTGGACAATGCCTTCATCATCCTGGATGAGGCACAGAATACCAATGATCTTCAGCTGAAGATGTTCCTTACCCGTATCGGTGCCAACGCGAAAGCCATCATCACCGGCGATCCCACCCAGGTAGACCTGCCCCGGAACATGCGCAGCGGCCTGGAAAAATCGACCCGTATCCTCAAGAACATCGATGGCATTTCACATATCGAGTTAACGGAAGAAGATGTGGTGCGACACCGCCTGGTAAAAGCCATCATCAAGGCTTACGACAAGGAAAAAGAAAAAGAAGATGCAGAACATGGGAATCATCATGGACACAGATAAAAAGAAAAGGCCTCAATGATATTGAGGCCTTTTCTTTTATACATAAGAACTGAACATGACTGTTTATTTTCCCAATATTTCGTGTCCCAGTTTATCCCGTTTGGTTTCCAGGTATTTCCGGTTATGGGTATTGGGGCGGATCTCAATAGGAACCGTATCTACCATTTCGAGCCCATACCCTTTCAGGCCGGCGCGTTTGCGTGGGTTATTACTCATCAGGCGCAACTTGGTAACACCCAGGTAGCGAAGTATCTGGGCACCTACCCCATAATCACGTTCGTCCATACCAAAACCCAGGTGCAGGTTGGCTTCCACCGTATCCATGCCTTCTTCCTGTAATTTATAAGCTTTCAGTTTATTGATCAGGCCAATACCTCGTCCCTCCTGGTTCATGTACAGGATGATGCCCTTGCCTTCCTGTTCCACCATTTGCATGGCTTTGTGCAACTGCTCGCCACAATCGCAACGGAAACTTCCGAGAATATCGCCGGTAAAGCAACTGCTATGTACGCGGGTCAGTACCGCTTCATCTTCCGTCCAGCTACCTTTGATCAGTGCCAGGTGTTCCGCACCGGTAGTTTTTTCTTTGAAGGCAACAAGTGTGAAATGGCCGTATTTGGTGGGCATATCAACCCGTACCAGTTCTTCGATCAGCGAATCCGTCTTCAGGCGGTAATCGATCAGGTCCTTGATGGAAATGATCTTCATACCGAATTTTTTAGCGATCTCCCGGAGTTCTGGCAGCCGGGCCATGGTTCCGTCTTCATTCATTACTTCCACCAGCACACCGGCAGGTTCCAATCCGGCAAGCCTGGCCAGGTCAACCGCAGCTTCTGTATGACCGGCTCTGCGTAATACGCCGCCAGTCTTTGCTTTCAATGGAAAAATATGACCGGGCCTGCCCAACTCAGCAGGTTGCGTATGGGGATTCACCAAAGCCTGTATGGTTTTGGCCCTGTCCTGCGCCGAAATTCCCGTTGTGGTACCCTGACCAATCAGATCAACCGATACGGTAAAAGCGGTTTCATGCAGGGAGGTATTCGAAACGACCATGGGACCCAGGTCCAGTTCGGCACAACGCGCTTCGGTCAATGCCGCACAGATCAGTCCGCGACCTTCTTTGCTCATGAAATTAATGACTTCCGGACTGGCATGCTGGGCGGCTATGATGAAATCGCCCTCATTCTCACGGTCCTCATCATCTACCACTATGACCATTTTACCGGCCCGTATGTCTTCGATGGCATGTTCAATCCTGTCTAGCATAATCAATAATTGAAGTGCAAAATTACAGTCCTGTGCCTTTACTTCCGGAATAATCAGAAAGAAAGCCCCTTTTATGACCCGATTTTTACGAAAACCGAAAGCAAAGCGTCAAGGATTCCCATACAATCCCACAAAAAATACCGTTTTAGACCGCCGGGCAAGGGAAATTAACAATTCAGGGCCGGATTGGATGATAAAAACCCCTTGTTAATTAAATACTATATAACAAAAAGCTTGTTTTTATGGACAAAAACAATCACATATTAAAAAAAAATAAGGAAATACCAATAATTCGACTGAATTTATAGACAGCCTTGTTTAATGACAAGATGTTAATATAAGCTGTTAATACACAAAAGAATATTTGCTTTCTTTGCACTTGAAAAATTAACACTATGCTAAGTAAAAGAATTGTACAATTTGTACTGGCGGTTTTGCTCTTGCCGGCGTTTGGCCTGGCACAGACCACCACCAGTAGTATGGGCGGTTCTGTAAAAACCAATACGGGTGAGCCCCTGGTAGGTGCAACTGTAACGGTGATCCATGAACCCACCGGTACTATTTACCGCGTTCAAAGCCGTTCAGCCGGCCGTTTTGATGTGAGCAACCTCAACCCGGGCGGTCCTTATTCTGTTGAAGTTTCGTTTATCAACTTTGCCAACGAGAAAAAGACAGACATCTATCTTACCCTGGGTGACTCTTACAAGGTAGATTTTGCATTAGCGCCCAAAGCATCCAACCTGGGTAATGTTGTGGTTACCGGTTTGCGCAAAACCACTGAAGCTTCCGGTAAGGGAGGTACAGAAACCACTGTAGGCCGTGATAAAATGGCCAACTTACCTACAGTAGGACGTAATATATATGATTACCTCCGCGCGGTTCCCCAGGCCAAACTGGTGAACGGTACCGAAGGTGCCATTTCCATTGCAGGACAGAACAACCGTTATAATGCCTTCTACGTGGACGGCGCCATCAATAACGACGTATTTGGTCTGGCTGCTTCCGGAACCAATGGTGGTCAGGCAAGCATTTCTCCGATCTCTATCGATGCGATCGATCAGTTCCAGGTGGTAATTTCTCCTTACGATGCGGCCCAGGGTCACTTCGTAGGCGGTGGTATCAACGCAATTACCAAAGGAGGAACCAATAAGACCGAAGGTTCCGTTTACTATTTCTTACAAAACCAGAACCTGGCGGGTAAAACACCAACAGGCCTGAAAGAGAATGCAGTAAAACTGAGTAACTTCTCCAAAAAGACCTATGGTTTCCGTGTGGGTGGAGCATTTGTGAAAAACAAACTGTTCTACTTCATCAACGTAGATCTTCAGCGCGATATCCGTCCTCAGCCGTTTGACTTCAATTCCTATAACGGTAACACTAAGGACCTGGCTACCCTGAATGGACTGGCCAATACCCTGCGTACCACTTATGGTTATGAGCCCGGCGGTTTCCTGGATAATACAGAAGAAGTGAAGGCCGACAGGATCGCTTCCCGTATCGACTGGAACATCAGCGATAAGCACAAACTGACCCTGAGCAACCGTTACACAAAAGGTGAGCGTTTGAATACCAGCAGCAGCAGCACCGGTACCATCAACTTCTACAACAACGGATACCGTTTCCCCACCCGCAGTAACTCAACTTCTGCCGAACTGAAAAGTATTGTAGGCAGAAATGCTACCAATAAATTCCTGGTAACTTTTACAGACGTATCTGACGACCGTAGCCCGCTGGGACAGGACTTCCCCCGCGTAAGGATCAATGACGGTTCTGGCGCGATCATCTTCGGACCAGATAACAGCTCTACCGTAAACCTGCTGACCCAAAAGAACTGGACCGTTATCGACGAGTTCAAATTCACCCTGGGCAAACACGGTCTGAAAGTGGGTGTTGACTGGGAGTACAGCAGCGTGTTTAATGCCTTTATCCAGAATACATTCGGTAACTATACCTATGCTAACCTGAATGCATTCCTGACCGGAGCGGCACCAAGCGCCTATTCTTATGGTTTCCCACAAATTGACAATGGAAAGGGCGATAACACCAATGCTGCTGCTAAATTTAAATATGCTTCCGGTTCCTTGTTCTTACAGGACGAGTACAGGGCATCTGAGAACCTGACATTGAACTTCGGTATCCGTGCCGATTACTCTAAATTCCTGAGTATTCCATGGGCAGATGATTATACCAATAATATAGCTATCCCTAAATTCTCCCAGTACTGGGATCTGAAAGGGGCACGTTCCGGACAAGCGCCGAAGATTCCTTTGTCGCTGTCACCACGTGTAGGTTTCGTTTACAAAATACCTGATGAAAACCTGACTATCCGAGGTGGTTTTGGTCTGTTCGTCGGACGTATCCCACTGGTATGGCCAGGCGGTATCTTCAACAACAACGGTATCTTCATTGGAGGATACACTGCCAATGCAACCCAATTAGCCCAGATCCGTTTCCGTTCAAATCCGAATGGCCAGTGGACACCCAGCGAAGTGGGTGCCGGTGTGACCAAAGGACCTTTGAACCTGGTTTCTTCAGAATTCAAACTGCCTAAGATCTTCAGAACCTCTCTGGCATTTGATAAGCGCTTCAGCGATGGCTGGTCTGCTACCCTGGAAGGATATTTCTCTAAAAACATCAACGAGATCAGCTATACCAATATCAACCTGCTGCCTCCTGTTGCCAATGCAGTTGGACCAGATACCCGTAAGGTATACTCTACCGTTAACAATGGTAAAATCCCTATCAATGCCGACGGTTCAAATCCTTATGACAATGCCATCCTGCTGACCAATAACTCAGAAAAAACCGGTTTCTCTTATGGTATGACCGCTACCGTAACCAAGCGTACCCGTACCAATTTCACTTTCGAACTGAACTATAGCTATGGTAACTCAACCGTTCAGAACGAAGGAACCAGCTCTGTAAACCTGAGCCAGTGGAGGTTCATGGAAACCGTAAACGGGCGTAACTATATCGGCCGTTCTATTTCTGACTTCAGCGCAGGTCACAGGATCTTCGCTTACATGAGCAAGAAATTCGAATATGCCAATAAAACGCTGGCCACTACCATTACCTTGGCTTATACCGGTCAATCCGGTTCACCACTGAGTTATGTATATGGTTCTAACAGTATGACCAGAGATGATGGTTTGACTGGTGGTAATGACCTGATCTATGTACCTACCAGTGCCGACCTGGCTGCTATGACTTTTGTAACAGGCAGTGGTGTTACTGCCGCTCCAGATGTACAGAAAGCCGCCCTGGAAGCTTATATCACCAAAGATGATTACCTGCGTAACCGTCGCGGTCAGTATGCTGAAAGAAACGGAAGCCGTTTACCTTTCACCAATATTGTTGACCTGAAAATTGCACAGGATTTCAATATCAAAGTGGCTGGTAAACGCTACCAGTTCCAGGTGACTTATGACGTATTCAACCTTGGTAACCTGCTGAACAGGGATTGGGGCCGCCAGTACTTCCAGAGCAACGATCAGTTCTCTCTGGTCCAGTTTGCCGGATACAAGAGCGCTACCGACCTGACGCCTACTTACCGCTTTAACCCAAGCATATCATCTGCATGGGGTGTGAGCACAAGTACCAATGCCGCTTATGCAGCACGCTGGATAAGCCAGTTGGGTGTGCGTTTCACTTTCTAAGAAAACCACAAGTTTCTGATAAAATAAAACCCCGCAAATGCGGGGTTTTATTTTATCAATGTTTTTTACCGTCTAACCGAATCCCTGGCAATACGATTCAGGAGTGAAAACAGCCATTTTTTTCGGATTAAGTAATTATTATGTTTCCATTTTGTTTCCAAATACCGCATTAGCAACAGATATTTGCGGCTCAAAAAACTAACAAACTATGCAATCGTTCAAGAGACTATCACTTTTAGTGACAGTACTTCTCTTTTCCATAACAGCAGTTATGGCCCAGGTAACTGGTGGTACCCTGACCGGTACGGTAAAAGACAGTAAGAACCAGCCGCTCACCGGAGCATCGGTAGAAGCGGTACACGAACCCTCAGGAACCCGTTACAAAACAGTTTCTGTTAATTCCGGAAAATTCAACCTGCCCGCTTTACGCGTAGGCGGACCTTACAAAATCACCATCACGTATGTTGGATTGAAAACCGAAACCATTACGGATGTGTATATCCAGCTGGGAGAACCGTCTGTAGTGGATGTATCACTGCTCGACAATAGTACCCAATTATCAGAAGTAGTTGTAAGCGGTAGCCTGAGCAGAAAAGGTGCACTGATCTCTAAAGACAGAAAAGGTGCTTCCACCAATATCAACTCAAGACTGATCAGCTCACTGCCTACCATCAGCCGTAACGTTACAGATATCACACGCCTGGTACCTCAGTCTAATGGCTTGTCATTTGCAGGTCAGGATGCCCGTGCCATCAATTTCACGCTGGACGGATCCATCTTCAATAACTCTTTTGGTCTGAGCGCACTGAATGGCGGACAAACCAACTCTGCCCCGATCTCCCTGGATGCGATCCAGGAGATCCAGATCAACGTATCTCCCTATAACCTGAAAGATGCAGGTTTTACTGGGGCCAGTATCAATGCCGTTACCAAAAGCGGTACCAACAGTCTGCACGGTACTGCCTTCTACAATGTACGTAACGAAGGATATGTAGGAACCAAAGCCGGCGCCGCTGGTAAACAGGATGTAGTCACCAACGCTTTCGATGTAAAACAATTCGGAGCCAGCCTTGGCGGAGCCATCATTAAAAACAAATTGTTCTATTTCCTGAACTATGAAGCGGAAAGAAGAAACGATGTAGGCTCTCTTTTTACTGCAGATGCCAGCAACGGTACACAACCCATCAGCGGAAACACTTCACGTGTAAAAGTTGCTGATCTGGATGCTTTGTCAACCTTCCTGAAAACAAAATTCAATTACGATCCAGGACCTTACCAGGGATATCCCTTTGTAACCAAGAGTGATAAGGCTGTTGTTCGTATCGACTGGAACATCAACGACAAACACAAATTGAGCATCAGGGGTAACCTGTTGAAATCAAAAAGAGATGTGGGTGTCAGCAGCAGTAACACAACCAATGGTACCAGGGGCCCCAATGCCAATGCTCTCCCATTCGCCAATTCTGCGTACATTATCAATAACAACATCTACGGCATCATTGGTCAGCTGAACAGCCGCTTCAGCAATAAGATCAGCAACGAGATCACTTTTGGTTATACCGCCAACAGGGATTTCAGAGCCGTAAAAGGTGGTAACTTCCCGATGGTGGATATCCAGGATGGAAGTAACCCGCTGACAGCGATCCCTACTTCAGGCACTTCTGCTGTACCGAGTGCCCAGACCAGCCAGAGCCTGAACTATATCTCTTTCGGTAATGATCCGTTCACACCCAATAACCTGTTGAATACAGATACCTGGCAGTTTAGCGATAACCTGACCATGTATGCCGGTAAACACACCATCTCTGCAGGTATTTCTTATGAAAGTTTCACTTTCACAAATGGTTTCACCCCGTTGATCAATGGTGTATATACATTCAACAGCCTGGCAGATTTTTACACAGCTGCCAATGCTTACCTGGTCAATCCAAACGCCACTTACAGCCCGGTCTTCATGCGTAACTACCGTGCCAACTTCAGCAACCTGCCTGGTGGTGGTGCCTGGTTGGTAACTACCAAAGCCCGCCAGATCGCTGCCTATGTGCAGGATGAGCTGAACCTGGAACCAAACTTCAATCTTACCTATGGCATCCGTTTTGAAGTGCCTTATTTTTCAGGCTCCGGTTTCACCAATACAGAGGTTGACAATATGAATTTCATTGACAACAATCTGAATTCTGTAAAACTCAGCACTTCACAATTACCCAGTGCCAAACTGATGATCAGCCCAAGGGTTGGCTTTAACTATGATATCAAGGGAGATAAATCTACCCAGTTACGTGGTGGTGTAGGTCTGTTCACTGGCCGTCCTTCTTTTGTATTTATCAGTAACCAGATGGGTAACAATGGTGTGTTGAACGGTGGTGTAAATACCAATAATACCGCAGCCTATCCATTTAACCCCAATACACCCGCCAGCTACCCAAGTTTTGCACCTAATCCCGGTGTACCAGCGTCTTCTTATAACATCGCTGCCACTGAGAAGAGTTTCCGGTTCCCGCAGGTACTGCGTGCCAACTTAGCCGTTGACCAGAAAATCTATCAGGACATCGTAGCAACAGGGGAACTGATCTTTACCCAGGCACTGTCTACCATCAACTATTACAATGCTAACCTGGTTCCTGCTACCGCTACCTTCAACGGACCGGATAACAGGCCTCGTTTTGCAGGAGTAGGGTTATCGGGTACTGCACAAAACAATGCGATCCGTATCAATCCTAAACTTTCTGATGCCACTGTAATGGAAAGCGCTCCACTGGCCACTTCCATTGCGGCAACCATCAAGATCGAAAAACCGACCAAATCAAAAGGTCTGGGCTGGATGGTAGCTTATACATTTACCAGGGCCCGTGATTACATGTCGCCCGGTTCCATCGCATTCAGTTCCTGGACAGCTATCCAGAGCGTGCGTGGTAACAATAATATCGACATGGCTTATAGCGACAACGAAATACGTAACCGCGTAATCGGTAACGTGAACTACCGTATAGAGTTGGGTAAATTCTCTGCCCTGCAGTTCTCATTATATGGGCAGTCGCAAAACCAGGGCCGTTTCTCTTATACCTATAGCGGCGATATGAACGGTGATGGTGTAAGCGGCAATGACCTGATGTATGTACCCCGCGACCAGAGCGAAATGAACTTCCTGGCATTGTCAGCCTCAGGTTCTGCACCTGCTGCAACCATTGCAGAGCAGAAAACAGCATTTGACAATTACATCAACCAGGATCCATACCTGAGTAAGAACCGTGGTAAATACGTACAGCGTAACGGCGTATTGATGCCATACCTGGTGCGTTTCGACTTTTCTACACAACTTGAACTGTTCAGAAACATTGGTAAGAACAGGCATACCGTACAATTGAGGTTTGACATCTTCAACGTCGGCAATCTCCTGAACCATGCGTCAGGCGTGAGCTACTTTGTAAACACATTTAACCCGCTGGCAGCAGCAGGTGTGGATGCAGCAACCGGCGTACCTGTATTCAGGATGAACCGTGTGAACAACAGCATCAATTATACCACTTACCGTAAGGGAACCGGTATCAATGATGTATGGCAGGCCCAGTTTGGTATCCGTTATATCTTCTAATACATGTAACACCAACATAAAAAAACCGGGGTATTTCCCCGGTTTTTTTATGTCATATAGGCAAGATTTTTATTCACTCGTTATCTCCCCCATCCCCATTTCAGGAATTCAGGAAATACCTTGCGCCAGGTGGGCACATCGTGTTTGCCTTCTTCCAGCTCCAGGTATTCGATATGGGCATCGGTATATCCTTTGGCTTTCAACTCCACAATCAGGTCCAATGCATCATCTATAGAATCGATGACCCCATTGCTGTTCCTGTCGGCTATTTCATCCAGTTTACCGCATTCAATGAATAGTTGCAGCCAGGGATAAAAACCGCCTTTCCGTACCTGCAGGTGCATGAGACGATCCGATTCATCGTCGTACCCATCTTCGTAAGCTTTTCTTCTCCACCAGAGCGAGGGACTGAATAAACCCACTTTATTGAATTCACTGGCATGATTCCATACAATATCCATGGCACTCAATGCACCCAGCGAGAAACCCGCAAAGGATTTATGTTTGAAAGAAGGCGCTTTACAGGTGCGGCGGATAAAAGGCAATAGTTCCTCGAACACAAATTTGGTATACAAACCCGCTTTGGCACCTCTCCCTTTGAAGTCGGCCGAGTAAGCCGTCCCGTATTCCATTTTCCTTTCGGCACCACAATGAATACCCACGCAAACAAGGGGTTCAATAACGCCGGAATTGACCAGATCTTCCAGTATCGTGTCGAAAGACATCGTAAGCAGATCCTGGCCGTCGTTGATCAGTAACAGGCTTAATTGGTCGATGGGCACATTCGTTACAGGCAAATAGATATCTACCAGTACATCCCGCTCCAGGTATTCGGAAACAAGGGTGTATTGTTCAGTGATCAAAGAAGTACCTATGATAGATGGGCTGAGTTCAGACATGTTTTCAAAAATAACGGAATGATCACAATTCTGCTGCAGGAAATCTCCACAAAGCCCACTGGGTAAAACTATCCCTCTCGTATCATAGAAAAGATTTATACCGGCAGTTTTCTTATTTCAAATCAGTTTCGCTAAATTCACTACGGAACCTGCGCTGGGAAACCACTCACCTTTCAAACGACTGTATATGAAAAAGATCGGCATCCTGTTTGGCCAGGAAAGAAGTTTTCCGATGGCTTTTGTGGAAAGAATCAACAGTAAAAATGTACCAGGTATTATTGCAGAACCCGTGAGAATAGACAAAGTGATGCAGGGAGAAGCCAGCGGCTATTCCGTGATCGTTGACAGGATCAGCCAGGATATCCCTTTTTACCGTGCCTACCTGAAGAATGCAGCTCTCTGCGGTACCGCGGTGATCAACAATCCTTTCTGGTGGAGTGCCGATGAGAAATTCTTCAACAATTGCCTTGCCACCAAGATAGAGGTACCCGTTCCCAAAACGGTGATCCTTCCTTCGCGTGATCTTCCCCCGGATACTTCTGACCAGTCGTTCAGTAACCTGGCTTACCCGCTGGACTGGGAAAGCATTTTCCGTTACGTGGGTTTCCCCGCCTACATGAAACCCTTTGCAGGCGGCGGATGGAAGAACGTATACAAGCTGACCAGCATGGATGATTTCTTTGAAAAACACAGTGAAACCAACCAGCTGGTAATGCTGCTGCAGGAAGAGATCCTATTTGAAGAATATTACCGCTGTTACTGCATTGGCGGAAAACATGTACGCATCATGTCGTACGAACCCCGCAACCCGCACCACCTGCGATACGTAGCTGATTTCAAACCTTCAGATGAACGGTTGAAGCAGATGACGGATATCGTACTGCGTATCAACCAATACCTGGGTTACGATTTTAACACCGTAGAACTTGCCATACGCGATGGTGTTCCTTACGCCATTGATTTCTGTAATCCCGCACCGGATGCCGACATCAAAAGTGTAGGCCAGGAGAATTTTGACTGGGTAGTGGAAACAGCTGCCAATTTCGCTATCGAAAAAGCACAGGCCCAGGTTGATGGTGCCGATAATCTTACCTGGGGCGAATATGTGAAACGAAGCGCTGCGGGGAAAAAACTGTATTAGGAAGTGGGGAGTGGTGAGTGGTCAATTGTGAATGATGAGTGTATCCATTTCAACTAACCTACTCACCACTCACTACTCACGATTGCCGATTCACGACAACAACGCATAAAAGAAAGTGCTGTTATGGGAAATTTGAATTACAAACATTTTACGCTGGGTGTGGAAGAAGAGTACATGGTACTGGATCCGCATACGCGGGAACTGAAGAGCCATGAACAACGCATCGTACAGGAAGGCCAGAAGATCCTCAAAGACAAGGTAAAAGCAGAAATGCACCAGGCGGTGGTGGAAGTGGGCACCGATATCTGCTGCAACATAGAAGAAGCATTCAAAGACGTGGCTTCCCTGCGGGGCAATATAGCGCAGATAGCCGGGGACCTGGGCTACCGGATCGGAGCCGCGGGCACACACCCTTTCAGTCACTGGGAAACACAACTGATCACCGAACACGCCCGTTACAGCGAGATCGTGAACGAGCTGCAGGAAGCCGCCCGGAGTAACCTGATCTTCGGTCTGCATGTGCACGTGGGTATGGAAGACCGCAGAATGGCCATCCATATTGCCAATACGGCCCGTTATTTCCTGCCGCATGTGTATGCCCTGAGTACCAATTCCCCATTCTGGGAAGGCCGGGAAACAGGCTATAAATCTTTCCGAACAAAAGTGTTCGACAAATTCCCCCGCACCGGCATACCCGATTATTTCGACAATATTGAAGCCTATGAGAATTATGTGAACCTGCTGATCAAAACCAACTGCATTGATAATGCCAAGAAGATCTGGTGGGACCTTCGGGTACACCCTTTCTTCAATACCGTAGAGTTCCGCATCTGCGATGTACCCATGACCATCAACGAAACCATCGCCATTGCTGCCCTTTTCCAGGCCATCTGTGCCAAGATCTACAAACTTCGGGGACAGAACCTGAATTTCATGATCTACCAGCGCTCACTGATCAATGAGAACAAATGGCGGGCCAGTCGCTACGGCATCGATGGCACCCTGATCGATTTCGGAAAAGAGACCGAGGTCAATACCCGCGCCCTGATCTATGAACTGCTCGATTTTGTGGACGATGTGGTGGATGAGCTGGGAAGCCGCCCAGCCATCGAATACATTTCCCGGATATTCGAGCTGGGTACGGGTGCCGACCGGCAACTGGCGGTGTACCGGCAAACGGGTAGCCTGGTAAATGTGGTGGATTATATCCAGGAACAATTTCTGACTGTTTAACAATCAGCTACTTAGAAAATATCTACATCTGTCATATGTCAGATTTCTCATAAGTATTCCGGGTAAATAATTAGAAAACCAGGGCAACGAAGTAACTTGCCGGGGTATCTATCTGGATACCAAACTATACAAACGCTCCCCAGGTGACCGAAGATTACGAACTGATAAAAGGTTGCATCCGCAACGATGCCCGATGCCAGCGTATGCTTTTTGATAAGTATGCGGGCAAAATGATGAGTGTATGCCTCCGTTACGCCAAAGACCAGATGGAAGCAGAAGATATGATCCAGGATGCTTTTATCAAAGTGTTCCAGTACATCGGACAGTTCAAGTTCGAGGGAGCTTTTGAGGGGTGGATCAGGCGTATCGTGGTGAATACCGCTATCCGCCACCTGGAAAAAAAGAAACTACAGTTCAAAGATATCGACGACAATAGCCAGAACGCCCCTTCTATTGATGCCCAGGCCTATTCGGAGCTGGGGGAAGCAGACCTCATGAGACTGATCAGCCAGTTACCTGATGGCTACCGCCTGGTATTTAACCTGAATGCCATAGAGGGATACAGCCATGAAGAGATCGCAGAGATGCTGAATATTCAACCCGGCACCAGTCGCAGCCAGTTGGTAAAGGCGCGAAAGATGCTGCAATACCAAATCTTACAATTACAAAAAGTTGCTGTATAGAATGAACGATACCCAATTTGATGACTTCTTTAACGACAAATTCAAAGATCACGCTGTGCCCGTGCCAGCCGGTCTTTGGGATAAGGTCGTGGAAGGTCAATTTGATAAGTTCGTGGGCAGTAAACTCAAAGATGCAGAAGCTCCCGTACCGGATGGCTTATGGGAGAAGATCAACGACAAACAATTTGACAGTTTTGTAGCAGGCACCCTGTCCGGATCCGAAGTACCCGTGCCGGCAGCTTTGTGGGACCGTATCAGCGATGGACAGTTCGACCAGTTTGTAGCCGGGAAATTGCATGACCAGGAAGCACCTGTACCTGCAGGCCTTTGGGAAAAAGTCCGGCCGGAAGAAGAGGACGATGACCGTGTCGGTTTCCTCTGGTTCCGCTATCCGGCAGCAGCTGTTCTGATACTGGGTCTATTAACTGCGGCCGCCTGGGGAGGATACCTGTATTTCACCTCGCACCAGCCCAAAGCCACAGAGAACAATATCAGCAAAACGATACCTGCTGAGGGTACATCATCCCAAACACCCGCTTCTGACAACCAGCGCCGGGATCTTACCCCTGCTGCACCCTCCCTGTCTGAAGAAATCCATACGCCTATTACCGATTCCAAAGATGAGCAGCCTGTGAACAGCAGAAACCTGTCAGGCAATCGCAGAAAAACAGGCATCGATCTGTTGCTCCCGACAGATCCCTCCGGCAGGGATCTTACCACAACAGTGTATCACCCGTTTGGCAAAAATACCCAGGTAACGGAGACCCAACTGGCAGAAGATACAC
This sequence comes from Sediminibacterium sp. FW305-C-269, assembly GCF_058231045.1. NCBI lineage: Bacteria > Pseudomonadati > Bacteroidota > Chitinophagia > Chitinophagales > Chitinophagaceae > Sediminibacterium > Sediminibacterium sp. FW305-C-269. The sequence continues at coordinate 300,974 of NZ_JBIQXQ010000003.1, read as the reverse complement.
ATGAGGAAATCATTGAGCCTTATCAACAAAACCTGCTACCGGCATTCATCATACCGACTTTGACGGGTGGGTACGATCTGTCTCAGAGCCTGCTGGACAAACAACTCTCTACCCTTAACCATACCAACCAGTTCAAGAACATCATTATCTGCCCGGCAGACAGCCGCCGCAATACGGATTGGTACCTGGAAGCCTATGCATCGCCTGATATGCCGTTCAAATCAGTGAGCAATGTATCTGCCTCACCATTATTCCTGTTGAAAAAAGACAGCAGTGAGAGTATGCAGATAAGCTATTCTGCCGGCCTGCGGCTGGTAAAACCCCTCACGGATAATATCTTATTGAAAGCTGGTGTGCAATACTCGCAGGCCAACGAAAAATACGTATATCGTACCGAAAATGAAGTGAAAACCACCACGGTGGTAACGGTACGTACCATCATCCGTGCCCCCGGAGATACAGTGATCGTGCAGGATACCAGTATATTACAGACCATTGGTTTCCGCAACAATACTGTGCGCAACCGCTATCGCAGCTTCGATATCCCGGTTACGGTAGGTTACCAGTTTGGCAATGAGGACCTCAAATTTGGCATCAATGCTGGTGTAGTGATCAACCTTTCCTCCTGGTACCAGGGAGTGATTCTCGATTCTTCGCTGGCAACTGTAGCGCTGAATAAGTCGGGCAACAATGTTTACAAGAGTAATATAGGGTTAGGACTATATGGTGGTTTCAGTGTGGTGAAACGTTTGAGTGATGATATGCATGTTTTCTTTGAACCCTATTTCCGTTATAATCTGTCGAGTATGACCACTCCTCAGGCCAGTTTCCGCCAGCGCCTGAGTGTGGGCGGCCTGGCAGTGGGTTTGCGGATCAATTTAAACAGGAAATAACAACGACAGGCAACAAAACCGATACCCCGGGTATCTGATAGATAGTTAACCTTTATGAAGAAAATCGTATACATCATGGTTGGTTTGTCGGGACTGTTTCTTGCTTCCTGCAAGAAGGAGGTATCAGACAATTTTACCACGTACGCCACTCATCCGTTGAATGATACGGTTTGGGTGCGGAATGTAGCCAATACCTCTTCTGTATACGACCTGTTTGAACTTCTGTACCCCAAAGAACTGTTAGTGGATTCCCTCAACGCAGTTAACGGAGGCAAGTTGCATTTCGGCGACAGTGTGGAACTTACATTCGCACCCAATACCCTGATAGGGCCTGCCACTTCTGGCACCCCACAGGGCAATGTGCGGATTGAACTGTTACCTTTAAGAAGGAAAGGGGATTTTATCCGTGTATTCAGACCCACCACTACTGCCGATGGCAGTCTGCTGGAAACCGGCGGTGGTTTCCTGATACGCGCTTTTAAAGAGGATAAAGAACTGACCCTGGCAAGCAATACCAGTTTTGAGCTGAAGTTTCACGACGTTGATACAGCCAAACCCAATATGCAGGCTTTTTATGGAAGAGAAGCTGTACCAGTCCCTCTGAAAGGAATCGATACCGTTTTTTCCTGGGTGCGCGACTTTAACACTGCTTACCTGCCTACCTGGAGCAAGATCAGCAATAATCCATTGGTACCCTCTTATTATGGTTACGAGATCGAGTCGAAGAACCTTCGTTGGGTTACGGCAGACAGGTATATTGACAGTACGGTTCCCAATGTAAAAGTGACTGCAATCCTTTCTCCCAACTTCACCAATAAGAATACCGCAGTTTTTGCTGTATTTGATAACCAGAAGATCGTGGTGAACTGCAGGCACGATTACGCTTCCCGCTCCTTTTTTGCCAGGAAGATCCCCGTAAAAAGCAAGATCAGGCTGATATCTCTATCCAAAATCGGTAGTGACTTATACCTGGGCGTACGCGAGATCAGCAGCGTATCACTCGTCACCAGTTACAGCATCACACCACAGAAAAATAGTTTAAAAGAGATCATCACGTATCTGAATGATCTGTAAAGAAGTTCATTGTTGAACATATACCGGGGGGTATAGTAAAGGGCTGCGATTGCAGCCCTTTTTATTTTTTGAAGTCGAACAAAGTAGCCGTAAAAATGGCCCGCTCCCTTTTTTTGAAGATCACATCCCAGTTACCCCGGTAGCGAAGTATTTTAGGTACAGTGTAGCCATTGAATTTGGTCATTTCCACTTCCATACTCACATCAAAATCATATACGCCGGCCTTATAACTGAGTGAATAATTGCGGGCAAGTACTTCCAGGGTTTTCATATCAAACCAGGTCACCATCTGGTCTACCACCACCCTGTCGCTGTTCACTTTATCTTCCTTGGGAGTGATGGAAAATACGTAAACCAGTCCACCATGCGATTCCTCTATGTCAAGCTTGTAATCGTACAGTTTGTGTGCGCTCTCATCGTATAGATCCAATTTATCACCAATGAAAGGGATGCCGGGGATCTTTTTACCCGGATTAAAGAAAAGCATCTTCAACTGCTCACGGTGTTTGTCCATCCCCCGTTTATCGCTAAACCCATTCAACCTTCCTTTTACGATATTGTTTTCACCGCATACTTCTCCTTTGGTAAAAAAAAGACTTGCATATAATGCGGGGGTCATATAATTATATTCTTTTTTACGATCATAAAAATCGCCGGTAACTGTTTCTTCCAGTACATCCATGGTTCGGCAATTACCCACCCTGTTCTGGCGGGTTTTGCTGGAAAGAGATGCTTTTACGCCCCCTTTCTTATCCAGCATCTTGATATCATTGTAGGAAGAAAAACCAAGTATGCGCAGGTTACGGAAAGCTTTATAGAAAGTGGTATCCTCCTGTATCTGGGTAAGCAGGGTCTTGTAATCGAAATTGTTTCTTACCACCACCTCGCTCAGGGTGAACCTTTTTTCATCAATGATCACAGCTGTATCCTGTGAAAAGGAAGGCAGGACACTCAATAATAACAGGCAGAAAAGAGAATATCGCATTACTTAGGGAATATCATTTTATAATCCACTCTCACTTTGCCTTTACTGATATCGTTGAGTTTACCCTGCAACATTTTCTTCCGGAGGGGTTTCAGGTAATCGATAAACAGTTTGCCGTCTATATGATCGTATTCGTGCAGGATCACCCTCGCGGTGATGCCATTGAAACTTTCCGTATGTGGCTGAAACTGTTCGTCAAGATAATCCATGACTACGGTCTCTGGGCGGCTCACATCTTCCCTGATACGCGGAATGCTCAGGCATCCTTCGTTATAGGCCCATTCTTCCCCTTCCAGTGAACGGATCCGGGCATTGATGAATACCTGTTTGATACCAGGTGCATCGGGGTATACGCCTTCCTCCTCTTTTTCAAGATTGGCGAAAATCTGGGTGCTATCCATAACAAACAGACGGATATCCTTATTGATCTGGGGAGCTGCCAGTCCTACCCCGTTACTGGCATACATGGTCTCCCACATGTCTTCAATGAGGGTGGCCAGCCCGGGATAACCCGGCTCAATATCCTGACTTACTTTTCGTAAAACAGGTGCTCCATATGCGACGATCGGAAAAATCATTGACTACAGTATTTGCTAAAATGCAGCAAAAATACCGTAAAACGGGCAACCGGCAAATGGATAAGGTAGATAAAAGGTGAACAGCCCGTTAATTTGCCGAACCCGGAACAGGAACCATAATGGTTATTTCGCAACCCTGCCCGACCGCTGTTTTCAGGAAGAATGTACCCTGCAGCAGTTCTGCTCGTTTCTGCATATTGCTGAGGCCGATGCCTTTGTGTTTACCCCGCGGATTGAATCCTTTACCATCATCCCGGATGGTCATCACAATATGGTCACCCGACCACTTTACATGAATCCACAGGTTTTCTGCATCAGCGTATTTGAGCACATTACCCACCTGTTCCTGGCAAATACGGTAGAGATTGGTTCTGATCTCATCGGACAGCATCTCTTTAGGAAATACATCCACCTCCAACACTATATGCGGACGATCGCCGATATTGAATGTGAGCAGTAACCCTTCAAAGATCTGTTTCAACGGAAGTTCCGTTAAGGAAGCGGGTGCCAATCTGTGCGACAGTTTTCTGATCTCATCAATTGCCTGGGTAATATACCCCATTGTTTTTTCTACGAAAATCGGGCTTCGGTCCTGTTCCACTTTCCTCGACATATCCAGGCTTAGCAAAGAGCCCAGCAGTATCTGGTTGATATTGTCATGCAGTTCCCTTCCCAGGAGATTCCTTTCCTGTTCCTGTGCTTCCAGCGTAGCTTTGGTAATACGCAGGTTCTCTTCTTTCTGCCAGGTAATATCCTGCATGGCACCAACCATCCTGATCGGTTTTCCGGTATCGTCGTAAACGATTGATGACCTGTCGAACACATATTTATACGATCCGTCTGCACAACGGAAGCGATACTCCATCTGCACATTCCTGAGTTTATGCTCCAGGCAGACAGAGAGTGTGTCTTCCACCCTTGCCTTGTCATCAGGATGTACCTTATCCCAGCCGAAGTTCGAAGCCTGCTTCAAATCAAAAGCTGTATAACCGAACACATCGAAAATACCCGTATTGAACTGAATGGTATCGGTAACAAGATCCCAGTCGCGGATGGTATCACTGGTCGCTTTTGACACATTTTCGTACAGTTCATTCACCAGTTGTGTCTGCAGCAGGGCTTTTTTCTTTTCAGTGATATCATACCGGATTGCGAGGTATTGGTAAGGTTTTCCCTGTTCATTCAGGGAGGGAACGATAGTGGTATCCACCCAGTACAAGGTACCGTCTTTAGCGCGATTGCATATTTCGCCTTTCCAAATTCCCCCCTTGGCTATGGTCGTCCACAACTCGCTAAAGAAAGATTTGGAATGAACACCGGAATTAACAATACGGTGATCCTGGCCTATCAATTCATCCGTTCTGTATTTTGAGATCTCTGCAAAATTATCGTTCGCATATCTGATGATACCCCGCTGGTCAGTAATTGCCACAATGGCCGATTTATCCAGCGCCAATTTGTAATCCCGTATCTCTTTTTCGGCTTTTTTACGCTCAGTAATATCCATCAAAGACCCGATGATCCGAAAAGGTTTACCGGTTTCGTCACGCATGATATACCCTCGATCATAGATTACCATTTCCTTCTTATCCAAACACACATAACGGTATTCGGCCGACCATAAGGTTTCTTTACTCCCGATCGCCTTGTGTAACCCATCCAGAACCTGTTGTTTATCATCCGGATGAATATGCGATTCCCATTGGGCCATGTCAGGCATGGGGGCATCGGCCGGAAATCCACATAAGCTATTATAGTTGGCATTCCACCAAAGTTCATTGGTTTGCAGGTTCCAGTCCCAGATCACATCATTGGTCGCATTCGATATGCGGGTAAACCTTTCATTCAACAATAAGAGCTTTTCTTCTGCGGCTCTGCGTTTCCTCTCACGATCTATCACACCGACTGCAAAAGAGATATCACCGGCACTCTCCAGCAATAATGCCACTTCCTCTTCATCAAAAAAGTCTATGACAGGCGCATACAGAGAAAAAACACCAAACACTTTTCCATCATGAAAAAGAGGCAGCGCTATGGAAGAACGGAAGCCAAATTGCAGGGAAGCTTCTTTCCAGGCCACATTGTCAACCTGAGCAGCCAGGTCGTTACAGATAATATGCCTGGATTCATTGATGGCTTTTATGGTAGGACTGTTTATTTCACCCAGCCTCTCATAGGAGGAAACGTTCGGGCCAAGGGAAACAAAATGATTCAGATTTTCCCCGGCATAAGAAACGGGAATAAGCGTACCTGTCATTTCATCCAACCTGCCTATCCAGGCCATGGAGAATTTACCCACCTGTATGGCAATATCACAGGCTTCTTTGAAAATAAGCTCTTCACTCGTGGCCCGAACGATCATCTGGTTGATACTGCTGATGAACTGGTACAGGCGGTTTTTCTTCAGGATTAACTCCTCTGCCTTCTTCTTATCGGTAACATCCCTTACAAAAACATCAAGACCCTCTGCTGAAGGGTAAATATGCATTTCATACCAGAGAGACAGGGGCGCATAATAATCGTAATGCACGCTCTTTTCACCATCTGCAGCGGCAGCTCTAAATATCTTTTCTGATTCTGAACCAAGCAAAGCAGGAAAAGATTCCCAGATAATCGTACCGACCAGGGAATCGGCAGTATGGTGAACGATCTCGCCCATGCGTTTGTTGAGATACAGAAAACGCCAGTCTTTATCCAGCGAAAAAAAACCATCCGTGATCCTGTCAAACACATGGTTGATCTGGTTGGTTTTGCGACTCACTTCCTGGGTAAGGTGCTGATTCAGCAAACGGAGTTGCTGTTCGATCTGCTTTTTCTCCGTAATATCTTTAGTGACAGATACCAGACCAACCTGCCTCCCCTGATTATCATATACAGCGGAAGCGCTGATAGAAACATGAATGATACGTCCCGATTTGGTTGGGCGGGTCTCTTCACTCAGGAAATGTCCCTCCCGGCGGAACTCGTTCACTTTTGTACGGTATAACTCCTGCCCTTCCGCTGAAACAAGCAAATCATTGATTTTGCGGCCTACAGCTTCTTCCTGTGTCCAGCCATAGATCAGTTCTGCTCCTTTGTTCCAGCTCTGGATCACCATATCCGCATCGGTAATGATGATCGCATCACGTACATTCTCAATAATACGGGCATAATACTCCGTAGACAGCTCCGGCGCATGAGCAAATGATGGAGAAAAATTAATCTTCATATTCGGGCGAGGGGGTACCCTTTTATTTCATCTTAAAAAATGGTTCATGCAACATCTGTATTGCCGATCCGAAATCAGCAATAGGCGCTGATAACGGGTAACAATACCCAACGGCTTTTCAGGAATATTAGCGGGGGATGGAAAATACCACAACAGGTAAAAAACTGTCTTGTTTAAAGATAGATAAAAAAGAGTTATAGAAAAGAAATATCAATACCTGGATTGTAAATATTCCTGGAGCATGATGGTAGCCGCTATCTGATCAATATTCCCCTTGATTCTGCGGTCTTTTTTCTTCATACCCATTTCTACCATGGCACGGGATGCCAGCTTGGAAGTGTATCTTTCATCAACGGTCTGAATGGGTATGGCGGGAAATTCTTTTTTCAACCTGGCGATGGCTGCTTTCACCAGCGGAGTGGCATGGGTAGCCGTATCATCAAGATTCAGCGGTTCGCCAATGAGTATCAATTCTACAGGCTCCTGCAGGAAATAATTCTTCAGGAAAGGGATCAGGTCTTTGGTCTCGATAGTGGTTAAAGAAGTGGCAATGATCTGTAACGGATCCGTAACCGCCAGCCCGGTTCTTTTTCCTCCATAATCGATACAGATGATCCGGGACATATTAAATGAAAGTTTTGGGTTTGAAGCGGAAAGTTACTGCAGGTTGATGGATTTTTCACCGCAGGAGCCGCAGAGTTCAGGGAGTTTTCGCTGAGGGCTGCTGTTTTTTATGTAGCCCCCTTTTTACATCAGCAACAGATCTCCTATCACAAACAGAGCGAATACCACGCTGGCCACCCCGTTGGCCGTCATGAAAGCGATGTTCACTTTGCTGAGGTCGTTGGGTTTAACAATGGAATGCTGGTAAATGAGCATGCCTACGAACACGGCGATCCCGATCCAGTACAGCCAATGAAACCCTCCGTAGATACCTGCTGCAACCACACAGGCCGAACTGCCCAAATGCAATAATTCAGACACCCGCAAAGCTTTGGCCTTACCCATCACACTGGGAATGGAGTAAAGCTGCTGGGACTGGTCGAACTCCACATCCTGCAGTGCATAGATCACATCAAAACCGCTTACCCAGCATATGACGGCGAAGGAAAACAGTATGGGTAAAATATCGAACCTGCCCGTCACGGCCAGGTAAGCCCCGATAGGCGCCAATGACAGGCCCAGCCCCAACACCAGGTGACAAAGCGGTGTGAAACGTTTGGTATAACTGTAAAACAGGATCACAAACAAAGCCACCGGCGAGAGAAAAAAACAGATATCATTGATGAAATAGGTGGCCGTTACGAACAACAGGCAGTTCAGGATCACAAAACGCAGGGCACTGTTTGCAGAGATAATACCTGCCGGTATCTCACGGATAGCCGTACGGGGGTTCTTTGCGTCAAAACTCCTGTCGAGATACCGGTTGAATGCCATGGCCGCACTTCTTGCCGTTACCATACAAACCAGTACCAACAGCAATTTCCTTACCCACGAGGTTTCCAGAAATACATGATAAAATAAATCACCGGCCGTCGGCGATTGGATAGTCGTATGCCAACCCGAGGGCTGGGAATGAGAAGTCCCCAGAACAAACCCAATCAACGCAAACGGCATCGCAAAAATGGTATGCGAAAATTTCACCAGACTTAAATATTTTTTTACTGTCGTCATATCATCCTAATTAAAACATTCACTCATTCTATCATTCACTCATTCTATCATTCTATCATTGATCACACCATCTCCCACAAAACGATCCCCGCTGCCACAGAAACATTCAAGGAATGTTTCATTCCATATTGTGGTATTTCGATACTGCCATCACAAAACGGCAATACAGCAACATCCACACCTTCCACTTCATTTCCGAACACCAATGCCACTTTATCATTACCCCGGTTGAAATGCTGTAGCGGGATGCTGTTCTCCACCTGCTCTATTGCGTAGATCCGGTATCCTTTTTCTTTCAGGGCCTTTACGGCATCGAGCGTGGTGGGAAAATAGATCCAATCAACCGTTTCCGTAGCACCCAGCGCAGTTTTGTGGATATCCCTGTGCGGAGGCTGGGGAGTATAACCACATAAGCAGATCCCTTCGGCCAGGAATGCATCTGCAGTGCGAAATACGCTACCCACATTGTGCATACTGCGGATATTGTCCAATACCACCATTACCGGGTTCTTTTCGGCCTGCTTGAACGCATCCACCGACATACGGCCCAGCTCATCCATGCTCAGTTTTCGCATGGCGCAAAGGTAATTCCATCCACTCAAATAAAGGTTCGGCAGAAATGGGTAAGATTGATTATTTTGTTCAGTCCAAAACTTAAACAACCCGAACTATGAGAAAAAACATCCGCCTGTCGGTGCTGCTGGCTTTGGCCCTGCCTGTTGCCAGCCTGGCTCAGACCGAAAAAGTGGACCCTGCCATTATGCAGCAGATCCGCAAGGAAGGCCTTGAGAACTCCCAAGTGATGGAGATCGCCTTTCACCTGACTGATAAAAGTGGCAACCGCCTTACAGCATCCCCCGGTTTTATGCGCGCTGCCAGTTATGCAAAGGAAACACTGGCTGGCTGGGGACTCACCAACGCTGCCATACAGCCCTGGGGCGAATTTGGTAAAGGCTGGGAACTGGAAAAGAGTTATGTAGCCATTACCGCCCCTTATTATAAGGCACTTGCCGCACACCCTAAAGCCTGGACTGCGGGTACCAGGGGACTGAAGAATGCCGAGATACTGGTCATCAACGCCAAAGATTCAACCGAACTGCAGGCTTATCGCGGACAGCTGAAGGGAAAACTGTTGATACTTGACCAGTCAACCCCATACAAACACTCATTCAAACCCGATGCTGTGAGGTATACCGACGCGGAACTGGAAGTGATGGCCAACGCCAAAGCTCCGGCCCCCCGTCAGGGACAAGCCAATGCAGCCGACACTGCCGCCCAGAGAAGGCAGCGGGAAGCCATGGCAGCACGTTTCAACAATCCGGCCGCCCGTATGCTGGCAGTACTGAAGAATATGGCCAAAGAAGAGGGCGCCGTGGCCTTGTTCAGTAATGGCGGCACGCGCAGTCACGACGGAACCGTTTTTGCCCAGGGAGGAGGCGCCTATAAAGCCAACGATCCGGAGAACTTCGCCGATATCGTGTTGGGTGTGGAAGATTACAATACTTTGCTGCGACTGGCCAAATCAGGCGAGACAGTGAAAATGGATGTGGATGTGAAGACCAGGTTCCAGACCAAGGACCTGAACGGATATAATGTGATTGCAGAAATTCCGGGTACCGATCCGGCATTGAAGGAGGAAGTGGTGATGATTGGCGCACATCTCGACAGCTGGCAAACCGCTACCGGGGCCACAGATAATGCTTCGGGATCTGCAGTGATGATGGAAGCCATCCGCATCCTGAAATCACTGGGATTCAGCAACCGCCGTACCATCCGTATCGGTTTGTGGAGTGGTGAAGAGCAGGGATTGCTGGGATCAAGGGCCTATGTAAAAAATACTTTTGCCGATCCCGCTACCATGCAAACAACGCCGGCACACGAGAAATTCTCTTCCTACTTCAATATCGATAACGGTACCGGAAAGATCAGGGGTATCTATCTGCAGGGCAACGAAGCCTGTCGCGATATCTTTTCGCAATGGCTTGCTCCGTTCAAAGACCTGGGCGCCACAACTGTGACCATCAATAATACAGGCGGAACCGACCACCAGGCTTTTGATGCAGTTGGTCTGCCCGGTTTCCAGTTCATCCAGGACCCGATCGAGTATGACACCCGCACGCACCACAGCAATATGGACAGCTACGATCACCTGATAGAGGCCGATCTGAAACAGATCGCCACCATTGTTGCAGCATTTGTATACAATGCATCCCAGCGTGATGGAAAATTACCCCGAAAAGAAATGCCCAAACCCAGACCAGCAGGGGGATTTGGGTTTTAAAGCAATGAATAGTTAGAAGTTAAAGATTACAAAGTCAGGAGGCTGGGACAATTCCAGTCTTCCTGACTTGTAACTATTAATTTTTATCTCATCCTCCCCTCCTTCTCACTTTCTTTCCACATCCCTCTCTTTCTTTCCTGCCACAAATTGTGCCGCTGTATATTTGTCCGTCATGTCAAAATCCAGCGCAGATACCCCTTTAATGCAGCAACACAGGGCCATCAAACAGAAATACCCTGATGCCATCCTGTTGTTCCGTGTGGGAGATTTTTATGAAACATTCGGTGAGGATGCAATTGTTGCTTCCAAAGTGCTGGGTATTACCCTGACCAAAAGGAACAATGGTGCGGCAGCTTCCAGTGAACTGGCTGGTTTTCCGCATCATGCGTTGGACACGTACCTGCACAAACTGGTAAAAGCCGGTTACCGGGTTGCCATCTGCGATCAGTTGGAAGATCCCAAGACCGTTAAAGGCATCGTAAAAAGAGGCGTTACCGAAATGGTGACACCGGGTGTGGCTACCAACGATAAATTACTGGAGCATAACAGCAACAATTTCCTGGCAGCGATCCATTTTACCGATAACGGCACAGGGATCGCCTTCCTGGATATCTCTACCGGTGAGTTCTTTATCGCTGAGGGCAATGACGAATACATCGACAAATTACTGCAGGGACTCAGACCTGCAGAAGTCATTTACCAGCGCAGTTACCAGAAACATTTTAAAGAGGTCTTCGGTCCCAGGTTCTATACGTACACCATGGAGAGCTGGATCTTTGATGAGGCTTTTGCTACCGAGAGTCTGCTCAAACATTTTCAGACACACTCGTTAAAAGGTTTTGGCATTGAGGGACTGCGCAACGGCATTACCGCTGCCGGCGCCATCTTATATTACCTGAAAGAAACGGAACATCCCAACCTGCAGCACATCACTTCCATTCAGCGGATGGAGCGGGAGGATTTTCTGTGGATGGACCGCTTCACCATTCGCAACCTGGAATTGCTGCATACCGGCACCGATACCGGCAACAGTTTATTGAAAGTGCTGGACAATACGGTGAGTCCCATGGGTGCCCGCATGCTGCGCAGATGGATGATCTTTCCGTTAAAGGACATCGGCCGCATCAATGAACGGCTGGATGCGGTGGCATACCTGGTACTGCAACCCGACCTGCGCAAACAACTGGCACAAGCCATCAACACCTGTGGGGATATTGAGCGACTGGTGAGCAAGATCCCGATGAAGAAGATCAATCCCCGTGAAGTGATGCAGCTGGCGAAAGGACTGGAGCAGACCGCACTGATCAAACAGATCTGCTCCACTGCAGACAACCCCTACCTTCAACAGTTGGCAGGCGCATTGGATGGGTGTGAAACGATATTGAATAAGATCCGTAAAGAGATCAACGACAATCCACCTGTAGCCGTGAACAAAGGGGAAGTGATCAAAGCAGGTGTTCACGAAGAGTTGGACCAATTACGCAATATTGCCAGTGGCGGAAAGGAATTTCTCGTTAACATACAGCAACGGGAATCGGAGAAAACAGGGATCTCATCCCTCAAGATCAGCTTCAACAATGTGTTCGGCTATTATCTTGAAGTGACCAATATACACAAGAACAAAGTTCCGGCCGATTGGATCCGTAAACAGACACTGGCCAATGCAGAAAGGTATATCACTCCGGAATTAAAAGAATACGAAGAAAAGATCACCGGTGCGGAAGACAAGATACTGGCCATTGAACTGGATCTATACGATAAACTCCTACTGGCTTTGCAGGACTATATCGCACCGATACAGGTAAACGGTCATATGCTGGCAACACTGGACTGCCTGGTTTGTTTTGCAGAGAATGCGCAACAGTACAATTATAAAAAACCGGAACTGCACGATGGGGTTGAATTGGCATTTACAGAGAGCCGTCACCCCGTGATCGAACGGAACTTACCTGTGGGAGAGAATTATATTTCGAATGACATTATACTGAATCAGGCAGATCAGCAGATCATTATCCTGACCGGTCCGAATATGAGCGGTAAGAGCGCGATACTCAGGCAAACCGCTTTGATCACGCTGATGGCGCATATGGGAAGTTTTGTTCCGGCCAGTACTGCAAAAGTGCCGCTTACCGACAAGATATTTACCAGGGTAGGTGCCAGCGACAACCTGAGCGGAGGTGAATCTACCTTCATGGTGGAGATGAATGAGACGGCCAGTATCATCAATAATATTTCGCAACGCAGCCTGATCCTGCTGGATGAGATCGGTCGCGGCACATCTACCTACGATGGTATTTCCATCGCCTGGAGCATTGTAGAATACCTGCATAACTCCCCTGCTGCCCCTAAAACATTGTTTGCCACGCACTACCACGAGTTGAACGAACTGGAAGAAAAACTGCCCCGTGTGCAGAATTATCATGTCACCAACAAGGAAGTCGGGAATAAGATCATCTTCCTTCGGAAACTGGCAAGAGGTGGCAGTACGCATAGCTTTGGTATTCATGTAGCCAAAATGGCCGGTATGCCTCCTGCATTGATCAACCGGGCAAACGAGATACTGGCACAGTTGGAAGAAAGATCGGGAAGAGATGCAGAACAGGAAACGGCGGGCAATCTACCGGCCAGTATGCGGGTTCCCTCTGCACAAAGCCTTAAAAATATATCTGCACCTCAAATGCAGTTATCCATTTTTGACGCTCATTCAGAAACCTTTGATGAGATCCGGAAAAAACTCAACGACCTCGACATCAACCGACTGACACCGGTAGAAGCTTTGATGAAACTGAACGAGATCAAAAACCTGCTGAAATAAGCTGATAGCAATCCACCCCCTATGCAACAATACATCACCCATTTTGCGCTGGTCGTACGTGATTATGATGAAGCCATTGCCTTTTATACCCAAAAACTGAATTTCAGGTTACTGGAAGATACGGTATTGAGCGAGACCAAACGATGGGTGCTGGTAGCGCCACCCGGCGCCAAAGAATGCAGCATCTTACTGGCCAAAGCGGCAACGGAAGAACAACAATCCAGAATCGGGAACCAGACGGGCGGCCGCGTATTCCTGTTCCTGAACACAGATGATATCTGGCGCGATTATGAGGCCATGCGTGCCAAAAATATCAGGTTCATCCGCACGCCCCAGGTAGAAGAATATGGTACGGTTGCCGTATTCGAAGATCTCTATGGCAATCTTTGGGACCTGATCCAACAGGAAAGTAAGTTCACAACACTGTAAGCGTTGTTGCACCTGGCAAATCATTTGCCGGTAAAAATACCAATCAACCGGCGAGTATTTTTTTACTGCGTTCCAGGGCAGCGGCAAAGGTTGCGGTTACATTGGCTTTCCCTACGGCAAACAGCAAACGGGCATCTTTCAGTTCCTGTAATACCTGTGTGCTGTGTACTTCTGAAAGGATGATCTTGGTACCCCTGTGCCTGGATTCCTTGTGTACCTCCTGCAAGGTCTTGATCCCTGTTGCATCGATGATCGGCACCCTGCGCATACGGATGATCAGTATCCTGGGCGGTTTTTCGATAAAACGCATGGCATCTTTGAACTTGTATGCTGCACCAAAGAAGAGCGGCCCTGTGATCTCAAACACTTCCACTCCTTTGGGAAGCTGGTAATCATCGATCGAGTCAACATCCGAACCACTATCTTCTGCCTGTAGCGTCATACTCTTCACATCACTCACTTTAATGATCTTCTGCATAAACAGGAATACCGCCAGCACCATACCAATCTCGATAGCAACGGTAAGGTCTACCAGCACCGTCAGAAAAAAAGTGGTTAGCAAAACTGCCACATCACTGCGGGGACCTTTAAACACGGACAGGAAACTCTCCCACTCACTCATATTGTATGCCACCACCACCAGTATACCGGCCAGTGTGGCCATAGGTATCAGAGAAGCCCATTGTCCTATGAACAACATGATGAGTAACAGGGTTACAGCATGAACCATACCGGCAATGGGCGTTCTTCCGCCATTCTTCACATTGGTAGCGGTTCTGGCGATAGCACCTGTTGCAGGAATTCCTCCAAACAGAGAGGAAAAGATATTGGCCGTTCCCTGCGCTACCAGTTCCATATTGGAACGATGGTTACCACCGATCATACCATCGGCCACCACTGCAGACAACAGCGATTCAATGCCGCCCAGCAGGGCAATGGTGAAAGCCGGCTGCATCAGCTGTTTGATGGTTTGCAGGTCTATGTGCGGGAATACAGGAGACGGCAGCGAGGAAGGGATACTTCCGAAACGACTGCCGATGGTCTCAACGGGCAGATGAAAAAAATAAGTGATGGAAGTGGTCAGTAATATCGCGATCAGTGAACCCGGAATCTTATGGGAAATTTTTGGCCATAACTGAATAATGATCACCGTTACTGCTGCCATTACGACTGCAATCCAGTTAACCGAAGAAAGATGCTCCGCATAAGCTCCCCATTTATCCATAAAATCGGCCGGAACTGCCCCCATCTGCAGACCCAGGAAGTCTTTCATCTGCGATGAAAAAATGATCAGGGCGATTCCACTCGTAAACCCGATGATCAGGGGATGCGGGATGAATTTGATCACAGCACCCAGTCTTGCGAAACCCATGATGATCAGCATGATCCCCGCCAGCAAAGTGGCGATGATCAAGCCATTCACGCCAAACTGCTGTACGATACCGTATACCACCACTATGAATGCACCCGTAGGACCGCCGATCTGCACTCTGCTACCTCCCAGGGCTGATATGATAAAACCAGCCACCACAGCCGTAAACAAACCTTTCTCGGGCGATACGCCCGAAGCGATGGCAAATGCAATAGCCAGTGGCAAAGCCACAATACCCACAATGATACCGGCCATCAGGTCTTTGGAGAACTGCTGCCGGTTATAATTCTTCAGCGTATCAACCAGTTTGGGTTTGAACATATGTATAGTACGTTTATAGATGCAAACACATAAGTGAACAGAACAGTACGATTCAATATTCTCTTCTGTTCACCTATGTATTCAAAGAACTTTTATACAGGTATTCCTAAATCTTGACCCAGAATTTCAAAAGCTCATCTGCCGTAGCCCCTACTTCATGGTAATCGCCGGGGATCTCATTCTCGGTACTGTGAAAAGTGGCCAGGCGTGTGCCAGAAGGCTTTTTTTCCAGTTGACGGAACAGATAGTGGTTATACTGCGCATAACGCTCACGCGAATACACCACTTCTTCGTCTATCCGGAAACTATGATCCAGGTTCTCAAAAAAAGCATTGAAAAAATAAAAATGATCGTAATCCGACAGATCGGTATGCAGGATGTTCTGATGCAGGAATGAAACATTGGCAAAACCAAGCTTTCGCCTGGCATCTTCGGCACAGGCCACGAGATTGGCCCTTTGTTCTACACCAGTGTAGGTGCCATCCGGACAATAATAAGCCGCTGCCAGACAAAATTTTCCTGCGCCACTGCCGATATCAAGAATACGTTTGTTATTATCTGCTGTAAGAAATTCTGCCGCCTTGCGCGCCACATGAAGGGGTGTCCAGTGCATATTTGCCTGGGCCTGCACAGCTTCGGGATACAAGCGATGAAACTGCAGATCGGATGCGAACCATTGGTGGATGGACCCGGGTACTGTATGAACAGCTTGTGTTGTATGTAATGGCCCCTTTTGAGCCATCTTACCTGCCTTCATGGTGCAAAGTTACTGATTTGGTAGCGATTTGTCTACAGGTAAGATAACCACCATTGATCATGTGTGGCTTTATAGCGGCTGTAACGCTTGCAGAACGGGTATAATATGGCCACCACCGCAATCCAGATCAGGTACACTATGCCCAACGGATAACCAAAATCATTAGGGCGGAACAACATCATACCGGTTGCCGCCTGCGATAAGGTATACCCACTGGCAAAAAAGGCAATGGTACACAGCAGGTGAATGAGGAAGAAATGGAGCAGATAATAAAACAAGGGAACCCGTCCATACACCACCACTATCTCTGTCCACTTGCTTTTGACCTTTTCCAGCCAGGCAAGCAGAATCAGGGCAGGCCCCAGTGTGATACAGCAATACAGGAAAGAAGGGGGATACTTGGATACATTAAAGAAGGATAAGACAGTAGCAGTACTGTTCTTTTGTTCTGTCCATATAACCGGGTCGCCATAAGCATTCAGCCAGCGAACCAGGAAAAAAGCCAGCGTGGCGGTTACACCAAAACCGATGAGTTTACGCCGGCGTTTACCGGCATCGTAACCAGGTACGAACAAGGTACCCATACAATAACCCAGCAACAGGATACCCGGCCAGGGAATCAAAGGATAGAGCACTCCGAAGAAACGCCCCGGTGCATATTGAACAAAATATTGCTGGTGCAGCAGTCCCCACCATACACTCGTTTTTTCCATGGCCGTCGTGTTCAGGCTGTCCAGCATGTTATGCCCCACTACCATCACTAGTCCTATCACAAACAAAACATTGATGGGCAGATAGATAAATGCCGCCAACAGCATCATCGAGATCCCGGTTACCCAGATCACCTGCAACCCCAGGAAATGGTACAGGGGGTCGAAGGAAAATAACAGATTGAATACTGTAACCTCTAACAGAACCAGCCACAGGCCTCTTTTCAGCAGGAAAACAGACTGTTCTTTTCTCGTTTTTTTCCTGCCCGATAAAAAGGCGGAAGTGCCTGCCAGGAATACGAATACAGGTGCGCAGTAATGGGTGATGAAACGGGTAAAGAACAAAATGAGTGTTGTGGTGGCCGGATCGGTGGGGTCGCTGGTCATGGCCCCGGCATGGAAAAAATCACGTACATGGTCCAGCGCCATCAGGATCATGATACCGCCACGTAGGATATCGATCGAATCGATTCTTTTTTTCAACAAGGCCCGCTGTTCCATAGCTTGGTTTTGGGTAAAATACGGAAACTATCCTTCTTGTAAAGGCTTTGCACAACAAATAAACAGGGGCCGCTTATAACGTATTGTTACTGAATAGCATTATCTACCACATACAAGTATTCATAGCCATAAAAACCATTCCCGTTCCTATACACCATCCATGAGATTACCACGGATTTCTTATTCTTTTGCCAGGTATACTGCAGGCCATCGGGACTCACATAACCTGCCACCGGAGAAAATCCGAACAATTGTGTGTAGGCATCGACCATCTTCATCTTGAGATCCTTGGCAGAAGCATAATCCTGGTATTTGCTGATCAGTTTGGGATAATCCATATTGCTCCTGAATCCAACGATCTTCTTATTATCATTCACATAGACCGACAGATTCGTTACATCTTTTGAGCTGATCAGTTTCAGCCCTGGGAAGAGGCCGCTTTTTTCACTTGAGGTCCTTCGGAAAAAATCAGGGTGTTTTTTCCCGGCGTCCTCCAGCGTCTGACCAATCTCCCAATCTGCGGTGAATGAAAAATCTCCGAAAAGCTTCTCCTTGTTGAGAGAATCCGTCATCCTTTTTTCTTTCTGATCCCTCTCCTCAATGCCTTTCTGCTCCATTTCCAGTTTCATCTTCACCACTTCCAGCACTTTATCCTCATTAAAATCTTTGATGTCAGGTGAGGTTTGAAAAGCAGCGATGGTCTGCCACAAACTATCCCGGTAATTACGCTGTGTTTTAGCCAGCTCAGATTCTATCTGGATCTGCAGATACAGGATCTTACAGTTGGCCCCGCCCAATTTCAGTTTTGCATTTTTGAGGAAGGTGAGCGCTACGGGATAATTGGCTTTCCCATAATTCTCTTCAGCCAGCATATAAGCAGCTTTGGCTTCCGTTTCATTCACCTGGCTGTAAAGGGGACCAAAGAATAGCATCAACAAAAAAACAAACATTACCTTTTGAGTACCATTCATATAAACCGATTTCATCTATAGATAAAAAATTCAACAGCGCCTCAGCAATTATCCAAACCTTACCGGAAAATTCTTTAATACGATTCATCCACTATATCTGAGACATAGACACCATAAAAGCCATCTCCTTTTCTGATAATTTTTGTCCAGTTACGGGTAAACGTTTTGCTATTTTTCTTCCATACAAATCCCAACCCATCAACAGAAGGCAGAGATTCCGGTTCAAAGCCGAATAGTTTGTTATTCCTGTCCCGCTCATCCAGCATGGATTTCCGGAAGGTTTCGTAACTATTTTTTTTACTACCACTCTCCACATATTCTATCGATATCCTGTTTCCTACAATTTTATCGTTCCTGATGAAAATGGAAGCAGTGGTGATCACATTAGCGGCATCCACAGGCCTTGACGTGATCATTTCCAGTCCGGGGTAATCCTGGCTGGGTTCCGTTTTTGTTCTGCGGAAAAAAGCCGGATACATTTTTTCCGCTTCTTTCACCGTCAACCCCAGGTTCAATCCCGCAGTGAAACGCCAGTCTTTAAAGGTCTTTTCATTTTTCGCCTCTTCTGCTGCCTTCTGTTCTGCCAGCAACGCCTTTTCTTCTGTTAGTTTTTGTGCTAATTCCAGTTTCATTTTCACCACTTCCAATACCTTATCCTCATTGAAATCCTTTACATCCGGTGCAGCCTGAAAAGCGGCGATTGTGTTGAGCAGGCTATCCCTGTAATTCTTCCGTGTTTTGGCCAATTCACTTTCTATCTGGATCTGGAGATACAGGATCTTACAGTTGGCGCCACCCAGGTTGGTCTTGGCATTTTTAAGGAACGTAAGTGCTATCGGGTAGTTGCCCTTGCCATAATTCTCCTCAGCCAGCATATAGGAGGCTTTGGCCTCGGTTTCATTTATCTGCGGAAAAGCCGGGAAAGTCATTACCAATAAAAAAGAAAAGATCAAGTACGAACGCATGTGGTTTCTATTTAGTCATTTAATTATTCCAGAAATCGTTTTTTGTGGCTGCTTTTTTTGTGCCGGTGGAATCCTTCTTGCCGGTTTCCCAGAAATCGCCCCCAGCGCCTGATACAAGGGCCGTGGTGCCTGGCGGGGTTTTTATGGCAAATGTTTTTACGGCAAGTTCACTTTGGGACGCCAGGTTCACAAATGTCTTGCGCATCTGTTCGGCCTTATCTTTCTCGCCATAATAGCCCACCAGCATCACATCTCCGGGTGCATAGCCCTTTAGTTTGCTGATCACGCTGGTCTTATACGGGAATGTACCATCTGAATACTGCTGAACAGGGAAAACATTACTTACTGCTACAACAGACTGCTCCTTATCGAAGGATGCCATCTCTGTTATATAAGCAAACATATATACTTCAGGTAAAGTCACTTTGTGCGAGGTCAGCGGGGTACCGCCGTTGGGGAAACTGCGGAGAAGCTGGTTCCGCATGTTTATCCGCGCTTTCTGTTTGGCTGCAGCGATGGCAGCCAGTTGCCTTTCCCGTTCGGCCTTCAGCGCTTCCCTGGCTTCCCTTTCTTCTTTGGCGGCTTTACTGCTGTTGATGATGCTGCCGATCAGCTGCATGCTCTGACCGATGGCCCGTTCTGTGCTGTTCTCATTAAAAGTACCGTTGACGGCATTGCTCAATTTGGCATTACGCGCCTGTTCCAGGTTCTGTACTTCGGATCGTATGGAGCTGCTTTGCTGTTGAAAAGCAGCTTCCAGCTCCTGAACGGAATTATATGTGCCATTCAATGAGCTGAGTGCGGCAAGGTTCTCTTTTCCATTGCGGACCGCTTCCGCATAGTAATAATTCTGTTTCCACATTTCTGCCTTCTGCTCTATCCTTTGCGTGATGGCGTTGTTCCGCGCTTCCGCATCCGTAAACATTTTATTTACCTGGCTACGCACTTCTTCTGCGGTCATGGTTGGCTGCTCCGGCTCTGCCGGTTTTTGCGATTTGGCAGCAGCCGCTGTTTTAGCATCCTGGTATTCCTTTTGCGTCAGTTCCCTGAATTTACCGTCCGCCCCCCTGTGAAAATACCCCCCATCGGTCGTTCGCACAAAATCGGGAAGGTTCTTATGATTGGGTTGTTCCGGTATTGGCCCGCCCTTCTCCTGCTTTTTTTCCGACCAGAAACTCTGATCTGATTTTGACTTATTGCCCAACGGAGGAGTAGCCGTCGGCTTTATGGAAGGGTCGCCTTGCGGATAGCTGCTAAAGGGAGCTAATTTTGCAGCGCCTATATTCGACTTCTCAGCGTCATTTGCAGCGCTGTTCTTAGTTGCCTGGGGATTGGTCTTTTCTGTATCCTCCTTCCTTTTATCCTCTTCTGCCTTTTTCTTTTCTAATTCTGCATTCCGCTTCGCATCATCCAGTTTTTTATTGTCAGCATCTGTTTTTTCTTTTTCCGCCCTTTTGGCATCTTCCTCTTTTTTACGCATAGCGGATTCATAATTCGTGATCGCTCTTTCTATGGCTTCGGTACCCCTGTACGCTACATAAGTTAATCCCTGTATATGTGCCGCGTAGCTGTCCAGTCGCGCATCACTGGCCACTTCTCCTACCTGGTTCCGTCCCAGGAAACTTTCATAACTGATCTGTTGGTTGATACCCGGCCCCTGCACCCGAACGCTGAAAGTTGCCGACGAAAGGCCGATCGGATAAAAAGGATCAAAACCGAGGTCGCGGTCTGTATAGATCTTTCCCTCACGCATGTACCTGTACGAATAAGGGGCGATGGGGTTTCGGGGACTGGCCAGTGTAATGTCCATTTTAAGGACCAGGTAGGTCTTTGTGCCTATTTTTTCAAGAAAGAAATTAGGCACCACTTTGAAGCCGGGGGTTACCAGTCCGGACCTGTCGCCGGCCGGCATGGGCCAGTCTCTGACACTGACAAAGGTTTGTGCCTGGGCGAACTGTATGAAAAACAACAAAATGCCCAATAATGGCTTTTTCATAGGAGCAGTCAGTAATTTAAATCAAAAGATAATTGCTTTAGTCATATAGACCAAATCCTAATACAAAATTTCGGTCTACAGGTACTGATACCAGATGAATAGTACTGTGTTTATTATATTACAATAAAGTATATTAAATACTGCAGACCAGTTCCAGCCTGCAGGGGGGAATTTGCTGGCAAGAACGTTTATCTGTACACATAGGGATCAGTTGGGGACCGAAAACAAAAAAGTCTCTACTAAGTAGAGACTTTTTTGCGGACCGGACGGGACTCGAACCCGCGACCTCCGCCGTGACAGGGCGGCATTCTAACCAACTGAACTACCGATCCGTACCTGTATCCGGGATAAATATCCCGTTTTTCGGACGGCAAAGATAGGGGTTAACAAGTTTCAAACAAATCTTTTCAAAAAAAAAATGCAACCCCTAATTTTACCATCTTAACTGAACCCTATGCCCCAATACCCAAATAGGCAATTCCTTGATTTTGAGAACCCCATCAAGGATATCTATGAACAGATAGATGACACCAAAAAACTGGCGGAGAAAAATCCCCGGATCGACTATACCGCTACCCTGGAACAACTGGAAGCCTCTATCCTGGAAAAAAGGAAAGAGATCACCCAGCATCTCACTCCCTGGCAGCGGGTACAGCTGAGCCGTCACCCCGACAGGCCTTATACCATGAAGCACATTACGAATATGTGCACCCATTTTGTAGAATTGCACGGTGACCGGAATTTCAAGGATGACAAGGCGATGGTTGGTGGTTTTGCCCAGTTGGATAGTGAAACCGTAATGATCATAGGGCAGCAGAAAGGGATCAATACCAAAGCCCGCCAGTTGCGCAACTTTGGTATGGCTAACCCGGAAGGTTACCGAAAAGCTCTGCGCCTGATGAAACTGGCGGAGAAATTCAACAAACCTGTGATCTGTTTGATCGACACCCCGGGTGCTTATCCGGGACTGGAAGCTGAGGAACGTGGTCAGGGAGAAGCCATTGCCCGTAACATTTATGAAATGATCCGCTTAAAAGTGCCCGTGATCATTGTGATCATCGGTGAAGGCGCCAGCGGCGGTGCCTTGGGCATTGGCGTGGGCGATAAAGTACTGATGATGGAGAATACCTGGTATACCGTGATCTCTCCCGAAAGCTGTAGCTCCATTTTATGGCGCAGCTGGGATAAAAAAGAGACTGCGGCAGAGCAATTGCGTCTGACCGCGACCGACATGAAAAATTTCGGCCTGGTGGATGAGATCGTACATGAACCGCTGGGAGGTGCCCACTGGGATTATGCAGAAGCTTCTTCCATTCTCAAATCTTATATACAGAAAGCACTGCAGGAAATAAAAGACAAAGACCCCATGCAACGTATCAACGACCGGATCGATAAATACGGCAAAATGGGATTCTGGGAGGAGAATGGGAAAGCGGTGGGGATGATTAGTAGTTAGTAATTAATAGTTAGTAGTTGAGGGAGAGTATCAAACAGTAATTAAAAATAATTCAATAAACAAACAATGTCTTTACGTCAACAACTGCAGGGAACGGGGGTAGCACTGGTTACACCGTTCACCTCCGATCTGAAAGTGGATTTCGATTCGCTGGGAAATGTGATCGACACCATGATCCAGGATGGGGTTGAATACCTCATCACTTTAGGAACCACCGGAGAAACCCCCACGTTGGATAAACAGGAAAAGCTGGACATTGTTAACTATACCTTCGAAAAAGTGGCCGGCCGGGTACCCGTAGTAGTGGGCATCGGTGGCAACAATACGGCAGAGCTCATCAACGACCTGCATAAGTTCCCGCTGGATAAGGCGATAGCCGTACTGAGTGCCTCACCCAATTACAATAAACCTTCGCAGGAAGGTATTTACCAGCACTATAAAGCACTGGCAGCAGCATCGCCCAAGCCCATCCTCTTATACAATGTTCCGGGCCGTACAGGCAGGAATATGACTGCAGAGACCACTTTGCGACTGGCCCAGTTACCCAATATCGCCGGTATGAAGGAAGCCAGTGGCGATATGGCACAATGCATGCAGTTATTACGCGATATGCCGGAAGATTTCCTGCTGGTAAGCGGCGACGACGCTCTGGCACTCCCCCTGATTGCCTGCGGTATGCATGGTGTGATCAGTGTGGCTGCCAACGCTTTCCCTGCTGAATTCTCTGAGATGATCCGTTTGTGCCTGAAACAGGATTTTGCAGCCGCTAAACCCATTAACGACAAGCTGATAGAAGCTTATGACCTGATGTTCGCCGAAAACAACCCTTCCGGCGTAAAAGCATTTATGGCCGAAAAAGGATGGATCGGAAACCACCTGCGTTTACCGGTAGTGCCATTAAGCGATGGACTGCACGCCAAAGTCAGGAATTACCTGAAAAAATAAGACCAGATCAAAACACAGTGGAAAAGGGACAAAGTACAACTTTGCCCCTTTTTCTTTGTCAGGAACTGAGCTTTGCACCATTATGTACCTTGCAAGGGCTATCCTGTGCAGGCCGGCATCAACCAATAAATAAAAACAGCCTGTCAGATAAGAATTCGATGAATAAAAGCAGCAACGGCCCGAATGCTGAATATTTTATACTTTTTTACTAAAAATTATTCAAATTTTACATATAGCATTACGCCCGACAAAGAACCTCCATCATTTATGAACAGTGCCTTTTCGCCACAGATCACCCAGGAAAAAGATATCCAGCAATGTTACTCCATCATCAGGGCGCTTACCAATAACCTTCGTTCGGTAATGTACATTATGGATATCAATGGGAATATACTGTTCCTTAGCCCATCCATTAAACAATTACTGGGTTTTGATGAGAGTCATTTTCTAGGAACCAACAACTGGATGCAATTAATACATCCCGAAGACGCTTCTGTTGTAACTGATTTTTACAACAACCTGTCTGAATTAACCGACTTCAAAGCCAATTTCAGAATACGCCGGTCTGACGACACTTATCTTATGGTAAGCAATACCGGTTCTGTAAAAAAAGAAAACGGCATCATTACCTTCTTCATCGGCAATCTGCAGGAAACCAATAGCACCAAAATCTTTGGACATTCGCAGGACAACCCGCGTTATTATCTTGATCAGCTGATGAGCAGTCTGGGCGTCAGTTTCTTCACCATTAACCATTCTTACCAGATCACCTCACGAAATAAGATCTTCTACGAATGGATGAAAAAAGAAACAGGTATAAGATATGAGACCGGAGACGATTTTTTTACAGGAAACCTTCATGGCAGTTTTGAAACTGAAATAAAAAATTTATTCGACCTCGCTTTCAAAGGTGATTTTATACAGGAGATCATCACTATCAACCATCAGCATCTGCATATTGCAATGTCGCCATTGCTTATGGGCGATAAGGTTGCTGAAATAGCTGTCATGCTTCTGAACACAGCTAACTACTCTCCTCTTTCCGATACCACCGCTTTACTGAAAAACAGCCTGTACAGCATCATCAACACTTCAGAAGAAAACATCTATACGCTAGATACAGATTACAGGTTCTTATCATTCAATCAATCGTATAAACAACTTTACAAGGACTACTACAATGAAGATCCGGTGGTTGGAGCAGTCTCCAGGAGTTTCATCGGAGTAGCAGAAGTGAACAGGCAATTACAGAAATGGTATCTACAGGGAATGAGTGGAGTAAAAGTAGAAGAAGAACTGGTATTCAATGAACGGATCCTCAGAATCATTATCAACCCCATACAAAACACCGAAGGGAAAGTAATTGGTATCTCCGTAAACTCAAAAGACATTACCCTTTTAAGAGAATCCATACAAAAACTGGCAGAAAGCGAGTCGAAATATAAATATATCGTAGATCATGTGACAGATATTATATTTCAGACTGACAATACCGGCAATTGGGTATATCTGAATAAAGCATGGCAAACCATCATGGAATTCAGCCTGGATGAGACCATTGGGGTACCTTTTTTCAATTTTCTGCATCCGGATGATGTAGAAAAAAACCAACTACTTTTCACGCCGTTAATCAACCGGGAGAAAAGCTACTGTTCGCATGAAATACGCTACATCACCAAATCAGGAAAAATCAAATGGATACGGGTATTTGCCACATTGCTTCTTGATCAGGAAAATAACATAACGGGTACTACCGGGACACTAAAAGACATCACTTCGGAAAAAGAGCATAGTTATTTATACGAATTACTATCAAAGAATGTAAATGATCTTGTTTGTGTGCATGAGATTGATGCTACGTATATTTACGTTTCCCCAACAATTCAATCCATATCAGGTTACCTTCCAGAAGAAATGATTGGAAAAAATCCTTTCGATTTTTTCCACCCTGACGATAGAGACATGATGCTGCAGATTCACAACAGTATGAACCAGGTAATGAAGGAAGATGTTATGTCTGTATACCGTTTCAGAAATAAGTCAGGCGGTTATAACTGGCTCGAAACCAGTGCAAGGTCATTATATGATGATTTTTACGGCAGGAATCTGTTGATCACTTCATCCAGGGTAATTGATGAACGCAAAAGAGCTGAGCAACAGATGCTTGCCGCACTTGGCATAGAAAAGCAATTGAGTGAGCTTAAGTCCAAATTTGTAGCGATGGCCTCTCATGAATTCAGAACCCCGATGACATCAATCAAATCGGGAGCGGAAATTGCCGAGTTATACTTACAGAAATATGATGATGAGAATATTATTAAAGCCCGAAAGTTTATTAAAAATATAGACAGTGAAATTGATCGGCTTTCTGACCTGATTAATGATACGCTGCTTTTAAGCAAATTAGAATCCGATACAGAACCCCTCTCTGCCACAGAAATCGATATGGAGGAACTGATCCGAAAATCTATCGTCCGCCAGAACAGCCTGCAGAATGATAACCGGATAGCCGAATTCTTTGTTTCAGGTACTTCCCGAAAGGCATTACTGGATGCTACACATATTTCACACGTAATTGACAACCTATTATCAAATGCCTTCAAATATTCCATGGGCAAACCTCAACCAGAAGTGTACCTCACTTACAAAGAGGAAGAGCTGGAAGTACTGATCAAAGATTATGGCATTGGCATACCGCCTGATGAACACAACCAGATTTTCAACTCATTTTACAGGGCAAAAAATACGGGAAACATTACTGGAACCGGCATCGGACTGGTACTTGTGCACAACTTTATATCCATGCACAAAGGAAGAATCTATTTCGAAAGTGAATTGGGAAAGGGAAGTTCATTTCATGTGGTACTACCTTATATTATGCCATAGACCATAACGTCTGAAGCACTCAGGCCTGTGCCAGGTCAAGATTGAACCAGCCATCGAACTTTTCGTTATGACAGATCGCAAAACTTTTCTCTTTCAATACCTGGTCTTCCTGCAGTATGGCAATCTTAACGGTCTGCTCCTTCAGTTTCATGGGATTCGACACAAATACCTTGATCAGTATCTTTTTAAAATTCTCCGGAACCAGCAACCGCTGATCAAAACGGGTACCCGTACACTCGCGTATCCTGGGTAAGCCATTTTCATCAATGAACGAGACCTGAAAAGAAGTAGGAAAAGAAAGATGCACCATATACCCCAGAGAGCGTGCCCCGGAAATGGCGTTATCCAGTTTTCTGTACTTTTTACTGATAGCGTATGTAAACCTTCTGAGCAGCATGGCCTGGGCTTATACCCCGATCAATTTATTTTAATAAAGAAAAGTCACCTGTACTATACGGTGACTTTTATAGCAAGCAACACTAGAATGACAATTTATCCATACTCCGCTTAAACTACTTTCCAACAACAATCTTAACATCTTTTTTGACAAATACAGAACCCTTAAATAAGGGATATCCGGAATTCTGGCCCGACAAACTAAATTTCAAAATCTTGCATGTGTGTGACGCGCAGAAAAGGAAACAGGGTTTATCAGCAGCAAGCTGTGTTATCCGATATAACTGTATATCTGCTTCAGCAACAGATCCGGTTCTTTCAGGCGTGCATATTTTTCAAAACAGGTTTTAAGCAGCAACTGTTTCTTGGCATCATTGGAAGACTCCTGCAGCTGGTAAGTCAATCTTGGAGAAGCAGTAACCAGCTCTGAAAGGCTAACCGGGGTTGAAAAAGGAATGATTTGAAACTTATTACCAACATACTGGTGACCAGATTTACGCCTTTCGAATAAAGCCTGAGCCAGTGCACGTGCATCGGTTCCCGTAACATATATATTAGGATCTACTGTTAAGTAGGCCGTATTCACATCGTAAAACAGGTTGATGAACTGCTGTATCTGGTT
Source organism: Sediminibacterium sp. FW305-C-269 (assembly GCF_058231045.1). NCBI lineage: Bacteria > Pseudomonadati > Bacteroidota > Chitinophagia > Chitinophagales > Chitinophagaceae > Sediminibacterium > Sediminibacterium sp. FW305-C-269. The sequence continues at coordinate 273,139 of NZ_JBIQXQ010000003.1, read as the reverse complement.
AGTATTGGAAATAGATGAAAATTTATTATCACCAAATACATTGTAAACTGCATGCAAACGTATAACCACTTCAAAGGAAGATGGATATTTAGATGTTAACTCAGCTGCCTTCTCCAGGAATTGTGCCGCTAATTTTTCCAGGGAATCCATGTATAAGAGCTCATCGTTCACCAATGAGAGTACAACATGGTACTCGAATTTTTGACTTACAATACCCCTTGCAAATTGGTAGCTGTTTTTAAAATTACTAAATACATCGTATGTATCGAACGGGAAGGATGACAGGTGAAAATAAGTGAGCTCCCCCTGCAGATCCTTTTTATTGATCATACTCAACCATGTCTCATATTCAAGCCAGACAGCATTATCAGACTCAGAAAAAAAAGTGATCAGCTTCTCACCTTCTGCCTGGAATACTTCCGACAAATATTTTAGAATCAGAATATTATCCCCTTTACAACAAACCATATAACAATTTTATATTGATACAAAAAACAATCCCTTTCCGGCGAAACCCATACCCAATCGTTAATCCATCGTAAGCGTATCTACTTTTGACGGGAAACGCATGTACGCTTTAGGGCTTTTACCATATTTCTTTTTGAAAGAAAGACAGAAATAGGATACAGAACTAAATCCCAGCGTGTACGCAATCTCATTCACAGAAGTAAGGCGTTGACGCAGGAATATTTCAGCTTTGGTTAATTTGGTATTCTGGATATACTGCTTAGGCGTCATATTATATATCTTCTTGGTCCAGCGTTCCAGGGTAGATATGCTCATCGACATTTTATTAGCAATATTGGGCACTGTAAAATCCGATCCTTCTACCATAGCTTTGGTAATATTCTCAAACTTCTTCTTAAACTCCGATTCGATATCAAACTGGTAAACTTCGGGAGTCTTGATGAACATTTCCCTCTCCACTTTTTGCAGTATTTTCTGTCGCATAGCAATCAGGTTATTACATTTCAGCTGCAATTCGGCTGCCCTGAAAGGTTTTACGATATAATCGTTTGCCCCCATTTTCAGTCCCTCAAGAATGGTCTGTTCGGTTTTGATTCCCGACATTAAAATAACTGGTATCAGAGAAAGAACAGGATCATTCTTCAACACGCGAAGAACAGAAAATCCATCCAGCGGGAACGGAAGCATTACATCCAATAATACCAGGTCTGGCTTCTGTGTTTTCAGGATATCCAGTGCCATGATACCACTTTCAGCTTCAATTACATTGTGATAACTGGAAAGACTCTCGGCCAGCGTCTGACGAAGATCCAAGTCGTCTTCTACTACAAGAATGGTAGTGCCTTTATACTCTGCCATATATTTATATTTTAAAACGTAAGATAGTTATGATGCCTTTGGGTGTATTGTTCCGGAATAGTATTGTTGCGTTGTATTTCTCAAGAATACTGATGGTAAGTGCCAAACCTGCACCAAGTCCCTGCTGTTCGTACTTTGATCGGTCGAACTGCCTGAATGAAGTGTAGGTAGACAGTTCTTCTGCCGCAATCGTATTCCCCGAATCAGCTACTATGATTTCATAATTATTCTCAGACCTATGTGTACTGATCTCTACTTTGCAGCCTTTTTCTGAAAACTTGAATGCATTTTCAATGATCTCATATAATGCGGTAAATAAGAGATTTGATTTTACCGGAAGTGCTATATCATCCAAATCTGCTACCACCAGGTCTTCCATCCTACCTGCTTTCTCAGCCAGTGATTGGCCGATCTGCATAATGGTATTCCGAACACCTTCACATATCGTATCAGTTATTTCTGCCTTATCCAGTTCTTTTACTTCGTATACTTTTCTCACTTTATCAAAAGTAGACTGAAGTCTTTCTGCACTGAGTGAAAGATAGTTGCAGAATTCACCCAACTGGGTATCATTGTATTTCTCTACGTTCTGGTGTATGAATTCAGACATAGCTTTAATACCATTCATTGGTGTATTAAATTCATGACCCAACATCAGCCTGATCAGATTTTCCAGGTCTTTGGTCTTCTCTTCAATTCTTTTCATAACCAGCTTCCTTTTATCCAGCCTGGTTTCAATAGCTTTGATGAGATCAGCGCTTTTAAAGGGCTTGAAAATATAATCGTCGGCACCCAGGTTCATTCCTGCCCTGATATCATCCGCCTGCACTTTGGCTGTAAGGAAAATAAAAGGCGTATCAAAATCGGGATGCTTACGCAACTCCTGCAACATCTCAAAGCCATCCATTTCCGGCATCATTACATCGCAAATAATCAGATCCGGCTTTTCAGTCAATGCTTTGGCAAGGCCCAGTTTGCCATTTTCAGCCACAATCACTTCATACCCATAATGACGCAAGATCTCCGCTATAGAGGCCCTGATGATCGTTTCGTCTTCTACCAACAATATCTTATCCATTGACTTTACTAATTAGGGGGAATTATGACTATTTTCGGAACCTGACCAGGAATGCCGATCCAAGGTTCTCGCAACTTTTCATTTGTATTTTTCCTTTACTCTTTTTAACAAACAGGTTTACAATCATTAAACCGAACCCTGTGCCCGTAACAGATCCAACATTTGGCCCTCGCACAAAAGGCTGAAAGATCTTAGCACGCTGGGTTTCCGGAATACCAATTCCATTGTCCACTACCAGCAGGCTCCAGGATCTTTTTGTAAACCGCAACCTGAGCTTCGGGGCTTCCTTATCCTGTGAATATTTGAATGCATTGCTGATCAAATTGCTCAAAATATGTGTCAGCATCAATTCATCAGCCATTACTTTCACTGGCTTACCTTTTACGGAGAAAACCAATGAACGGCCATCTGTCCACGGCGAGTACAAATCGTTGATCAGTTTTCTGACAAGCTCTTCTACATCCAATAGTACAGGAGAATGCGACAATTTTCCAGATTCGATCTTACTCAGGAAAAGAAACTCATTCATCAGTTGTGTCATCTTATCTACCTGATGAATGATCCGCTCCGTATACTTTGTAGTTCCGGTAGTGTCTTCCCCGGCTTTCCTCGCAACCAACATTTCTATCAGCTCTGTACTGGCAAGGATAACAGATAACGGCGTACGTAATTCATGCGAAACAAGACTAATAAAACCCGATTTCATTTCATTGACTCTTCTCTCTTCTGCAGCAATCCGCTTCAGTTTTCGCTCCACAATCAAGCGGGCCGTAATATCATTCAGAAATACCGCTACTCTTTTCTCCGTGGTATAATAGTTGCTGAAATTAGCCAGGTAATAACTGAATATCCGTTGTGCACCTGTATGGTCATTCAGGTAGATATAGGTAGCCGGCATATCCGACTTACCCTCTTCAATAAAAACCTGCAGATTCCGTAAAAAAGCATCCCATCCCTTCTTAATAAAACTTCCGATTTTCTGTGACCCGTATTCCTGTATCTGCAATCCTGTAAGTTCCTCCCACTTAGGGTTGGCATATTTGATCTGGCCGTTCATATTCAATGTCACGACTACCTGATCCATGGAATGCACCAGGTCTTTCAATGCCTGCTCTCTCTCCATCAGGTTCTCTTCCCGTTCTTTGATCCTGGTAATATTTACACCATACCCGATCACCTGATTCACTCGGCCATCCTTATCCAACAATGGATAGTAACGTCTGAGATTATGAACCTTTTTCCCGTCTTTCGAATAATTGGTTTCCTCAAACTCCACCATTTCTGCAGAATCCAATGCTTCCTTAAAAATACCTCTCCGGTAAACAGCCAGGTGTGATGGCCGATTGGTATGCCTGCAAAAATCAAAATCGTCCTTTCCAATCATCCAATGACGGATTTCATCATCCTGAACAGCCGTTTTATTCAAAAACAAATACTTATGATCCTTGTCGAAAATGGCAATATCTGCCGGAATGTTATTGAGTAACTGTTCGTAAAAAAATTTCTGTTCCTGGGTTTGTGTAAGAACGGACTTGATTTCATTAAAATTCTTATAAATCCATAAATGCCCTTTGTTTTCAGGATTGTCAAGTAAGGGTTTATAATCCCGATAGATAGACCTCCCATTCGCAAGTACGAGTTCTTCATTCAATACAGGCACTTTGCCCATATATATTTTCCTGATGCCATCCACAAAAGCTTCAGGGTTCTGGAAAAAATGCTTCGATGTTTCTGCCGACTTGGAACAATCAGCACCAATCAACAATTCAGGACTAAGCGGTATCTGGAACAATTCGCAAAACTGCTGGTTTACGAATACGATCTTGTTATCCAGTGTTTCAAACAATATGGCATGAGAAATATTATTGAGCAGATATTTCAGCCCAGTCAACTGTTTGACATCTGTATGTAATAAGTTTTGCTCCAAGATCAGAAATTAATCACGCATTCACGTAATTTATGAATCAACTGCTCTTTTACAACAGGCTTTTCCAGATAAGCGTTGATATGCTCACCCAATCCTTTCTCCAGAAAATCGTTATAAAAAGTACCGCTTACAACCATTGTTTTTACATTCCTGTATGTTTCGGCATTCTCGGCCATTTTTCTGATCACACCATACCCATCCAGAACAGGCATGTTCAAATCAAGCAACAGTACAGTAGCCGTATCCTTCAGTTCTCCCAAAGCATCAAGCGCTTCCCTGCCATTTTCAACCTCAACGATCCGTTTATTCAGGTGTTTCAGCATATTGGTTAATACGATCCGGTTAATGCAATTATCTTCTGCGATCAATATGGTATAATCAGTCTTTTGTTCTGGCATATCAGGCAATCGTTTATAATATAATATCCGATTGCCTGTTTGACAGCACTTTGGCAATCAGTTCTGATTTGGAATTAACCCCCATTTTGAAATAGATATTCTTGATATGATCGTTTACCGTAGCAAACGATATCTTGAGGATATTGGCCACTTCTTTATAGCTGAGCCCTTTTACCAATTGTTCAAGAACATCATTTTCCCTCCGGGTGAGCAACATATTTTTACCCTCCCGTACTGGCCTGTTACTGGCATTGATTCGATGAATCAGTTTTTCGGCTATCAATGGAGAAAGGGCGGCACCACCATTCTGGATGATATCAATCTGCTGACTGATCTCTTTCAATGAAAAAGGTTTCAGCAGGTAACCATCGGCGCCGCTGGTAATAGCTTCCCATACACTTTCCCGGGAGCTGTCACCGGTAATAACAACCAATTTAGTATCAGGGTACTTATTTTTAATAACAGAGATGGCTTTCAGGCCGGAAATACCCGGTAAGCCAATGTCGAGAAAAAGTACGTAAGGCCCCTCAGTATTATGATCGTAATGCATCAGCCATTTTTCCACACTATTGCATGAAAAAAGGATCCGCATAGTACTGTTCTGGGAAACGAATTCTTCAATACCAGTTCGTAAAGCCTGGTTGTCTTCAATAATACCAACTGTGATCATTCCTGCTCAATTTGATTTGCTTCTGAATAAATAAGTCTTGTAAACAAGTACACACACGACGTAGTGAAACGTATATAACGAATCCGTCAATGCATTACTTATTTTACAGGAATAAAGCAGGAAGTAAAGAAAATGATTAATTTTTGTTAATTACCCCCCTTAAACACGGGGATGAATTAAGGATAAACGTTTTCGGATGACAGCTTATCGCAATAATGATTAATCATTATCATTTATAAATACAAAATTACAACAACGGGATATTCTCACCTACAGAAAATAACAAAATCGGCAAAGAGTTATAAACAGTTTTATTATTTCATACGTATGCAATCGTTTGCGCTGTAGTGAATGCCTGATTATTTGTGGTATGAAGAGTAGCAAAATACAGGGGCCGCCAGTACCTTATTCATGTCGCCCCCCCCGGGCAATTTCGAGCACATGCAGCACCTGGGGAAAGAGGGCATCCATATATTCTACAGCCCCTTTTGTTGAGCCGGGAAGCGTTAAAACAAGCATTCCTTCCACAAAACCGGCAACACTTCGCGAAAGCATGGCATAAGGCATACGTTCCTGTCCGTAACGGCGGGCCTGCTCCATTATACCCGTAAGTTCCTTGTTCAGCATGGGCTGTATAATATCCGGGGTGATATCCCTTGGCGAAGCGCCGGTACCTCCTACAAACAACAGCAACTGAACTTCATTGCCGGCGTGGATGGTCACCTGTTCACGTATGGCATCAGCCTCATCAGGTATTACCCGGTATTCTGTGGTTTCAATAGCGAGTGCTTTCAGTTTTTCGATCACTGCCAAACCCGCTTTGTCTTCGGCTTTTTTCCGATATACAGAATCCGAGCAAACGATCACAGCCACTTTAATGGATTCACCAGCGGGTAACCGGTACTGCGATTTCCCTCCCTCCTTATGCAACAGACGGATCCGCTGGATCTCAATTGACCTGTCGATCGGTTTCAGCATATCATACAAAGTCAATGCTGCTACAGATGCCCCATGCATGGCTTCCACTTCCACTCCCGTTTTATACACTGTATGTACTTCTACCCGAACCTCCACAGTGAGCCCCTGTATCTCAAAACTCACCTGTGTGAATTCAACAGGCAGAGGATGGCAATCTGGAATCGTATCACTGGTTTTTTTTACAGCGAACAGGGCCGCTACTTTGGCAAACTCAAAAACATCTCCTTTGGGTACGGTCTTATTAACAATCGCATCAATGGTTTGCTGAGCGGATACCTGAACTGTGGCTGCTGCCACCGCTTTCCGCAGACTGTTTGATTTATGTGTGATGTTCACCATATCATTTGTTTTCTTTCCAGGCAGTGGTCTGGTTGTCCAGGATCTCTTTTCCCCAGATAGGCAACTGGAATTTGATCGCTTCCACCAGCTCTCCGCAGGCATCGATCGCCGCTTTCCGGTGTTGGGAAGATACAAAAACAAACAGGCAGATCTCACCTGCAGCCACGGTACCCAAACTGTGATAAACATGCATACAGGTAAGCGGATATTTGGCAAATAAAGATTCCCTTATCTCATGCATTTTTTCCAAAGCCATTTCGGTGTATGCTGTATAAGAAATAGCCCTAACCGTTCCCGCTTCTTTTACATCAGCACGAACCTGGCCCAGGAAAATACTATGCGCCCCGATAGCCGTTTGTGTGGCATGTTTCTGTATATCCTCCGCTATCTTTTGAGCGGGGATTGGGCCTTCCGTGAAGATATTTTTAACCTTATGCTCTTTCATATTTCCTGTTGATTGAAGTAAGCGGCCAATCCTCCTTTTAAACTATATACGGGCAGATTACGGCGTGTTTTGATCAGTTGTGCCGCATACACACTGCGTATCCCCTGGTGGCAGATTACACAGATCTCTTTTTCGGGAAGTGTTTCCAGCGATGCCTGCAGTTCAGACATGGGTATCTGCGCATCCGAGAAATCGATCCTGGGAAATTCATGCCGCTCCCGTACATCCAGCACAAATACATTGGGTTCCTGCAGCAAACGATTGAATTCGGCCACATTAATCTCCGGTATATCTTCTTCCCCGTCATCACACGCAAAGCTGTAATCCGCCTGCCTAAAAACAGCTTCCTCTATTTCCGTTACATCGGGATGAAATGACAATGCGATTTCATAGGATCTGGCCTGCCAAAAATCATAGTTATACAAACGTCCGTACAAGGTTTCACCCAATCCAGTAAGCAGCTTAACCGTTTCTGCCGCCTGCATAGTACCAACAATACCTGGCAATACGCCGATCACACCGGCCTCTTCGCAACTCTGTATCTCTCCCCTGGCAGGTGATACGGGGAACAGATCGCGATAGTTCAGTGAACGCCCCTTCTCTACCGGGAGGTTGAAGACCGATACCTGCCCCTGGTAACGTGATACCGCACCATACACAAAAGGTTTGTGCAATAACACGCAGGCATCGTTAATCATATATTTGGCCGCAAAATTATCAGTTCCGTCGATCACGATATCATAGGCGCCAATATGATCCAATGCATTCCGGTTACTTAGCTGAAAAGGGTACACAAAGAAGCTGATTCCCGGGTCCAGCAGTTTCATTTTTTCAGCCGCAACGGAAGCCTTGTTTTTACCGATATCGGATTCATTGAAGAGTAACTGGCGGTGCAGATTACTCATACTCACAGCATCTTCATCCATTAAACCGATGGTACCTACCCCTGCACCAACCAGGTATTGCAGGGCCGGACATCCCAGTCCACCCATACCAATGATCAATACTTTGGCGGCACGAAGTTTATCCTGTGCAGCCTGACCAAAACCTGGCAGGATTATCTGTCGTATGTAACGTTCATTATGCAACATATCATCCTCCGGAAAATGGCGGCATCAGGGCAACAATATCGCCGGATTGTAAAGATTCTGTTTGCTGTATCATACGCTGATTCACTGCTACAAAATACCGGGCCGAACGCAGAGCAGGATATTTCTCTATGAGATAAGTTTTCAGTTGATCCGTATCCGTAATATCTTCTACAATCAGCCTTCCCACCGTAGTAGCATCTGTTAATGATCCAAAAAATAAAATTTCAATCGCCATACACTTATTTTACAAAAAACAGTTTACCTGCTGCCAGTATTAACACGAATGCCAATATGTATTTCATGTTCTTTGCCCGCAGTTTCTCTGCACCCACATAAGCACCCAGCAAACCACCTGCCAATACAAATGCAATAATGGTATAGATCTGCGGACTGAGGTTGAATCCCGTTTTCAGCTGTCCGGCAATTCCCGCCATCGAATTTAAGAAGATAAAAATAGCGCTGATGGCAGCCGTTTGTTTTTGTGTAGACCAGCCCATCAATAATAACAGCGGAGAAAGCAGGATACCCCCTCCCATACCGATCATACCTGATACCAGGCCAATGACCGCCCCGATCGAAAACAATACATACCAGCGGGGAGCAGGTTTTACCGGCTGTTCAGAACTGGTCCATACCATCCGGATAATCGACAACAGCAACACCACTCCGAGCACTTGCTTATACAGCACTTCCGACACCTGCAATACACTTCCTAAATAAGCAAAAGGTATCGATGCTGCGATCAGGGGCCATAACAATTCCTTACGGAAATGCCTGGCCCGGTAAAATGAAATGAACGCCATCAGCGATACCATAACATTCAACAGCAGCGCAGTGGGTTTCATCACAGCCGCACTGAATCCAAGCAATGCCATTAAGGCCAGGTAACCACTGGCTCCGCCATGTCCTACAGATGCATATAAAAATGCCACCAGGAAAAACAATGCATATAAAAGGATCTCTTCCATATATTTTAGAGAAATGGGTGAACGATTACTTCTGTGCCTTTGGCAAAATAATGCTGGGTCTCCTCCAGCTCTATCCAGCAATTAGCCTGAACAAAAGCACTTAACTGGAATGACGCCTGCGCCTGCATCACACGTACTGTGCCATTTTCATAATATCCTTTGAGAAAAAAACTGAGCGCCGGTTTTTTCTCAAAGGGTTCTGCTAATGCAGCTATTACCGATTTTGCTGCTGCTACCCCTGACAATGCATGCAGCAATGGCCGCACATACTGATAAAAACAGGACAATACCGATGCCGGGTTACCAGGCAGGCCAAACACCCATTTACTTTCCGTGGTGCCAAAATACAAAGGTTTGCCCGGCCTTTGTTTTACACCATGAAACTGCTGAACCACACCCAAACGCATACATGCCTCCGCCACATGATCATAATCGCCCACGCTTACCCCTCCTGTAATAAGTACCAGGTCATGAATAGCCAAAGCCTGCGCAATCGTTGATTCGGTCTCTGCCAGGGTATCTTTGGTGTAACTTACGGTTATGTCTGAAATATGTAACTGCTGCAAACAAGCTCTCAGACCAAAGGAATTCGATTCATACACCTGACCGAAGGAAATGGGGGAACCCGGCTGTACCAGCTCATTACCTGTGATCACAATGGCAACCGACGGTTTCCTTATAACCGGAATTTCTGTAAGCCCCAGGCTTGCCATAAAGCCAATATGCATTGGCGCAATTTCTGTGCCTTTGGAAATCGCTACTGCTCTTTTGCTGATCTCGGAACCGGGCATACGGATATGACTGCCTGGTTCGATCTCTTTTTCTGCATTTATCCGGATCTGGTTCCCAATAACATTTACCCATTCTTTCTGCACAACCACGTCTGCACCTGCCGGTACGGGGCCACCCGTGAATACTTTGATGGCTTTACCCGGTTGCAACACCCGTTCATTCGAAGTGCCTGCAGGTAACTCATCCTGTATTTCCAGCAAAAACGCCTTATCGGCAACACGGATGGCATAACCATCCATGGATGACTGCGGAAAAGAAGGTATGGACAAAGGACTAATCATATCCTCTGACAGCACATATCCTATTGATCTGTCAAAAGGCAATAACACAGCCGGCAGTAACCTGCTCTGTGCTGAAACGATCTGCCTGGCTGCTGCTACCGATATCATAGTCTGCTATTTATCCGCCAATGGCGATCATACTCCGGTTATGTAAATGAGAGGTATCAATGGTAGTAAAATCGTTGGAAAACTGTCCACCCAGCTCTTTGTGTTTGGAGAGGATCGATTTTTCTATCAGTGCCAATACGTCTTCTCCATTACGCAAAGCCTGTAACAGGTCCGTTTCCTCTTCCGAGAACAGGCAGTTCTTGATCTTACCGTCTGCGGTAAGCCTGATGCGGTTACAGCTACTGCAGAAGGGAGCACTCATCGTGCTGATCACGGCAAAAGTTCCTGCATGACCCTCAACCCTGTACTTCTTACAGGTATCATGCACAGCATTTTCCAAAGGCTGTACCTCATACTTCGTTTGTGCCACTTCGAGTATTTCTTTCCAGGTAACCAGCTTATCGCTTTGCCATTTATTTCCATCAAAGGGCATGAATTCGATGAAACGGATATGCACCGGTTCATTCTCAGTCCAGGCAATAAAATCAAGGATCTCCCGGTCATTCAATCCTTTTACCACCACTACGTTCACCTTTACGGTAAACCCCCGGTCAAGCAGCAGCCTGATATTATCTTTCACCACCCGGAACTGGTTTCGCCTGGTCAGGATCGTGAAAGTATCTTCCTGTAAGGTATCCAGACTAATGTTAACAGAACGTACCCCGGCGGCAAACAGGTCGTCCACAAAATGATGCACCCGGGTACCGTTGGTGGTGATCGTTAATTCTACACCCAGTTCACCCAGCGACCGGATGATCGCTGCCGCGTCTTTTCTAACCAGCGGTTCTCCGCCTGTCAGACGGATCTTATTGACTCCCTGCGCCACAAAGATCTTTGCCAGTTCCAGTATCTCATCGGCCTGCATCAGCTGGCGCTGGGGCATGAATGCATATTCCTCTTCAGGCATGCAGTAAAAACAACGGAGATTACAGTTATCCGTCAGCGATATCCGCAGGTAAGTATGTATCCGTTGATGTGTATCTTTCAGCATGCGCTTATTTGATGGATGTACAATATTTTGAATAGTCTTCCGGTGTGTCAATATCCCGAACGCCTTCGGGAAAATCTACTACAGCCACATCACCGGAATGTGTTTGTAAGATAGGTTTCGCCCCCTTATCACCCGTAAGCTGTTTCAATTGATCAAAATAATCTTTTGTAAACAGTACTGGGGTTCCCTGTATTCCTGCGTAACCGGCGGCAATGATCCCTTTTTGGGTTTCCTTTTGTACCTGCAGCATATTGTGCAATAAGCTACGAGTAAGAAAAGGCTGATCGCTTACCAGGATCGCTACCTGTTCCAAGGCAGGTTCCTGCTGCAACAAATGCAAGAGTCCCCATCGTATCGATCCCGACATCCCTTCCTGCCACTGCAGATTCCGGACCACTTGCAGACCTTCTGTGGCAATAGCCGATAAGATCTCATCATGATAGTACCCCGTTACCAGGCAAATAGCTGCCGGTTCTAATGCCCTGGCCTCATCCAGCAGATGCGAAAGAATATTTCCCTTGCCGAAAGGCAGTAACATTTTGGGCTGCTGCATACGGGAAGCACTTCCTGCCGCTAATATCAGTATACCCGTTCTCATGAATCCCGGTAATGAATGGCTTCCTGTTTGCCGCGCAGGTGCAACGGCATCTTTTGCTGCATCACAGCCATGATCTCTGCCGCTATGGACAAAGCGATTTCAGCCGCTGTTTCTGCACCCAGGTCAATACCTGTTGGGCCATATATCCTGTCCAGAAACGCTTCCGTAAAAACAACCCCTTTTTGTTCCAGCTCATCCAGCATCCGCTTACGTTTAGCGGCAGGGCCCAACATGCCTACATAACATATGGCAGTAGCGGGTAACTGCTGTAACATTTCTAAGTCATAGTTATAGTTATGCGTCATGAGTACCACTGCTGTTCGTTCATCTATCTCCAGCTGCTTAGCAGCTTCCTTTGGTTTGCCAACGATCAATGAATCGACCATGGAAAAACGTTGCCTGGTTGCATGAGAGGCCCTCCCGTCTACCACTGTGGTTTCCCAGCCCAGGTTATGGGCGATAGTAGCCAGCGGTATTGCATCATTACCTGCGCCCACTATGACAAGGGCAATGGAGGGATGACAGTATTCCACAAAAAAATGCTGCTGGTTCTCCGATACTGTTAATTCTATATGTGTTGAACATGCTGCTGCAAATACTTCGGCTACCACTGCACTAAGCTGGGGTTGTACCAGTGACGGGAGTTCTTCCACCCTGCGTGTACCCAGGTGCTCCCCTTGGTTCACCGAATAGGCCGTAACCAGTACATAAGGTCTGCGCTCGGCAATCACAGATCGCAAAATAGCAATGGGATTCTCAGGATCTCCTGCATGGATGGGTTCAAAGAGTATAGAAACTATTCCGTTGCAACCCAACTGTATGCCCAGTTTGGCATCGTCCTCGTCGGTGGTATCGTAAACAACCAGTTTATTTTTTACCTGGGTGATGGCCAGTACTGCTTTCCGCAAAGCATCCCCTTCCAGGCAGCCACCACTGATAGCACCGGTCAGCTGCCCGTCTTCGGTAACCAGCATGCGGGCACCGGGCCTGCGGTAGGAGGAACCTGACACATGGACCACAGTAGCCAATGCCGTTTTTTTATGCATACGGTCAGCTTCATCAAAAGCATGTACGATGTCTTTGATCTCTTTCATGAAAAGATGCAGGAACTATTGTCTTGCTTTTTTTACCTGCGCAGGCGTTACCGCTTTTACCGATTTGTTACCCCAGCTGTTATAGGTGTAATTCAAAATATCCGCTACCTGCTCGTCCGTTAGATAATCTAATGGCATCATCGGGGTATTGTAGCTGACCCCGTTTACTGTGATCTCACCGTTCTGCCCTTTCAACAGGATGGCGATGATCGAATTAACAGGTTGCTTTTTCAGGTAGTCGGCTTTGGCCAGCGGAGGAAAAGCACCTTCTACCCCTTTGCCGTCTGCCATATGACAATTCTGACAATACGTAACATACAACTCCTTTCCACGTGCCACACTCTTAGGCAGGTCATACGACTGAACGAAAGCTGAGCCACCGATCATCAACAATAAAAGGACACTGCCTGCAACAATTTTTTTCATCATGTATTTTCTTCTATCGTCAAACAATTTTATTGATATCAAATGGCAAACGACGGATCCGTTTTCCCGTTGCCGCATAAATGGCATTACACAGAGCCGGTGCAAATGGCGGTAAACCTGGTTCACCCACACCTTTGATACGCGGACCTCCATTGGCCAGTATATGCACTTCCACTTTTGGCATTTCGTTAATGCGTATCAGCTGGTTATTATGGTAATTAGTCTGCACGGTCTGACCGTTCTCAAAAGTAATCCCGCCTTTCACCGCGGCAGTCAAAGCCATTACCGCAGCACCCTGCACCTGCGCTTCCACTGTATCTGGATTGACAACAGTACCGAGATCGATCACCGCATATACTTTTTCAATTTTGATACCGGTTCCTTTCTTAGATACTTCTACTACGAATCCGCCAAGGCCCGCAAAAAATTCATACTGCGCCACCCCACGTCCCCATCCTGCTGGCAGCGGTTTGTCCCAATGAGATACTTCCTTCAATTTATTCAGTACGTTTTTGGTATCAGACTCTTTTGTCAGCATTCCTAAACGGAAAGCCATCGGGTCTTTTTTTGCTTTCACGGCCATTTCATCTATGAAACATTCATGCGAAAACGCCAGCGTAGTGCTGGTTACTGCACGCCATGCAGCCAAAGGAAGATGCAGGTAATGATGCACATACAGGTTCTTCATGTTCGCTATCTCATACTTCTGTTCACTGATACCTTCTGTCATCGTACCGTCTGCCTTGGTCTTGTCATAGTCTTTACGCATGTCCAGCGTGGGTGAAATCACTTTGTGCTGGAAGGCAATGGCTTTACCATCGGCAGACAATGCCCCCTTCATGGCCGAGAAAGTCATAGGTCGGAAAGGTCCCATCCGGGTATCGTCTTCTCTGGTCCAGATAGATTTTACCGGACGCCCGATCTTTTTGGTCAACTGTACCGCTTCATGCACGTAATCAGGATAGAGTCTTCTGCCGAATCCTCCCCCATTGAACATAACATGTATTTTCAATTTTTCGGGGGCTATGCCATAAGTCTTGGTAAAATCATCCATAATCCTTCCCGGCACTTGTGTAGAGGTCCAGATCTCCAGCGAATCATCTTTCCAGCTGGCCACGCAGTTCATGGGTTCTATCGGTGAATGCGACACGATGGGTGTCTCATAAAAAGCTTCCAGTTTCACCGGAGCTTCCGCGAATGTTTTATCAAAATCACCCTGACTGTGTTCCACAGCACCCTCTTGTTTAGAAGCGTCGCGCAAACTCTGTTCGTAGGATTTGGAATTGAACTTATCATTTCCCTGGTAGTCCCAAGTCACTTTCAATGCTTTCCTTCCCTGTAAAGCAGCCCAATAGGTCTCTGCAATAACGGCCACGCCTTCGGAACGGTATACACCATGTATCCTTTCGCATTTTTCTACCGCTACTACACCTTTTACTTTTTTGGCAGCACTATCATCATAGCTCACAAGTTTGGAACCCAGTACGGGGCAGCGCTCAATGGATGCATACACCATGCCCGGCACAGACACATCGATACCGAACTGCGCCGTTCCGTTCACTTTCAGTGGCACATCGGGTCTGGGAGTGGATTTACCCAATATGGTAAAGTCTTTGGGGTCTTTCAAACGGGGTTCTTTCGGAACCTCCACTTTGGCAGCCGCTTCGGCCAGTTCACCGTAGCCCAGGCTTTTGCCTGATGGTTTGTGAAACACTTTTGCATCCGAAGCATAACATTCCGATGCCGGAACATTCCATTGCGTTGCTGCCGCAGTAATCAGCATTTCGCGAGCCGATGCACCCACTTTACGTAAACTGGTATAACTGGTGCGTACCGATGCTGAACCACCCGAAAACTGGGCACCACCAAATTTCTTTTCGCCGCCGGTATGCTGAATAGTCACTTTGTCAAGCGATACTTCGAGTTCTTCTGCGATCAATGCCGGGATCGACTGAAAGGTACCCTGCCCGATCTCAGGTTTGGTATTGAAGATGGTGATCTGACCGCTTTTCTCTATCAAGACATAAGGGGTCAGTTCAAAGGATTCTCCGGCAGCAGCCAGGTTCTCTACGGTAGCGACCCCGTCAGCATGGGCAGAAAGACCCAATACCAATCCGGCGCCGGTGATACCGGTTAAACGGAGAAAATTCCTGCGATCTATATTCGTAAGTTGATTAGCCATAAGATTGCGTTTGAAGTTGAAGTTTAGGATTGGATCAGTTCTGATGCACGGTGAATGGCACTGCGAATACGCTGGTAGGTACCACAGCGGCAAAGATTACCCTGCATGGCCGCATCAATATCGGCATCTGTAGGCTTGGGTTTGTTCTTCAGTAAAGCCGTAGCGCTCATGATCTGGCCCGACTGGCAATAACCGCATTGCGGCACCTGCAGCTCGATCCAGGCTTTTTTTACCGCTTCGCCGATGCGTTCGGACAGGCCTTCAATAGTAGTGATCTTTTTACCTACTGCAGCAGATACAGGGAAACTACAGGAGCGGACAGGGTTACCGTCTACATGAACCGTACAGGCTCCGCATTGGGCCATGCCGCATCCAAACTTGGTACCGGTTAACCCTACCATATCCCTGATAGCCCAAAGCAGGGGCATTTCCGGACTGGCATCAACCTCATAAGACTGGTTATTGATTGTTAGCTTGATCATAAAAAAGGTTTTAGCAGGAACACATTCGCTTATAAAATTAACACTTGGAACAGGAAATTTATCAAAATTATCGGGCATTCGGAAGATGAATTTCCTGCTTTGTGCAAAAAATAACGCTTATCCCTATTTTTCCGAAGCAACTTACTTAACAGGTTGTAACAAGGATCCCGGCATTTCGTTGATTTCCGCTTGCCGGCTGCCAAAACGGCCTTACTTTCGCGCCATCAACCGGCAAATTATGAACTACGAAGAACTGGTAAGGAACCACGCTGCTGAAATGATCGAAAGACTGGTAACCTGGGCGGTGAACACCGATGCGGTGGATATTCATTTCGACTACCAGGATAATGACCAGTGGGCCATTCTGACCATGCACGTGTATGAAGAAGACAAAGAGATCTCTCTACGCCTGCATCCCAACGACCTGTACGACCTCTACTTTGGTTATTACGATGATGAAGATGAGTTCTTCGAGATCATACATGTATTAACCGACAAGGAAAAAGAAAGCATTCCCGAAGCTTTGAAAAAGCTGATGAAACATGTGCTGGATAAAGAGGAAGGCATGCGTATTCCGGGAAATTTCCTCTCGGGGAAATGATTCCGGTCAGCTGATCCGTCTGCGGGTACTAACGGTTCCGGATGAGCCGGAGTATTCTGTCGTATGAGACCGCGTAGTGTATCATCACAAACAATAGGAAAAAAGAGTACAGCCTGCCGGCATCCAGCTGGTACAACATCCTGGCCGCGGTGCTGAAAAAAAGGATCTCGATCAGTAAGCGGGTGATACCGTTCACCCGCACCAGGGTTTTCCCCGATTCTCCCTCTACCCTGAAGATAGCCCAGGCGGCTGCGGCCACGGCGGGGTACAAGACCACGGCCAGCCATTGATAAATACCCTGATGAAATACCCAGGCCCAGGTGGCAATAATGCATAAGCCCGCCAGCTCCAGGATAAAACGCAGCGCCAGGTTAAAGGGATGATTGCTCATACAGGATCAGGGATTGGATTGGATTGTTTTGCTAATATAACAAAGAGATCGCTTTAGTGCTGTCAGCTTTACCAGAATACAGTATACAATGCGGCCAGTATTCCCAATATGATCACGGAACCGATAACAAAACCGGTATTTACCCGGAACCATTTCGGGTCCACTTCTATGATGGCTTTCTCATTTTCCTTCTGCGGGAAGCACCAACTAATGAGGACCATCACAACCGCCACTGTTACAAAAGTAATCGTCATCCTGTCGAGAAAAGGATAATCAGGGAACCAATCATTTGTCCATACCGGCAGGAATTTCAAAACAGTAGAAACCGGGATTGTCAACAATGCGCCTGCCATGGCCGCCTGAGCTGTAGTTCTTTTCCAGAAAAAACCCAGCAGGAAAATGGCCAGTACCCCCGGCGACACAAAGCCCACATATTCCTGGATGAATTGATACGCCTGGTCGAGCGAGCGGAGTGCCGGTGCCACCAGTGCCGCTGCGATCATGGATACCAATACCGCCCAGCGGCCCACCCTGACGAGTTTCTTTTCTGAAACATCTTTATTAATGAACTTACGGTAAATATCAAGTGAAAAAATAGTAGCAATACTGTTGGCCTTGCCTGCCAGTGAAGCCACGATGGCGGCCGTTAATGCAGCAAAAGCAATCCCTTTTAAGCCCGCAGGCAACAGGTTCATCAGCGTGGGATAGGCATGATCCGGTTTAATCACACCCCCGTCGCTCATTTCCTGCTGAAACAGGCCTTTCTGATGCAAGACATACATCGTGATTCCCGGCAATACCGCGATCACCGGAACCAGGAGTTTTAAAAAAGCGGCGAATAAGATCCCTTTCCGGGCCGTAGGCAGATCAGCACCCAATGCCCGCTGCACGATGTATTGGTTGCAGCCCCAGTAAGCCAGGTTATTGACCAGCATACCTCCGATCAGAACCGACAGACCCGGCAATTCCTTGTAATAGGGATCCCCTTTTTGAAAGATCATATGAAAATGGGTAGGTGCTTCCTTACGCAATACAGAAAGCCCTTTCAGGATATCGCTTCCATAACCGTAATGTTCAGATAACAGCGACAATGCGAGATAAGTGGTCACCAATCCACCGATGATCAGTACCAACACCTGTATCACATCCGTATAACCGATCACTTTCATACCCCCCACAGTTACAATGATCGCGAACACACTTACCCCGGCCACACACCAGAAAAAACTGATCTCCGAAATGGAAGAGATGGCCAGCGCACCGAGATAGATGATGGATGTGAGGTTCACAAACACATATACCAGTAACCAGAACACCGCCATGATGGTGCTAACTTTATCGTTATACCTTTTGGCCAGGAACTGCGGCATGGTATAGATACGGTTCTTCAGGTACAGGGGAATAATGAACACCGCCACCACAATCAGGGTAGCAGCCGCCATCCACTCATAAGTGGAAATAGCCAGTCCGAGTGCAAAACCCGAGCCCGACATCCCGATGAAATGCTCTGCAGAAATATTGGAAGCGATCAGCGAGGCGCCAATGGCCCACCAGGTAAGCGAACCCTCTGCCAGAAAAAATTCTTTGGAACTGGTATTGACCGATTTCTTTTTACGGTAAACATACACACCATAAGCGGTCACCACAATGAAATACAGAAAAAATACAATATAATCAGCGATATGTAATGTATGCATAAGCAGCAGGTTGGCGCAAAAATAGGCTTAATTGATCTTGATATCGATGATCCTTTGCGGCAACCAGACCTGCATCTGCCCGGCCCCGCGGTTGTTCCAGGTATAATAGGGAACGGCAGTGATCTTTTTTCTTTCCGTCTTGATATTGTCTCCTCCCGGTAATACAGTCAGCACAGTGGCTTCGGTCTGCAAGCCAATTACAGGTTCGGCAAGCACCTTGTAAGGAATAGCTTGTACAGACGCGTTTTTCGGTAATACCAGGTTCATGGCCCGGCCCTCATTATCGGCACCTTCCACGCAATACACCAACGGACCTCTTTGCAGGGCCACCCTTTCTCTATTGGCTTTCACTTCTTCCCTGCTGTACACACGCCTGAACTCCATCGGAAAAGACACCGTCAGTTTATCACCCGGCGCCCATTCGCGGTCGATGACCAGATAGCCATTCTCCAGTTGATATTTTACCCGCTGGTTATTCACGCTGACCACTGCAGCAGCAGGTTGCTGTGCATCATACGTATACAAGCCCCCAGGCACGGCTTCCCCTGATACCCATCCCGGATAACGGACCCGTACAGCAAAAACTGTTTTCTTTTTGGGCGATACATGAATATCCATGTTTCCCTCCCATGGATAATTGGTTTGTGTGCGGATATTGACTTCCTGGCCTTTCAGCGGAATAGCTGTCTGGCTTCCTACAAATAAATTCACCCAGATACTATTCTCGTTATAACCATAAATGTAATCGCCCAACGATTCCAGCAGCCTGGCAATATTTGATGGACAACAGGCTGTACCAAACCAATCCCTTCTGGCCTGTTTGCCATTGGAGGCCAGTACATTGCCATAAAAGAATTGATTGCCCGCCAGTGAAATACCATCCAATGCGCCGTTATATAAACTCTTCTCCAGTACATCTATGTATTTTGCATCTCCTGTCAGCATACCCATCCGCTGGTTCCAGAATACCATTCCTACGGATGCACAGGTTTCACAATAGGCATTTTCATTGGGCAGGTCATAATCTACCGAGAACCCTTCATTACTGCCGGAAGAACCGATCCCCCCGGTGATGTACATATTGCGGTATACCACATCTTCCCAAACCGTTTTCATCGCATGCATGTATCCTTCATCTCCGGTCAAAGCCGCCACATCCGCAGCGCCGGTATACAGGTACATGGCCCGCACCGCATGACCGGTGATCTCTCGCTGTTCCTTCACAGGTTTGCTGTCCTGCGCGTAAGCGGTGTCCTTCCAGTCTGTCCAGGTGTATCCTACCGCTTTTTTCTGTCCGCGTTCGCTCAGTAGCCAGTCTGCCAGGTTCAGGTATTTTTTCTGGTTGGTGGTCTTATACAATTTTACCAAAGCCAGTTCCAGTTCCTGGTGCCCGGTCACCCAATCCCGTTTACCCGGACCGAACAGGGAATCAAAATGGTCTGCAAAACGGATAGCCACATCCAATAGTTTTCTTTTGCCGGTAGCATCGTAATAGGCAACTGCGGCTTCTATGAGGTGGCCGCCATTATAGTCTTCATGCATGCTCATATCTGTCCAGCGCTTTTCCGGGAACTGGAGACTGTAATATGTGTTGATATAACCATCAGGCAATTGCGCCGCTGCGATCAGGTCGATCCACTCATCCGCTTTTTTCTCCAGAGCTGCATCAGGATGGTTTTTTAAAGAGTAGGCGATCGCTTCCAGGGCTTTGAATACATCTGAATCATCATAGAAGATCCCCTGGAACTTACCCTGCTTTTTGCCGGCTGCGATCTCAAAATTGCGGATACGGGGTGTTTTTACTTCTGTCTGGTCGATACACACCGGGATAGTGACCGTTGATACTTTCTCCAGTTTCGGACGCCAGAAATCATCGGTGATCCGAACCTTAGAAAAATTAACGGCCTGGTATTGCTGTAAAACACGCTGGGCCTGAACCGTTATCCCACACAACAGCAAGCCCGCTATCAGGCAATTCCGATAGAAAGTAAACAACATGGCAGTAGTTTTGTTAGTAACAAGATAAGCTAAATCGGGTTGCTGTTACAGGCCTTTTTCAGAATGGATTTTTTAGGAAACCCGACCGTAGCTGACTATATCAACAACAATAGCAACTACTACCATTTATATAAAAACAGACCCATTGATTCCGGAAACCTGTAATTTTCTTATATCGTAACCTTACCACATTAAATAATAAAAAACCACACTATGAAAAGAACAACCTTTCTCAAAACTGTTGTACTGAGCTTTGCCTTGTCCTGCATCAGCACCCTTAGCTGGTCGCAGGCCAGTCCTGCAGCCACTGCCACCGGCACCATCCATGGCGCCAATATCACCATCAGGTACAGCAGTCCTTCCGTAAAAGGCCGCCAGATCTGGGGAGCATTGGTACCTTATAACAAGGTATGGCGCGCCGGAGCCAACCAGGCAACCATCCTGGAAACAGATAAAGACATCACCGTTGAAGGCAAGAAACTGCCGGCTGGTAAATACAGCATCTATGCCATCCCCGGAGAAACAGAATGGACCATCATCGTGAATGCTCAAACTGGTCAGTGGGGTATCACCCGCCAGGGTGAGACCACAGCTGATCCGGCCAAAGACGTATTTCGTGTAACAGTGAAACCGAAGAAATCAGCCAGCATGAACGAGCGTTTGGTGTATAACATCAACGACAAAGGCTTCGTACTGAGCTGGGAGAACCTGGATGTGCCCGTACACATCAAATAAGCCGAAAAATTGCTAACCGGGCCTGCTGTTTCCCAACAGCAGGCTCTTGATGTAACAAACCCTGAACGCAGGGAGTAAGTCTGCTGATCAAAACAATACCTATGACAGTATTTTTTATAGAACACCTGTCAGGATACAGCAGGCTGCGTAAACAATAAAATCTTTATCTTTCCGGAAAATAGTAACCAATGAAAAAAATATTAGCGGGAGTCAGTTTTCTTCTTTTTGTGGGTCTGACAACAGCACATGCCCAGACACAAAACACTTCATCCACCCAGGCTGTGATGACATTTACAGCCGACACGTATGATTTCGGCACCATTCCACAAGGCACACCGGTGAACCATGTATTCACTTTCAAGAATACCGGCAAAGAGCCTCTGGTTATCACGTCTGTTACGGCTTCCTGTGGTTGCACCACGCCCGAATGGCCTAAAGAACCTGTAAAACCAGGTGGCACTGCTTCTATCAAAGCCATTTACAATGCAGCATCCATGGGACCTTTCACCAAAACAATCACGGTGGTTTCCAACGCCAGTCCCAACCAGAAAGTGCTGGTGATCAAAGGCGAGGTAAAAGCACAGACCGCTACAACTGCAGCTGCTCCCGTACAACAGGCAGCTCCTAATAAGCACTAAATTTCTTATCTACATATAAAAAAGACCCTGGGGCAGATTCTGCTTCGGGGTCTTTTTTATATGTATAAGTCAACCGCTTTTAACAGTATCTTAATAAGCTTCTGGCAACGTTTTTGGTCTATGAAGTTTCTTGTGAATAAGAAACCGAACCATATGCAACCCTTACTCAACGGTATCCAGAAAATACTGAAACAAAAACTGAATATTTCTTTTACACCCATTAGTCCCGCAACGGATCTGAAGAAGGACCTGGAACTGGTTGACTGGGAAATGCAATACCTGCTGAATGCGGTAGAAAACAAATGGCATGTATCCATTGCACAAAACGAGCAGGAAAACATCGGCAATGTGGAACAGTTGCTGGCAGCTGTCAGAAAACAGCGATTGAGCTGAGATCTTTTCTGTATGCCGATTAACCCGGCAGAATACCGATATTGGTGTTAGTTTTGTAACCCATGTCGCTATACATCACTTCTCTTAACTCGGGCAGCAACGGTAATTGCTATTATGTAGGTAACGGCCAGGAAGCAGTGCTGATAGACGCAGGCATCTCCTGCCGTGAAACAGAGAAAAGGATGAAACGGCTGGGGCTGGAAATGGCACAGGTAAAAGCCATTTTCGTTTCGCATGAACATGGTGACCATATTACCGGGATACCTGCACTATCCAAAAAATTTCGTTTACCTGTTTATATCACAGCAGCCACTTATTCCAACAGTCATATTCCCATTGAGGCCGACCTGATCCGGCATTTTCAGCCCCATGACACTATCGGTATTGGAGATATGGCCATTACGGCTTTCCCAAAATTTCATGATGCTGCCGAACCGCATAGTTTCCTGGTCAGTTCCAGCGATGTGAACGTAGGCGTATTCACCGACCTGGGGATTGCCTGTGAACAGCTGATCCGACATTTCAAACAATGTCATGCTGCTTTTCTCGAAGCCAATTATGACGTGAATATGCTCGAAAAAGGCAATTATCCTTATCACCTCAAAAAGCGCATCAGTGGCGGACAGGGACATCTTTCCAATGAACAGGCTTTAGAACTTTTTCTGCAGCACAGACCCGCTCATATGAGCCACCTGGTATTGGCGCATCTTTCCAAGAACAACAACCATCCCAAGCTGGTGGAAGATCTGTTTCAGCAGCACGCAGGTAATACACGGATCGTGGTGGCTTCCCGCTACCAGGAAACAGAAGTATATCATATACAGGCGCATGGAACTGCACAGGTCATACGGCAAACCAAAGCTCCTGCATCATCACAGGTACAGCTTTCGCTGTTCTGATCACCGCAGAAAAAAACCTCCCGGAGGAGGCTTTTCACTATGGTTATTTGATACTGATCAATTGGTCGGGGCTACCGGTCCTTTGCGGATGGCTTTGGTAGGCGTTGGCCACAGAACAGGTTTGCCGGTACGGTCATTGGGCAATACCGCCTTATCCCTGGGGAAGGTATTCGGGTCTTCACAAGCCATATACACCAGGATAGCGGTGAGTAATGCGTTATTGCGCAGGTCATCAAATACCACTTTATCGTAGGTGTCGCGGTTGGTATGCCAGGTATAGTTGAAATAAGACCAGTTCAGTGCACCCAATGAAAAACCAGGGGCACCCACTGCCACAAATGAAGCAAAATCAGAGCCACCACCACCGGGTGTTCCCGGAAAATTGGTTTTAATGGAGTCGCGCATGTTTTTGGGAACCGCAGACAACCAACGCGTCAGATACTCCCCTGCATGCTGGAAACCCTGCCCGGAAATATTCACAATACGGCCTGTACCATTATCCTGGTTGAACAAGGCCTGCAGTTTGGCAACGATTTCCGGATGGTCTTCCACAAAAGCACGTGAGCCATTCAACCCCTGCTCTTCACTGCCCCAATGCCCTACCAGTATGGTCCTTTTGGGATGGGGGTATACTTTCTTCAGGATACGCAAAGCTTCCATCATGGTAAGTGTGCCCGTACCGTTATCGGTAGCGCCGGTACCACCATCCCATGAATCGAAATGCGCGGAGAGCATCACATATTCATCCGGTTTTTCTGTACCCCTGATCTCTGCAAGGGTATTGTAAGCGGGCACAGTACCCAGCTCTTTCGAATCGGTACGTACACTGATCTTCGGATGATCGCCCGATTCTACCAAACGGTACAGCAATCCGTAGTCTTCCAGTGCTATGTCCACGGTAGGTATGCTGGATGTATAAGCACTGAAGATCTTGTTCACACCGAAACCCTGCGACCAGTTACTGCCCACCACACCTGCCGCTCCGGCTTTCTCCAGGATGATGGGTAACATGCGCACAGAGTGCCCTGTTTTTTTAATGCGTTTTGCCCAGGCTTCCGTCTGTTCCTGCCGGGTAGCTTTCAGTTTGTCGAACGATTCTTTGGTACCGAATTCCTGCCAGTTCTGATCGGGTCTGCCGGTGGGTTGCTGCATGGATACCATCACAAATTTGCCTTTTACATTGGGCAGCCACTGTGCAAAAGCCAGCGAATCAACCAGGTCTGGCAGGATGATCAACTCCGCAGTGATAGCTTTGCCTTTGGTAGAAGGGCTCCAGGCCAACTGGGTGCCTTCCAGGCTTTTTACCCAGGGAGCGATCATGTCTATATGACTGATGCCTCTTTCCCATCCTTTCCATTCGCCCCATTTTTCATTCCGGGCAGGAATACCCCAACCGGTATACTTTTCAACCGCCCAATCGTTGGCACGTTTCATCTGCGGGGTACCCACCAAACGGGGACCGATCCTATCTAATAATTCATGGGCCAATGGTTCAAGCTGGGAGTTCGTGTTGCCTTCTTTCAGGATCTGCTCAACCACAGACTCCTGCGACTGGGCAAGAACCGGGGTGGTATTCAGCACAAAACTCAGCATACAAAACCCGGCCAGGTACCTGACGAGGCCGAAACGCAGTAAAGAATGAGAGGTTTTCATGTGACCAATGTATTAAAACATTGGTAAGCAACCGAATAATTGGGATAAACGTGCGAAACCGGCTTTTTAGCCGCCCAACACCTGAAAATAACAATATGTAGTTTTTACCCTACAAATAATCAATTATTCATTACCCTAAAATCAAAAAATGCCTGATAGGTGCAAAAAAGAATACTTAGTTACTTTATGGTATCACATTAAGCAAAGAACCCTGTTCTGGCCATAATGAGAGTAACATCTAAGAATCCTTTGTAAAGATCTAAACTGACCGGCCAGTTCATCCAAGACGTAACCGGTCTTATTCCTTGAAAACCCCCTGTAGCGGGATGCTACACGAGCTTTGTAGGACGAACAACTTCTACAAAGCTTTTTTTATGCCGGTAAGTGCCGGCAATCAATATACCAGATACAGCGATACTGCAACCGAATGGCTACTGATCAAAGTCATTGCATCAAAAGAGACGTTATTTAAGAGAACAGTGGCTTCATCACCGGGTTTTCTTTCAGCTCTTCCAGGTTTTCTACACTCAACGGTTTGCTGATGAACTGTGCCACCACGGGGTATTGTTTTGCCAATGCAAAATCTTCGGGGTCGATGGTGGATGAAAGGATAACGATATGCGTGTTCGGCAATTTATCACGAAAGCGGGGATCGTATTCCTGGAGGAATTCCCAACCATTCATTACCGGCATGTTAATGTCCAGCAGGATCAGTTCCGGAGCCGCCGCCGAAGGGTCCGCTACTTCAGA
This sequence comes from Sediminibacterium sp. FW305-C-269, assembly GCF_058231045.1. Taxonomy (NCBI): domain Bacteria; kingdom Pseudomonadati; phylum Bacteroidota; class Chitinophagia; order Chitinophagales; family Chitinophagaceae; genus Sediminibacterium; species Sediminibacterium sp. FW305-C-269. The sequence continues at coordinate 247,210 of NZ_JBIQXQ010000003.1, read as the reverse complement.
AAATAATTTTTCAAAATATTCGAGTGCTTCACTGCCATCTATCACGGTATCCACATCCAATGCAAAACCTGTCCGCTTCAGCAGCAGTTGGGAGATCGTCAGAGAGATCGTATCATCATCAACGCAAAGTACTTTTTTGAGCATTGGTTCTTCGTTTGAAACATTAGCAGGCCCGGACAATCATTCGTACCTGGCAAAGATGCATCTTTCAGGAAAACGAAATGAATTCTTTTTACCTGCAGCGAAGGTAATTGATATCTTGTAAGTACAGGGTAAGCGGGACAAAAACTATGCCGCCGGTTTACATTTCAATTAAACATCATGCATCTGCCCTTACTGCCCGGGTAGAAAAAAATAGTTCAGTGCATCTTCTCCCTGGTATTCGACCAGTCTGTCCTTTTTAAAAATGGCTACGCGATAACCCAGCTCCCGCATCAACTGCATGCATAACGTGCGTTTGGCATCATTCCAGAGTTCGGCATACACAAGAGGCCTGTGACGCCGCAACAGTTCCACTCCTCCAAGCAGTACATAGTATTCATAATTCTCAACATCTATTTTAACCGCACTGATCCTTTGCACTTGCTGCAGCACAGGATGATCGTCGAGTGTAGCCACCGGTACCTCAAATGCCCCGGGCGGATAGGCTCCTGCCGGTCCCTGCCATACATAACTCAACCCATGCATATGGCTTTTTTCACGGGTGGGGCTTACCATGGTCAGTGTTCCGTTGGTATTACCCAGGGCCGTTTCACATATGGTTATATTACGAAGGCCGAAGAGCCCCACTAATCTTCGAACCGTCCTTACATTCATTGGTACCGGCTCAAATGCATACACCCGGCACTGTGGAAACTGCTGGGCCAGCAGCACCGTCATGGTGCCTATATTGGCACCAATATCCAGTAATATCCCCTCTCCCCGTATCAGCTGCATAAAGAACCTGAATTCTGGCTGATGACCCAGGTAGCGGGTTCGGAAAACCTGGATCCGGGCAAACACAAAAAGATAATGCTCTAAACCGAGCAATTGCTGACACCAGCCGCGGATTCTGTCTTTAAGCATGCGAAAAATTGACCTGTTAAAAATAAAACAGAACCAGCTGTTTTCAACGATTCATTGTAAATTCAAGGTATGGGTTACTGTTGAAACAGCACCTTGAAAAGATACGCAACACAAAACATCCGTTACTAAGGTAGTCATCAAAATATAAAAGATCGATACATGCGATTAGCCAATAAAGTTGCTGTAATCACCGGCGGTGCAGCTGGTATCGGATTAGCAACTACCGAATTATTCCTCAAAGAAGGGGCCGCAGTCGCCATCTGGGACATTACCGCATCCGGAAAGGAACTCGCTGACAAATTACTTGCAGAAGGACATAAGGTATTGTTCCGGCAGGTATCCGTAACAGACAGGCAACAAATAACCGATGCCGCTGCTGACACAATCGGCCAGTTCGGTAAAATAGATGTCCTGATCAACAATGCCGGTATCACCAAAGACAAAACGCTGCTTAAGATGGGGCAGGATGATTGGGAACAGGTACTCGCAGTCAACCTGACCGGTGTGTTCAACTGTACGCAGATCATTGCCGAACACATGAAACAAAGAGGGTATGGACGAATCGTATCCGCTTCTTCTAATGTGGGACTGAGAGGAAATTACGGGCAAACGAATTATGTGGCTACCAAATCGGCCATTATCGGCATGACCAAAGTGTGGGCGCTGGAACTAGGTAAATTCGGCATCACTGCCAATTGCATTGCCCCGGGTTTTATAGAAACACAGATGACCCAGGCCATACCTGAAGAAGTAAAACAAAAAATGATCCCTTTGATCCCTGTGGGGCATTGGGGTAAACCACTGGATATCGCCTACGGTTATCTATACCTCGCATCTGATGAAGCTGCTTATGTCAATGGTATCTGCTTAACGATAGATGGGGGGAGTGCGAGGTGATTATTTAATGAGTGAATGAGTGGATGAGTGAATGAGTGAATGTTGAGAGTAGTAATAAATTTAATAGTATGGCACGTTTTACAAGTATGGAGCATCTGCGGTTTTTGCTGTTTGATGTTCACCGGGTGGAGGAGCTGTTTTCGTATGAACATTTTTCGCATCTGGATGGGGAGCAGGCATGGATGATCATTGAATCGGCTAAACTGCTGGCTGAGCAGGAGATGTTTCCTTATTTCAAAGAGATGGATGCTTCTCCCGCGCAGTATGACGGTAAAGGTGGTGTGAGAACACACCCGCAGTTGCAGACCATCATCCGGAAAGCGGCTGAGCAGAACTGGATCGGAGGATATGCTTCTTTCGAACACGGTGGCATGCAATTACCCGAAATGATCTTCAGCACCGGGCATCACCTGTTCCAGGCTGCCAACAATGGAGTGGAAGGATATACCGGGTTGTCTGCAGGTGCCGCCGGACTGATTACCAGTTTCGGTTCTGCTGAGCAGATCGCCACCTATGTGCCCAGGATCTTCTCCGGTGAATGGCAGGGAACCATGGCACTTACGGAACCGCAGGCAGGCAGTTCCTTATCAGATATTGTTTGTGCTGCAACGCCTACCGGCAAGGGCTATTATACTGTAAAAGGACAAAAGATCTTTATCTCGGGCGGTGAGCACGATGCCTGCGAGAATTTTGTACACCTTACCCTGGCAAGGATACAGGGCGCCCCTGCCGGTGTAAAAGGGATCTCCCTGTTCATCATACCCAAATTCCGGCCAGGAACAGATGGCAGTCTCACTTACAATGATGTTTACTGTGCAGGCGATTTCCAGAAAATGGGACAAAGAGGATATGCTACTACCCATCTGTCATTCGGCGACAACGATGATTGTCATGCCTACCTGGTGGGCGAACCTCATAAGGGACTCAGCTATATGTTCCAGATGATGAACGGCGCCAGGATCAGTGTAGGACAAAGTGCGGCATCGGTTGCCATGGCCGCTTACCAGGCTTCGCTGCAATATGCCATGGAGCGGCCGCAGGGCAGGCTGGCCAGCGAGAAAGACCCCTCCCAGCCTCCTACCCTCATCATCCATCACCCGGATGTACAACGCATGCTGTTCACACAGAAAGCCATAGCAGAAGGGGCGCTGTCACTGGTCATGGAATGTAACCGGTTATACGACCTGACGCATGTGGCCGGTGAGGAAGAAAAACAGAAATACCAACTGCTGCTGGAGATACTGACCCCTGTTGTAAAGACCTACGCATCCGAACAGGGAAGCCGTTCCGCTGCACTGGCCATACAAACCCTGGGAGGATACGGTTATACCACCGATTTCCCTGTTCAGCAATTGTACCGGGACCTGAAGATCATGTCGCTCTACGAAGGAACCACCGGCATACAATCGCTTGATCTGTTGGGCCGTAAAGTGACCATGGAGAAGGGAAAAGCGCTGGCCTTACTGGTCGAAGAGATTCAACATACCATACAATCGGCCAATGCATACCTCGAACTGCAGAAGCATGCCGAAATGCTGGCACAGGAATTGAACCGGATCGAATGCGTTCTGGGACATCTTACCCGTTTTGCCCTGAAAGGAGACATTGACCTTTACCTGGCGGATGCCACCGTATTCATGGAAATGGTATCGTATGTAGTGATCGGCTGGCAGTGGCTGAAACAGGCTGCGGTAGCGGCAGAGAGGATAGCGAAAAAAGATTTCAGCCGGAATACACCGGCTTTTTACGAAAGCAAGATCCATACCCTTCATTTCTTTTTCCGTTATGAAATGCCGCATGCAGAAGCCTGTGCCAATACCCTGCTGGCACACGGGGGATTAACCCAGGTAAAGAACTTGGATTACTTTGCCTGATATGGCAGGAGAATATCCACATCTTTGTCCGGTCACCAGCAGAAAGCCTGCGAATAATTATATTTACCGCCTGATAAAAAGCCATCAATATGCTGAAAGTAGGAGTTTTTGGAGTGGGCCACCTGGGTAAGTTTCACCTGAACAACTGGAAGGAAATTGAAGGTGTGAAGCTGGTGGGCTTTTTTGACCCCAACAACGAGAATGCCAAAGCGGTCAGTGAGCAATACGGCCTGAAACGGTACATGGATGAAGACAAACTGATGGATGCCTGTGACATCATCGATATCATCGCTCCCACAGATCATCACTTCGCCATCTGCATGCAGGCCATCCGTAAAGGCAAACATGTATTTGTAGAGAAACCATTGGCACATACCATACAGGAAGGACGGGATATCGTGAATATGGTCCGGGAAGCCAATATCAAACTGCAGGTAGGACATGTGGAGCGATTCAATCCGGCTTACCTGGCCATCAAAGACATGCCGCTGAACCCCATGTTCATCGAAGTGCACAGGTTGGCACAATTCAACCCGAGGGGTACGGAAGTGAGCGTGATCCTCGATCTGATGATCCACGATATCGATATTATCCTGAGCCTGGTGAAAAGTGATGTGAAACATATTTCTGCCAGCGGTGTGGCCGTTATGACAGAAACGCCGGATATCGCCAACGTCCGTATCGAATTCAACAATGGCTGCGTGGCCAACCTCACCAGCAGCCGCATCAGCATGAAGAAGATGCGAAAAATGCGATTGTTCCAGAAAGACGCATATGTCGGGATCGATTTCCTGGAAAAGAAAACAGAGATCATCAAACTGAAACAACCCGATGACACCAATGTTTTCTCCTTCGACATAGATACCCTGAACGGTAAAAAAACCATTGCTATTGCCAACCCTACCGTACAACCACTCAATGCCATCAAACTGGAACTGGAAGCATTTGTAGATTCTATCCTCAACCACAAACCTACAGTTGTGAGTGAGATCGATGGTTTCCTGGCCATGGAAGTGGCCCACCAGATACTGGAGAAGATCAACAATACCAGTATACTCGTCTGACCATGCCTAACCGAAAAAAAAATATCAGCTGGTACCTTATCAGCGATTATCTTTTTTCTGTAACCGGTTTACTGTTATTTTACGCCTATTATCTATCCGGTGGCTTCAGCCTGGCAGCAATACTGAGAGCCCTGGCACTGGGCCTTGTCTGGATTATCCTATATGCATTTGCCGGTAACTATACCCAATCCCTTTATGAAAAATCAAGGCTGAACGAATTCACGTCAACCCTGATCTACAGTTTCCTGGGATCTTTTCTGATCCTATGGTTTATTCCCGGCAATGAATCTTTTTCTGTCAATTCCTTCCTGCTCTATTTTGTCCTGCAATTCCTACTGGTTTTTTTGGGCAGGAACCTGCTATTATACCAGGTGAAGATCGCACTCGAAAAAGGTGATATCGTTTTCAACACACTGATCATTGGTAATACCCCGGAAGCTGTAAAACTGTATAAAGAACTCAATAAAAACTATCGTTATCTCGGTTTTAAGACCATCGGTTTCATCACAGTCACTCCCGAAACCCGGAACGGTTTAGGCAAATGGCTGCCTCATCTGGGTACAACAGAACAGTTGGAACTTCTGATCGACCAACACCAGGTAGAAAAAGTGATCCTTGCCCTGGAAAAGAAACAACACCTGCTTACGGAAGAGCTGGTGAACCGACTGGCACAGAAGGATGTGGATATCAAACTGGTGCCCGATACGCTCGACATACTTTCGGGTTCTGTTAAAACCAACAACGTACTGGGTGCTATGCTGATCGATATCCAGAGCAGTGCCCTGTCGGCCCGGGAGCAGAATGTAAAACGCCTGTTCGATCTGCTCTTATCCGTTACCGCATTGATCCTGTTAAGTCCATTGTTGTTATTCATCGCCATTCGTACAGCCCTTTCATCAAAAGGTGGTATTGTGTACAGCCAGCAAAGAATCGGTTACAAAGGCAAACCTTTCACCATCTATAAATTCAGAAGCATGGTAGCTGATGCAGAGAAAAATGGCCCCGCACTGTCCAGCGATCACGATCCGCGCATCACAGCCTGGGGCAAATTCATGCGCAAATGGCGGCTGGATGAATTGCCACAGTTATGGAATATCATCAGGGGCGATATGAGCCTGATCGGCCCAAGGCCTGAAAGAAAGGAATACATCGACCAGATCATGCAAAGAACCCCCTACTACCGCTACCTGCTTCGGGCCAAACCCGGTCTTACTTCCTGGGGCATGGTACAGTTCGGTTATGCTTCCAGTGTGGATGAGATGATTGAAAGGATGGAGTACGATCTCATCTATATAGAGAATGCTTCTCTCCTGCTTGATTTCAAGATCATGATGCATAGCCTGCGTATTATTCTCTCGGGCAAAGGAAAATAATCTTTTCCGCCTCTAAATATTGCGGTATTTTTCACCTGATGAAACCAACTGTTCAAATCCTGCCTTCCTGCAGTATCGGGTACCAGCAATGGGACCACTGCATACAGCAGCAGACCAATGGACTCATCTATGCCAACACCACTTACCTGAATGCTTTGTCCACACAATGGTACGGTATCGTGGTTAACGATTACGAAGCAGTAATGCCCCTGCCGATTCGAAAAAAATGGGGGATCCGTTACGCTTACACACCCGCTTTCATACAACAGTTAGGACTCGTGGGCGATAGCAGGTCCGTTTCAATGGAAACGCTACTACCGATGATCAGAAGCGTTGTTCTCTATGCCGATATTCATTTTAATTTTCTGAACAAAGACTTTCTGAAATCAGTTCCGGTGATAACCAAAACCAATCTGGTCATTCCGCTTGACCGATCCATAGAGGAGATAAGAACACATTACAAAAGCGATCTGAAAGAAAATATCAGGAAAGCTGAAAAACTATCACTGGTGTACAGCCATGGCAGTATACAGGAAGCAGTGTCACATTTCAGGGAACAATATGGTTCCAGGATGCAACAGGTACAGCCTGACGACTACCAACGGTTCCAATTGCTTTGTGAAGATTTGCAATCAAAAGAACAATGCCTGGTACGATCGGTCAGCGATCAGCAGAGCGGGTTGCTAGCCATTGCGTTACTATTGAAAGACAGTCGGCGCATATATAACCTGATGAACACCACCCTTCCTGGTGGACGTCACAAAGAAGCCAATCATTGGCTGATCGACCAGATCATACAGGAGTTTTCCGGCCAGCCTTTATTGTTGGATATGGAAGGTTCTGAATTACCCGGCGTTAAAAACTTTTATGAATCATTCGGTGCAGTAGCGCAACCCTACTTTCATTACCATGACAATCGCCTGCCCTGGCCGTTACGGTGGTTAAAGAGATGACCGGTCTGCCAGGATCCTTTCTGCAACCAGCAGGTCAACCGGCCGCGTAATTTTGATGTTGGTGTATTCGCCTTCAATTAAAAACACTTCTTTGCCGGAAGCCTCTACTACCGTTGCTTCATCCGTAAAGCTGTCGGTATAGTCCCGTTGAAAAGCAGTCAGGAGTAATTCGCTCTGAAAAGTCTGCGGGGTTTGGATAATACGGACCCTGTTTCTATCCATTACAAGATGCCCGGCACCTTCTACCACCCGGATACTGTCTGTGGCCGCCACGGCAGGTATGGCGCTTCCTTTTTCCAATGCCTGTGTATAACAACGCCGGATAAGGTCTGCACTCACCAGGCAGCGCACACCATCGTGCACAAAAACAATAGAAGGGGAAGTGACACATGCCAGTCCATTCTGCACGGAATGAAAGCGGGTACTACCGCCTGTGATCACCCTGATGCGCGAGCCCCCATTCAGTTCTTTCGCAAGTTGTTCTCCTTCCAACAGGTTATCACCCGGAACTATCAGGATGATCTGCAAATCATCAAAAGCCTGCAGGAACACTTGCAGGGAATACCATAACAAAGGTTTACCCTGCAACAGCAGAAATTGTTTGGGTATGGATGTTCCCATCCTTTGCCCGCTGCCGCCCGCCACGATCACTGCATATTTCTTCATGGTGTCATTCCTTGTTTTGCACTAACAAAAAAGAGCTACCAGGGTAGCTCCTTTATTTTCTCATGTTCATAGACCTATCCCAAATATACCTATTTATAGATAGAAACTTCCGTAACACCCTTACTATTTTTCATTCCACGGTACATGCCTGCACTGTTCAATACCATGGCAGCATTGCCTTTGGCGTCTACACCAATCATACCGCCTTCTCCCTGCAAAGCCATCAGTTTCCGGTTCACCACGGTATCCATGGCTTCCTGCAAACTCAGTCCCTTATATTCCATCAGACAACTTACATCATAAGCAGCAACACTACGGATAAACATTTCCCCGTGTCCGGTACAACTGATAGCACAGGTGGCATTGTTGGCGTAGGTACCGGCACCGATCACCGGACTATCCCCTATGCGTCCATATTTCTTATTGGTCATGCCGCCGGTAGAAGTGGCAGCGGCCAGGTTCCCTTTACTGTCACAGGCAACGGCCCCTACGGTTCCGAATTTCTTGTCGCGCATCAGTTCTTCCAGGTGGTGGTTCGTATGATCCAAAGAATAGGTATCCGAATCACGGATGGCTTTCCATTGGTCGTAGCGGAACTGCGAGAAAAAATATTCATCCGGTTCCAGTTTTACCCCTTGTTTGATGGCAAAATCATTGGCTCCTTTACCACTTAGGAAAACATGGTTACTGTTACGCATCACTTCGGTGGCCAGTTCTATCGGGTTGCGTACGTTACGCACTCCGGCCACTGCCCCGGCTGACAAATCACTTCCATCCATGATGGCCGCATCCATTTCCTGAACGCCTTTCTTGGTGAATACAGCTCCCCTGCCGGCATTGAACAACACATTATCTTCCAGGATCACCAGTGCCGCTTTTACGGCGTTCACCGCTGTTCCTCCCTGTTCCAGCACGGCGTACCCCAGGTCCAGCGCCTGCTGCAGACCCTCACAGTAAGCCTGCTCCAAAGCAGGGGTCATATCCTCCTTCAGGATGGTGCCTGCACCACCATGTAATACTATGGTAAAATCTGACATATCTTTTCCGCTTATCGACGTCGAAAATAGATATTTAGTCAACTGAGAAAATCGAATTATTGAACGGGAACATTAGAGAAGGTTCAAGCCCGGACTGGATTTGTTGCAGGACGTTTAGGGCGTGATACGTGAATCGTGAATCGTGAGTGGTAAGTAGTGAGTGGGGAGGCAATAGACCAGCCCATTCACAATTGACAATTCACGACTGACGATTCACATCTCACGATTCACGACTGCCGTCTCAACAACAGCTCGCACTCATGCAAGAGCTTCTGCCGGTCGATCGGTGCGGTGCCTACTTCTTCGCAAACCAGTCCGCCGGCAATATTGGCCATCTCGGCAGCCAGCAGCATGTTGCGGGTGCTGGCATAAACAAGGGATGCTACTGCTATCACCGTATCGCCGGCACCGCTTACATCCGCAATATTACGGACATGGGTGGGGATCAGTTTCTGTTCATCACCCTGCTGGTAAAACACCCCTTTTTCAGACAAAGTGATAAACGATATTTCGTGCTGCAGGTGTGACTGCAAGCCTTTATGCATATGACTGAGCGTCTTCATATCAACGGTATCTTCCAGCAGGTTCAAGCCTTCCTTTACTTCTTTCAGGTTGGGTTTGAAAATGGTCACCCCCTGGAAAGAAAGGAAATTCTTCTTCTTGGGATCTACACTGGTTGCCACCCCATATTCCTTGCACAATGCAATCAGTTCCCTGATCACCCTCGCGGTCAGTACCCCTTTATTATAATCTTCGAATATCAGGATATCTGGTCTGCCTGCTTTGAAATAAGCGGCCACCTGGTTGATCAGCCTGGTCTCGTCCGCTGCATCGATATCTGCTGTGATCTCTGCATCCAGCCGCATCATCTGCTGATTGCGGCTCATGATGCGGGTTTTGTTGGTAGTGATCCTGTTTTCGGCAGCTACTACGTATGCTGTATTGATGCGGTTTTCGTTCAGTAAACGCATCAGCTCTTTGCCATCAGCATCTTTCCCCACTACAGAAAATATGGTTGTCTGTGCACCCAACGATACCGTATTCAATGCCACGTTGGCAGCACCTCCCACCCGCAGTTCTTTCTTTTTCAAAGCTACCACAGGTACGGGCGCTTCGGGAGAGATCCGCTCTACCACCCCCCACCAATACGTGTCCAGCATCAGGTCGCCCACAATGGCCACTTTCTTATCGGAAAAACCTGCGAACAGTTTTTTGAAATCCATCATGCCTCTTTTTTTGAATTACGCACAGCCAGGTAATACAATGGAATACCGATCAGGGTAATGATCAGTCCGGGCCAGGTGAAACTGGGCTTATATATGATCAGCATTACGCAGAATGCAATACCCATCAGCATATACAAAGCCGGCAATACCGGGTACCCGAACGCTTTGTAAGGCCTTTCGGCCCCTGGCATTTTTTTCCGGAGGATAAAGATACCAGCGATCGTGAGTACATAAAAGATGACCACGATGAACGATACCATATCCAGCAGGTCGCCATATTTTCCACTCAAACAAAGCAGGGATGCCACGATACACTGCGCCCACAATGCCCATTCAGGGACCGCGTTCTTATTGAGTGTACCCGCTTTTTTAAAGAACAGTCCATCCTGTGCCATGGTATAATACACACGGGCACCCGCCAGGATCAACCCGTTGTTACAGCCGAAGGTTGATACCATGATCATCAGAGCGATTACATAAGTGCCCACATCACCAAAGATCACATTGGAAGCAGCTACCGCCACCCTGTCTGCCTTGGCAAAAGCAATATCATGCAACGGCAATACGCTCAGGTACATCAGGTTAGCCGAAACATAGATGATGGTAACGATCAGGGTACCTAAAAAAAGACTGAACCCGATATTTTTCTGCGGATTCTTGATCTCGCCTGCGATGAAGGTTACGTTGTTCCATGCATCACTGCTGAATATGGAACCTACCATGGACGCGGCAATGGCACCAATAGCGGCAGCACCGATCAGTGGTGTGATGATGGTGGCATCCAAATTCAGGTTGGTGTCCGCGCTGCCGGTCATCTTCTGCATGCTCCAGGCATGTTGCCAGTTGGCATCCCACACATCGCTTTTGGCCATGATGAACCCGAAAATGATGAGTCCGAATAAGGACAGCAGTTTGGTCATTGTGAACGTGGTCTGGATGAGCTTCCCCCCCTTGATACCCCGGGTATTGATATAGGTAAGAAAAACGATCAGCAAAATGGATACGATCTGCGCAAGATAAATCTTGAACGATCCTATCGTCAATAACACATTGGCATCGGTCAGCTCCAGTGACGGAAAAAAATAACCTGCAAACTTACAGAACGCCACTCCCACGGCAGCAATGGTACCTGTCTGTATCACCGAAAAAAAACTCCATCCGTACAGGAAACCCACCAATGGGTTATAGGATTCTTTGAGGTATACGTATTGCCCCCCGGCCTTGGGAAACATGGCACTCAGCTCCCCGTAACTCAATGCCGCTGTCAGGGTCATGAAACCGGTGATCAGCCATACCATAATCAGCCAACCGGCGCTACCCACATTGCGGGTAATATCTGCACTAACAATAAAGATACCAGAACCGATCATGCTTCCTGCAACAATCATGGTGGCATCAAACAGTCCCAGTGTTGGTTTGAAGGAGGTCGTTTGGGTCATAAAAAAATCCCGCTTTTTGATAGCGGGATGAAGATAATAAATATGATCGAAGTTTATTTTTTCTTCTTATATAAGGCATTCAGGCCTCTGATCACATCGGGTGTGATGTTGTACACCGTGTCTTTCAGGTACATCAGGTCAGGAGAACTGGACAGGATGAAAGCATATCCTTTATCCTTGTTATACTCTTTCAGGTAGTCCTCGATCTTCTTCTTAACATCCTGCATCTTACGGAACTGCTCGTCCTGCATCTCATCGCTCATCATTTTCTCTTTTCCCTGGAAGGTCTTTTCCATCTGCATCAGTTCCTGCTGTTTGCTGGCCAGTTCTGCCTGCGACAGAGAGGCCGCCACTTTCTGCAGCTCCTGGTACTTGGCGGCAAATGTATTTTTCATATCGCCCAGGATCCTGGCATTAGCCTGGTCTTTGGCCTGCAGTTCACTGCTCACTTCTTTAAAATACTCGAACTGGTTCTGAATAGAATCCGTTTCAAAATAAGCGATCTTGAAACTTCCGGCAGGAACTGCTTTGGTTCCTACGGTGGATACCCTGTCAGCAGCAGCAGGTGAAGAAAAATGCAGGTAAAACAAAACAGCTACCGCTACAACCAATACAATGTTCAGACCAAGGCTCAGATTTTTCATGAAATGCTGATTATGATGATGCAAATGAATTTGTGTGAATGTAAAGAAAGACTCCGATATAATGAGCGATAACCCCCACGATGATAATGTTAAAAAAAGTAGGAAGCTTTCACTTCCTACTTTCTATCAATCATATAAAAATTCCGGTAATCTGTAATGCTTACTCTTCTTCGTCAAAGCTCATGGCTTCGCGGGTAGTGGCCAGTACTTCGTACTCTTCCTTGCTACCTACGATCATGTTCTCGAACTCTTTCTGACCGGAACCTGCAGGGATCAGGTGACCTGTGATCACGTTCTCCTTCAGACCCAGCATAGAATCGGTCTTACCCTGGATAGCCGCCTGGCTCAACACCTTGGTGGTCTCCTGGAAGGAAGCCGCAGAGATCCAGCTTTGTACGCCCAGAGAAGCTTTGGTAATACCCAGCAATACCGGTGTGGCTGTAGCTGGTTTTGCATCCCTTACTTCCACCAGTTTCTTATCACTTCTGCGGAGGATGGAATTTTCTTCCCTCAGTTCACGCAGGGTGATGATCATCCCTGGTTTCATCTTGGTGCTTTCACCTGCTTCGGTAACCACTTTCTTGTCGAAGATCCTGTCGTTCTCCTCGATAAAGTCGAACCTGTCTTCCAGATCCTCCTCCAGGAACTTGGTATCTCCGGCATCAACGATCTCCACTTTCTTCATCATCTGGCGAACGATCACTTCAATGTGTTTATCATTGATACGCACACCCTGTAAACGGTATACTTCCTGGATCTCATTCACCACATATTCCTGTACCGCAAATGGTCCTTTGATAGCGAGGATATCGGCCGGTGCGATCTGTCCGTCAGACATCGGCGTACCTGCTTTCACGAAGTCGCCATCCTGTACCAGGATCTGCCTTGTCAGCGGCACCAGGTATTTCTTCACCATACCATCCCTTGACTCAACAATGATCTCGCGGTTACCACGTTTTACGTTACCGAATGCCACCACGCCATCGATCTCACAAACGATCGCAGGATTACCCGGGTTACGCGCTTCGAACAGTTCAGTTACACGTGGCAGACCTCCCGTGATATCGCGGAGTTTACCTAACACACGCGGGATCTTAACCAGTACCTGTCCTGCTTTCACATCGTCACCTTCTTCGATCACGATATGTGAGCCAACCGGCAGGTTGTATTGTTTGCTTTCCTTACCATCCACAATGATGGTCGGGATCTTGGTCTTATCTTTTGTTTCGATGACCACTTTCTCGCGGTGACCGGTCTGCTCGTCAGACTCATCGCGATAAGTGATACCATCCAATACATTCTCAAAACGGATCTTACCATTCTGTTCTGCAACGATAACGTTGTTGAACGGATCCCAGGTACAGATCACATCTCCTTTCTTCACCTGTGCACCGTCTTTGATATTCAGCGTAGCACCGTAAGGAACGTTGTTGGTGATCAACAGGCGGTCATTCTTCACGTCCATGATCCTTACCTCACCGGTACGGCCAATAACGATCTTCACTTTCTCGCCTTCGTTGTTCACGGTATCTACGGTACGCAGACCATCGAACTGGATCGTACCATCGAACTTGGCTTGTAAAGTAGACTCTACAGAAGCGGAGCCCGCAACACCACCCACGTGGAAAGTACGCAGTGTCAGCTGGGTACCAGGTTCACCGATGGACTGTGCCGCAATGATACCCACTGCATCTCCTTTCTGTGCCAGGTAACCGGTTGCCAGGTTCTTACCATAACATTTCACACAGACACCACGTTTGCTTTCGCAGGTAAGTACAGAACGGATCTCAACGGTTTCAATTCCGGCTTCCTCGATCTGCTTGGCCACATCTGAAGAAATCTCTTCACCCGCCAGGATAATCAGCTCTTCGGTAACAGGATGGTACACATTATGAAGAGACGTACGTCCCTCAATTCTGTCTGACAGTGGTTCAATAATATCTTCGTTGTCTTTTAACGCTGTTGTTGCATTACCACGCAATGTTCCGCAATCCTCTTCCGAGATTACCACATCCTGTGATACGTCTACAAGACGACGGGTCAGGTAACCCGCATCCGCCGTTTTCAGGGCCGTATCCGCCAGACCCTTACGGGCACCGTGCGTAGAGATGAAGTAATCCAATACGTTCAGACCACCTTTAAAGTTAGACAGGATCGGGTTCTCAATTACCTCACTTCCGGTGCTGCCACTCTTACGTGGTTTTGCCATCAGTCCACGAATACCTACCAGCTGTTTTACCTGTGTTTTACTACCACGGGCTCCGGAATCCAGCATCATGAATACAGAGTTGAAGCCCTGTTTGTCATGTGTCATTTCGCGGATCAGGCTTTCGGTGATCTTCATATCCACACGGCCCCAGATATCAATAACTGCATTGTAACGCTCATTATTGGTGATCAGACCCATGTTATAGCTTTCCCACACTTCATTCACTTCGTCTTTGGCAGAATCCAGCAGCTGCTCCCTGATCTCAGGAACGATCAGGTCATTCACGCTGAACGACAATCCACCACGGAAGGCCATACGGAATCCGAGTGTTTTGATATCATCCAGGAACTTCGCTGTTTTAGGCACGTTCGTGATCTTGATGATGTCACCAATGATCTCACGAAGGCTTTTCTTCGTCAGCAGCGCATTCACAAATCCTACTTCCACAGGCACGTGCTGGTTAAACAATACACGTCCTACAGTGGTATCGATCAGTTTTTTCACCAGCTGTCCGTTCTCACGTACATTGGTCTTTACCTTGATATTCGCGTGCAGGTCAACCCGTCCTTCGTTGTATGCGATGATCACTTCATCCATATTGTAGAAAGCCATACCCTGACCTTTTACGATCTCGGTTTCTGTGGTTTTCTTACCCTTGGTGATGTAGTACAGACCCAGTACCATGTCCTGTGAAGGCAGGGTGATCGGCGTACCATTCTGTGGGTTCAGGATGTTGTGTGATGACAGCATCAGCAACTGGGCTTCCAGGATCGCAGCATTGCTCAAAGGCACGTGCACCGCCATCTGGTCACCGTCGAAGTCGGCGTTGAAGGAAGAGGTTACCAACGGGTGCAGCTGGATCGCCTTACCTTCTACCAGCTTGGGCTGGAACGCCTGGATAGACAGACGGTGAAGTGTAGGGGCCCTGTTCAGCAGTACCGGGTGACCTTTCAAAATATTTTCAAGGATATCCCAGATCACAGCTTCTTTACGGTCAACCAGTTTCTTGGCCGACTTCACTGTTTTCACGATACCTCTTTCAATCAGTTTTCTGATAACAAATGGCTTGAACAATTCAGCAGCCATATCTTTTGGCAAACCACACTCATGGATCTTCAGCTCAGGTCCTACCACGATCACCGAACGGCCGGAGTAGTCAACACGTTTACCCAACAGGTTCTGACGGAAACGTCCCTGTTTACCTTTCAGTACATCAGAGAGTGATTTCAGCGCACGACCACCTTCTGCTTTCACCGCGTTTGATTTACGGCTGTTATCGAACAGTGAATCGATCGCTTCCTGCAGCATACGTTTTTCGTTACGCAGGATCACTTCAGGCGCCTTGATCTCCAACAGCCTTTTCAGACGGTTGTTACGGATGATCACACGACGGTACAGGTCATTCAGGTCAGAGCTGGCGAAACGGCCACCATCCAACGGAACCAGCGGACGCAGTTCTGGTGGGATAACCGGAATATACTGCATCACCATCCACTCAGGGCGGTTGGTGATACGGGTGCTGGCATCACGAAAAGATTCAACCACGCTCAAACGCTTCAAAGCGTCTGCTTTACGTTGCTGAGAGGTTTCTGTGGCTGCAGCGTTACGCAGTGAGAAGCTCAAACTGTCCAGGTCGATCCTTTCCAGTAAAGCATGCACCGCTTCGGCACCCATTTTGGCAACGAATTTCTGCGGATCATCATCCGGCAGGTACTGGTTGTCCTTGGGCAAATTATCCAGGATGTCCAGGTATTCCTCTTCGGTCAGCAGATCACCCATGCTCAGGTTATCTTTCACACCACCCTGGATCACCACATATCTCTCATAGTAAACGATGGTCTCCAATTTCTTGGAGCTCATACCCAACAGGTAACCGATCTTGTTTGGTAAACTTTTGAAGTACCAGATATGCACCACAGGCACCACCAGTTTGATGTGACCCATGCGCTCACGACGCACTTTCTTCTCGGTAACTTCCACACCGCAACGGTCACAAACGATACCCTTGTAACGGATACGCTTATACTTACCGCAGGCACACTCATAATCCTTTACCGGTCCGAAAATTCTTTCACAGAATAAACCATCGCGCTCCGGCTTGTAGGTACGGTAGTTGATGGTCTCAGGCTTTAAAACTTCGCCAAAACTTCTTTCCAGGATACTGTCAGGAGATGCTAAGCTGATAGTGATCTGGGAGAACGTTGGTCTCGGTTTGTTATCTCTTTTGATTGCCATATTTTTTATTAGCTGCGAGCTGTGAGCTGTGAGCCCCGAGCTCTTGTTATACGTTTTAAATTCCTTTCAGACATGTTTCCGGCTCGTAGCGCTGGGCCCGTAGCTCAAAGCTGTCTTACTCAAATTTCAGATCCAGTCCCAGACCTCTCAGTTCATGTACCAATACATTGAACGATTCCGGAACACCCGGACGAGGGATATTATCACCTTTCACGATGGCTTCGTAAGTCTTCGCACGGCCGATGATATCATCCGATTTCAGGGTCAGCAATTCCTGCAGGATGTTGGCTGCACCATATGCTTCCAGTGCCCATACCTCCATCTCACCAAAACGCTGTCCACCAAACTGTGCCTTACCACCCAGCGGCTGCTGTGTGATCAGGCTGTATGGTCCGATCGAACGGGCGTGCATCTTATCGTCTACCATGTGGTGCAGTTTGATCATGTAGATCACACCCACGGTGGCTTTCTGGTGGAAACGCTCTCCGGTCTCACCATCATACAGGTAAGTATGTCCGTTCCTTGGAATATTCGCCTGCTCACAGTACTCTTCGATCTGCGTGGTAGAAGCACCATCAAAGATCGGGGTAGAGAATTTCAGTCCCAGACGCTTACCGGTCCAACCCAGGATGGTCTCATAGATCTGACCCAGGTTCATCCTGGAAGGTACCCCCAGCGGGTTCAGTACAATATCAACCGGTGTACCATCTTCCATGAACGGCATATCTTCTGCACGTACAATCTTGGCAACGATACCTTTGTTACCGTGACGGCCCGCCATCTTATCTCCCACTTTCAGCTTACGCTTAACAGCCAGGTACACTTTCGCCAGTTTCAATACACCGGCCGGTAATTCATCACCGATGGAAATATTGAACTTCTCTCTCTTATAGCGACCCAGTTCTTCGTTATACTTAATGCTGTAGTTGTGCAGCAATGTGTTGATCTGGTCATCGGTCTTTGCATCACCGGTCCAGCCCAATGGGTTCACATTCTGGTAATCGATGGTAGCCAGGTTCTTGTTATTGAACTTGGCGCCCTTACCGATCAGCATCTCACCAAAGTTGTTGCTGACACCGGTAGACGCTTTGTCTTTCAACAGGGTCTGTAGTTTGTCGAGCAATAGTTCTTTCAGTGATTCTGTGTTCTGCTGGTGCACTTTCTCTACTTTCTCCAAGAGCGCTTTCTCACGGATCTTGCCATTCTTGTCTTTCTTGGCGCGCTGGAACAGTTTTTTATCAATCACCACACCTTCGGTTCCGTTAGGAGCTTTCAGAGAAGCATCTTTTGCATCACCGGCTTTGTCACCAAAGATGGCGCGCAGCAGTTTCTCTTCCGGAGTAGGATCTGATTCACCCTTCGGTGTGATCTTTCCGATCAGGATATCACCTTCTTTGATGGTGGCACCGATACGGATAATACCATGCTCATCCAGGTCTTTGGTAGCATCTTCAGAAACGTTCGGGATATCCGGGGTCAGCTCTTCTTCACCCAGTTTGGTATCACGTACTTCCAGTTCGTATTCTTCAATGTGTACAGAAGTGAACAGGTCTTCGCGAACCACTTTCTCATTGATCACGATGGCATCCTCAAAGTTGTAACCCTTCCATGGCATGAATGCCACCTGCAGGTTACGACCCAGTGCCAGTTCTCCGTCTTTGGTTGCGTATCCTTCTGTCAGGAAGTCGCCTTTCTTCACTTTCTGTCCTTTCTTCACCGCAGGGCGGAGATTGATACAGGTTGCCTGGTTGGTTTTAATGAACTTGGTCAGTTTGTAGATCTGCAGGTCATCATTGAAGCTCACCAGACGGTCCAGGTCATTACGGTCGTAACGTACATGGATTTCGGTAGCATCCACAAATTCTACCACACCATTGCCTTCAGCGTGGATCTGGATACGTGCATCACGCGCTGCTTTTCCTTCCAGACCGGTACCTACGATAGGTGCTTCCGGACGTAACAAAGGAACTGCCTGACGCTGCATGTTCGATCCCATCAACGCACGGTTGGCGTCATCATGCTCCAGGAACGGAATCAGCGAAGCACTCAAACCAACAATCTGGTTCGGCGCAACGTCCATATATTCTACTTCTTCTTTATCAAGGATCGGGAAATCACCAGTCTGACGCGATACAACCTTGTCTTCTGCAAACTCCCCTTTTTCGGTCAGTGGCGAATTGCTCTGGGCGATCTTCGCGGTATCTTCTTCTTCCGCACTCAGGAAAGTCAATTCCTTCATGTTCACTTTACCACCCGACACCTTACGGTAAGGGGTTTCGATAAAGCCCATATCGTTGATGGCGGCGTGTACGCAAAGGGTTGAGATCAGACCGATGTTCGGTCCTTCCGGTGTTTCAATGGTACACAGACGACCATAGTGTGAATAGTGTACGTCACGAACCTCAAAGCCCGCACGCTCACGGCTCAGACCGCCTGGTCCCAGTGCGGAGATACGACGCTTGTGCGTGATCTCACTCAAAGGATTGGTCTGGTCGAGGAACTGCGACAACTGTGATGTTCCGAAGAACGAGTTGATCACAGACGATAAGGTTCTTGCATTGATCAGGTCAACAGGTGTGAACACTTCGTTATCACGAACATTCATACGCTCACGGATGGTTCGGGCCATACGAGCCAGACCCACGCCGAACTGGGCATACAATTGTTCACCCACGGTACGCACACGACGGTTGCTCAGGTGATCGATATCGTCGATCTCTGCTTTGGCATTGGTCAGGCGAACCAGGTATTTGATGATTTCGATAATGTCCTGCTTGGTCAGTACTTTTTTGGTCAGCGGGTAATCCAGTCCCAGTTTGCGGTTGATCTTGTAACGACCAACTTCTCCCAGGTCATAACGTTTGTCGCTGAAGAATAATTTATCGATGATACCACGGGCAGTTTCATTATCCGGAGCATCAGCACCACGCAGCTGGCGGTAAATATGCTGAACCGCTTCCAGTTCACTGTTCGAAGTATCCTTGTTCAATGTGTTATAGATGATGGCGTAATCTCCACCCACGTCTTCTTTCTGGATGAATACGCTCTTCACTTCCATCTCAATGATGGTAGCGATCGCTTCTTCGTCCAGAACGGTGTCACGCTCCATCACGATCTCGTTACGCTCAATGCTCACTACCTCACCGGTATCCTCATCCACGAAATCTTCCACCCAGGTTCTCAGAACGCGGGCAGCCAGTTTCTTACCTACCTGGTTGGCCAGTGATTTTTTATCGGCTTTCACCTCATCGGCCATACCGAACAGTTCCAGGATATCCTTATCCGTTTCAAAACCGATGGAACGCAGCAGCGTGGTTACCGGGAATTTCTTCTTACGGTCGATGTACGCATACATCACGTTGTTGATATCGGTAGCGAACTCCATCCAGGCGCCTTTAAAAGGGATCACACGGGCAGAGTAGATCTTGGTTCCGTTGGGGTGAATGGACTGACCGAAGAATACACCGGGTGAACGGTGCAACTGCGATACCACCACACGCTCAGCACCGTTGATCACAAAGGTACCGCGGGGTGTCATGTAAGGGATGTTTCCTAAGAACACATCCTGTACGATGGTCTGGAAGTCTACGTGCTCCTCATCATTACAGCTCAAACGGAGTTTGGCCTTCAGAGGAACGGCATACGTTAATCCACGCTCCATACACTCTTCAATGGTGTAACGTGGCGGATCAATGAAATAATCCAGGAACTCCAGCATGAAAATGTTTCGCGTGTCGGTGATAGGAAAGTTCTCCTTGAACACACGGAACAAGCCTTCCACATTACGTTTGTCGGGCGTTGTTTCTAACTGAAAAAATTCTCTGAATGATTCTAACTGAATGTCGAGCAGGTCAGGGGCATCCGCTAAATGTTTGGTTTTACCGAAGCCGACCCTGTTGTTCAATGTAGTTGTAGACATATGTGTGAAAACCGGTTTTTGTGCGAAAAAAATTTGGGGAGAACTGGAAGATTCTCTTAACGTACAATCGGCTCATTCATCATTCAAACAAAATGATACAAATGTCCACCCGCTAATTAGCCCAAAAATAAGGATGGCAAAGGTAAGGAATGGGGGACAACTTAAAAAACAAATTTTGGACCAAACCACCCCGCTGTGGAAAAGAAATCACCAAAATTGGCAAGCTGTCAGGCCAGAGATGAAAAATTAGCAATCAATAATTAATAGTTTTAAAATTTATTAATTATTAATTGCTAATTATTAAATACTTAGGTTATTTTTTACCAGATTTTCGCCCTGTTTTCAGGTTTCCGGTACATTTTGTGTTTCTCGGTTACTCCGAAACTCGCATAAAACGGGTCGAAATTGGACAATGGCCCCAATACCCGGAACTCCTCAGGCGAATGCGGATCGGTCGTGATCCCGGTACGTACATTCTCCGGACGGTTTACAATACGCCAGGCCTGGGCAAAACCCAGGAAAAAACGCTGATCAGGTGTAAATCCATCGATTTTTTGATCGCTCCTGCCCTGTTCTGTCAGTTTAAAAGCATCCCAGGCAATGGCCAGGCCACCGATATCCGCCAGGTTCTCTCCCAGTGTCAGCGCTCCGTTCACATGCAGGCTGTCCAACACCACATACTGGTTATACTGGTCCACAACGGCTTTTGCCTTTGCCTGGAACATGGCCCCGTCTTTGGCGGTCCACCAGTCTTTCAGGTTACCCTGTGCATCGTATTGCCTTCCCTGGTCATCAAAACCATGGGTCATCTCATGACCGATCACCAGGCCAATGGCGCCGTAATTGATGGCATCATCCGCTTTCCCATCGAAAAATGGGAACTGCAGGATCCCGGCTGGGAAAACGATCTCATTGAAAGTAGGGTTGTAATAGGCATTCACGGTAGGTGCGGTCATACCCCACTCCGTCTTATCCACCGGTTTGCCGATCTTCTGGATGCTTTCCTGGTAATCATGGCGGGCAATACTGCGGTTATTGGCATAGAAGTCGTTGCGACTGATGTTCACATCCTCATAACTCTTCCATTTATCCGGGTAACCGATCTTTTTCAGGAATGCTGCCAGTTTTTGCTGTGCCCGTTGTTTGGTGGTATCACTCATCCAATCCAGCTTGGCTATGCGTGCCTTGAATGCGGTTTGGAGGTTGTTCACCAGTTCATCCATCCGCTTTTTGGATTCGGCCGGAAAATATTTCTGTACGAACAGTTGCCCCATCAGGTCTTTCAACCCATTGTCGGTCATGCTCACCATTTTCTTCCAGCGGTCCGGCTGCACTTTGGCGCCGGAGAATAGTTTACTGAACGAGAAACGTTCATCCCGGAAAGCCTTGCTCAGCAAGGCCGCATTGCCGGAGATATAATCGAACTTCACTTTCTGTTTCCACACGTCAATCGGTTGCGATACCAACAGCGCGCTCAAAGCCTGGTAATACCTGGGCTGGGCCACATTCACGCTGTCTGTACGGATCCCCATTTTCGCAAGTACATCGGTCCACCCGATATTGGGTGCCAGTTTTTCCAACTGTGCCAACGATAGCTTATTGTAATTCTTTACCGGATCTCGCTGTTCCACGGGTGTCAGATGCGATTGTGCGATCAGCGTCTCCAGTGCCAATACTGATCTTCCTGCTTTCTGCGCGGCATCCGGCGCCATACCGGTAAGGGTAAAATAGGTAGCCGCATGTTCGGCCAGCTTGTTCCGCTGGTTCACCGTGATAGAGTCTGTTTTGGTGTAATAGTCCTTTTCAGGAAGCGAGGTACCGGTCTGGTACAGCACCAGGATATTCTTCACACTGTTGCGTTCATCGGCGCCAACATAGAAACCGATCAGGTCGCCATTGCCTTCCCTGGCATTTTCTGCCAGCAGGCTCATCAGTTCCTTGTGGTCCTTTACTGCATCGATTTTGGCCAGCATCGGTTTCAACGGCTCATAACCGGCTTTTTCGATAGCTACCGTATCCATACCACTCGCATAAAAATCGCCCACTTTCTGTTCAATGCTGCCCTTGGGATGGTCTTTTTTGGCCGACACTTCATCCAGTATCGTGCGCATTTTGGTAAGGTTATCCTGGTACAGGGTATAAAAACTGCCCCATCCGCTCTGGTCATCGGGGATCTTGGCATTTTTGATCCAGCCGCCATTGGCATACCGGAAGAAATTATCACCCGGATGCACGGTCGTGTCCATCCCGCTGGTATCAAAGAAAGCTTTGTCGGATCCAGACCTGCTTTTACAGGAAACCAGTACCAGCAAAACACCCGCCATCAGAAGAGTCATCTTTTTCATACAGTGGTTTTAGTGACTGTAAATATTACGAATCATAACGATATTTCAAAACCGTTGGTCAATGGTGGCGTCAGGCGGGAGTCGGCAATCGTGAGTAGTGAGTAGGCAGTAGGGAGTATTTGTGAATAGACAATTGTGAATGGTGAATGGACCAATTGACTATTCACCATTCACAATGGCCTACTCACTACTCACGATTGACGATTGCCCATTCACACAAAAAAGCCGGTGAGCAAACGCTCACCGGCTATATTTTCTCAGCGAAACAGTAATTATTTCACTTCCACTTCAGCACCAGCTTCTTTCAGCTTAGCTACTAAATCATCAGCTTCAGCTTTAGAGATACCTTCTTTTACTGGTTTTGGAGCGCCGTCAACCAGGTCTTTTGCTTCTTTCAGACCCAGGCCGGTCAGTTCTTTAACGATCTTAACAACGCCCAGTTTGCTTGCACCACCGCTAACGAGGATCACATCGAAAGATGTTTTCTCTTCAACAGCTGCAGCACCACCGCCGTCGCCACCTGCTACCACTACTGCAGCAGCAGCTGGTTCGATACCGTAATCAGCTTTCAATACATCAGCTAATTCCTGAACTTCTTTTACTGTTAAGCCTACTAATTGTTCGGCTAATGCTTTAACGTCTGCCATGTGTTTTAAATTTTTTCCGTCTTCATATCACGTTTCTGTGTGATCCGACGGAGGGTTTAAAAAAATTTGATTCTATTAATTTGAGAATTTGACAATTTGAAAATTTGACAATCTTCAAACACCAGCATCCCAGTTAATCCTTGTTTCTGAAACCTGAATCATGTGCCTTCATTTTCAAATCAGCACATTTTCACATTTTCAAATGACTACTCTGCCGCAGCACCTTCAGCCTGCTTCTCATGGTGTTGGATCAAACCAGCCAGTACACGTTTTGCAGGAGACTGCAGTAAGCCAATAACTTCTCCGATGAGTTCGTTCTTGGTCTTGATCTTGGTCAGTGCAGACAGTGAATTGTCACCGGTGTACACATCCCCATTGATAAAAGCTGCTTTCAGAATCGGTCTGTCGCCGTTGCTTGCCTTACGGAAAGAACTGATGATCAGAGCCGGCTCCTTAGGGTTCTCAGAGAACATCAGGGCGGTTACATTGTTCAGGGCTTCGTAAACACCTGCATACTTCTCAGCATCCAGGGATTCCAGCGCCTTTTTGATCAGGGTGTTCTTCGCAACCTTCATCTCAACCTGCTTGTCAAAACAGGTGCGACGCAGTTTGGAAACCTGCGCTACCGTTAAAGATTCTGTATCGGTAATGTAGAAGTTATTGTATTGACTGAACTTTCCTTTCAGAATTTCAATCACTTCATTTTTTTGATCTTTTGTCATAACTAATCTTTTTAAAAACCCGGGTCATCTCACGCCGTTGGCGTGATCACCAGGATTAGTTCATTAATGATTTGGTGTCTAATGTGATACCCGGGCTCATGGTGCTGGCCATGCTGACTGCTTTCAGGTAGGTTCCTTTGGCAGCAGAAGGCTTCAGTTTGAGGATCGCATTGATCAGTTCTGCACTGTTCTCAGCGATTTTCTCAGGTGCAAATGAGATACGGCCGATAGAAGCATGTACGATACCCGCTTTATCCACTTTGAAAGCGATCTTACCACCTTTCACCTCATTTACGGCAGCAGCCACATCATTGGTAACAGTACCGGTCTTAGGATTCGGCATCAGGTTACGTGGTCCCAATACTTTACCCAGTTTACCGATCTTAGGCATTACGGCAGGAGTAGCGATGATCACATCCATATCTACCCAGCCACCTTCGATCTTGGTGATGAACTCATCCAGACCTACATAATCAGCTCCGGCTTCTTTGGCAGCAGCTTCTTTATCCGGTGTACAGAGAACCAGAACTTTTTTGGTTTTACCGGTACCATGTGGTAATGATACGGTGCCACGCACCTGCTGGTCTGCTTTCTTTGGGTCTACACCCAAACGGATGTGCAGGTCAACAGAGCTATCGAATTTGGTGCAATTGATTTCTTTAACGAGTGCTGAAGCATCTTTCAGGGAATACGCTTTGTTCTTATCCACCTTGGCTGCAGCTACTTTTCTTTTTTTAGTAATTGACATTTTTTACTGTTTTAAGGTGAATAATTAGTTTTCCCAGGGAGCTTTACCTTCTACAGTCAAACCCATACTGCGTGCAGTACCGGCTACCATGCTCATGGCGCTGTTCAGGGTGAATGCGTTCAGGTCAGACATTTTATCCTTGGCAATAGCTTCTACCTGTTCCCAGGTTACTTTACCAACTTTCTGACGGTTACTTTCCTTAGATCCGGTCTGGATTTTGGCGGCTTCCATTAACTGGACAGCAGCAGGAGCGGTTTTGATGATGAAGTCGAAAGACTTATCAGAATACACGGTGATCAAAACAGGAACTACTTTTCCCATTTTGTCCTGGGTTCTTGCATTGAATTGTTTGCAGAACTCCATAATGTTCACACCCTTAGAACCGAGTGCGGGGCCCACTGGAGGCGCAGGATTGGCTTGACCGCCTTTCACCTGCAGCTTCACGAAGCCAGAGATTTCTTTTGCCATTTTTTTAAGATTTAATTGGTAATAACGTCCCGCTTTCAGCGGGACTCCCAAATTCAATCATTCTTTATCTAAAGAACTTTTGGGGCGGCAAAGGTAAGGAACTGTTTGGGAAAAACAAAGAATTGAGGGGGTTTGGTTAAAATAGTTAAAGAGGTTAAAATGGGTTAGTTAGAAGGGGTTAAAATGGGTTAGAAGGGGTTAAAATGGTTAAAGGGGGGGGATCTGAAGCTGTAGCCACCCTCTTTAACCATTTTAACCCACTTTACCGAATTTAACCCATTTTAACGATTTTAACCCTTTTAACGACTCCCCCCAACAATATACTCCTACAAAACAAGAATTCCCTTAGCCTGAACCACGATCTCCTTTTTGGCCTCGGTGATCTTAGCGATCTCTTCCTTGCTTTTACCGGCATCTTCCGCAAAATGGCGGAGTTGTTCCACGGTGGTCAGTTTTTCGTCAGCGATACCGTTGATCACGATGGTTTTACCGTTCAGTACCAGCGGGACCAGGAATTGATGGTCCTTCATTTTCACCATCATACTGCCATTGGGCGATTTCACCTTGATCCAGCAGCCTTCTTTCTCGCATACCTCGGTAACCACTCCTTTCAGCTTAACAGTCATTTCTTTGTTCTCTTTTTTGCTGTCCATGATGGAGTACAACTGGTCTACCGAAATGGCGTTATCGGCGGTAGTGGCCTGTCCAAATACGGTACCCGCTTCAGCCGGCACTTTCGGAGGTTGCGCCTGGGCAGACAATCCGGTAAACAGTACGGACAGGATCAACAATGTTTTTTTCATATGACTCATTTTACTCAAAATTAAAGCATTAGGGGGTTCATAGCCCCTAAATTACCTGAATGGCCGGCAAACAAAAAAGCCACTCCGTATGGAATGGCTTTTTGGCTATATCGTGTGTTTTTAGCTTAATTTTTCTACCTGCATGTAACTCAGTTCTACCGGAGTGGAACGTCCGAAGATTTTCACGGTTACTTTCAGTTTTTTCTTCTCGTCGTTCACGTCTTCGATCACACCATTGAAATCGTTGAATGGACCCTCGATGATCTTGATGGTTTCACCAACGATGAACGGCTCACTCATGGTCACGCCCTGGTCGTTCAGTTCATCCACTTTACCCAGCATCTTGTTCACTTCGCTTTTGCGGAGGGAGATGATGTTTCCTTTGGATCCCTTACCGTCTGTGAGGAAGTGCATCACGTTGCTGATGTTGCTGATATGCTGCACCATGTCATCATTCAGTTTGCCATCCAGCACTTCCATCATCACGTATCCGGGGAAATAGTTCTTCTCGCGCATCACTTTTTTACCGTTCTGCACTTTATATACCTTCTCCATCGGGAGGAAGATCTGCTTGATAATCTCCTGCCAGCCGCTACGGATGATATCCTTATCAAGGTACTCCTTTACTTTACGCTCCTTGCCGCTCACCACGCGCAATACGTACCATTTGGTATCGGCCTGCGGCGCTGCGCTTTCAGGTAATGAGGTATCTACTACTTCTTCCATGTGTTTTACTTAAATAATGAATACACCAGCTTTAACAACTGGTTACTGGAGAAATCCATCACCCATACCATTGCTGTGATGATGACGGTAGCTACCAGTACGATCACCGTGCTCTGCTGCAACTGCATCCAGGTAGGCCAGGTCACTTTTTCCAGCAACTCGTGGTAACTCTCTTTGAAATAGGTAGCGATCTTGTTCATAGAACCAATTTGACAATTTGTGAATTTGACAATTTGAAAATGCCGTTCCGGCGAAAGGAATTTTCGAATTCGAAATGCTCATTTTCAAATTGTCAAATTACCTGATCTTCAAATTACTCAGCACGGGCACTAGGATTCGAACCCAGATCGAAGGTTTTGGAGACCTTAATACTAACCGTTGTACGATGCCCGTAGAAAGCTAAAAGCTGTCCGGAATACCGGAACAGCTTTTAGAATATGTTACAAATGTAATAGAAAAAACATTTGCTTGAAGCTAAAAGCTTGGAGCTTACAGCTTATTTGATGATTTCAGTAACCTGACCGGCACCTACGGTACGTCCACCTTCGCGGATAGCGAATTTCAGACCTTTTTCCATAGCGATCGGAGCGATCAGTTTTACAGACAGGTTGATGTTATCACCTGGCATTACCATCTCTGTTCCGGCTGGCAGGGTAACTTCACCAGTTACGTCTGTGGTACGGAAGTAGAACTGAGGACGGTATTTGTTGAAGAATGGAGTGTGACGTCCACCTTCTTCTTTGCTCAGTACGTAAACCTCACCTTTGAATTCAGTGTGCGGAGTGATGGTACCTGGCTTACAGATTACCATACCACGACGGATATCTTTTTTCTCGATACCGCGGAGCAGCAGACCTGCGTTATCACCAGCCTGACCTTCAT
Organism: Sediminibacterium sp. FW305-C-269; assembly: GCF_058231045.1. NCBI lineage: Bacteria > Pseudomonadati > Bacteroidota > Chitinophagia > Chitinophagales > Chitinophagaceae > Sediminibacterium > Sediminibacterium sp. FW305-C-269. Next base: position 219,268 of record NZ_JBIQXQ010000003.1, on the reverse strand, counting down.
CCAACAGTTTCTTGAACATTTCCACACCAGTTACGGTAGAAGTCAATGGAGCATCGATCAGACCTACGATCTCAACAGGCTCACCAACTTTGATGATACCACGCTCGATACGACCGGTAGCAACGGTACCACGACCAGTGATAGAGAATACGTCTTCAACTGACATCAGGAATGGCATATCGATCGGACGGGGAGGCAGTGGGATGTAAGTATCAACAGCATCCATCAGCTCTTCCACGCATTTAACCCATTTTTCTTCACCAGCCAGTGCACCTGTAGCAGAACCTTTGATGATCGGAGTGTTATCGCCATCAAAGCCTTTCTCAGTCAGCAGTTCACGGATCTCCATTTCTACCAGTTCCAGCAGTTCAGGATCGTCAACCAGGTCAACTTTATTCATAAAAACTACCATACGAGGTACACCTACCTGGCGGGCCAGCAGGATGTGCTCTCTGGTTTGTGGCATAGGACCATCGGTAGCAGCTACTACCAGGATAGCGCCGTCCATCTGGGCAGCACCGGTAATCATATTCTTCACATAGTCAGCGTGACCAGGACAGTCAACGTGCGCATAGTGACGGGTTGCGGTTTGATATTCAACGTGTGCAGTATTGATAGTGATACCACGCTCTTTTTCTTCGGGCGCACCATCGATCTCATCATACTTTTTAGCCTGCGCCAGACCTTTCTGCGATAAGATGCTTGTGATGGCAGCAGTTAAAGTGGTTTTACCGTGGTCAACGTGACCAATGGTACCAACGTTTACGTGAGGTTTCTCCCTCTTGAAGGTCTCTTTAGACATTTTTATCGGTTTTTAGTTGTGTTTAAAAAATTGATGGCTTTACAGCCTTTTATGTTATGATTGTTCCCTTTCAGGATCTCCGCACAATACCTGTTCCTCATTTCGTTACTGAGCCGTTGGTGAGAATCGAACTCACGACCTCTTCCCTACCAAGGAAGTGCTCTACCCCTGAGCTACAACGGCTTAACTCAGTTTGCCATCTAACAGTTTGCAGTTTGAACCACAGACCACAGATCACAAACAACAGACTGCTCTGAGCGGAAGACGAGGGTCGAACTCGCGACCTATAGCTTGGAAGGCTATCGCTCTACCAATTGAGCTACTTCCGCTTGTTAATTTGAAAATTTGAGCATGTGGTAATTTGATGATTACCCTTCCTCTCAAACGCCAAATGTTTACAAAGAACTGATACTCCTTTTCAAATTTTCTCCCGCATAAGCGGGATCAAATTTGAACTGTGGGCAGAGTAGGGTTCGAACCTACGTACTCGTGAGAGAACAGATTTACAGTCTGTCGCCTTTAACCGCTCGGCCATCTGCCCAAAAAAGGTTTGTGGTTTGTGGTTTGTGGTTTGTGGTCACCACAAACTACAAACCACAGACTACAAACTGTGACGCTAGAGCCGAAGATGGGACTCGAACCCGCGACCTGCTGATTACAAATCAGCTGCTCTACCAGCTGAGCTACTTCGGCGTACACGATTGTAACCAGTAACGTCGGAAGGTGAAAATGGTGGTTTTCGGCCCTTTTATCCGTCGTCCAGAATTACAAAACACAAAGAACTATCCCATTTTTTGGGATGGCAAAGGTAATGGAAAACTTAATTCAGCAAAATTTTGAAACGAAAATTTTCAGGCAGTTTTCAACAGGTTTTTCAACGTAGCCCGAAAAAGCCCGTTTCAGGGTAGTTGTAAATGGCTTTTTCGGGGATTTCCAGGCGAATAAAACACCGGAACCGAATCGTGCGGAACCACCCGGTTATCCGTCTCCATACTGTCTGAAAAAACCTGCCCGCCAACCCTGAACTCATAACTGATCATCAGCCTGCCGGCCGCAACAGTCCTGCGTTGGGTGATATGCGCCCTGGTTTCCCCCTCCCGGGAAGAACAGGCCGCAAACAGGCAAAAACCGGATAAAATCAGGCATATTCTCATAGTATCTCCCCCAATAAAAAAGCTCCCCGTTGTGGCGGGGAGCTTTTTTAAAAAAAATTAAGCTGCTTGTTTTTCTTTTTTTCGTTTTATCTGTGAAACAATGGACTCCATTGCGCTGTCGAAAGACTCTTCAAATGATTTTGTAGACGCTTTGGCAAAAAAATCGTGCTTAGGAACATGTACACTGATCTCCACTACTTTGTCTTTGATTGTATGCACCACATTGTCCAGCTTCAGGTAAATATCCACTTTCAGGATCTTGTCATGAAAAGTGCTCAACTTTTCAACTTTACGGTTTACATACTCAACCAATTTGTCGTCTGCGTCAAAATGCACAGTTTGAATGTTAACGTTCATGGCAACTCACGTTTAATCGGTGAAAAAATAATATTTGAAAGAACTTTTTTTTGATTTTCAGGACACCTTATCCGTATCCGTTGTTTCTACCCGTAAGGTACAACTATATCAAGGAAAGAACAAGAAATGTATTCGTTTTTTTAAAGATTTATGACGCCCTTAAGATTTATGCTTTGGGATGCGCTTTCTGAAAAACCTCTTTCAGTTTTTCGATCGTGTTATGCGTATAAATCTGTGTGGCTGCCAGACTGCTATGTCCCAGCAATTCCTTTACAGCATTGAGTTCTGCGCCATTATTCATCAAATGCGTGGCAAAACTGTGACGCAGTACGTGCGGACTTTTTTTCTGGATAGTTGTTACCTGCGCCAGGTGTTTTTTTACAAACGCATACACGGAACGCGGTTGCAAAGGTTTCCCTTTTTCTGTTACGAAGACCTGCTGAATTCCGGACTCTTTTATCGGTTTATCCTGCACATAGTCCTTTAATGCCTGCATCAGTTCAGCCGATACCGGCAGTATCCTTTCCTTATTACCCTTACCCAATACTTTTACCTGCGATTGCGCAGCATCCAGCTGCGATTCCTTCAGGTTGATCAGCTCGCTTAAACGCATTCCTGTGTGGTAGAACAACTCCAATACCAGGCGCTCGGTCCTGCCCTGCCAGTCGTCGGAGAATGCCACATGTTCAAACAGTATGGCCATGTCTTTCTGCTCCACAAAAACCGGCAACCGTTTGTTCACCCTGGGGGCGGTAACGGTGGTCATCGGCGTCTGCTGCAGCGCGCCCGTCTTCATCTGGTATTTAAAAAATGACCTGAGCGTAGATATCTTACGATTAATGCTTTTAGAACTAATTCCCCCCTCTTTCAGTTCTGCCAGCCAGCTTCGGATATACATGGATGTGACCTTGTTCAGCGCCGGCGCATCGAACTGGCTGGCCAGGTAGGCAAAAAACTGCTCCAGATCGTTCTGGTACGACAACAGGGTATGCTGCGAGTACCTTTTTTCAAATTTGAGGTAATCGAGAAAGGGCTGTAACTGCGGGTACTGAGGTATGGACATAAAAAAAGTAGCCTAAAGTTAGTGAACTCAGGGCTACTTAGTATGGTTAAGCCGGAAAACGGGGATTATCCCTCGATCTTTCCGCTGGCTATATTCTGCTTGTAGATTGCTTTCAGGATCTGTCCGCGGCGAACTACGGAAGGCTTGGTGAAAGCCTGGCGCTCTCTCAGTTGCAGCAAAGTTTTACTTTTTTCAAACTTCTTCTTGTACTTCTTGAGCGCCTTGTCGATGTTTTCACAATCTTTTGAATCGATGATAAGCATAGCTATTATACCTCCTCAGGTGTTTTTTAGGACGGCAAAGATAGGGATTGATTTGGAAATACCAAATATTTGGAGGGCTGGATGCTGGATACTGGATGCTGGATGCTGGATGCTGGATGCTAGGGGCTCGAGGCTGGAAGCTGATAGCTGGTATAAACGGGTGCGGGTTTCTCGATTTTCGAAATTAACTTGCAGGCATGTTTACAGGAATTATAGAAAATACGGGCAAAGTAGCCACTATCTCCCCCAGGGGGACCAACCTCAGCTTCTGGATAAGTTCTCCCATTTCCGATAAGCTGAAAGTTGACCAGAGCGTGAGCCATAATGGGGTCTGCCTGACCGTTGAGGCTGTGGAGCCCGGCCGTCACCTGGTGACAGCCATTGAGGAGACCCTGAAAAAGACCGAATTGGGCAACTGGCAGCCTGGTACCGAAGTGAACCTGGAAAGATGTATGCTTATGAACGGACGGCTGGATGGCCATATCGTACAAGGCCATGTAGACACAACTGCCCTCTGTACCGCCCGCAGAGAACTGGCCGGCAGCTGGGAGTTCAGCTTCCAGTTCCCCGCCGAATTTGCCCACCTGGTGATCGAAAAAGGCTCTATTGCCGTGAATGGAACCAGTCTGACCTGCTTTAACGTTACCCGCGACCATTTCACCATTGCAGTAATCCCTTATACCTACGAACACACCAATATCCACCAGCTAACCGTAGGTTCCCGGGTAAATATTGAGTTCGATATCCTTGGAAAATATGTGCAGCGCAGGTTTGAAGTGAGTCGTGAATCGTGAGTAGTCAGTGGTGAGTAGGGAGTTATAGGGAAGCACTTACCTGTGAATTGTCAATTGTGAATTGTCAATGGGTAATGGTGAGAGGTCTAAGGTGAGCAGGACTACGAACCTGGCCGCCAACCCAAAAATTCACAATTGACAATTCACCATTCACACCTCACGATTCACGACTGACGATTCACGCCTCACGAGGTAATGGATTTCCCCTTCAATGCGCCACTGATGGCTGCGTCCATGGCCCTTTCGGCGAAGGGACGGGTGACTTCGTTCAGTTCTTCTATCTTGGTATGGATCAGGTTCTTATCGTCCATGGTCAGCGCCAGTTGCAGCGCCTGCATGGCAGTTGCCGTGGCTGTGATCTCCTCTTTGGTCAGAAGCGCCGCATTTTTACCGATAAATTTTTCTGTCACATCCAGGATCTGCTCCCCTTCTGTACGGGCTTCTACCAGGGCACGCACCTGCATGTCCTCTTTGGCATGCGTAAGGCTGTCCATCAGCATTTTCTCCACTTCTTCATCGGTCAGGCCATATTGGGGTTTCACTTCGATCTCCTGCTCCACCCCACTGCGTAATTCTTTCGCTTTTACCACCAGGATACCGTCGGCATTGATCAGGAAACTCACTTCTACCTTGGGCAGACCGGCAGGCATACCGGGTATACCTTTCAGGCTGAATTCGGCCAGTTTGCGGTTATCCTTCACCAGGTCGCGTTCTCCCTGGAATACGGAGATCCGCATATCGCTCTGACCATCTTTCTGCGTTGTATACTGTCGCCCCACTTTGGTAGGGATCTTGGCATTACGGGGGATCAATACATCCATCAAACCACCCATGGTCTCAATACCCAGGCTCAATGGGGTGATGTCCAGCAATAAGAAATCCTTGTTATTGCCGGCAAGGATATCGGCCTGTACAGCCGCTCCCAAAGCCACCACTTCATCCGGGTTCACCGAATCGTTCACGGGTTTGCCAAAGAATGCACTGACCGCATTTTTAACGGCAGGCACACGGGTACTGCCCCCTACCATCACGATGGTGTCGATATCGGCCGTAGTCAGTCCCGCATCTTTCAGGGCATTACTGCAGGATTGCATGGTCTGTTCGATCAGCGGGCGTATCAGCGATTCAAAGGTTTCACGTGAAAGTGAGAGTTGGTCGCCATTCCAGTCAACAGAGAAACTGTCCTGGCCGCTCAACTGTTTTTTGGCTTCTTCGGCGCGCAGGCGTAGTCCCTGTGAAAGTTCCTTGTTCTGTTGCAGCTCTTCCAGGGTGATACCGGCCTGTTCCATCCAGTATTGTACAATGGCCCTGTCCATGTCATCACCACCCAGGTAAGTATTCCCATTGGTGCTCAGCACTTCAAATATGCCATTGCTGATGCGCAGGATGGAGATATCGAAAGTACCCCCGCCCAGATCGTAAACCGCAATTGTCTTTTCTTCGTCCTTATCCATGCCCAGACCATAGGCCAGGCTGGCGGCAGTTGGTTCGTTCACAATGCGCAGCACGTCCAGTCCGGCCAGTTTACCTGCATCGCGGGTAGCCTGACGCTGGGCATCGTTGAAATAGGCCGGCACGGTAATCACCGCTTTGGTCACAGGTGTTTTTAAAATATGTTCCGCCCTTAGTTTGAGTTCTTTCAGAATATACGATGAGAGGTCGATGGGCGAATAGAACTGGTTACCCACCTGCACTTTTACCAGGCTGTCGGCATCATCATCGATCACTTTATAGGTAAAGAACCCGGCGTTCTCCTTGATGTCCTTGAAACTCTTTCCCATGAGCCTTTTGGCGCTGAAAATCGTGTTCTGCGGATCGGTTTCCATGAATGCCTTGGCAGCCTCGCCAACGGTGGGGTTACCAAAACCGTCGAAGTGTACAATACTGGGCACCAGGCTGCTGCCATTGTGCTCTTTCAATGCCACCGGTTGTTTGCTTTCCGGATGGATGATGGCCACCAGGCTGTTGGTGGTACCCAGGTCAATGCCCACGATCATTTCTGCCTGCTGTAAACTTCCGGTTGCTATGTTGATGCCTATTTTAGCCATATCTCTATTACAAATTACAGGGTACGAAGTTGGATTCCTCTCAAAAATTAACTGCGAAAGTAAGCCTTACCATTGCTTATCGGTTGCGAATTCAGGAATGAATGCGGTATAGGCAACCTGCCGGATACATCCCGCTTGTACAAACCTATATTTCCACCAGTTGTGTCCTGCTCAGGTAATCGTGCAGGGGTTTTCCCAATATGGGTATGAAGAACAGGTCGATAATGGTGAGCCTGACAAGACTGCGTACCAGGACCGCCGGAACAGATGCCCTTTTGCCATCCAGGCCCACCACTTTGGAATACGTGAACCATTTGCCCGGTGTACGGGAAAAGATAGATTCAAAAAGGAAATAATACACGAACAGGATCCCGAAAAAGAACCAGCCAAAATGATAGTAAGGATAACCCCAGAATTTCACATACCAGTTCCATCCCTTGAAACTGAAATAGGCCAACGCAAAGATGATCGCGGTATCGATCAAAAAATTCAAGGTACGGGTGCCGTCGCCAACTGTTCTCATGCTGCAAATGTAGTAAATCATGCATCGTGAGACGTGAATCGTCAGTTGTGATTGGGCAGTCGTGAGGCGGCAATTGCGAATGGACAATGGCCAGCCCCTCCTCCATTCACAATTGACAATTCACAATTCACAATAACTGACGACTCATGCCTCACGACTCACGATTACCCATTACTCCCTATTACCTACTCACCACTCACGACTGACGCCTCACGATTGCCCATTCACCACTCAGTTTCCTTACTTTTGCGCAAACAGCAACAGAGATGAACCTGATAGAAGAATTACAGTGGCGGGGTATGATACAGGATATCATGCCGGGTACAGCAGAATTATTACAGAAAGAGACCGTTTCGGGCTATATCGGCTTTGATCCTACTTCAGACAGCCTGCATATCGGCAGCCTGGTACCCATCTTATTGCTGGTTCATTTACAACGTGCAGGACATAAACCCTATGCGCTGGTTGGCGGCGCCACCGGTATGGTGGGTGACCCCTCGGGCAAAAGCGAGGAGCGCAACCTGCTCAGCGAAGAAGTGCTCCAGTTCAACCAGGCCGGTGTTCGTAAGCAGCTGGAAAAATTCCTCGACTTCACCCCAGGCAAAGCCAATACGGCCGAGATGGTGAACAATTACGACTGGTTCAAGGATTTCCGTTTTCTCGATTTTATCCGCGATGTGGGCAAACACATCACCGTGAATTATATGATGTCGAAAGACAGTGTGAAAAAACGGCTGGACAGTGAAGTGGGCATGAGCTTTACCGAGTTCACCTACCAGCTGATACAGGGCTATGACTTCTACTGGCTTTACCAGCACAAAAACTGCAAACTGCAGATGGGCGGCAGCGACCAGTGGGGAAATATCGTGACGGGTACGGAACTGATCCGCCGCAAAGCAGGGGGTGAAGCCTTTGCCTTTACCTGTCCGCTGATCAAAAAAGCGGATGGTGGCAAATTCGGTAAAACGGAAAAAGGCAATGTATGGCTCGATCCGAAAAAGACCTCCCCGTACCAGTTCTACCAGTTCTGGCTGAATGCCAGTGATTCTGATGCCACACAGTGGATCAAGATCTTCACATTACTTCCCAAGGAAGAGATCGATGCTTTACTGGCCCGGCAGGAAGCGGCGCCACATGAGCGTGCCCTGCAGAAAAAACTGGCGGAAGAAATCACTTCTTTCGTACACAGCCGTGCCGATTATGAGTTTGCGGTGAAAGCTTCGGAGATCCTGTTTGGCAATGCCACTACCGAAATACTGCAGTCTTTAACGGAAGAACAACTGCTCCAGGTAATGGAAGGAGTACCCACCATCGAGATCAGCAAAAGCTTACTGGATACGGGTTACGATATGGTAAGCTTCCTGGCCGACACGCAGATATTCCCCAGCAAGGGCGAAGCGCGGAAAATGTGGCAGGCTGGCGGACTGAGCCTGAACAAGAACAAGATCGGTACCGACAAAACACAAGTGACCAGTGCAGACCTTTTGAACAACCAGTACCTGCTGGTTCAAAAGGGTAAAAAGAATTACTACCTGGTAAAAGCAGTATAAACGAACTATTTAACAACCGAGCCTTTGTGAGAGAATACCATCAAAGGCACGGTTATTTTATTTTGTAAGCGCAGACATTACTGCTGCGTAACGCCTGCCGATCTCACGCGCGGAAGGACTGTTAAAATGCAGTGAATCGCCGCGATGCTGCAGGCCATGAGTTTCTACATAACCACAAAATGGGGTAACGGTCACCACGTTTTTGATGGCTTGATTCACCAACTGTTTATCGTGGTTGGCTTCTGTTCTGAAATGAGCAATCTCCCCGGCCACAAAAGGCAGTTGAGGCTTACCCAGATCGCTACGGAAGCGCTGGATCAGCGTAGTTAATTTGGCTTCGTATCCACTGCTCAACCTGGGATTACAATCACTTTCACCCTGATGCCAGATAATACCTTTCAGTTCTCCTGCCGGCATTGCTTTCTTAACCCGCCGGATAGCATCATCATAAGGGTAGCATTGGGTAGCTGAATCATAGGCTCCGGGTTGCCAGAGATCGATACGACTACCCCCAACAGCAGCAGGTACCAGGTAAATATCTACCGAAGGATCGGACTGCTGTAATGCATTCGCGAAGGCAAAACCAGGCCCTACACCCACCACTTTGGGTTTGTCGAAAGCCAATGGCTCCCTGGCAGGCACCCATTGCCCGTCTTTGTTCAGCATCCAGATATGCGGGTTGATCGCCGTATCAATAGCTTCTACCGTGCCACGGCCGGCCATATTTGACTGACCCGCCAGCAGATAAATATGGACTTTTTTTCCGGCAGGATCCTTTTGTGCAATCGCCAGGGTGCATAACTGAATACCGATCAGTAAACAAAGGAACTGCTTCATAACCTGTATTTAGCTGTTGATTTATTGAACGGTCTTGATCACGTTCCACATCTGTTCTGCCACAAAGAGGTTACCTGTATGGGTCAGGTGTACCCGGTCGGTGGTGAGGATACCGGATTCTTTGTTCTGTGGATTATTCTTCAGGTTATAGTTGATGAATCCCGCACGCAGGTCTACCAGCGGAATGTTTTTCCTGGCTGCAAAGGAACGTATCCAGTTACTGTACTGGTTCAGGTCGCCGTCCTGCTGGTTGGAGTTATCGGTTTTTTCGCCGATCACGGCCGGGGTACAAAGCACCACTTTACTGCCTGCGGCCTGTAGTTTGTTCACCACAGCTTCGTAAAAACGGCCGAACTTGTTATAATCGGTACCTGTTCCGCTGGAAGTCTTGTGCCACACATCATTCACGCCCACATAGATCACCACGATATCTGCATTGTGTTTGAGCACATCCGATTCCATGCGCAGGTACAGGTCATAGATTTTATCGCCACCGATACCGGCACCAATGAGCTCATATTTATCACTCCCCAATTCCCGGTTGATGAGGGAATCCATGAGTCTGATATACCCTCCGGGATTAGCCCCTGCCTGGGTGATGGAGTCGCCAAAGAATACGACTTTCTTTTTCTTATCAAAGTTGAATGACATAAGGATCATGCTGGTTACAAATACGGCAATAAGGATGAGTTTGCTGGTCATAATTGATTTTATTGTGAATGGTGAATGGGTAAGGGCTAGTCGTGAGACGTGAATCGTCAGTCGGCAATCGTGAATCGTGAGTAATGCAGGTACTGCATCCCCTAACTCACCACTCACCACTCACGATTCACCCTCTCGGCCCTAAGATACTGATTTCTGGTCCACGCAAACAGGGTCTGTATCCATCGATTTTGGCCGGCAGGCAAAAGAATCCCCGGAGAAGCGGAAAAAATTTGGAACAATTGTTGCCCCACCCTATTTTTGCACCCCATTCGATAAGAATGTGCGGATTGCCCGATAGTATAAGGGTAGTACAACTGATTTTGGTTCAGTATGTCGTGGTTCGAATCCATGTCGGGCAACAAAAGGGAAAGATGAAAATCTTTCCCTTTTGCATGTATACTACCCCCTTACCTGGATGATTTCTTTATCTAAAATTACTTCGGGCAGAGCAGACAGATTTTCATGTAGTGTATAAAAAAATACACTGCTGCTTTGCCTTTCCTTACTGTCGGAATCCGGTTTTTATGGTATTACTACTGTTCTTCGCAAAGTCCTCTGCCGAGAGACTTTGCGGCCGGCCGGACATGCATGAAACAATGAAAATCAATTAATTGCCCCCTTAAACCAGGAAACATTCAAAATCTGGCACGGTATTTTCATCTACCTGGATATAAATGATCTACTATGAAAAAGTTATGTACACTGGTTCTATTATTGACCACCCTTACTGCAGTTACCCCGGCTCAGGCCCAGGTAAAACTGAACGTGAACATCAATATAGGCAGCCAGCCCGTTTGGGGGCCGGTAGGTTATGATTATGTTGAATATTACTACCTGCCTGATATTGATGTGTACTACTATGTACCCGAACGCAGGTTCATTTACCTGGAAGGCAATCGCTGGGTATTTGCCGCCAGCTTACCGGGCCGTTATCGTGGCTTTGATATTTACACAGGCTACAAAGTAGTGATCAACGAACCCAGGCCTTACCTGCGTGCCGATGTGTACCGGATGAAATATGCCCCTTACAAAGGTGGCCGTGGCCCCAAACAGGTCATTATCCGCGACAGCCATGATAATCGATACAAGCAGAACGGCCCTTCCAACAACCCCCATGACGACAGGGGTAATGGAAAAAACAAAGGCCGCGGCAAAGGACATGGCAACCATTAATGCATTATCTATGATCAACCACTATAAAAGCAGGCAATATGCCTGCTTTTATTTTAATGGAGTGACCCCATGATTATTGCCCCGGGTAGACCACTGATAGTTTTGGAAAAACGCTGCATCAGTTGCTGTGACCAGCTATAGCCATCCATCCTTACCGGTATTGCCAATCCGTCACCTGCCAGGTTTCGGCATCCAACAAACTTCACATTGATAATCAACCGCTTATCTTGACCCGTTCGTGAATGCTTACTAACTCGTTGATTACCCGTACTTAATTCACAGATAACCCGTAGATAACCCGCAGATAACCCGCCTATAACCCGCCTATGACCCGCCTCTTTAAAGGAGGGGGTCATCAGGGAGATGCCCACAGTTGATTGGCCGTTTATCAGCGAAGGATACCTGCCTAGTAACCGTAAGGAAGCTGCTCAGGTCATTACACAAATACGGGGCAGCTATGCAATAATCCTGCGACCAGGCAGACAAGCACTTCTTTCTTTCTGCCATCCATGGGTTAGGTTTTTCCGTTGTTTTTTGTTTATCAATCAGCAGGATAGCACTTCCGATCCGTTGTTTTCTGTTGTACCTTTATGGAGCCTATTTGACAGACTTTCCTGAAGCACTCCCCCCGCTACTTCTCAAAGCCATGCCTTTGGACATCAACTGAAAGGAAACACTTCTTATCTAGTCAAATATCTACTGCCATGAAACGGACGATACAACCGATGTTATGGTTTGTTGGATCAATGCTGCTGTTCAGCATGGTGCCAACATCCTGTACAAAAGACACTGCCTGGACAGCTCCCGCCAATATACAGTTAACCGAAGCCATAAGAACCCGGCTGGTAGCAGCAGCCGACAGCGTATTCAAAAAAGGACAGACACCGGGCATGATCGCCATCCTATCGGCAGATGGAGAAGAAGACCTGATCCTGAAAAGAGGTGTTGCCAATATGGCCACCGGTGAACCTATGAGCGAGAACAGTTACTGGCGCATTGCCAGCAACACCAAAACATTTGTGGGTGCAGCGGTGCTGTTACTGGTGGAAGAAGGAAAAATAAACCTGGACAGCTCTATCTCCTTTTACCTGCCGGAATATAAAATACCCAAAGGCAACCGGATCAAGGTTCGGATGCTGGGTAATATGACCAGCGGTCTATACAATTATACCGACGATGACCATTTTTGGCGCCGGATGAATGCCGATCATTTTATCAAGACCTTTCCACCGGATTCCATGCTGGCCATTGCGTTCAGTCGCCCCAATAATTTTGAACCCGGCACTCAATACGAATACTGTAATACCAATACGGTTCTGCTGGGCCTGCTGATGGAGAAAGTGACCGGCAAAACTGCCCGGGCCGTGATAGAAGAAAAACTGCTGCAGCCCCTGCAGCTAACCCATACCTACTGGGGAGGCCCCTACTTTGTGAGCACGCCCTATATTCATGGCTACAACAAGGATTACAACGCCATACAGGATGCGACTAACTGGAACCCTTCCTGGGGATATACGGCAGGCGCCATGATCTCCAATTTTGCCGATATGAAGATCTGGGCCAGAGCAGTGGCAGAAGGCAGTTTGTTATCAGAAAAAATGAAAAAGGAACGATTTGGCTGGATCGGCAACTATTATGGTTTCGGTGTCATGAAAGCAGGCCCCTGGATCGGCCACTCCGGTAACATTCCGGGATACAACTCGCATGTTCTTTATGATACAGGCAGAAAAATGGCTCTGATCATCCTGACCAATATGGATAGCGACACACCGGTAGAATCTTTTTCAGAAGCATTCAGGACCATCCTTAATTGAGTTCCATTGTTACGAATCAATGATACCTGTTGTTCCCCGCACCAGCTATCAACTTTATTGTTTATCTTATACACCTATGAAAACCCTTTTACGAGAAATCCGTAACTGCACCGTTTGCAGCCAGTACCTTCCGGATGGTCCCAGGCCCATTGTTGCTGCCAGCCGCAAGAGCAGACTGATCATTATTGGCCAGGCTCCCGGAAAACTGGTGCATGCCACAGGCATACCCTGGAACGATAAGAGTGGTGATAACCTGCGCAACTGGCTGGGTATCGACAGAACTGTTTTTTACGATGCTGATTCAGTTGCATTGATTCCTATGGGATTCTGTTATCCCGGAACCGGCAAACATGGCGATCTGCCGCCCAGGCCCGAATGTGCACCTTTATGGCATCCACGCTTATTCGATCTGCTATCGGAGTCGCGGTTAACCCTGTTGGTTGGTCAGTATGCGCAAAACTATTATCTGGGTAACAAGGCCAAAAGCAATCTCACAGAAACTGTGCACCATTTCAGGGAATATCTGCCGGCATATTTTCCTTTACCCCATCCTTCTCCCAGGAATAATATCTGGCAGGCAAAAAATAAATGGTTCGGGGAAAAAGTTTTGCCGGAACTAAGAAAAAGAGTGGCTGCCTGTTTTGCCTGACCCTTGCCACTGCCAGGTATACGACTTCCCAAAGTTGACTCATATTGCTTTTTGTGTGATGCGGTATATGCCTGACATTTATCGAACAAAACAGCATTGCACATGAAGATTGCGCATCTGACCATCGCCGAAATCGACACCGTTTTTGACCTGTACAGGATAGCAGCCGATTACCAGCGAAGCAAACAGACGGTAGTAGTATGGCCTGAATTTGACCGGACAATGGTGGAAACAGAGATCAGGGAACAACGGCAATGGAAACTGCTGATCGATGGTCAGATTGCCTGTATCTGGGCAATTACTTTCAGTGATGCGCAGATCTGGGAAGAACGAAACCGGGATGCTGCCATCTATATACATCGTATCGCCACCCATCCGGATTTCAGGGGACGGCATTTGGTAAAACAGATCGTTGCCTGGGCAAAAGATTACGCCAGGCTGCACCATAAAGCGTATATCCGTTTAGATACGCTGGACCGGAATACCGGCCTGATCAAACACTATACAGCATCGGGCTTTACCTTTCTGGGTATGTTCGATATGCAGAACACAGAAGGGTTACCCGACCATTATCACGGGAAACCCGTTTGCCTGTTTGAGATCCCGCTATAAACCGGTCATGAGGGTTTGATTTTGGCGGATCTATTTGCTAATATTGAAGTGCAAAGGATCTTCTTTACCCTCATATTGCCTTGTTATGATAAGTCGCAACAATACCGTTACCGATGTGCCTTCCTATATTGCCGGTTTTCCGGCTGGTACCGCTAAACTGCTGAAGCAACTCAGAGATACCATACGCAAAACTGCCCCCGATGCTGAAGAACTGATCAGTTATGGCATGCCGGCATATAAATACCAGGGGGTACTGGTGTATTTTGCGGGATACGAGAAACATGTGGGCTTCTATCCTACCCCTTCCGTTATCAAGGAGTTTGCCGGGAAAATATCCCGGTACAAGTATTCAAAGGGCGCTGTCCAGTTTCCGCTGAATGAACCTATTCCGGTTACATTGGTGACACAGATGGTCAAATGCAGGCTCAAGCAGAACCTTGCCAAAGCGGCGATGAAAAAAGCTGCCAAATGAAACCTAAACAAAAAATGCAGGAAGTTTCTTTCCGCGATACAGACGAATTTCTCGACTACCTGCCTGCTGACGAACGGAAGATCACTGAGTTGTTACGCCATATCATATTGAGCTGCGATTCCCGCATCACAGAAAAACTTTCCTATAATGTACCGTATTACAAACTGCACAGGCGGTTCTGTTTTATCTGGCCTGCTTCCATATTATGGGGAAAGAAAAAGAGTTATGAAGGGGTTCGGCTGGGATTTACTTCGGGGCACCTGCTCTCCGATGTAAGCGGTTACCTTGCCCAGGGTAACCGGAAATTCGTATCGTATAAGGACTTCCGGTCTGTTACAGAAATAGATGCGGATACACTCAGGACCTATTTGTACGAAGCGCTGGCAATAGATGAAGATGCTGCCAGAAGCAAAGGTTCCCGCAAGTTTTGACTCCCTTGTATGCGCTGCGGATAAATTAACGGAACTATTGTACATTGTTGCAAATACTTCCCATGCGAACGCTGTTATCTACCCTTTCGGTCATACTCTTTTGCAGTAACCAACTGGTTGGCCAATCCCTCCCTTACCAGGAACGGTATCGCCCGCAATTTCATTTCTCCCCTCCGGCCAAATGGATGAACGACCCGAATGGTATGGTGTACTACCAAGGGGAATACCACCTGTTCTACCAGCACAACCCCGACAGTACCGTCTGGGGTCCGATGCATTGGGGGCACGCCATCAGCAAGGACCTGGTTCATTGGCAGCATCAACCCATTGCCTTGTACCCGGATGCGATCGGGGATATTTTTTCGGGTAGTGTAGTAGTGGATGCCAACAATACATCTGGTTTCCAAAAAGGAGCAGAAGCGCCACTGGTGGCCATTTTCACCTATCACCATATGCCCGGAGAAAAAGCAGGGCGAAATGATTTTCAGACACAGGGCATCGCCTACAGTACCGACAAAGGCCGGACCTGGATCAAATACGCAGATAACCCCGTGATCAGCAATCCGGGTATCAAAGATTTCCGCGATCCCAAAGTAATCTGGCATGAGCCCTCGCAGCAGTGGATACTGACCCTGGCGGCAGGCAATGAGATACTGTTTTACCGATCGGCCAATCTGAAAAACTGGGAACTCTCCGGACGCTTCGGCAAAGAAGCAGGAAACCATGGAGGTGTATGGGAATGTCCCGACCTGTTCGAACTCAAAACAAAAGATGGCAAAAGCAAATGGATATTACTGGTAAGCATTGGCAGCGGCGCTCCGAATGGAGGCAGCGGCACCCAATATTTTATCGGGTATTTCGACGGCAAGAGCTTTACCAACGATAACCCAAAAGAAACCCAATGCTGGCTCGACTATGGTACCGATAATTATGCAGGCGTAACCTGGAGCAATACTCCCGATCATCGGAGGCTGTTCCTGGGCTGGATGAGTAACTGGCAATACGCACAGGTGGTTCCTACCCGAACCTGGCGCAGCGCCATGACCCTTCCAAGAGAACTCTACCTGGAAGAAACACCTGCAGGTACCAGGCTACAGACCCAACCTGCTGCAGAAACAGCGCTGTTGAGAGAACCCGGAACACTGAAAAACCTGGTTGCCGGAAAAGAGTATCCACTATCCCTGAACGAGATACTCCTGGAATTTGACCTGTCTGCCGCCAGTGATGCAGAACTGGGCATTGACCTTCGCAACCAAACGGGCGAATCCCTGCGCATTGGTTATAACACCAGCAACAAACAATTTTTCATCAACAGAACAGCGCTGAAACAACCCAGCTTCTCCAAAACATTTGCAGCCGTACATACTGCTCCGCGAATCCGTACAGGCAAGCTGCTGAAAATGCGGTTATTCATAGACAAATCCTCCGTGGAATTGTTTGCAGATGATGGCAGTGTGGTGATGACCGATATCTTTTTCCCTGAAGAAGACTTTACAACATTCAGTATTGTGCAGAGCAAAGCCGCGAAAAGTTTCCGGGGTGGAAAAAGCCATTCACTCAGATCGATCTGGTAATCCTACATTTGGCAGCAGAAAACCAGCACATGAAAAAAGGGCTTTTATTCAGGATACATTCGTTCACGGGTTTATTGTCGGGCATTTTTATCCTGCTGATGTCGCTATCCGGATCGGCACTGGTATTTCATGAAGAACTGGACAGCCTGCAACAACCGGCCATCCAACAGCAGGCGGGTTTACCCTTATTGTCTGTTGACAGCTGTTACCGCAGCCTGCAGAAAGAATTTCCTCATGCACAGATCAGCAGTTGTGTACTGGCAGAGAACACTGCGCAACCATTCATTTTTTCGGTATACGATTCTTCCTACCGAAAGGGTACACAGACCATGCAGGTATTTGTACATCCGCAAACGGCGCAGGTGCTGGCATTCCGGGGAACCAGCAAGGACAGGGAACATAATTTTATGGCTTGGCTCACCGTATTTCACAATTCCCTGCACCTGAAAAAAGCAGGTGAATGGATCCTGGGCTTCTTTGGGGTATTATTTCTGGTGAGTCTTTGCTCCGGCTTACTCCATTACCGGAAAAAGATCCTTCCCGTTTTACTTTTCAAAAAACCGGTATACCGCAGCAGTAACCTGCACCAGCTGATCGGCATATATGCTTTATTGTTCAACCTGATGATCGGCGCTACCGGCGTGTGGATGCAACGCTATGTATTCAGTAAAGGGTTTTATGCGGCATCACAGCCCTATACACCGGTGATCAAAGCCTCTGCGCCATTACCCTACTCATTAGACAGCGCCCTCAGACAAGTGCTGCAACAACATCCGGCTTTTACCGGTCATGTGATCTATTTTGCTGCTTCGCCGAAAGGTAAAACTGCAGTATATGGCAGTCGATCTACCAATGCTTTTATCCATAACAAAAAATTTGCCGATGCTGTTTTTCTCGATAGCGCCGGCACCCTCACCAAAACGGCTTTTGTTACTGAGATCATTCCCGAAAACCGGCGCGATATCATAAACGCCCAGATCCATTACGGCCGTTATGGCGGCTGGCCCGTAAAACTGCTTTATTCCCTGTTTGGCTTATCAGGCAGCCTGCTCAGCATTACCGGCTTTGTGTTGTGGAGGAAAAAAATATCCGGAAAAAGCAGGCGGGTATAATTTCCAGATGCTGCAAAAGAAAAAAACAATAACCCTGATAACATTGGGGTGATCAATTGAGCTTTGCGTCTTTGGGGATGTCTAACGGCACCACTGTTTTTGCGGTGAAAATGATTGCCTGCAATACCAGCAAAATGATGATGCCAATGGCAAATGCAAATTGAGACGATGCTTTAATAGTAGCATACTGCAATTCCACATTCTTCATGATCAACTTCGATTCTTCTAACTGAACCGTAGAAAGCCTGTTCAAAGAAAGAAGTGATTTTTCAGTATACCCGGATGGGCCATACTGCTTCTTGGCAAATATTTGTTTGAGATCGCTGAAGTAACCGTTCAATTCAATAGCCGTGTTTTTTTCAGTGGCAGTAAGTTTTGTTTTGCGATAAGTATTGTACGAATCGGCAAACGCCTGCATCAGTTCACTGATAGCTGCTTCTTTCAATTCATCAGGTGCGTCGCCTTGTAACACTTCCCTCATCTGGTAGATAGTACCGGTCATTTTAAAAATATAGGCTTCTGCAAGAAGTCTGTCTTCATACAAAGTAGAGATGGCATTCGTTACATTTTGGCTATGTATCCTGTCAAGATAGTTGCTCAACAGCACCAACAGGCAGAGTGTCAGCAGTACGGCTGATGCCTGCAATTTATTTTTAATAAGGTAAGTCCATTTCATCTTTGGCAGTATTTACGTTTAGCACTTCATTCCTTCCAAAAATCTTCCGCAGGGGCTCTTCGCTTAGCTGCATAAAAATACTCACTAATCAGTCATTTTATATTATAACACCCAGAGGAACATCCCTTTGGTTGGGTAGCCAATTCGTGAGTACCCGGAACGGGAGATGCTTCGTTTACAAAGTTTCCAAAAGTTCAGGAGTGTTGTCTGGCGATAAATTCTGTAAAAATTAAACGGATAAAAAAACCGTGTCTTTGTGCCTTTGTGAGAGAATATTTTCACACAAAGGCACAAAGGCACGGCTGAATCTCTTTAGCAGATTTAGGCTTATCTGGCCTTTTTCAGTTCGGCTTCTTTTTTGGCCCGGTAGTCGGCATCTTTGGCCAGTTTCTGGATCTCGTCCAGTTTGGCGATATAGAGGCTGCGACCATGGGTTCCCAGCACCAGCTCATTCTCGCGCGGGTGTTGTACCAGGTCGTGAACAGGTACGCTGTAAGGAAGTCCTTTGTTCCACATCATCCAACTGGCGCCGCCGTCGATACTTACATACAAGCCTCCATCGGTACCCACATAGAGGATATTCTCGTTGGTCAGGTCTTCTTTTACCACGTTAATGGGTTCGTTGGGCAGGTTTTTGCCGATCGCTTTCCAGGTAGCGCCATAGTCTTCACTCACGTAGAGATAGGGCAGGAAATGATCGTTGCGATAGCCATTCAGGGATGCATATACACGTCCTTCTTTGAAGGCGCTGGCAAATACGCGGCTCACATACAGGCTTTTGGGTAATTTCCTGTTGATCAGCTCCCAGCTGTAACCACCATCTTTGGTTACCTGGATATTACCATCGTCGGTTCCCAGGTATACCAGTCCAAAACGCAGCGGGCTTTCACTCATGGTTGTTGCCGTACCAAAAGGCACATCACCCTGTTTGGGATTGGTCGTCAGGTCGGCACTCATCACTACTGAACTGTCCCCCCTGTTAAAAGAGCGATGGAACTTATTGCTGCCATAATAGAATACATCCTGGTTATGACGGCTCAGCAATATGGGCGTCTGCCAGTTATAACGCAGCGCTGCTTCGCCAAGGTCGCGTGAGGGGCGAACAGACTTATACTCACCCGTTGCGAGGTTCTGCCGTGAATACGCACCGAACTGTGAACCACTGTATACGGTTTTGTTATCGCGCCAGTCAACCTGCACCTGCATACCATCTCCGCCGCCGATTCCGGTATAGGGATTATGCCCCGAATCGAACCAGTCGAAACTTTCGCGGGTGGTGCTTTTGCCATACCAGGTTCCGTTATCCTGTAAACCTCCGTATACATTATAGGGTTTAGCCATATCAACGGCTATGTTATAGAACTGCCCAACAGGAGGTGTATTGGCTTTGAACCAGTGTTCTCCATTGTCGTAAGTGATATTACACCCCCCATCGTTCCCGATCAGTATATGGCTGTCGCGTTTGGGGTTCATCCAGGCCACGTGATGGTCGGCATGTACATTATCGCCACCAATAAACTTGAATGTTTTTCCACCATCGATACTCATCTGCACATCAAAACCGGTGAGCACCACTTTGTCATCGTTGGCCGGACTTACAAACACTTTACCAAAATAGTACCCATAGGTACTGTACATGGTCAAAGGTTTGGTATTGGTTTTTTTCCAGGTCTTACCTGCATCATCGCTGCGGTAGAGTTCGCAGCCGATAATGGGTGTTTCGAACAGGGCGGTGTTGGCATCAAACAGGTAATCCCAGATCACTGATGGAGAAAAACGTCCATTGGCTACAGCTTCTTTGATAGAGGCTGCGGTATATTTCTGCGGGATCCCATTTCTGCGATTACCGATAAAGGCATTGAATTTTTTATCATCCAGGGCCAGGAACTGTTCTTTCGTAAGATCCTTGAAATCGCGCAGCACATAACGCGTAGTATCTGTTTTACGGAGTGCGGTATCCGGCTGATGGAAATTGTTATCTACTACCGCATATACCACGTTTGGGTTTTGCTGTGCCACCGCGAGACCGATACGCCCTACGCCATCGCCACTCGGGAAACCACTGCCTTCTTTGGAAAGCAGCACCCAGCTGTCACCACCATTGGTGCTTTTGTAAATACCGCTGGTCTTACCTCCTTCCTCGAAATTAGAGGCACTACGGGTACGATACCACATAGCGGTATACATTTCGTTTGCGTTCCTGGGGTTCAGGTCAATATCGATGGCGCCGGTATTGTCATCAACTGCCAGCGACTGTTTCCAGCTTTTACCGCCATCGGTGGTCTTATACACGCCTCTTTCCTTATTGGAAGAATAGAGGTGTCCCAGCACTGCCACCCAGGCTGTATTGTCATCGGTCGGATGTAACAGGATCTTACCGATATGATGGCTTTCAGGTAAACCCAGGTATTCCCAGTTCTTGCCGTTGTTGCCGGACTTATACACACCGATACCTGCATAGGAGGAACGGCTGCTGTTCACTTCACCGGTGCCCACCCAGATGGTACGGGTTTTCCAGTTCACTGCAATATCACCCAGTGTAAGGATATCTTCGGAATCGAAAATGGAGATAAAACTCTGTCCGTTATTGGTGGTGTACCATAGCCCCCCCGAAGCATAGGCCACATAGAATTCGGTGGGGTCATCTGGGTTTACTTCCAGGTCAACCACACGTCCGCTCATGACACTGGGACCTATATTTCTGAACGAAGTGCCATTCAGCAGCGACCGCTGCAGCAAGGCCTTACGCTGTTCCGTTTTCTGTAAACGATCTGCAGCGGGGGTAGGTTTTACCTGGGCCATTGCCTGAACGGCAATGACCAGGAATAACAAGATTGTTAATCTTCTCATAGCAGTTATAAATAATTGATAAATTCGATTACCCAATATAGCAATTATGCGTCTTCTGCTGCTACCGTTACTCATTTTATTTTCCGTATCGGCACATGCCCAATACAAAAGCTTTCGTATTGGTTCTAAAGGAGATACATTAAATATCGTAGACAGCAAAGGCCTGAAACAGGGCAAATGGCTGATACATGTGGACCCCCTTCGCGGCAACCCCGGTTATGAGGAAGAAGGCGCTTATGTGAATGACCGGAAAGAAGGTTTATGGCGCAGGTATAACCTGATGGACGACCTGGTGGCCACCGAGAATTATCGCTGGGGGAATAAGCATGGAATCTGCCGGTATTTTACCATTGGAGGCCTGGAGCGGGAAGAAAGCTGGCGGGCAGTGAACCCCGACAAAGCCTATGACACCATTGATGTTGCTGACCCGAAAGATCCCAACAAATACGAAAGGGTTGTGATCAAGAACGAAGGCAATTCCTTGCGCCACGGCACCTGGAAATACTATTACCCCCCTACCGGCAAGCTAATCGCCACAGAAGCGTACTTTCTTGACCAGTTACAGGAACCCGGTGCCGAAAACCCTGCCCCCGGACTCACCAAGATCAGTACAGATACCAGCAAAGCCAAACCGGCTAACAAGCCCAAAGTAGTACTGGAATTCGAAAAAAAGACCTCCGGCAAAAAGAACAAAGTCCGCGACGGCCGCACCGGCGGCTAACCCCCTCCACCCAATCCTCCCCCAAAAAACCATTTACGCCCCTTTTAACCCCTTTAACCATTTTAACCCCTTTAACCACCCCCCAGGCAACCCTCTCCCCACTACTACCGTATACAAACCAGGATTTGTAGCTTTAAGCAGTCTTATTATCAAAAACTGTATCCTATAACCATTGCCCCGGGAGATACACCAGATATCAAGCCTGATCATCGGTTGTTGTAACAATGACCGTAACAGCCAGCGTGACCTGTACCACTGGCTGTACGACTATGCCATGAAGATCTGTTACCGTTATGTGAACCGGACCGAGGAGGCTGAGGAACTGACCAGCGAATCCTTTGTCAAACTATTCCGGAACATACAGCAGTTCGATGGCAACCGGAACGGTGAAACGGAAGCTTTGCTGAAGGGCTGGTTCAAAAGGATCGTGGTCAATACCTGCATCGACCACCTGCGCCGCACCCACCTGAAACTGGTGAGCCAGGAGATCAGTGAGGAGGGAGAGATCTTCCTGGATAAACAGGAAACAGGAATTGACAAACTGATGTACCAGGAGATCATTGATGCCATACGGGAACTAACCCCTGTTTACCGGACTGTATTTAACCTGTTTGTAATAGAAGGGTTCACGCATGAAGAAATCTCTGCGCAACTGAATATCAGCGTAGGTGCCTCCAAGTCGAACCTGTCGAAAGCCAGGCATAACCTGAGAAAGATCATTACCCAAAAAACAGCGTATAAAGTGTATGTATAATCTTGGCGACGATAAGGAACTGGACCGCTTAAGCAGGGAAGCTGCGGGAAGATATACTCCCCCTGGCAAAGCCAACTGGCAGGCTTTGAGCGAAGAGCTGGACAGGATTATGCCTGTTACGGAAGAAAAAAAGCGCCGTTTCATTTTCTGGTGGCTGTTACCATTGCTGGTAGCCGGTGGCACCGCTGTTTACTGGAGCAGCATCCGGCAGGAAGAACCAACACAGGCGGATACTGCCGTAATCACAACAGCTCTTCCACCCGTGAACAACACCATCCACCCTGCAAAACCTACAGACACGGAAGAGTCCGCTTCAAATAATAAGTACCAGACACAAAAAAATACGGCGGCCACTTCTCTCACAGAACAAACCATTTCATTGGCGGTGGCAGTCCCCACAAAAAAAGAACAGCACAGTAAGCCGGCCAACCAGGCTTCCCTCTCTGACAAGCCGGTCGATAACCAACTTACTACCGGGCAGGACCGTCCTTTGAACCTGGTCCAGCCAGTAAAGAGAGAGGAATTACCAACGCGTGACATCATGGTCAGGCAGGAAAAATATACAGACTCACTCGTTTCCCTTCCAAAGAATGAACAGCAAGACCCGGTAACCTCCATATCGAAACCGGATTCCAGCATGGAAACAACCAACCCCATGACCAGCGAAACAACGGCACCGATCGTTACCGTAAAACGCGTTTCGGGAAAAGGGTTCAGTTATGCTTTCCTGGTGGGCGTTGATAAAAGCACTGTGAAGTTCAGGTATGGCAATAGTCCCGGTATCAATATCGGCATACTGGCGGGATATCATATCAATAACCGCTGGTCTGTGCATACGGGTGCCATTTACACACAGAAGAATTACAAAGTGGCGGGAGCTGATTTTACCGCCCCCAAAGGCACCTGGATCAGCTATTACAAACTCGAAGACGTGACCGGTTACTGCCGCATGTGGGAAGTTCCTTTACTGGCCAGGTATACCATGGGCAATACAGCGAACAAAAGCATTTTCCTCAGTGCCGGACTGTCTTCCTATTTCATGACCAGTGAGAACTATGATTACTTCTACTATTACAATGGACAACCGGTAACCAGGAACAGCAGCCTGAACTCAAGCGACAAACATTTCCTGTCGATCGTTCACCTGTCTGCAGGTTTCGGGAAACAGCTGAGTAAGAAATGGTCCCTACAGGTAGAACCCTATGCCAAACTACCCTTAGGCGGTGTGGGATTCGGTAATATCCGTCTCAGCAGTTTTGGTCTGAACCTCTTACTGCAACACAGGCAACCGGCTAAGAAATAAGAACGTATCACCTATGAAAACCACTTTTCTTATCCCCCTCGGGTTCAGATCGTTGGTGTAGATAACAGATGCAATGATTTATTAACGGGGCTTCATTGTATTTTGCTGCATCAATAAAAAAGCAACTCTTCGGAGTTGCTTTTACTTTTAGAAGTGAGTGGTGAGTAGGGAGTAGGGAGTGAATTGTCAATTGTGAATTGTGAATGGGCAATGGGTGTGTGCCTCCCTATTGACCATTCACAATTCACAATTGACCACTCACTACTCACTACTTCTCACCCTGTCAAAATGTTTCCTGAAGAACAAAGCATGATGGTCGATGGCATTGGTCCAGTAGGCCCAGTTGTGCTCGCCCGGCCGTTCGGTGTACTCATGCGGGATCTTCAGCTTCAGCATCTTTTCATGTACGGCCCTGTTCATGGGAAGTACCCTGTCTTCCGTTCCGCAGTCGATCAGGATAGACAGTGAATCTTTGGGATATTTTTCAATCACGTTCAAGGTACTCCAGTTGACCCAGTAGCTTTTATTGGTGACCGTATCTCCCAGGCGCTTGTCCAGGTCATACCCTTTGCTGATCACGGTGATGTGTAAGGCTCCGCTCATACTGCCACAGGCGCTGAAGGTCTCTGCATGGCGGAAGGCAAGAAAGATGCTGCCATGTCCGCCCATGCTCAAACCCGTGATGGCCCTGCCGTTCCTGTTATTGACAGTGCGGTAATGTTGGTCGATGTATTTCGGCACTTCTGTAGCCACAAATGTTTCGAAACGATAAGTGCTGTCTACGGGGCTGTCGAAGTACCAGCTGGTATATCCGCCGTCAGGGCAAACGATCAGCATCCCGTACTGGTCGGCCAGTTGCTGTATATGCGGCACTTTCCGTACCCAGTTGGCATAACTGCCAAAAGCCCCATGCAGCAGGTAGAGCACCGGGAAACGCTGCTCCTTCGTACTGTTGTACGATACTGGCCTGACCACCACTGTTTTCACATGACGGTGCATGCTGTTGCTGTATATCTCCACCGTATCCACAGTGGCAGCACGGGTGGAAAGACATACAAGGACCAATAGAAAAAAACAAAGTGTTTTCATAATGATTGCTATTACTATTTCATTTTTCTGATCAAGGGCCTGCCTACTCACCACTCATTACTCACCACTGCCCCTTCACAAATAAAGCCACCGCAATTACGCAGTGGCTTTATTCATTCAGGGCCGTTATGGATTATTTTCCTTTCTGTAATGCATTCTGCATGGGGTTCACACCCTGCGACTGGCCGCGTGACCTGTTAGCCGCTTTGAACAGGGAGAACTTGCTGGGTTCAGCATCAGCCGATCCGGTTTTAGGCCAGCTATTGTTGGTTTCATTGATGTCGGCTGTTTCCTTCATCGGGTCAAGTTTGATACCAACCGCTTTTTTCCTGGTGAGGAACAGTTTTGTTACGCTGTTCTCATTCTTGCGCCAGATCTGGGCAGGGATCCTTTGTGTTTCCTTGCTG
Source organism: Sediminibacterium sp. FW305-C-269 (assembly GCF_058231045.1). NCBI lineage: Bacteria > Pseudomonadati > Bacteroidota > Chitinophagia > Chitinophagales > Chitinophagaceae > Sediminibacterium > Sediminibacterium sp. FW305-C-269. The sequence goes on along the minus strand of NZ_JBIQXQ010000003.1, from coordinate 193,535 downwards.
CCATCTTCGAAACTGAACTCAACAATGATTGGCATTACCAGGCCGCCCTTGTTGGTAAAAGTGATCTCGTAGAGGTGTACATCTGCATATTTCGCTTTTTCTTCATCAGTCAGACCGGCAGGTGGGTTAGCTGCAGGGGCTGGTATTTTGGTAACAGAATCGTAAGGCTCCAGACCTCTTGCATACCTCCAGTAAAAATCACGCAGGCTGGTATCGGCATCGGTTAGGAACACGATCTTTTTGTCTTCGCGGTTACGGATCTTGGAAATATCATCGAACATAGGCAGCATTGGCTTGTCCATACCACGGGGGCCAACAGCACCCATTCCGAATCTTCCACCGCCTCCACCGTTAGCAGCTACTGCGTTGGGATCGAATATTGCATGTTTCACCGTATCGATCGCGATATCGCAGGGATCGATGCCATAGAACCAACCTCTCCAGAACCAATCCAGGTCTTCGCCACTTGCATCTTCCATGGTGCGGAACAGGTCGGCAGGTGTGGGATGTTTGAAAGCCCAGCGGCGTGCATATTCCTTGAATGCGTAGTCGAACAGTTCGCGACCCATGATGGTTTCGCGGAGGATGTTCAGACCGGTAGCAGGTTTGGTATAGGCATTCGGACCAAAACCAATGATGTTCTCACTGTTGGTCATGATGGGTTCCAGCTGGTCTTTGGGCAATGACATATAACTTTTCATCGATGAGGCAAAGCCCATACGTGAAGGAAACTTATTATCGTACAGTTCTTCGGTCAGGTATTCTACAAAAGAGTTCAGACCCTCATCCATCCATGACCACTGGCGCTCATCGCTGTTAACGATCATCGGGAAGAAGTTATGTCCCACTTCGTGAATGATCACACCCAGCATTCCCTGTTTGGCTGATTCGCTATAGGTACCATCTTTCTCGGTACGGCCATAGTTGAAACAGATCATCGGGTATTCCATTCCGTTGGCAGCTTCGATACTCTGGGCTACAGGATACGGATAAGGGATAGAGAATTTAGAATAGGTCTTAATGGTATGTGCCACCGCTTTGGTAGAGAATTTACGGTACAGGCCATAGGCTTCTTTACCGTAGCCACTCATACACATCACTTTTTTACCTTCCACATAGGCAGGCATGGCATCCCAGATCAGTTTACGGCTGGCGGTCCAGGCAAAATCCCGAACATTATCTGCTTTGAATACCCATGTTTTTTTGGCAGCACTTTTCTGTTTCTCCGCTTTGGTGGCTTCGTCCAGTGTAACGACTTCTACAGGTTCTTTGGCATTCTGCGCCTGGTTCCATCTGGCCAACTGTGCAGCAGATAATACCTGGGGGTAGTTCTGGCACTGACCGGTGGCCAATACCACATGATCCGCAGGAACGGTCATCTGTACATTGAAATTTCCAAAAGTGAGTGCAAACTCTCCGCGACCGGTGAACTGGTGGTTCTGCCATCCCTGGAAATCGCTGTATACACACAAACGGGGGTACCACTGCGCCATGGTGAACAGGTGGTTGCCATCTTCGGCAAAGAATTCATAACCACCGCGACCACCGAAAGTCATACGATCAGAGATCTTATAGTTCCAGTCCAGGTTAAATACGAATTTCTGACCGGGCTTCAGCGCAACGGGCAGGTCTACGCGCATCATGGTCTTGTTAACGGTATATTTCAATGCTTTACCGGTGGCATCGGTCAGTTTGGTGATCACGAAACCATACCCGTTATCCGTATTCTGCGATGCCAGTTTTTCAACGGCATTCAGAGAAAGGGCTTTGCTCAGGTAACTTGCATCCTGGTAGTTGGCATTGTTGACTGTGCTGTGTTCGTTCTCATCCAGCTGCAGCCAGATATAAGTCAGCACATCAGGTGAATTGTTGAAGTAGGTAACGGTTTCGCTACCTTTTAATTTCAGGTTGGCCTCGTCCAGCTCGCACTTGATATCGTAATCGGCGCGCTGCTGCCAGTACTTGGGTCCGGGGGCTCCGCTTGCGGTACGATACTCGTTGGGAGTCGGCAAAATCGTTCCCAACTGCTCAAACTTGTTACCGTGGTTTGAAGTGGGGTTGTTACGGATGTCCTGGGCCTGTAAAAAGCCGGCTGAGCAAAGCAGCAAGGACATGATCAGTAATTTTCTCATTCTTGTTGTTTGTTTTAGAAAGGAAGTCTTTCAATAGCCATTTGAATTGCGATCGCAAAAATACCGCCTGTTGCATACAGGATATATTCCCTGCGGTTACATTTCAGAATGGATACGAATATAAAGGAAATCAATAAAACGCCGGTTACAATCAGCAACTGCCCCAGTTCCAGTCCCACATTGAATGCCAGCAGCTGCGCCACGATATTGGTATCTGAGCCCAGCAGGCTTTTCAGGTAGTTACTGAAACCCAGTCCGTGTATCAGCCCGAAGAACAGGGCAAAGAAATAAATGACCGGAAATTTTGACCGGTACACGAACTTCTTTACGAACACGTTACTGATAGCGGTGATCAGGATAGTCACCGGTATCAGGAACTCGATCCATTTTACCGGGTATTCCAGCACTTCAAATACACTCAGGGCCAGTGTAACAGAATGACCAATGGTGAATGCCGTTACCAGGACCAGTATCTTTCGCCAGTCACTGAACTGGTAACGCAGGCAGAGCGCCATCACGAACAGGATATGATCAATACCCCGCAGGTCGGCAATATGCTTATAGCCTAGTTCTAAATAAAGTCCAAAATCATTCATGTACAGGATGTTAAATTAATGATGACATTTGTAGCTGTCAAAAAACCTATTTGAATGGTAAATATACTGGTTCAGTGGATGATGACGGGTATTCTGGCACTGTTACACCCGTTCTATGTTTCCGTTATAGAAATAAATCATAATGCGAAAGACGCCACTGTGGAAGTGAGTGTTCGCATCTTTGCCGAGGACCTGGAAAAGACCCTGCAGAAATATACCAGCACCAAATTAGACATCATGAAGCCGGCCGATCAGGTGTTCCTGGACAAACAGATCGGCACCTATCTGACCCGCACCATCCGTTTAAAGATCAATGGCCAGCCGGTTAGCCTGCATTACCTGGGACATGAACTGCAGAAAGAAAGTGTTTGGAGTTACCTCGAGATCCCTAAAACGACCGATGTAAAAAAACTCGAGATCGACTGCACCCTTCTCTATGATTTTGAGAAACTACAGAGCAACCTGATACATGTAAAAGCCCGAAGCACCGATAAAAGCTACAAACTGGATTATCCGAAGAATTATGCGGCATTTGAGTTCTGAACAAAGGATCAGATGAACAAGGAACAGATGAGCAAGGAACAGAGGATCGGAAATTTATTTAATGAGTATTCAATGTTTTCCTGATATTTTATTCACCGCAGAGGCGGAGAGAGCGGAGAGTTGCGCAGAGGTCATCTAAACTTCAACCTTCATCATTGCTTGTTCATCTGTTCAATATTCATCATTCCCTTCGTCTGTTCCTTATTCCTCTGTTCATCTGTTCCCTACTCTTCTTCCTTATCTGTGTCTTTCGCAGTTACGAGGATCTTGTCGATGCGGTGATTATCCATGTCCACGATCTCGAAAGTGAAGATCTTCCATTCCATGGTATCACCGGTGCTGGGGATCTTTTCTAATTCATGGATGATGAATCCGCCCAGGGTATCAAAGTCCTGGTCACCTTCTTTCATCCATTCTGTTTTATCGAAGTGTGAGAGAAAATCGTAAAAAGGTATCTGGGCGTCTATGAGGAAGGAACCATCGGCCCTTTCGGTGATCTCGTGTTCTTCATCTTCTTCCTGCGGGATATCGCCAACGATGGCTTCCAGGATATCATTCAATGTCATCAGTCCCTGTACGCTGCCGTACTCATCCACAATGAAACAATGGTGAATCTTGGTCTGCTTGAACCTTTCCAGTACCTGGTAGGCTGTGTTGTTCTCCGGAACATACATGGCTTCGCGCATGATGGAGAAAACGGTGACGGAAGGGTCAGCGGCAAACAGGTCTTTGATGCTCACCATGCCTTTGATATGATCGATATTGTCTTCGCAAACGGGATATATGGAATGGATGATGTCTTCCACCGACTGCTTTACTTCTGCAATGGTCTTGGATCCATCGATCCAGGTGATCTCACTGCGGTGCGTCATCAGGGAAGTGATGTTACGATCGCTCAGGTGAAATACCCGTTCAATAATATCCTGTTCCGCTTCTTCAATAGCACCATGTTCGGTTCCTTCGCTGATAATGGCTTTGATCTCTTCTTCCGTAACCTGGTTATCGGTTCCTTTGATCTTGAACAATTGGATGATGCTGCTGGCAGAAATACTGAGCAGCCAGATAAAGGGGTACATGATCCAGGTGACCAGTCGCATGGGTGTTGCCGCCGATTTGGCTATGCCTTCCGGGTTACTTAAACCCAGTCTTTTGGGAACCAGTTCGCCCAATACCAGTGAGAGGTAGGTTAATATAATTACGATCAGCGTGGTGGCAAGGGTACTGCTGTAAGGTGCTATCCATTCAAATTTTGCCAGCCATTGCTGCAAGGGTATTTTAAAGCTGTCGCCTGAGTAGATACCGGTCAGCACGCCGATCAGTGTGATCCCGATCTGTACGGTGGAAAGAAATGTTTCCGGGTGATTGGCCAGTTGCAATGCCTGTTTGGCATCGGAATCGCCTTTCAGTGCCTGTGCCTCCAATCTTGCTTTACGTGCCGAAACCAACGCGATTTCAGCCATAGAGAACAGGCCGTTGATCACGATCAAAATCAATAAAATGATTACTTCTGTCATAGCTGTACTTACTCAAAACTAATCAATCCCTGTTAAATCATCATTAAGGCCTGTTTCCGAGCCTGACCAGCACATATTTTGGTACTTCCTGGTCGCGGGTGGCGGGGTTCAGGAAAGACAGGGTTAAAGCGGTAACCCCGAAATGAGGCCCTTCGTGTAATACAGTGGCCTGCGGAAAGGTCCGGGTAAACGCCGGCAGACTGTCCTTCATCGTAATCACCATCTCATCTTCCCTGAAATCGGTCACCGACAGTTTGGTGGGAAAGATATGTTCCGCATAAAAATGCAGGGCCCTACCCTCGTGAATACCGTACAGGCCGATCTTTTCTTTGGGCAATTGTTGGCTGTTGATGAATGCTGCCGCATCGTTGCCCAATTGGTATCTTACCACACTGGGGTAAAAGCCGGTGCTCAGAAAACAGTTTACTCCGATCACTGTGTACAGGGCAATGGTGAGTACCAGGGGCAAACGCAGCTGATCACGCGAGAACAGGATCACAAAAAAACCGATCAGTCCCAGTACGGCCAGTACCGGAACATATCCCGGTAAAACAAACGGCCATTTCATGAGTGCGATCACTGCCACCCATAACAGGGCGAAAATGATCGCATGCAATACCAGCAAAGGTTTCTTCCATGGCAGTAACTCGCCGGTAAACAATAAGCGGTACAGAAACCGCGCCGTAACAATAGCAGCGAGCGGGAATACCACAAAAATATAATGTGGCAACTGCGCCTGGCTGCGGGCCAGGATACAGTAGGTAACGATAAAACCTCCAGCACTTACCCACTCTTCCTTTCCGGTGAGGTGACCTCTTTTCTGCAGCAGCTCCTTAACAGAGAATACCAGTCCCAGCAGAAAGAACAGGATCCAGGGCAGGAAACTCCAGAGCATATTCTCCAGGAGGAAGGTGAAATGGTTCATTTCGTTGAACACATTCTCACCGGTATAACGACCAAAACTTTGTGTCCAGTAATAAAAGCGAAGACCTGACCTGATCGGCACCCCATTGATCATCTTACCCGGATGCAGATCGAACTGCTGGTACAGGCCGATGCTCATGGGCACCAGCATCACCGCAATGATCAACACACCCAGCAAGTATTCCCAGCGGAACAGTTGTTTCCAGTCGCGCCGCAATACCACATGCGGCACAAAAGCAAAAGCAGGCACCATCAGTGCAATCGGCCCCTTGGTCATCATACCGCAGGCAATGGCCACAAATGCCACCAGAAAATATTTCCACCTTCCGGTCTCATACCAGGCAGCCATCTGCCAAAGGCTCAAAGCCACCCAACCCATCAGCATGGTATCGGTACGTACGTCGTGGGTGATCAGGAACAGTGCCTGCGAAGAGGCCAGCACCATGGCACTCAACTGCGCGATTTCCCGGTTGTAATAAATCCTTGCCAGCCGGTAGGTAGACAACACTGCCAGCAACGCAAAAAAGAAGGAAGGCAAACGGTAGGCCCAGTCGTGCACACCCAATAATTTCATACTCAGGGCCGATAACCAGAACAGCATCGGTGGTTTATCGAGATAGTCGTACCCGAGGTCGAACACCTGCAGGAAACTCTTATTTTCCAGCATCTCCCGGCTGATGGAGGCATATTGCGAGGCATCAATATCCATCAAAGGTACCAGGAACATACCCAATAGATATACAAGGGCACATAAAGAAAGGATCAGCCGGTAAACGCGGTTAGGGATCATGAACATGGGTTAATGGATCAAAAATAAAGGATTTTATTCCGTACCGTCGTGTGCTGTTAAACTTGGGGGATTGTATCTGGGCTGTGGGCTTTAGGCTTTTAGGCTGGAAGCCTCGGGGATCGGCGTCACTCGGCGGAGCCGAGCGACTGGTATGAAATTTTATTGCGTTCCGTCATGTGCTGTTAAACAGGTAGTGCCGCAAAGGATGGTCATAGGGAAAGGCCGATCTTTCGGTTGAAGTAAGTAGCCGTCAAATAACCGATCACCGAACCCAGTATGGCTCCACAGAACACATCCAGCGGATAATGGACCCCTACATATACCTGGCCGTAACAGATGGTGGCCGCCCAGGCAAAAAACAGCCACACCCATTGCTTCAGGATCGGCTTCAGCGTCAGAAAAAGGAACATGGCGAAGCCAAAATGATTGGTGGCATGCGAAGACGGGAAACTGTAGCCTCCGGAACAATTGTTCAGGATCAGACGCACCTGGCTCATGAACAGTTCATCGCGACAGGGCCTGGGCCTGGCGATCCAGTTCTTGATGAGGGAACTGCTGATCTGGTCGGTAAGTGTGGCCGTCAGCGCAGCAAACAGGATCCAGGGGATCGCTTTCTGTTTAAAATTCATCAGCGCAAAAACGATCAGGAACAGGTACAGGGGCACCCAGGCATTGGCCTCACGGTACCAGGGGAATACACTGTCCAGGAAAGAATTGGTCCACTCCGTATTGATCTTCAGGAACAGCCGGGTATCCAGGTAACGGAGCCATTCCCAGGCATTTTCGAGAAAACTGTTGAGTAATACGGGTGCTGACATGTAGTAAAGATAACCAATGAGTGGATGAGTGAATGATAGAATGAGTGAATGTTTTTTTTGTGGGCATTTATCAGCTCTTTCTGGCTATGATGATCATCCTGGGGGATTTTTTGACATCGTAATGCCCCAGATGGTAATCGCCAAACACTTCCTGTATCTGCATGCCCTGGTAAGAGAGCATATCGGTAAAATCGCCGAGTGAGAATTTGGCTACGCGCTCAGTATAGAGGTGTTTGGGTGCACTGTTGGCTGCATCGGTGATCTGGATCTGTTTGAAAAAATGATCTTCATCCTGCCACTTGGTGATGTGGAAAGTGATGCCTTCGATGGTGGTGGTGAAGGTTTTCTCCAGTCGCTCTTCGGTATAATGTACGTTCAGGTAATCGATCACGAAAACGCCCTCTTTTTTCAGACTCTGTGCTATGGTTCGGATGGCATTGTCGTGCTCGCGGCGGGTTCTGAAATAACCGAAACTGGTAAAGAAATTGAATGCATACTGGAAATAGTTCATCCAGAAAGGCAGCCGCATATCGTGCTGGAAAAAATGCAGATTATCGGATTCTTCCTTTTTAGCTTCTTCAATGGAGGCGGCCGACAGATCTATGCCGGTAACATCAAACCCCATATCGGCCAGTACTTTGCTATGCCTGCCCTTTCCACAGGCCACATCCACCATGGTTGCGCCCGCAGGGGGGTGCAGATACTGTATCAGTGTCTGAATAAACTGGAGGGCTTCCTCCTCATCCCTGTGCTGGTACAGCAAATGATAATAATTCGAGTTAAACCAGTCCTTGTACCACGCTTTATCCGGCATAATTGCTCATTATCCTGCAAAATTACGCCAGCAGAGCAAACAAAAAATTTCTATTATGTTTGCATCCCTAAAAACCGATTTCATGGCATTGATCAAGAGCATTTCAGGAATCCGCGGTACCATTGGCGGTAAACCAGGCGACACCCTTAGCCCGCTGGATGTGGTACGTTTTACCGCTGCTTTTGGCACCTGGCTGGCACAACAGTCTGATAACCGGAAAGTCGTGATCGGTCGCGACGGAAGGATCAGCGGTGAACTGGTACAAAGGCTGGTGGTGAGCACGCTGAATGCGTTGGGACTGGATGTGGTAGACCTGGGTCTGAGCACCACCCCTACCGTAGAAATGGCCGTGGTATTTGAAAAAGCGGCTGGCGGTATCATTTTAACGGCCAGTCATAACCCCAAAGAATGGAATGCCCTGAAACTCCTCAATAACCAGGGAGAATTCATCAGCGGCGAAGTGGGCGCCAAAGTACTGGAACTGGCTGCTCAGGAAGACTTTGTATTTGCCGGGGTTGATCAGTTGGGATCTTATACCACCAACGACCAGTTATTACAGCAGCATATCGATGCGGTGGTCAATTACCCGTTGGTTGATGTGGCCGCCATCAAAAAAGCGAAATTCAATATTGTCATAGATGCCATCAACAGTACCGGAGCTATTGCAGTTCCGCAGTTGCTGAAAGCGCTGGGCGTGAAAGATTTCACCGTACTGAACGAGGAAGTGAACGGCAAATTCGCACATAACCCCGAGCCTCTTCCCGAAAACCTGCTGCAACTGTGCAACGAAGTAAAAAAACAGAATGCCAGCATGGGTATTGCCGTAGACCCCGATGTGGACAGGCTCTGTTTTGTTTGTGAGGACGGCAGCCTGTTCGGTGAGGAATATACACTGGTGGCTGTGGCCGACTATATCCTGTCGCAACGCAAAGGCAACACGGTGAGCAATATGTCTTCTACCCGTGCCTTAAAAGACGTAACTCTCAAACACGGTGGCGAATACACCCCAAGTGCTGTGGGCGAAGTGAACGTGGTGAACAAGATGAAAGCCGTGAATGCCGTGATCGGCGGTGAAGGCAACGGCGGCATCATCGTTCCCGATCTGCATTATGGTCGCGATGCCTTGATCGGTATTGCATTGTTCCTGACGCATCTGGCCAAACAGAAAAAATCGGTTCGCCAGTTACGCAATACTTACCCGGATTATTTCATGAGCAAGAACAAGATCGAACTCACGCCGGGTTTTGACCTGAAGAAGATCTTTGACCATATCAAAAAGAAATACAAGAAACATCCTATCAATACAGAGGATGGATTAAAGATTGAATTCGAAACAGACTGGGTGCACCTGCGTACCAGCAATACCGAGCCTATTATCCGCATCTATGCAGAGAGTAATTTTGAGACCACTGCGTCCAATATTGCGCAAAAGCTGATGCAGGATATCCGGGAAGCGATGTAAAACGGCAATTATTAGGGGATTAATACGTCAAAACCCGGATCGGTGAAAAGTCTATGGATCATGAGGAATTGTCATGGACCATAGACTTTTCTTATTTTTGTCCTATGAGCGAAAGAATCTACCTCGACAATGCCGCTACCACCCCGCTGGACCCGCAGGTGCTGGAAGCGATGATGCCTTACCTGACCACCCATTTTGGCAACCCCTCTTCCATTTACAGTTATGGGCGTGAGTCGAGGATGGCGGTAGAGAATTCGCGTAAAACTGTGGCTAAGATCCTGAACGCGCATCCTGCCGAGATCTTTTTCACCAGTGGCGGAACAGAGAGCAGCAATACTGCCATTACCGCTGCCGTGCGCGACCTGGGTTGCAAACACATCATATCTACGGTAATTGAACACCATGCCACCACCCATACCGTTGAGTACCTGTACCACAATGGCGAGGCATCGGTCAGTTATGTGAAACTGCTTCCCAACGGACATATCGATATGGAGGACCTGGAAAAACTGCTGGCAGAAAGCGAAGAGAAGAGCCTGGTGACCCTGATGCATGCCAATAATGAAATCGGCAATATGCTCGATATACATGCTGTGGGTGAACTTTGTAAACTATACAATGCCATCTTCCACAGCGATACCGTGCAAACCGTTGGTCATTTCCCGTTCGACCTACGTAACACACCTGTTCATTTTGTGACCGGTGCAGGCCATAAGTTTCATGGCCCAAAAGGTGTGGGTCTGCTGTACATCAATGAAAATGTGAAGATCAAACCTTTTGTTCATGGTGGCAGCCAGGAAAGGAATATGCGCGCCGGTACTGAAAACCTCTATGGCATTGTGGGATTCGCCAAAGCGCTGCAACTGGCCACCGAACAGCACGAACAAAACAGTGCTTATATAAAAGGCCTGAAACTGTACATGATGGAACGCCTGAAAAAGAACGTCAAGGGCGTTTCTTTTAACGGAGACCCTCTGGGACGAAGTCTCTATACCGTACTAAGCGTAAGCTTCCCTAAAACGGAGAAAAGTGAGATGATCCTGTTCAACCTCGACATCAATCATATCTGCGCCAGCGGCGGCAGCGCCTGTACCAGCGGTGCCGACCAGGGATCACATGTCATCCGCGCCATCAATAACAACCCCAACCAGGTTACGGTACGTTTCTCCTTCAGCAAACACAACACCAAAGAAGAGATCGATATTGTAGTGGAGAAGCTGAAAGAACTCATATAGAACAGATGAGCAAGGAACAGACGAACAAGGATCGAAAAAAAATATCACTTCAACAGCTCAATATTCCCTGCTGAATCCATTTCGTGAGGCAGAGAAAAACAAAGATTCCGTATAGAACAGATGAGCAAGGAACAGACGAACAAGGATCGAAAAAAAATATCACTTCAACAGCTCAATATTCCCTGCTG
>NZ_JBIQXQ010000003.1:182198-182422 GCF_058231045.1 Sediminibacterium sp. FW305-C-269 | reverse complement strand
CTGAATCCATTTCGTGAGGCAGAGAAAAACAAAGATTCCGTATAGAACAGATGAGCAAGGAACTGACGAACAAGGATCGAAAAAAAATATCACTTCAACAGCTCAATATTCCCTGCTGAATCCATTTCGTGGGGCAGAGAAAAACAAAGATTCCGTATAGAACAGATGAGCAAGGAACTGACGAACAAGGATCGAAAAAAAATATCACTTCAACAGCTCAATAT
>NZ_JBIQXQ010000003.1:47051-182102 GCF_058231045.1 Sediminibacterium sp. FW305-C-269 | reverse complement strand
CTGAATCCATTTCGTGGGGCAGAGAAAAACAAAGATTCCGTATAGAACAGATGAGCAAGGAACTGACGAACAAGGATCGGAGTAATCACTACCTCATCTGTTCCTTGCTCATCTGTTCATCTGTTCAACATTCCCTACCGATAGTCCTCTTCATTGAACTCATCCCCTTCCTCATCCATATTAAAAGAACCCAGGTTCATCATACTGCCCATCAGGTCTTTGAATTCGATCTTACCGTCGATCATTTTTTTGCTGATCATGGAATAGGTGGACAGGCCGTGCAGTACAAATTCCATCAACAGGGCATTTTCCTTTTCATTGGCATGCGGAAAATATTTTTTCACGAAACCATATAAACCATCCACTTTGTAGAGGTTGGCGATCTTGTCGCCGTCTTTCATATCCAGCAGCAGGTCCAGGTGATTGCCTGCATCAAACCAACGGGTAATGGTCTTATAGGGATTCTCGGGTTCCTTTTCCTCTACCGATCTTTTACCGGCACTTCTTTTTTTCTTGAGTTGCTCGGGATTGGGGAAATATTGTACGAACTGCGTGCGTATGGCTTTATCCAACAGGTTAAGTGCTACCTGGTAAGGTCCTTCCTGTTCTCCCTCGTACACCAGTTCAATTTTACCGGTGATAGACGGAATGATGCCCGAAAGATCGCTGATCCATACCTGTGTCTCCTCCTCATTGTGAATGATGGCACGGCGTTCCGCACTACTCACAGCATTTTCGTAAGCCGCGATGGTCAGACGCGCACTTACCCCGCTTTTCTTATCCACATACTCATTCGACCTGGCTTCAAATGCCGCCTGTTCTATCAACCGTTTTACCAGGTCGCTTACCGCCACCCTTTCTTTCTGTACTTCCAGCACATCCGCTTCCTGTTCGGTGATGGCCAGTGAGGTTTCAATGTCTTTGGGATAGTGGGTCAATATCTGGCTCTCGATACGGTCTTTCAACGGGGTAACGATGCTTCCCCGGTTGGTATAATCTTCGGGGTTGGCAGTGAATACGAACAGGATATCGAGTGGCATCCGCAGCTTGAAGCCGCGGATCTGGATATCCCCTTCCTGCAGAATATTGAACAAAGCCACCTGTATCCTTGCCTGCAGATCAGGCAATTCATTGATCACAAAAATGCCCCGGTTACTCCGGGGGATAATGCCGTAGTGGATCACTTTCTCATCGGCAAAACTCAGTTTCAGGTTAGCCGCTTTGATGGGGTCAATATCGCCGATCAGATCGGCCACACTTACATCCGGTGTGGCCAGCTTCTCACCGTAACGCTCAGCCCGGTGGATCCATTGGATCGGGGTATCATCACCATGCTCCGCTATCAGGTCTTTGGCGAATTTGCTGAGTGGGTTCATGGGATCGTCGTTCACTTCACTTCCTGCCACCACGGGTATGTATTCGTCAAGCAGGTCCACCATCTGGCGGGCCATGCGGGTCTTGGCCTGTCCGCGCAAACCCAGGAACAGGATATTGTGGCGACTCAACAACGCGCGCTCCGTATCCGGTATCACCGTGTCCTCATACCCCAGGATACCTTCAAATGGGTTCTCCTTATTACGAATACTTTTGATCAGGTTATCCCTGATCTCTTCTTTCACCGATCTTGGCCGATAACCGCTTTTCTTCAGCTGACCAAGGGTCTTTATTTTTTTGATGTCCATAATGCTTTGTTTTACTGAGGGGCGAATCGTGAATCGTGAGTGGTGAATGGGAGTAAAATTTACTACTCACGACTGACAACTCACGATTCACGCCTAATACACCGTTCTCCGTTTGCCGCTTTCAAAATCTTTGAAGATGAAAGCGCCCAATTTATCCAGTGAGGCAAAAAATGCTTTGCCGTGATTGGTCTCTGTGAATTCCTGAACAAATTTCTGCAGATAAGGATCTGATGCGATCATGAACGTGGTGATCGGGATCTTCAGCTTCTTACACTGGGCCGCCAGGTTGATACAACGGTTCACCACTTTCCTGTCCAGACCGAAACTGTTCTTATAATACCGCCCGCCGATCTTTAAACAGGTAGGTTTGCCATCGGTGATCATAAAGATCTGTTTGTTGGGATTCTTCCTGCGGCGCAGGATATCCATTGCCAGTTCCAGGCCTGCCACGGTATTGGTATGATAGGGTCCCACCTGCAGGTAAGGCAGGTCTTTGATCTCGATACTCCATGCGTCGTTACCAAATACAACAATATCCAACGTGTCTTTCGGGTATTTGGTGGTAATGAGCTCACTTAATGCCATGGCCACTTTTTTGGCCGGTGTGATCCGGTCTTCCCCATACAGTATCATGGAGTGTGAGATATCGATCATCAATACAGTGGAGGTCTGTGTTTTAAAATCCGTTTCCCGGATCTGAAGGTCATCTTCCTTCATCGAAAAACTCTCGACTCCGTGGTTGATCTGCGCGTTGCGGATGCTTTCCGTAAAATCGATCTGCTCCAGCATGTCGCCGAACTGAAAGGGCCGGGTATCGGAATTCTGTTCATCCCCCTGTCCCGGTTTGAATGTCTGGTGATTGCCCTGCTGGGTCTTCTTTAGTTTCCCGAAAATTTCCTCCAGGCTTTTCTTGCGGATGGTCTGTTCCGATTTACCGGTAATTTTAAAACTTCCATCGATCGGATTCTCCTGCAGGTAACCGTTCTGTTTGAGGTCATCAATAAAATCACCCATGCCGTATTCGTCATTGGTGAGCTGGTATTTCCGGTCGAGCTGGTTCAGCCAATCCAATGCCTCCGATGCATCGCCATTGGTATAGGTGAGTAACTGCATGAAAAGGTCGAGCAGTTGCTCAAACCTGCTTTTATCGTTCTCGTGTGGATTAAAATGTACAAACCGGTGTCCCCGCATAACTGTAAACTACAAAAAAGATGAGTACTACAATAATAACGAAGATGCCCGGCATTGGTTTGCGGGATAGGAAATAAATCCGGCCCGTAAAACAGAAAGCCCGGGAATCCCGGGCTTTCTGTCATTGATCATGAAATGTTATTTTTGAGTACTGTCAGCAGATCCTTTCGGCGCCATCAACTTGCCGGGTATCTGGATACGCGGATTGTACACACTCTGCATCTGTTCAAGCCCCTGTATGTAGTTCTCTGCCATACGCTTTTCGTCGGCCATATTCTCTCCTTTCTGTCCACCCAGAGAATTGTAGTAACGCACCTGCTGCTGCAGGTCTTTCTTCACCGATGCAGCTACTTTATTGGCCAGGGTGGTGTCTTCTGCCATATAACAGGCCTGCAGGAACAGTAATGATGTACGGTTATGCATGTTTCCGCGACTGGTCATACCATAATCAAAATTACCGGCGCTGGTCAGCATCTTGTCGGCTTTCTCCAGCACTTTGCGGGCTTCCTCTTTACGGTTTTTTGCAGACAGATCCATGGCCAGGTCTGCATAGGCAGTCCGGATGGTACCCAGGTGGCGACGGTTCTCTTCGTCAAAGTATACTCCTTTCACATTGGCGTTACCAAAAGCAAATACATTCATGGCTTTTTCTTTCATCCAGTCTGTATTCACATGACTGTTCTCCACAGGCACCAGGCGATAGGTCAATCCATCCCGGCGCAGGTACTGGTCAAAGCCAAGGTCAGCAGAAGGTCCTGTAAAATAGATCGGGCGATGCCATTTGTTGGCGGCGATGATGTTCAGCAGCGCGAGGTCATTTTTCACCAGCGCATTCTTCGGTATGTCGAAACGCAGTTCGCTCACCACGCTATCACTGGCATTAACGGTACCGTTCTTGAGCACGAAGGCCTTATCAACCGGAACGGATACTTTCTTAACGGGATAGGTGTTCAGTCCCTCACCGTTCCCCCTGTCGTCCATCTTGGCCGGATCATCGCTGCCTACATAATTCTTCATGAGATCATACAGGTCGTAATAGGTGTTCTCCGGAATGCTTGGCTGCGGGCGGTACAGAACATAATCGCGTTTACCCCCCTCGATCTGTTCGGTCGTCCAGATCACATCTACAGGATCACTCTGGTTCACTTTGTAACGGAGTTCGTTGATGTACCAGTCGATACCCAACAAACTGAAGTTCACCACACGAACATCCGGACGGATGCCTTCCACTTCCTGTGCATACCAAAGCGGGTAAGTATCATTATCGCCATAACTGAAGAGGATGGCGTTAGGCGCACAGCTTTCCAGGTAGTCTTTAGCGAGGTCGCGCGGCAGTTCTTTTTTGCTGCGGTCATGGTCATCCCACTCCTGCTGCGCCATCACTACGGGAACCGCCAGTAAGCAGATCACCGTTGCCAGCGAGGCCGCAGTTGCCTGCGATAAGCCCTTCGTCAGCCAGTCGCGTACCTTTAGCACCCCCAATCCGATCCATACGGCAAAGGCATAGAAACTGCCCACATAAGCGTAATCACGCTCACGTGGCTGGTAACCCGCCTGGTTCAGGTACAACACAATGGCCATACCTGTGAAGAAGAAAAGTAACAGATTAATGATACCATCATCTCCCCTTTTCTTGAACTGGTAGAACATACCCAGCAGGCCAAGTATGAAGGGCAGGGCGAATAATTTGTTATTCGCCTTATTGTTTTTGAGGCTGTCAGGCATATTGCTCTGGTCGCCATAGATCATGTTATCAAAGAAAGAGATACCGGTGATCCAGTTACCGTCACGCACATTTCCGGCGAACAGTCCCTGGTTGTCGTTCTGCTTACCGGAGAAGTTCCACATGAAATAGCGGAAATACATCCAGTAGGTCTGGTAACCCATAAAGAACTTCACGTTATCGGCCTGCGTGGGAGCCCTTTCGTATTTGCCTTCCCGGGTTTTGTTGATGCCCAGGTAGTAAGCATAATAATCGGCATGGTTCTGGTCGTTGCTGGGATCCCATACACGGGGCAGCACCATCTTATCTTCTGCAGCATATACGTATTTACGGTCCTGGCCCAGCTCAATGTATTTATCATGCGATTTCTGGTAACGCATACCTGTATTCTTCACGTCTATCGGGTCAGCTGTAAATTTCTGTCCGTAGAGCAGCGGGAAGTCTCCGTACTGGTCGCGGCCCAGGTATCCCACCAGGCTGATCGGATTATCCACGTTGTACATGTCAACCGAAGGATTGGCATTACTGCGGATCATGGTGGTCACATACGTACTATAGCCTACCAGCATGAAGGTGAAACACCAGATGCCGAGTCGTAAATAGGCCCATGCTTTTTTGCTGGCATATTTCAAACCGAACCAGATCAGTACAGCTACCAGTACAAAGAAGAAAGTGAAACCGGAGAAGAACGGCAGTCCAAGACCGTTCACGAAATAACGGTCAAAAGTACCGGCCAGTTTTACTGAATACTGAATTACGCCTACCTGTACGATACCAGTGATCACGCAACCGATGGCAAAGAAAATATAGATCCCGCCATAATAGGCTTTTTTGTCCTTACCCCATTTTTCTACCAGGAAGAGCAGACCAATAGCCGCCAATACGCCTACCAGCATCAGGCCTGCCATGGTACCATCCATAGGTACATTATCAGTAGACTCGGCAGAGGCGCTGATCAGTGCGCCGATTACGGCAAGAACACCTCCTATCGCCACTAAGCGAAGGAACCATTTACGCACTGTTTCATATTGAAAAGATTCTCTTCTGCGGAAATAATACACCATGACGATCGCAGGGATGGTCAGCAGGTTCAGCAGGTGAACGCCGATAGACAATCCCATCAGGAAAAAGATGAACACGATCCAGCGGTCCGCACCGGGTTCATCAGCATGGTTCTCCCATTTCAGGATGGCCCAGAAAACGATAGCAGTGAAGAAGGATGACATGGCATATACCTCGCCCTCTACAGCACTGTACCAGAATGAATCACTGAAAGTATAGGCCAGGGCACCTACTGCACCGGCTCCCATGATCGACCAAACCTGGCCCATGGTAAGGGTATCGCTGGTCTTAACGTTGGCGATACGCCTGGCAAAATGGGTAATGGTCCAGAACAGGAATAAGATGGTGAAGCCACTGGCCAGGGCACTCATGATGTTCACGGCTTTGGCGGCAGTGAGCGGATTATCACCGAACAGAATAATGAAGATACGGCCCAGCATCACAAACAGCGGGGCTCCCGGAGGATGGGGTATCTGAAGTTTAAAACAGGAGCTTACAAACTCACCACAATCCCAGAAACTGCCTCCGGCTTCCGTGGTCAGGATATAAACAGTACAGGCTATCAGGGCTACTACCCATCCAACAAGATTGTTGATCTTCTTAAACTGCATTTGTTTTGGTTTTTTAAGACTGGCAAACATAACTTTTATATCGTAAACCGGGAAATGGAGATGGGGGTTTGCCCTATTTTAAGAAAACCTTAGGGTGAGGGTACCCGGACCGGGGAAGGGAACCGAAAGCCCCACCCAAACTGCTAACTTTCCTATCTTTGCCCCCTCTATGGAAAAAAAGCGGACCGTTGCCTTTCACACACTGGGTTGTAAACTCAATTTTTCAGAAACTTCCACCCTCTCGCGTATGCTGGAGAATGAGGGTTTTGAGAAGAAGGAGTTCGATGACCAGGCCGACGTGTACGTGATCAATACCTGTTCCGTCACAGACAATGCCGATAAGGAATGCAGGCAGCTGGTGCGCCGAATCCAGCGCAAGGCACCGGAAAGTTTTGTGGTGATCACGGGCTGTTATGCCCAGCTGAAACCCAAAGAGATCGCTTCCATACCGGGGGTTGACCTGGTACTGGGCGCTGCCGAGAAATTCAATATCGCCCAACATATCGGCGAACTGGCCAAGGGCGATGCAGCCCGTATCTGCAGCTGCGATATTGATGAAGTGAGCGGCTTTAATGCCTCTTTCTCGCAGAACGACCGTACCCGGACCTTCTTAAAAGTGCAGGATGGCTGTGATTATAACTGCTCCTTCTGCACCATCCCTATGGCAAGGGGAAAAAGCCGCAGCGATAATGTGGCCAATGTGGTGGCCCATGCCGAACAGCTGGCGGCTGATGGCGTAAAAGAGATCGTACTGACGGGCGTTAACCTGGGCGATTTTGGCAAAGGACCCGATGGAACCATCAAATACGACGAGAACTTCTTTGACCTGGTAAAAGCACTGGATCAGGTGAGCGGTATTGAACGTTATCGCATTTCATCCATCGAACCCAACCTGCTCACTAACGAGATCATCACATTCGTAGCCAACAGCAACAAATTCATGCCGCATTTCCATATTCCGCTACAAAGCGGAAGCAATGAGATCCTGAAGCTGATGAGAAGGCGGTATAAAAGAGAGCTCTATGCAGAACGTGTGGCACTCATCAAGACCCTGATGCCGCATTGTGCTATCGGCGTGGACGTGATCGTAGGATTCCCGGGAGAAACCGATGCCCATTTTACAGAGACCTTTGAATTCCTGCATTCGTTGGATATCTCTTATCTGCACGTATTCACTTACTCCGAACGCGACAATACCAAGGCGCTCGATATCAAACCTGTAGTGCCGATATCTGTCCGCAACGAACGCAATAAGACCCTGCGTAATCTTTCCTACATGAAGATGCAATACTTCACCAACCA
Source organism: Sediminibacterium sp. FW305-C-269 (assembly GCF_058231045.1). NCBI lineage: Bacteria > Pseudomonadati > Bacteroidota > Chitinophagia > Chitinophagales > Chitinophagaceae > Sediminibacterium > Sediminibacterium sp. FW305-C-269. The sequence continues at coordinate 174,531 of NZ_JBIQXQ010000003.1, read as the reverse complement.
GTTCACCGGACAAACCCGGAAAGTACTGTTTGAAGCTTTTGAGAAAAATGGCATGATGGAGGGTTATACAGACAACTATATCCGCATCAGCACACCGTACCGGAAAGAATGGGCGAATGAAGTGGTGGAGTGGAAGATGTGAGGAATCGTGAATCGTCAGTGGTAAGTGGTGAGTAGGCAATTGTGAATGGTGAATTGTCAATAGGGCTGCCCATTCACAATTCACTATTCACAAAGACAATACCCAGTCCTCTATTCTCTCACGACTCAGGATTGACGACTGACGACTCACCCCTCACGACTATATCGGCGATAAAAATTCTGCGGGGAACTCGACCACCATCACCTGGCCAAGGCTTTCCAGTTTCACATAGACCTTCTTGCGGCCACCACGTATAACGGTACCTTCATTACCCATGAACACGCCGTGGTTCACTTTGATACGCATTTCTTCTTTGTAGCCTTCCTGGGAAAGGATGGAAATGCTCGCGTCTTTTTCTGCAAGGTATTTTTTGATGAGGTCAACTTCCTCGTTTTTGATCACAGCCGGTTTACCCAGGTAGTATACAAAATTGAGCACTCCGTCCGTCATAAGTACTTTGGAGCGTTCTGTGTCGTCAATATGAACGAATACGTAGGATTTGAACAAAGGATCCTCGATCACTTTTTTACGGTCGCTCCACTGACGTTCCACTTTCTGCAGTGGGCACCAGCTTTCTATCCCCTTCCTGACCAGTGCGGCATCTATCTTTTTTTCCCAGCGGGGTTTCGTGTATAAAGCATACCATTTTTTTTCAACTTGCATCGCAGTCAGCCAGTTTAGTATTGCAAAATACAGTAATAATTTTCAGGTGTCCGTTTTATTTGGCAACCATCTGCACTTGTGAGTGCGCCATTTGGCTTACGATCTTCACACTCTCATCAATATGCATATCGGTCTTTAAAAACTTCAGCCAGGCCTGGTAACGCTCTCCTTTTGACGGGTCGGGATTGTTATAAAACTTATCCTTATCGGCAGCCAGTGCTGATACGTTCAGATCCTGCTTTGCTTTTAACAATGCATTATTCTGGTTCACAGTAGACATGATCTGCTGCTGACGGGCTTTGTATTTTTCGAGATTCAGATCAATCGGCAGTTCAGCATTTTTAGCCAGCCACTGCAGGTTACTCTTCAACAGGTTCAGGGATGGATTACTTTGTAGCCTTTCATTTTCTTTTTTGGCGAGGCTCTCCAGTCCAAAATCGTTACTCCAGGTCTGGTAACTCAGCTTGGGTATTTCGTCGTAAGGCAGTGCACCGGGATTGTCTTTTTCACGTCCCTTGTAATATTCCAGCGCATCGGGTAAGACAATATCCGGAGTCACCCCTTTTAATTGGGTGGATCCACCATTGATCCGGTAGAATTTCTGGAAAGTAAGGGTCATCGCCCCCATATCGGTACGGCCGCTGAACAGGTCGTTGCGGTTGCCGAACGGAACCTGACGCTGCACCGTGCCCTTACCATAGGTTGAAGTGCTGCCGATGATCACACCACGTTTGTAGTCCTGTATGGCTCCGGCAAAGATCTCGCTGGCAGAGGCGCTGAACTCGTTCACCATCACTGCGAGGGGACCATCATACAGAACCGACTCATCGTTATCCCTCCAGGTATTCTGGTCAACCCGGCCGCTTCTTTCCTTAACCTGTACCACGGGTCCGCTTTTGATGAACAGGCCCACCATTTTCACCACTTCATAGAGGGAACCGCCGCCATTGCTGCGGATATCGATCACAATTCCTTTTACGTTCTCGGCTTTCAGCTTTTTCACTTCTTCTGCCACATCTTCCGAGCAGTGATGGCCACTGGCATCTTCAAAATCGGAATAAAAATCAGGGAGGAAAATATATCCGATCTTATCATTACCGTTCTGGATCACAGCGCTTCTGGCATATCTTTCATCTACCACCACTTCCTCTCGGATCATGGAAACCACTTTGATGGAACCATCCTGTTTCTTGATGGTCAGTCTCACTTCTGTTCCCTTATTGCCACGGATCAGTTTTACCGCATCGGTAGTTTCGTAACCGGTAACATCCACAGGTTCCTCTTTGCCCTGCGCCACTTTGGTAATGATATCATTCACCACGATCTCGCCCGATTTCCAGGCGGCACCACCCGTAACCACGGCGGCTATCTTGATACCATAGTCATCTTTCTGCAGTGTGGCGCCAATGCCATAGAATTTGCCGCTCATATTCTCATCAAAAGACCTTTTCTCCACCGGCGGAAAATAATCGCTGTGCGGATCCATCTGGTTGGTGATCACATTGATGAATGAGTTGAAGCGTTCATCTTCCTTGAATGTCTTCTGGATGCGTTCATAGGTCTCATTCATGATCTTGAGCACTTTCTCGCGCGATTCCCGTTCCAGTGTACTGTCGGCTTTCACCACGAAATCCTTCTGTCCTTTGTTTTTCTCCCGCTGTGCCAGCAGGTCGGCATACCTTTCCAGGGTATAATATTTCAGCTTCTTGCGCCAGCGTTCTTTTCGTTCCGCTTCGGTACTTGCATAATTCAGCTTGTCGCCGTTCAGTTCCACGGTCTCATCAGTAGTAAAACTGAAAGGTTTCGCAAGTATCTCGCGGTAAATGCCCATCACATCCCTGATGCGCTGATCGTACACCGCACTTACGGCAGGTGCAAACTGGATAGGGGCCGTTTCATGGATCTCATCATCGATGCTGTTCTCGTATTTTTTAAGGGCGGCAATATCAGACTGGAGAAATTGCGACTTATCGCCGTCCAGGTCTTCCAGGTATTTTTTGAATACCTGCCGGGAGAAATCGTCGTTGATAATCTTAGGGCTATAATGCTGCTGCTCCAGGATGGAACCTACGGCGTTCAGCAAACGCTGTTTCTGGGTGACCAGTATATCTGTAGACCCGATACCAGAAGTCCTGAAAGCAAAGAACAGGCCGCCAAACAATACGATGGCCGCCAACAATAACCCTTTTCTACTCTTCATAAAATGCGTAAATTTTTGCATGACTGTTCCAAAAATAGCCTAAAAACCGGTTGAGGAACCAATACTTATCCCAATTAACAAAGGTTTTGATGAGCGGTTCAGAAAAAGATTGTGTAAAATGACGTTCAAGTAATCCTGAATTTTCCTATTTTTGCCGTCCCAAAAACGGAGAGCGTAGCTCAGTTGGTTAGAGCGTCAGTTTGTGGCACTGAAGGCCGTGGGTTCGAGACCCATCGTTCTCCCTCTGTAAAACCTATCCCGCCTTAAGGCGGGATAGGTTTTTAAATTTAAAGACATGAGCTACGGCCTGGTACTGATTCCCCTGATATCTGCTTTTATTGGCTGGTTCACCAACTGGATCGCCATCAAAATGTTGTTCCATCCCAGGGAGCCTAAAAAGATACTCTGGTTCACCCTGCATGGCATTTTTCCCAAAAGACAACGGCAATTTGCTGAAAAACTGGGTAAACTGGTCAGCGCAGAACTGCTGTCGTTCAGCGAGATAGAATCCAGGATCACCCACCCGGAGAATCTTAAGAAGATCATGCCGCATGTAGAAGGCCATATTGACCAGTTCCTGCGGGTAAAACTGGCCGAACAAATGCCTGTGATCAGCATGTTCATCGGCGATAAGACCATTAACGAGCTGAAATCGGTATTCCTGGCCGAACTGGAGACCTTATTCCCCGTTCTGATGAAAAACTATATGGGAACCCTGCAGGAGCAGCTTGATCTGGAAAAGATCGTGATCGAGAAAGTTGCCGGTTTTTCCTCAGATAAACTGGAGCAGATCCTGAACAGCATCATGGCAAAAGAGTTCCGTTTTGTTGAGATCCTTGGCGGAGTGCTGGGATTTGTAATTGGTTTATTACAGATTTTGCTGACTTCTTTGTAAGAATTACCGATTAAAAGGAGGAATCACCGACAATATCGATAGTTCTACCCCCCATGCACCAACTTTATCCATTCAAAATTGTCTTATTACCGCTGGTGTAATGAAAAAAGGGCATGGCCCTATTGCATCGCAACTTTGCATTATATAATTATAAAAGAATCATGAGAAAATTATTTACGATTGCCATTTTCAAACTCCTCGTTATCACGGCTTTTGCCCAGATGCCCGGAGCCATGCGCGGCGGAGGCAACTCCCAAAGCATAAATATTGGCCATTTTTACGGTAAACTGGTAGATAGCAAGACCAATAAGGGACTGGAATCTGTTACCGTTCAGCTGGTAGGCAACCGTTTTGATACGGCCACCAAAAAAATGAAAGAAGCGATATTAAACACTCTGATCACTAAGGCAAATGGTGATTTCAGCTTTGATAACCTACCCATTTTCGGTAATTTTAAATTGAAGATCAGCGCTTTAGGTTATAAATCGGTGGAAAAGCCCATCAGTTTCGGCATCAAAATGCCACAGGGTGGTGCAGCCAATGGCGGTAATATGCAGCAGATGCTGGCCATGGCCGATAAGGACCTGGGTAATATTAAAATGGAAGAAGACGCCACCAACCTGGGTAATGTAACCGTTACCTCTTCAGCCAAGCCATTACTCGAACTGGGGATCGACCGGAAGATATTCAACGTAGACAAAAACCTGGTCAGCTCAGGCCAGACGGCTACCGAGATCATGAAAAGCATCCCCTCGCTGAACGTGGATATCGATGGTAACGTAACCATGCGTAATGCCAGCCCTACCCTGTTTATCGACAACCGTCCTACCACACTTACGCTTGACCAGATCCCTGCCGATATCATTGACAAAGTGGAGCTGATCACCAACCCTTCGGCCAAGTTCGACGCTTCGGGCGGTAATGCGGGTATCCTGAATATCGTACTGAAAAAGAACAAAAAAACAGGGTACAACGGCGGTATTAGAACGGGTATCGATTCACGCGGCAAGCTGAACCTGGGCGGCGACCTGAACCTGCGTCAGGACAAGATCAACTTCTCGCTGAGTGCCAATTTCAACCAGCGTAAATCCATTTCAGACGGGATCACCGACAGAACTAACCTGCTGTATACCCCCAGCAGCGTGTACAATACCAGTAACGGCGTCAACACCGGATATTTCGGTTTTGCACGTGCAGGACTGGATTTCCTGGTCGACAACCGTAATACGATCTCAGTAGCAGGTAACTTCATGAGAGGACAGTTCGACAACGAACAGACACAACGGGTCGACTCTACCATCAAGTCTGTATTCACTTCCTATAACCAGATCAGCACGAACAGCAGTGCGGTTATGCGGAACGTAGGAACCCAGATCAGCTACAAACACAATTTTACCAAGAGCGGGCATAACATCTCTGCTGACTTCAACTACAACTCCAGCAATAATGAGAACAATGCCAATATCGGTACACAGACCTATAACAGCAACGGCGCAACCAAAGGACAGGCTTTACTCCAAAAGACATTGGGCAGCGGCGCCACCAAGAATTATATCGTCCAGGCAGATTACGAGAACCCGCTGAGTGATGACAGCAAACTGGAAGCGGGTGTAAGAACAGCCATCAGGGACTTCCATAACATGAGCGATCAATACCGCTATGATTACAGCAGCAGCAGTTATAACCTGGTTCCGGGCATCAGCAACAAATATAAATTTTACGATCAGGTGTCGGCAGCTTATGCTACTTACAGCTTCAAAGTGAAAAAATGGAGCTACCAGTTAGGTTTCCGCGCAGAAAGCTCCAATTACACCGGTACCCTGCTGAATGCCAAAGGACAGGATTCAGCTACTTTCAAAGTGAAGTACCCGTTGAGTTTGTTTCCCAGTGCGTTCATCACGTATAAGATCAACGACAAGCAGGACCTGCAGCTGAATTATTCCCGTCGTGTGAACCGTCCTAATTTCTTCCAGTTGATGCCGTTCCCCGATTATTCCGATCCGCAGAACATCAACATCGGTAATGCCGGACTGAAGCCAGAGTTCACCAATTCATTCGAGGTTTCTTACAACAATGCGTATACCCGTGGTGCCAATTTCCTGGCTACTGCTTTCTTCAAGCATACGACAGACCTGATTACCCGTTATGTGTACAGGGATAAAAATGGACTGGTAAGTGGCGATAGTGCTTATTTTAACACGTATATCAATGCTGATTACAGTTATTCTTACGGTCTGGAACTGACCAACAAAATGGCGTTGACCAAATGGTGGGATTTTACCGTGAACGTAAATCTGTTCAACTCACAGATCAATGCAACCGTACCCGGCCAAAGCCTGAGCAATTCCATGGTGAGCTGGTTTGGTAAAATGAACAATAACTTTAAAATAGCCAAGGGCTGGTCTGTTCAGTTCAGTGGTGATTACCAGGCAAAATCTGTATTACCTCCAAACTCCGGTGGTATGGGCGGCCGTGGTGGTGGCGGTGGTGGTATGATGTGGGGTGGTCCGCAATCTACCTCGCAGGGTTACAACCTGCCCCGTTATGGATTTGATATGGCTATCAGAAAAGACTGGACATGGAAGAACGGACAGAGCGGATCCCTGACTCTGAGCATGAATGATGTGTTCCGTACCCAGGTCTTCAAATCATACTCCGAAAGCACTTTCTTTACCCAGACCAGTGAAAGAAGAAGGGACCAGCAGGTACTCCGTCTGAATTTCAGCTACCGCTTTGGTAAGTTTGATGCAACCCTGTTCAAACGCAAAAACACCAAGGCCGACCAGGGTGGAGGAATGGAAATGATGCAGCAGTAGAATTGAAAAATACACTAATCAAAATATCTGAGCCGTCCTTTTGGGCGGTTCTTTTTTTTGCGGACCGGTCAGGTTTTGCGCAACTGTCGTTTCATGGCCAGCATACCCAGCAGCGGGCCTGCGGCAAGTAGCAGGTAGAGATACCGGGAAGGAAGATCATCGCGCAGGTAATTGAGGGTTTCGATACTGAGAATGGTGATGGTAAAACCGATAGAATTGGTGATGGTAAGCGCTGTACCCCGGACTTCAGGTGAAATGGAACCTGCTACCAACGTAGAAAACTGCGGAGAATCCGCCACCACAGACATACCCCATACCAGCATCAGCAACAGGAATACCCGGAAAGGTAATTGAAAAAAGAACGGCGATAACAAACAGCAACTTGCGGAGATCAGCAGTGCCAGAAATGCGGTTCTCGCACTGCCCCAGCTGCGCGAAAGATAACCGCCCATAACACAGGCCGGCGCACCAATGGCTATCACGAGAAACGACAGCAACGCAACAGGCTCATTTCCCTGGTCGTTATGAACCGAAAAATAAGTGTGAAATACGGAAGGTACAAAGGCCCAGAATGCATAGAGCTCCCACATATGACCGAAATAACCAAGGGCTGCAGACCGGAAATCTGCATTACGGAATATCTTCAGCAACACTGCCGGATCGAAGCCGTTGCTTTTGCTCCGGTAGGGTCCATCTGGTACAAACAACCCTATGATCCACGCACCTGTTACTGACAGCAAAGCGCTTATAGCGATCACCCATTTCCAGGAGAAACTGGCTGTGTATACATGTACCAGGTGCGGAAATGCCGTACCCAATACCAACGCTCCTACCAGCCAGCCCAATGCGGTGCCCAGTCCCTGCTGGTGATGGTCGGCAGCGATCTTCATGCCCACGGGATAAATGCCTGCCAGGAAGAAACCAGTGGCAAAACGCGCCAGCATCAATGAGGAAAAACCTTCCGCTACAAATACAGAAAGATTACACAAGGCAGCGGCAAGCGCACATACCACAAAAACACGCGAAGGAGAAAACCTGTCTGAAACCGTAAATACCGCGAACAGCAAAGTTCCCGTTATAAAACCCAATTGTACGGCAGACACCAGGTGTCCTAGCACTTCGGTGGGCAAGGCAAAATGCCGGATAATATCGTTAATGACCGCATTCCCTGCAAACCATACAGAAGTACAGGCAAACTGTGCTGCCACAATAAAAGGAAGTACCGTTACTGATCTTTGCTTTTGCATAGGGAAGATATGGGTGTTTCCTTTCAGCCGCAAGGCAGAAGTCGATAAGTTACGGATTCTTACCTGTGAGCATGGGTACAAAAGAGAACAGATCAAAAGCCTCTTCGCTCACAGTTCCATCTTTCTGTTTGGTTAAACGAAGCATGCGTTGCGAACCTCCTTCATCCAATGGTATCACCATCAAACCGCCGGGTTTTAACTGTTCCACCAGCTTGGGGGGAATTAAAGGGGCAGCCGCAGTAATGATCACTTTATCAAACGGTGCATAGGTGGGTAACCCTTCAAAACCGTCTCCGAAAAAGAATTTGATATTGGGGTACTTGCTTCGGAAATAATATTCTTTCTGCAGATCGTATAATTTTTTCTGGCGTTCAATAGTGTACACCCTCGCCCCCATTTCGGCAAGTATGGTTGCCTGGTACACACTGCCTGTACCAATCTCCAGCACTTTGTCTCCTTTTTTTACCTGCAGCAACTGAGTCTGGTAGGCTACCGTATAGGGTTGAGAAATTGTCTGACCGGCCGCGATCTGAAAAGCCCGGTCCTCATAAGCGATTTTATCAAAAGCCGAATCCAGGAAATAATGGCGGGGTATGGTATTGATGGCATCCAGTACGCGTTCATCCGTGATGCCTTTTTCACGCAGCAGGTCAACGAGTTTTTTCCGCAGCCCCTTATGCTGGTATGTATCTTCGTATTTTCTCATAAACACTACGAATATACTGCATAGTTGGCATGTGACAGGTATAGAACCCATGCTGTGAACAGAAACTGTTGAGACACAAAATTAACCCACATTGAATCAATGTTCTACAAGAATAAAATGGCTTATGGAACGGCTGGTTCGCATCAGAAACCAATCATGTAAAAAGCACAGATGACTGAGAATTCAGCACATCTGTGCAATGATAAATTATAGTAGCCGCTATTACTGCAGGTTCATATCCGCAATGATCGCCTTGATCTTATTCTCCAGCATAGCATATGTGCTGTCGAAGTCCTCTTTTCGTTTCAGCTGCGTGTTCACACTGAAATAAAATTTGATCTTGGGTTCGGTACCCGATGGCCGGGCCGAGATCTTGGTGCCATCTGCCGTTACAAACTGTAACACATTGCTTTTGGGCAGTTCTATCTTCCAGCTTTCACCGGTTACCAGGTTGGTGCCTTTCTGCAATTCATAATCCAGCAATGTGGCCACCTGTGCTCCGGCTATGGTTTTGGGCGGATGGTTACGGTAACTCTCCATCATATCTGCGATCTCCTTCTGCCCATTCATTCCTTTTTTGGTAATGCTGATCAGGTTTTCGTAGTAGAAACCATATTGGATATACAGTTCTATCATCTTATCGAAAAGTGTTCTGCCCTGGTTCTTTTCGTAAGCAGCCATTTCGCACATCAGGGCCACAGCACTTACTGCATCTTTATCGCGGATCTGGTTACCGATCATCAGTCCGAAACTTTCCTCACCGCCGATCACGTAGTTCTTCTGTCCATCCAGCTCCTTGATCTTTTCGGCGATCCATTTGAACCCGGTGAGTACATTGTAGCAGGCCACTTCATTCTGCCTGGCCACTTCATTGATCATTTCGGTGGTAACGATCGTGGTGATCACCATATCATTGGGCTGTGCGATGCCTTTGGCCTTTCTTGCCTCCATCAGGTAACTGAAAGCCAGCACGGCGGTCTGGTTGCCATTCATAAGCACCCACTCGCCTTTGTGGTTCTTGACGCCAATACCCACCCGGTCGGCATCCGGGTCTGTGCCCAGTAATATATCCGCATCCAACTCCCTGGCTTTTTTCAGACCGATGCTCATGGTCTCGCTCTCTTCGGGGTTTGGATAATTGACCGTAGGAAAATTACCATCAGGTGTAGCCTGCTCTTCCACAATGGTCACATTGGTAAAACCAAAACGCTTCAGCACTTCTGGCACCAGCATGATACCGGTACCATGGATCGGCGTATATACGATCTTAAGGTCTTTCTGCCGGGCAATCACATCCGGATAAACACTCAGGCTTTTCACCATATCCAGGTAGGCATCATCCATTTCCTTACCGATGAGGGTGATATTGGCATCACCACCGCTCCATTTCACTTCATTCACATTGGTGATGGCTTCCACTTCCCTGATCACATTCTTATCGTGCGGCGGTACCAGTTGCCCGCCATCGTTCCAATAAGCTTTATACCCGTTGTATTCACGCGGGTTATGTGATGCTGTGCAGACCACCCCTCCCTTACAACCCAGTTTCCGGATGGCAAAACTGAGTTCCGGTGTGGGCCGCAGGGCTTCGAACAGGTATACTTTTATACCATTGGCGGCGAACACATGGGCAGTGGTCTCTGCAAAAAATCGGCTGTTGTTGCGACTGTCGTGCGCTATGGCCACTTTTATCTGTTCGTTACCATATGTTTTTTTCAGGTAATTGGTAAAGCCCTGCGTGGCCATGCCAATGGTGTATTTATTGATACGGTTGGTACCTACGCCCATAATACCACGTAAGCCACCGGTACCAAATTCAAGGTTCCGGTAAAAAGCATCTGCCAGCTCATCGGGGTTCTCTTTCTGTAATTGGGCAATGGTGTCTTTTGTGTCCTGGTCGTAATGTCCGTTTACCCAGACATTGATCCGCTCCTGAATGGCAGCATCCATAATACTAAGTTTAAGTGAAGGTTCTTTTTACTGACAAGTTTATGAATATTTTTTGCATTTTCAGCCAACTGCAGAGGTTCTGCCTGATTTGCGGTGGCTATGTCGGCCTATGCTACAAAGATCATCGGGTAATATCAGCCGTTATTGTATATAAGCACCCGTCAACACCCCATTCTCCACTTCCACCTGGATATGCTCCTGCAGTGTAGTGGCCACAGACAAGCCCACATAATCGGGGTTAATGGGAAACAGTTTGTGCATACGTTCCACCAGTACCAATGTCTGGATACTTTTGGGGAAGTACTCCAGTAACGGTTTGAGTGCGTACAGTAAAGTGCGGCCGCTATTGGTAACATCATCCGTGATGACCACATGCAGGTTATCGAGAGATACCTTCTCATTCAAGGTGATTTCTATCGGGTGTTTCTTATCCATGGTCAGCGAGAGTACTCTGATCTCGTTACTGATATAATTTTTTAGCAGTCCTGCTATTTTCTCTGCGATCACGGTGCCACTGTTCCGGATGCCGATCAAAACAACCGGCTCCGTATCTCCGTTCAGGCTTTCGGCCAGTTCCAATGTCATCCGGTGCAGCTTCTGTTCTGCCGCTTCCCGGTTCAGTATGTATTTCTTTGCTGCCATAATCAGGATTTATCAGTCAAAAGTAACAACAATAAAACCAACCCACAATCTCTTTGCAACTCGTCAATTTGTTATCTTAGCAAAATAAGCGATTACTATGCACTATCTACAGCAAATCCTGTTTGTGCTCATTTCCGTGGCAGCCGTTTGGTTATTTGCCAAAAAAGCAGGCGAGATCAAAAGAAATATTCTGCTGGGCAAAAAAGAGCAGTTGAACGACCAACCCGGTAAGCGCTGGAGTAACCTGCTGTTACTGGCATTTGGACAAAAAAAGATGTTCAAGAACCCGCTGGTGGCTTTCATGCACTTCCTGATCTATGCCGGTTTTATCATCATCAACCTGGAAGTGCTGGAGATTGTGCTGGACGGTATCCTGGGTACCCATCGCCTGTTTGCCCCGTTGCTGGGCGACCTGTATAACTGGCTGATCAACGCATTCGAATTCCTGGCAGTTGGCGTGATCGTTGTTTGCCTGGTATTCCTCAGCCGGAGAAACCTTCTGAAACTGAAACGCTTCCTCAGCAAGGACCTGAACGGCTGGCCCAGGAGCGATGCCAATTATATCCTGTTCACTGAGATCATCCTGATGTCTTTGTTCCTGACCATGAACGCCGCCGACCAGGTATTACAGTCCAGGAGTAGCGAACATTATCTGCAAACAGGTTCTTTTGCCGTTTCCAGTCTCATCAGCCCGCTGTTCTCCGGTCTGAGCGATGGTAGTCTGACAGCTATCGAACGCAGCTGCTGGTGGCTGCACATTGTGGGCATTTTCGCTTTCCTGAACTACCTGCCTTATTCCAAACACCTGCACATCATACTGGCATTCCCGAATGCTTATTTTGCCCGGCTGGAGCCCAATGGCAAAATGAAGAACATGCCCGAAGTGCAGAAAGAAGTGCTTTATGCCATGCAACCCGAAACCGTACCCGCCGATGCGGTGCCACCTGCACATTTCGGCGCGAAAGATATTTTTGAACTGAGCTGGAAAAGCCTGCTGGATGCCTATAGCTGCACAGAATGTGGCCGATGCACCGCTTCCTGCCCGGCCAACCTTACAGGGAAACAGCTGAGTCCCCGCAGGATCATGATGGCCACCCGCGACCGCATGGAAGAGGTTGGCCGCAATATCAACCAGCATAAATCGTTTGTAGCCGATAACAAAACACTGCTGCATGATTATATCAGCGTGGAAGAACTTCGCGCCTGCACCACCTGCAACGCCTGTGTGGAAGCCTGCCCGGTAAGTATTTCTCCGCTCGACATCATCACCGAACTGCGCCGTTCCCTGATTATGGAAGAAAGCAATGCTCCGCAGGAATGGAACAGCACATTCAGCAATATCGAGAATAACTTCGCCCCCTGGAAATTCTCACCGGATGAACGGGACAAATGGGCGGCAGAAACAGCCTAGGGAATATCGAATATTGAACAAGGAATGTTGAATAATGAATGATACATTGAACTGTTTCGATATGCGGGCTTGATCTTTAAGATTGAAACGTATCTTATGAAACTCTCCGACTTCCCTTTCTCCATCACCGACTTTGCTGATATCACGCCGGAGATCAAACCGGGCATTACGGGGTTTGCGGAATGGAGAACGTTTTACCGAGACGATGTCAGGATCCGGCAGGTGACCTACTCACCTGAATACCTGGCAGACCACTGGTGCAGCAAGGGACATATCATTTTCTGCATAGAAGGCTCCATGGAAACTGAGCTTGCCAACGGCAGCAAACATACCCTTAGCAAAGGGCTTATTTACACGGTGGGCGACAATAGCGATGCGCACAGAACCTATTCAAAACAGGGCTGCGTATTACTGATCGTTGATTAGATAAAACGCCTGATCAAATGGCTTGTAACCAGGCCAATTTCTTACATTCATTACATTCTGTTGTATGCAAATTTCAGCTACATTCGTATAAATCTTTCGGATATGAAAGTGAACACCATGGCAGAGATGATGGCAGCAGGAGAAAGTCCCGATATCCTATTCTGGGTGGGCTGTGCCGGCAGTTTTGATCAGCGTGCGCAGAAGATCACCAAAGCTTTTGCTGCCATTCTTGATAAAGTAGGTTTCAAATATGCGATCCTCGGAAAAGAAGAAGCCTGCACCGGCGACCCCGCCAGGCGTGCCGGCAACGAATTCCTGTTCCAGATGATGGCTTACCAGAACATCCAGGTGCTGAACGGTTATGGCATCAAGAAGATCGTGACCACCTGTCCGCATTGTTTCAATACGCTCAAGAACGAATATCCCGAACTGGGTGGTAACTATGAAGTGATCCACCATACCACTTTGCTGCAGCAACTCATTGACGAAGGACGGATCAAACTGAAAGAGGGCGGCAGTTTCAAAGGAAAAAAGATCTCTTACCACGACAGCTGTTACCTGGGCCGTGCCAATGATATTTATGAAGCACCCCGTAAAGTACTGGAAGCGCTGGATGCAGAACTGGTGGAAATGAAACGTTGCCGATCCAATGGCCTTTGCTGCGGTGCCGGTGGCGCACAGATGTTCAAAGAGGATGAACCAGGCGATAAACGCATCAACATTGAACGTACGGATGAAGCGCTGGCAACGGGTGCCTCTTTCATTGCCTCAGCCTGTCCTTTCTGCAATACCATGATGACCGACGGTGTCAAGAACCGCGAGAAGGAAAATGAAGTGGCCGTTCTGGACCTGGCAGAAATGATCGCTGCAAGTATGGAATAGGTTTCTGAAAGCTTATCGGCATACACAAACACAATGACTACCTATGTTCGCCCGAAAAAATTTTAGCTGGAAAAAATGGCTGGCGATCACCGCATACATGTTCGCTGCCACCCTGCTGATCAGCTGGCTTCTATCGTTGTTACTGAAGGAAGCTCCCGAAACCAGGGCACAGCTTTTTACCCGTTCTGCCATTGCCGCCAGGCTGTTGGCTGCGGTGCTTAGCGGTACCCTCCTGAGTTTTATGCGTTTCAGCCGCAGGCCCTGAATCCTCTATGGAACAGCCTGTTTTCACCTTTGGTCCCGGCAAAGTCAGCTTCGTGCGGAATTATGACAAATACAGTAATTTTGCAGCATGGACTTCGAATACAGACACCTGATACCGGAAGATTTTCACCCTTCCTCCCGTGTATGGCTTTACCAAAGCAACCGCCTGTTTACCATCAGTGAAGCATTGGAGATTGAAGATATGCTGAAACAGTTCATCGAGCATTGGAAAAGTCATGGTGCCCCCGTAAAAGGATATGGCAACCTGCTGTTCGGTCAGTTCATCGTTCTGATGGCAGATGAAACACACACAGGCGTGGGCGGATGCAGTACCGACAGCTCCGTACATTTCATCCAGAAAATAGAAGCCGCTTTTAAAGTGGATATGTTCAACCGTCAGAACCTGGCATTCCTGGTAAAAGACAAGATTGAAACCATTCCAGTGACACAACTCAATTATGCTTTGGACAATGGCTTCCTTACACCCGACACGATCTATTTTAACAACCTGGTAAGCGACAAGAAAGCATTATTCACCGAGTGGATGGTGCCGATCCGAGAAAGCTGGCTGGCCACACGTATTGCCAAACAATCGGCAGGCCTGTAACCACGGACCGATACCAGGAATTACTTCCGTTGCAATTTATCCAGTGCTTCTTTGCGCTGTTTATCGTTCAGGTTACTGCGCACCATCACTTTACTCAACTGATAACTCACCGATAAACGGAAGTTCCTTGTATTACTGATGCTGTAACTCTCAATATTGAAATTACTACCGTAGGTGAACCCGTTGTACTTCTGCAGACCAAACGGATCTATGGCCGAGATACCGATGATCACACGTTTGCTGAAAAATTTCCGCTGTACACTCAAACTCATGTTCACATTACTTCGTGAGCGGCCCTGGGGTGTGGCAAAACTGGTATAGCGGTTATTGGCTTCAATGATGGTAAGGTTATCCGGCGAATAGGTGTAGTTGAAAGTGGCATAAGCCGTTCCCCCATCCACATAGCGGTATAACTGTTTCTCTCTGGCGCTGTATTTGTTATAATTGTATCCACCACTGATACTGATCCGCAGCTTTTTGGCAACGGTGATACCACTCCATACACTGGCCTGGTATTCTTCCTGGTCTGAGATGTTCTGCCAGGTGGTCTGCGTTTTACCGCTATCGATCAGTGTACGGATCGAATTAAAAACATTCTTGACCCGGTTATACCCCAATGAGGCATTGATGTTGAACTTCTTTGCCGCATAGCTGAAATTAAGGTCAAAGTTATCGGTCAGGGAAGGCTGGATATAGGGATTCCCAAAACGGACATTGAAGGGGTCACTGAAATCGATGCTAGGGTTCAATTCATTCATACCCGGTCTACGGATGGTTTCCCGGAAAACGAACGACATATTGAATTCCCTGTCAAATTCTTTACGCAGCGTAAGATTCGGTAATACCCGCCAGTAACTGTTGTTGGCATTGGGTGCATTCCCTTTTACAAAACGGAAATCGGTCCTTGTATTTTCTGCCTGTGCCCCTACGATCAGTTTTATATTGTGCCACAGCCCTATTACCAATGCCAAACGGCCGGTATAGACAGACTGATGAAAATAAAAATCGTTGCTCAGTATCGCATTCTCCACCAGTGCCTGGTCGGCTTTTCTGAGAAAACTGGTATTGAGCATGTTGTGGTGCGTGTTGGATGAATAGGTGCTTCCCATGGATAGGTACACCGTTCCTGTGTCATTCAGGGGTTTGTTGTAATTCGCATTCACATACCAGGAGGTAATGTAATTATCTGTCAACTGCACCTGTGTAGAATCCAACCCGGTCGGTAAAAAATCGGTTCTGAGAAACTGTTGGTAAAAATCACGGTTGTTCTCATTC
This sequence comes from Sediminibacterium sp. FW305-C-269, assembly GCF_058231045.1. Lineage (NCBI taxonomy): Bacteria > Pseudomonadati > Bacteroidota > Chitinophagia > Chitinophagales > Chitinophagaceae > Sediminibacterium > Sediminibacterium sp. FW305-C-269. The sequence continues at coordinate 158,405 of NZ_JBIQXQ010000003.1, read as the reverse complement.
TTACTGAAATTGATACCGCTGTATACCTGCAGTTTCTCTACGGGATTCTTTCCCTTCCACTGGTATGAACCCGAGAAGCCATGATTGTAACCATTACCTTCGTAGGCATTATCACGCGAACTGGCTTTGTATACATTCAGGAGGCTGTCACGATTACTGTATAATACATGGCTGCTGTTTTGGTAAAAATTCAGGTTACCCTGGTATACAAAACTGGCGGTGCTCTTTTTAGTAAAATCGTAATCGGCCTGGAAACGGGCATTGGGATGCCTGCTACGGTTATGGAATTCGGACTGCGAATAAAAATAATTAACAGAATCCCGGTAAATATTCTGGCGGTGCGACCAGGAATTTCCCTGGTTAACAGAAGATCCGTAACCAATGCCTGAACTGATATTAAGTTTACTGCTGCGATAATTGAAATGTCCGGAAACACTGCCTTCACCTCGTGTACCACCGCTTAAGCTCAGTTTCTGGTAAATACCTACGCGGCCCTTACGGGTAATGATGTTGATGACACCTCCGGGATACGTAGCATATTCAGGCGGAGGGTTCTGCATCACTTCCACTTTCTCCACCACATTGGCGGGTAAACTCTCCAGCAGATCGCTCAGTTGTTGGCCTGTCAGGTTCACTGGTTTCTCATCCATCAGTATCAGGGGTTCTTTACCTCGCAACAACAAAGTGCCATCAGGATTCGCATTCATCAATGGCAGGTTGCGCAACATTTCTGAGGCATTGGTACCATTACTGAGAGGACTTTCTGCAACGTTATAGACAACTTTTCCGTCACGGTTTTCAATAAGTGGTTTTTCTGCATACACCACTACTTCGTTCAAGGCTGCAGCCGAAGTGCTTAGCCTGATATCACCCAGGTTAATATCTACCCTTTCGGCATATACATGAATACTGTCCAGATGGTATTGGACAAAACCCACCACATCGATCGTTAACCGGTAATATCCGAAAGAAAGTTTTTCAAAATCAAAACCCCCGTTTTTATCCGCAACCAGGCTGAGAGGCGTTTGGTTAATATCAATTCGGGTCAGCGACATACTGGCAAACGGTAATGCTTTACCGGATGCATTATCCAGCACGTTGCCGATCAGGCTTCCTAGCTGAACTTTCTGACGGTTATTTTCCTGCGCGTCCAGTGAAGTAAAGAAGCCTGTCAATAGTAGTACAACCCAAATTCTGCCCATGTAAGAATAGCTGGTTACAAATTAAGTCATTGAGAGAGAATCCTTCAAATTATTGTCGTTCTGTAACTATTTTTGCCGCTATAATCGGTCAATATGTACACTGTTTACGGAATACCCAACTGCGATACGGTAAAAAAAGCCCTTACCTGGTTAGAAGCGCACCAAATATCCTATACCTTTCACAACTATAAAAAACAGGGCATCACTGCCACCAAACTGAAGAACTGGAGCAGCCAGACAGGCTGGGAAGCATTGGTAAACCGGAAAGGTACCACCTGGCGCAAGCTGGATCCTGAAGTACAGGCATCCATCACCAGTGAGAAAACTGCTGTGCAACTGCTGGCCGAACATACCAGCGCCATCAAACGTCCGTTGATCGAAAATGCTGATGGGAAAGTGACTGTCCTCGGATTTGATCCGATTGTTTACGAAAAGGCCTTCAAGAAATAAATCGTTCACAAAAAAAACTCCGTCTCCCTGCAACAGGAAACGGAGATGCTATATTTTACCAGGCCGGTTATTTCAGTAACTCCTTCAATTTGTTCTGCAGCTCCTCGCCGCGGATATCGCGCGCAATAATTTTTCCATTCGGATCGATAAGCAGGTTGGCCGGAATACTCTGTATGCCATATAATTGCGCTACTGCATTGTTCCAGTATTGCAGGTCACTGACATGAGTCCAGGTAAGGTTATCCGCTTTGATGGCAGCCAGCCAGTTGGGCTTGGACTGATCAAGGGAAACACCCAGTACGGTAAAATTCTTGTCTTTGTAGGATTGATAAGCCGTTACTACATTCGGGTTCTCCATGCGGCAGGGTTTACACCAGCTTGCCCAGAAATCAACCAGTACATATTTGCCTCGGAAAGAAGCCAGTGATACCGGTTTCCCATCCACATCTTTCTGTGTAAAATCAATTGCCTGTGAACCCACTTTTCCAATGAACTTCTTTTCGATTTCCCTGGCAAAACTTCCCCGGCGTGCGGAGGGCAGCAGCTGCCGGTAGGCAGTTTCCAGGTCTTCTACATTCTCAAAAAGTGGCATCACCGCAAACAAAGCCAGCGAACTTACCGCAGAAGAGGGTTTTTCCCTGGCGAAACGTTCCGCATTCGCTAAAGCCCGGGTCCTGACCACCGAATACAGTTTGATCAGCGAATCCCTGCTGGCTGCATTTTTCTCTGCATTGATCAGCTGCACTTTTGTACGCAGCTCTTCGAACAGGGGATTAAAAGACGCTTTGAATGATTCATAATCCGTTTCTGTGGCCGATCCTTTTACCTGAACCGTAGCTGGTTCAGCCAGGTTACCGGAAACCGTGATATTATCATTAAAGATGAACAGGTCCAGTACCTGCTGGTACCCACTGAAACTTACCTGGAAAATATCCGGTTCCGTCAATTTTCCTTTCAGGGTAAATACCCCTTTTTTCACTTTATCCTTCGCAACAATATTGCCGGTACTGCCGCCCCGCAACACTACTTCCGTGCTGTCTTTTACACCTGTCAGGTTTCCCTTGATCACAAAACCGACACCAGATGTGGGCGTCATCATGGTAAAACCCTGCCCACCCTGTGCCAGGCTCATCAATGGCATCAATAATACTACCAGTAATCTTTTCATATTTTATTTAGAATGACGTTTTTGAAGTACATCCATTACAGCCTGTAAATTATGCCCTTTCGCGTTAAGCAAAAGCAAATAATGGAACATCAGGTCGGCCGCTTCATTCAGGAACAGGTCGTCGTTACTGTCTTTGGCCTCAATCACCAGTTCTACTGCTTCCTCACCCACTTTCTGGGCTATTTTATTCAATCCCTTGCCAAACAGGCGCGCCACATAGGATTCATCCGGAGATGCTTTCTTACGCAGGCGGATAATATCTTCCAGGTAAAACAGGAAATTATCACTGTGATTACGCTCACTCCAGCAGGTATCTGCGCCTGTATGGCAAACCGGCCCCAGCGGATGCGCTTTGATCAGCAGGGTATCATGGTCACAATCTTCCGTGATGCTTTTCAGTTCTAGGAAATTACCGCTTTCTTCCCCCTTGGTCCATAAGCGTTTTTTACTGCGACTGAAGAAAGTCACTTTCCCTGTCTGCTCTGTTTTTTCCAATGCTTCAGCATTCATAAAACCCAGCATCAGCACTTTGTGCGTATGGAAATCCTGCACAATGGCCGGTACCAATCCATCCGCATATTTGGCAAAATCTATTTTCATGTTTCCAGCTTTTTGTTGTTGTGTCAGCCCCTGTTGCGTCGCACACTTGTACGGCATCACATTATTCGGCTGTTATTGTTGTTACCCGTCACCGGGGGTAAAGGTACAGTAAGTATTGTTTTGCCAGTCCAGACAGCAATTTCAGGGGCATTATTGCCTGACTACGATACCTTTATCATGCAGATAACTTTTCAGCTCCGGTATCCCGATCTCTTTAAAATGGAAGATACTGGCAGCCAATGCTGCATCAGCTTTCCCAGTCGTGAACACATCCACAAAATGATCCATCGTCCCTCCCCCGCCCGAAGCGATCACCGGTACAGGCAGGCTTCCGGCCAGGGCAGCGGTAATGTCCAGGGCAAATCCCTGTTTGGTACCGTCGTGATTCATCGAGGTCAGTAATATCTCCCCCGCGCCCAGGTCTACGGCCTGCCTGGCCCAGTCGGTACAGCGCGTATCGGTTTTAACGCGACCGCCATTCAGGTACACATACCATTCTCCATCTGCTTCCTGTTTGGTATCAATCGCCAGCACCACACACTGGCTGCCAAATTCCCTTGCCAGTTCTGCAATGAGTTGAGGGTTCCGGTAAGCTGCCGTGTTCACAGATATCTTATCGGCACCGTTCTGCAGCAACACGCGCACATCTTCCACACTGCTGATACCGCCACCCACTGTAAAAGGGATATTGATATAATGTGAGATCTTATTCACCAGTTCGCTCAGGGTCTTTCTTTTCTCTACAGTTGCCGTAATATCCAGGAACACCAATTCATCCGCTCCCTGACGGGCATACAAGGCACCCAGCTCCACAGGATCACCGGCATCCCGGATATTCTCAAAGTTGATCCCTTTGACCGTTCTGCCATCTTTGATGTCCAGGCAGGGTATGATTCGTTTTGTTAACATATTGCTCTTTTGCATTGCTGCAGGATATGATAGCCCACAGCGGTACGCTTATTAAAAGTTGATCAATTCTGTAAGGGTAATCCTGTTCTCATAGATCGCTTTGCCCACGATAGCGCCACAGCAACCGATCAGTTTCAGTTCTTCCAGATCTTCGAGCGTGGCCACGCCACCACTCGCGATAAAAATAAGATCCGGAAAACGGTGAATGATCTTTTCGTATAGTTCTATCGAAGGGCCTTCCAGTTTTCCGTCCTTACTCACATCGGTACAGAAAACCTGTGTAATCCCATAACCGATGTATTTTTCCAGAAAACTGAAAATATCGATCTCAGTGGTTTCCAGCCAGCCTCCGACAGCAATCTTCTCATCTTTCACATCAGCGCCCAGTAAAAATTTCTCTGCCCCGTATTTCTGTATCCATTCCACAAATAAAGTTTCATTCTTTACCGCCAGGCTGCCAATGGTTGCAAAAGCTGCACCAGATCTGAATACCGTGCGCAGGTCATCTTCGGTTTTAATACCTCCGCCATAATCCACTACCAGCGAAGTAGCCTTGGTAATGGCTTCCAGGATCTTCCAGTTTTTAATGGCTCCCGCCTTGGCTCCATCCAGGTCTACCAGGTGTAAACGCTGCAAGCCAGCATCTTCAAACTCTTTGGCCACTTCCAGCGGATTGGAGTTATAGATGGTCTTCTGGTCATAATCGCCCTGCGTCAGGCGGACACATTTTCCATCAATAATATCGATTGCGGGGATGATCTGCATGGGGAGAGAGGGTTATTTGAGAATGAGTAATTAGTAATAAAGCTTTTTGGGAGGTTATTTTATAGATGGATAAAATTTTGCAGGATCTGTTCACCTACTGCAGCGCTTTTCTCCGGGTGAAACTGGACACCATAAAAATTCCGTTTCTGGAGGGCGCTGCTGAAACGAACACCATATTCTGTGGTAGCAGCGGTTTCATCGCATACATCTGCATAGTAACTATGAACAAAATAGCAGTAGGTTTCTTTCGGAAGATGCCTGAACAAAGGCTCCCGGGTTTGCTGCACCAGGTTCCACCCTATCTGCGGTATTTTAAGACTGCCGGAAAATCGTTTCACCTTCGTATCAAAAATACCCAGGCAATCTGTGTTGTTCTCTTCACTATGCATACACATCAGCTGCATACCGAGACAAATGCCCAATACCGGTTGTTCCAGGCTTTTGATCAGGCTATCCAGTTGCCTTTCTTTCAGGTAATTCATTGCGCTGCTGGCCTCTCCTACGCCGGGAAAAATCACTTTATCGGCCGATCGTAACAAGGTATGATCATCCGTTACAACAGCTTCCATTCCGATTCTTTCCAGTGCATACAATACGGACTGGATATTTCCGGCGTTATATTTTACAATGGCAAGTTTCATAGTAGACAAGGTTCATTCTTAATTCAGCACTTCTCCCAGGAATTGGCGGGTGGCTGTTTCAATATCCGTTGCATTCTCCAGCATCTTGATATAGGCGGTACCAATAATGGCACCATTGGCATATTTGCAGGCCGACTGGAAGGTCTCTTTATCCTTGATACCAAATCCTACCAGCACGGGATTCCTGAGTTGCATAGATTGCAGTCGTTGCAAGTACAATTCAACTGCAGAAAAATCCTTGTCCTTACCGGTAGTGGCTGATGAGCTTACCGCATACAGGAACCCACTGCTCAATTCATCCAGCTTACGCACACGTTCTTCTGAAGTTTCTGGGGTTACCAGAAAAATAAAATCCAATCCATATTTCCGGATGATGGGGCCGTATTCTGTTTCAAATTCAAACTCGGGCAAGTCTGGCAGGATCAGTCCATCTACGCCCACAGCTGCGGCATCGGCACAAAATTTTTCAAATCCGTATTGCAGTATCGGGTTCATATATCCCATCAATATCACCGGTACGCGGATCGTTTTTCGAAAATCCTTCAGTTGCGTAAACAAGGCGGCCAGTGTCATACCATTGCTCAAAGCACGGGTACTACTGGCCTGTATCACCGGACCATCCGCCAGTGGATCACTGTAAGGCATACCCAGTTCTATCAGGTTCGCGCCGCCGTCCTGCAAGGCCTTCATTACGGTCAGCGTGCTGTTCAGCTCGGGATAACCGGCCGTACAGTACACATTCAATACCTGTTGTTTCTTTTCTGCGAAGAGTTGGTGTATTCTGCTCATAATTTTCCAGGTGCCGCCGGTTGATCAAACACATACTGGCAGCATTACATTTTATGGTGTTACATAGCGTTCATATAAGTAGCTAGGTCTTTATCGCCCCTGCCGCTCAAACAAAGCACGACTTTATCCGTTGGTTTCAGTTTCAGTTTTCCCAGCACAGCAAACGCATGGGCTGTTTCCAGTGCAGGAATGATGCCTTCTGTTTTGCTCACATGAAAAGCCGCCTGTAAGGCTTCTTCATCCGTTGCACTCAGGAATGTTCCCCGGCCACTGGCGAATAAATGCGCATGCAGTGGGCCCACCCCGGGATAATCCAGTCCAGCCGAAATGCTGTGTGGCTCCACTACCTGCCCGTCTGCAGTTTGCATGACCAGGCTTTTGCTTCCATGGAGAATTCCCGGTTTACCCAGTTGCGTAGTGGCTGCACTCATACCGCTGTTAACACCATGACCCGCAGCTTCCACGGCTACCAGCTGTACACTCAGTTCATCCAGAAAATGATAAAAAGCGCCTGCTGCATTACTGCCGCCGCCCACGCAAGCCACTACATGGGTGGGTAATTCACTTCCTGTTTTTTCCTGTAACTGCCAGCGGGTCTCCTCGCTGATCACACTCTGAAAACGGGCCACCATATCCGGATAAGGATGCGGCCCCACCACACTACCGATAATATAATGCGTATCGGCAGGATTATTGATCCAGTCGCGGATGGCTTCATTAGTGGCATCTTTCAACGTTTTGCTGCCGCTGGTTGCGGGTATCACTTTGGCTCCCAGCATTTTCATACGGGCCACATTGGGTGCCTGGCGCTCAATATCTTTTTCGCCCATGTACACAATGCACTCCATGCCTTTGAGGGCGCAGACCGTAGCCGTGGCCACTCCATGCTGACCGGCGCCGGTCTCGGCAATGATGCGTGTCTTACCCAGTTTTCGTGCCAGCAATATCTGGCCGATGGTATTGTTGATTTTGTGGGCGCCCGTATGGCAAAGGTCTTCGCGCTTCAGGTAAATAGAACTGTTAAACTCTTTACTCAGCCGTTCTGCGAGGAACAAAGGCGTTGGTCGGCCCACATAATCCTTCAACAACTGCCTGAATTCTTTCTGAAAAGAAGGTTCATACATGATGTCGAGATAACGGGCTTTCAATTCTTCTACATTCCTGTGTAACATTTCGGGAATATAGGCGCCGCCAAACTGGCCATAATATCCCTGCTCATTGGGTTGCTGATAGGTTGCGGTTGCTGTCATCTTACTATACTAATTAGATCTGTTTTACGGATTGTATAAATGACCGAAGTATTTCCATGTCTTTAATACCCGGTGCTATTTCAAATTTACTGTTCACATCTGCCGAGAAAAGGTCTTTCGATACCGGCTCCCCGGAAAATTCTTTTAGTTTAGCCACATCATCCGGACCGATGCCGCCACTGAGGAAAAACGGTTTGCCAATATTCAGACCACGCAGGATGTTCCAATCGAATTGTTTACCGGTGCCTCCATACCCAGCGCCTTCGGTATCGAACAGGAACATATCGGCAATGTCCATATAGTCTTTCACTTTCCACAATACATTGTCTTCTTCACGTAAGCGAAATGCTTTCACCACACCCACATAATTGGCAATTTTTTCGCAGTACTTAGGGGTCTCGTCTCCATGCAGCTGTACCAAGTACAGGCCACATTCGTCCACCGCCTGTAAAACCTCTTCCACAGAAGCATTGACAAATACACCCACTTTATTAATGTGTTTTCCTTTGATCTTTTTAATCTCGGCCTGCGGCATGAATTTGTGAACATAACGGGGCGACTTGGGATAAAAAATGAACCCCGCGAATTCTACACCCATGTCATCGAGTTGGAGAACCTGCTCCGTGCTGGTCATACCGCAAACCTTGATCCGCATGTTATTTTGCTTTTAGTTGATTAACAAAATCAGCAAAAGCAACCGAAGGACTGGCCTGTTTCATAAAATTCTCCCCTATCAGAAACCCGGAAAAACCGGCCTGACGTAAAGTTACAATAGTATTCACATCGCTGATACCACTTTCTGCTACTGCAGGTTTTTCCTTGGGTATCTTGTTAATAAGCCCCAGCGAAGTATCGATACTGACCTCGAAAGTCTTGAGATTGCGGTTGTTAACACCCACCAGGTCCACCGTTTCGCAAATATGTCCCAATTCTTCTTCATTGTGTATTTCCAGCAATACTTCCAGTCCCAACCTTTTTGCCGTAGCCGCCATGGTTTTTACCTGGACCGGCGTTAAACAGGCGGCTATCAGCAGGATCACTTCCGCGCCATAAGCTTTGGCCTCGATCAGCTGGTATTCGTCGATCATAAAATCCTTACGGAGCAACGGCACATCATTAATGGTGGCAGCCAGCAGATCATCCAGCGAACCGCCAAAGAATTCCTGATCCGTTAAGACAGAAATACCTGAAGCCCCGTTTTTGGCATAGGCGCTGGTCACTTCTTCCACAGTTACGCGGTCATTGATGATACCCTTGCTGGGAGATTTTCTTTTAAACTCGGCAATGATGCCGGTACGCGCCGGATCTGCCAGGAAGGATTTCAGCGATAACCCATCACTGGTAAAGAATTTTTTCTTCTCCAGTTCCGCTACCGAAACATGGGCTTTTCGTTCAGCCACTTCCTGTTGTTTCTGCGCTACTATCTTGTCTAATATGTTCATGTTATTGCAGGCTGATTAAGGTTTGTAATGAACGGTATGCTTTACCGCTTTCCAGGCTTTCTACGGCAGCATGATAAGCGGCATCGTAACTGGTATAATTGCCGGTGCAATGCAGTGCCATGGCGGCATTGGCAAGTACCACGGCATTCTGTGCCCAGCTTCCTTCACCCTTGATGATCCTGGTAAAGATCCTGGCTGCTTCTTCCACAGAATTACCCCCATAAATATCCTCTGCCGCAACAATGCGTTTACCCAACTGTTCCGGTGTCATGATCTTCTCTCCATCCTGGGTGATCACTTTGGTATCGCCGGTTAGAGATATCTCATCATATCCATCCAGGCTGTGTATGATGGTAAAAGCGCTGCTGGTTTGTTGTAACAGGTAATTGTAAATACGGGCCATCTCCAGGTTGTACACACCCACCAGCTGAAAATCAGGTTCTGCCGGATTGATCATGGGCCCGAGCATGTTAAAAAAAGTCCTTACACCAAGATTCTTACGGATAGGCCCTACGATCTTCATGGCCGGATGGAAAATAGGTGCATGCAGGAAACAGATATTGGCAGATTCCAGTTCTTTCAGCAAACGATCGTTATCATTCTTGAATGTGTAGCCCAACTGCTCCATCACATTCGATGCACCACTGATCGCTGTAGCACCGTAATTGCCGTGTTTGGTCACTCTCTGTCCGGCTCCTGCCACAATAAAACAGGACAGCGTCGAGATATTGAATGTATTCTTACCATCACCACCGGTACCTACAATATCCATCACCGGGTGACCTTTCAGGTCCACTTTCACACATAATTCCAGCAAAGCATCCCGGAAACCCAACAATTCTTCAATGCTGACCGTACGCATCAGGAATACGGTGATGAACGCCGACATCTCCGCTTCATTATATTGACCGCGAGACATATTTACCAACACTTCCTTTGCCTTTTCCCTGGACAGTGTCTTGTATTCAAATAAATACTGTAATATTTTTTTCATTGCTATTTTTTTAACCAGTTACGCATCATGGTTTCACCGTCCGGCGTCAAAACACTCTCAGGATGAAACTGTACACCCTCCACATCATATTTCCGGTGCTGCAGGGCCATGATATAATTATTGTCGTCTTTTGCCGTGATCTCCAGCTCTTCCGGAAAACCTTTCTCATCAACCACCCAACTATGATAGCGGGCCACTTCAATGGTATCTGGCAGATTTCTGAAGATACTGGGTGAGTGGTGAGTGGTCAGTGATGAGCCAGCCGATGCAGGATGCAGCACATGGATCTTTGTGGCCACACCATGATACACCGTGGACAAATTGGTGAGCGTGGCTCCAAATGCCTCACCGATGGCCTGGTGGCCCAGGCAAACACCCAGTATGGATTTGCTTGACGCATATTCCCTGATCAAAGGCAGCAGCATACCTGCTTCAGAGGGAATGCCGGGGCCTGGTGAAAGAATGATCTTATCATATCCCTTCACTTTCTCCATGGGCAATTCATCGTTCCGGTACACATCTACCTGGTCATGCGTAATCTTCTGCACCAGGTGAACCAGGTTGTAAGTGAACGAATCGTAATTATCAAAGACTAATATTTTCATGGTATTATTTTCTATCTACAGGTGTTCGTTCGTAAATCAGATCTGTTCCGCTATCTCGATGGCTTTTTTCAGTGCGTTCAGTTTGTTGTTCACTTCCTGCAATTCACTTTCAGGAACACTGGCAGCTACCACACCTGCACCGGCCTGGTAAAACAGCGTATTATTCTTACTGAGAAATGTGCGGATCATGATGGCATGGTTGCAACGACCATCGAAACCGATGAAACCGAGTCCGCCGCCATAATAACTGCGTGCCGTGGGTTCATAATCGTCAATGATCTCCATAGCTTTGAACTTGGGTGCCCCACTCAAGGTTCCAGCCGGAAAGGTCTTGGCAAGCAGTTCAAAAGGATTCTGGTCTTTGCGCACTTTACCGGTCACTTCGCTTACCATGTGTATCACATGACTGTAATACTGCACCTGCCGGTACTGGCTCACTTCCACCTCATCGCAGGCACGACTGAGGTCGTTTCGTGCCAGGTCCACCAGCATCACATGTTCTGCATTTTCCTTGGCATCGGTGAGCAATTTTTCGGCCATCTGCTGGTCCACCGTATCATCGCCTGTTCTTTTGAAGGTTCCGGCGATCGGATGTACGATGGCTTTCCCGTTTTTGATGATCAGCTGGGCTTCGGGTGATGAGCCCATCAGTTTATAATCGCCATAATCGAAAAAGAAAAGATAAGGCGATGGGTTCACACTGCGCAGTGAGCGATAGACATTGAACTCATCACCGGAAAAACTTTGCTGAAAGCGCCTGCTCAGCACGATCTGGAACACATCGCCACGCATGCAGCGCTGTATCCCTTTCTGCACCATTTCCATGTAGGTTTCGTTGGTCATGTTAGACAGTTCCTCGCCACGGATCTTAAACGGAAATACCGGTGCATCCTTACTCCTGATCAGTGATTCTACGATCGGCAGTTCAGACTCGATACCCGGGATCAGGTTCTCGCAGATATACAGTTCATCCTTGAAATGATTGAAGGCGATCACATACTGGTACAAGCGGTAACGGATCAGCGGTATGGCAGGCTCCGTGGCCGAAGCGGTATGCAGGGTAATGGTATCGAAGAATTCTACGGCATCAAAAGCGGTATAACCAAATAGTCCCTGGGCGAATTTCCCTTCTTTGGCCGCAGGCTCATGTGCATGAAAACGTTGCATGAAGGACCACAGCTGTCCGGGCACTTCTGCCGTATCCTTGATCGCCAAACGTTCCGGTTTCTGTCCGGGCAGTTTGAACTCGATGCTTTTGGTCGATGAAATCTCGATACCAGCGATCGCATTGATGCAGATAAATGAATAACTGTTTTCAGCGGCATGGTGATCGGTGCTTTCCAGCAATACCGTATCCCGGAAACGGTCACGCACCCGCAGGTAAATGCCCACCGGCGTAAACAGGTCGGCCAGCATTTTCTTGCACTGAGTCTGTAATTCTATTTTCTTCATATTCCTTTTTTAAACCCACCCGGCATTCTGTGAAGAAGTTTCAGGGAGGGCAGTAACAAAAAACCCCGACAATCTCTGTCGGGGTTCTGAATAATATTCAAAAAAGTACTGGCTATGCCATTACAATCCCCGAACGGAGTTTGTATGCCACCACCAATATTTGTTTGTGATCTGGTTCATTACAGGCAAAGTTGTGGGAGAAACTTTGGAAAAACAAATTTTTTTTAAGTGGGTACGATCGTTTGTTAACTTCACATTAATAAGACCTATATGAGAATAACTGCGGCTTTACTGCTTTTCTGCCTGTTCCGTACATTCTGTGCCGATGCACAGGACACCGCTTTATTACTGAAACCTGACCGGGTATTTGACGGAGAATCTATGCACAGCAACTGGGTAGTGCTGGTCAAAAAAGACCGGATCATTGCTGTGGGAGATGCCGGTTCGGTAAAACCCGAGGGTGCCTATACCACCCTCAACCTGAAAGGAAAAACATTATTACCGGGTCTGATAGAAGGGCATTCGCACCTGTTACTGCATCCGTATAACGAAACCAAATGGGATGAGCAGGTACTCAACGAATCCAGGGCAGAAAGAACGGCAAGGGCGGTGGTACATGCCAACAAAACCTTACTGGCAGGTTTTACCACGGTGCGTGACCTGGGCACTGAGGGTGCTGATTATGATGATGTGGGATTGAAAGCGGCGATCGATAAGGGGATCATACCCGGACCGAGAATGATCATTGCCACCAAAGCTATCGTAGCCACCGGCAGTTACGGACCAAAAATGAAAAATCTGGATCATCAGCTTATCAGGGGTGCAGCCGAAGCGGATGGCGTGGATGCCCTGAGCAAAGAGACCCGGACACAGATCGGTAATGGAGCCGACCTGATCAAAGTATATGCTGATTACCGTTGGGGACTGAATCCCAAAAGATCAGAACCCACTTTTACACTGGACGAGTTGAAAACGGTGGTGGAAGTTGCTGCCAGCAGTGGCCGTAAAGTAGTGGCACATGCCAGTACGGAAGAAGGTATGCGCCGGTCCATATTGGCAGGCATCTCCACCATTGAACATGGTGACAATGCCAGTGAAGCCATTTTTGACCTGATGCTGCAACACAAAGTAGCTTATTGCGCCACCCTTAGTGCAGCAGAAGCCACCAGCGAATACGATGGATGGAAAAGGGGCAGTCTGCCTGAACCCAGGCGCATCACTACCAAACGGAAAGCTTTCCAATTGGCACTACAGAAAGGAGTGACCATTGTGTTTGGCGGCGATGTAGGCGTTTATCCGCATGGCGACAATGCCCGAGAAATGGAAGCCATGGTTGCTTATGGCATGCAACCGATAAAAGTTTTACAAAGCGCCACATCAGTTAATGCAGACGTGTTCGGATACGGCAACAGCATTGGCCGGATCAAAGCAGGTTTATTGGCCGACCTGGTAGCCGTGAACGGGGATCCTTCTGTGCAGATATCCGATATCCGCAAAACGGCATTGGTCATCAAGAATGGAAAAATCTATTTGAATCAATAATAAAGAAGAAATACAACGAATATGAAAAAATTGATTACCATTATCGGCCTTTTCTTTAGCACGATCAGCATGGCTTCTGCAAGTAGTGCCGACGATATAGTTGGCATCTGGCTCAGCGCCAGCGGGGAGGGCAAGATACAGATCTACAAAGAGGGAGACCGCTATTTCGGTAAACTCTACTGGATGAAAGAACCCAATGGCCCCAAAGGGAATCCGAAATTAGACAGCAATAACCCCGATCCTGCCCTCAGAAACAGGCCCTTGCTGGGCTCAGTCATCCTGAAAAATTTCAGGTACAATAATGGCGAATGGAGTGACGGCCATATCTACGATCCCAAGAACGGGAAAGAATACAAAAGTTACATGAGGCTGAAAGACCCTCAAACGCTCAGCTTACGCGGTTATATCGGCATTTCGCTCTTGGGCAGAACGGAATTATGGAAGAGAGCAAGCTAACGTGAATCGTGATCTGTGAATTGTGAGTAGTGAATGGGCAACACTTACTACTTACTACTCACTATTCACTACTTGCCTACAACACCCCCTTCGTTGAGGGTAACTGATCAGAGAGCGGATCACGTTTCACCGCCATCCTGATGGCTTTGGCAAAAGCTTTAAAAATGGCTTCGATTTTATGATGCTCGTTGTCTCCCTTACATTCAATATTCAGGTTACACCTGGCTGCATCACTGAATGATTTGAAGAAATGAAAAAACATTTCTGTAGGCATCTCCCCTATCTTCTCCCTTTTGAATTCAGCATTCCATACGATCCAGTTGCGTCCGCCGAAATCGATCAGCACTTTGGCTTCCGCCTCATCCATGGGTAAGGCAAACCCATACCGTTCCATACCGCGTTTGTCTGCCAGTGCTTTGCCAAAAGCTTCTCCCAGTGCAATACCCGTATCTTCAATGGTATGGTGCTCATCAATATGCAGATCTCCCTGTGTGGTAATGGACAGGTCCATCTTGCCATGCCTCGCTATCTGGTCTAACATATGATCAAAGAAGCCCAAACCGGTAGTTATCTTCGCCTTACCGCTTCCATCAAGGTTCAGCTCCACCCTGATCCTGGTTTCGTTGGTATTGCGTTCATGCATCACTTTCCGCAGGCCCAGTTTCAGGAAAGTATATACATCTGCCCAGTTACCCGATTCGAACACAATGGTATCGCGCAGGCGGGCTTCCTGCTCTTCTGTTAACTGGTGCAAAGGGGAATGCAGGTAAATGGCTTTACAACCCAGATTTTTAGCCAGTTCAATATCACTCCACCTGTCGCCGATCACAAAAGAATTGGCCAGATCAAATGTTGGATTATCCAGTATATGCTGCAGCAAGGCTGTTCCGGGTTTACGGGTAGGTTTGTTGTCGCTGGCAAAAGTTCTGTCGATGATCATCTCATCGAACACAAATCCCTCACCCTTTAAGGTACGCAGCATCAGGTCATGATAAGGATGAAAATCCTTTTCAGGATAGGAGTCCGTTCCCAGTCCGTCCTGATTGGTCACCATCACCTTATAATAATCCAGGTCGGCGGCTATGCGTGATAAAGCGGTAATCGCTCCCGGAATGAATGTGATCTTATCAATACTGTCTACCTGGAAATCGGTGGGTGGTTCTTCCAATACCACCCCATCCCTGTCTATAAAAAGGATCCTCTTCGTTCCCAGTTCGGGAGATGAAGCGTTGGAAACTGTATCCTGTCTGTTGCTGCTGCTCATGATTAGGTTGCTTTGCTCATTTTATTCTGGTACGCACCGCTTTCACTTCGGTAGCGGTTACCGCGGCCGCTTTATTGCTCCAGCTATTGCGGATATAGGTAAGCACATCTGCAATCTGCTGGTCTGAAAGATCTGCGTGTGCGGCCATATTGTTACTGTAGTATTCTCCATCCAGTTCCACCCGCTCGTCGAATCCTTTAAGCACGATGCGGATCAGGCGGGCTTTGTCTTTGCCCAACACTCCGGATGCGCCATCGAGCGGTGGGTTCAGGTGTGGCACGCCACCACCGTCTACCTGGTGACAAGCCAGGCAACGTTCCAGGTAGATGGTCTTGCCCCTGTTTACAGAAGCCGCTATACCTGCCGAAGCGACAGCTACCGGTTTTTTGGCCGGTAGCTGTTTTTTCGGTGCTGTCTGAAATGCCATCAATGTTAAAATGAAGACAGGCAGGATCAATATTTTCTTTATCACCATTATTTTCCTTTATAAACGATACGATAAATGGTTCCTTTGGAATCATCAGATACATAGAGTGATCCATCAGGACCTTGTGCCAATCCGGTAGGGCGGTGTTGTGCACCACGGGTTCCGGTAACCACTTCCACACCTGCAAAACCATTGGCAAAGATCTCCCACTTACCCGGTTTACCGTTTGCATCAAAAGGTACAAAAGCTACATAATACCCTTCCTGTGGCAGGGGTGCGCGGTTCCAGGAACCATGGAATGCGATAAAAGCGCCATTCCTGTATTTGGCAGGAAACATGTTACCTGTATAAAACAACAAAGCATTCGGAGCCATATGCGCCGGGAATGCCACTACCGGATCAATGAATTCTTTGCTTCCTTCCTTTTTACCATCACCACCGTATTCAGGTGCCAGCATTTTTTTATTCTGGAAAGGATCGTAATATATGTAAGGCCATCCGGCATTATCACCTTTTTTCAGTGCATACATGGTTTCTGCAGGCAGATCTGCATTCTGCTGTTCGGTGAACAGAGATGGGAAGATATTGTGCAGGTCATCGCGGCCATGCTGCATCACAAACAGTTGGTTCAACTGGTTATTCCAGTCAAGGCCAACCACATTGCGCAGGCCGGTTGCATATTTAATTCCATCGCCATAGGTCTGGTTCAGTTTATCGGCCCTGAACTGCCAGATACCGCCTGCAGAATCCAGGATGGGACAAGGCATACGGCCAAGAGAACCTGGCTGCCTGTCGCGCTCCTGGCAGGAATTAGAGTAAGCGCCGATATTCACATAGATATTTCCGTCATTGTCCAGTGTGATTGATTTGGATTCGTGCTGACGGCGGTTGATGAGTCCGGTGATGATCTTCTCAGGCTGCATGGGACTGATCACCTCCCCTTTCTCATTCAGTTTATAACGAAACACTTCTTCATCAGAAGAAGCATACAGGTATCCGTTTTTGATAGCGATACCGGTACCGCCATAATTACCCATACCGGTGATCTCTTCTGCTTTACCATCACCATTGGTGTCACGCAAGCGGAGGACAGCTTTTCCTTCTGCCACACGGCCCATCAGCTTTACATAAATATCACCCTGTGCAGTAACTGCAATATGACGGGCACGGCCCAGTCCGTCGGCCACTTTCAACGCGCTGAAACCGGCAGGTAGTTTCAATCCGGCATTATCCGCATCGGCCACTACCGAATGGGGCGTCTCCAGTCTGAGTGAATCGGATGCGCAGGCAGTTAAGCTACTGAGCCCTGCAACAGCCAGCAAAAGTGAGAGTACAGAAATGGTCTTTTTCATATGTGTTTTGATTAGGGGTTGAATTTACAACGTAATACAGACAAATCACTGCTTTGTTTATTGATCATACCATTCTTGCATGGCATCTATCAGTAATGTGTTCTCTTTTTCAGTGCCTATGGTGATGCGCAGACAGTCTTCGCAAAGCTTGACATTACTCCTGTCGCGCAGCACAATACCCTTCCCCAGCAAAAATTCATATATCTTCCTCGCGTCCTTTATTTTTACCAGCAGGAAATTGGCATCAGAGGGATATACTTTTTCAACCGTTGGCATGGAACGGAACACTTCCGCCAGCGCCTCCCGCATATCCACCAGTAAACGGATCATATCATTCACCTGCCCTACTTCATCCAGTGCCTTTAACACCAGGTCCTGCGTGGCCTGGTTGATATTATAAGGAGGTTTTACCTTATCCAGCAACGTTACTATCGATGATGAAGCAAAAGCCATGCCCAACCGAAGACCCGCCAGCCCCCATGCTTTACTCAGCGTTTGTAACACTACGAGATTGGGGTAGTCGGCCAATTCCTGTATGAATGATTTCTGTTGGGCGAAATTGATATAGGCTTCATCCACCACTACAATACCTTCAAAATTGTTCAGTACCGTCTCAATATCCGTTCTGTTGAGAGCGTTACCGGTGGGATTGTTGGGCGAACAGAGCCAGATCAGTTTGGTATTGGCATCTACCAGGTTCTCCAGGTGAACCAGGTCCAGCTGAAAGTCTTCGAGCAGGGGCGCTTTCTTCACCGCCACATCATTGATATGAGCGCTTACTTCGTACATACCGTAGGTTGGAGGGCAGATGATCACATTATCCTTGCCGGGTTCGCAGAAACAGCGAAACAACAGGTCGATACACTCATCACTTCCATTACCCAGAAAAATATGCTCCTGGCCAATACCCTTGATGACGCTCAGTTTCTGTTTAATGGCCCGTTGGTGCGGATCGGGGTAACGGTTATACCATTTGGCAAGCGGGGAACCCAGGCTGTTCTCATTGGCATCCAGGAACACTTTTGCCTCACCGCTGAATTCATCGCGCGCAGAAGAATACGCTACCAGTTTTTTGATATTGGGCCGGACCAGTTTATCGAGATCGAATGACATATTATTTTCTTTATTCTTTGAATGATCAGTGATTTTTATCCTTTCTTAAGACGGACACGTACCGCATTGGCATGTGCATCCAGCCCTTCGGCTTCCGCCATCAGCACCACGGTCTCTCCGATGTTCTGCAAACCCTGCTGTGATAATTTCTGGTAAGTCACTTTCTTCACAAAACTGTCCACACTTACCCCGCTGTAGGCTTTGGCAAAACCATTGGTGGGCAATGTGTGATTGGTACCGCTGGCATAATCACCCACACTTTCCGGCGAATAGTTACCGATGAATACAGAACCCGCATTAACTACCTGCTCAGCCATTTCATCCGCATCTTTACAGGAGATGATGAGGTGTTCGGCAGCATATTCATTTACCAGGGCCAGCGCTTCCTCCCTGTTCTTGACCAGAATGGCCGTACTGTTAGCCAGGGCCTTTGCAGCCAGCTCTCTGCGCGACAACTGTGCCAATTGTTGCTCCAGTTCTGTCTGCACCTGTTCTAACAATGATGCAGATGTGGTAACCAGTAATACCTGACTGTCTACTCCATGTTCGGCCTGGCTCAGCAGGTCGGCAGCAACAAATGCGGCATCAGCCGTATCATCTGCCAGCACACAGACCTCGCTTGGTCCCGCCGGCATATCTATGGCGATGCCTTCCTGCTGTACCAGTTGTTTGGCGCAGGTCACGTACTGGTTACCCGGTCCGAATATCTTATACACCTGCGGTACCGTATCAGTTCCATAAGCCATGGCTGCAATGGCCTGTACCCCACCGATCTTATACACCGATCTGATGCCGGTAATGGATGCCGCATATAGAATAGCCGGATTGAGTTTACCATCTTTACCCGGGGGCGAACACAATACTATTTTTTTGCATTCCGCGATCTTTGCCGGAATGGCCAGCATCAGGATGGTGGAGAAAAGAGGGGCCGTACCCCCGGGTATGTACAGGCCTACTTTCTCAATTCCGATACTCCTGCGCCAGCATTGTATGCCGGGCATGGTCTCTACCACTTCTACTGCAGCCGTTTGTTTCTGGTGAAACAGTTCAATATTGGCAGCAGCCTGTCTGATGGCCTGCTTCAGTTCATCGGACAGCATATCCGCGGCCTCACTGATCTCTTTCTCCGACACAACGAAATCTGCCAGTTCCACACCATCAAACTGGCGGGTAAATTTTTTTACAGCCGCATCACCCACCAGCTTCACTTCGTGCATCACCTCCCTTACTTTCTGTTGCAGCGAACTGTTATCAATAGCAGGCCGCGTAAGCAATTGTTGCCAGGCGGCTTTCTCGGGGTATTGTACAATTTTCATATTCCTGTTTTCTAAAGATTTTAAACGGAGCAGGTTATCGTGAGTGTTGAGTAGGAAGTTGGCAATGGTCAATTGTGAATGGTCAATGGATTAGCTCTATTGACCATTCTCCATTCACAATTGACCATTCACAATACCCCATCTCCAATTCACTTCCCACTCACCACTCACTACACAATCATCTTCTCTATCGGCACCACCAGAATTCCCTGGGCACCGGCCGCTTTCAGCTGTTCAATGATATCCCAGAATTCATTTTCATTCAGTACACTGTGCACACTGCTCCAGCCCTCTTCGGCCAGTGGCAGGACCGTAGGACTTTTCATACCAGGCAACAAGGCAATGATCTCTTGCAGCTTGGCATTGGGCGCATTCAGCAGGATGTATTTGTTGTTCTTGGCTTTTTTTACTGATTGGATACGGAATAACAGTCTTGCGATCAACTGTTCCTTTTCCTCGCTCAGATCTTTGTTCTTGATCAGCACCGCCTGGGACTGCAGGATACTTTCCGTTTCTTTCAATCCATTCATGAACAAAGTGGAGCCGCTGCTTACCAGGTCACAGATAGCATCTGCCAATCCAATGCCTGGCGCGATCTCCACACTACCGCTGATCTCGTGGATCTCTGCATCAATGCCGTTCTCTTTCAGGAAATCACCCAGTATCACCGGGTAACTGGTAGCAATCTTCTTACCGGAAAGGAACTGAACGCCGGTATAGTCCTCACCCTTTCTTACGGCCAGGCTCAGTCGGCATTTGCCAAAACCCAGCTTTTCAGCCACGGTCACTTTCTTTTTCTTTTCATACACTACGTTCTCACCTACAAAACCGATATCGGCCACCCCATCTTCCACATATTGCGGGATATCATCATCACGCAGGAAATACACTTCGATCGGAAAATTGCTGGCTTCCGCTTTCAGTTTGTTAACGCCGTTGCTGATATCGATACCACATTCTTTCAATAAACGGATCGAATCATCATGCAGCCGGCCGCTTTTCTGGATCGCCAACTTGAGTTTGTCGCCAACTGCTGCTGTTTTTTGAGTACTGTCTTTCATACCATTGATCGCTTCGCGATTTTTTTTCTCTGAAGTATGATAGCCCCCCTTCAGAGGATGGGGGCAAAAGCAAAGGGCCTACCCTTCGGTAAGCCCTTTAATGTTTTATCGTAAACCACACAAAACACCAACAGCCTACCCCTGGGGTAAGAAATGATGGTGATGAGTATGTGCGAATGTTTTCATATCAGGACACAAAAGTACAGCCTATACTATTTGCCCGCAAATTTTTTTCAAAAGGGGTTCATCGGAAGCCCGATAAAGCCTGTTTTGTAAGTATCTTAGGTATCCAAAAGATAGACTCTAATAAAAAAACTTACAGTTGTTATTATTCTCTCGTTGGATTATGTTCGTGTTTACCAATAACCCCTACTATACAAACTAAACTATCATGAGAAACAAAAGACCGATCACAACCCTTTTACTGCTCTTTTTCTTTGGCAGTATTGCCTTTGGGCAGGATGCCACGAGTTACCAGGTACCCCCCAAAGATGTGGCTGACCTGTTACTGGCCAAGCCTACGCCTACCGTCCGTATTGACAGTAAAGCCGAATGGATGTTACTGAGCGAACGCAACTCGTATCCAACTGTTGAGGAGCTGGGACAACCCGAGAGCCGTATTGCCGGCCTGCGTTTAAACCCAAATAACTTCTCGCCCAGCAGGCAGTTCTTTATCAACAATTTCCGGTTAAAGAATATCAAAAACAACCAGGAATTTGCCGTAGTAGGATTACCCGCTAACCTCCTGGCAAGTAATGTTAGCTGGAACCCATCCGAAACCAGAATTGCATTCACCCATACTACCGGCAAACAGGTAGACCTGTATGTGATTGATATTGCTACCAAAAAAGCCAGTAAACTGAACAAACAGCCACTGAATACTGTATTGGGCAACGCTTATACCTGGGTAGACGATGTTACCATTCTTTACAAAGCCGCTACGCAACCTGCGGCCAATGCGCCCAAAAAACCCATAACACCCAAAGGGCCCACCATTCAGCAGAACCTGGGTAAAACAGCACCCAGTCCTACTTACCAGGACCTGATCAAGTCGCCCTACGATGAACAGCTATTCGAGTTCTTTGCAACCACGCAACTGGTGCAAAATAAAAACGGCGTAGAAACCAAAATAGGCAAACCTGCCTTGATCAGCAGTTTCTCACTATCACCCGATAAGAAATACATGATGGTCCGTACCATCCGCAAGCCCTTCTCTTACCTGGTCACTGCCAACGGGTTCCCATCTACCATCAGCATTACCGACCTCAGCGGCAAACTGGTAAAAGTGCTGGCAGAACTTCCTTCAACGGAAGGAACTCCTTCTGGTTATGACAACACACAGAACGTTGCACGCGGTTATGACTGGCGCGATGACGAAGCTGCTACCGTTACCTGGGCCATGCCACTGGATAGCGGTCTGATCAAAAAACAAGTTGAATTTCACGATGCGGTGTACGCATTGAGTGCTCCTTTTACCGGTGAAGCAAAAGAACTGTTCAAAACCAGGATGCGATATGCGGGCACTACCTGGGGCAATGCTTCACTGGCGCTGGTAACTGAAATGTCAAGGTCTAAACAGATGTTCCGCGTAAGCCGTTTCAATGCTTCCTCCAACACACTGGAGTTATTGTACGAGCGTAACATGACAGATGCCTATAACAATCCGGGCTCTCCAGTAATGACAAAAAATGCGTTCGGCCGGGCAATCATCCAGACCACTGATAACGGCAGCAAGATCCTGATGAACAATACCACAGGTGCATCGCCCCAAGGAGATCTTCCGTTCCTGGCCAAGTTCGACCTGACCAGTAAACAGAACGAGATCATCTGGCGCTGCCAGGAAGGTGTGTTCGAAGCGGTGGAAGATGTGATCGACGCCAATAAACTGGTATTGCTCACCAGAAGGGAATCGCAGAAAGAAGTTCCCAACTATTATATCAAACACCTGGTATTGCGCATGGCTGATAAGGCCATCACCCATTTTACCAACCCCTACCCGCAACTGGAAGGCGTGACCAAAGAAAAGATCAAATACAAAAGGGCTGATGGGGTTGACCTTACCGGCGACCTGTACCTGCCCAAGGGATACAACAAGGACAAAGATGGTCCGTTACCTGTGGTGATCTGGGCCTATCCGCGCGAATTCAACTCTGCCGCCGATGCTGCACAGGTACGTGGAAGTAAGGACCGTTTTACCACCTTGAGCTGGGGCACACCCATCTATTATGTAACACAGGGATATGCCATCCTGGAAAATGCAGAAATGCCGA
This sequence comes from Sediminibacterium sp. FW305-C-269, assembly GCF_058231045.1. NCBI lineage: Bacteria > Pseudomonadati > Bacteroidota > Chitinophagia > Chitinophagales > Chitinophagaceae > Sediminibacterium > Sediminibacterium sp. FW305-C-269. Next base: position 135,337 of record NZ_JBIQXQ010000003.1, on the reverse strand, counting down.
TCGTGGCAACGGGACCGGATAAAAAACCGAACGATGATTTTGTTGCGCAATTAACACTGAATGCAGAAGCCGCCATCAACAAGCTGGTTGAGTTGGGTGTGGGTGACAGGAACCGTATGGCAGTTGGGGGGCACAGTTATGGTGCATTCATGACCGCCAACCTGCTGGCGCATACCAACCTGTTCAAAGCAGGTATTGCCCGCAGCGGTGCCTACAACAGAACATTAACGCCATTTGGTTTCCAGAACGAGGACCGTACCTACTGGCAGGCACCCAAACTCTATTATGAGATGAGTCCCTTCAGTTATGCAGACAAGATCAAAACACCGATCCTCCTGATACATGGCGAAGCAGACGACAATACCGGCACCTACCCCATCAACAGCGAGCGTCTGTTTGCTGCCATCAAAGGAAATGGCGGTACGGTTCGTTTTGTATTTCTGCCCTATGAAGCCCATGGCTACCGTGGCAAGGAAAACGTACTGCACACTTTATGGGAGCAGTACCAGTGGCTGGAGAAATATGTGAAGAACGCCAAATAAATAACAAGAACTACCTGTAATGAAAAGGGCTCACAGCTAATCTGTGAGCCCTTTTCATTATTGTTTCAGCAACTGTTCAACAGTTGCTTCAAATTCTTTTTTCAGCTGTTCATGATACATACCCGCACCGGGTCCTACAAAACCTGCTTTGATCTTTGCCACTTTACCATCCTTCCCGATAAAAATTGTGGTAGGAAATGCTTTGATGGGCGTGATCTGCGGCAGCGTTTTTTCCGTACGCAAACTATCGGATACCGCAACACCCGTATTCAATAACGGATAGCCGACCTGGAACCTGTCCTTGAATTTCCGGATACTGTTGCGGGCCCTTTCAAAATCGGTACTATACTCGTATGCCAGGCCAATGATCTCAACCCCGCGCTGTTTGTTTTTCCGGTAATAGTCACTCAGGAAAGCTGTTTCATCCATGCAGTTAGGGCACCAGGAGCCCATGATCTGCACTACGACAACTTTATTTTTATACTTGGCATCATTGATCGATACCCATTTTTGATCAAGGTCACGAAAACGGAAATTCAGTGTTTCCTGGCCTTCTTTCAGGTAAACGGCAGCAGCATCAGGCAAGCTGGCATCCTTGTTCCTGACAGCCACCCAGGGCTCTACTCCGGTAGCCCCCGAATAAAACATGCCCCCGGTTATTTCATTGTCATTGTTGATACCTGCCGTGAACAGAAAAGCATGTGCCCCATCAAAGGTCGACAGCTGCAGGCTATCGCCATTAACCACACCAGTGAGATAACGATAATCACCGGAAGGCGCGAGAAAAGTTCCTGTAAGCTGGTTGCCTTTCTGCTGCCACTCACCTATAGCGGGTCTTGTAGTACCATTCGGACGGGTCAACGTTACCTGCCACTTACCTGTGATATCGGTCTTAGGTGCTGCCAGTGCCGGCTGTGTAACTGCCGCCTGCTGTTCAGCTATGAATGGCATTACGATCCATTGGGTGGATCCTGCATTGGTCCAGGAGCCTTCCCATCTTTGCGCAGACACCCTCCTGGCACGGAAATAGGATTCAAAAACCGGCATTTCAATAAATATAGAATCGGCAGTATACCGGATCTTATCTACCCGCAACTTTTCAGCCGCATTGATGATGTACATCACCGGCTTATGGTTCTCCGTCCGGAGATCGAAATGAAAACGAACCTTTTTGCCGTCTTCCCGCAACAAATACCCGAACCAGGCAGTATTTTCCGGGCCTTTCTGTGCATGCACCATTGTCAGCATGGTCATACACATCAATACCCATTTCACACATTGATATACCATAACTTTTTTCATGGATACGAAAATAGAACTCACCTGATAACCCAATATGTTAATTTACCGGATTCGTAAAAACTGACTTATCATACATTTATGGCTTTGCGGGCTTTACCTGCAACTCCTCCCAGGGTGTAGACCCATCTTTTTCGCGCATAAATACCTGTTCTTTGGATTCGCCGATCACGATCTCAGCTGTGGTATAGACAATATTCCCGTCCAGCAAATGGCCGCCGATGGTCTTGCCGGTACTGTCAGAAACAGCCATATGCAGATGCGAGCCATTCACCGAAACGGTTCCGGTGAGACTCACGATCTCAAAATGTCCTTTATCGCCATAAGCCCTGTCCTGGTTGGCAAAACGGAGCTGGTATTCAGTAAGGCTGCCGACACAGGAGGCAACCCATCCTGCCTGTATCTTATGCTCCCTTACATACTGTTCTATGGATTTTCTCAGATCCTGTCCTGGCAATAAACGGAAAGCATGTATTTTGAATTCGGTTGCATAATAGCTGAAGGATTACAGGCAATAATCAAAAAAAGAAAGACCGTCACTAAAAAAGCCGGATAACGCATGTTACGAATATAAATAAACCATCGGAACAACCGCTATCAAGGTAAACCGGTGTTACTTTAAAGAATATATTTGTATGTATCTGCTCATAATAATTCATTTATCATGGTCACACTTTTACTGATAGCGATTTTTGTGATAGGGTATCTTGCCATCGCCTTTGAACATCCTTTGCAGTTAAACAAAGCTGCACCTGCGCTGATCACTGGCGTACTTTGCTGGACCATTTACCTCCTGCAGGGAACTGACTCGCACACAGCTGTAGAAGAACTGATGCACCACCTGGGAGAGATCGCTTCGATCCTGTTTTTCCTGTTGGGCGCCATGACGATCGTGGAACTGATCGACTCACACAATGGTTTTGAGATCATTACAGAAAAGATCACCGCCTCACGTAAATCAAGCCTGTTAGTGCTCATCGCCGCCATCACTTTTTTCCTTTCTGCGCTGTTGGACAACCTGACTACAGCTATTGTTATGACGTCGCTCTGTGCCAAGATTCTGTCAGATAAAGAGGATAAATTATGGTTTGCAGGTATGATCGTAATCGCGGCCAATGCAGGCGGGGCCTGGTCGCCACTGGGTGATGTAACCACTACCATGCTCTGGATTGGCGGACAGATTACTGCACTCAATATCATCCAACAACTGATATTGCCCAGCCTGGTGGTGGGCTTGATACCTACTTTGCTGATTGCCAGGCGTTTTGCCGGAAAAACACTGGTATTACAGCCCCTGGCTACTACCACGGCCAGGGAGAAAAAAGAGGGAAGTATTATGCTGTTCTCCGGGATAGGTTTTCTTGTATTTGTTCCGGTATTCAAAACCATTACCCATTTACCCCCGTTTATGGGTATGCTGCTGGCATTGGGTTGTATGTGGGTCATCACTACCCTGCTGCACAAAAGGAAAGATGCTGAGCTGGCAGAAAAATACACCGTGGCCAGAGCCCTGCAACGGATAGACTCATCCAGTATCCTCTTTTTCCTCGGTATTTTATTGGCAGTGGCCGCCTTACAATCGGTTGGCATACTAACACAATTGGCCGTTTTTTTAAGTACGCATTTACAAAACGATTACCTAATTGGTGCTACATTGGGTGTGCTATCTGCACTTGTAGACAATGTACCACTGGTAGCAGCATCACAGGGTATGTACGATCTGGCCACTTATCCGACTGATCACCCCTTCTGGGAATTCCTGGCGCTTACTACAGGAACAGGGGGCAGTATGATCATCATAGGCTCCGCAGCCGGTGTGGCTGTCATGGGTATTGAAAAGATCGATTTTGTGTGGTACCTCAAAAAAATCGGCTGGCTGGCTTTGTTGGGATTTCTGGGCGGTATTCTCACATTTATCCTGCAGCATGCACTGCACCTGTATTAAAATAACAGATCTAATAAAGGCTACTTTCATATCTCACGGGCAATCTTTATCTTACAGGTCCTAAAATAATTCCGTATGCGATACCTGTTTGCCCTATGCCTATGTTTGTCAGCCCCGGCTTTATATGCCCAGCACTATTTCCTGTTTGTCGGCACCTATACCACAGGTAACAGCAAAGGCATTTACGTATACGAGTTCAATGCCCAGAACGGAGAGTTGAACTGGATAAGCAATACCGACAGCAGCAGCAACCCTTCTTTTCTTACGATAGCACCCAATGGCCGGTATGTTTATGCCGTTAATGAAACCGGACGTAATATTCCAGGACGGGTAAGTGCTTATGCTTTTAACAAGGCCAACGGACAATTGCGGTTACTGAACCAGCAAGTCAGCGGTGGCGATGATCCTTGTTTTATAACGATGCACCCCTCGGGTAAATGGGTCGTTGTGGCAAACTACAGTGGCGGTAACCTATCGGCACTGCCGGTAAATCCTGATGGAACACTGGCACCTTATGCACAACTCATCCAGCACAAAGGCTCCGGTGGTAACAAAGAGCGGCAGACCAGTGCACATGTACATGCCACATTTTTCTCACCAGACTATCAATATATCCTGGCACCAGATCTGGGTATGGACAAAGTGATGAGTTATCGCTTTACTGCCACCGATCAAAAACCTTTACAACCTGCAGCCGTTCCTTTCAGTGCTTCCGAACCAGGCAGTGGTCCCAGACACCTGGCATTTCATCCCAATAAAAAATGGGTGTATCGCATAGAAGAGCTTACGGGAACGGTTACCGTATCTACTTACAGTAATGGTATCATGAAAAATATCCAAACCATTGCCACTCACCCGGATAATTTTACGGGACAGCCTGGCAGTGCGGATATCCATGTATCGCCCGATGGAAAATTTCTCTATGCATCCAATCGAGGCGAAGAAAATAATATTGCCATCTTCTCCATCCACCCGGTAAGTGGGAAACTGACCAGCGTAGGTTATCAATCGGTAGAAGGCATGCAACCCCGGAATTTCATCATTGATCCGAGCGGAAAATATCTGCTGGTGGCCAACCAGAAGACGAATAATATTGTGATCTTTAAAAGGAACCAGAAGACGGGGCTATTACAGGCTACCCCACAGAAAGTAGAAGTCCCCAGCCCGGTATGCCTGCAACTGTTGGAAAAATAAGAACCGCATTCCGCTAACCTAAAACAGCATTATGCAGAACTGGAAGATCAAAGCCTCGCTTTTTCTCAATTACTTTGTTTTTGCCATCCTGCTGAACAGTGTAGGAACCGTTATCCTGCAGGTGCAGAACAACTATGGTGTGGCCCAGGGAGCCGCTTCGGTACTGGAAGCCTTCAAAGACCTGAGCATCGCCATCGTTTCGTTCCTGGTATCATCCTACATAACCCGTATCGGTTATAAGAATGCGATGCTGATCGCATTAGGATTTGTAACAGCCATCTGCTTCATCATGCCGTTTACCGGAAGTTTCTTCACTACCAAGCTATTGTTCGCCGCTGTAGGTTCTGGTTTCGCGTTGATCAAGATGTCTGTCTACAGTACCATCGGCCTGGTCACCCGTAATGAGAAAGAACATATCAGCCTGATGAACTTCATTGAATCGTTTTTCATGATCGGCATCCTTACCGGCTATTTCATTTTCGGCTATTTTGTAGATGATCAGAACCCGCAATCCACCCAATGGCTGAAAGTGTATTATGTACTGGGTGCCATCTCACTGGCTGCCTTCCTTTTGTTGTTAAGCGCGCCCCTGGATGAATCCACGGTAAGGAACCAGGAGAACGGCTCTCTGGTAAAAGACTTTGGCAAAATGTTCCGGCTGATGGTGTCTCCTATTGTGCTTGTATTTATTTTCTGTGCTTTCTTTTATGTACTGATTGAGCAGAGTATCATGAGCTGGCTTCCCACTTTCAACAACAAAGTGCTGCTGCTACCCGCTGCCCTTAGTATACAGATGGCCAGTATCCTGGCAGGTTCTACCGCCGTGGGCAGGTTCCTCGCAGGATTACTGCTGAAAAAAATGAACTGGTTCCTGGTCTTGGCCGGGTCTTTGATACTGGCCGCTGCATTAGTATTACTTGCCATACCTATGGCAGAGAATGTGTCCGGCAAACCCATTACCGGATGGAGCAGTGCACCCCTGGCTGCATTCATTTTCCCCCTTATCGGATTGCTGATCGCTCCTATTTACCCAGCCGTGAATTCCGTGATACTGAGTACACTACCTGTGCAAAAACATGGATTGATGAGTGGTCTCATCATCATCTTCTCGGCACTGGGCGGCACAACCGGCTCCATCATCACAGGACATATTTTTGAAAAGTACGGCGGGCAAACTGCCTTTTATTTTTCTCTTGTTCCGATGGCCATACTCATCACCTGTCTCTTTATTTTCAAACGCCTGCAAAACCGGTTCAAACTGGCCAATCCGGAACAGGGGCATTAATGATAACGCATGGAGCTTACCAACTATCTTACGCTGGATCAGCTATCCCCACTGTATGAAGACGTACAGCGCAGCGGGCTCTTTGCAGATTCCAAGTATTTCGTGGATGCGATTCCTTTGCAACCGATAGCCAATATTATTACCGCCTACAACAGTGCCAAAACAACAGCAGGCTTCAACCTCCTGGCATTCATAGAATCTCATTTCCAATTACCATCCGAACCCGATAGCAGTTATAGGTCTGCCAACAAACCCATTACCCTGCATATATCAGAGCTTTGGGATGTACTCACCCGTACACCCGATCGGGAAGCCGGTAGTTTGTTACCACTGCCTCATCCCTATATTGTTCCGGGTGGCCGTTTTCGGGAAGTATATTACTGGGACAGTTATTTCACGATGCTTGGTTTACAGGTATCCAAACGGGTAGATATTATCGAAAATATGGTAAACAATTTTGCTTACCTGATCGATACGGTTGGTTTTATCCCCAACGGTAACCGGAGTTATTATTTAGGCCGTTCACAACCGCCTTTTTTTGCCTCAATGGTTTTATTACTGTCGGAAATGAAAGGTGATGGTATTTTGCTGCACTATCTTCCCCAATTGGAGAGAGAATACCAATTTTGGATGGATGGCGAAGAACAGCTTTCTGATACCTGCCCCACACACCGTCGTTCGGTTCGAATGTCGGATGGCTCTGTCCTGAACCGTTACTGGGACGATTTTGACACAGCCCGACCGGAAGCATTCATAGAAGACCAACACCTGGCCAGCAGATCGGGCCGTAACCCGTCGGAAGTGTACCGGCACATCCGTGCAGCAGCAGAATCAGGCTGGGATTTCAGCAGCCGCTGGTTCAAGGATAAGGATGATATGGGCACCATTCAAACCACAGATCTGATCCCTGTTGACCTGAACTCTCTTTTGTGTTCTATGGAAATGCTGTTATCCATCACATACGGCAACCAGGGCAATACGGCAAAGAGTGAGCAGTTGTTTGCACGTTTCCTCCAAAGAAAGACAGCAATTCAGCAATATTGCTGGAACGAAGAGAAAGGGTTTTACTTCGATTACCAGTTCCGCGAGAACCGGTCTTCAGAAGCATATACACTGGCAGCCGTTTTTCCACTGTTCTTTGCACTGGCAGATATGCAACAGGCGGGGAAAGTGGCGGATATCATAGAGAGCAGGTTCCTGCAACCTGGCGGACTGCTCACCACCCTGCAGCACACCGGACAGCAATGGGATGCACCTAACGGATGGGCGCCACTCCAATGGATAGCCTACCAGGCGTTCAGCAGGGTACCATACGGGTTCCATTCACTTGCAAAGAAGATTAGGGATAACTGGATGCACAACAATGAGAAAGTATATGCGGCTACCGGCAAACTGATGGAAAAATACAATGTAACCGATACCGGCAGCCAGGCGGGCGGAGGTGAATATCCTAACCAGGACGGTTTTGGCTGGACCAATGGTGTGTACCTGAAATTCAGGTCTGTCAGTTAAATCCTACTTGTGTTTCCGGTGTTTGTGGTGATGGCTTTTCGGAGCCGGGTGCAGACGTTGTTTCTCCGCTTCAGATACGATCTTGCGTTGGTTCTGCAAGGCGCCCAACCCAATCAGAACGATACCGATGATCATGTATACATACTGGATCATAAAGGTCTCCCCCAGCAATAACATCTGAATCGTAACAAAAGTACAGAGCAGTACCCCCTGCAGCATGATCAGAAAAGAGTAGCTGCGGCCCTTACGCAAGGTTTGTGCCATGGCGTACATACTGAACAGGCCCACCACGATCAGCAGTACCCAACCTGCCAGCAGGTAATCCGTAAAATAAGAGCCATTCAACAGGTAAAAAGGCAAACCGAGCGAAGCTCCGGTAGGATCGGTGATCATGTGATAACTTCCATACAGCGCAGTGATGGCGAGCAGCACTAGTATGGCAATGGATAACTGGCGGGCTGTTTTCATCTTATGGCATTGTTTATACAAATAAAGAAAAATAATGCAGTTAAACAAATGACGATGGTCATGAAACCCCAAAAAAGCAAAGATCCCGGTCGTACCCGGGATCTTACTGTTTATTTCACATTACTACTCCAGTTAAAGAACTCATCCACATCCTTCTTGAACTGCTGCAATGCTGGTTTATGGATATAGTACATATGACCCGATTCATAGGTATACACTTTCACATTCTTCCGCTGTTCCGGCCTGAGGAACATATGTTCCAGATCGTATTGGGCCGTGAAATAAGGTGTGGCAAAATCGTAGTAACCACAGCCAAGATATACTTTCAGGGAGGGGTTCTTCGATATAGCATCACGTAAGCTTTCGGCTACGTTCAAGAACTGGTTCTGTACGTTGTTGTAATTCCAGGGGCCCACATCTCCAAAGATATTATAGCCTTTCTCTTCCTTGAAGTTCAGCTCCTTTTGAAAATAGTCATTGATGGTAGCCGTGAACGGACCATCGATATTGGCAAAAGAGGGATCGAAGCTGAAATTTTCTCCCCCATCGTCAATGTCTCGACCGGTAAAACGTGCATCCAGACGGCCGATGATCAGGCCATCTGCACGGCGGAGTTCTTTCCAGAAACGGCCTTCCTCCACACGCAGGTTGCTGCGCAGACAAAACTCTTTGCTCAGTCCCGTGTAATAACTCATTTTAGCGGCAACTGCATCTTTCTCTGCATCGGTCAGCCAACCGCCCTTCAGCAAAGCGGATGCATATTCACCCAGCGCAAACTGTTCTGCCTCATGTAAGGTTTTTTTCAAATCAGCCTGTAAGGCAGGTGCCAGTTTTTTATGGTACCAGGCAGCCGCAGCATATGAAGGAATGTAGAGGGCCCGCGGCAGGTCATTTCCCACATAATAATCATTGGTACCAAAATTCAGTACGGCTGAGATCAGGAAGATACCATTGAGGTAGATTCGGTATCTGTCTTGCAGAAATTTAGACAGTCCCGCCGCACGCGTTGTGCCATAACTTTCGCCAGCCAGGAATTTGGGTGAACCCCATCTTTCATACCTCGACAAAAAATGACGGATAAAAGAGCCCACAGAAGAGATATCTTCCACATATCCGTGAAACTGTTTGGGATTTTCACCCGGAGCAGCACGGCTAAATCCTGTGGATACGGGATCAATAAACACCAGGTCGGTTTTATTGAGCCATGTGTATTCATTACTTACATATTGGTAGGGTGGTGCTGTGGCCGTTCCGTCATCCTGCATCAACACCCGTTTGGGACCCAGACCACCCATATGCAGCCATACCGAAGAAGAACCGGGACCGCCATTGAATGTAAAAGTTACAGGCCTCTTGCCCGCCTCCTCCCCTTCTTTACGATAATAGGTGAAGAACACTTTAGCAATCAGTTTTCCAGTATCGTTCTTCAGATTCAGGTACCCGGTATGGGCCGTATAATCGATCTTTTTACCATCGGCTACCACACTGTTCCTGGTAACGGTCACTTCTACACCAGCAGGCAACAGTTCGGGTATGGCCGGGGCAGGTGTGACAGCTTTTTGGGAAAATGCGGTTATACTAAGCAGGCAGACTGCCAGAGCAATCATTGTTCTCATACAGTTAGAATTGAATGATTAAGATACAGATTGTTTTCTACACCTGCGGCATTCCGATTTTCCCGTTGAGGTAGATTTTCACGCCAAGACGCAGTGATCTATTTTTTTGCGGTCAACACTTCAATATCGAATACAAGCACACTGTTGGGAGGAATGGCTTTGCTTCGGCTGCGGATGGTATATGCCAGTCCGGAAGGGATCAGCAACCGGATCTTGCCACCTACTTTACACATAGGCAGACCCACCTGCCAACCTTTGATGAGCCGTTTTAAGGGAAATGTAGCAGGTTTATCTTTGGTCTGGTCAAAGATACTGCCATCTTTCAGCAGTGAGCCTTTGTAGAAAACAGTCACCGTATCATCCACCGAAACAGCGGCGCCGGTTCCTTCGCGAAGAAGATGATAATATACACCCTCATTTGAACCCGTGGTATCGATCTCCTTTTTTTGCACCGCTTCCAGTATCAATGTTTTGTCTTTCATGGCCTGTCTGGCACTGTCGGCATTTTTTGTCCAGTCAATCGAAGGTCGTTTACCCGCAGCATTCCTTTCAAACACCTGTCCATAAACCGCATTGGCTTTTTGGAAGCCGCCGTTCCACAGGTAAAACCTATCATCGGACACACCACCGCCATAATCGATCCGGTCGCCAGCTTTACCGGTAGCATCATAAGAAAAGCTACTTTGGGTAAGCTCATTCCACGAACCGTTCTCACGCTGCACCCATTGATTTCCGAAAAACACTTTACGCCTCAGCTGCCCATTGGAACCTGCAAAATTTTCACTGAAGGAATAGAGATTTCGCAGGTATTTACCATCGAATGGCGCTTTGAAACTGGCAATGAGTTTCCATTTCTGTATTTCAGGCAAAAAGAAACAACCCGTGTAAATGGTTGTTGCCGAAGCACTGTCGGTCAGCGCGGTCACCATCAGCGGATAGGTTTGTCCGGCTTTCCAGGGGTACACCCAATGACTATGACCACCGGTTCCTTCATTACCGAAATCATTCGCTATCACATCCTCTCCTTTGGCCAGCAATTGTACCCGGTTAGAATCAGGGACTTTGGTACGGTCAACGGCTTCGTTTCCTGCATCCCATACAGAAAAAATTACACGCCTTTCCGTAGCACTGTTCACCTGTATACCAAAATAGCCCCTTGCAAAACCACAAGCCATATAATAACTATGTTCCAGGTCTGCACCTTCGGGAACCATGATCTCATTGTAAAAAGTCACTGCTTTCACTGAATCAGGTAATGGATAACGCAGGTGCACGGATGCTGCATTGCGGCGGGGTTTAGGATTGAAATGAATATCGGCTGCAGTGCCGGTCAGTTCTACAGCACTGATATCAGCTATGGTTGTACCGGATTTTTTTACTGCTTTGAGCTGGAGGGTATAAAAACCGGTATCGCTGATCGTATAGCGGCCAGCAGGTATTTTCGTAAAGGTTTTACCGGCGGGCACCTGCAATAATTTTTCTTGACCATTAAACAGCAGTTTCAGTTGCGAACCTGCTACCGAATTCTTGGCTAACAGCGTTAGTTGAAGCACTCCTGTTTTGCGTACATAAAAAGAATAACTTATCTCTTGCCTGGTATCCGTCCAATGCAAACCTTTCTGTACCGAGAACATATCCGACGCCTCTTTTTCAACAGGTACTGCATAACCGGTATAAGCCGGAATACGGACCGTTTGTGCGCATAAGACAACTGCCATAAACATACAGGGAAATGAGAGGCAATAACGCAGCATAGTTCGGTATTTAGGTAACCAAACTTAACAACAAAACTTCAGGAACCCCTCATAAAATCACGAAACCAGTAGCCAGAGTTTTTAATGGTACGCAGCTGTGTAGCAAAATCAACATGTATGAGCCCGAAACGGGGATGGTATCCTTCGGACCATTCAAAATTGTCGGTAAGTGTCCAGGCAAAGTATCCATTTACATTCACCCCTTCTTTTTTAGCACGCAGTACCGCCTGCAGGTATTGTTTGAAATAATTGATCCGCTCCGAATCATCCACCACCCCGTTCACCAATAGGTCTTTGAAAGCAGCTCCTCCTTCCGTTACAATGATCTCTTTCACCCCTCCATACAGCCAGAAACGTTTGATCATCCGGTAAAAGCTATCGGGATTGATCTCCCAGCCCATGGCCGTATGGGGTACTTTACGGGTGGTGGCTTTCACTTCTGAAGCATGGAGGTACGGGATCAGCGCATTGTACCTGACTGTTACAGAAAAATAATTCTGGATGCCGATAAAGTCAAAATTGAATCGCATCCGTTCAGTATATTTCCAGGCTTTGTTGTGCAGGTGCAGTTTATCCAGCAAAGGGAAATTGTCTACCTGCGGATACCCCCTTCCCAGTGAAGGTTCGATGAACAAACGATTCAGCAGGGCATCTGCTCTTTTGGCTGCCAGCACATCTTCTTCCCGTTGTGTATAAGGCATCACTTCGCTGCAGGAGAACGTGGTACCGATATTTGCTCCAGGCACCAGTGACCGCACCAACCTTCCTCCCTCTGCCTGGCAAAGTGCCGCATTGTGTACTGCTGAGAAAAAATTACTGATACCCGTTTTACCCGGAGCATGCACACCCAGCATATATCCCAACGATGTGAATCCCATGGGTTCGTTCAGGACGATCCAGTTCTTTACCTTATCGCCATATTCCTCGCAACAAACCGTAACAAAACGGGTGAACCATTTGAGCATCTGGTGACTGGTCCAGCCGCCATTGCGCTGCAGTTCCTGTGGTAGATCCCAGTGGTACAAAGTAACATAGGGAACCAGGCCCAGCAACAGGCACTCATCTATCAAACGGTGATAAAAAGCAATACCTTCCCTGTTTACCCTGCCAATTCCCTCCGGCAGGATACGGCTCCACGAAATGGAAAAACGGAATACCGTAAAACCCAGTGCTTTTACCAGCATCAGGTCGTCCTTGTAGCGATGATAAAAATCACAGGCTTCGTAGGGTTTGGCACCGCCCTTGATCTTACCCGGGCGACGAGAGAAAGTATCCCAGATGGACAATCCCCTGCCATCGGTAGTATACGCCCCTTCGTTCTGTGCAGCGGCTATGGCCACTCCCCACAGAAAATCTTTGCCAAAGCTATTTGCCGAAAAATGATGCGGATGTTGCAAGGTACTGGTTTGAGCAAAGTTCACCGATGCATTTGTTAAGATGGTATTAAGCTATCGTTATTTTTAGTGATCATTTTTTGTGTGCCTGTATTCCCCGCTGTTGGCTTACCGCAATTCGAATACCTGCAAATAGAACTCATCAATCAAGTAAAGAAGATTACCACCATACACAGCTGCCGGGGTTTCCACCGGTGATCGCTATTTAGCCTCCCGGCAGTGGCGTTCCTTTCTTATCTACTTGGTAGCCCGGAAATGATTGCAGAAGAACTCGAAACTCCTTTTGGCAAGAACGTGAACGACCTCCCATGCGCCAGCTCACAGAAAATATCCGGAAACCGTGAACGAGATAAATTATTGATAATCAATCGAATTAATCAATTGCACGCTACCTGGAAGGGTAATGTATTTGTCAAATTTTAATCAAACGTTTGTTTAATTCAAACATTTGTTTAAAATTTGCGCCCTCAAAATTACTGATATGGTACAGGAAAATTCCGGGCAGGTGTTATCAGACAAGAAACAACATATCCTCAATGCTGCCATTGAGCTGTTTGCCGAAAAGGGTTTTGAAGGAAGTTCTATCCGCGATCTGGCAGCCCGGGCCGATGTGAATGTGGCCATGGTGAATTATTATTTCGGCAGCAAGGAAAAACTGTTCGAGACCATTGTTGAGCACCGTGCCACTTTCATGCGTGGCAAACTCGATGAGATAGAGGCCGATACAACGCTGAACGAAATCGGGAAAATTGATGCCATCATCGAGAATTATGTGGCCAAGATCCTGTCACAGCCCTCCTTCCACCGCATTCTTTACCAGGAGCTGTTGAAGGAAGAGCGCGAGGCCCTGCACGACAATATCATCCGGATCTTTGTACAGAATACCCATACCCTGCGCAATATCATTGAAAAGGGCATCCGCAAGAAAGTTTTTCGCAAAGTGGATCCTGAGCTTACCATGGCCACACTGATCGGCACCATCAACCAGGTGATGTTATCCAAATCGCTGTGTGTGATGCTGGTCGAGTCCAAGGATAATTTTGACCCTTATACGGACGATACCTTCCAGAAAAGGGTTATCAAACACCTGAAGCAGGTGATGCATTCCTACCTGATGGAAGAAAGGAGCAGATGAACATACTAACAAGGAATGATGAATCATGTAAACAACCATAACAAGTAAATACACAACCTTATGTCGCAAGCAAGTAACGAAAAAAAATCACCGGTAAAACTGATCGTATTGGTCCTGGCACTGCTGGTGGCCGGTTTTTACGGGTATAAGAAGATCCATTTTGCCCTTACCCATGAAACCACCGATAACGCACAGGTAGAGACCCAGATCACACCGGTATTACCCCGTGTGGCGGGTTATGTGAAACATATTGCCGTAAAGGATTATGATTCGGTAAAAACAGGTGAACTGGTGGTAGAGCTGGATGATGCGGAACTGCAGACCCAGTTACTGGAGATGGAAGCCGATTACCGACAGGCAGAAGTAGACATCATCAACGCCAAAGCGGCACTTAACAACGCCGTGGTATCACTCAAAGTCAACAAGGGCAATATCGAACTGAGCCAGGTACGTCGCAAGAAAGCGGAAGATGACCTGAAACGCGACCAGAACCTCTATGCCGAACAGGCCATCACGCGCAAACAGCTGGACGATTCAAAGTTCAATGCGGAGACCGCATTACAACAGTTGGAAAATAGTCGCACCGATCTTACTGCGGCCCAAAGCCGTATTGCAGTATTACAGGCAGGTGTGCAGAAAGCCACTGCTGCGCTGGATGTAAAAAAAGCAAAGATTGAGCAGACCAAACTCAAGATCAGCTACACCAAAATATTTGCGCCACAGGCTGGCCGTATCGGCAAGAAAAATGTATCGGAGGGACAGTATGTGCAAGCCGGAACCCCACTTTTCTCGATCGTGAACGATACCACTTACTGGATCGTGGCCAACTTTAAAGAGAACCAGTTGAAGAAACTTTACCCGGGCAAGGAAGTGGATGTAGAAGTGGATGCATTCCCGGATGTGAAGATCAAAGGTACCATCGAAAGTTTGAGTGAAGCCACTGGTGCTAAATTCTCCTTACTGCCTCCCGATAATGCCAGTGGAAACTTTGTGAAAGTCACCCAGCGCGTACCGGTGAAAATCCTGATCAACAACATCAACCAGTACCGCAATATGCTGCGCGCCGGTTTGAGCGTATATGTAAGTGCAGAAATCCATTAACTAAATCCTGGCCTCCTTGCAGGAGGATAAATTATATACATGGCAACACCTAAGGGATTTGCGAGAGCGATCATTGTGCTGACAACAGTCACAGCCGCAGTGATGGAACTGATCGACACTTCCATCGTAAACGTGGCTCTGACCGACATGAGCGGCAGTCTGGGAGTGAACATTGAGGACATGAGCTGGGTAATTACTTCCTATGCCATTGCCAATGTGATCATCATCCCGCTAACCGGATTTCTCGCAGAATATTTCGGAAGAAAAAATTATTACATCGTTTCCATGATCATCTTCACCATTGCCTCGTACATGTGCGGACAGTCTGACACACTGGTGGAGTTGATCATCTGGCGGTTCATACAGGGTGTGGGCGGCGGTGCATTGCTGTCAACTTCACAAGCCATCCTGTTCGATGCATTTGAACCTAAAGACCGCCCCATCGCTTCCGGCCTGTTCGGGATGGGAATCGTATTGGGTCCTACACTGGGACCTACACTGGGCGGTTATATCATCGATCATTTTTCCTGGCCGTTGATCTTCATGATCAACATACCCATCGGTATCCTCGCCACTTTCCTTTCGTTCACTTTCATTGAAAAAAAAGAAGGAGAAGGAAAACGAAAAAAAGAGATCAAGATCGACTATACCGGCATCCTGCTGCTATCCATAGGCATCGGCTGTTTACAGTATGTGCTGGAACGGGGCGAATCCGAGGACTGGTTCAGCAGCAACATCATCCGCATCACCGCAGTACTGGCCTTTATCGGTATGGTAGGCTTTATCTGGTATGAGCTCAGTATCAAGAATCCTGCAGTGAACCTGCGTGTGCTGGGCAACCGTAACCTGGCTTTCACCACCATCTTCACTTTTGTAGTGGGTGTAGGGCTTTTCACTTCCGTATTCGTGTTCCCTGTACTGGCCCAACGCACACTGGGATTTACGGCATATGAGACCGGTCTGACCCTGCTGGCGCCCACCCTCATTACGGTGCTCATGATGCCCATTATCGGGAAAACCATGAGCAAAGGCGTTTCTCCCATACCTTTTGTGGTAATTGGTTTTCTGCTGTTCGCTGCTTACGCCTGGATGAGCGCCAGTGTTAGTCCGGATGTAGGTAAGCAGGATTTCTTTGTTCCGCTTGCCTTACGTGCTGTGGGTATCAGTATGGTACAATTACCCCTGATCAACCAGGCAGTAGCAGGTTTACAGCCTAAAGACTACGCTGCAGGTATTGCACTTAATAACATGATACGTCAGCTGGGCGGTGCATTCGGTATTGCACTGGCCAATAATTATATCGCCCATCAATACGCACAACACCGTTACGACCTGGTAAGTAAAGTAACCGGTGAGTCACAGATGTTCCTCGAAAGAAGCAATACACTTACCCAGGGTTTTATTGCCCGTTCGGGTGATGTGGCCGGAGCTGCCAACAAAGCACTGGCCACCATTAATGCCATTGTTGACAGGCAATCATATTATCTCTCCTATCTCGATACGTTCCGGCTAACGGCCATTTTCTTTGTCCTGGTAATACCGTTGGTAGCTTTCCTGCGGGTAAAGAAAAAATCTGCTGCGGAGATCGCCGCTTCGATGAAAGCAGCTGCGGAAACGCATTAGGGCAATGAGTGAATGAGTGGGTGAGTGAATGAGTGAATGGAGTGAAAGAATATAAATAATAACTATCCGCCAATCTTCGGACTGGTTTTTAAAAGTATAAACGTAAAATGAAAAAAATAATCTTTGTATCAACCCTTTCATTGATCAGCCTGGCCAGTCATGCACAGGTGAAAGTGAATGCGGAACTGAAAAACCTGATCGGGCAGTCGTTCGGGTATTTTCCTAAACTGAAGGAAGTAGAAAATACTGTTGTCACTGCCCAGGAAAAACTGGCACTCACCCAGCTGAACAAATTTCCTGAGGTTACGGCGGATGCTTCTTACGCTTATGTCCGGCCCAAGATCGAATTACCTATCAACGGCGAAAAATTCCAGTTTGCGCCCTTGCATAACCTGAATGGAGCCATTAATGCCAACTATGCACTGTTCGATTTTGGCAGGTTACAGGCCAACATCAACCGCAATAAAGACGACCTGCAGTTTGCCAAACACCAGGTAGAATATACCAAGGCACAGCTGGCATTCCAGGTAGCCAATGTCTACTACAATATCGTGTTCCTGCAGAAAGCCATCAGCATTCAGGACAGTGTTCTTAGCTTCCTGAACGAGAACAGGCGGATTGTAGAGAGCCAGCTGGCAAATGGTACTGCGTTGCGCATAGACCTGCTGAACATACAGGCAGCCATCGACAACGAAAAAAACAGGAAGGTTGACCTCAACAACAGCCTGCAGAAACAATTGAATCTGCTGGAGTACACCACCGGCAGCAAGCAGAACAATGGACAGAACTTTGATTTTGATGTGAATCTCACGGATGCCAGCAATGCCCTGATGACGGCCCAAACACAAAATCCCGATTTTATCCTTGCAAAAGACAGGATCCAACAAGCCAACAGTGACCTGGCCATTGCCAAAACAGCCGACAAACCCGTGATCGGCCTGCGTGCCGCTGCAGGTGTAAAAAACGGTTATGTACCATATATAGCCGATATGCGTTTTAATTACCTGACCGGCATCTCTTTTTCGGTACCTATTTACAATGGCGGCAAGAACAAACAGCAGCAAAAACTGCAGCAGAACATCATCAAACAGAACGAAATGGCAGTGGAGAGCCTGAGCAGTACTTACAAAAAAGATATTAAACAGGCGCTGACCGATATCGGTAGTAATCTGGAACGTATCAAAAATACCCAGGGACAAATTGAGCAGGCACAAACTGCCCAGCAACTGGCCAGTGTCCGTTTGAAAAATGGCACCGGAACCAATCTTGAGATCACCAATACCAGTACCAACCTGCAGCGGGCCGCACTTGCCCGGCTGCAATATGAGTACCAGTTGTGCCTGGCGAAGCTAGAGTTAACAAGATTAATGGGGTATCAGTATTGGTAGTTAACAGGTAAAAATTAATAGTCTAAAGTTAGTAGTCAGTAATGGCAGGTGTTGTATTACTGGCTACTAACTGTTATTTCGCTTCAAACCAGATGGGATTTTCATCATTGGGGGTAGCATTATAGTTGATGAAAAGCTCTTCGCCTGCTTCAACAGGACGCACGGTTAGGATGCTCATGCGCTCATCTTCAAAATCCATGTCGTAGTTACAGTTAGCCTGGTAAGAATGGTTGTACATGGACAGGTAGCCCAGACCAATACAACACTGTTTACTTTCAGGGCCCCATTCAAAAATATAATTGTACAGTTGGGTCTTCTCTACTTCTGCTCTTTCGGTTTCGTTCAGTACCAACACCGGAGAAACTTCTATCAATGTTCCTTCCGGAAGCGGTTCTGTGGTAAACACGCCCCGGCCCCGATCACCGGATGGCGCTATGACTAATACAGGAAGAATCATGACATGAAGATAAGAGAAATGAACGGATGAACAGATGAACAGATGAACAAGGAACAAGAATCAAGAATCAAGGAGCAAGGAACATATGAACATATGAACCTGCCTGACGGCAGATAGGCAAGGAATCCCGTCTTGTCGGAAAATGTTGAAGTTAGCTGCCCTCAGCGCAAGCTCCCCGATTTCTGCGGTTCTGTGATGTACGAAATAAAGAATGATGAAATGCCTTTAAAAAAGCAAAGGTCAAACACAACAATAGAAAAAAATCAATTCAAGCCGATTCATTAATGACGCTTCACCGCAACCGCTATTTTCGAATCTGCTGTTCCGTAATACAGGAACCATTTGTTCTGGAACTGTGCAAGTCCTTCTACAAAACAAACCCGGTTCACCTGTCCCGTTAATTCGTAAGGTTTATCGGGTTTCATAAAATAATTGTCGAGCCGTCTGATCACTTTGGTGGGATCATTTTTATCGATCAGCACCTGCCCTACCGCATAGGTACCTTCAGGCAAACTGGTATCGCCGATAGCAGGAATATTGCGACTATTATAGATCAGCAAAATACCCTTTTCCGTAAGCATGGCCGGCGGACCGGATTCAACCAGGTCACTGTCAAATTTTTTGGTACGGGTAGTCACTACTATTTTCAGATCGGGCATATTCAGTGCCTGTCCCCGTAACGGAATGGGTGCTTTTTCTCCGGAGGCCATTTCTACCGGTGTCCAGTTAACCAGGTCATCTGAAGTAGCGGCCCATATATACTGATCACCCCAATACATCCAGTATTTCCCTTTGATCTTTACGGCGATGATCCTGCCATTCTCATATCGGGAAACAATACTGCCCGATTTGGACCACAGATCTGCATACTTACCATTCATTGCAACCGCAAAGACAGACCCATGTTTGGTCCAATGCAGCAAATCCCGGGAACTGGCCATCAGCAAACGTGCGGTCTTACCATCAAAAGCGGTATAGGTCATATAGTAGGTACCGCTTTCATCTTCCACTATGCGCGGATCTTCGCACCCGCCCTGCCATTCATATTTTTGGAATGCATCATGATCCGGAAAGAACACCGGTTCCGGATTCCGTGTAAAATGCAGGCCATCTGTACTAACGGCAAGGCCGATCCTGGATGTTCCCCCGGGCAGACCGATTTTATCCTGTGCCCGGTATAACATATATATTTTATTATCCTTAACCACGATGGCAGGATTAAACACATCTTTCTCCTCCCATGCCAGTTTCTTTTTCCATATCGGATCGAAAAACTGGTTATTGGCTGGTGCTAAGACAGGATTGTTGTTATCCGCTTTTTCAAAATCAAGCATGGCCCAGTCCGTGCTGCTGTCAAGTATTACGATTGCCCCCTCCTTGGAAGCAGGATTGTTACAGGCAGTAAACGAGGTCAGTATCACCAGGAAACAGATCATACAACCTAACGAGCGGGATAGTTTCATGCTAATTATTCTCTTTAGATAATTTAAATTTTTTTCTCTGTTTACGGGTTTATCGCATATAAAATCCCTCCCAGGAGGTGTTTTAGAAACAGGGGGTCACTGTAGGATTCGTCGGTATGTCCGAGGGCTGTATAAAAAGAACGACCTCCATCAAAATCATGATACCAAGCCATAGGATGCACATCGCCATTGGTACCGCCCGTATAACTCTTTTCATCAATGGTGATGAGGGTATTCAGACCTGGTTGTATACGCTTAAAATTATACCACTCATCAAAACGTTTCCAGGACCTGGGGAGGTGTTGGGTGGAAAGATGGCTTTCATTAATCACCTGCAGCATTGCCTCCTGCTGTTTGGGGTGGCTCTGGAAATAAGCACCTACCAACTGGTTATACCAGGGCCAGTCATATTCCGTATCTGTTGCCGCATGCACTCCAACAAAACCATGTCCCGAACGTATGTATTGCTCAAAAGCAGCCTGTTGCTCATCATTCAACACATTTCCGGTAGTGCTCAGGAAAACAACTGCGGCATATTTTTTCAGCGTTTTCGGAATAAAATAAGAAGAGTCCGTTGTGGTGTCTACGGCAAAATTGTTTTCCAAACCCAATTTTTGAATAGCACCGAGTCCGGCAGCAATGGACTTGTGATGAAACCCTTTTGTCTTAGCGTATACCAGTATATGCGGCGTTTTCTTTGAATTGACAAACGAAACTAATGCGACTGCCAACAAGAGGACACCAATGAATCTGTTATTTTTTTTCATGCTATATTTTTTGTACAGTTAAGTGCTTATTTAATTTTTTTTCTTCGTTCCATCATTTCACGCCAGGTAGTAACGATGATCTTCTCATCCTGGATGGCTTTACGGAGGGCAGGATCCATCATAGCCAGCATATCGCCCCTGCGCACCGGGCCCGAATCTGAAATATGCGGAAACACATCAGAGGTAGCGGTACAATGCATGATCATCATGGTAAGACCCGGTTTCAGTGAACGGACACCTTCAATATATTTCTTTGTCTTGTAGGCCTGGAGTTTGGCATCATCCGATGCAATCTCTTTTGGGATGGGCCAGCCATAACTCTCATTGTGCAGATCGTCCAGTACGGGTAAACCGGCCTTCCACAACAGGCTACCGATCATGCGCATTTGTTGTATCTGCTCTTCAGGTGCATGCATCTGTGCTTTGATCAATGTTGCATGACCAGCAGGCAGCATCACCGGTATCTGGTTATCGATACCCAGTTTTATATATCGCTGGGTAAATTCAGGAGTGGCCAGCAGCGTACCCATATGCGTATCGAAATGGGTAGGTTCAAAACCCATGGCGCGGGCTCTTTCCAGCTGGGCCTTTATTTCCTTTTCCACTTCATCACCGCTGGCATGTTGCACCACATCATTGACATCCGGCCAAAGAGCACCTTCTGCATCCACCAGTCCCGGTGTGGTATTCTTACCCGATAACGGTCCCCACCGGTACCCTTTCCATTCAGAAGTGAGCGTCAGGTGCAGACCCGCATCCAATCCCGGATGCGCTTTCATGTACTGGACAAATGCCGGCACCCAAGGACAGGGCATCATAATACTCAGGGAACTGGCTACGCCTTTGGTGATGGCATTGATGGCACCTTCATTCGAGTCGAACGACATACCCACATCATCCACATGCAGGATCAATAGTTTGGTCCCGCGGGGATAACCCAGTTTTTCCGCATAAGTACTATCCGTTTGCGAAAAAACAACAACGCAGAACAGGCTGGCAGTGAGGAAAAGGAAAAAGATCTTTTTCATAATGGAATTTAAAAAAACAATCGTAGAAAGCCGCAACAGGTCAATAAATAATCATTAATTGCTAATTATTAATTACTAATTATGCTTACATTCAACCCTCGCAAATCACAGATTAAATCTAACGAAAGAAAATCAAAACAACGCTGCTTATGAAAGCAAAAACGGGCTCATTACTGGCTTCCATGATGTTTTTTGAATATTTCATCTGGGGTGCCTGGTACGTGACCATGGGAACCTATATGGTGGAACACCTCCATGCTACCGGTATTGAGATTGGGGCTACTTACAGTGCGCTGGCCATCGCTACCATGATCTCCCCTTTTTTTGTCGGACTGATCGCTGACCGTTTTTTTGCAGCGCAAAGGATCATGGGGGTCTTACACCTTGTTGGTGCCCTGCTGCTGTTCCTGGCCACCAGGATTGAGCATAGCAACACGTTTTATTGGGTCATCCTGGTGTACTCGCTTCTGTATATGCCAACCATCGCTTTGAGTAACAGCGTAGCATTTTCACAAATGACCGATCCCGGTAAGCAATTTCCCTGGATACGGGTTTTTGGGACCCTTGGCTGGATCGTTGCCGGCGTGCTCATCGGTCAATTGGGTATTGAAAAAACTTCTGCCACTTTCCATATGGCCGCTGCGGTTTCTGCAGGACTGGGGCTGCTGAGTTTTGTACTGCCCAATACACCACCCAAAGCACAGACCTCGGATGCATCGAGCGCTTTAGGTACAGAAGCCTTCGTACTCTTCAAAGAAAAGCCCTATCTCATCTTTTTTATCGCTGCCATACTGGTGTGCATACCACTGTCGTTCTACTATGGTTTTGCCAACCCATTCCTGAATGAGATCGGTTTTGAAAACGCTGCCAGCAAGATGACACTGGGACAGGTTTCAGAAGCGGTATTCATCCTTGCCATCCCATTCCTATTTAACCGCATAGGTGTGAAGAAGATGTTGCTGATGGGCATGAGCGCCTGGATACTCAGGTATATCTGTTTTGCTTACGGCAATGCCGAAACCACCAGCTGGATGTTGTATGGAGGAATTATCCTCCACGGCATCTGCTATGATTTCTTCTTTGTCACGGGTTATATGTACACAGAGAAAAAAGCCGGGGAAAAGATCAAAAATGCCGCACAGGGTTTATTCACTTTTGCCACCTATGGCGTAGGTATGTTTATCGGTACCTGGTTTTCGGGTTTTACGGTTGATCAGTATAAATTAGCAACCGGGACGCATAACTGGCAAGGTATCTGGATGGTACCTGCCTATATCGCCTTAGGTGTGCTCATTTATTTCATATTATTCTTTAAAGAAAAGAAAACGGCTGTTTCGTGAATCGTGAGTAGTGAGTGGTCAGTGGGCAGTAAAAATTCTCACTACTCACTACTCACCACTGACGACTCACCACCGACCATTCAAAATTCAATAACCACACAAATAACAACCAATTATGAAACGAATTGCTATGCTGGGTTCCGGTTTTATCGGACGATTTTATGCCGACTCATTACAAGGTTACAGAAGCCGGGATAAAGTATTCAGTATTTATGCACGGAGGGAAGAAAGTGCCAGGAAATTTGCAGAAGATTATGGCTGCCAGCACTGGACCACCCAGATGGAAGAAGCCATTGCGCATCCGGAGGTAGATATTGTTTGTATCGCCCTTCCCAATAACCTGCACGAAACGGCTGTGCTGCTTTGTTGCAAACACAAGAAAGCCGTAATGACCACCAAACCACTCGGTCGCAATGCAGAAGAAGCCAAACGCATGTTACTGGCCGTAGAAGAAGCCGGCATATTTAACGGTTATCTGGAAGACCTGGTCTATACGCCCAAATTCATCAAAGCCAGTCAGAGTGTAAAAGAAGGAGCATTGGGCAGAATACTCTGGGCCAAGTCAAGAGAAACCCATCCTGGCCCGCACAGCGAATGGTTCTGGGATATTGAACAGGCTGGTGGGGGCTGTATACTTGACCTGGGCTGTCACTGCGTTGAGATCACGCGTAGTTATATCGGCAAAGACATCAAACCGGTGGAAGTCATGTGCTGGGCCGACACACAGGTAAAACCGATCGATGCGGAAGACCATGCCATTGGCCTTGTTAAATACGAAAATGGCGCCATCGGACAGTTCGAAGTCAGCTGGACCTTCCGCGGCGGCCTTGATCTGCGCGATGAAGTGATGGGAAGCGAAGGAACCATCTGGATCAATAGTTTCCTGCGTACCGGTTTTGACATGTTCACCACCGGAAAAGGCGGCGATTATATTGCTGAGAAAGCGGAAAGCAATACAGGCTGGTTATTCCCCGTAGGCGACGAATTGAACGAACTGGGTTACAACCACATGTTCATGGACATGTTCAACGCTATGGAGAAAGGTATTGACCCGAAAGAAACCTTCTATGACGGATACGTGGTGAATGCGATACTGGATGCTGCTTACCGTTCTGCCAAAACAAAATTATGGGAACCGGTAAAACTCGATATCTGGAGAGGCAAAACAGGATTGAGTAAGGAAAGCCATCTGGTTGAATACGATGCCGATCACTACCTGGTAAAAGAAGAGATGACACATTACGGCACTAAAAAACTCATCCTCAAAAACAAACAATCCGGCAAGATCATTGAACGGATCGTTGAATAAGAAATCATGAACAGGGAATGTTGAATGATGAAGTGTAGGTTTCATTGTTCTTTTCCCTGTTTTTATTTTAAACAAGCAATCATCATATGAAATACAACCATCGGTCAGGGTTATCAGTAACCATCTTGCTGATGGCACTGGTTTCCTGCAAACACGATCCTTCCGAATGGACTGTCTATGGCGGCAGCAAAACAGGCATACACTATTCTCCACTGACAACCGTTGACACCTCCAATGTGACCCAACTGGCAGTTGCCTGGGAATACCATACAGGTGATGCGGAGGAAAGAACACAGATACAGGTAAACCCCATCGTGGTGAATGGCATACTCTATGGTGTATCACCCAAACTTAAACTGTTTACCCTGGATGCCGCTACCGGAAAAAAGAACTGGGTTTTCGACCCGGTTGACACAATTACCAATGTGCAGGGAAAGGGATATTTTTCGATGAATGTCTGCCGGGGTGTTACTTATTTCAGCAACCGGGGAAAAGATGCGCGCATTTTTTATGCAGCAGGTGCACACCTCTACTGTATAGATGCTGTCAGCGGCAAACCTGTGAACAGATTCGGAACAGCAGGCAGACTAGACCTGCACAATGATCTTGACCGGGAAGCAAAGGACCTGTATGTTGCCTCTACCACTCCGGGTATCATCTACAAAGACATGATCATCATAGGAACCCGGGTTGACGAAGGAGCCACTGCTGCACCCGGACATATTCGTGCATATGATGTCTATAGCGGCAAACTTAGGTGGATCTTTCATACCATACCCCATCCGGGTGAAGAGGGGTACGAAACATGGGATGACAAAGAAGCCTATAAACATATTGGCGGCGCCAATGCCTGGTCGGGTTTTAGTCTGGATGAAGAAAAAGGTATTGTGTTTGCACCCATCGGTTCAGCTTCCTACGATTTTTACGGAGGCAAAAGAACCGGACAGAACCTTTTTGCCAACTCTGTACTGGCCCTGGATGCAGCTACCGGCAAAAGAATCTGGTATTATCAGACAGTACACCATGACTTATGGGACAGAGACCTGCCCACAGC
Organism: Sediminibacterium sp. FW305-C-269; assembly: GCF_058231045.1. Lineage (NCBI taxonomy): Bacteria > Pseudomonadati > Bacteroidota > Chitinophagia > Chitinophagales > Chitinophagaceae > Sediminibacterium > Sediminibacterium sp. FW305-C-269. The sequence continues at coordinate 109,663 of NZ_JBIQXQ010000003.1, read as the reverse complement.
ACCCGTATTAGTGAATATTACCAAAGACGGGCAAAAAAGAGAAGCCATTGCACAGGTGACCAAATCGGGTTTCATTTTCCTTCTTGACAGAACAACCGGAAAACCACTATACCCCATAACAGAAACACCGGTTCCTACCGAAACAGAACTGACAGGAGAAAAACCCTGGGCCACACAACCCATACCCAGTTTTCCGAAACCCTTTGTCAGGCAATTACTCACAGAAAATGACCTCAACAGGATCGTTCCGGAATCTTCCTACCAGGATATCAGGAAAAGATGGCTGGCTACCAAACATGCGCATCTTTTTACACCTCCTTCCAAACAAGGCACGGTTATTTTTCCCGGATTTGATGGTGGTGCAGAATGGGGCGGCCCTTCCTTTGATCCCGGCTCCGGTATCTTGTATGTGAATGCCAGCGAAATGCCCTGGATACTGACGATGATTGATATTAAAGACCAGAAAAAGAAAGAGGAAACCAACCTGGAAGCCGGTAAACGTTTATATACCACGACCTGTATGTCCTGTCATGGTGCACAGCGACAGGGATCTGGAAACAATCCTTCCCTGCTGGGCATTGAAAAAAAGTATCCGATCGATTCATTTAAAGCCTTACTCAGCAATGGCCGCAGAATGATGCCGGCATTCAAACAACTCAGCAGTGCAGAAACTGAAGCCATTGCATCTTATGTACTTTCGATCAGGAGCAGCCAGGAAAAATCTTTCGTGGCGCCACACAAACCAACAGATGCCTATGCCCAGGTGCCCTATACTTCCACCGGTTATAACAAGTTTCTGACCAAAGAAGGTTATCCCGCGGTAGATACACCCTGGGGTACCTTAAACGCCATCAACCTGAATACGGGCAAACTGGAATGGAAAACAACCCTTGGCGATTACCCGGAACTGAAAGCACGGGGTATCCATTCAGGAACCGAAAACTATGGAGGCTCCGTGGTCACAGCCGGAGGACTTGTCTTCATTGCCGCCACCAGCGACCATACTTTCCGGGCATTCAATAAACGTACAGGTCAGCTCTTATGGGAATATAACCTGCCGGCATCAGGTTTTGCCACGCCTTCCGTATATGAAAAGAATGGACAACAATTTATCGTCATCGCCTGCGGCGGCGGCAAACTCGGCAAAACCTCGGGCGACAGTTATGTTGCATTTACGTTGAACAGCAGAAGATGAGGGGAAGGAAGTTAAACTGGTTAAAAAGGGTTAAAAAAGTTAAAGGGGTAGTTAAAGAAAGTCATTCGATCCAATACATGTTAACTGTAACAGCTACTACCTGAATCATTTTAACCTATTAACGGCTTTAACCCTTTTTAACCAGTTTAACTATTTTAACCCTTTTAACAGCTTTAACTAATTTAACCAGTTTAACCACATTAACCCTCCACCCATGTTATCCCAAGACCTTTTTATCCACCACGTATACTTCTGGTTGGCTTATCCGGAGAAACCAGAAGACCATGCCGCTCTATTGGCCGGCCTGAAAGCTTTAAGCAAAGTACCTGCTATACAACAATTCCATATCGGGATACCCGCTTCCACCAACAGAGATGTGATCGATACCAGTTACCAGTTTTCCTGGCTGGCCATCTTCCCCAATAAGGAAGCGCAGGATGCATACCAGGTGGATCCGATTCATTTACATTTTGTGAACACCTGTAAACATTTGTGGAAGGAAGTGAAAGTGTTGGATTCGATCGGGGCCTACTGAAAATAAAAACGTCATTTCGGTAGCACAAAAAGGAAGCTTACCGAAAGCCGCTTCCTCACTACGACCGAAATGACGTTTATTCTGTCAATGATTATTTATTCCATTCTACTTCTGCAGACTTCACATGAGAAGAGCTGGTGCCGATATGAATAACAAACTTCCCAGGCTCCCATACCTTTTTGAGTTCGCTGTTAAAGAATTTCAGCTCTTCGGTGGTAATTGTGAAACTTATTTCCCTGGATTCACCTGGCTGCAACATCACTTTCTGAAATCCCTTCAGGTCTTTCACAGAACGACTTACACTGGCAACGGGATCTGAAATATACAATTGCACCACTTCCTCACCGGCATATTTACCGCTATTGGTCAGGGTTACGGATGCCGTCAGTTTTTCCTCTCCTTTCAAAACGGTCTTACTCAGTTTTATGGGACTGTAATCAAACTGCGTATAACTCAATCCATAACCAAAAGGATACAAGGGCTCATTCACTTCATCGAGGTAACTTGTTTTGAATTTGGCTCCTCCTGTTCCATCATAGGGACGGCCGGTATTCTTGTGGTTGTAATAAATAGGAATCTGTCCCACACTGCGTGGAAAAGTAGCAGAGAGTTTTCCGGAAGGGTTGTAATTGCCGAACAAAACATCAGCAACGGCATTTCCGGCTTCTGTTCCCGGTGCCCATGCTTCCAGGATAGCAGTGGCATGTTCGTTCTCCCACACAAGTGTAAGGGGTCTTCCATTGATCAGCACGACAACCAAGGGCTTACCGGTTTTGTGTAAAGCTTTCAGCAAAGCCTGCTGGCTTGCCGGTAAACTGATGTCCGAACGACTGGAAGATTCTCCGGACATATTTGCCGACTCTCCCACTACCGCTACCACTACATCCGATTTATTGGCTGCAGCAACGGCTTCATCGATCATTTCCTGTGGTGACCTTGGGTCGATCACAGCCTCTACTCCCAAGGCATTCACACGTTTCAGGAACATGGCCGTATCATCCGTGATATTGGCGCCTTTGGCTGAAATAATATTCACGCCTGATCCGGCTACATTTTTAAACCCTTCCAAAACGCTGACCGATTTATTCCAATCGCCGGCAACTACCCAGGTACCCAGCATATTCCTGCGGTTATCGGCCAGTGGACCTACCAGTGCAATCGTACCGGAGCGTTTCAGCGGTAATACCTGTTTATCGTTCTTCAGCAGCACCATGCTATGTGCCGCGATATTGCGGGCAGCAGAGCGATTATCGGCTGTAAGTATTTCTTTAGTGGGCCTGGATTCGTCGATATACCGGTAAGGATCATCAAATAGACCCAACTTGTATTTAGCTTCCAGGATGCGCAGGCAGGCTTTGTCTATATCTGCCAGAGTTACCTTTCCTTCTTTCAATGATTTGGCCAGTGTGGTCAGCATGCCTTCGCCCACCATATCCATATCCAGTCCGGCTTTCAGTGCCAATGCAGAAACAGCCTGCAGATCGCCCATACCATGGTTGATCATTTCATTCAGCGAAGTGTAATCAGATACCACAAAACCATTGAAGCCCCATTCTTTTCGCAGCAGGTCTGTCAGCAGCCATTTGTTACCGGTAGCAGGTACACCATCAACCAGGTTAAAGGAGCTCATGATACTTCCCGCACCTGCATCGATGGCAGCTTTGTATGGTGGCAGATAATATTCATACATTTGGATGCGGCTCATATCAACGGTATTGTATTCACGCCCTGCTTCTGATGCCCCATATAATGCGAAGTGCTTTACACAGGCCATCAGGGTATTGTTCTTTGACAGATCAGATCCCTGATAACCACGCACCATCGCCTGGGCGATCTTGCCACCCAGGTAAGGGTCTTCACCGGAACCTTCCGAGATCCTTCCCCAACGGGCGTCACGGGCAATATCGACCATAGGTGAAAAAGCCCAGTTCAATCCATCAGCTGTTGCTTCTTTGGCAGCGATACGGGCGGATTGCTCAATCAGCCCCATATCCCAGGAAGTAGACAATCCCAGTGGAATGGGGAAAATGGTCTTATGACCATGGATCACATCCAGACCAAAGATCATGGGTATATGCAAACGCGAGCCGTTCACAGCCAGCTCCTGTGCTTTTCTGACTTTCTCGGGCGAAGTAATACCGAACAATCCGCCCACCATTCCTTTTTTGATCTTATTCTCCACGTCGGTACTAACCACGGAACCTGTTACTGCAGCGCCGCCGGGTATAATCAGGTTAAGCTGACCGATCTTTTCCTCGAGGGTCATCTTGGCCATCAGCGCTTTGGCTTTGGCCGTATAAGTGCTTTGAGAGAAGGATGGATACGCGAGCAGCAATAATGCCCCGGCCACAAATAGCTTTTTCATAAAAGTATTTTTGAAGTGAATGCTGACAAACAGGTTTACCTGCATAAGACGGGCCAAGTTAGAAAAATTTGCCTGTTTATTGGCTGACGAATGTCAGGAAAATAAAAAGACCCGCCATTACTAAGCGGGCCTTGGTGATTGCTATCCTGAAACCAACCTTGCTTGCTTTGATTATTTCAGTATTTTTTTTATATTCTGGTAGCTGGCAGCAATATTTTCGAACGGTTTGGGAGCCCCATCCTGTTCAATAAAGAAATATTGCATACCTGACTCACCGGCATGATCAAAAATCCGTTTGAAATCGAAATGTCCTTTACCCACTTCCAGGATATGTTCAAATCGGGCATCCATATCTTTCACATGCCAAAGATGAAAACGACCTGGGTGTTGTGCAAACATGGTAACCGGATCTTTACCGGCCTTCAGCGTCCAGCCCAGATCCAACTCCATTTTCACAAGATCCTGATCCGTTTGCGACAGGATCAGGTCATAAGGCACTACGCCATCTACTGTTCTGAATTCAGCATCATGATTATGGTAGGCAAAAAGCAGGCCTGCTTTTTTAGCTGCTTCAGCAGATTTGTTCAGCGTATCGATTGATGATTTGATCTCATCAAGCGAACCAATGGGTGTATTGGCGCAGACAAGGTATTTCACACCGCCTTCAGCAGCCAGGTCAACCAGTTCCTGGTAATCATCGCGCAGGTTTTTCATCGGCGGTATCACCATGGGTTTGCCATCTGCACCAACAGGCATTTTGGAACCGGGCGGTAATTTGAAAGGGGCACCCAATACATGGTGCGAACGCCAGTGCATACCCATCCCGTTCAGCATGGATGCGAATTCTTTGGGCTTCATTCCATAAAAACCACCTTTTTTGCTGAAAGCCGATTCAATCTCTGTGTAACCGATATCGGAGATCTTCTTCAGGTTACCCGGTACATCTTCATCCAGTACACCAAATAAAGTGAACAATTGCAAGCCTACACCAGGCATTGCATATTTGTTGGTCAGTGCTTTGGCCAACAGGTCATTGTTCAGCAACAGTCCGCCCAGTGTCATGGCTGCGGTATTTTTCAGGAATCTTCTACGTGTATTCATAATGATTAGGATGATTGATGAATTAATAGGTCAGACCAAATCCGAATTTGTACAAAGGGTTTTTTGAATCGTATGGAAGGTCTTCTTTCTGGTTACGAACAGCTTCCATGGAAGAAGGCAATTCAAAAGGAAGTTTACCACCAGGTTTGGCCTTACCAAAGATTACGTCCATAACCGCAGCATCACTTGCTCCAAAGTCAGCCAGCACAGCTTTGGCTTTGGCATTGATCTCCGGAAAAACCGCGGGCCTGTCCAGGTAAATATCAACAATGGTCGGAACCGTATTCATGATCTGCAGAATACTGTCGCGTTCCTTCTCTTTGAAATCCAGATCACCATGATGAAACATCCTTGCCATGAAATTAGGCGTCTCTACAGGCACCCAGGGTGTGTTCAAACGCAGGATAGCAATATCCGCTTCAGCTGGCTGGTTAACCACAATGCCGTATTTGCCTACTACTTTGGGATCCATATTACCCGCATAGATCTTCAATCGAGGGTTTGATAAAGGCAGCATACCCTTACCTGTATTGGTATTCTTCAGCAATACCATCGCCCTTCTCTGTGATTCCTCTCCTGCTTTCACAAAATCTGCACGACCCACTGTTTTCAAAGCATAATCCACATCCACATAGGGATGATCGAACAGTCCCAGCTGGAATTTCTGGCGCAACACGCGGGTAACGGACTCATCAATTCTCGACTCCTTGAGTTTACCTTCCTTTACCAGTTTCACAACCAGTTCCGGTACACTTTCTCCGCCAAACTGGTCAACACCTGCATTAATCACTTTCAACACACGTTCTTCCGGTGTCAGTTTCTCTACACCCCATGCACGGGCAGGCCATACAAAAGCACCCATATTGGCATCGGTGATAAGCCCCCAGTCTGTGCAGACCACACCATCATATTTGTACTGTTTCCTGAGCAGATCTGTGATCATGGCTTTATTGAAGGAGAAAGCCACATTCTCATTAGACTGGTCAACAGGAATTCCATAATAAGGCATGATGGCCGATGTGTGTGCCTTGAAGGCAGCTTCAAACGGGATCAGGTGGTATTTGAAATTATTACCGGGATATACCTGTCCTTTCTGAAATTCGAAGTGAGGGTCCAGGCCTTCTTTCTGCGGACCACCGCCCGAAAAATGTTTGGTCATGGCGGCCACGCTGTTGCTGCCCAGTTGCGTTCCCTGTAATCCTTCCACATAGGCTTTGGTCATGCGGGCAGCCAGGCCGGCGTCTTCACCAAAAGTACCACTGATACGGGGCCAGCGGGGTTCAGTAGCCAGATCGGCCATGGGATGCAACGCTTCGCGGATACCCACGGCAACGTATTCCTGCCGAACGATATCTGCAAACTTCCGGGTAAACGCATCGTCGCCGATAGCGGCCAGTCCGAGCGGTTCGCAGAACAGGGTAAAACCATTGGCAGCCATCGCAAAAATATTCTGGGCAAATGCATTGCGCGGATCAGAAGCTACTGTGACCGGGATTCCGAGCCGGCTTTGTTCCGCATGTTTCTGCACGTTATTGTACCAGGTGGCGAGTGCTTTGATATCAGGTACCTGCCACAGGTTGATGTGATTCATTTTTTTTCCATCCATCAATTGCGTGGCGACCGGGATACGGTCGAAGAAACCTGTGCCGCTGAAATCATTCAGTGACCCATCGGCCGCGATCTTTGCGCCATTGATGAACAAAGTGCCGGCTTTTTCTTCCAGTGTCATCTGAGACAACAGGTCTTTCACCCGGGCATTGATGGGTTGTTTCACATCTTCATACACATCCATTTTCCCGTTCTTGTTCAGGTCGCGGAAAACAGGCGCCGCCTTACCGGGTCCATTACCGGGGAAAGCTACCCAGGAGACTGTCATAATTAGCAGCGACAACACTGCCAGTATGAGCAGGCGTTGGTTGGTGTTTTGTTTTTTCATATTCATTGCGTCGTTATGACACAATAATACTGATTAAATAGGATAATCCAAACCTGAACCACGGTTTTCCCTAATTTTAGCAGCGATATGAAACGGGATATCTCCATCAAAGAAACCATACTAAGAGGCAGCGATTTCTTTATGCCTTCAGTATCACTGGATTGTGTCATTTTCGGGTTTCACGAGAACGAGCTGAAAGTGTTACTGCTGAAAATGAAAAATGCCGACACCTGGGCATTACCAGGCGGTTTTATCTACAGGGAAGAAGATATAGAAGATGCAGCTACCCGGGTATTGCGCGAAAGAACCGGTCTGCACGATATCTTCCTGAGGCAGTTTCATGTATTCGGACAACCCAACCGTTCAGAAAAGAAGTTCCATAGCAATATGCTGCGGAAAGACGGTATCAAATTGAAAAAAGACAATTGGATCCTCCAGCGTTTTATTACGGTGGGGTATTATGCACTCGTTGATTTCGCAACGGTCACACCAGAACCGGACCTAAGTTCTGTTGCCTGCGAATGGAAAGACATCCACAGCATCCAAGAATTGTTCATGGACCACAAACATATCCTGGATACAGCGTTGTATACGTTACGGATGCAATTGAACCATGTTCCTATCGGTCACAAACTCCTGCCGCAGAAATTCACGATGCCGGAATTACAGAAGCTTTACGAAACCATACTCGACAAAAAACTCGACAGAAGAAATTTCCAGCGCCGCATTCTCTCCTTCGGGTTCATCAAACGTCTGAAAGAAACCCGCAAAGGCGGTGCCCATAAAGCGCCTTACCTCTATTGCTTCGACCTGAAAAAATATAAGAAGGCACTGGAAGAAGGATTACAGGGAGGCTGGTAAGGTTATAAGGCACTCTTTCAGCAATAATAAAGGCACCACTTGGGTGCCTTTATTATTTCATTGTATTTCAAATCCGATCAACTGGTCAACGAACTGACATCAGTTTACCATTTACTGATTTATTACCCACCCTGAACTGATAGATCAATGTTCCGTTGATGGCAGAAGGAGCCGTGAAATTTACCTGTTGCGGTACACCTGCCTGCATGGTACCGAGGAATGGAACAGCCAGTTTACGACCGGTCATATCATACAATTCAAGTGTAGCCATACCCGAAACAGTTGAACGAAGCGTGAAACTGATCCTGCTGACATATGGATTCGGGAAAGCGGTTACCTGTACAGCCGGGCCTTCCTCAGCTACCATTGCCTTCTCGGTTTTCGCAGAAGCATTGACAGCAGTTTCAGAAGAAGATCCATTCAATACAGTGCCGCCATTGCAGTTGCTCAGGCTAACAGAGGTCATTGTATTTGGGATCACAGGCGCCGAGACTGAATTACCCAATCTTGTCACAAAACTGCTGCTCGATGGCAGTGTCCCGGTGATCAATTTACCGACCACTGATTTTGCATCGTACTTCACGGCGAGTGTAATAACCGTTCCAGGTTGTACATTCTTAAAATTGATGATCGCATCGCCAATAGTGGCTGCTTCGGCGCCAGTGGCAATTTTGGTACAGCCATTGGCAAAAGCAAATGCATACCCCTGGTGAAGGCTGAACCTAGCCCCACCCAAAGCACCGGATGCGGTCTGGCTCACATATACAGAAAAATTAGCGGCAGGGGCTACAATATTCGTATAATAGAAGAACACACCTGGCGTAGCATTGAATACAGTATTTTTACCGGAAACCGTTTTAGGTGTCAGACATACGGTTGGTAATACCACCGCTTTCCCGGAATTGAAAATGGAACAGTTCACTTCTGTTGGATAAATACCTGCATTGATCCTGCATTCATTCACCGCAACAGTTACCATAGCCGAATTACTACAACCATTGGCATCAGTTACCGTAGCCGTATAAACACCGGCGTTGGTTAACAACGCATCGGTTATGGTTGGATTTTGCAGGTTAGAACTAAATCCATCAGGACCAGACCAGCGATAAGACACCCCGCCGGCAGCAGTGAGAGAAATGGCAGATCCAGTACAAACAGAACCCGGACCAGTTGCAGAAACATTGATTTTGGCAGGTTCTGTAATTACTGCAGAGGCAGTAGTGTTACAACCATTTGCATCCGTTACAGTTACAGAATAACTGCCCGCGGTAAGTCCGCTCACATCTTCTGCCAAAGTCGTATTGGACCATACATAACTATATGAACCTGTGCCACCACTCACTGTAAGATCGATAGAACCGTTTGAACCTCCGTTACAAGTTGCATTCGATGCAGTAGCCGTAGCCGTTAATAAGGCTGGTTCTGTCACTTCGGATGAAGCCGTAGCGATACATCCATTCGCATCTGTTACGGTCACAGAATAGGTTCCGGCAGCAACATCTGTCAACTGTTGCGTTTGAATTGAGTTGGACCAGGCATAATTATAAGGACTTGTTCCGCCACTCACACTAAGCAATACAGAACCATCAGTACCATTTTTACACTTCACATTAACAGCAGTAGCCGTAGCCGCAGGCACAGGATTAACCAGTGCCGTTACAGCGGTTCTGGACAGGGATACGCATCCGGTGTTGCTGTTGACCGCTTCTGCATAATAGCGGGTGGTGGTATTGAGAGAGGGTGTAGTATAAGAACCAGTGCCCGTTAATAAAGCAATACCGTCCATTGCGTTTGCATACCAATCAATCACAGCACCGCTGGTAGCAGTTTGAGCGGCCAATATCAGCGATCCTTCCCCACAACGTGCTGCTCCTGTTACAGAAGGCGCTGCCGGTGCCGGGTTAACCAGTACCACAAATTGATCTTCCTGGCGGCAGCCTGCCCTGGTATACACTACCCGATAGGTTCCAGAAGAAGCAGGAAGCTGGTCAATATCCAGAAAAGATTCCGTTGTTGTTTTTTGCGTGCCGTCGGGAGCCGTCCATGTGTAAACGTCAGCACCGGTGGCAGCGTTTAGCTTTGTTTTTCCCGTGGTTTCACAAACCGTAACAGTAGTATAGTTCTGTACTTTAACAGGCACCATGATCTGCAGAGAACTGCATCCGGTGGTGGTAAATCCGTTACCCACCCCGCTGTTCACATTTCCATTCCCAAATTTCAATACAGCCTCACCTAAAATAGCATCATAACGTCCATTCAGAGTGAGTTTGAAATAATTGTTGAGCGCTTTGCCTGAAAACTTGATCAGACTATTTGCAGACTGACATTCCGGTGTAGAACCGTCGGAATAAACGGGTGTAGTAGCACTCCAGGTAACCCCGTCTGTAGAATATTCCGCATTCCTGACAGATCCTTCCAGGCAAAAATTTGCCATATTCATGTGGCTAAGACCTGTAAGACTGGTGGTCTGTTCAACACGCCAGATAAACGTAGTGGCTGAAGCCCCGGCATCATAGGTCTTTTCCAGTAAATAGACATTGAAACCAGCAGAAAAAGTAGGCGTTTGTGCGGACACAAACGCTGCAGACAAAACAAAGATTAGCGGCAACAATAAACGCTTGAAGGATAGGATGTGTAAAAGCTTTTTCATGGCATTAGTTTAAGATTTGGTATAACGATGGCTTATTCGAAAATGATTGGCAGAGATCTCATCAGTCCACACGCCAAGTCTTCTCTTCGGGGATATTGGAAAATCAGGGGGGAGGGCAACAATTTGCAGAAAATGAAATTGTAGTACGCAAATCTACACTTGTAGTTATCAAACTACAATTAAAAGCATATTAAAAATAATTATGACTATAAATTGCTATTTTATAATAGAATTATCACTATATAGGCAAATAGATATAGAATAATGTCTACAAAAAGTCCATACCAAAAGGAAGAAAAATAGGCTGGCTGCTATTTAGAATTACAAAAAAAACAGTTTAAAAGCATATTACGACAACCAACCATCACAATAATAAAGCTCGGCGAACGGTGAAAGAATGAATGAGGCGGGAAAAGAGAATAACGGGAACTACCTACCAAAAAAGGCAACAGTCAGATTCCATAAGGCAGTGGAATCTGACTGTTGCCTTTTACCTATCGATACCTATTTTTTAGAGGCTCCCTTTTTTTAATTCATCAACAGCGAAATTAGCAGCCCTTGCTGTTAAAGCCATATAAGTGAGTGAAGGGTTCTGACAGGCCGATGAGGTCATACAGGCACCATCCGTAATAAATACATTTTTTGCGTCCCATACCTGGTTGGTCGCATTTACAACAGAGGTCTTGGGATCTTTTCCCATACGGGCCGTTCCCATTTCGTGGATCCCATGTCCTATGGCATGTCCATTGTCCCAGGTACGGACATTCGTTACACCCGACGCTTCGAACATAGCTTTCAGTTCTTCCACAATGGCTTTGCGCATTTTCTTTTCATTGTCTTTCAACTCGCAATCCATCGAGAGTACCGGCAGTCCCCATTTGTCTTTCCTGTTTTTATCCAGCGTGATCTTATTCTCATGATAGGGAAGTATTTCGCCGAACCCGGTAGCACCGATACTCCAGCCGCCCGGTTCCGTAAGGGCTTCCTTAAAATCAGCTCCGATATTCAGTTCCGCAATATCCCTGCTCCATCCAGCTCTGCTGGCACTTCCCTGATAACCAAAACCTCGAAGAAAATCACGTTTATCTTCACCAATATTGGCAAAACGCGGAATATAAAATCCATTGGCCCTTCTTCCGAAATAATATTTGTCTTCGTAACCCTCCACCTGGCCTGTTGCCCCAAGGTTGTAATGATGGTCCATCACATTATGTCCCAGCTCACCGCTGCTGCTACCCAGTCCGCCCGGCCAGATATCCGTTGCCGTATTGAACAGCACCCAGGTAGAATTCAAAGCCGAAGCATTCAGGAATACTATTTTAGCGTAATACTCATAGGTCTGGTTAGTCTCTGCATCCAACACTTCCACCCCTTTGGCTTTTTGGGTATCCTTGTCGTAGATCAGTTTGGTAACAATGGAAAACGGCCTCACCGTCAAGTTCCCCGTTTTCATGGCTGCAGGTAAAGTGGAAGATTGCGTACTGAAGTATCCGCCAAAGGGGCAACCTTCCCAGCAACGGTTACGGAACTGGCATTTTGTTCTTCCTTCAATGGCTTCTGTAAGATTGGCTACACGGCCAATAAACAGATGCCGCGCACCTTTATAGTGTGCTTTGATTCTGGCAGCTACATCTTTCTCTACACAATTCAGATCCATTGGCGGTAAAAAATGGCCGTCGGGTAATTGTGGCAGACCTTCCCTGGACCCGCTGATACCGGCAAATTTCTCTACATGATCATACCAGGGTGCTAGGTCTTTGTAACGGATCGGCCAGTCAATACCCACGCCTTCTTTTGCATTGGCTTCAAAATCAAGATCACTCAACCGGTAACTCTGCCTGCCCCATAAAATGGAACGGCCACCCAGCTGGTAACTACGCCACCAGGTAAAGGGTTTCACTTCGGTGTACGGACAATCCTCTTCGTTTGTCCAGGAATCCATTACTGCCTCACTGGCTGCCCAGCCGCGGTGAATGACAGGGTATTTCTTCCTCTGATCAGCAGCTGTTCTGCCACGATGCGCAAAGTCCCAGGGGTCTTTGGATGCAGTCGTATAGTCCTTGATATGCTGATAGTCCCTGCCACGTTCCAGCATCAGAACTTTCAGTCCCTTCTCTGTAAGTTCCTTTGCCGCCCAGCCCCCACTGATCCCCGATCCCACTACAATGGCATCAAAACTGTTTTGCATTTTGGCTTTGTTGTTCAGGTTGGTTGAATCTGCAGACATGATATTTTGATTAGTGGATTACGGATTAACATGTTATACTCCTATTACAACCTCTGCGCAAACTTCCTGTTCTCACATTCTCTGCGGTAAATAACATTCCGAACAATAGCAACTGGCCTTTTAAAAAGGGTTTTCCACCGCAGAGGGTCCCGATTATATTAAAAGGTTATAGATAGTTTACAAATAATGAATTACGGATGGTGGATTTACAGATCACAAAATACCCATTTCTACAACCAGCCCTACTGCCTATTCACCACTCACCACTCACTATTGTCAATTGACCATTGCCCCCTCACAAAGTTCCTTTCTTCAACTCTTCCACCGCATGGTTAGCTGCTCTTGCAGTAATAGCCATGAAAGTGAGTGACGGATTCTGCGTGCTGGTAGAAGTCATACAGGCACCGTCCGTAACAAAAACATTTTTGCACTGGTGCAATTGATTCCAGGCATTCAGCATGGAGGTCTTGGGATCCCTTCCCATACGCACCCCGCCCATTTCGTGAATATCCAGTCCGGGAGCCTGTTTGCTGTCGCGGGCATTGATATTGGTGCAACCCGCTTTCTCCAGCATTTCTTTTCCCTGTTCCAGGAAATCCTTTAATAATTTTTCATCATTATCATCATACCCTACCGAAGTGATCAGTTGCGGGATACCCCATTCATCTTTCTGGTCCTTGCTCAAACGGACATGGTTCGATTCCTTGGGAATGGTTTCTCCCTGCATCATCATATAAATACCCCAGTCGCCGGCTTCGGTCAATGCATCTTTGTAATCACCACCGATACCATCGGCTCTTGCCCGGCCCCTGCTGGCACTGTAATGCACCATATACCCACGGAGAAAATCCATCTCCTGCTTGTATACGTTCCGGAAGTTGGGCATCATCACTGCAGTGGGTCTACGCCCGTAATAGTATTTGTCTTGCGGTCCGTCATACGATGCTGTTAAAGAACCCCGGTAATTATGGAAAGCCACATATTTACCCAGCAGGCCATTATCGTTGCCTAACCCATTTGGAAAACGGTTCGAAGTGGAATTCAACAGGATCAGGTTGGTATTCAAACAGGCGGCATTCACAAAAATGATGCGTGCAAAATATTCCGTGGCTTGATGTGTCACAGTATCAATCACCCGAACACCGACGGCTTTCTGTTTCTGTTCATCGTAAATGATGGAATGTACCACCGAATTGGTACGAAGTGTGAGATTTCCGGTTCGCTGTGCCCAGGGAATGGTGGTGGAATTGGAACTGAAATAACCACCGAATGGACAGCCCCTTTCACACAGGCTTCTTGCCTGGCACTGGGTACGTCCCTGTTGTATATGGATATCCCTGGGTTGTGTCAGATGTGCGCAACGGCCCTGCACCACATAGCGGTCTTTGTAATGGGCTTTGATCTTTTGCTGAATCTCTTTCTCTACGCAGTTCATTTCCCAGGGCGGCAGAAAATCACCATCGGGTAGGGTTTCCACTCCGTCTTTATTACCGCTGATACCGGCAAACCTTTCCACATGCGTGTACCAGGGTGCCAGGTCATCATAGCGGATGGGCCAGTCAACCGCAAAGCCATCGCGGCCCGGGCCTTCAAAATCGTATTTACTCCAGCGTTGTGTCTGCCTTGCCCATAACAACGATTTACCACCAACCTGGTATCCACGGATCCAGTCGAAGGGTTTTTCCTGCACATAGGGATGTTCATGATCCTTCACAAAAAAATGATCCGTGGCTTCGCCATACGCGTAACAACGGTTCACTACCGGATCTTTTTGTGCGATGGGTGGCGGCATTTTACCCCGATGCGGAAAGTCCCAGGGATTCTTGGTAGCGGTAGGATAATCTTTCAGGTGAACCACATCTTTTCCTCTTTCGAGCAACAGGGTCTTCAACCCCTGCTCACAGAGTTCCTTGGCAGACCAGCCGCCACTGATACCGGATCCTACCACAATGGCATCAAAAGAATTTTGCGCAACACCTTTGGTGTTGACATGAAGTGTATCTGGCATAGCAAGCGATATTCAATGAGTGAATGAGTGGATGAGCGAATGAGTGAATGATAAGCACATTCTGATCATATATTCAGCCAATCATGATATTTTCATCATCACTTAAATCTAACATATTATTTTTCTTCCCGTATGCTCCGGTAAGATTATTATCAACTTTTGATAATTTTATACCACAATTCATTTTAAATTCAGCAATATGGAATACAGAGAAATTGGTCAGTCGGGCATACAGGCTTCGGCCATCACTTTTGGCGCCTGGGCCATTGGCGGATGGATGTGGGGCGGAGCCGATAGAAAAGAGGCACTGGAAGCCATCCTGGCTTCCTATGAACTAGGCGTAACTTCGATAGATACAGCCCCGGCTTACGGGCAGGGACTCAGTGAAGAGATTGTAGGGGATGCTTTGAAGATCCTTCCGAGAGATAAGGTACAGGTCCTCACCAAATACGGGCTTCGCTGGGACCTGGATAAGGGAGAATTCTTTTTTAACAGCATCGACAATTATGGCAATCCCATTGTCGTCAACCGCTATTCGGGTAAAGAAAGTATCATCGAGGAATGTGAGAACAGTTTGCGCAGGCTGGGTACGGATTATATTGACCTGTACCAGATACACTGGGCTGATCCCACCACTCCTATTGAAGAAACCATGGAAGCGGTGCTGCAATTACAGCAAGCCGGTAAGATACGCGCAGCAGGTGTCTGCAACTATACGGTTGATCAGATGAAGACCGCCGAAACCGTTCTTTCGCTGGCATCCAACCAGGTACCTTATAGTATGGTCTTCCGTGATATAGAAAAAGATGTGGTCCCCTACTGCATCGAGCAAAAGAAAGCCGTAATCGCCTATAGTCCCTTACAGCGGGGTTTGCTGACAGGCAAGATCAAACCCGGCCACCAGTTCAACGAAGGTGATACCCGTGAAGGCAACCGTTTTTATTCTGATGAGAATATCAAAAGGATCAATCATTTCCTCGACGATCTCCGGTCACTGGCAGCAGATAAAAATGCCTCACTGGCACAACTGGTCATTGCCTGGACCCTGCGGCAACCCGGTATCACATTGGCGCTGGTGGGCGCCCGCAATGCAGAACAGGCAAGCCAGAACGCCCGGGCAAGTAATATCCTGCTGAGCCAGGAAGAGCTGCAGCTGATCAATGACAAACTGGGCAAACTGGAGCTGGTGTTCTGATCATCTGAACGGCATCATAAAATATCATACCTGCATCACAGACACGGGTACTTCGACCATAAAAATATTTTGGTAATATCTTATAAGGTCATTTATATTTGCCTACTAAATAAGTAGACTAATTAACACCCTACCATGCAGGCAACACACAACATCACCGCTTCCACTATTTTCGTTCGCCGTTCCCAGCAACACAGACAGACCTGTTATTGCTGATCTGATCCTGGTTACCGTTCTGTATCAGAACTATTGACGAAGTTGCCTGTTTAGTGCAATAATTGATCCCTTTACCATTACAACCGTTCCATGAACCATTATAGAAAAATAGCTATCCTGTTATCGGGTCTTGCCCTTTCCACACAATCCTTTGCACAATCCACTGATGCCTATCAGGCCAGCATCGATAACTGGCATCGTACCAGAACAGAGAACCTGAAAAAAGAAAATGGCTGGCTGAACCTGGCCGGACTGTTCTGGTTATCCGAAGGCAGTAACAGCTTTGGCAGTGATTCAACACAAGCTATTATTTTTCCCAAAGGAAGCATTGCTGCACAGGCCGGCTATTTCATACGAAAAGGCAATACCGTTTCAATACATACCCAGGCGGGCACGAATATCACTATCCTGGATACACTCGTCACAGATCGCATCATTTTACAGCCGGATTCGATGAATGCCCCGGTATTGGCGCATGGTTCTTTGAGATGGTCGGTGATCCAAAGAGAAGACAGGATCGGTATCCGCCTGCGCGACCTGGACAGCAAAGAACTGAAACGTTTCAAAGGCATCAACAGGTACCCGGTAAATGCGGCATGGAAAACTACGGCCAAACTGGAAACCATCGGACAACCCGGGCTCATCTCCATTACGAACGTGCTGGGACAAACCAACCTGCAGAATGCTGCCGGCAAACTGGTATTCACCCTGCAGGGCAAAACCTATACGCTGGACGTACTGGACGAGGGAGAAGAAGAACTTTTTATCGTTTTTGCAGATGCCACCAATGACTCGGAGACCTATCCCTCCGGGCGTTTCGTCTACATTCCCAAACCTGATGCCCAGGGAAACACGGTGATTGATTTTAACAAAGCCTATAATCCACCCTGCGCTTTTACCCCGTTTGCTACCTGCCCCTTACCACCGCCCCAGAACCGCCTTCCCTTGGCGATCATGGCAGGGGAAAAGAACTATGGGAATCACTAAACCGGCAGATAACTAAATTTTGTCAGAATCTTAGCAGACTATACATTTGCAATCCTATCGGCATCAATTGGCTTTCCTGCAAAAGATGACCGGTCGTATGGGGGGTTAGCTCAGTTGGCTAGAGCGCTTGCATGGCATGCAAGAGGTCGTCGGTTCGACCCCGATACTCTCCACTTAAGTCTCACAATTTTTGTGAGACTTTTTTATTTTATTAACTCAAGTCCAACCAGAGCGTCCCGCCATCGGCGGGAAGATCGTCGGTTCGACCCCGATACTCTCCACCAAGGTCTCACAGTTTCTGTGAGACCTTTTTATTTATTCCACAGTTCAACATTCCTTGCTCGATATTCATTATTCATCATCCCTCACACCCATCCTTTTTTCTGATAGGCTTCATACCCTATCTGGATGGCTCTCTCCACTTCCGCCAATATCACCGGATCCATTTTTTTGATGTGGAAACAGGCTTTGCCTTTCAGGCATCCGATAAAAGCCGGGCTGAACAGTTTTTCCATCGACGGATTCATATAAACGGGCAGATAATGAAAAGCCACATAGCCTTTCTGTATCATCGCAGATACCAGCCACATTTCCTGTCTTTTACGTCCCGCTATCTCCACCGTCTTGTGGCTGACCAGGTGCGCCTGTCCTCCGGTTGCAGCATGAAAGACTAATGAGCCCTTTTGATCATAAGGTTTCATCATCTGTTGAATAGCAGTAAAGATCTTGACCAGTTCCGGCTGCCCGGCAGATTTATCGGTATACTTGACCGAGATGGTTTTTTCTTTCTTCTCCGGTTCGCTTTTTTTAACCACTGTTTTTTTGACAGCAGTTTTTCCGGCAACTGTTTTCTTAGCCGTCTTTTTTATCGTTTTGACCGCAACATCCGTAGACTTTGCCATGGGATCTGTTTCTCCTAATATAAAAAAAGTCCGCCGAAGCAACTACTCCGGCGGACTTTTTTAGGTGAAATGTCAATAGTGAATTGTCAATGAACACCATACTAACTAACTACTCCCCACTGACCACTCACGACTCACGATTGTCCCTAATCCCAGATCTCTTCCTTCCCTTCCAGCCATAATTTAACAGCTTCGGTGGTAACGGATTGGGGTCTTTCGAGCGGAAATCCGAGGGCCCTGTCCCAGCAAAGGCTGGCCAGTACACCCAAGGCACGGCTAACGGCAAATAGTACGGTGTAGAATTCATATTCCACCAGGCCATAATGAACCAGCAAAGCACCACTATGTGCATCCACGTTGGGCCATGGGTTTTTGATCTTACCCAGCGATTGCAGGATCGGCGGAACCGTATCGTAAATATTCCATACGGTATTCACCAGTTTATCATCAGGCATGTGTTTCTTTCCAAACTCCATCTGCGCAGTAAAACGGGGGTCGGTCTTGCGTAATACCGCATGGCCATAACCCGGAACCACTTTACCGGAAGACAGGGTTTCCTGCACATAGGCAGCAATCTGCTCTTTGGTAGGAGTATCGGTGCCCAGCTTCTCCTGCATCTCAAAGATCCATTTGATCACTTCCTGGTTGGCCAGTCCGTGCAGCGGACCTGCCAGGCCGTTCATACCCGCAGCATAGCTAAGGAAGGGATCGCTCAGGGCAGAACCCACCAGGTGCGTAGTGTGGGCAGATACGTTACCACCTTCATGGTCTGCATGGATGGTCATGTACAAACGCATCAGTTCTTTAAAGCTTTCATCTTCAAAGCCCATCATATGTGCCAGGTTACCGGCCCAGTCGAGCAGCCCGTTGGGTTGTATATGTTCGTTGTTCTTGTATTTGCGGCGATAGATATAAGCTGCGATCCTTGGCAGACGTGCGATCAGGTCCATCGAATCATCGAATACAGGATCCCAGTAATCTTTTTTATTGATGCCTTTTGCATATTCTTTGGCGAACTGGCTCTCGGTCTGCAGGGCCATCACACCTGTTACAAACATGGTCATGGGGTGCGCACTGATGGGCAGGGCATCGATGGTATCGAACACATAATTGGGAACATGGCTGCGGCGCTGCCAGATGCTGGTGACATTGTTCACATCATCGCAAGTGGGTAATTCACCGATTAGCATCAGGTAAAACAGGCCTTCAGGCAGCGGTTCTCCTCCATTGGGGGCTTTGGGCAATTGGGCCTGCAGTTCTGGGATAGAATACCCGCGGAAACGGATACCTTCCTGTGCATCCAGTAAACTGGTTTCGGTTACCAGACCAGTGATACCACGCATACCCTGGTATACCTGCGACAGGGTCACTTCCCCCACTTTTTTGCTACCGTGTTCTTTCAGTAATGCTTTGATCTCTGCATTCGAAGCATCTGCTTTTGCTTTGAACCGCTCTTTTACTATTTCCATGACTAAGCTATGTTTTTTATTAACCGTTGATAACAAGCACGTTAGAATGCTTGCAGGCAAAGGGTTGGTTGTAAGTGCTAAAGGTAAAACAAGTTGCTTTCTACAACAAAACAATTAGGCCTTAGGTTGTCAAAATCAGGTAAAATTACTTAGGAGCTTTCCGGTAAAGATAGACCACCACAAAAACGAAGATCATGTTCGGTATCCAGGCCGCGATCAGAGGTGGCAGGTTGCCCTTGGTAGAAAAAATGGTAGAAAATCGATCGGTGATGATGAACAGTGCGGCGATCATAAAACCTACGGCCAGGTGTACGCCACTGCCTCCCCTCACTTTACGCCCGGCAACAATTGCGCCGATCAGGGTCAGCAATAATACCGTGATACAGGTGGCATCCCTGCGGTAACGTTCCACTTTCAGTTCGTTCAACCCTTCCGAACCTCGCAACTCCTCCAGACGGATAAAACGATCCAGCTCGGGCGAAATCAGTTTGTCTTTGGTGTATTTATCCCGGCTCAGGTCATAGGGCTTGAAATTGAAGTTCATGGTCTTGGTCATTTCCAGCTTCACGTCTTCCCTCAATGGCTGCAGTTTCCGGTCGAGCAGCGATTCCAGCCGCCATTTTTTGGTAGCCGTATCCCAGGAAATGCCATCAGCCCGCATGTTCTCCACCACTTGATCATTCTGTACTTTGTAAAAGAACACGGGCCCTCCCCGTTTGGTCAGGGTATCATAAGAATAAATACCAGCATAGGTAAAGGAATCCACCCGCAGGTAAATATTACTGCTGGTGGCAACCAGGGCATTGTAAGAATTATTACCGTCAATGTATTTGGCCTCAAAAGTGCCTCTGATCTGGTTGGCTCTCGGCACCACGTACTGGTTGGCAAACCAGAGCAGCACACAAAGGAATCCTCCCCCGATCCAGTAAGGTCTGAGCCAGCGCATATAACTGGTTCCACTGGCGAGTATGGCAATGATCTCGCTTTTGCCGGCCATCTTAGAGGTAAAGAATATCACCGCAATGAACACGAACAACGGAAACAGCAAGGCAATGATATGCGGAACAAACCCGAAATAATACAATGTGATGATCTGGTTTACACCCAAACCGGTCTTGACAAAATCATCGGTCTTTTCACTCACATCCACCACCACGGCAATGATGGTGAACAGGAAAATGGCAAAAAAGAACGTGGTCAGGAATTTCTTCAGTATGTACCAGTCAAGTTTCTTCATGATGGGTTATGGGCAAAGATACGGGGGGCAGGGAGTTAGCGGGGCGTAAAATCGTTAAAGAAGTTAAAAGGGGTTAAAGGGGTTAAAATCGTTAAAAGCAGTTAGAATGGTTTAGATTGTTACGAGCGTTACAGGGCTACCCAGTGAGACCAAGCCGCCCTTTAACCTCTTTAACCATTTTAACCCCTTCCCTTTAACTTCTTTAACGATTTTAACTCTTTTAACCACCCTACAGCCTTTGCTTCACCTGCTCCACCATGCTTTTTTTCCAGCTGCTGAAATCGCCTTCCAGGATATGTTTGCGGGCTTCCCCCACCAGCCAGAGGTAGAACGACAGATTCTGGATACTGGCCAGTTGCAGGCCCAGTATCTCGTCTGCCACAAACAGATGCCGCAGGTAGGCTTTGGTATAGAACTGGCTCGATTCCACGGGTAGTCCGGGATCGAGAGGCGAAAAATCGTTGGCCCATTTTTTATTGCGGATATTGATCACGCCCCGGGTGGTGAACAGCATGCCGTTACGGCCATTGCGGGTGGGCATTACGCAATCGAACATATCGATACCAAGATCAATACACTCCAGAATATTCCAGGGAGTACCCACGCCCATCAGGTAACGGGGTTTGGCTTCAGGTAAATGATCGGCACAAAGCGCGGTAAATTCATACATCATTTCTTCCGGTTCACCTACGCTCAAACCTCCGATTGCATTACCCACTGCATTTTTAGATGAGATATATTCACAGGAAGCTTTCCGCAGGTCCTGGTACGTGCTCCCCTGTACAATCGGGAACAGGTTCTGTGTGTACCCATATTTATCAGGCGTTTCTTCCAGTCTTTTGAAACAACGGTCGAGCCAGCGATGGGTGAGTTCCATACTTTTTTTGGCATACCCATATTCACTGGGATAGGGCGGACATTCGTCAAAAGCCATGATGATATCGGCACCGATGCTGCGCTGGATATCCATGACGGACTCCGGACTGAACAGGTGTCGGCTACCGTCAATATGCGATTGGAACATCACACCCTCTTCCCTGATCTTCCGGTTGGCCGCCAGAGAAAAAACCTGGTAACCGCCGCTATCCGTCAGGATGGGTCTGTTCCAGCCATTGAACCGGTGCAAACCACCTGCAGCCTCCAAAACTTCTGTACCCGGACGGAGGTACAGGTGATAGGTATTACCCAGGATGATCTTTGCATCGATCTCGTTCAATAACTGTTGCTGGGTAACCGCTTTTACACTACCTACCGTACCTACGGGCATAAAGATGGGCGTGGGTATCTCACCATGATCCGTTGTGATCTTTCCTGCCCTTGCTTTGGAACCCGCTGCGGTTGTCTGTAACGCAAAATCCAGTGCTGCCATGGCGCAAAAGTAGGGAAACTCGGTGTTTGAGAGGCAGCAGTCGACGTTCCCTGCTTGTACAGGCTCCGTTTTGCCACCACCTATCTTTTCCACACCCGCGCCAGACGAAGCTTTCAAAGCGCTATTTTTGCCGGATGATGATACCAACCATCACCTGGACTATACTGTTTTATGTATTCTGCGCCGTCATTGCCATACAGGTCATGTATTACCTGTATTTCTTCAGACGGCTGGCTTTTTTCAAGAAACCGGCAAGGGATGTCAATTTTGAGCATCCCGTATCCGTGATCATCTGTGCCCGCGATGAGGCCGATAACCTTACCCGCAACCTGCCGGGTGTGCTGGTGCAGGACTATAAGACAACACATGAGATCGTTATCGTGAACGATAACTCTACCGATGAAGGCAAATATGTGATCGAAGAGTTTCAGAAATCGTTCAAGAACATCAACCATATACAGCTTACGCAGGAAGCCAAGATGATCAGCGGAAAAAAGTTTCCCCTGTCCATCGGTATCAAAAGCGCCAAATACGAAATCGTGTTACTGACAGACGCAGATTGTACGCCCGCTTCGGAGTTCTGGATGCAGAAAATGCAGGATGCCTATGATGAGGATACCGAGATCGTGCTGGGATATGGTGCCTACCACAAACGTCCGGGGATCCTGAACAAACTGATCCGTTTCGAAACCTTTCATACCGCTTTACAATACCTCTCTTATGCACTTGCCGGAACACCTTATATGGGTGTGGGAAGGAACCTGAGTTACAAGAAAGAAGTGTTTCTCCGCAACAAGGGATTCTCCTCCATCAACCAGATCCCCAGCGGCGATGATGACCTGTTCATCAACCAGGTGGCCACCGCAGAAAATACCGCAGTGGTGATCGACCCGGAAGCGCATACCCTGAGTGAACCCAAGAAACGCTGGAGCGACTGGATGACGCAGAAATACCGCCATTACACTACGGGGCGTTATTATAAGCCCAAACATAAATTCCTGTTGGGACTGTATTCACTCAGTTTATTCCTGCTCTATCCCTTACTGGCCCTGTCCATCATCTTCTTTAACTGGTGGATCGCACTGGCCGTGTTCGGCTTCCGTTTGCTGATACAGGCGGTGATCCTGTACAAGGGCATGAAGAGGCTGAATGAGTCCGATCTCTGGCCCTGGTTCCTGTTGCTGGATATCTGGATGTTCTTTTATTACATTTTTACCTTACCTGCCATATGGAAAGCGCCCCGCAAAAACTGGGATTGATCCTCAAATACTTCGACGATTTTACCGAAGAGCAGATCGCACAGTTCACAGCGCTGGAAGCGTTGTACAAAGAATGGAACGCCAGAATCAATGTGATCTCGCGGAAAGATATCGACAGTATATACCTGCACCATGTACTGCATTCGCTCAGCATTGCGGCGATAGCAGATTTTGAGCCAGGCACACAGATCATTGATATCGGTTGCGGAGGAGGTTTTCCCGGTGTGCCGCTGGCAATATTTTTTCCGAAAGTGAAGTTTCATCTGGTCGACAGTATCGCCAAAAAACTCAAAGTGGTGGAAGCCGTTTGTGAAGGAGCCAATATCCGGAACATCACCGTTCAGCATACCCGGGCAGAAGAGATCAAAAACCGAAAATTTGATTATGCCATCTCCCGCGCGGTAGCCCCCCTGAAGGACCTTTGGAAGTGGAGTGCCCCCCTGCTGAAAAAAGACCATAGCAAACCACTGCCCTCCGGTTTGATCTGTTTGAAAGGCGGCGACCTAACCCAGGAAATTTTCGAAAGTGGTTTACGTCCCAAAATGATGCCGATCTTCAAGATCTTCCCGGAAGAATATTTTCAAGAGAAATATGTGATCCACGCGGCAAAATAGGGTCTTCAGCTGTTGGGCTTTTGTCTTAGAGATATTTTTTATTACTTGCTCATTCTTCCAGGCGCTCTTCACTGCTGAGACGCAGAGATCGGTGAGTCAACGCAGAGGTTGGCCTACTGCAACATTCATCTGTCCCCTTGTTCCTTGATTCTTGTTCCTTGTTCCTTGCTCATCTGTTCATCTGTTCCCATGAACGTAAGATTAGAATAGCTCAAAACAACCGCGCCTTAGGGCCTTTGCGAGAAAAATAATTGCTCGCAAAGGCCCTAAGGCGCAGGAAGTATTATGGGTCAGGAAGAGGATTAATCAGGTATCACAAGTTTATTATTGACCCTATTCACATCCGCCAAACGAAGGCTGGGATCGATCTCGATGGATTTAATCTCCTGTATCCCCCGGGAAGTGGCGAAAGCATATTCGGGATGTGTCCATTTCCATTCTTCATGAACGGTTCTGGGTGTGGCATCTTCTGCCGGCTTCTCTCCATACATCAGGTTCAATGGTATATAATGTAGTTCCTTACTGCCGTCTTTGAAAGTGAGCAATACATCAACCGGCATCGGCATTTTACCTATGCGCCTGATGGTGATCAGGGTCTTACCATCTTTTACAGCAATATCACCTACGCCGTAATCGATGGTTTTGGTGCTGTTGATCCAGTATTCTTTGAACCAGTCAAGTTCCATACCGCTTTGCTTTTCCGCCACACGCACAAAATCGTTGGGATTGGGATGTTTGAACCGCCACTGGTTATAATAGGACAGCAGTATCTTATCCCGCACACTATCGCTCACGATATAACCCAGTTGCGAAAGGAACAAAGCGCCTTTGCTATACGCTGCACTGGCATAAGCATAGTTGGTATTGTAATGATCGGCATGCGTACTGGCTGGTTCTTCGTAACCACTTTTGGCCAATGCAAAATATCCACGGTAAGAACCTGCATACCAGAAGCCATTACTGTTCCGCAAAGTGGCCAGTACCCGGGTGCTGCCGTAATCGGTAAATCCTTCATCCATCCAGGGATATAAAGATTCGTTACTGCCCATCATCATCTGGTACCAGCTGTGCATCCACTCATGAATGGCAGTGCCCACGCTGGCACTTTTCAGCAGGGTTCCCATGGGATATTCCATGCCACCGTCGCCTCCCTGTATAAAAGTGTAGGTCTTGTATGGATAGGCGCCAAAGGTCTTTGCCATGATCGGGTAAGCCAGGGCCGCAGTGTCTGCCATTTTCTGCCAGCGGGTCTCCAGCGAGTCCACAGCTTTATATACCACACGGATCAACGGACCATCTTTTACGGTACGTGTAATCATCTTATAGGAAGGGTCTGCAGCCCACATAAAATCATGCACATTATATGCCTGCCATTTCCAGGTAAGGGTATTACCGGCAGCGGGTTTTACAACGGTTCCGGGTGCCTGGTAACCAAAACCCACTTCATGGGCATTGATCAGGTCGCCACCGGCAGTAACCATATAATTCTTGTCGATGGTGATGTTCACATCAAAGTCTCCCCAAACGCCATAAAACTCGCGGGCAATATAAGGATTGGCATTCCAGCCCTGGTAGTCGTATTCCACCATTTTCGGATACCATTGGCTCATGCTGTAACGGATACCCTCCGCATTATCACGGCCGCTACGGCGTATCTGCAAAGGCACTTGCGCTTCGAACACCAGGTCCATCTGCACTTTGCTTTTGGGTAAAATGGGTTTACTGAGTAACACTTCCAGGATAGTCTCATGTTCTTTCAGCTTTTGCTCCACGCCAGCTATCCGGATACTGCTGACACGCTGGTACCCGATTTGATCGGGCGTGAGTTTGCTGATACGGTCTTTCACACGTGCATCCCAGTCCAAACCATCGCTGTTCCGGCGGGGTTCCGCTATCTGTATCTTGCCCAGCTCCCTGCTGCGCACATCCATACTGCTGCCTGGCTGAAATGCATTCCAGTACAGATGGAAATACACTTTATCCAGTGTATCGGGCGAATTATTGGTGTACTCCAGTTTTTCCGTTCCTGTAAAACGGTTGGTGGCCACATCCACAGCTACATTGATATTGTATTTGATGCGCTGCTGCCAACGGTCGGGTTGGGCAAAGGCTGTGGTTAACCGGGAAACGGCAATCGATAGTAAGAAAACCTTCAATAGTTTTTGGCTCATGTGATGCGGAAATTTTTAGAAGGGGTAAATTTCAGGAAATTCAGCTTAGAAAGTGCAGAATAGTGGTCAATGGGCAAAAGAAACCGGGCAGGGGTTGCATCTTGCTGTCAACAACCTGCAACCTGGTTCAGGAAGGGCTATTCCTTACCGGCAAGAACGATCACGATCTCTCCTTTCACGGCTTTTGCCTTGAAATGATCAGCCACTTCGCGCAATGTGCCCCGTTTGTTCTCTTCGAACAGTTTGGTAAGCTCGCGACTGACACAACACTGTCTTTCGGCGCCAAAATAGGTGATGAATTCTTCCAGCGTCTTTACCAGTCGCATCGGGCTTTCGTAGATGATCATGGTGCGCTCCTCTTCTGCCAGTTGTTTCAACAGGGTCTGTCTGCCTTTTTTAATGGGCAGGAAACCTTCGAACACAAAGCGGTTGCCAGGTATGCCACTGTTCACCAGCGCCGGCACAAAAGCGGTGGCGCCAGGCAGACATTCCACTTTCACGTCCTGTTTGATACATTCCCGTACCAGCAGGAAAGCGGGATCCGAAATACCCGGCGTACCCGCATCGGTGATCAGCGCCATCGTCTTACCGGCCCGCAGCTGATCAACAATATGCTGAACGATCTTATGTTCATTATGCTGGTGATAGGGCGATACCGGTTTCTGTATCTGGTAGTGGTTCAGCAAACGGGCGGAAGTCCTGGTATCCTCACAAAGGATCACATCCACCTGCTGCAGCACTTCCAGTGAACGGAGCGTGATGTCTTTCAGGTTACCAAGCGGTGTGGGAACAAGGTATAGCAAGGGAGTTAACAGTTAGGAATGAATAGTGAGTAGTCAGTAGTGAGTAGTTAGTGATTGAGTGATCATTCTTAACTACCCGTTCAGACTCCTGGCGAATACTATTAATTGATCAGTTCGATCTCGTAAAACTCCATCACCGGGTTAGCCAGTAATTTTTTGCTGGCCTCATCGGCTATCTGTTTGGCTTCCGCTTCGCTGGAAGCTTCTACATCGAGGGTAATATGTTTTCCAACACGCACATCGGCTACGGCATGTAATCCCAGGTTCTGCAATCCGCCCAATACGGCTTTGCCCTGTGGGTCAAGCAGGTCTTTCAAAGGCATTACTTTGATCTGAACATGATAGGTCATGATACTATTCGGGTTGTTTGAAGGTCAAAGATAGAATTACGTACGCAATAAATGCGATGGGAACTGCCAGCCAGCCAAAACTTAATCCACTGGCCAGTGCCAGCAGGGCTATGATGAGGAATGGGAGCAGTTTGCGCGTGGTAATACCGGAAAACTTGAGCGCCAGCATGGGCAGACGCGATACCATCAGGTAACTGCACAGCAGTACCGAGCCATACCAGAACCATTTATTCAGCAACAGGTTGATCAGGAAATCACTACCCGAATACCAGTAGATCAACGGAAAAGAGGCAAATAACAATCCAACGGCAGGTATGGGCACACCCTTGAAACCATATCCCTGTGATGGATCGATATTGAAACGTGCCAGGCGGTAAGCACCGGCACAGGGAAGCAGGAAGGCAGGTAATAACCAGAGGGTACTGATATCCAATCCGTCTGCCTGTTGGGCAAAACACAAACGCAGGAACTGGTAAGCGATCAGGCCCGGGGCCACACCAAAACTCACGGTATCTGCCAGCGAATCCAGCTGTTTACCCAGTTCGGAAGGCACCTGCAGTATACGTGCCACAAAACCGTCCAGAAAATCAACTACAGCTGCCAGGCCTATGAACAGGCTGGCAAGCCAGATCTTTTCAGGTATCACTACCAGGTTCTCGCCATTAGCGTCCACCGAAAGGGTCACGCCCGACTGCATGATCGCAACAATAGCCAGACATCCGGCCAGCAGGTTCAGTAAGGTAAATAGGTTGGGGATCTGTTTCATGCCTGGTTTGGGGGTCATTGGTCCATGTTCCCTACCCGGTATGCTATTGCGGGCAGATGGTTCATGAACAATCAACTATTTTCTTTTCATCAAAGCTTCGATCTCTTCTACCGTGATCGGAATATTTTTCATTAAATCAATGTTACCATTCTTCGTGATCCAGAAATTATTTTCAATACGGATCCCCATTTTTTCTTCCTCAATATAAATACCCGGTTCAATGGTAAACAACATCCCCGCCTGTATGGGTGCGGTACGGGTTCCCAGGTCGTGCACATCAAGGCCCAGATGGTGCGAGATACCGTGATACAGGTATTTACGGTAAGCGCGGTTCTCAGGATCTTCGTTCTTAATATCCGATTTACGCAGCAGGCCGATCTTCAGGAACTGCTGGGTGGCTTCCTCTCCTACTTTTTCTGTGTATTCAACAATGGATATACCGGGTTTGAGAATGCTTTTGCAATAGTTATGTAAATGCAGACAGGCATTGTAGACCGTTTTCTGCCTGCGTCCGAATTTACCGTTCACCGGAACGGTACGTGTCAGGTCGGCGCAGTAATTACCGTATTCGGCACCGAAATCCATCAGGATCAGTTCGCCATCCTTACATTCGGCATTGTTGGAAACATAGTGCAGGGTGCGGGCATTATCGCCGCTGGCAATGATGCTGCCGTAGGCGGGACCGGTTGCACGCTGGCTTAAAAAACTATGCCAGATCTCGGCTTCGATCTCATATTCGGTTACACCGGGCCTGATGAACTGCAACAGCCTGCGGAAAGTGTTTTCGGTGATATCAATCGCTTTCTGCACCACTTCGATCTCTTCTTTGGTCTTGATGCTGCGCAGCTGCTTCATGATCCTGGCGGCACGCTGGAACGAATGCAGCGGATAAGCCGCTTTCATCTCATCCACAAAACGGTATTCGCGGCTGCGGATATGGGATGCTTTGCGGTCGTTTTCATTCGTATCAAGGTAAATATGATCCGCCAGGTGAACCCAGGTCTGCAAAGGCGCATCAATCGTATCCAGCCATACAATGGTCTGGATGCCTGAAATTTCAGCAGCTTCCTTTGCACGCAACCGTTTACCATCCCATTTCTCTTTCAGCTCGTTGGGACGAACCAACACCAACACCTCACGGTATTTGGGATCCGGGTTATCGGGGAACAGGATCACCATGGAATCTTCCTGGTTAATACCGGACAGCCAGAACAGATCGGTATTCTGCTTGAAAGCGTGAAGAGCATCGCCATTGGAAGGAAACTCATCATTGCTCACAAATATGGCAATGCTGTTGGGCAACATCTCTTTCACAAACCTTTTCCGGTTATTGATAAAGAGTTGCGGATTCAGCGGCAAATATTTCATAGTGGTTCGTTGATATGTCGCAAGATAAAAATTAAGCCGCAGGAATACGCATAATATATTTGAACAAACGGTCAGCTCAGGTATTCTCACGTATTTGTTAAATAAATAAAAAAATGTTAACCGGCATATTGAATTACGAATTCACTCGTATATTTACTACGAAATAATTCGTTTATTAAACCATGCAACTATGAAACATCAAGTAAAAAACGGGCTGGCACTGGCAGGAATAGCGGTTGTCACCCTGGGCACCCTTTCCTGGAAAACCGCCGAGAACAACCAGATCCCGGTAAAACCTTACAGCATTCATTACCAGGATGACACCAGCAAACCCCGTAAAAAGTATTCGCAGAACAGGGATTATACTGTGGGGGACCTCGATAAAGCCTCAAAAGAACTGGACCGCGCAGCAGAGGAACTAAACAGGAACATGAATATCGATTTCGCCAAAATGGACAAAGAACTGAAAGCTGCCATGGACGAAATGAAAAAGATCGATTTTGAGAAGATCAGCCGCGAAGTGCAAACCGCCCTTGCAAAAGTAGATTGGGAAAAAACCAGGACCGAAGTGGAACGTTCCCTGCGCGAAGCTGAAAAGAAAATGAAGGAGATCGACAAGAAACAGATCGAAAAGGAAATGGCCCGGGCTAAGGATGAAATAAGTGAAGCCAGACTGAAGTCGAAGATCGATATGGAAAAGATCAAAAAAGACGTGGAGAAAGGCATGTCTGAAGCCAAAGCAGGTATTGAAAAAGCGAAAAAAGAGATCGCACAGTTAAAAGAGTTTACCGGGAACCTGGAAAAAGATGGCCTGATCGACCGGAAAAAGGGATACCGGATAGAAGTGAAAAAAGGGGAGCTCTACATTAATGGCATCCAACAACCGAAAGAAGTGAACGACAAGTACCGTAAATATTTTAAAGAAGAAGATTACAGCATCCGAAGTGACGGGAATGAGATCTCATCACTGTAAAAACTGAATACTTATCCCCCGTATCAGCTGAATAGGGTAGCATGCACCGGATGATCCTTGTATGTCTACCCTATTCTTATTTTGCCAGATGGGGAATTAAAAACGAACAGTAGGGCATCGCACCGATCTCCCTGCACTGGAAGGGAAGATCCCGGTTTTTACAATAGAGAGTTCATAAGCACCCCTGGTGCTGTTAAAGCTGCTGAGGCTCGATACCGTTGCATCGTAATTGATGGTGAACCTGAGATCATTTACCTGGTAACCCAACATGGGGATCAGTGCATCCTTGTTACGGTAATAGAGTCCAATGATCAATTGGGAAAGCCCATCGCCGGTAAGGTCGCGATTGGCATTGAAACCCACAACGGTTTCCCAGCTGTTGCCCATTTTACTTACATATACATTCGGGTTCACGATCCACACATCCTGTATTTTGATACTGCTGTTCACAAATGCCGTATACCGTCTTTGCACGCGATTATCCGAAACAGTGGCATCAAAAAAACTTTCCAGCGGGCGATTGATATGCATCACACTCAGTCCGGCATTAAAATATACATTCTCAGAAGCAAAATAGGCATAGTTGAGGCCTACCTGCAAATCCAGGTAATTGACTTTGTTATAAGCAAAAGGTTCATTGGGCGGAATGGTAACATCAAAGAAGCTTCCGTTCCACTGGTTATCAAAAGTGAGTTTGGAGAGATCGATGCGTTTGGATACATACCCGAGTGAAAACCCGCCGCTCAGCAAACTATTGTAGCCAAGCATCTGGTGATAGGCAACACTGGCAAAACCGCCGGTGGATGATAAGCTGCCGCTGCCCGCCACATCTTTTAAAATAGAACCGCCCACGCCAAGCCAGCCATTCTCGAAACGATCGGTAAATAATTTGGTATCGGCCCATACACTCATGGTACGATAGGGATTGCCACCTATGCTGGCCCACTGGTTCCGGTAATTACCCCCTACCCGAAAATCGTAATCCGGATTAAAACCGGTGTTGGCCGGATTCACCAGCATGGGCGTATTGAAATACTGCGAAAAATGCAGGTCCTGTGCATCAACTGTCCCTGCCAGCAGCAGAGCAACCAATCCCATTTGTATTTTCTTTCTTATCTGCATAACCTTATCGCAATAGCGTGATATCTCCTTTTTTCGTTGTCCGTTCCTTACTGCTGAATTCCACCACCAGGGTATAATGATACACATCCTGTGGCTGCATCTTTCCCTGATAAGTACCATCCCATCCTTCGTATGGATCCGTTCCCTTGTAGACCACCGCTCCCCAGCGGTTATAGATGGTCCAGGTCATCCGTTCGATACCATAACCGCGCACATAGATCTTATCGTTGCGCCCGTCTCCGTTCGGAGAAAATGCATTGGGCACATCCAGTAAACTGTTGATCGTAACAGAAATCGGCTGACAGCTGGTATCACTGCAACCAGCATTGTTGTAGGCAACCAGGCAGGTATTATACGTGCCCGATGCGTTGAACAGGTGGCGCACCGTTGTATCAGTACTGATCGTGAACAAAGTATCGCCATCGCCGAACAGCCATTTGTAACTGCTTGCCCCCACAGCGGCATTCAGAAAGCTCACCGCTGTATTGGGTTCTGTTGGATTGGGCGTGTAGGTGAATGAAGAACTGGGATTCGGATTGACCGTTATCGTAAAATATGCCGAGGTATCCGTTTGGTTACAGGTATTCGGATCATTGGCAATCAACCGAACCCGGTATACTCCTGTTCGGGTATATTCATGCTGGGGATCATGTTCGGCAGAAGTGGTGCTATCACCAAAATCCCAGATAAAATCGCTGCCTCCCAAAGAAGTGTTATCAAACATGGCCGTATATGGGGCACAGCCTTTGGCCGGTGTTGTGAACTGCGCTTTTACGTTGGTAGAGATCCGTATGCGTTGGGTGATACTGTCGGGAGCATTGCAATAATTAGTATCGACCAATACCAAACGCACATTGTAGGTTCCTGCCGAAGCATAGGTATGTGTCACTTTTCCCAAACCGGCCGGTTGTGTGGTTCCATCGCCAAAATCCCAGCGGAAACTGGTATTGGTAAATGGTTTATTCGCCACTGAATTATTGGTGAACTCATAGGCCAGTAAGGTACAGGGCGGCAGTTTTACGGCCGCCATTTTCAGTGCCGCCTCGTCATCACGTACCCGCATGGTAACATAGGCTGTGTCGGAAATATTGCAACTGGTCGAATCAACCGATATCAGGCGTACCCGGTACATACCGATGGTGTTGAAGGTATGCGTAACCGTTGGTGCGGTGGTGGTATCGGGAGCGCTGCCATCATTAAAATCCCAGACATATTTTTTCCCCATGGCAACCGTATCTGTGAAAACCACTGTCATGGGCACACAACCCGAAGTATCACGAGGCACTCCGTTGATAGAAGCCTGTATTCCGGCACCGATACCCGCCAGGTTGAAAGCAATTTTCACTGCGGCCAGGTTACAGCTCTGCGAGCCGTTGTAGGGCGACCATACACCCGGTGTGGTAGGAAACCTGGGCTTGGGTGAACTACAGTTGGCGCACATGGCCTGGTAGATGACCCCATTTCTGTCGAAGCGGCTGGTTCCGCCATCTACATGTTCCCCGAAACCACCCAACTGCCCGAAATAACTTCCATACAGCTGCGATTTGGCATCTTTCTCCATGACAAAAAAGTAGAAATCGCTATTATCCGTTACTTTCTGGTATGCATCCGCGGTAATAGGCAATCCATTGGTTCCGGCGTTGGGATAATTTTCGACGATGTTCACGGAACCTCCCCAACCGGAATAATATACATTCTCACACCTGTCAACGAGGAAGGCAGTCGGCGACAAATTAGGATTGGCACTTCCCGAACCAAACACGGTGGAGTACACGTAATCGGACAGATCCGGTTTCAATTTTACAATGAACTGTTTTCCATTGGCCTGGTTAAAGGGAGCATTCACCACTGGCCAGTTTCCGGTAGTGGTACCGGCAATATAGGGGAAACCAAAACGGTCGAACTGGATACCATAGATCACATCGATACCGGCAGTACCAAAAAAGCCTGTCCTTACAGGCACCCCGTTACTGGTATATTCTGCAACAAATCCATCACTCAGTCCACCCTGGTAGGCAGCATATTTGACACCGGTCTTATCGCCCGGAAAATTACTGCTGGCAGTGGCGCCGGCTACAAAAATATTGCTGGTAAAGGGATTGATAGCCAGTACAAAGGCCGCATCATCATCATTACCACCAACGATCACGCTGAAAAGTACCTGGCTCAGGTCCGGTGTCAGTTTTAAGATAACGGCATCCTGCGCACGGTTCTGGGCATTAACACCGCCCAAACCGGTTTGTACAGAAACAGCAGTGACCGGGAAATTGGACGATTGCGTACAGGAAGCAAACAAAATATTACCCGCATTGTCCAGGATCACTTCACTTCGGGCATCATCACCATAGTTCCGGTCGATCGATTCGGCTCCAAGGGTAGGATATTTGTGACGGATATTCACACCATCATCTCCCTTACCGCCAATACGCACCGAACCCACCAACCCTGTTCCGGCTGCATTCAGTTTGGTCAGTACTATGTCCCAACCGCCACCCAGCGGGCCATAGGTTTTTAAAGCGCCCTGAACAGGATAGTCGGTAGAAGTAGTTCTACCGGCGATCACCAGGTTACCCGCCCCATCCACCACCAGGCTATGGGGTTGTTCATTACCTGTGGCACCACCGATATAGGTGGCATAAATGCGCCTTGCACCTGTGGGATCGAATTTCATGATCCCAATATCAAAACCACCCGGTTCTCCCGTTTGTGTATTACCACCCTGGTAGGTTTGCTGAAAAGCACCATTACTTACCGGGAAGCTTCTGTTTCCTCCAAATACAATACCGCCGGCATAAAAATTACCACTGGCATCATAGGTAGCCGTATACCCCCAGTTATCAGCCGAACTACCCGTAAAAGTGGAGAATACCACCGAGGGGTCTATCACCATGGTTGCCGTGGGGGAATAGGCTGCTCCCAGCTTGAACTGAACAATATTACTCTTCACATCATAACTGCAGGGAATTTCTTTGCGGTTGTTATCGATCAGTTGATACGTATATGGTGCCATTTCCTGCACCAGTTCCACAGAGGTCCTGATCTGCAGCGCACCGTCTTTTACCCGCAGGTTTTCAGCCCCGTCAAAATACATAGCAATACTGGCAGGGTTTCCGCCGGGATGCACAATGATATCATATTTCAATACGCCATTGGCGGTATAGTAACGCACATCGATATTGGGATACACATTTTTGTAGGTAAGTGCCTGGTAGGTCTTACAGTTACTGGCCCATTTGGAGGGATCATTACCAATAAGATAGTTGGCGTAGGTTTCCAGGGGTTTGTCCGGAACGATCTCGGGAGCAGGGTTGGCATGCAAAAAACGCATCTCATAGACATGCCCGCGCAATGCCGGGGAAACAGGCTCCTGCTCAGATGGCAAGGGCAATCTTTTTTCCAATGTATTCTTTGTACCGAGTGTCTTTTGTACCGGTTTCACCCCATGTTTATGAACTGATTCACTGATACGGGTAAGGTCGTCCTTGTTATACAATACCACCCGGTAACCGTTATCCTGCAGCAAAAAAGCCCCCGTGCTCATCTCTCCCTTGAAACGGATCTGCTTGTCCCATTGCCCTTTATTCTCGATAAATTCAAGGTTGTTTTGGGAAAAGGTATTTGCAGATACCAGCAGCAATACCAGTATTCTTCCTATCGTCTTCAGTATAGCCAAACTATTTTTTTAAAAGTTACGATTTATATACGTCCGGTGCAATGATAAAGTTCAAAAATTCAGATTGTTAGGATAGTTTTAAGAATTGGGAGTAGTGAGTGGTGAGTGGTGAGTAGGGAGTTGTCAATTGTCAATAGGGGTCTGCCCATTCACAATTGACAATTCACCATTGCCCACTCACTGACCACTCCCTACTCACCACTCACCACTCACGATATCTTCCCCCACCCATGCTTCCGTTTCTGCGACTGCAGGAAGTTCTTTAACTGCAAATTCTTTGCCATGGACAGCTCCACATCTTCTTCCACCAGTTTTTCCGCTTCTGCCCGGGCCAGTTCCAGCAGCTCCTTGTCGTTCACAATACTTGCGATCTTAAAATTGAGCGCACCGCTCTGGCGGGTACCCTCAATATCGCCGGGACCCCGGATCTCGAGGTCCTTTTCGGCTATCCGGAACCCATCATTGGTAGCGCACATTGTTTTGATACGTTCGCGGGCCTCTTTGCTTGCTGAGCTACCCGTTAATAAAATGCAAAAACTCTTTTCGCTGCCCCGGCCCACCCTGCCGCGTAGCTGGTGCAATTGCGATAAGCCGAATTTCTCGGCGCTTTCGATCACCATCACCGTGGCATTGGGTACATTCACGCCCACTTCTATCACCGTGGTGCTCACCATGATCTGCGTATCGCCTTTTACGAAACGCTGCATATTGGTCTCTTTCTGCTCGGCCGGTTGCCGGCCATGCACCATGCTGATATGGAATTTGGGTTCCGGAAAAAAACTTTTCACCTGTTCATATCCCTGCATCAGGTCCTCATAACTCAGTTTCTCACTTTCCTCGATCAGGGGATAGATAAAGTATGCCTGCCGCCCTTTATCAATCTCTGATCGAACAAAATCCATCACATTGGCCCTGGCGGTTTCGTTACGGTGAACCGTGGTGACCGGTTGCCTACCGGGTGGCAGCTCGTCCATGATGCTGTAGTCCAGGTCGCCATAAGCCGTCATGGCCAGCGTTCGCGGAATGGGGGTTGCCGTCATCACCAGTACATGTGGCGGAACAGCCGCTTTCTCCCATAGTTTGGCCCGCTGCGCCACCCCGAAACGGTGCTGTTCATCCACGATCACCAGTCCCAGGTTACGGAACTGTACCGCATCTTCTATCACAGCATGGGTACCCACCACAAAATGGATCGTATCCTCCAGTAATCCTTTCAGAATACGTTTTCTTTCCGCCGCGCGGGTACTACCGGTAAGCAGAGCGATCTCAACAGGCATATCTTTCAGGAGTTCACTCAATCCGGTATAATGCTGCTGTGCCAATATTTCTGTGGGTGCCATCAAACAGCTCTGGTAACCGTTGTCTGCTGCCAGCAACATGCTCAGTAATGCCACAATGGTCTTGCCACTGCCCACATCGCCCTGTAATAGACGGTTCATCTGGTGGCCCTTACCCGTATCCGTCCTGATCTCTCGCAACACCCTTTTCTGGGCGCCGGTCAATTCAAATGGCAGGTAGTTGGCATAGAGTGTATTGAAATAATCGCCCACTTTCTCAAATACCACCCCTTTGCTGGTATGATGGCGTTGCAATCGAACCAGATTCAGTCTTACCTGTGCGATGAACAGTTCTTCGAACTTCAGTCGTTTCATCGCTGCATCGGCCAAAGCCGGTGAGCCCGGGAAATGTATGTTGCGATACGCTTCAAAACGGCCCATCAGTTGCAGCTTATCCAGTATCTCCTGCGGAATATTTTCCGGCAGGTCTTTGGGTTGCAGCAGGGTGAGCAACGTATAGGTCAATTTGCCCAGCTGTCTTCCATTAAAGCTTCTGGCCTTCAGTTTTTCGGTAGTGGGATACACCGGCTCCAGGTAAGCTTTGCCCCCCGCTTTTGCCGCCACATACGGTTCTATTTCCGGGTGCACGATCTGGGGTTTGCCATTAAAGAACCCTGTTTTGCCAAACACCAGGTAATCACTGCCTACATGCAAACCTTTCACCACCCAGTTGATGCCCTGGAACCAGGTCAGTTCCAGTATGCCCGATGCATCGCGCAATTGGGCCACCAGGCGTTTGCCCCTTCCTGCCCCCATCGTTTCATAACTGATGAGCGTACCTGCCAACTGTGCATATTCTGTCTGCGGCGTGATCTCTCGGATACGGCTGACTTTGGTCTTATCGATATGCCGGTTGGGAAAATGATCCAGCAGATCACCGAACGTGAAGATCTCCAGTTCCTTTTTCAACAAGTCTGCACGCAGGGGGCCCACCCCTTTCAGGTATTCGATGGGAGAAGTTAATATGGTGGCGATCTCGTTCAAAAATAAATCAGTGGATTGCGGATTAAAGGATTCATAAACAAAGCATCCGTGAATCGGTACAAATATCCTTACACAAATTCATATTCAGCATTTATCGCATACACTTCCTGAAAAACACCTCTCACAAAATGGTTTATCTGTCACGTTCAGAACGCTGATCGACCGATCCGGATGCCAGTAAAATCGGCCATCCGTGGATCTCTCCTAAAAAAAAGCATTCCCCGTTCACCATTCCCCATCCACTAATATTATCTTCGCGCCTATGGAAAAAGAGGTTGTTTTAAGCGGCATTCGTCCCACCGGGTTCCTGCACCTGGGTAATTATTTCGGGGCTATGCGCAATTATGTGCGGATGCAGGATGATTATAACTGTTATTTTTTTGTGGCCAACTGGCATAGTCTTACCACACACCCCGATACCCGGGAACTGCAGAGCAGCGTACACCGGGTGATCGCTGAAAATATTGCCTGCGGACTGGACCCGGAAAAAGTGTCGCTTTATATTCAAAGCGATGTTCCGGAAATAGCCGAACTATACCTGTACCTGAATATGCTGGCTTATAAAGGGGAGCTGGAAAAGACCGTGACTTTTAAGGAGAAAGTCCGTCTGCAACCAGAGAATGTAAATGCGGGACTGCTCACTTATCCGGTTTTGATGGCTTCAGACATATTGATCCACCGTGCCCTGAAAGTACCGGTGGGCAAAGACCAGGAACAACACTTGGAAATGGCCCGGAACTTTGCCGAACGCTTCAATTACCGTTATGGCGAAGTATTCCCGATGCCCTATGCCTTTAATTTTGGCGGCGAACTGGTACGCATCATGGGACTTGACGGCAATGGCAAAATGAGCAAAAGCGAGAATCAGATGGCCACCCTGTACCTGGCGGATGACGATGAGAGCATCCGTAAAAAGATCATGAAAGCAAAGACCGACCAGGGGCCGGCTGAACCCAATGCTGTAAAACCTGATTATATCGAGAACCTGTTCACCTTGATGCGGCTGGTAAGCAGTCCGGATACCGTGAAAAAATTCGAGGACGACTTCAATGCCAGCAGCAGCGGTAACTGCGTGATACGGTATGGTGACATGAAAAAACAGCTGGCAGAGGATATGGCAGGTTTCATCAAACCTATCCGCGAGAAAGCAGCCGATATCCAGAACAACAAGGAACTGTTGGGGAGGATCATCCGGCAGGGTGCCGATAAAGCCAGAGCCAGCGCCTCAGAAACGCTGAAACTGGTAAGACAGGCGGTTGGGATGAATTACTAGGTGCTGGATTCTGGATTCTGGTTACTGGATTCTGGTTACTGGATTCTGGTTACTGGTTGCTCGTGGCTCGCGGCTCAAAGCTAGATGCTGGATACTGGCATGAGAAGTTAAAAAAATATTTCTATTACCGCATAGTTCATATGCGTATTTCGTACTTTCATTTTTATGGCAAAGGCAAAAAAACCAAAACACATTGCAGTGGCCGGCAATATCGGCGCGGGAAAGACCACGTTAACGGAAATGCTGAGCAAACATTACCGTTGGATTCCCCAGTTCGAAGATGTGGACCATAACCCCTACCTCATGGATTTTTATGAGGATATGCCCCGGTGGAGTTTTAACCTGCAGATATTCTTCCTGAACAGCCGCCTGAACCAGTTGCTCGAGATCCATCATGGAACCGAGACCGTGATACAGGACCGCACCATCTACGAGGATGCCAATATTTTCGCCCCGAACCTCCACGAAATGGGGCTGATGAGCAAAAGAGATTTTGATAATTACTACCTTTTTTTCCAGACCCTGAAAAGCATGGTACAGCCACCAGACCTGCTGATCTACCTGAAAGCCTCTGTACCCACCCTGGTGGCCCAGATACAGAAACGCGGACGGGAATATGAAGAGAATATCCGTCTGGATTACCTGAAGCGGCTGAACGAGTATTATAATAAATGGATCGACAGCTACAAAGAAGGTCCCTTACTCATTATTGATTGCGACAAGAACAAATTTGCCGAAACAGATGAACATTTCGGGGATATTATCAGTAAGGTGGATAGTACTTTGTTCGGGTTGTTTTGATAGCTGCTGAAGTAACGATTGAGAAACAATGTGAGTTCCAGGTGCAACTGTTTACCGCTTTACGAAGACAGGTTTTTGAGACTAACCTTCATTAGATGCACAAAACCTGAATTTAGCGCTTCACTGTTATAGAAGTACACCTACCAGTTTTGCAAAACGGTTATTCCTTCCCCGTAGGGTCTCCCCAGCGGGGGACCCTACACTTAGCATTACCAAACACCCAATACAGGCTTCCGTTTCTTAGAACTGCAAATTCCCCTGTGTATAAACCGCAATCAACTGCTGCAGGCGGACTGCCGGAAGACTACCTGCACAGTTCAGCCTGCTATTATTATATGGGTGAACAAGGCGTATATCCTGTTATTACATATTTGAAGTTGCAGAACATTGATCTAACTTGATTTTCTGTGCTCGGATGAGTGAAACGAAACAGTGGTAGAGCGGTGATACTAAGCGAAGCGTCTCCCGCCGGGGAGACCCTTCGCGGAAGGAAAACCGAGATAATATATTCTGTTGCCCAGCTTTGGCAAATGCAATGTTATGCGCAGAATGCTGCTTCTTTACAGTTCTTCCAATTGTAAAAGTAAATTAGGCAGGTAGGTTTCTTTTATGTGCCAAACAATGGTGTAGTCGATTCCGAAATAAGCATGTACAATCCGGTTTCGAAAGCCACGTATCCTGAACCAATCAATATTTGAATGTGCGTCTTTAAATTCCTCAGGCAGACGATTTGCAGCTTCGCCAATAATTTCAAAATTTCTCACGACTGCATCTATAGTTTTTTCATCAGCTATGAATTGTTCAAACGATAAAGCTGCAGTATATCTAATAATTTTTTTACCAGATTCAATTATGTCTTCTATGAGTAGTTCAGTGCTTCTTTTAGACATAAATTATTTCTTTTTGAATCTGCTCGAAATATTTTGGTTTAATGCCTTTTTGGGAAACCAGGTCTACTTTTCGATTTATAACAGATTCAAGATATTCAGCCAGATCAACAAACTCTATACCTATCGGTTTTGAGAAATCGACTATTATATCAATGTCGCTATTTGTCGGAGAGAAGTCTTCCCTGACAACCGAGCCAAAAAGACCGATAGAGCTTACTGCATATTTCTTTGTCAGCTCTGGCTTCAGCTTTTTTAATGAATCTATTATATTTTGCGATTCTTTCACAATGTAAAGATACCTTTTTATTTGTTTCCTTCTCCGTCTCCCCGGCGGGGGATCCTACGCTTAGCACTACCAACCACCCAATACAGGCTTCCGTTTCTTAGAACCGCAAATTCCCCTGTGTATAAACCGCAATCAACTGCTGCAGGCGGACTGCCGGAAGACTACTTGCACAGTTCAGCCTGTTATTATTTTGCAGGTGAACAAGGCGTATATCCTGTTATTACATATTTGGAGTTGCAGGATATTGATCTTACTTAGTTTTCTGCGCTATAATGTGTGGAACAATGACAGAGCGGTGATTCTAAGCGAAGGGTCCCCCGCCGGGGAGACCCTTCGAAGAAGGGAAAAGCTGAACATTGAACGTTGAGTCCCAGTCACTGCCGATGCCTGCAAATAGCTGATATTATATTGTCAAGACTGCTTTTGCAAATACTTTTATTGACTGTAGTTACCCTTAATTTTATTTATACTGTTCAAATATTTTTTCCAAATAACCTATTGATGTGGGCATTATAAAAGGTTCGGTAAAAAACCTGTAAAGCGTTTCATTAACTGCAACCGGGTTTTGCTTAATTGCAAAATGAGTAGAGCCGGGCAGTACACATAAGTTGGCATTTGGAACAGCTTCGAATATTTCTATTATATGCGACAGACGGATCAAATCTCTGTCAGAAGTCATTACTAAAACAGGAGCTTTAATCTTTTTTAATTCATCAGCACTGATCTGTGGATGATAGGCCATCAATTTCTGTAATTTAAATTCACGTTCAGCACCGGGTTCACCCGCAATTGATTTTTTTTGGAGGTTATCAAAAAATCGATGGTTTAATGCTGCCGCTTCTGGATAGAATACAGAATCATCAGGACGAATACTAGGCGACATTGCCGCCAACATTTTTACTTTTTCAGGATGGCGGGCCGCTAACAACAGGCCAATAATAGCACCATCACTTTGGCCAAAAACAAGTACTGAATCAAGCTTCAGATGATTCAGTAAAGCATTGTAATCTTCGGTCATTAATGAATAAGTCAGACTATCGCTGTTGTCATTGGTTTTGCCCTGCCCACGGCTATCAACAACAATCACATGGTACTGTTTTGAGAAAAAGGGGATTTGGCTGGAACTGCTTCTGACAGAGCCGCCGTTACCATGTATCAATAGCAAGGGTTGTCCTTTCCCATACACTTCATAATACATTTTTATGCCGTTCACATTGGCGTAATGACCCGATTGGGGATTATTGCCAAACGGAATTGAATTATCTTGAGCAAAGGAGCTAAGGGTTGACAGTATCGTCAGTATTATTAGCCCGGTAATTTTTATTGATTTCATATTCATTGATTTTCTTATCCGGAGGGTCTCCCCAGCGGGGCACCCTCCGCTTAGAATTACAAAATACTCAGTACAGGGAGATTTATATTCCTTCAGCCAGCTATTATTATACAGGTGAACAAAGCGTATATCCTGTTATTGCATATATGGAGTTGCAGGATATTACTCTTACTTAGTTTTTTGTGCTATGATGAGTGAAAAAGTGGTAGATCGGCGATGCTAAGCGAAGGGTCCCCCGCCGGGGAGCCCCTTCGCAAAAGATCATTTTACACAGACCAGGGCCACCCTTGTCACACACACGATCCTATATCATTCTATCATTCTATCATCCTATCATTCTATCATTGCCCCCATCACTCCTTCCTCCTCCCCATCCCCAATACAGCTGCCGGCTGCCAGGCTGCGTTGGCCAGCTGTGAACCGGATGGGGTGGTTAAGGTTTCATAAGCCAGTGAAACAGACAGGAACAGCAGATCCTCTTTCTGACCAGCTAAGTCCAGCAGGATCTCGCTGGCTGGTTGCTGTTCTTTTGTAAAGGGAAAGCTGATCTCTGCCATGCCGGATGATACCATACGGCTTCTTTCTGCAAAAGACAGTTCATGGACCATGAGCCGGATCAACAGATGGCTGGTACCCGGAGGCGCACTCAGTTGCAGCACGGGATTCCATGCAGGAATGATGATCCGGACTTTGCCGCCACCCAGGTCTTCTGCTGAAACCTGCACCCGGAATACATCCCGCAGATCGCAAAAGCTTTGTAACTGACACTGATCATTGGGCAAACAACTGAGGGGCCAGTCTGCCAAACCGGCGTGGGCCTTATACTGCCGTAATAGCCAGCTCCTGAACCGGTTATATGCTTCTCTTTTTAAGGGGAATAACAGTTTTGGCTGCAACTGCTCTAACAATACGGAGGTACAACGGGATACCTGTCCAAACAGTTGTGCCGACCCGGATCTTGCCAATTGCTTTTGTTTTGAGGGAGAATAAACAGGCCGGGAACGAACATAAGACTTGCCGTTCATGGTATAAAACACTAGGTTACCCACCAGCCCGGTCAGTCCATCCTGGTTGATACGTGCCATATAGTTAGTTTTGGTTAACGATATTGATCACCCATAGCTGTTCAACAAAATACCCATATTTTACAACATTTTTATGCTGTAGTGTAGGTTTATAGTGTGGTTAATGTGGAGTTACTTAAAATGAATAGTGAGTAAAGTATTGGTATACATTGAATTGATATGCTTACAGATGTCATCCTTCCCGGGTGGCTTTTTTTATACGCAGGCGAAATGCAGTAACTTGGGGGGTGAATCGTGAGACGTGAGTCGTGAATGGTCAATTGTCAATGGTGAATAGAGGAAGGGCTATCATAAATCACTCCCTACTCCCTACTCACCACTCACCACTGACGACTTTCCTTCTCCGGAAGGGAAGTTTACTGAAACTTATCGGCACCTCCTGCTGCAGGGGACATGCTATCAGCTTTCTATCCCAATAGAAAACGCCACCTTTTGGGTGGCGTTCCTGTAACAGACAAGCAACCAAGAGACCCTTTCTGTAATGCGTTATGGCATTACGGTAATCAGTTAGTTTTGGGTGCGGCCTGCAGAATTTCTTCGGATACGCCGGAAGCGTATTTTTCAAAATTCTGCACGAATTGCTGGGCCAGGTCGCGTGCTTTGGCATCATAGGCAGTTGTATCCGCCCAGGTGCTGCGTGGATTCAAAATTTCTGCGGGTACACCGGGGCAACTCAATGGCATTTCCATCCCGAATACGGGATGGGCTTCGTACGCTACCTTATCCAGTTTTCCGTCCAGCGCTGCGGTGATCATGGCGCGGGTATAGCCCAGTTTCATGCGGCTGCCTACACCATAAGGACCACCACTCCAACCGGTATTCACCATCCATACGTTCACTTCATGTTTGCGCATCTTCTCCCCCAGCATTTCGGCATATTTACCGGGATGCA
Source organism: Sediminibacterium sp. FW305-C-269 (assembly GCF_058231045.1). Lineage (NCBI taxonomy): Bacteria > Pseudomonadati > Bacteroidota > Chitinophagia > Chitinophagales > Chitinophagaceae > Sediminibacterium > Sediminibacterium sp. FW305-C-269. The sequence goes on along the minus strand of NZ_JBIQXQ010000003.1, from coordinate 65,430 downwards.
GTGGCAGGAAGGGTGCACCAAAACAGGCGCTGAAAGTGGTTTTGGGTTCGGTAACACCCGCTTCGGTGCCTGCTACTTTTGCTGTATAACCGCTGATGAACTGGTACATGGCCTGTCCGGCAGATAAACGGCTGATCGGAGGCAATACACCGTAAGCATCGCAGGTCAAAAAGAAGATATTCCTGGGTAAACCGCCAATACTTGGCTCCAATGCATTACTGATATAACCCAGCGGATAACTTACCCGGGTATTTTCGGTGATCCGTTTGCTGCTGAAATCAATCTTTTGTGTGCCGGGATAAAACTGGATGTTCTCTACCAATGCCGCAGGGCGGATGGCTCGGAAGATTTCGGGCTCTTTCTCTTCACTCAGGTCGATCGTCTTGGCATAACAGCCGCCTTCAAAATTGAATACAGAACTGTCGGTCCAGCCATGTTCATCATCACCGATCAGTTTGCGGTTGGGATCGGCGCTGAGGGTGGTCTTACCCGTTCCACTCAGGCCAAAGAAAACGGCCACATCACCTGCTGCACCCATATTGGCGCTGCAATGCATACTCAGTACATTCCTTTGATTGGGGAGAATAAAATTAAGTACACTGAAAATACCTTTCTTGATCTCACCAGTATAACCGGTTCCTCCTATGAGTATGGTTTTATGCGTGAATGACAGGATCGCAAAATTGTGCTGCCGGGTTCCATCAACTGCCGGATCGGCCTTGAAACCTGGCGCCTGTATGATCTGCCATTCCGGTTCAAAATCCGGCAACTCCTCATCTGAAGGACGAAGGAACATATTGTGCGCAAACAGGTTACTCCAGGGATGTTCGTTGATGACACGGATATTCAGGCGGTGAGAGGGATCGGCACAGGCATGTGCATCGCGCACCCATATCTCTTCTTTCTCGCCGAGATAATCCAGCAGTTTTTTCTTCAGCTGGTGAAAATATTTTTCTTCAATGGGTATATTGAAACCGTTCCAGTCAACCGAGTCCGCCGTGATCGCATCTTTTACGATGAACTTGTCTTTCGGACTACGGCCGGTAAATTCACCCGTTTGTATACAAAGGGCTCCGGTATCGTTGAATACACCCTGCCCCCGCAGAACCGTCTGTTCTGCCAATTCTTCGGGCGATAACTGGTAATGAATGCCTGTGCTGTCGGTTAAACCCAATTCCTGCAGGATCTGCTTGGGGATCATAGTAGCTGCCATCATAAACAAACAAACGTTAGTTAGATTACAAAAGTAATTGTTTAATGCTTTCGCTGATTTTTATGTGTGGCAGGTACACATAAAAATTATTTATCCTGCCACTGCTTTCTTGAAGAATATCCAACGGGCTTTGCGGTTTTCTAAACCAGACACAGGGATAACTGGCATATTTTGAAGGTTTTAGAAATCATTTCGAGCGGTTCCAGCAGACAGGCAGCCAGAACAGGTTGCGAGCGAAAAATGCTTACTGACAGCAGGGATCATCAAATGATCAGGATCTTCCTAACATTTTTTTAGATAACAAAAAATTTCTATGCCTGCTGAAATGAGTAGGTTTGCAGGAAATGTGCGTTATGAAGATCCAGAAACTGCTTTTTGTACTCGTTTTGGCTGTAACAGCCACCGGCAGTTTTGCCCAGCAGAATGAAGAGGAGGAACAAAGGGGCAAATTCAAAAGGGAAAATATGTTTTTGGGTACCAGCCTGAACCTGGGTATCACCAACCGTTCCTTCAATGTTGGCTTGAATCCCGAGATCGGCTACAGCATCGCCAGATGGCTGGATGGTGGTGTGGCACTGAACATCAACTATTTTTCACAGAACGCTTCCGAATTCAGTAATATCCGTTTCCGCAATTTCAACCTGGGTGGTGGCCCTTTCCTGCGGGTATGGCCTGTCAGTTTCCTGCACCTGCAGGTACAGCCCGAATTCAACTGGATCAATTCCAGTCAGAAGAATGTTCAAACCGGGCAAACCGGCAGTTATCAATACCATGCAGGAAGTTTACTGGTAGGTGTGGGTTATGGAACTCGTGTACTCGGCTCACATTATTCCTATGTTACCCTGATGATCGATGTAACCCAAAACATCAACTCTCCCTACCGCGATCAGTACAACGATCCGCTGCCCATTTTTCGGGCAGGTTTTGGCATGTACCTTAAACCAAAGCGTCGATAGCAGCGACCGGATCATCGCAAACGATCAACCGGTCGCGCCAGTTATCATACAGGAATTCCTCATCCAGCATCCTGTCGATATGTACCACCAGGTGTTGGTAAAATCCTGCCGTATTCAGCAGTACAATTTTTTTATTATGGATGTTGAGGTTGTTCCAGGTCAGCATCTCGAACAATTCATCCAGCGTTCCGTTACCGCCGGCCAATACAATGGCCGCATCGCACAACTCATACATTGTTTTTTTACGAACATGCATATCGGCCACCACTCTCAGTTCGGTGATTCCTTTGTGTTCGGCCTCCCATTCCAGTAAGATCTCGGGTATCACACCGATCACTTTACCACCGTTGTCCATGGCAGCATTGGCCACAGCACCCATCAGGCCTTTGTTGCCGCCACCATACACCATCGTGATCTTCCGATCTGCAAAGAGCCGGCCCAACTGTGCAGCATGCATAACATACAATGGATTTTTACCGGAGCGCGACCCGCAAAACACTGCGATATTATTGACAGACATATACCAAATTTTCGAATGGCAAATTAGGTTAAATATTTTTCACTACTTTTCCGTTTTCGTTTGATCATTTTAATTGCCCCAATATGTCTCCTTTACTGCTTTTTTCCTTTGTTATTGCCTATTTCATGATATTACTCGGTGTGGCCTGGTACACGGGTAAGAACAGTAACAACGACTCATTTTTTATCGGTAACAAAAGCAGTAACTGGATGCTGGTGGCATTCGGTATGGTAGGCACCTCTTTAAGCGGTGTTACCTTTGTGAGTGTTCCGGGAGCCGTTGCCAAAGAATCCTTTGCTTATTTCCAGATCACACTTGGTTACCTTATCGGTTACCTGGTAATCGCCTATGTATTGCTTCCGCTTTACTACCGGCTGAACCTTACTTCCATCTATCATTACCTGCATAACCGCCTGGGTTTTAAATCTTATAAAACAGGTGCCGGCTTTTTTATCCTGTCACGCATCCTCGGCGCTACCGCACGTTTGTACCTCGTAGTCAATATCCTGCAGGAAGCCATCCTGAACAGTTTTCATATTCCTTTCTGGGCCACTACCCTGATTATCCTGGTGATGATCTTATTGTACACCTATGAAGGGGGTGTGAAAACCATCGTTTGGACCGATACCCTGCAAACTACCTGTATGCTGCTGGGACTGGTGATCTGCGTGGTATATATCCTCAGCCAAATGAACATGGGTTTTGGCGAAAGCCTGCAGGTAATGGGGGAAAAAGGGTATTCCAAAATCTTTTTCACAGACCCTAACAGCAAACTGTTCTTTGTAAAACAGATCCTGGCCGGAGCCTTTATCACCGTAACCATGACCGGTATGGACCAGGAAATGATGCAGAAAAATATTTCTGTTAAAACACTGAAAGATTCGCAGAAGAATGTGATCTCTATGTCAATTGTACTGATGATCGTGATCCTGATCTTCCTGTTCCTCGGCGGTTTACTGTACCTGTATGCTACCCAGCTGAATCTGGATGTGACCGGTGACAAATTATTTCCTGCCATCGCCCTGCAGCATATGCCTCCATTTGTTTCTGTGATCTTTATCATCGCATTGATCTCAGCACTCTTCCCAAGTGCAGATGGTGCCATCACGGCATTGACCTCCACTTTTTGTATCGATATTATCGGTATGCAACGCAGGTCGGATATGACAGATGAGCAAAAGAAGAAATTACGTCAACGCGTACACCTTTCCTTCGCGTTCATCTTCCTGCTGTTTGTGATGATGTTCAAATGGATCAACGACTCCAGCATGATCGGCCTGATCCTGAAAGTGGCCACATTCACCTATGGACCGCTGCTGGGCCTGTTCACTTTCGGCATCATTTCCAAACGTAAGGTGAGCGATCACCTGGTACCTTTCATCTGTGTGATCTCACCCGTCATCTGTTTCCTGCTGGACCGCTTCCAGAAACAGATCTTCGGTTCCTTTGAACTGGGCCTGGAACTGCTGATCATTAACGGATTAATCACTTTTATCGGTTTATGGCTGGCATCCAAACCCTCCAACGAACCCGCGAAAGCATAAGATCATTGAATGAGTGAATGACGGTCTTGATCATTCACTCATTCACTCATCCACTCATTCATTCATTGTATATTTGCCCATGGACCTCATCCTTCCACAGGCAGAAGCCTATGCGGCAAAATACAGCTCCCCGGAGAATACCCTTCTGCAGGAGGTGACCCAGCAGACCCTGGCCAACCATCCCCTGTCGCACATGCTGAGTGGTCATGTACAGGGCAGGTTCCTCTCCCTGATCAGCGCTCTCATACATCCCCGGTATATCCTGGAAGTGGGTACTTTTACCGGTTACAGTGCGCTTTGCCTGGCTGAAGGACTGGCAGAAAACGGCGAGCTGCATACCCTTGAACTGCGGGAACAGGATGCAGCCACTGCCCGGGCAAATTTTAGCAGATCCGAAAAGAATAAGCAGATACATTTGCACATTGGCCATGCAATGGAGATCATTCCCACGCTCAACCATACCTGGGACCTGGTCTTCCTGGATGCCGACAAAACCGGTTATATCGGGTACTACGAGCTGATCGTACCCCGCTTACGCCCGGGAGCCATTATCATAGCCGACAATGTATTGTTTCATGGCGAGGTATTACAGGAACCCATCAGCGGTAAAAATGCCAAAGCCATAGAAGCTTTTAATGAACATGTACACAATGACCCCCGAACCGAACAGGTGCTGATAACGATGCGTGACGGGCTATTGCTGATAAAAAAGAAATGACATGAAGAAACTGGTCCTGCTTTTCTGCCTGGTTCTCTCTTTCACAGCCCGGGCACAGAAAGAAAAAGTATTGGCATATATCGATAGCTACAAAGAACTGGCGATGGCAGAAATGCAACGCACGGGTGTTCCCGCCGCCATTACACTGGCCCAGGGTATCCTGGAGTCGCAATGGGGAGAAAGCCCCCTGGCCAAAACTTCCAACAACCATTTTGGCATCAAGTGCAAGACCGAATGGACAGGCGCAAAGACCTATCACGATGACGATGAGAAAGGGGAATGTTTCCGCGTATATCCATCAGCAGAAGAATCTTTTCGTGATCATTCCGATTTTTTGAAAACTAGACCTCATTACGCTTTCCTGTTCAAACTGGACCCCACAGATTATGAAGGCTGGGCCATAGGCTTAAAAAAAGCCGGTTATGCTACCAGCCCTACCTATCCCCAGCGTTTGCTGAAACTCATCAATGATTATCAACTCCAGCAATACAGTCTTACCGCACTTGCCAGGAACCAGACGCCTGTAAGCGAATCTTACAGCCAGTCTAAACCGGTCACAGCCAATCCCGCTCCGGTAGCCACGCCTGCTGCAGAACAACCGGTTACTCCTGTTACACAGGAAACAGCTCAACCCGAACCGGCCATAGCAACTGCCCCATCGAATACCGGTATATCTTCCAACGCGCAGGTAACTGTAAACAAAAAAACAAGTTATCCCGCTGGTATCTTCGTAATTAACAATACCAAAGTGATCTATGCTGCGGAAGGCACATCACTACTATCGCTGGCCAACCAATACGATATTCCGCTGAGCAAACTGATCGAGTACAACGACCTCTCTTCTATGGATATACTGGATACTGACCGGTTGATGTTCATTGAAAGAAAACCCAAAAAAGGGGCCGTTGATTTTCATGTGGTAGCAGAAGGCGAAACCCTGCACTCCATTTGTCAGCAGGAAGCCATTCGGCTGGACAGTTTACTGGAATATAACCGGCTGAGCCGGAGCAGCAATGTGAATACAGGCGAGAAGATATACTTACGGCCTGCCACTGCCACAACCACTGTTAACACAACACCCCGTTCACCCAAATAATCATTCCTGATACCCAGTTTCAGGACAATTTAAAACTGCCATATGTCAGCCATCACCGTTCACGACAAAACCTTTGTACCTTATTTACCAGAGACCCTTATCCTGGAAAAAGTAAAAGAACTGGCGAATACGATTGACAGGGATTATGCAGGCAAAAAACCTTTATTCATTGCCATACTGAACGGTTCTTTCATGTTTACATCGGACCTGTTCAAATACCTGACCATTGAAGCGGAGATCTGTTTTATCAAACTGGCTTCGTATAAAGGAACCAAGTCTACCGGCCAGGTCATCACCGCTATCGGACTGGATACAGATATCACAGACCGCCATGTGATCATCCTGGAAGATATCATTGATACCGGCAAGACCATGAACGAGTTTTTACCACAGTTGCGTAACCAGCATCCGTCATCTTTAAAAGTGGCGGTATTACTGCACAAACCCGATGCTACCATTTACCCGGTTACCATCGACTATTGCTGTTTTTCTATTCCCAATAAGTTCGTGCTGGGCTACGGACTGGATTATGACGGACTGGGACGTAATATCCGTGAGCTTTACCAACTGGAGCGGGGCGTATAGCCAAAAATCTGCTAATCTTTTACAGGCGCTTGCTATTGCCTGTACACTGTGCTAACTTAATTGAAATCCTGCTGACCAATGAAACTAATCATTTGGGCTGTATGCGTATGGCTTGGCTTTCCCGCTGCACAGGCACAGTATTACCTACGTGGTGAAGTACGCGATGAACGTGGGCAATGGTTACAGGGCGTCAAGATTCAGCTGTTGTCGAAAGGCAGTTTCCCTTACTATAGTGGCAGTACCGGCACATTCGGCATATCCACAGCAAGCATCAACGATACCATGCAAATCAGCCTGGCAGGTTACGAAACGATCCGCATGGCCATCGATAGCCGGAAGTTTCAGTCCATTACCATGAAGATGTTACCTGCTACGGCAAACCTCTACAGCCGTAAGCCCATATCCATCACCACCAACCTGAAAGGAAGTCGCGGTAATTTTTTCTCTGTACTGGGTGAGAGCTACAGCAACCTGGTGGAAAACGGTTTTATTGCAGCCGGCCAATACCCGGAAACAGGTTTCTCCCTGAACATCAACAAAGCTTCCTACAGCAATATCCGACGGTTTTTGAACCACGAGATGATGGTACCGGTCGATGCCGTTCGCATAGAAGAGATGCTGAACTATTTCAATCTTTCGAAAATACATGGCACAAAAAAGGATACCGGCTATTTCAGTTTCAGGAGTCAGTTGAGCACCTGCCCCTGGGATGAACAAAACCAATTGCTGTTCCTGAACATCAGGGCACCCAGGCTACAGCTTGACAGTATCCCTTCTTCCAACCTCGTATTCCTGATAGATATATCGGGTTCGATGGACAAACCCAACCGTTTGCCGTTGTTACAATCAGCTTTTGGCATGCTTACCGACAACCTGCGCGAGAAAGATACCATCACCATCGTAACCTATGGCGGCGGCGTGGGTGTAGCATTGGCACCAACAGGCGGCGCACACAAAAAAAGGATCCGTGAAGCCATCGACTCGCTGGTGGCCAGTGGCGATACGCCCGGCGAAGGGGCTATCCGCATCGCTTATGAACTGGCCAAAAAAAGTTTTATCAAAAAAGGGAACAACCGTGTGATACTCGCTACCGACGGCGATTTCAATATTGGCCAGACCTCTGAGTTGGAACTGGAAGCCATGATCAGTGGTTACCGGCAGAGTGGCATTTATCTGACCTGCCTGGGTGTGGGCATGGGGAATTACAAAGACAGCAAACTGGAAGGACTTGCCAAAAAAGGCAATGGTAATTTTGCCTATATCGATAACCTGCAGGAAGCGCAGAAAGTACTGGTCAAGGAGTTTACCCAGACCTTGTACTCTGTTGCCAATAATGCGTTCATCAAACTGTCCTTTCAACCGAACAGCATCAGTGAATACAGGCTGATCGGATTCGATAACAAAGAACATTTCGCGGACGACAGCACGGGAGAGCTGGAAGGTGGTGAGATCGGCAGCGGGCATTCCCTGATGGCCATCTTCGAGATCATACCGGCATCAGGCAACCGGTTCAATGAAAAAAAATTGATCGCCAATGCTTCCCTGCAATACAGGATACCAGGAAAGGACAGTATCCTGCAGCAGTCATTCCCCATCATCGGTCAGGCAGAAAAAATAGAAACCATTGATTCAGCTTACCGGTTCGCCGCTGCGGTGGCTATGTTCGGATCCATACTGAAACATTCCAGGTTCACCCGGAACTATTCGCCTGAAGATGTATGGTCGCTGGCCAGAACAGCGGTCGATCCTCAGGATCCCCAACAGGCAGAATTCCTGTCACTGGTAGAAAAAGCCATAAGGATCTATCATCCGGGTAAAGAACGGAAGAAACAAAAAGTTTGGTAACTATACACAAAAATGCCTCGCTGTACAGCGAGGCATTTTTGTATTAATTGAACGCATCCCGTATCCGTTCAAAGAAACTCTTCTCCCCTTTACTGGGATGTGGTTTAAAATTATCGCTCTTACCCATTTTCTCCAGCGCCTCTTTTTCCTCGGCCGTTACATGCTGCGGTGTCCATACATTCACCTGTATCAGCTGGTCGCCCTTGCCATAGCCCTGCACTTCGGGGAATCCTTTTCCTTTCAGGCGGAATATCTTTCCACTCTGTGTCCCCGGTGGTATCTTGATCTTGGCGCGACCATCAATGGTTGGCACTTCCACATGCGTACCAAATACTGCATCGGGAATAGAGATATGGAGGTCATACGCCACATTCAATCCATCCCTGTGTAATTCTGTATGTGCTTCCTCTTCGATCTGTATGATAAGGTCGCCGGGAGCACCACCCCTTTCACCTGCATTACCTTTTCCGCTCATGCTGAGCTGCATACCTTCCTGTACACCGGCTGGGATATCGATGCTGATGGTCTCTTCGCCATATACCCTTCCCTCACCTTTACAGGCCCCACACTTGGCAGTTACTGTAGTGCCTTCTCCGTTACAGGTAGGACAGGTGGTTACGGTCTGCATTTGCCCCAGGAAAGTGCTGGTTACTTTTCGTACCTGTCCACTGCCATTACAGGTACCGCAGGTCTGTACGCTGTTCTTATCTTTTGCACCATTACCGCCACAGGTACTGCATACCACGTGCTTTTTCACTTTCACACTTTTGGTAACTCCCTTGGCGATCTCTTCAAAAGTTAATTTGAGTTTGATACGCAGATTGCTTCCGCGCTGACCGCGTGCGGCACGGCCACCACCGCCACGTCTTCCACCACCACCGAAGAAACTGCCAAACATGTCTTCTCCGAAAATATCCCCGAACTGGCTGAAGATATCATCCATGTTACCACTGTACGCACTACCGCCCGATGTGCCCGGACCAAATGCCTGGTGGCCGTAGCGGTCGTACTTGACTTTTTTATCCGCATCACTCAATATCTCGTATGCTTCTGCAGCTTCTTTAAATTTCTCTTCTGCGGCTTTATCACCGGGGTTACGGTCGGGGTGGTACTGCATAGCCACTTTCCGATAAGCTTTTTTGATCTCATCGGCACTGGCTGATTTGCTGACACCCAGTATCTCGTAAAAATCTCTTTTATTAGCCATTGGCTTCTTTCTTTTAGCTGCGAGCAGAAAATAAGACCAGAACCCGGCTCGCAGCAAAAGGTTCCTGGTTCACAATTTTATTTTCCTACCACCACTTTGGCAAAACGAATGATCTTATCGTTCAGATAATAGCCTTTCACCACTTCATCCATCACTTTACCCTGCATAGCAGGGTTTGGTGCCGGTATTTCGGTGATGGCTTCATGTTTCTCCACATCAAAATCCGTATTAATGCTCTCCATGACTTTTACCCCTTTTGCCTGCAGGGTACTGCGCAGTTTGTTAAATACCAGCTGAACGCCTTCTTTCTGCAGGGCAATATCATCAGAAGCCTGTAATTGTTTTTCGGCCCTATCGCAATCGTCCAGCACTTCCAGCAGGGAAACGATCACTTCTTTTCCGGCCGTCTGCATCAGTTCCAGGCGCTCTTTGGCGGTTCTGCGGCGAAAATTGTCGAATTCTGCCATCAGGCGCAGGTATTTATCCTTTTGTTCCTGCAGTTCAGCCTGCAGTTTTTCAAGGCCGTTCCCCTCTGCTACCGGCTCGTTCAGATGCGAGGTTCCGGCTGCATTTTCGTCAGTATTGATATCCATTTCGTTCACCGTTTCTTTACTTTCAGGGTTTTGTGTCATTTCTTGCTCTTCCATAATAATAATTCGTTGTGCTGCAATACCTGTCAAAAATATTGCCGGGGCAAAGAAAAGGGAAAAAATGGCAGAAAGGAAGCGAAGTTTGGGTTTGGGGTTAGCATTTGTTCTATCGGGGCCGAAGTCGCCATCCCAAAATACCAAACCATTATCTTTGGCGCATGACAAGTGTATATCTCCGGAAAAAGATCGCCACCAGGATTGCCAACGGGCACCCCTGGATCTATGGAAACGAAGTGGAAAGAATTGAGGGTGAAGTGACCGGCGGGGACATTGTGAACGTATATTATGGTGATGGCAAGCCCTGTGGCCGTGGTTATATCAACCCAAAATCACAGATACTGGTACGCCTGCTTACCCGCAAAGGGGAAAGCATCAATGAGCAGTTTTTTCATAATCGTATCCTGCAGGCATGGGAATACCGGAAAAAAATAGGCTATACCGAAAACTGCCGGCTGGTATTTGGTGAAGCCGATGGTTTGCCCGCCCTGATCATAGACAAGTTCAACGATTATTTTGTGATCCAGACCCTTTCACTGGGGATCGATACCTGGAAAGCAGCCATTGTTTCGGCATTAGAGGCTATTTTTTCGCCCAAGGGCATCTATGAAAGGAATGATGTACCCGTTCGTGAACTGGAAGGTTTACCCCAGCAGAAAGGGTTCTTATCCGCCCCCTTCGATACGAATATTCTTATCAACGAAAATGGTTTACGGTTTTGGGTAGACATTGAGAACGGACAGAAGACCGGCTATTTTCTCGATCAGCAGGATAACCGTCGGGCCATACAGCAATTAGTCAAAGGTGCTGAGGTATTGGGTGTGTTCACCTATACCGGCACATTTGAGATACATGCAGCCCACTATGGTGCCAGATCGGTGCTGGGACTGGATATTTCTGAAACTGCCGTAACGCAAGCCAATAAGAATGCTGCCCTGAACCAACTGGATGCTATTTGTCACTTTGAAGCCGTGAATGCATTCGATGTATTGAAACAATGGGGCAAGGAAGGCAAACAATACGATGTGGTGATGCTGGACCCACCCGCTTTCACGAAGAGTCGCGAGAACATACAGAAAGCCTTAACGGGTTATAAGGAGATCAATCTCCGGGGTATGAAACTCGTTCGCAACGGGGGTTTCCTGGTAACATCCAGTTGCACCAACCTGGTATCACCTGAACAGTTCCTGCAAACCATTGAACAGGCCGCCAAAGATGCCCGCAAAAGAATACGCCAGGTAACTTTTCAGGCGCAGGCCAGCGATCACCCGATCATCTGGGGCATGGAGAATACGAACTATCTGAAATTTCTGATCGTAGAAGTGACGGACAGGTAGCGGATGAATTACTAATTTGTGATTTAGTGAATTTGAATGGACAGCGATATATTCGGAGTCCCACTGATCCCTTAGTTAATGAAAGCTTATTTGTTTACCTGGAACTTACCTGATTCTATGATTCTTCCGCTTTGGTCGCGCAGCTGGTAAATGTAAAGGCCTCTTAAATAATTGTCATCCAGGTTAATGGTGAGTTTGGCATCGGTGATGCGGTACTCATTCATCTTTTTCCCGATGAAATTATACACTTGTAAGGTGTAGGATTTATCAACCGATTTATCGAAAGTAAAATTGATATAACTGGTGGCAGGGTTGGGATAAAAATGGGCGATCTTGGGGGTAGACCCGTCGGTGAAATTCCAGTACACGGTATCGTCAGCACCAAAACTGCTGCTGAAAAGGGAGAAAAGTACCAATCCGATCAGGTAAAATTTTCGCATGCATGACAAATTACTTAAATCTAACCCGTTTTAACAAGAGTTTCACCCCATTTTTAACAAAAATACCCTCCGGTTATAAGCCGGAAGGCATTTTTTGGGGATATTCTAGTTCAATTCAGCCAGTGTTTGCTGGATCGCTGCAAAATTGGGAAGGTCGCCCGGTGTGGCACAAACTTCTGCATAACGCACAACACCTTCTTTATCGATAACAAAAGCTGCCCTTTTACTTACCCCCTGCATTTCGAATGCCGGGAAGGTTTCGTACAGTACGTTAAAGGCTTTGGCTGCGTCTTTGTTAAAATCGCTAAGCAGCGGAAAGTTCAGGTTCTGCTCGGCCTTGAATTTACCCAGGCTGAACAGTGAATCAACAGAAACCCCGAACACTTTGGCGTTGGTATTGTTGTAAGTAGCGATATTATCCCTGACATTACACAATTCGGTTGTACAAACGCCTGTAAATGCAAGGGGGAAGAATAATACCACTACATTATTTCCTTTCTGATCTGCCAGTGATACCTTGTTCTTATCGGTATCAAACAATGAAAATTCTGGAGCCTTTTGTCCGGTCTGGATACTCATGATGTTATTTTATGGTTTAGGTGAAAGTTACCGGTGTATAACAATCTGTTAGCCAGATTGTTGTCCGGTGCGCAAAGAAACACTATTTTCTTTAGCTGCGAAGGTGGTTATAACATCATTTCCGGTACAAAATCAGGAACGATCAGTTTGCCAAGGGTCTTGGAAACGATCTCTTCTACCGGTACGCCGGGGGCGCGCTCTTTTAAGACAAATCCTTCAGGGGTAATATCCAGCACAGCCAGTTCTGTCACTACTTTTTTTACGCAGCCCACTCCCGTTAATGGAAGGGTACAGGCAGGCAGCAGTTTACTTTCTCCTTTTGGGTTGGTATGCATCATGGCTACGATAATATTCTTGGCACTGGCTACCAGGTCCATCGCTCCTCCCATCCCTTTCACCATTTTGCCGGGTATTTTCCAGTTGGCAATATCACCGTTCTCACTTACTTCCATGGCACCCAGTACGGTTAGGTCTATCTTACCCGCACGGATCATTCCAAAACTTTCGGCACTGTCGAAAAAAGCCCCGCCGGGTATCAGCGTCACGGTTTCTTTTCCTGCGTTGATCAGGTCTGCATCCACTTCTGCCTCCACTGGATAAGGTCCCATACCCAATATACCGTTCTCGCTCTGGAAGATCACGGTCATGCCTTCCGGAATATAGTTGGATACCAACGTGGGGATACCGATGCCCAGGTTTACATACATACCATCTTTCAGTTCCTGTGCAATGCGTTTGGCGATACCGAATTTATCTAATGACATACGAATGAATTATGAATGAGGAATGAGTGTTAGTAATAGAGGTATTACTAACTATTCGCCAATTGAACCGTTTTTCGTTCAATCCGTTTCTCGTAATGACTTCCCTGGAAAATGCGGTGCACGTATACACCGGCTACATGCACATCATCCGGGTCAATCTCGCCGGGTTGCACCAGTTGCTCCACTTCAGCGATCGTAATATCACCTGCTTTGGCCATGGAAGTGGAAAAATTCCGGGTGGTTTTACGGAAAACAAGGTTGCCCATCGTATCTCCTTTCCAGGCTTTCACGATCGAAAACTGCGCATGCAAAGCGTGTTCCATCAGGTACCTCTTACCATTGAATTCACGAACTTCTTTTCCTTCTGCTATCTCGGTTCCATAGCCGGCGGGGGTATAAAAAGCGGGGATGCCCATCCCGGCCATCTGGATACGGGTAGCCAGGGTTCCCTGTGGTATCAGGTCCACTTCCAGTTCTCCACTCAATAACTGCCGCTCAAACTCCGCATTCTCTCCCACATAACTGGCCATCATTTTCCGGATCTGACGGGTCTGCAATAACAGGCCCAGACCAAACCCATCCACCCCGGCGTTATTGGAGATGCAGGTGAGGTTCTTAATTCCCTTTTTAACAAGGGCTGCAATGGTGTTTTCGGGAATACCGTTCAGGCCAAAACCACCCAGCATTAAAGTGGCGCCATCAGGTATGTCGTGTATGGCCGCATCGGCATTGGCAAATACTTTGTTCATGTGGCAATCGTTATACCTGTAAAGGTAGAGAAGATTCCCTATTTGGACGTGCCATACTTCTTTTCAAACTGCTTGGTGCGTTGACGTGCAGCGTAGGTGTCCAGTGAGTCAAGCAACAGTTTGAACTGGTCGGGGTGGGCAGCATAAAAGCGGTAACTGCTATCGAACTGCTTTTTGGTGATCTTGTGTACGGCAAAAACCTGTTCATATAACCGGATATTCTCCTTACGCCTGGCTGCCGTAGTATCTTTGATACTGATACGGAGGTACAATTCATCGGCCTTCATCATGTCCCACATAACCACTTTCATACTATCAGGCGCCAGTAAGCCCTCCTTGGAAATACCGGACCGACATCCCATCACAACTATCAGGCAAACACAAAACAGCTTGATGGCATTCCTCATCGCAATTCCTGTTTATAGCGTGAAGCATTGATCACATCGATCTCTGCAAGAATGTCGACGGCTTTATTTTTTTGGTCGCCTGTTCCCTTTTTAAAAACGCCGATCAGTTCCTGCACTTTTCCTTGTAAAAAGAACTGGAGGAACATGGTATTGGCATTTTCTTTATTGAAAGCCTGCAACTGGATCAGGGTTTCCAGTAAGTTCTTTCGGGCTTCTGGTTCTGCTCCGGCCATATTATCCATTCCTTTCCGGTAATATGCATAAACCACATCATGGATGATATTGTAGCGGGTATTGATCAGGTTCTCATTCAGCCAATAACGGTTACGCTGACCGTCAAACATCCGCCAGCCTGTTACGTTCCTGCCTTCCGGTGCATTGTTCACTATGTTCTGGGCTTTACGGTAAAAAGTTTCTCCGCCTTTGGGTGAGAAGGAGTCATAGTCAAGCCCGATGATCATATAGGCATAATACGCCAGGATGGCCGGCAGGTTGGCCGCCGCCGCATCCGTTCCCTGCACCCGGTTTTCATTGAACTCTACCGGTTGAAATTCCTGGTACTTAAAAGTCACGTCCGCATCTATGAAATTAACGAGCGCTGCCTTATAGGAACTATTATACACGGGTCTTGCAGCCTGTATGGTCAATGTAGCTTTGTACACATTGGTCTCCACAATACTTTCTATGTTCAGCAGGAAACTGCACTCGATCTTTTCATTTGCCTGAAAAACATCATTGGTCCATTTCCGGTTATTCAGCAGGTTGTTCAACTGTGTCTGTAATGTGGTAAATATCTTCTTATCAACCGTGGAGTTCACCCTTGACGCCACCACACTCACCCTCGCCTGCAGTTCCTGCGAAACAGCCGGAACAGCAAACAGGCAGCAAAGGATCATACTATAAACAACTTTTCTATTCAGCATGTAAACGGGATACGATGAATGAAACAATATCTTTTGCGATCTCTTTTTTGGTTTTGAGTTCAGTGACCATTTCGGTCCCGTCCTTGCAAAGCAAGGTAACTTTATTCGTATCAACGCCAAAACCAGCCGCCTCATCACGCAGCGAATTCAGTACGATACAGTCTGCCTGTTTGCTTTCCAGTTTTCTACGTGCGTTCTCCTTTTCGTTTTGTGTTTCCAGGGCAAAGCCCACTACATACTGAGCTTGTTTTTTATGGGTTCCCACATACTGCAGGATATCTTTGGTGGGTGCCAGCATCAGCGTCAGGTTACCTGGTTGTTTTTTGATCTTTTCATTGGCTGTTTCCGCCGGGCTGTAATCGGCAACGGCTGCCGACATAACCGCAATGTCCACACCCTGGAATATCGCCACACTGGTGTCAAACATCTCGGCGGCGGATTGTACTTTGTTCACGCGGATACCAGTAAAGGCGGTGGTTTGCTGTGTAGGGCCGGTGATCAACTGTACATCAGCGCCGCGGAGGTACAACTCTTCCGCCAGGGCAAAACCCATTTTACCGGAAGAATGGTTTCCGATAAAACGAACGGGATCAATGGCTTCATACGTGGGTCCGGCCGTGACCATAACCTTTTTGCCCGCCAGTTCCTTTGTCCTGAAAAAATGCTCCACCAGGAATAAGACAATGGCTTCAGGCTCTGCCATCCGTCCCTCACCATGCAAGCCACTGGCCAGCTCTCCGCTGTTCACAGGAATGATATGGTTACCGTATCCTTTCAGCAGATCAAGGTTCCTCTGTGTGGCAGGGTGTTGCCACATATCTTCATCCATGGCCGGCGCTATAACCACCGGACAGGTGGCTGAAAGGTATACGGCCAGTAACAGGTTATCGCATAACCCGTTCGCCATTTTTGCGAGTGTATTACAACTTAATGGCGCAATCACGAACAGGTCAGCCCAACGGCCAAGCATTACATGGTTGGACCATTCACTGCCCTCTGCCAGTTCAGAAATGACGGCATTTTTGGAAAGCGTTGCCAATACCAGCGGAGATACGAATTCCCTGGCGGCAGGGGTCATCACTACCTTTACTTCGGCCCCCTGTTTTACCAACTGCCGAACCAGCAGGATGGACTTATAGGCAGCAATGCTGCCGGTAATGCCAATGAGTATTTTTTTATTCTGGAGCATGTTTTTTTGTGAATGGGCAATGGGCAATTGTGAATTGTCAATGGTGAATAGGCAATAGGCAGTAGGCAATGAAAACGAGTGTAAATATAAGAATTCTCTGGGGGGAGTGGGGAGTAGTCAGTAGTGTGTAATTTATTGACCCTTCACCATTGTCCATTCCCTACTGACCACTCACCACTCCCTACTGCCCATTGCCCACCACAATCTCCCTCAAAATAACAAAAAACGACAGTTCATCACTGTCGTTTTCGTATCATTTATCAAATAGTTGGCTTATCTGAACAGGTCGCTCTCGTCGTTGCGCCTGTGGTATACTTTTCCTTCCATGAATTCCTGGGTAGCCAGGATTGCGGGGTTTGGCATTTTTTCGTAGGCCCTTGAGATCTCAATCTGCTCTTTGTTCTCATGAATTTCCTCCAGGCTGTCTGTATGGCTGGCAAATTCTTCGAGTTTGTTGTGCAGTTCTTCCCGCAGGGATATATTGATCTGATTGGCCCTTCTGGCAATAATAGCGATCGACTCGTACAGGTTGCCTGTTTTGCCCTTGATGTCAATCAGGCTTTTGGTTTCAACCACACTGGCGGTATTAGCGCTCATTTGCCTTCTTAGCTTGCTCATTTTTCAGATTTTTTAAAATGTTATTGGTTTGTGTTTTGTATTTGGCAACTTCCTCCACGTATTTGCTGTCTGCAAAACGCTCGGTGAAGTCGTTACATTCAGAGATCACTTTCTCATAACGCTCTTTCTGTTTCTCTTCGTAACTCATTTCTGCATACTTTACGTATGACTTGATCACGAGTAACTTGTATTCGTCTGATTTTTTTGAATCGGGGAAATTATCAGACACATTCCCAAAAGCAATGGCAGCCGCTTTGTAAAAGCCCAGGTTATAATACAGTTCTGCTCCTTTGAATTCTTTCAGCTCCAGTTTCTCGCGACATTTATCAATGATCTCACTGGCATCCTTTGCCCTTTCGGAATTAGGGTGTGTATTGAGGAATGCCTGCATCAACTGCATGGTCTTGTTGGTATTGGTCTGGTCCAGTTCCACTTTGGGTGATTGCTTGTAATAGCAATAGGCCCTCATATAATCACATTCCTCTCCCCTGGTACTGGTAGGGAAGTTCTCTACAAAACTCTTGAACAGGTTCTCTGCATTCAGATAATCTTTCTGGTAGTAGTAAGAGTACGCGAACTTGTAATACATATCCTCGTAACGCGTGGACCCTTTTACATAGGGAAAGATATCTTCAAAGAGCTGCTGGGCATAACCGTAGTTCTTGTTTGCATAGTATTGTTCGGCCATTTTGTATTTGTACTCATAATCCTTGCTCTTCATGATTTTTCCAAATTTATTGGAGCAGGAAGAGGTGAGCAGTACTACCGATAACAATAACAGAACGATCCTATTCATAACAAGTTGGCAAAATTAGTTAATTACGGGCAATTTATAAAGTCCGAATGGGGTTTGGGCCGTTATTTCGTTAAGAATTACCCAAAAAGGGGGGGGACCGGATGCTGGATACTGGATGCTAGATGCTGGAATAGGGATTAGCAGCGTTATCAACCTCCAATATCCAGCATCCAGCATCCAGCATCCAGCATCCAGCATCCAGCATCCAGCATCCAGCATCCAGCATCCAGCATCCAGCATCCAGCA